>CAIJOB010000001.1 GCA_903822175.1 uncultured Alphaproteobacteria bacterium
AGCACGAGCGGCGAGCGTTTCGCCTCAAGCGCTTTGAGCACATCGTCGAAAATCAAGTCATTGCGCGGCTCGTCCTGGGCGATGGCGGCATAGACCGCCGGCATGGCGGGACGGTCGGAGGCCGCTAAAGGCGGCGGCAACTGAAATTTTGTCGCCCTATGCTTGACGCGGTGAGCAACGCCACGTTCGGCAGCTTGCGCGCGAGCATCAACACGATGCCGCACGGGACCGCACTGCATGAAGATGATGGGGTGGTGCCCGTCCTTGCGAGCGACAGTCGCGGACAGGCCGAGGACATATCGGGCTTTCGCTCGCCGCGCCACCAGCTCAAAGCTCGCGGCCGAGAGGTGATGGCACTCGTCAAACACCAGATGACCATAATCGGCCACCAGATCGGACACCTCACCTCCGCGCACGAGACTTTGGATCAGCGCGACATCGATGACGCCAGTTGGTTTGCGCCGGCCGCCGCCGATGACCCCGATATCCTTCGGATCGATATCAAGGAATGTCTTGAGGCGCTCAACCCATTGGGCAAGCAGCTCTCGGCGATGGACAAGGATAAGCGTATTCCGCGCCCGCCCGGCGATAAGCGCGGCGGCCACAACCGTCTTGCCGAAGGCGGTGGTCGCCGCAAGCACGCCGGTGTCATGCGGCGCGAGCGCGTCGAACGCCTTGACCTGCGGGCCATATAGCGCGCCCTGGAAACTGGCTTCGGTCGGAAGCGGCGCCCCTGATGTTCGCAGGTCTTCGACCACCGCCTCGACGCCATGGGCGCCAATCAACTCAATAGCCTCGTCAAGACACCCGCGCGGCAAGCCCACATGGCGCGGGTGAAGTTCCGCGCAGGAGATAATCCGGGGCTTGTCGAAGGTCGGGAAGCGCATGGACTGCGCGCGGTAGAACTCCGGGTTTTGGAAGGCCGCCAGACGCATCAGCCGCGCCGTCATCGCCGATGGCAGTTCGGTACGATCAATGTAGACCTGATCGGCGATGACGACGCCGACCTTGCTTGGCATGGGCGCATTGATCGGTCCGGGCTCCCGCCGCCGGGACGGCGTCATGCGCCATGGCTCGTCGGCGTCCTCATCCTCCGCCGGCATGCGCACGCCCAATACCCGCCCCCGCGACTCCGCATCTGCGACGAGGTCCGAGACCGCGTCGGCGGACAGACGCGGCGCCGACGACAGAAACGCCCATTGATCGTCGTAGGGCCGGAGAGCCCCGTCGATGAACACGCTGTTTCCATGCTCACGGGCCCTACGCTGCAAGGGCAAGGCGATCAGATTGCCGAAGCCGCCGACCGGCATGGTATCCTGGCTTGGAAAGAAGCGGTCATAGGAGGCGAAGCCGATTTCTGGCCGCCTTTCCATCGTCTCCGTCATGATCGCGGCGCCGAGCTGGCGGGCGGCGCGGGTGGGGACCGGCTCCGAAAAGAAAATCCAGACATGGGCGCCATTGCCTGATCGGGAGCGTTCGAGGGCGGCGGGAACGCCTTTCGCCCGGCAGGTGTCAACCATCGCCGCAGCATCGGCCGCCCAGCTTTCCCTGTCGAAATCGGCGGCCAAAAACCAGCAGGTTTCATCCGGCAGCATTGGATAGACGCCGGCGACAAAGCCGCGCGATCCATCGCCGCCCCGCAAATGCTTGTCGATGATCTCGTCCGTGACAGGGATGAAGGCTTGATGGGGACACTCCCCGCATTTGACTTGCGGCTTACCGCAAACGCCCCTGATCCATTCATTGGCGCAGGCGGGCGCATAGCCCGCCTTTCCCGTCTTTGCGTTCTCCCAGCGAAGCGGAAACACGTCGGATCGGCCGGCGAAGAGCCGACGGAAGAGCGCAACCTTGTCGGAGGTTGGCGATGCCGTGGTGACGGTCGAAGTCTTCGCGGCCAAGATCGAGCAAGCACTGATAGCTTGCGCCCCCGCCATCCGCTGCTCGATTTCCGCAAGTGAAGCTGCGAGTTCGGCTCGTTCCGCATCGAGCGACGCCAGACGGGCGCGGATGCGGTTGATCTCGATTTCTTCATTGCGATGATCGACCACCTACGGCGCCCCCACTAGCCATTGAGGCCGAGGCGCGTGAAGAAGGCCGAATTCCGCGCCTTGGCATCCTTTAGGAGCTTGGAGAACGGCACGATTTCGACGAATGCCTTCGGGTTATCGGTATAGCCGAACATCCCCTCGTTATCTGGGGTCGGTTGCAACGGCAGGCCGATCAGTTGCTTTCTCAGCCCCTCCGTCAGGTCGGCGACGATATAGCAGTCGAAGGATGTCCGCTCCCCGACGTTTGAGATGACGCGGCCGCTCTTGTCGCGGAAGGTTTTCGACGACTTGATCAGGTTCACATATCGCAAAGCCTGCCGGATCGGGTCTTCGTTCGGATAGGCTTCGAGGCCGGGGCGCTTGAACTCCACCAGCACCACCTTGTCGCCGGATTGCTCGCCCTCACGCCACGCCAGGCAGCTATCATAAAGGAACGCCAGGTCGGGCCGCTCCTGGCTCCCGGTATTCAGATATGAGCGCGCCTCCTTGTCGGAGGCGAAGAAATTGAAAAACGCCAGACGGTCATCCAGCAGCCAAAGATTGTGGTCGTCGATGTCCGCGATTTGTGAGGAATCGATCCTCATCGGGCAAATCAGGGCGTGAACAGCGTCCTCAAGATGGTGCCTGCGCTTCTCCGGATCTTCGTAAGCTGTCAGTGCATCAAGAAAATCCAGGATCGCCTTCCTCTTGCTGACATATTCGGCCCCCGGCCGGCCCAAGGATTTCGGCATCCGCACGCTGTCCACGCTCGACCTCGACCGGCAGGTTGGCAGCGACGGCGCGACCTGGCTCGACCGCGAGCTGGTGGCGAAAGACCATCTGCCCCTTGCCGGAACCGGTTTCGGCCAGGAGGTGAACGCCGCGCTCGACCGGCGCGCCGCGCGTCTCGTCGAAATGGGCTACGCCAGCGTGAAGGACGGCTTCATTTCCATCCCTCGGCGCACGATCACCGCGCTCGAGCGCCAGGAAGTCGAGCGTGTCGGCAAGGCGATGGCGGCCGAGCGCGGGTTGACCTACGCCCCATCCCAGCCCGGCGAATATGTGTCCGGTCGGCTGGCCGGGGTCGCCAATCTTGCCAGCGGGCGCTTCGCCATGATCGAGGACGGGCTCGGCTTCCAGCTCGTGCCCTGGCAGCCGGTCCTGGAGAAGCGTCTAGACCAACACATCAGCGGCGTCCGTCGCGACGACGGCGGGATCGAGTGGAGCTTTAGCCGTAATCGGCAGATCGGACTGGGGCTTTGATCCGCCTTGAAAAATACGGCATTATGCCGTATATTTTGGAGCCGAAGGAGGCCCCATGCCCAAGTCCCAAATCGAAGCAGAGACTGCCCGACTGGAAGCGCGCGTCCCGGTTCAGGTCTATGACCAGATGCAGCGCGCCGCCCGTCTGCGCGGCATGACCCTGACCGGCTATCTCATCTCCACGGCCGGCGAGGACGCCCGCCGTGTCGTCGAGGACGCCGACATCATGCGCCTCGCGCGCGAGGACCAAATCCGCTTCGCCGAGGCGCTGATCAATCCGCCCCAGCCGAACGCGCGGCTGGCCCGCGCCGCGAAGCGCCATGCTGAGCTGATCGAGCGCCGGTGAGCGCCCGCTTCGCCATTGAGAAGCTGGCGAAGGCGCACAAGCGGGATGACTTCACCTGCGGCAACGACCGGATCGACAGCTATTTCCGCGAGACCGTCTCTCAGGACGTGAAGCGGAAATACGCCACCTGTTTCGTCGCCAAGGAGATCGCGACGGATCGGGTGGCGGGCTTCTACACGCTGTCTTCCAGCAACGTGCCGTTGACCGAGGTTCCCGAGCCGCTGGCAACGAGGCTGCCGCGCTACCCGACCGTCCCGGCGGTGCTGATCGGCTGGCTTGGCCGCCATAGCGACTATGCCGGACAAGGGCTCGGAGAAGCCTTGCTGTTTGACGCCATCAAGACCGTGGCGACTGCGCCCATCGGAGCGCACGCCATCTTCGCCGACGCCATCGACGACCAGGCGGTGGCCTTCTACGCGGCTTTCGGCTTCGCGCCTTTGGTGCGGCCAGCCTGCCAGAGGACTATCAGCGCGCCGTGCTGGACCTGGTGAAGAGCTTGGCGTTCAAAGGGGGCGCAGGCACGCCGCTGGTCCTGAGCATCTTCCCAGCGATGGCGGCCGAGGCCCACGACCTCTCCGAGCCGTCGGGGTAAGACGCCGCCTGATCGCCGCTTGTGTTGAGGATTGAAAATGAAGCTTCGAGACCTCGGCCTGCCGGTGCTTTTCGCGCTGAGCTTGGTTCCTCGGCCGGCCGCGGCCTGGGGCTACGAAGGCCACAAGGTGGTGGCCGCCATCGCCCGCGCCTACCTGACGCCGGCCGTCCGCGCCAAGGTCGACGCGCTGCTGGCCGCCGACACCGACACACTCGAGCCGCACGACATGCTATCAGCGGCCACCTGGGCCGACAGCTGGCGCAACTCTCACCGCGAAACCTCGCAGTGGCATTTCGTCGACATCGAACTGGACAAGCCTGATTTGGCCAGCGCCTGCTTCGGGTTCCCACCGACGGCGCACCCGGCCAGCTCCGGGCCGGCTGAAGACTGCGTGGTCGATCGGCTGGCGGCCTTCACCGCCGAGCTTGCCGATCCGGCCACCAGCCAGGCCGAGCGGATCCTGGCGCTGAAGTTCGTGCTGCACTTCGTGGGTGACCTGCACCAGCCGCTGCACGCCTCCGACAACCACGACCACGGCGGCAACTGCGTGGTGCTGGCGTTGGGCGGCCCGCGAACCAGCAACCTGCACAGCTTCTGGGACACCCGCCTCGTCGAGGACATGGGCTCTGATCCTGAGGCGGTCGCCGCGAGCCTGCGGGCCAAGATCACCCCGACGCACAAGATTGCCTGGGAGGGTGGCGATCCCAAGTCTTGGGCGCCGGAGTCCTTCGCCGTCGCCAAACAGAGCGTCTACACGATCGCCTCGAAGCCGGGCTGCGACGACAAGGCGCCGGTGAACCTGCCGGCTGGATACGAAGCCGCGGCCAAGAACGTGGCCGCGCTGCAGCTGGAGCGCGCGGGTGTTCGCCTGGCGTGGGTTCTCAACCACGCGCTGGCGCCCTAGGGGCCGAGACACTCCCGGTCCTGCGGCACGCGGTCTTCTTCGGTGGCTCGGCGATAGCAGTCGGCGGCGCGTTGGAAGACGATCGCGCGGGCATGCTCGTGCGACCAGGCGAGGGCCAGGCCCGCGCACATCAGCGCAAGGGCGGCGCTGATAAGCGCCAGGATGCGGACTTCGCGCAGGACTATCGGCTCACTTGATGTGGCAGACCTTGTCCATGGCGATGCAGGTCTTGCCGCAGGGCTTGCCCTTCTTGCAGTTGGGCCCACCCGTCGCTGGCACGGCGGCCGGCTTGCAGACTTCCATCTTGGCCATCTTGCCCTTGGCGTCGTGGCAGTTGCCCTTGGCGTCGATGGTCTGGGCCGAGGCCGTGCTGGCAAGCGCCAGCGCGGCGGCGAGAACAATGGCGCGGATCATGGTGCTTCTCCCTAGAGCCTCCACGGTCTCACCGCGGATGCGTCGAGGCAAGGCGCGGGAGCCTTACATCTGCACGTCCATCACCACCTCAGTCGCCTTGCGCTCCCCGCCCTCGGTGTAGGCGACTTCGAAGCGGTTGATGCCGCGGGCGAAGTGCTTGGCGAGCACCTTGGGACTGACCTCGGCGACGCCGGTGGTCTCGCCATCCTTGATGGTCGGAGTTTTGACGGTAAGCGGGATGGCGTCGATGGGTTTGCCGTTGACGGTGTCGATGGAGAGCTTGTCGGGGAGCTTGCCGTCCATGGCGAGCTTGATGCGGAAGACGTCGTGCTTGGGCTGGGCCAGGAAGTCGTCGAGCATGAACTCGGCGGAGAGGCCGCCCACCATGCCGCGCAGGTCGACGACCTTGGGCGAGGCGGCGACGGCGGCCTGGCCCATCTTCAGGTCGTTGACGGTGGAGACGTCGATGACCGTGCCGGGGGGCAGCTCGGCGTTGCCGCCGGGCACGAACAGCACCGGCCAGAGCAGCAGCAGCCCTACCGTCCAGACCACCGCCTTGTGGCCGGAGCCTTCCTTGTTGTAGCCACCGGCCAGCATCACCGGCTGGTCGTCGGCGGACTTGGTGTCGACTCCGGCCACGGAGACCTTGCCCTCGAAGCCGCCCATGTTGCGGCGCTCGACCTTGTCGACGCGGCAGGTGGCCGGCGCGCCCGACTTGATGAACACCACGCCGCGGCTTTCCACGTCGCGCCAGACGCGGCAGCGCACGACGGTGCCGACATCGTCGCCGCCGCGGGCGCTGGTGACGTTCTCGTCTAGGCTGAGGTACATGCGCGTGCCGGCGGGCAGCACCGCCTGGCCGGCGTCGGCGGCCACGGCCGGAAGGCCCGGCGCGAGGCTGAGCTGGAGCGCGATGAGCGCAAGGACGGCGGTCGAGCCGAAACGTTTCATGAGTGTCCCCCCGGACGTGCGGGTGTATCGCCGCACTGACTAGTTGTGGCGCGTATGGTGAAGCTCCGCAAGCTAGGCGGACGTTGGGGAAGCCGGTGTCGGCGGTCAGACGCTATTAGGCGTTATGGGAAGCCGCCGAGGGGATTTCGGATAATCCTGACAGCACTAACCGGTGGTGTCAGTCCAACGCGAACTTATCTCCACTTTGACGCCGAACCCCATAGCCCAAACAGGGCTTATCCCATGACGACCCGCCACTCTGCCAATGCGGCGGAGCGTCGTTCCTTGTAGATTTTGCGGCTGACGAGGTGGCGCTCCTGGCTGAAGTGATTGTGGACCTGTGCATGAACGGAAGAGAACTTCTGCAACGTCTTCATGCGGCGGAAGCGGGCCATTGCCCGCTCGCGTCGTCGGAAGGGGAGGTGGGAGTTTTCGGCTCTATTGTTGAGACGGCGTCCAGAATGCTGCAGGTCCTCTGCGCCAAGTTCCTTCAGGGCAGCCCGATAGGAGCGCAGTCTGTCTGTGACGATGGCCTTCGGTCGGCCGTGGCGCTTCAGCGCTTTCTTGATGAATTTCAACGCCTCGGCTTTGTCACGTGTCGTTGAGACGTAGGACTCAAGCACTTCACCCTCGTGGTCAATAGCCCGCCAGAGGTAGCGCATCTCGCCATTGATCTTCACGAACATCTCATCGAGGTGCCAACGCCAGTGTGTAAATTGGCGCATGCGCTGAACCCGTTTGCGACGGATCTCGGGGTCGCCCAGAGCCTCTACTACGTGTGGTCGAAGGAGTTTCTGGAGGCGGGCAAGCGCCGCCTGGCGGGCGATACCGCCCGGGCTGCGACCACGGACGAGGTGAAGGATCTGCGTCGGGAAGCCACCGCTTTGAAGGAGGTCG
>CAIJOB010000002.1 GCA_903822175.1 uncultured Alphaproteobacteria bacterium
ACTTAATGATCTTGGCCACGACGCCGGAGCCGACGGTCCGGCCGCCTTCGCGGATGGCGAAGCGCAGGCCCTGGTCCATGGCGATCGGCGTGATCAGCTCGACTTCCAGCTCGGCGTTGTCGCCGGGCATGATCATTTCCACGCCTTCCTTCAGCTTGATGATCCCGGTCACATCGGTGGTCCGGAAATAGAACTGAGGACGGTAGTTGGTGAAGAACGGGGTGTGACGGCCGCCTTCTTCCTTGGTGAGGATATAGGCCTCAGCCATGAAGTTGGTGTGCGGCGTGATGCTGCCCGGCTTGCAGAGAACCTGGCCGCGCTCGACGTCTTCACGCTTGGTGCCGCGCAGCAGCACACCGACGTTGTCGCCGGCTTGGCCCTGATCCAGCAGCTTGCGGAACATTTCCACGCCCGTGCAGATGGTCTTCTGCACTTCGCGGATGCCGACGATCTCGACTTCCTCGCCGACCTTGACGATGCCCTTTTCGATCCGGCCCGTGACCACGGTGCCGCGGCCCGAGATGGAGAACACGTCTTCCACAGGCATCAGGAACGGCTGGTCGATCGGGCGCTCCGGCTGCGGGATGTAGGCGTCAACCTGGGTCATCAGCTCCAGGATCGACTGTTCGCCGATCACCGGGTCGCCGCCGTCCAGCGCCACCTTGGCCGAGCCCTTGACGATCGGAATGTCGTCGCCCGGGAATTCGTAGGAGGAGAGCAGCTCGCGGACTTCCATCTCGACCAGGTCGAGCAGTTCCGCGTCGTCGACCAGGTCGACCTTGTTCATGTAGACGACCAGCGCCGGCACGCCGACCTGACGGGCCAGCAGGATGTGCTCGCGGGTCTGGGGCATCGGGCCGTCGGCCGCGCTCACCACCAGGATCGCGCCATCCATCTGCGCGGCGCCGGTGATCATGTTCTTCACATAGTCGGCGTGGCCGGGGCAGTCGACGTGGGCGTAGTGACGGTTCTGCGTCTCATATTCCACGTGCGCGGTGTTGATCGTGATGCCGCGGGCCTTTTCCTCAGGCGCCGCATCGATGTCAGCATACGACATCGACTTCGCGCCGCCGGTCTTGGCCAGCGTGAAGGTGATCGCCGCCGTCAGCGTCGTCTTGCCGTGGTCAACGTGGCCGATCGTGCCAATGTTGCAGTGCGGCTTGTTGCGTTCGAACTTTTCTTTGGCCATCGGATCCTACCGGCATTGGTTCATGTGGAACGGTAACTTGGAGCGGGTAGCGGGAATCGAACCCGCATATTCAGCTTGGAAGGCTGCTGCTCTACCACTGAGCTATACCCGCCAATTCGTAATCTCTCTCTCCGTTCAGGCCGCCGAGCGTGGTGGGGGAAGTAGGACTCGAACCTACGAAGGCGTACGCCAGGGGATTTACAGTCCCCCCCCTTTGCCGCTCGGGACATTCCCCCTCGCGCTCGGAGCCATCTCGAGGCCTTCGAACAAAAGGTTTCCGCTGAAGGGTGCGAGCGGCATAAGAGCGCCGATCGCAGGGTCCTTACAGGCGGCAACCCGTCCGGGGCCCCAATTTGGAGCGCGTCTTATAGTGGCCTCGAACCCCGAACGCAACGACGCCCGAAAGGGCCGCAACAAGCGGCCTCACGGGCACTTTTCGCGGCGACCGGAGGCGGTGGCGGACGACTGGATCTGGGGCTGGCACGCGGTCGAGGCGGCGCTGGCCAATCCGCTGCGTGGGCCGGCCGAGCTGATCCTGGCGACACCGGAGCGGATTCGGCAGATCGAGGCGAAGTTCGGCCGCCAGGATGTGATGCAGCAGGCCGACAACCAGCAGATCGCCCAGCGCCTGCCGCAGGGCTCCGTTCACCAGGGCGTGGCGGTGCGCGGTGCGGTCCTCGAACCCGCCGATCTCGCCGACTTCGAACCCAAGCCCGGCGCGGTGCTGCTGATGCTCGATTCGGTCACCGACCCGCAGAACGTCGGCGCCATGCTGCGCTCGGCCGCGGCCTTCGGCGCGGCCGGTGTCGTCCTGCAGGACCGCCACGCGCCGCGCTTCACCGGAGCCCTGGCCAAGGCCGCGGCCGGCGCCGTCGACAAGATCCCGGTGGCCCGGGTGGTCAACCTCTCCCGCGCGCTCGACGAACTCACCACCGCCGGCTGGCGGGCTGTGGGCCTGGCGGGCGAGGCCGAGCGGACGCTGGGCGAGGTCCTCGACGGGACCCCGACCGTGCTGGTGATGGGCTCGGAAGGCGAAGGTCTGCGCCGGCTGGTCGCCGAGCACTGCGATGAACTGGCGAAAATCCCCATGCCGGGCAATTTTGAGAGCCTGAATGTTTCGGCTGCGGCAGCGGTCGCCCTATATGAAGCGTCGAGGCCCCGTACCGCATGACGCTTCCTGAGATTCTGACGACCGGCGCGGCCACTGCCTTTGTGCAGATCGTGTTCATCGACCTGGCGCTGGCCGGCGACAACGCCATGGCGGTCGGCATCGTCGCCGCCGGCCTGCCCAAGGCCGAGCGCCGCAAGGCCATCGTACTGGGCCTGGGCGCCGCGGTGGTCATGCTGATCGGCTTTGCGCTGATCGCCACCCAACTCCTGAAGGTCGTCGGCCTGTCGCTGGCCGGCGGCTTCATCCTGCTCTGGGTCTGCTGGAAGATGTGGCGCGACCTGCGCGAACAGGGTCAGCGCAAGATCGCCGAGGGCGAGGCGGCGCTGGAAGGCGAGGCGGTCGCGATGCACGGTCCGCCCGCCAAGACGCTGGCCCAAGCCCTGCGCCAGATCCTGCTCGCCGACCTCGCGATGTCGCTCGACAATGTGCTGGCTGTCGCCGGCGCAGCGAAGGGACACCTCGTCGTGCTGGCGCTGGGTCTGCTGCTGTCGATCACCCTGACCGGCCTGGCCGCCGGCTGGATCGCCAAGCTGCTGCACCGCTTCCGCTGGATCGGCTATGTCGGTCTGGCGATCGTTATCTGGGTGGCTGGCCACATGATCTGGGACGGCACGCGCACCGTCGCCATCGATACCGGCCAGACCCACCTCTACAACCGCGCCATGCCCGACGCGCTCGACATCCACCCCTCCGAGGTCGTCAAGCGCAAGGCGCAGTAGCTATCCCTCAGGCCCGCCGAAGCGTTCGCGCCATTCGGTGACCTGGGTGTCCTCGACCTTGCGGAACAGGACCTCAGGCGCTTTCACAGCGCGGCCGGGCGGCAGGATGTCGAGCACCCTGGCGCCGTCCAGGCTCGGCCAATGGCCGGGGAAGGTCTCGCCGACCGAAAGCGCGATGGTCTCCGACGCGTAGGGTATGAAGGGCTCGGACACCTTGGCGAACAGCGCCACGAGGTTCAGACCCGTGCGCACGGCGACCGCCGCCCGCTCCGGATCGGTCTTCAGCGCCGTCCAGGGTGCGGCTTCGGTCAGATAGCCGTTCCCCAGCACCCAGAGCTGCCGTAGCGACGCGCAGGCCTTGCGGAACTCGCGGCCCTCCAGGTTCTCGGTCAGCTCGCGCAGCTTGGCGAGCACGTCAGCGTCCAGCTTGGCCTCCAGTGGACCAGGCTCGCCGCCCGCCGGCACCACGCCCTCAAACCGCGTCTCGGTGAACTTCAGGATGCGATTGACGAAGTTGCCGAGCACATCGGCCAGATCGGCGTTGGTCTGGTCCTGGAACTGTTCCCAGGTGAACGAGCTGTCGGCGCTTTCCGGCATGTTGGCGGTCAGCCACCAGCGCCAGTAGTCGGCCGGCAACAGGTCGAGCGCCTGGTCCATGAACACGCCGCGCTTCTGCGAGGTCGAGAACTTGCCGCCGTAGTAGTTCAGCCAGTTCAGGCCCTTGAGCTGATCCACCAGCTTCCAGGGCGCGTCGTTCGAAGGCGTGAACTTGCCGTCCGCGCCCAGGGTCTCATTGATCCCGAACAGGGTGCAGGGGAAGCCCACGGTGTGGAAGGGCACGTTGTCCTTGCCCATGAACTCCACGTAGGTGACGTCCGCCGCCGCCGGCTCGCGCCACCAGCGCTCCCACGCCGCATCACCCGGCGGATCGCGCCCTTCCTCGGCGGCCCGCGTGTCGGCCCATTCCCAGGTGGCGGCGATGTACTCGATGGGCGCGTCGAACCAGACGTAGAACACCTTGCCCGCCAGGCCCTCGATGTCCGGCGTCTGGCCGTCCGGATTGGGGCCCCACTCGAAGGCGTTGACCGGCACGCCCCATTCCAGGTCGCGGGTGATGCCACGGTCCTGCAGGCCCTCGTCCAGCCATTTGAGAGCGATCGAGGTGACCAGCAGCGGCCATTGGCTGCGCTTGGACTCAATCCAGGTGCGCAGCTTGCCGGAGAACAGGCTCTGGCGAAGGAACAGGTGCTTGGAGTCGCGGATCTCGATCTCGGTGGACCCGGAGATGGCCGACCGGGGACGGATCAGGTCAGCGGGGTCCAGCACCCGCGTGCAGTTCTCGCACTGGTCGCCACGGGCGGCGTCATAGCCGCAGTGCGGGCAGGTGCCGATCACATAGCGGTCCGGCAGGAAGCGCTTGTCGGCGCTGGAATAGACCTGCTGGGTCACCCGTTCCTCGAGGAAGCCGGCCTCCCAGAGCTGCTGGGCGAAGCGCTGGGTCAGCCTGTGGTTCTGCGGCGAGGAGGAACGACCGAAGTGGTCGAACGACAGGCCAAATCCGCGGCCGATATCGTGCAGGCGGGTGTGGGCCTGGGCGCAGAAGTCCGAAACCGCCATCCCGGCGTCAGCGGCCGCCAGCTCGGCGGGCGTGCCGTGCTCGTCGGTGGCGCAGATGTAGAGCGTCTCGCGCCCTCTGCTCCGCTGGAAGCGCGCGTAGACGTCGGCCGGCAGCATCGAGCCCGCCAGGTTCCCGAGATGCTTGGCGCCGGCGGCGTAGGGCAGCGCGGACGTGATCAGGATGCGGGACATGACGGCTCTCGAAATGAGGAGAAGGCGCGGCTTATAGGCTGGCCGCCCTTGTTCGCCAAAGCTCGCTTTGAGAAATCAGTGAAACGGGCCCTTGAAGACGAAGAAGGCGCCCAGCGCGATGAAGGCGAACCCCACCGCGTGGTTCACAGTCACCGGCTCCTTCAGCCACATCACCGAGAACACCGCGAAGACCGCCAGGGTGATCACCTCCTGCATCGCCTTCAGCTCGGCGGGATCATAGACCAGCCGCCCGATCCGGTTGGCGGGCACGGCCAGGCAATATTCGAAGAAGGCGATACCCCAGCTGATCAGCACGATCAGCCAGATGGCGCGGCGCTCGACGTTCAGCTGGCCGTACCAGGCAAAGGTCATGAAGACGTTCGAGGCGACCAGCAGCAGGATCGGCAGGACGGCGGTCCAGGTTTGCGACATCGGGCGGGGACTCCGGAAAGCACGCAGCTTCGCCGAGCATCCCCTGCCCCGTCGGTTCGCGCCAGTCGTCCGGTAAGGTCGGCTAGGCCGCCAGGCCGCGGGCCTTGCGGCGTTGGCCGCGCACCGCGGTTCCGAGCACGCCGAAGCCCAGGATCATCATCAGCCAGCTGGCCGGCTCGGGCACGCCGCCGGCGACACCGGGGCCGCCCGGAGGCAGGCCGGGCGGATCGCCGCCACCAGGAGGTGGTGGATCGCCGCCGCCGCCACCGCCCGGCGGGAGGGGATCCTGTCCGCCGCCGGTCTCGGCGGGCGCCTGGCCGCAGGTGACGAGCGCGCTGACGACACAGATCTTGCCGCCACCGCCGCCCGAACCGCCGGGGGTCGGGAAGGAGAAGTTGGGAATCGTCGGACCACCGCCGCCGGTCGGGCCGCTGCCTGGCAGGCCAGGCGTTGTCGGGTCGCCGCCGGTCGGTCCTGCGCCCGGCAGGCCGGGGCCAGTGGACCCACCGCCGCCAGAGCCGTCCGTGCCGCCGGTCGAACCGCCGCCACCACCCGAGCCGCCGCCGCTGGAACCCCCTGTGGAGCCTCCGGTGGAGCCGCCGATACCGCCGCCGCCGCCGCCGCCGCCGAAGGAGGGGAAACCGCCGCCGCCGTTACCGCCGCCACCGCCGCCGCCAAAGCCGAAGCCGCCGCCGTCGCTGTTGGAGCCGCCCGCGTCGGCGACCTGGGTCGAGCCGGCGCCCGGCAAGCCGCCGGGCGCGCCGTCGCCGCCTTGGCCGCCGTCGCCGTTGGCGGGCGCGTTGCCCGGTTGGTGATCGCTGTTGTCCTGACGGTTGGCGCCATTGCCGCCCGGCCCGGCGGCGTAGGAGGCGAGCGTCATCAGCCCGTTCTCGCCGTTCGGCATGAAGCCGCTGGACCCAAAGCTGTCGTGGCCGTCGCCCGGGCCATAGGCGCCATGCGGCGCATCCGGCGTCACATTCTGGGACCCGCCGCCACCACCGCCGCCGCCCGAACCGCCGCCGCTGCCCTGGCCCTCGGTCTGCTGGGTCTCGACGGCCGTGTCACCGCCACCGCCGCCGCCATTGCTGGCGTACTGGGTATTGTGGGGCGCTTCGTCCTGGTGAGGGTGTTGGCTGCCGCCCGTCGAATAGGCCATAGCGCCCGCCGCGACGAAGGTCGCGAAGACGGTGGCGAAGAGACGCTTCGCATGTCTCGTTCTGGAACGGGTCGGAACCATGGTGTGCACGGTGCAAACATCGTGCAAAAAGGGGAAAAATTCAATTATGCGGCGATTATCTTAGTCTTCAGATGAGCTCAGAATTGCTCATTTCTACCAAAATTAACCTTATCTGGGGCTGAAATAGTTCCCGCCGCAGGGGAATGCCGAGGATCGAATTCCCCTTACAGGGGAGCGACCCGATCGAACCAGGGACGCGCCTGTTCGAGTTGCCCGGCCAGCCGGAAGAGCGTCGCCTCGGCCCCCATGCGAGCCACGAACTGCAGGCCGATGGGCAGGCCTGACTTGCTCCAGGCCAGTGGCACGGTCATCGCCGGTTGTCCTGTATTATTAAAGGCTTGGGTATTCGGCATGAAGGCGAACAGCCGCTCGGTGATCTGTTTGGCGTCGGCCAGGACCGAGCCGATCGGAATGGGCGGGCTGCCCAGCGTCGAGAGCAGCAGAACGTCGTAGGTTTCGAACAATTGCGCCTCCGCACGGGTGTAGGCGTGCAGCGCCTGCAGTCCACGGACGTAGGCCGCGGCAGTAACGGCGCCGCCGCGGCGATAGGTCGCGAAGGTAATCGCCTCGATTTCACCGGTTTCGATGGCCCTGCCCCGGCGCTCCGCCTCCGCATCAAGATTAGCGGCGATACTCGCGGAGATCACCGCGCCTGCCGCCGCCTGCATGGCGGCCACATCGCCGGGGATCGTCGCCTCCTCCACATCGTGGCCGAGGCTTTCGCAGAGCCGCGCCGCCTCGCGCACCGCCGCCTCGCATTCCGGGTCGATGCCGGGCGCCTGCATGGCGCCGGCGAAGAAGGCGATCTTCAGCCGGCCGGGCTCGCGCGCCGCCTCTTCGGCGAAGGTGCGCTCAGGCGCGGGCAGGAAGTAGGGGTCGCCGGGCTGCGGGTGGCAGCTGACGTCGAGCAGAACCGCCGAGTCCCGCACCGAGCGGGTGACCGCGTGCTGGATCGAAGCGCCGGCCCAGCCCTCGCCCACCGGCGCGAACGACACCCGACCCCGCGATGGCTTCATGCCGAACAGGCCGCAGCAGGAAGCCGGCGTGCGGATCGAGCCGCCACCGTCGCTGGCGTGCGCCGCCGGCACGATGCCCGCCGCCACCGCCGCCGCGGCCCCGCCCGACGAGCCACCGGGCGTGCGCGACAGGTCCCAGGGATTGCGGCAGACGCCGAGATATTCGGACTCGGTGAAGGGCCACAGGCCGAACTCCGGCGTGTTGGTCTTGCCGAAGATCGACAGGCCCGCCGCCTTGTAGGCGGTGGTCAGCGCGCTGTCGGCGTCGGCCGTCACCTGCGAGAACAGCCGCGAGCCCATGCTGGTCACGGTCCCGGCCAGCGAGGCGCCCAGGTCCTTCAGCAGGAACGGAACTCCGCCCAGGGCGCCGGACGCGTGGGTCTCGCCCCGCGCGCGGTCGGTCAGGTCCAGGGTGACCGCGTTGATCTGCGGATTGACCTGCGCCATCCGGGCGCTCGCCGTTTCCAGCAGCTCGCCCGCGCTGACCTCGCGGCGCGCGACCAGTTCGGCCAGGCCCACGGCGTCGTGGCGGCGATAGTCTTCGAAGTTCATGCGGATCACCCTGACTGCTACGCCCGAAGGCAAGCACAGGGCCGCGCGCGAACCAACCCCGCCCGTGCGTCCGGCGGGGCCTTATCGGCTCGGAGTGGCGAAATCAGACCCGGCGGTACTCGATGACCGACTTGTCGGGGAAGATGGCCTTGAGGCCCGCCCAGATTCCGCCGTCGTCGTACCATTCGTCCAGGGTCTGCGCCCCGCGGAGGGCGAAGTGGTTGGCGGTGATCTGACTGCCCTTGGCGATGGTCACCGCGTCGCGGCCCATGGGGTGCGCCGTCAGGTCCAACAGCAGGCCGTCCTGCGGATTGAACAGCTTCCCCGAGAGGGTCGCCTGGTTCCAGTGGGTCAAGGGGCAGGCCTCGATCGGCACGGAAAGCGGACCCTTGTTGGTGGTGACATGGACGTCGAAGTCGGTGCGGACAGCGGTCACCGTATCCGCCTCGGTCTTGCCCTTGTCGCGCAGGCTGTGGCTGCGCATCTCGGCGAAGCGCCCGTCGCGCCAGATCTCCTCGCAGTGATGCTGGTAGTCGAAGACCGTCATGTTGGCGATCTTCATGCTCATCGCCACGTCGGAGGTGACGGTGATGACGTTGCCCACGACGTTGAAGATCGTCTGGTATTTCCCGAACAGCTTGTTGTTGCGTTAGACGTCGAAGTGCAGGGCATTGCCCGCCGGCAGCGGAATAGCGGGCCCACCCGCCGCAGCCATGGCCGCGCGCGGCAGGCTCGCCGCTCCCACAGCGGCGATAGCGCCGGTGATCACAGCGCGACGATCAAAAGACGTCATTCGACAGCTCCATCCCCAAACCCAGCTTCACCGTGAGAGCTAGACCGCGTCCTGCCCCCTAAGCAACCCAGGTTCGCCCAATCAGATTACTGTTCCTTATACGGGCGCCCTTCTTGTTCGGACGAAAGCGGGCTTTGGCTGACATCGCCGCCATTCCTGGCTAAAGGCCTCGCACGGCGCCGGATTAGCTCAGCTGGTAGAGCAGCGGTTTTGTAAACCGAAGGTCGCGGGTTCGAGTCCTGCATCCGGCACCATCCTGCTTCGCTCCAAGAAGCTTCGCAGGACAGGTCCCCGCATTGATGGCGAAGCAGGATGCCCTCCGAAGCCTTGGCGAAGGAGGGCCGCCCCAGCTGTTCGGGCCTCAAGAAAGAAAGTCCCGCCGCGGAAGTTGGGGAGCCAGGCGCCCGCGGCGGGTCGCGCGTTGCGAAGTCACAACAGGCGAAAATGGCAATGGCTCTGCTGACGTGTTCGCCTACGAGCAGGCCCGCAGCCGGCGCCGCAAACAAGTTCCATACGGTTCTCTTGGCGTTACGGATTCGGCGGCCGGCGTTACAGGCTGTGCGCCTCGCCTACGCACGCGGCTGAAGACCGGCGCATGGGGCCATGCGGCGAGCGGCGCCGCCAAGGCAGCGCCCGCAGGCCTCCGATTCGGGGTAACGGTTACAGCGGGGATTGAGCCGGCGGCTCGGCCCCGCGCATCGCCGAAGCCTGGGACGGAGAGCCGATAGACCCCATGCGCATCTTCATCGACGCCGACGCCTGTCCGGTGAAGGACGAGACCTACAAGGTCGCCGCCCGCTATGGCCTGACGACCACGGTGGTCTCCAACAGTTTCATCGCCATTCCGCCATCTAAGCTAATCGAGCGGATGATCGTCGACGCTGGGCCCGACGTGGCTGACGACTGGATCGCGGAGCGGTGCGAACCCGGCGATATCGTGGTGACCAACGACATTCCGCTGGCCGAGCGGGTGCTGAAGGCGGACGGGACGCCGATCGCGCCGAACGGGCGGCTGTTCACGCCCGACAGCATCGGCTCGGCCCTGGCGTCGCGGGCGATCGGCGAGCACATCCGCTCCATGGGCGAGATCACCGGCGGCCCGAAACCCTTCGGCCCCGCTGACCGCTCGCGGTTCCTGCAGGCGCTGGACGAGGCGGTGAACCGCGAACGGCGCAAACGACGCTAGCTTGCGCCCCGTCAGCTTGCGTGGGACCGCCCTGCGCAGGTATGGCGTGGCTCTGCCGTTTCGAGGAGATCCTTCGCCCATGCGCCATCTCGGTTTGACGCTCACCGCCCTGGCCCTGGCCGCCGTCACGCTGACCGGCTGCAACAAGTCGGCGAGCCCGCCGCCGGCCGCTGACCAGTCCGCCTCGACCGCCGCGCCGACAGCGATGAGCGACGCCGACAAGGCCAAGGCGTTGGCCGCGCTCCCCGCGCCGTACAACACCGCCGACCTCTCCAACGGCGAATCCAAGTTCGCCCTCTGCTCGACCTGCCACAGCCTGCCGGCCGGCGCGCCGAACATGA
The DNA here is from genome assembly GCA_903822175.1 of uncultured Alphaproteobacteria bacterium. GTDB lineage: Bacteria > Pseudomonadota > Alphaproteobacteria > Caulobacterales > Caulobacteraceae > Phenylobacterium. The sequence goes on from CAIJOB010000002.1 coordinate 10,446, forward strand.
CTGGGCCCAACCTGCACGGGATCTTCGGGCGCAAGGCCGCCACGGCGCCGAACTTCGCCTACTCCGATGTCCTGAAGGCCAGCGGCTGGACCTGGGATGCGGCGCGCATCGACACTTGGATCACCGATCCGAAGGTCGCGCTGCCCGGCACCAAGATGACTTTCGCCGGCCTGAAAGACCCGAAGGACCGCACCGACGTGATCGCCTATCTGATGGTGATGACCGGCTTCAAACCCTAGGTCTCTCCAGGCGTAGGTAGAGTGAGTCGCGCTGACTCAACCTTGACGGGTAGGACTTAAGCGCGCATCGTGACTGCGCCGCCTGTTCAGGCTCGACCCTGAGTCCAGGCAGCGCCCCACCCGGCGCGACCCCATTCGCGTCGGTTCTGCGCGGAATGGGCACGACGTCCCCCACGTCCTCCTGGCGCGCAACCTTTGGGCCTCTCCCGGCGACGGGGGAGGCCCTTTTCATGAGCGGAATCGGGGACGCGATCGGCCTAGGCGTCGTAGCCCGGCAGCTCGCGGTCGAGCTTGCGCAGGCAGCCCGGCCAGGCGAGCGCGCCGCCGATGCCGCGGGCGACCTGACTGCGGACTTCGGCCTGAGAGGCTTCCGGCGCGATGAGCACCTTGTCGGCGCCGCCCGCCATCGCCTTCACCTGCATGGTGCAGGCGCGCTCGAGATAATACATCCCGACCCAGCAGTTGGCCGCGCTGTCACCCACCGACAGCGTGCCGTGGTTGCGCAGCAGCATCAGGGTCTTGTCGCCGATGTCGGCCACCAGGCGTTCGCGTTCGTCGTGGTTGAGCGCGATCCCCTCGTACTGGTGGTAGGCCAGCCTGGGCAGCACGATCAGCGCATGCTGAGTCAGCGGCAGGAGCCCCGCCGCCTGCGCGGCCACCGCCACCCCGTCGTCGGAGTGCAGGTGCATGACGAAATGGGCGTCCTCGCGGTTGGCGTGGATCGCCGAGTGGATCGTGAAGCCCGCCGGATTGATGAAATAGGGCGTCTCCTGGAGGATGTTCCCGTCCAGATCGATCTTCACCAGCGACGAGGCGGTCATCTCCTCGAACAGCATGCCGTAGGGATTGATCAGGAAATGGTGCTCCGGCCCCGGGATGCGGGCGGAGATGTGGGTGTAGATCAGGTCGTCCCAGCCGTAGAGCGCCACCAGGCGATAGAGGGCGGCCAGATCCACGCGGGCCTGCCACTCTTCCGCGCTCACCCTGCCCTTGAGCGAAGCGACGCCCGCTACCGATCCATCCGCCATGGCTGTCTCCTGATCTTCTTCGCGCTCTAGAATCCGCTCACGCCGCAGCCGCGTCAAGTTGGCGCGGGCCGCGCGGAAAAGGCTTCTCGCGGCTTAAACATGTTTTCACCCCCCTCAGCCATATGGTCGACCTCGAAGCCAAACCTACAGAATGGAGGGGCAGGCTTGAACGTCGCGATTAGCAGCGAAAGCCTGCTGGAACTCGCCAAGAGCCGTGTCCCCGCGGACCGCGAGCGGTTGCTGCTGGGCATTGTGGAACTCTGCGACGCCGGCGACGGCGACGCGGCCAAGGTCTCCCCGCAGATCCATGCCCTGCTGAATTCCATCTTCCTGGGCCTTGTGGCGCAGGCCGAGCGGGATATCCGCAAGCGCCTGGCCGAGAAGCTGTCGACGGCCGATTGGGCGCCGCCGGCGCTGATCAATGTGCTGGCGCTGGACGAGATCGAGATCGCGCGGCCGGTGATCGCCGCCAGCCCGCTACTGAAAGATCCCGACCTGATCCGCCTGCTGGTCGAGGCCACGGTGGAGCATCAGATCGAGGTCGCGCGCCGCCCGAACCTGGGCCACAGCGTGGTCGCCGCCATTCTCGAAGCCGCCGAGCCCGCAGTGATGGCCGCGCTGGCCGGCAATCCCACCGCCGAACTCGCGCCCCCCGACATGAAACGCCTGGTGGAGTGTGCACGGCAGATCGCGGCCCTGCGCATGCCGCTGTCGCGCCATCCGAAACTCACCGACGACCTGGCCCTTCAACTCTACGTCCTGGTCGGCCAGGCGCTTCGCCAGTCGCTCGCCGAGCGCTTCCGGCTGGACCCCAAGTTGATCGAAGCCGCGCTGGCCCAATCGGTGCAGGAAGCCCACGTCGGCGCGCCCACCGGCCACGGCGCGGTGATCATGGCGCGCGATGGCGAGCGCGAGGCCATGGAAGAGCGTCTTATCGAAAAGCTGCACGCCGCCGGCCAGCTGCGCCCGGGCTACCTGGTCCGCGCCCTGCAGGAAGGCCGCCTGTCGCTGTTCACCGTCGCGCTGGCGACGCTCGGCCGCTTCGAAACAGGCCATGTGCAGCGGGTGATCGACAGCGACCGCCCGGAACTCCTTGGCCTCGCCTGCGCCGCCATCGGCATCGACCGCAGCGTCTTCCCCTCGATCCTTGAGATGATCCGTGGGCTGAACGCCGGGCGTCCCGGCGGCGGGGCGGATGGCGCACGCCGCGCCATCGGCGCCTTCGGCCCGGTCAGCGCCGAGGTCGCCGCCACAGCTTTCCGGCAGGCCGCGCTCTCGGTTTGACAAGCTCCCAAGCTTGACCGCTTTGTGGCTGTGACGAGCACAGCCCAGGGCCCTTCTCCGTGACGCGCATCGCCTTCACCGCCAGCGAACGCCCCGAAGCACAGGAGGGCCGCGCCCGCCTCGCCACCCGCTATGGCGACACGCCCATCGAGGAGGCCGAGGTCATCGTCGCGCTCGGCGGCGACGGCTTCATGCTGGAGACCTTCCACGACCACATGGAGCGCGGCCTGCCGATCTACGGCATGAACCGCGGCTCGGTCGGATTTTTGATGAATGACTACAGTGAGTTCGGCCTCGTTGAGCGCATCGCCACGGCGGAAAAGGCGGCGATCTACCCGCTGCGCATGACCGCCACCGACGTGCACGGCAAGAGCCACGTGGCCCTGGCCATCAACGAGGTCTCGCTGCTGCGCCAGACCCGCCAGGCCGCCAAGCTGCGCGTCTCCATCGACGGGAAGCTGCGGCTGGGCGAGCTTTCCTGTGACGGCGCCCTGGTCTCCACCCCCGCCGGCTCGACCGCCTACAACCTCTCGGCGCACGGCCCGATCATCCCGCTCGACGCCCACGTTCTGGCCCTGACCCCGATCAGCGCGTTTCGGCCGAGGCGCTGGCGCGGCGCCCTGCTCTCCCACACCGCCAAGGTGACCTTCGAGGTGCTGGAGGCCAGCAAGCGGCCGGTCAGCGCGGTGGCCGACAATATCGAGGTGCGCGACGTCATGGACGTGCACATCGCCGAGGACCGCAACGTCGCCCTGCACATGCTGTTCGACGAAGGCCGCAGCCTCGAGGAACGGGTTTTGGCCGAGCAGTTCTCCGCCTGATGAGCCGATCCGGTATCGTTCGGAAGCCGTGACAATACCGTAGGTTGCTTCTCACCGGTTATTAACGGGTTGCCTGTAGTCAGGGGTGTAGTCACCTGGAGGGCGTCCCTTGAGCCAGCAGAATTCCGGTCAAATGATCCAGCCGAACAACGCGCTGCGCCTGAAGGTTGGCGGCGGCCGTCTGGGCATGATCGATCCGGCGGCGATCGCCAAGGCCGAGGCCGCTCTGAAGAGCCTGGCCAGCAACTTCTCCCAGTGGCTGAACGATGAGATCGTCAAGCTCGAAGGCGCGCGCCAGCAGGTGAAGACCGACGGCATCACCGCCGAGAGCATGGAAAACCTCTACCTGCGCGCCCATGACCTGAAGGGCCTGGGCACCACCTACGGCTATCAGCTGATCACCCGCATCGCCGGCTCGCTCTGCCGGATGATCGACGACAAGGAAAAGCGCTCTTCGACGCCGCTGGAACTGGTCGACGCCCACATCGACGCGATCAAGGCCGCCGTCCGCGACGACATCAAGTCCGACGAACATCCGGTCGGCCGCGTGCTCGTCGAAGAGCTGGAACGCCGCGTGAAGGCGATGGCGGCCTAAAGAGCCTCTAGCGGACCGGCGAGACCGATCCGCCGCCGTGAATCTCTGAATTGACCGTCGGGTGGCCCACGTAGTGGATCGCCCCGCCGCCGTGAATCGCCGCCTCCAGGCTGGTCTGCGCGCTGACCAGGATTTTGCCGCCGCCGTGGATCTCCGCCGAGGTCGCCTGAGCCGGCACGTCCCGCACATCGATGTCGCCGCCGCCGTGGATCGAGGCGGACATGGCGCTCGTCGCTGAAAACGCGCCCTTCGCCTCGATATGGCCGCCGCCGTAGATACCGACCAGGTTCAGGTCCGGCGTCTCGATCACGACGTCCAGGTGATGGCTACCCCAGCAGAACCCCCGGCAGGAGCTGATGATCAGCCGCCCGCGGCTATCGACCTCGAAACTGGCCACCGACGGGTCGCCGCGCACCATGGTCACGCGCTGAACCGGCGCCTGGCGGATGCTGATCGTGCCGCCACCGTGCAGTTCCACGCCGGTGAACTTGCCGACCTGTTCGACGGTCTGGGCGGCAGCCAGGGTCGGCGCGAGGGCGACGATGGCGGCGGCGGCGAGCATGGCGGTCAGGCGCATTGGCGAATTCCTCTGTTCGCTCCCAGGACACCAGCCGCGCCGCGCCGGCACAACTTAAGCTTTGGTCATGCTTGGCCGCAGGCGGGCTTGATCACATGACGTTTTCCAGGGGCTCGGCGACCGCGCCATAGCCGGCGTCCGGCGGCAGCACCAGCACGCGCCCGCCGTCCCGCTGCTCGATCTGCGGCTGCACGGTGACCAGCTTGCGCGCCGCCGCCCGCGCCACCGCATCCTTCGCCCCGCTCGCCTCGGCCAGCAGCTGCAGGTTCATGCGCGTCGGGAAGATCACCTTGCGTTCGCCCGCCGCCGCCAGCCGCAGCGCCTCGCTAGGCGCGATCCATTCGGCGTCCACCGTCTCGCGCCCATCGCAGGCGGCCAGCTGCTCAGCCGGCGCGCTCACCGCATAGAACCAGGTGTCGAAGCGCTTGGGCGTCAGCGGCGGCGTGATCCAGCGGGCGAACACCGTCAACGCATCGAGGTCCAGATAGGCGTCGAGGCGTGAGACGACGTCGATGAACCGCGTCGTGCCGGCGCCCACCGCCAGGCGCACGTCCATCGGGCACGCCTCGCCGCTCATCGGCTGACCGTCCCGGCGCCGCGCCAGCAGTATGCCGGCCTCCTCGAACACCTCGCGGATCGCCGCGATGCGCATCACACGCTGGTCGGCGTCATAGGCCTCCCAGCCGACTGTATGGATTTCCCAGTTGGGATCGTGGTCGCCGGCGTGGCTCTTGCCGCCCGGAAAGACCAGGGCGCCCGAGGCGAAATCGATCTGATGGTGCCGCTTGACCATCAGCACCTCGAAGGTGGGCTCGTCACGCAGCAGCAGGATGGTGGCGGCGGGTTTGATTTCGGCGCTAGCCGCGGGCATTTCGGACATGCCGCGAGCTTGGGACGCGCCTACCGGTTGTGCAAGCGCGCCCGATCGCATTCCCCTGCGGCGTGTATGGCTTCGCCATCGGCTCGCGGGCGCCTATGATCGGCGTTCGGCGAACCTGGCCCCGTTGGGCGGGTCCGGTTCGCGCGGGAAGGACCCCATGAGCTTGGCGGGCGGACACGACGAGATCCTGGACCTGGTCTACGAGACCTCGGTCGATCCAGGCGTCTGGCCGGTGCTGCTGGAGCGGTTCTCCCACGCCATGGGCGGCCACAGCGCGGCGCTTCGCAGCTACGACGTGCCGAGCGAGGTCGGAACGGTCGTCGCCTCGCGGCTGGAGTCCGCGGCGCTCGACCGCCAGTTCCGCACCTACGCGAACCGCAATCCCCTGAAATCGAGCCTCGAGACCTTGCAGCGAAAGGCCCGGGAAGAGGCGGGCGTCGGATATGAACCCGGGACGATGATGGACATCGAGTGGCTGTCCAAAGACGCCTTTGTCCGCACCGACTACTACCGCGACGTCTATCAGCCGCTCGACATCCATTCCGACATCTCGATCGGTTTCGATTCGCACGACATGTTCTGGAGCGGCGTCGACGTCTATCGCGCCAAGTCCCAGGGGCCGTTCACCGATAGTGACTTCAAGACCTGCGCCTCTCTGCACCCGCATATGGTCCGGGCGTGGAAACTGGGACGCAAGCTCGCCGAAGCCCGGAGCCTGAACGACAGCCTGGCGGACTTCGCCGAGCGTTCGCCGCACGGCCTGTTCATCCTCGACCGCGGCGGCTCGGTGCGGCACGTCAACGCCACCGGACAGGCGATCCTGGCCCGCCGCAAGGGTCTGCTGGCGATCGGCGGCCTGCTCGCCGGCGCCAATCCGGACGCCACGGCCCGCCTGCGCCGTCTGATCGCCACGGCCGCCGCCGGCGAGGCTCGCGCCGGGGGATCGATGGCCCTGCCGCGGCCGGACGGCCTGCGCCCACTGTCGGTGATCGTCGCGCCGCTTAGGGCGGAGCACGCCGCGCCCCTGCTGGATGGGCCGGCGGTGATGGTCTGCGTCACCGACCTCGACACCCAGGTCAGCCTGCCCGAGCAGCGGGTTCGCGAGCTCTTCGACCTGACGCCGGGCGAAGCGCGGGTCGCGATCACGCTCTTCGAGGGCTTCGAGCCCAAGCTCTGCGCCGAGCAGCTGGAGATCAGCGTCTGGACCGTGCGCCGCCACCTGGCGCAGATCTTCGAGAAGACCCACACCGGCAGCCAGGTCGAACTGGCGCGGCTGATGATGCGCACGCTCGGCGCAGGTCTAGGCGCAGACCTCGGCTAGCTTCAACCCATCTGATCGTCATCCCCCGGCTTGTCCGGGGGATCCATAAACACCGAGGGCCGACGGAAAGACGCCGCGGCGCCGCGTGACGTCCTTCAACACGGAGATCATGGGTGGCCCGGACAAGCCGGGCCATGACGAGCTTTAATGAATTCAAATGGCTGAGCCGATCAGCTCAGCCGCAGCGCACTAGGCGATTTCGGCGGCCACGAGTCCGGACCGGGCCTCGCCAGACAGCTGGTCCATCTTGTCCAGCAGGTAGTCGACGTCCTCGCGGGCGGCGGACTGCGGCTGGGTCAGGAACCGCTCCAGCATGTGCTGCTGGAACCGCTCCAGATCGCGCGCGCCGCCGTCGTATTCCATCGCATGATAGGTATCGACCGCCGCGCGGAAGGCCGGAAACAGCCGCGCGGGCAAGCCGGCGCGCTCGTAAATCGCCCGCAGCCCCAGCGGTCCCGCGTCATGGATCATCAGCCAGGTGCGGTGATGCGGCACGCCGGCCAGTTCGGCGACGCCCCACTCGAAGAAGGTCATGTGCCCCTGGGCGATGGCGCGCAGCAGCAGCGAGGCGGTCAGCCGCCCCTCTTCGGACAGGTGCGCCGCGAAGGCTTTCACGTCCGCCGCACGGCCGGCTTGGTCGACCAGGTCGACGGTCGCCCGCTCGGTGGCGCCGACCGCCAGCGTCAGCGCCAGCTCGGCGGCCACGGCGTGATGGGCGATCAGGTGGTCGCGCACCTTGTCGCCGACCAGGCTCACCAGCTTTTCCGCCACCGACAACGGCAGGACGTTGCGGTAGGCGACCGCGGCCAGGATTTTCTCGTGCGTCTCGAAACGCGCCATCACCTGCTGCAGGGCGCTTTCGGCGAAGTCGGCGTTGTCGTTGGCGCAGGCCGCGGCCACGGCCCGGTCGCCGCCATGCTCGGCGATGGAGTCGGTGACGGAGCGCGACAGCCGGGGCCGCCGCGCGATGGCCAGTTGGCGCACCGGCCCGCCCAGGCGGATGATATCCACCAGGTCGGAATCCAGGAATACCGGCGAGAAGTTCAAGAGCGGCAGCGAGATGGTTTCCACATCCCGCGCCAGCTTCAGCGCCACGTCGCGCGGCACCAGCGGGGATTCCTTCAGGGTCACCGCCAGGGCGCGGCGCACCAGTTCAGCGGCGTCCGAGGCCATGACCCGCAGGATCTCGGCGGCGGTCTCGCGGTCCAGATCCGACAGCGGCGTCGCCTCGATGGTGCGGCACAACTTATAGGCGGCGGCGGCGCGGTCGTCGGCGCTCACACCCCTCACCAGCGTGCGGATGTCCTCGTCCGTCAGCGCTGAGCGTGTTGTCGCCATGGTGTCCCTGAGCGGGCGGAAGCCACCCCTGGCTCCTCAAGTCCCACGAGTCTGAGTTTCTGCGCTCATGCTTAACGGAGGGTTAGGGACTCGAATCTGTGGACGACGCCACCGAGGGGGATTCCGCCTCAGGCGCGCGATCGAAAAACACCCTCCACCTTAGTTCTGACAAACAATCGACAAGTGATGGACAAGTATTTGTCTGGCATAGATCAAATATATTTCAGGTTGAAGGGAAACCAATTCTCTCCCAGGGGTTGTCACGGCCTGAGAGGGCTACCCAATGCATACCGCCAAAATTCTAGTGGTTGAAGATAGTTTCATTCTTAGCCACGATATATGCGAGTATTTGCGTGATTTAGGATACCAGATCAGACCTGTTTACTGTGGTCAGGCCGCGTTCGAGACCATCGATCGCCATGAGCATCTCACCGCCCTGCTGACCGATATCGACCTGGGACCTGGCCCGGATGGCGTCGATGTGGCGCGCTATGCGCGAGCCTTTTCCCCTGGCTTGCCGGTGGTGTTCATGTCGGGAGCCCTGAACCCGCGGCATGAATTCAATGGCGTGAACCGGTCGGAATTCATCGCCAAACCGTACCGGCCAGAGCAGATCGCCGCCGCGCTCGCCCGGGTGATCAGCCTTGAAGCGGCTTGATCGCCGGTTCTGGCGGCTGATGATGCTCATCATGGGCGCCATCGGCTTCGGGCTGGCCGCCGCTGTCGCGATGGCCGCCCAGGGCTAGAAGCTCTTCCCATGCGCAGGGTGTGATGCTCTAGCATGGCGGCAAAAGCGGGAGACGTGACGCGTGCTGCTCAAGGGCCTGAAGGTCGTCGATTTCACAGCCTACATCGCAGGTCCCGGCGCCGCCGCCATCATGGGCGACTGGGGCGCGGATGTGATCAAGGTCGAGCGACGCGAGGGCGACACCATGCGCCACGTCTTCGCCGACCTGAAGAACGACATCGGGGCCAATCCGACCTTCGAGCTCGACAACCGCGGCAAGCGCGGCATCGTGCTGGACATCACCAAGCCGGCCGGCCGCGACGCGCTCGCCAAGCTGGCCCTGACCGCCGACGTGTTCCTCACCAACACCCGGCCGGTGTCGCTCAAGAAGTACGGCCTGGACGAGGCCACCCTGCGCCAGGCGAACCCAAGGCTGGTCTACGCGGTGATCACCGGCTACGGCCTGGAGGGCCCAGACGCCCATCTGCCCGGCTTCGACGTCACCGCCTTCTGGGCGCGCTCTGGCATCGGCTACATGACCGCGCCCAAGGGCACAGAGCCCTTCATGCGCACCTCGGGCATGGGCGATCACTCGACGTCGCTGGCCACGGTCTCAGCGATCCTGGCGGCGCTCTACGAGCGCGAGCGGACCGGCGTCGGGCGAATGGTGCAGACCTCGCTGCTCGCCACCGGCGTCTATCTCTGGGGCTCCGACCTGGCGGTGCAACTGAAGCTCGGGCGCGTCGCCTCGATCCGCGCCCGGGAAAACCCGATCAACGCGGTCGCCAACCACTTCAAGAGCTCCGACGGCCGATGGTTCGTGCACAACCCGCGCGGCGGCTCGGGCGGCTGGGAGAAGTTCCTGGGCGTCGCCGGCCGGCCGGACCTGGTCACCGATCCGCGCTTCGCCACCGGCAAGGAGCGCCGCGCCAACGCCCGCGAACTGGCCGTCGAGCTGGAGGCCGCCTTCGCGCAGCTTCCCTTCGACGAGATCGCGCGCCGGCTCGACGAGGCCGACCTCGTCTGGGCCCGGTTCCAGACCCCTGCCGAGGTGGACGCCGACCCGCAGATCGCCGCCGCCGGTGGCTTCGTGGAGGTCGACGACGGCCAGGGCGGGACCTACCGCTCTCCCGCCAGCCCCGCCGTCTTCCCAGGCGAGCCAAACACCCCTCGCCCCCGCGCGCCACGCCTGGGCGAACACACCCGCGAGGTGCTGGGCGAGATCGGCTATTCCGAGAGCGAGATCGAGGCGATGTTCGCGGCAGAGGCGGCGGCCTGAGCGCTCGTAGATGCTCCCCGTAGGGGGAGCTGTCCGCGAAGACGGACTGAGGGGGTTTCCTCTCCGGCGTTTCGGATGTCGGTTGTTTCGGACTCGGCGGGTGCAACCCCCTCCGTTTCGCGGCTGCGCCGCGATCCACCTCCCCCTCAATCGCGCTCCGCGCTGGGGGAGGATCTGCCTAGCTCTTCCGAGCCTCCGAGAGCACCTTCAGCATCTCACTGGTGAACAGCGAGCCGGTCAGGCGGGCGCCCGGGCCCATCTGGTCGGAGACCTGGCCGCCCTTGAGGATCAGCGAGATCAGCTCTTCCTGCTGCGCCCGGTGGTCGGCCGTGCGCGCCGAGGCATATTGGATGAAGCCGCCGTCTTCCGGCGCCGCGGCGGCCGGCGCATCCATCGGCGCGGCGGAGCCCGCGGTCTTGGTGAGGTTTGCGTAGACCTGGCCGACAGTCGCCGCCTGGCCGCCGGGATAGAAGATCGCCTTGTTGGCGTGGGCCGCGTCGGGAAACAGGTGGGCGGCGGTCGCCCCGGGCTGGCGCTCGGCGGCCTCAATCAGTTTGGCCGAGCCTTGCGGCCCCAGGAAATGGGCGGCGTAGAGTTCGCCAGCCGTAGGCGCGCGGCCCGTGCGGCCCTTCAGATAGGCCGCCGAGTCCGAGGTCATCTCCCCGGCCATCATCGAAGAGGCGTGCGGATCGAGCCGCAGGTCCATCACCGCGCGATGCGCCTCAGAGCCGCCGGACACATGATACTGGCCGTCGGAGCCCTTCTCGATCAGGTCGGCGTAGCGGGCGTAGCCGTGCTTGGCGCCATGGGCCTTCAGGGTCGACAACCAAGTCTGGCCCACGAACTGAAAGAGGCCCGCGGCGGAGGACGACCCTGACTTGGCGTTGGGATTGAAGCCGCTTTCGCGGTGGGCGGTCTTCATCAGGAACGAGAAGTCGACTCCCGTCGCCTGGGAGGCGCGCTGGATCGCGCCCTCCACGACTCCCTTGATGCCCTCGATCGCCATGAGGCCATGGTCTGAACGATCGTGGTTAATGCGCCGCTAACCATGATTAAGACGGGGTCTTCGGGGCCCTCTCTTCAGGGGGCGGCGACCCGCGTCGCCAGCACGTTGACGCCGTTCTGGCGCAGGGTGAGCGCTGTCGCCGGGCCGGACGCCGGCAGATCGAAGTGAACCTGCGCGTCGACGACCTTGTAGAAGAAGTCGGTGCGGCTCTCCGGCGTGATCGTGAAGTGCGGCTGCAGGGGTAGCTGCGCCACCAGACGCTGGCCATCGCGCGTGACGGTGATGACCGCGCCCGGCGCGACCTGATAGCGGCCGACGTAGGCGTCCAGCGTCTTGGGATCGAGGACGATGGCATGGCGCCCGGCGGCCGGGTCGGGCAGCGGCGGGACCACTGGCGCGCCGTTCAGGAGGTGCATGCCGATGTCGTCACCGCCTCGCCCGGTCGCCGCATTGGTCAACACAACGACGCCGACGCCGGTCTTCGGATCGAACCCCATGAAGCTGCGGTATCCGCCGGTGCCGCCGTTGTGCCAGACGACGTCGTCGCGGCCCGGCGATGAGGTGATGTGCCAGGCGAGCGCCACCGACAGATTGGGCTGGCCGGTCGGGCGGCGCACCGTCGACCATTCCGCCTTCATCGCCGCGGCCAGCGGCGTCTTCACATAGCCAAGCTCGGCGCCCAGGAAGGTCAGCATGTCCTCGGTGTCGGAACGCAGGGCGCCGGCGCCGGCCAGCGAATCGAGGTCCCAGTTGGCGGCGGGATCGAGCCCGGCGTCATGCCCCTGGGCCAGCCGCGCCTTCAGCGCCGGCGAGAGCGTGATCGTCGTGCTGGTCATCTTCAGCGGCTCGGTGATCCGCTGCCTGACCATGGCCTCGTAGCTGAGGCCCGCGCGGTGCGCCAAGGCGTCGCCCAACAGACCCACGGCGAGGTTCGAATATTCGTACTTCGAGCCGATATCGCGCGGCAGGCTGTAGCCCGCCAGGAACTTCAGGAGCTGGCCCTCGTCGTAGTCGGCGTAGGGGTTGTCCCAGTCCTTCGGCCGGAAGTTGCTCGGCATGCGCGGCAGGCCGGAGCTCTGGGTCGAGATGTCGACCAGCGTGATCTGCTTGCCGCCGCGCTCGGGGACCTTGGCGCCCGGCGGCAGGTAGTTGGCCACCGGATCGTCCAGCTTCACCTCGCCGGACCGGACCATCTCGCTGAGCACCAGGGAGGTGAAGACCTTGGTCATCGAGCCGATCTCGAAGATGGTCTTGCCGTCCACCGGCCTGGGGTCGGCCTGGTCACGCACGCCGTAGGAGACGATCCGCCGCCCGCGAGCGTCGATCACGCCCACGACGATACCGACGCCTGAATGCTCGGCGTCGATGCGCTGGGCGAGCATGGCCTTGATCTGGGCGTCGCTAGGCGTCGCCCAGGGCCCGGCGGCGGGCGCTTGAGCGCGCACCGGCGCGGTCGCGTTGAGGGCCATCAGTCCGACGCTGAGCGCCACCAGAAGTCTGCGCAAGATGTCCCCTCCCCTTGTCGCCCCATCATTGCGCCTTGCCGCGCAGGGCGTCGATCTCCCGCAGCCGATCCGCCACCCGGCGGTTCTGCCGCCGAAGCTGCAGGACGTAGACCACCAGCCAGATCGCCAGCAGGAGCAGGATCGGGAGAATCTGGACGTACATCCGGTGCGTCTTCGGCCACACGCCGGCGAGGATCACCGCCATTCCGGTGAAGAGCGGCAGCAGGATCGCCGCGATCAACCGCAGGTTCGGCGCCTCGCGGGCCACCTGGGCGCGGTGGAAGTCGATCAGGCCCATGGTCGAGGCCTCACCCCCCGGCGTGCTGGCTGGCTGCTGGCGCCAGACGATCCAGGCCATGACCGGCGTCCAGGCCAGCATCATCAAGTCTCCGACGCGCACCAACGCAATCGGCGTCACCCAGGCGCACCAGCCGAAGAACACGGCGCCGAAGATGCAGATTCCGAGGCCGACGAAGGCCTTTTGGCGGGCCGCCATCTGATAGTCGTTCACCAGCATGCGGACGGCTTGTGCGGTCATGGTGGGGGTGTCCGTGTCCTGGCCCTGCCAGAGGGCCTTCAGGTGGTCGTCAGGCGGCTGGCTCATGCGCGGCCTCCTTCTGCGAACCGCCTGGCCAGCAAGGCCTTCAGGCGGTGGATCTTCACGGCCACGGCCCCGGCCGACAGGCCGGTGATCTCGCCGATGGCGGCGGCGTCGAGATCTTCCAGGTAGAGCAGCGCCACCTGCCGGTCGGGCGGGGCCAGCGCCTGGATGATCGCCATCAGCCGGTCGAGCGCGTGGCGTTCGCCGGCCTTGGCTTCGGGGTTGTCGGTGTCCGCGTGGGCTTCGAGCGCCTCAAGGGTCACGCCGCGTTCGGGCCGCGAGCGGCGGCGCTTCTGGACGTGGCTGGCGGCGGTGTTGTGGGCCACGCGATAGACCCAGGTGCGCAGCGAGCAGCGGCCATCGAAGGCGCCAAGGCTGCGCCACAACGCGACATGGATGTCCTGAATAAGGTCGCGGCGCGGTTCGGCGTCGAGCTCATAGGCGCGCGCCAGACGCTCGATCGCGCCGCCGAATTCGGCGGCTGCGGCCGTGTAGCGCTCATCCTGTCCAGCCGCTCGGTCCAACGCCGTCCCCGCCCGTTCGAACAGATAGTCCGACGGGCGGGGGAAAACTTACAGCCGGGCGCTACTGCTTCTGCTGATCGGTCTTCTGTTCCGTCTTCGGCTGCGGGTGAGCCGCCACCTGAGGCTTGGCGGCTTGCGCGGCGGCCTTGGCGGCCTGTTGCTGCTGGGCGGCGGCCGCCTGGGCGTGCTGCGCGGCCTGGGCCTGTTGCGCCGCGGCCTGCTGGGCGTGCTGCTGAGCCTCTGCGGCGTGGGCGGCGGCCTCCTGCTGGTGCTGCTGGCCGGCCGCGGCCTGGGCCTGCTGCTGGTGCTGCTGAGCCGCCGCGGCCTGGGCCGCCGCTTGCTGCTGATGCTGCGCCGCCGCTTGGGCCTGGGCCTGCGCCTGGCGATTGGCGTCGTCCCGGGCATGGTTCGCCGCGTCAGCCTGCGCCTTCTGCTGGTCGTGCGCCTGCGCCTGTTGTTGCTGACGCTGAGCGGCCTCGGCCTGAGCCTTCTGCTGATCGCGCGCCATGGCCTGGACGCGCTGGTTTTGCTCGGCTTGCACCTTACGCCCGGCGGCCTCGTCCTGAGCCCGCTGGTTCCGGGCCTGGGCCTGGGCCTGGGCCTGGGCCTGGGCCTGAGCCTGCTGGCGTTGCGCGGCATCCCCCTGGGCGCGCTGCGCCGCGGCGGCCTGGGCGCGCTGGCCCTCCTCGGCCTGTCTCTGGCGCCCGGCAGCCTCGGCCTGGGCCTGAGCTTGCGCTTGCGCTTGGGCCTGGGCGCGCGCGGCGGTGTCCGCCTGGATCTGGCGCTGGCGGTCCTGTTCCCGGCCCTGGTTGGCCACGCCTTGGTTGGGGAGACCTTGGTTGGCAAGGCCCGGTTGACCGCGATCGCCGCCAAAGCCCAGACCGCCATTGCGCGGTCCCTCGACGCGCGGCGGCGGCGCAGGCGCAGCGGCGATCACCGGGGCGACGCGGGTGGCGTAGGCCTGGCGCTGGGCGCGTTCCTGCTGGAAGGCGGCCTGGCGTTGCTGATCCTGCTGCTGTTGCGCGCGGTCGTCGTGGACGCGGCGCCAATCCGAGTTGCGCTGCTGTTCGGCGGCCCACTGCTGCTGTTGGCCAAGGACCGCATCGCGGCGCGCGCGCCAATCCGAAGCGTAGGCCGCCTGCCGCTGATCGTGGATCGCCGCGTAGTGCAGATGCCGGCCGCGATCCAGATAGCGGGCGGCGATCTCCAGGGCGGCGGCGGCGTAGTTGGGATAGGGCCGGCCGTAGCTGTTGTAGACCTCGACCAGATCGCCGTTGTCGTAGGCATAGGCATACTGCGGGTCGCGGATCAGGTACGGATAGTCGCTATCGCCGCGATAATAGTAGTCGCGTTCGCCGTCCGGCGTGTTCTCGACCACGCGATATTCGCCGTTCGCCGCACGCCAGACCCACGGCCGCGCCCCATTGTAGTCGACGGTATAGTCCGGCGGGCTGTCGGCCAGCGCGTCGCCGAGCGCATAGGCGTCGTCGACATAGCTGTAGACCTGCCGCGCCGGAGCCGAGACACGGCGGATCGGCGCCGCGGCCGGCAGCGCGCTGGCCAGCGGCGCGACCGTCTCAGGCGGCGGCGCGGCCTGCGCCAGAGGCAGGCTGGCGATTGGCGCGCCGGTGACGGGCGCGGCGGGTTGCTGGTTGCACGCGGCGAGCATCAGGCTCGTGGCGGCGGCGGTCAGGAGGATGTGGCGGTACGACATAGTGCGGAAACCCATCACAAGCTTCGCCGTTCCGAACGCGGCGTCGAGAACATGACTCAGCGAACATGAACGGCAACGGACTCCCGCGCCGCCTCTCTCAGTCATCACGAGATCGGGAGCCTGCGATCAGATGATTGACAGATGTAGTTTTCGAGAGAATATTATGGATGTAAATTGCTTCGCCTCCGACACGCAGATGCGAGCACAGCCAGGGAGCACGCCATGGTCATCCGTCAGCTCATCCCCTTAGGCTTCGAGGCGCGGTCGGTCCGCCGCATCCCGCCGCACCTGCGGCCCGCCATCGGCATCTCCATCGCCCTGCACCTCGCCGTGGCCGGCTACCTCGCCTACGCCAAGTTCAGCCCGCCGCACCTGACCCAGCCGGACGACGCGCCACCCATGGTCATCGACATGTTCCACCCGGTGAAGCTCGAACCGCCCAAGCCGATCGAGCAGCCCAAGATCGTCCTGCACGCGCCGCCCATCGCCGATCCGCCGCCGATCGCGCCGCTGAAGGCCGATCCGCCGCCGCTCCATACCGCGCCCGACAGCTTCAAGGTCTCCGAGACGGTCACCCCGATCCAGCCGCCGTCCCTCGATCCGCCGCAGGCGGTGCGTCACGACCTGCGCAGCCCCACCTGGATCCGCAAACCCACCGGCGAGGAGATGGCCAATGTCTACCCTGACCGCGCCATCCGGCTGAGCATGAGCGGCGCCGCCACCCTCACCTGCGCGGTCACCGCCACCGGCACGGTGCGCGACTGCCAGGTCAGCGCCGAGACCCCCGTCGAGGCCGGCTTCGGCCCCGCCGCCCTGAAGCTCGCCCGCTTCTTCCGCATGAGCCCGCAGACCCTGGACGGCCAGGCCGTGGAGGGCGCAACCGTCAATATCCCAATCCGGTTCGCCCTGAAGTGACCTGACTGCCCGTGGTCCCCCGGGGCTGGGCGCTGCGCCTATTTGCCAGGCGTGGCGCCTAGCTTCCGCGTCAGATATTCCGCCGTCGCGGTGTCCGCCTTGAGCCACGAGCCGTAACGCAGGAAGCCGTGGATCTCGTCGGGGATCACCATCTGCTCGAAGTCGACGCCCTTCTTCTCCAGCCGGCTCGCCAAGTCGATCATTTCGGCGAAATGGACATTGCGGTCGTCGTCGCCCTGGATGAGCAGCACCGGTGAGGTCCAGGTGGCGATATCGGCGTCCGGCGAGGCCTTGAAGGCGGTCTCCAGCGCCTTGTCCAGGTCGCCCTTCTCATAGCGGTCGGTCCGCGCCCCGGCCTGCCGCGCCACCGTGCGCGACCAGTCATGCACCCCGTGGAAATCGACGCCGGCCTTGAAGATGTCGGAGTTGCGGGCCAGCGCCAGCGCCGTCAAAAGGCCGCCGTAGGAGCCGCCCCAGATGCCGATCCGGTTGGGGTCGACCCCGGCCGTCTGCTGCAGGAAGCGGCCGGCCGCGGCCACGTCCTGGTACTCCGAAGACCCCAACGCCCCGCCCTTCGGCCAGTGCTGGAAATCCCAGCCATAGCCGATGCCCAGGCGGTAGTTCACCGACAGCACCGTGAACCCATGCGCCGCCATGTACTGGTTCATGGCGTAGGCGTTGGAATAGTAGTCCATGTAGGACCAGCCCAGCATCATCTGCCGGAACGACCCGCCGTGGACGAAGATCACCGCCGGCTGGGTCTTGGAGCCGGGCGCCTGGAACAGTTGGCCTTCGATGGTCAGGCCATCCGGGGCCTTCCAGCTCACTTTCTTCGGGACCACGAACTGCGCGCCGGCGAACTCAGGCGGCGGCGCTTGGCCGGCAAGCTGGCGCGGGCCTGAGCCGTTGGCGGCCATCACGTCGACGACCGGCGGATTCTTGGCGTCTGCCTTGATGAAGGCCACGCCGTTGGACAACGCCGCCGGGCTCCATTCCAGCGTCATCCCGCTGCTCAGCGCCACCGGCGCACCGCCGTCGATCCCGACCCGGTAGAGGTGGCGGCGCTGATTGTCGTCGCCCGCCGCGCCGGTGTTGGCGGAATAGATCACCGACTTGCCGTCGCGGCCCATGGCGACGTGCTCGACCATGAAGGCGCCGGGCGTCAGCAACTTCGCCTCGCCGCCGCCCGCAGGGATTGAATAGAGGTGCGGCCAGTTGTCGGCCTCTGACAGGAAGACCAGCTTGCCGGTCTCCGCCCAGGCCAGGTTCGCCTGCCCCGCCACGTCGGGATAGGAGCCGTGCAGGTCCTCGCCGCTCTTCCACACCCGCTTGCCGGCCCCACTGGCGATGTCCGCCGTCCAGATCGACCAGGGGCGCGGCTGGCGCTCCAGCAGCGACAGCGGCGCGCCGCCCCGGCCCGGCTGGCGGGTGAAGGCGACCTGCTTGCCATCCGGCGACCACACCGGCTCACGGTCGACGCCGGTCGAGGGCGCGAGCCAGTCAATGGGCTGATCGCCGCCGCCGAAGACCCCGACAAAGGCGTGGTCGCCATCGCGCATGGATGAAAAGGCCAGCTTCGTCCCATCCGGCGACCAGCTGAGTTCGCTGTCCTTGCCCCGATCGAAGAACAGCTTCTTCGCGCCTGTCCCATCGAGCTTGGCGGTCCAGACCACGCCCTCCTTCAGATATGCCAACTCGCCCTTCGAGGAGACCGCCGGCGCATCGCCCTCGACGATCTTGGCGGCAGGCTTGGCGCCCGTCGGGTCGGCCAGCCACAGGGTCACCTTCGGCTCATCTGCGCTGAGCGCCGGGTCGGGCGACAGATTGCCAATCGCCGGCCAGTTGCCGTCGTGGTCGCCGCCGCGCACAAAGATGAGCGTCTTGCCGTCCGGCGAGAACGTCAGCTGCGTCAGCTCCTGCCCGTCGTCGGCGGTGAACCCCGTCACCTGCCGGGGCGTGAAATCTGGCCCCGACGCCGCCCAGACGTTGCGCACGCCCTTGACCACCCGCACCCAGGCGATGGCGTCGGCGTGCTCGGCGCTCACCAGACCCAGGGTGAACGAATAGGCCAGGGCGTCGGCGACGCTGAAGCCGTCGGCCGCCTTTGCAGTCGTGCCGACGAGCAGCGCCGCAACTGAAACCGCCGCAAGAAACCCACGCATATGATTGTTCCCCCTCAATAATTCTTCGGCAGACCCAGAACCCGCTCGGCGATGAAGTTGAAGATCATCTCGCGGCTCACCGGCGCCAGGCGCGGGATCATCGCCTCGCGGAAGTAGCGCTCGACGTCATATTCCTTGGCGTAGCCCATGCCGCCGTGCGCCATCACCGCCGCCTCGCAGGCCCGGAACCCCGCCTCGCCGCCCAGGTACTTCGCCGCATTGGCCTCGGCCCCGCATTCGCGGCCGGCGTCGTAGAGGGCGGCGGCCTTGAAGGCCATCAGGTTGGCGGCCTCCAGCTCGGCCCAGCAGCGCGCCAGCGGGTGCGCCACGCCCTGGTTCTGGCCGATGGGCCGGCCGAACACGATGCGCTCCTTGGCGTAGCCTGCCGCCTTGTTCAGCGCCGCGCGGCCCAGCCCCACCGCCTCGGCGCCGATCAGGATCCGCTCCGGGTTCAGCCCCTGCAGCAGGTAGTAGAAGCCCTTGCCCTCCTCGCCCACCAGGGCGTCGGCCGGGACCTCCAGGTCGTCGATGAACACCGAGTTCGATTCCACCGCCTTGCGGCCCATCTTGGGGATCGGCGTCGCCTGGATCTTCTCGCGGTCGAAGTCGACATAGAACAGGCTGATGCCGTCAGTGGCCTTCTTCACCTCGGCGCGCGGCGTCGTGCGGGCGACGATCAGCATCTTGGTCGCCCGCTGCGCCATGGTGGTCCACATCTTGCGGCCACGGATGACGTAGCCCTCGTTGGTCCGTTTCGCCTGGGTGGTCAGGCTGGTGGTGTCCAGGCCAGCATCCGGCTCGGTGACCCCGAAGCACATCTTGTCCTCGCCCGAGATCAGCCGGGGAATGAGTTTCTGCTTCTGCTCAGCCGTCCCGAACTTCACCAGCGGCATGGGCCCAAAGATGTTCAGGTGGAGCGCGCTGGCGCCCGAAAACCCAGCGCCGCTCTCCGCCACCGCCTGCATGGCGATCGCCGCCTCGATAACCCCCAGGCCCGATCCGCCCAGCTCCACCGGCATGGCCGCGCCCAGCCATCCAGCGCCCGCCATCGCCGCCACGAAATCCTCGGGAAATTCGCCGGTCTCGTCGGTACGCCGCCAATAGGCCGCATCGAAGCGCTCGCAGAGCTTCAGGACCCCCTCGCGGATCGCCTCCTGCTCCTCGCTGAACCAGAACCCGTTCATGCCGCCTCCCCGCTTTCGAACCTGCCCGGATCGAAGCGCCGCGCATAGGGACCAGAGTCCGCGCCGGTGACGCAAGCCGCCACGACCTGGGCGACCAGCGGGGCCAGCAGCCAGCCGTTGCGCCGTGCGCCTACCGCCAGGATCACGCCGGGCATTGCCGAAAACCCAGCCATCGGCAGGCCATCGGCCGTCGCCGCCCTAACGCCGGCGAAGGCGTCAAAAGCCGCCCCGGCCAGGCCCGGCAATAGTCGGGCCGCGGCGGCTGCCAGAGGCGCCAAGGTGATGAGGTCGATCTCGGTGTCACTGTGGCCGACCTCCATGGTCGCGCCGATCGCCAGACCTTGGGCGCCCCGCACGACGTAGCACCCCTCGCCACGCAGACTGAAGCCACCGCCGCCAGCGCCGTCCAGGCGCAGGATCTGCCCCTTGATCGGCGACAGCCCAGACAGCTCCGGCGCTTCCGGCAGCAGACCAGGGTCCGCACCCGTGGCGACCACCAGCCAGTCGGCACCGCCTCGGCCGCTGACCGTCCAGGGTCGAAACTGTACGCCGGCCGCCTCAGCCGCCGCCCGCAGCGCCGTGAGCGCAGGCCGGGGCTCCAGCCGCCAGTCCTCGCGCACCAGCACGGCTTCCAGGCCAGGTGAAATTCCCGGCGCGAGGTCCTCCAGCATCCCACGCGGCACGTCGGCGCCGCGCATGCCCATCCGGGCCAGCCGCGCGCGGATGTCCGCCAGCCAGGCCTCGCTGCCGACTGCCGCCGTGCCGGACCGGTCGACGGTGATCCCCGCCCGCGCCGCGAGCCCCGGCCACAGGTTGCGCGCCGCCAGCAAGAGGTCGAGGTCGCCGGCGGTCTCAGCGTCCAGTGCCGCTTCGAAGACCGGCGCCAGCATCCCCGCCGCCACGGCCGAGGCCTGCGGCCCCTTCGCCGGATCGCAGACGGTCACCGCGCAGCCCGCGTCAGCCAGAGCCAGCGCGCTCACCAGCCCCAGCGCGCCCGCGCCCGCCACGATCACCTTGGGCCCCTTGCTCATCCGCCTAACGAGCCGCCTCCCTCGCGAAAATCAAGCGGAACCCCCGGAGGTTCGACGTTGCGCTCCAGTTCCTCCCCCGTAGCGGCAGGTACGGGCGAGGTGGCCCGAAGGGTCGGAGGGGGCGCTGGGGCCGCGCGCCGGACTCGGTGCGCGGGCAGCGCCCCCTCCACCACATTCGTGGTACCCCTCCCCCGAAGTGTTCCCTTAGGGGGAGGAACTTTGACTCCGCCCCCAGCGCAGCCCTTGATGGCGCCATGCCCTCTCTCGTCACCGTCCGCTACGAACAGCACCCGCGCGGGCGCATCGCCTTCGTGGCCGTCGAGAACCAGCAAAAGCTGAACAGCCTTTCGTCGCAGGTGATGGGTGAGTTCACCGACCTGTTCTATGGCCTCGCCGCAGACCTCGCGCTCCGCGCCGTCGTCCTGACCGGCGCCGGCGACAAGGCGTTCATCGGCGGCGCCAACATCGACGAGATGGCCGCCGTCAAAAGCCCCGCCCAGGGCCGCGCCTTCATCCAGAAGGTCCACGCCTGCTGCCAGGCGATCCGTGACACGCCGGTCCCGGTGATCGCGGCGATCAACGGCTGGTGCCTGGGCGCGGGGCTCGAGGTGGCCGCGGCCTGCGACATGCGGCTGGCCGCCGACACCGCCCAGTTTGGCATGCCGGAGGTCAAGCTCGGCATCCCCTCGGTGGTGGAGGCGGCGCTGCTGCCCTCGCTGATCGGCTGGGGCCGCACCCGGCGCATCCTGATGACCGGCGAGACCTTCGGCGCCGCCGAGGCGCTGGCCTGGGGCCTGGTCGAGGAGGTCCATTCCCCGGCCCTGCTGTTCGCCGCGGTCGAGGACCTGCTGGACAAGCTGCTGGAAGCCGAGCCCCGCGCGGTGCAGATTCAGAAGGCCCTGATCCGCGCCTGGGAGGACCTGCCGCTCACCGCCGCCATCGCCGCCGGCGTCGACGCCTTCGAAGACGCCTGGACCACCGACGAACCCAAGGACGCCATGGCCGCTTTCCTGGCCGCTCGCGCGGCGGCTAAGCGCGGCTGAGGCCCGCCGCCCCACCACGGTCAGTCAATTCGGCCGCTATTTTCGTCAGCACCTGACGCAGTCTTGGCGCCGCGAACGCCACAAAAGCTCGCTGTTTCGCCGTTCTCGCACTGGCCGAGGGCGACACCAGATGCACCGGGATCGGCGGCGGCTCGTGCTGGGGCAGCAGGATCACCAGCTGCCCGGCCATGACGGCCGCCGCGGCCTGGTAGGACATGACGCGAGTGACGCCATGCCCCGCCATGGCGGATTCGACCGCCGCCGCCGCCGAATTGACCATCAGGCGAGGCCGAATGGCCACCGGCGCCAACGACCGTCCAGGCGACGCGGCGAACCGCCAGACCTCCGCCTCCGCCGCGTCGTGCTCCATGATGCAGGCGTGGTCGCGCAGCGCCGACGGCGACGCCGGCGCGCCCCGCCGCGCGATATAGGACGGCGCGGCGCAGAGCACCCGGCGCACCTCGCCCAGCCGGGTCGCGACCTGGGAGGAGTCCGGCAGGTGCGCCAGCCGCACCGCCATGTCGATCCCTTCCTCGACGAGGCTCGCGACACGGTCCAGCAGCAGGAGCCGAGCCTGCACCCCCGGATTGGCGTCCAGGAAATCGTCAAGCACCGGCCTCAGATGCAGTTGCCCGAACCGCAGCGGCGCGGTGAGGGTCAGGAGCCCGCTCGGCCGTTCCAGTTCCGCGGCGGCGCCGCGCTCCGCCGCATCGAGCGCGGCCAGCACCTCGCGGCAGGTCGCGATGTAACTCTCGCCGAATTGCGTCAGCCGCAGCGTCCGCGTGGTCCGGTGCAACAACTGCATCCCGAGCCGAGCCTCCAGCGCGGCGATCGCCCGGGTCACCGCGGCCGGCGAACAGCCCAGGCCCCGCGCCGCGGCCGCCAGCGACCCGCGATCCACCGCCGTGACGAAGGCGCGCAAAGCGTCGAGACGATCCATTGTTGCGATTTCTGCAATTGACCCTTGATCATTACGGGCATTCAAACGCCGACTGCAACACGCATCTATGGGCCCTCAGCCAGCCCAGGCGTCAGGACGGCCCATGCATCCGACTTTCCAGTCCCAATCGGTCGGCGACGTGGAGGTGTTCTATCGAGAGGCCGGGCCCGCCGATGGGCCGGTGATCCTGCTGCTGCACGGCTTCCCGACCGCGAGCCATATGTTCCGCGATCTCATTCCGGAGCTGGCCGGCCGCTACCGGGTCATCGCCCCGGATCTGCCAGGGTTCGGCAACACCGTTTCGCCACCGCGCGGCGCCTTCAACTACACCTTCGATAGCCTGGCGGACGTAATCGAGGGCTTCGTCGAGGCGCTCGGCCTCAGCCGCTACGCCCTCTACATCTTCGACTACGGCGCGCCGGTCGGCCTGCGCCTGGCAATGCGACATCCGGAACGGGTGACGGCGATCGTCAGCCAAAACGGCAACGCCTACATCGAAGGCCTGAGCGACGCCTGGGAACCCTGGCAGGCCTATTGGCGCGACCCGACGCCAGCGAATCGCGAGGCCTGCCGGGTCTCGTTGGAGCCCGAGACCATCCGCCAATGGCAGTATTTCAATGGCGCCGACCGGGCGCTTGTCTCGCCGGACGGCTACACCCTGGACCTCGCCTATCTGGCTCGGCCCGGCGCCGATGAAATCCAGCTCGACCTCGTCCTGGACTATCGCACCAACCTTGAGCGCTACCCCGAGTTTCACGCCTATTTCCGTGCACACCAGCCGCCGTTCCTGGCGGCCTGGGGCCGCAACGACGCCCATTTCATCCCCGCGGGCGCCGAGGCCTACCGGCGCGACCTGCCGAACGCGGAGATCCACCTGCTCGACACCGGCCACTTCGCCCTGGAAACCCACGCCGCCGAGATCGGCGCCCTGATCCGCGCGTTCCTGGAACGGCAGGGCATCTGAGTATGGCGCAGGTCCCCCACCTGATGCAGGCGGCGGTCGCTGAGCGCGTGGGCGAGCCGCTCCGGCTACTGCAGGTGTCGACGCCACGTCCGGCCGCGGGCGAGGTGCTGATCAGGGTCGCGGCCAGCGCGGTCAATCCGCTCGACACCAAGATTCTCGCCGGCGCCGCCGAGCATGCCCGCCAGCCCCTGCCGGCCATTCTCGGCATCGATGTGGCCGGGGTTGTGGTCGCAGCCGGAGACCAGGTGACGCGGTTCCGCGTGGGCGACGCGGTGTTCGGCATGGCCGGCGGCGTCGGGGGCCATCCCGGGTCGCTGGCCGAATATATGGCGGCGGATGAGCGTCTCCTGGCGCGCAAACCCGCCAACCTGAGCCTGCGCGAGGCGGCGGCCGTGCCGCTGGTCTTCATCACCGCCTGGGAGGGCCTGGTCGACCGCGCGGCGGTCAGCGCCGGCCAGCACGTCTTGGTGCGCGGCGGCGCGGGCGGGGTCGGCCAGATGGCGCTGCAGATCGCCCGCGCGCGGGGCGCGGTCACCGCGGCCACCGGCTCGCCCGCCGCCAGCGAGGCCATCGAGCGCCTGGGTGCGACCTTCGTCGACAAGGCTGAGCCGCCGGCCGAGGTCGTCGCGCGCATGACCGGCGGCGAGGGCTTCGACATCGTGTTCGACACGGCGGGCGGCGCGTCGCTCGACGCGGCCTTCGCCATGGTCCGCCGGTTCGGCCATGTGGTCAGCGCGCTCGGCTGGGGCTCTCACGCCCTGGCGCCGCTGTCGTTCCGCGCCGCCAGCTATTCCGGTGTCTTCACCCTGCTGCCTCTGCTGACCGGTGATGGGCGCGATCATCACGGCGAGATCCTGGACGCGGCCCGGGCCCTGGCCGAGGCCGGCGACCTGACGCCCGCGCTGGACCCTCGCCATTTCACACTCGCCACCGCCGGCGACGCCTATCGCGCGGTCGAGACCGGCGAGGTGCACGGCAAGATCGTCGTCGACATCGAAGACCCCGCTGCATGAGCGGCGCGCACCAGGAATAGACACCATGACCCGCTTCTCATTCGCCGCCCCCGCGGTCGCCGCTGTGGCCCTGATCGCCTTCAGCGCCCAGGCGGCTCTGCCGATCACGCCGGGCGCCTATGTACGCGACGGCGTCCCCTGCCAGGACGCGCCGCTCGCCGCCGTGCTGGCCTACGATGGCAAGACTTTCTCCGGCCCGCACGAGAGCGACTGCGCCACCACCGTGCTCAGCCGCCGCGGCCAGACCTACCGGCTCAAGACCACCTGCCACGCGGCCGGCGACGGCAGCCCGGCCGCCGCCTCCACGCAGGCGCAGACCGTGACGGTGCGCTCGGCGTCTCACATCACGTTTGGTCACACGACCGGCGCCGGCCAGACCGACCGCGCTGGCTACCGCCTCTGCCCCGCGGCATCCCAACGGTGAGGCGATCAGGAGCTCCCCATGTCTGACAACCTGACGACGCAAGACGCGAACAAGGCGCTGGTGCGCGCCGGTTTCGAACGCTGGGCGAACGGCACGGGGAGCCCGTTCGAACTCCTCGCGCCCGACGCCGAATGGACAATTGTCGGCTCCTCGCCGCTGTCCAAGACCTACAGCCGCCAGCAGTTCCTCGACGAGGTGATCGGCCCGTTCAACGCGCGAATGGCCGAGCCGCTCAGGCCGAGCGTGCGGGGCATCTACGCCGACGGCGACATGGTGATCACCCTCTTCGACGCCCAGGGCGTGGCCAACGACGGCCAACCCTACCGCAACACCTACACCTGGTACTTCCAGATGCGGGCCGGCGTCGTCGACAAGGCCATAGCCTTCTTCGACCTGCGCGAGTTCGACGACTTCTGGGCGCGTGTGCCCCCCAAAAGCTAAGCTGCCGCCTCGCCCCACCCCTGGTGCCACTCCGGCTCGCCGGCGTAGCGCTCGGCCAGGAAGTCGACGAACACCCGCACCTTGGCCGCCAGGTGGCGCGCGTGCGGATAGACCGCGTGCACGTGGATCAGCTGGGCCTCGTAGGCGCAGAGCAGCGGCGTCAGCCGCCCGGCCCGCAGATCCTCCGCCGCCGCGAAGGCCGGCGTGCGCGTGATCCCCAGACCCCGGCGGGCCGCCGCCACGCAGGCGTCCGCGCCCCCGAACCGCAGCCGGCCATGCACCCGCACGTCGAAGCTCTCGCCACCCTGGCCGTAGGTCCAGGCGGTCGGGTCGCGCATGTTGTTGTCGAGGATCGCCTCGTGTTTCGCGAGGTCCTGCGGCGTGGCCGGCATGCCGGCACCCTGCAGGTAGTCCGGCGAGGCGCAGGTCACCAGCCGCACCGCCGCCAGCTTGCGCGCGATCACCGAGGAGTCGGCCAGCTGGCCGATGCGGACGCCCACGTCGAACCCCTCTTCCACCAGGTTGACCATCCGGTCGGTGGCGGAGACGTCCAGCGACACCTCCGGATAGGCCGCCGCGAAGTCCAGCAGGGCCGGCGTCAGCTGCGTCGCCCCGAATGACACCGGCGCGGAGATTTTCAGGAGGCCCCGCGGCCCGCTCTGGTCGCGCACCGAGCCGTCCAAGGCCTCGAAGTCCTCCATCAGGCTGCGCGAGCGTTCCAGATAGGCCCGGCCGGTATCGGTCAGCGAGACGTCGCGCGTGGTGCGGTTCAGCAGCCGCGCCCCCAGCCGGTTCTCCAGCCGCGCCACCAGCTTCGACACCTGCGCGCTGGAGACGCCCAGGCGCCTCGCGCCCTGCGTGAAGCTGCGAGCGTCGGCGACGGCGGCAAAGGCGTTGATCTCGTCGAACCGGTCCATGAGGCGCCTGTGGATTGCTTCCTGATCGGAAACATAATTGTGCGTTCAAGCCGGATTATCAACGCCAGAGGATAGGCGCACTTAGCGCTCACACCATTCAGAAGGGACCAACCCCATGTCCAAGCCCCGCAAAGTCGCCGTCATCGTCGGTAGCCTCCGCAAGGAATCCTTCAGCCGCAAGCTCGGCAAGGCGATCGCCGCCGTGGCGCCGGCGCACCTGAGTTTCGAGTTCGTCGACATCGGCGCCCTGCAGCACTTCAACCAGGACCTTGAGGCGACGCCGACCGCCGAATGGACCGCCTTCCGCGACCGGGTCAAAGCCGCTGACGCGGTGCTGTTCGTCACCCCGGAGTACAACCGCGGCATCCCGGGCGTGCTGAAGAACGCCATCGACGTCGGCTCGCGCCCCTACGGCGCCAGCGTCTGGAACGGCAAGCCGGCCGCGGTGGTCTCCAATTCGCCCGGCGCCATCGGCGGTTTCGGCGCCTACCACCACCTGCGCCAGTCGCTGGTGTTCCTGAATATGCCCACCGTGAACCAGCCGGAGACCTATGTCGGCGGCGTGGCGGCAATGTTCGACGAGAACGGCGAGCTGACCAACGAAGCGACCCGCGAATTCCTCACCGGCTTCGCCCAGACCTTCGCCGACGGCATCGAGCGCTACGCGGCCTGATCGCCATGACACTGCCTACCCTGTTCATCCCGCATGGCGCGGGGCCCTGCTTCTTCATGGACTGGACCCGCGGCCCGGCCGACACCTGGGACAAGACCGCCGCCTGGCTGAAGGGCCTGATGGCGGACCTGCCCGAACGCCCTAAGGCGATCCTGGTGGTCTCCGGCCACTGGGAGGAGCCGGTGTTCACCGTCGGCTCGTCGCCCAGGCCGCCGATGCTCTTCGACTACTACGGCTTCCCGGAAGAGACCTATCGCCTGCGGTTCGACGCGCCGGGCTCTCCGGAGCTCGCGGATCGCGTGCGCGAACTGCTCGAAACGGCGGGTCATTCCACAGCTGCGGCTGTCGAAAGAGGCTACGATCACGGGGTCTTCGTGCCCCTGCTGCTGGCCACGCCGGACGCCGACATTCCGGTCGTCCAGCTCTCGCTCCGCGCCGATCTGGACCCAGCGGCGCATCTGGCCGCCGGCCGCGCGCTGGCGCCCCTGCGTGACGAGGGCGTGCTGATCGTCGGCTCGGGCATGAGCTGGCATAACATGCGCGGCTTCTCGCCGGCCTTCACCGCCAAGTCTCAGGCCTTCGACGCCTGGCTGGGCGACGTCATCGCCGATCCGACCCATCGCGACGAAGACTTGCGCCACTGGGACCAGGGCCCCTACGCCCGCGAGGCCCATCCGCGCGAAGAGCACCTCGCGCCGCTGTTCGTCGCCGCCGGCGCCGCGCAGGGCGAACCCGGCCGCGTGGCCTTCCGCGACGTGGCTATGGACGTGGCGCTCAGCGGCTACGCGTTCGGCCGGACCTAGGCGGCGGCAACTTCCGCAACCGCCTGGCGGCGGGCTTCCAGCGCGGCTTCGATCGCCTCGAACAGGCGCGCCGCCTCGATCGGCTTGGCGACGAAACCGTCCATGCCGGCTTCCGCGTATTCCGCCACCTGGTGGGCCATGGCGTTGGCGGTCAGGGCGATGATCGGGGTGCGCGCCAGGTTCGCGGCGCGCTCGCGGGCGCGGATCATGCCGGTGGCCGTGGGGCCGTCGACCTCGGGCATCTGCACGTCCATCAGGATCATGTCCCAGGGCTCGCTGGCCCAGGCCTCGACGGCCTCGCGGCCGTTGTTGACGATCGTCGGCTCGATGCCGACCTGCGCCAGTAGGGTGCGCAGGACCAGCTGGTTCATGCCGTTGTCCTCGGCCGCCAGGATGCGGATGGCCGCGCAGTCTTCCATCACTGCCGTCGGCTCGCGAGCCGGCCGCGCGGTGCGCGCCGGCGCCTCTGCGATCCGCTCCAGCGGCAGGTCGACCGTGAAGGTCGCGCCCGCGCCCGGCGTGCTCTCGACGCCGATCTCGCCGTCCATCAACGCCGCCAGGTCCTGGCAGATCGAAAGGCCAAGGCCCGTGCCGCCGTAGCGCCGCGTCGTCGAGGCGTCGGCCTGCTCGAACTTCTGGAACAGGCCGCTCAGCTTCTCCGGCGCGACGCCGATGCCGGTGTCGGCGACCTGCAGCCGCAGCCGCCGCCCGCGCCGCGACAAGGTCACCTTGACGCCGCCCTTGCCAGTGAACTTCAGGCCGTTGGAAATCAGGTTGTAGAGGATCTGACGCACCCGGACGCTGTCGCCCAGATAGACGCCCCGCGCGGCCGGCTGAATGTTCAGTGTCAGGGCCAGCCCTTTGGCCTGGGCGGTGGCGGCGAACGCGCTCAGCGCGCCCTGCACGGTCTCCTCCAGGTCAAACTCGGCGCGTTCCAGCTCCAGCTTGCCGGCCTCGATCTTCGACAGGTCCAGCACGTCGTTGAGGATGGCCAGCAGGCTCTCGCCCGACTGCCGGATCACGTCCAGCCGGTCGCGCTGCTCGGTATCCAGCGTCCCGGTGGCCATCGCTTGGGCCATGCCGAGCACGCCGTTCAGCGGCGTGCGGATCTCGTGGCTCATGGTCGCCAGGAACGCCGACTTGGCGCGGGTGGCGGCCTCGGCCTCCTCCTTGGCCTGGACCAGCCCGCGCTCGGAGGCCTTGCGGTCGGTGATGTTCTGCAGCGCGCCGACCATCCGCAGCGGCTTTCCTTCGTCGTCGGTCAGGTAGCGCACGGCGCCCTGCACCCAGACGTCCTTGTCGTCGGAGCGGCGGACCCGGTACTCGGGGCGATAGGAGGCGCCCTCCTCCTCGTGACGGCGCCACTCCTCCTGCACCCGCGGCAGGTCGCGCTCGTCGATGGTCGACCAGATGTCGCCGGCCAACGCCTTGTAGTCGAAGGGCTCGGTGTAGAAATCCACCTCGGCGCCGATGGTGATCAGCTCGTGGCGGCGGAAATCCAGTTCCCAGACGTGCATGTTGGCGATCTCGATCGCCAACCGCAGCCGTTCCTCGGACCGCTCGGTGCGCTCCAGGGCCGAGACCATGTCGGTCACGTCGTGCGAGGTGATGATCAGCCCGCCGATGTCGCCGGCGGCGTCGCGCCAGGGCGTCAGCTCGACCTGCAGCCAGATCACCGAGCCGTCGCCGCGCAGATATTCCACCCGGTCGGCGCGCACCGCCTCGCCCGCCAGGCAGCGGTCGTAGACCGGGCGCCACTTCTCATAGGTCGTGGGGAAGAGTTCGTAGAGCGAGTGGCCGACCCACCTCCCGGTCGCCAAACTGGCGGCTCTCGATCCAGCGGGGGCTCGCGGAGACGACGCGCATCTCCTTGTCGGTCATCAGCAGCGACAGCGGGGCGGTCTCGATGATCTGGGCGACCATGCGTTGAGCGACGTCGCTCTCGCGGCGCGCCGTCTCGCGGGCCAGCTTCGCCTGCACCCGGCTCCATTCGTCGGCGACGCCGTCCGCCAGATCCTGCAGGCGATCGGCGAGCTCCGGGTCGAACGGCCGCGCCGTCAGCCCGGCCACGGCGAAGGCGCCCGGGATCGAGCCGTCCTCGAGGCGGATCGGGGCTGCCGCATAGAAGCGGACGTGCGGCGGGCCCTTGACGTTGCGGCGCTCGCAGAAGCGCGGGTCCTGGCTGGCGTCGGCGACCCACATGGCCTCGCCGCTGTCGACGATCAGCTGGGCGACCGGCGCGTCGGTCGGCGCCTCACCGGTGGGATTGTGGCTCCGCCAGGCCTCGCCGTCGTTGACGAGCACCACGGAGGCCTCGACGTCGCGGAACAGGGCGCGGGCCAACCGCCGCGTCCGGTCGAACACCGGCCCGGATTGTTCCAGACCACTCGGCCTATAGGGGCGTCTCTCGACGGCCATGCTTCCCCCAGCAACGGGATTATTCCGCTTTCCCAACAGGCTGCGCAGTGACGGGTTAAGAAAGGGCTCTAACCGGCGCCGGTTACGCGCGCCGATGCAACCATCTGGTGCAGGACGATGCCGCTGGTGGTGGCGACGTTGAGGGAATCGAAGCCGCCGGCCATTTCGATGCGCACGGTCTGCACCTGAGCGAGCACCTCGGCCGGCAATCCGGGCCCCTCGGCGCCGAACAGGACGGCCCTGCGCGGCGCCGGCCCGACCTGCGACAATTCGACCGACCCGCCGGGCGAAAGGGCCACAACGGCGAAGCCCTGCGCCATCAGCCGCGCCGCTAGGTCGCTCGCCGATCCGGCGCGGGCGAAGGGCATGGTCAACGCCGCGCCGACCGAGACCCGGATGGCCTTTCGGTAAAGCGGATCGCAGCAGTCATCGTCCAGCAGCACGGCGTCGGCGCCGAAGGCCGCGGCGTTGCGGAACAGGCCGCCCATGTTGTCGTGATTGGCGATGCCGCAGAGCCCGACCACCAGCGCCCGCTCCGGCAGCGCCGCCAGCACCGCGTCCAGGCCTGGCTCCGCTCGCGCACCGACCGCCAGCACCCCGCGGTGGATCGGAAAGCCCACCACCGCGTCCATCACCGCCTGCCCGGCCGCATAGACCTCGACGCCCGGGGGCAGGGCCGCCATTAAGGGCTCCAGAGCCGCGACCCGCTTTTCCGCGATCAGCACCGAGCGCAATGGGTGCCGGCCGCGCGCGATCAGCTTTTCCAGCACGACCACGCCCTCGGCGATGAAACCGCCCTGGCGGCCCACCAGATCACGCTCACGCACCTGACGGTAATCCGCCAGCCGCGGATCGTCGGGATCGTCGATGGCGACGGCGCGAACCATGGCCGCTTCTGTCACGTCAGCGTGCGCGGCTCCAGGCGTCCACGAAGTTGACGCCTCCGTCATTTCGCGATCTATACACTGCTAAAATCGGAGGACGCATCATGGCCGACGGCAATCTGGCAAACCTCGCCGAGATGCGGCGACAAGCCCGCGACGACGCCTACGCGACCCCGCTGGAGCTGCTCAACCCGGCCCAGCCGAAGCTCTTCCAGGCCGACGCTATGTGGCCGATCTTCGAGCGCCTGCGCGCCGAGGACCCGGTGCACTACACCGCCGAGCACGAGTTCGGGCCCTATTGGTCGATCACCAAGTACAACGACATCATGGCGGTGGACACCAACCACCAGCAGTTCTCCTCCGACTTCAAGATTGGCGGCATCAACATCGCCGGCGGCCAGTCGAACATGGATCCACTGCCCATGTTCATCGCCATGGATCCGCCCAAGCACGACGTGCAGCGCAAGGTGGTCAGCCCCGCCGTTTCGCCGATGAACCTGCAGGTCATGGAGCCGCTGATCCGCGAGCGGGCCGCCAAGATCCTCGACAGCCTGCCGATCGGCGAAGAGTTCGACTGGGTCGACCTGGTCTCCAAGGAACTCACCGGCATGACGCTGGCGACGCTCTTCGACATGCCCCAGGAGGACCGCCGCCAGTTGGTCTACTGGTCCGACGTGGTGACCGCTGCGCCCGGCCAGGGTCTGATCGACAGCCTCGAGCAGAAGATGGCGATCTTCGTCGAGTACCACGCCTACTTCACACAGCTGTGGAACCAGCGGGTCAACGCCCCGCCCACAGGCGACCTGATCTCCATGCTGGCCCACGGCGAAGCCACCCGGAACATGGAGCCTCGCGAGTACTTCGGGAACATCGTGCTGCTGACCGTCGGCGGCAACGACACCACCCGCAACACCATCTCCGGCTCGGTCCTGGCGCTGAACCAGAACCCGGATCAGTACGCCAAGCTGCGCGCCAACCCCGCCCTGATCCCGTCGATGGTCTCCGAGACCATCCGCTGGCAGACCCCGCTGGCCCACATGCGCCGCACGGCGATCGAAGACGTCGAGTTCCAGGGCAAGACCATCAAGGCCGGCGAGAAGGTCATCATGTGGTACGTCTCGGGCAACCGCGACGACGAGGTGATCGAGAACCCGAACGCCTACATCATCGACCGCGAGCGACCTCGCACCCACATCTCCTTCGGCTTCGGCATCCACCGCTGCGTCGGCAACCGGCTGGCCGAACTGCAGCTGAAGATCATCTGGGAAGAGATCCTCGCCCGCTTCCCGACCATCGAGGTCGTGGGCGAACCCAAGCGGGTCTATTCGACCTTCGTCAAGGGCTACGAAACCCTGCCGGTGATCATCCCGACCCGGAACTAGAGCGCCGGGCTCTGGTACGGCGCTAAGGGGCGAGCTAGCCTCCGAATCCTGCGGGTTCGGGAGGCGCTGTTGCCGGTCAGCATTTTTCGCCTTCTTGCGGCGCTCGTCTGCGCTTCGGTGATCGGCGTGAGTTCGCCTGCTGTCGCAGACGCTCAAACAGACGCGCTGGCCACACGCTGGAGCGCCGCGCTCGAAAAGCTTCGCGGCGGCGAATGCGACGGCAAGACCTGGCTCGCCGTAAGCGAAGATACATCGTTCCCGAAACTGTCGAGCG
This sequence comes from uncultured Alphaproteobacteria bacterium, assembly GCA_903822175.1. GTDB lineage: Bacteria > Pseudomonadota > Alphaproteobacteria > Caulobacterales > Caulobacteraceae > Phenylobacterium. Next base: position 43,353 of record CAIJOB010000002.1, read on the forward strand.
AACAGCGGGCGATCACCTACATCAACATGGGCGCATGCATCGGCGGCAGCCGCCGACACGAATGGCGCGTGCTGGCGTCAAAGGAACCCGACGCGCCGCCGATGGTCTGGGGACTGCTTTTCCTGGAAGCTGTCGATCGCCACGACACGCCAGACGCCTTGAAAAATCTGGAAGCTGACCTCGCCGCCGCTAGGCGGACCGGTCAGGCTTTCGATGTCGTCAATGACGACGGCGTCTATTTCCTGAACGGCCGCCTGAGGACGGACCCAGCAGCGAAGATGCGCCTGCTTTCGGTTCTCGACGCTGCGGAATGGAAGCCGAGTGATCCGTCCCAGGACCTGAGCCCCATTTGGCTGGAGTTGAGCCTTATGTTGCTCGAGCAGGGCAAGACTGGCGAGGCGGCCCGCGTTGCGAAGAAGGTGACTGCCGCGGAGAGCCTGCTCGGCATGCGCCTGGACAACCGCTTCGCATCGCTCCTGAAGGACGACCCCCAGGCCTTCGACGTCGAATATGCCGCCTTCGCCGACCTCAGGCGCCTGGAGCGCGTCCATGAAACCGCCGAGAACAACGACAACAGCGCCTACCTGATTATCGACGCGTTGCGCGTCCTGGGACGACTGGATGAGGCGCTCGAGTTCGCCGATAGGGTCCTGAAAAAGGAAAAGATCCTCGACGAAAACGGTCGTGATTATCGCAACTGGATCGAAGATCGCCGCGCCTATGTGCTCCTGCAGCTGGGGCGGTTCGATGAAGCGGTGACCACCGAACAGACCGCCGCCACTCGCCCGGAGCGCGGCGGCGCCAATGTCAGCCAGGTGATCAACCTCGCCGAGATGTTGATCGACCAGGGGCGGTTTCAGCAGGCCTTGGCGGTCCTCGACAAGATGGACAAGGACGCTGGCACAAGCGCCGTGGGCAAGGCGTACATCGAGCAGGACCGTGTCTGCATCTTCAACGGACTGGGCGATGCCGCGCAGCAGGACAAGGCGCTTGCCTACACGGCGGCCCACGTGGGGGACAATCGTACCGCCCGCCTCCACGCCCTGCTATGCGCCAACGACTCCGCCGCGGCGAGCCGGCTGATGGTCGATTGGCTGGAGGATCCGCTCGCGCGCGAGCGGGCCCTCATCCAACTCTGCACAGCACCTTCGCGTCCCTTGGGGTCCTATCAGGCGGTTCTGAGCCAGCGCTTCGATCAGGTCCGCAAAGACCCCGCGGTGGTCGCGGCCGTCGCAAAGGTGGGGCGCACAGAAGCCTTGAAAGCCATCGGCGCCGTCTGGCCTGATTTCCCGTAGCCTCCACGCGGCGAAGCGAACTCAGCCGCCGCCTTGAGCGCGGTCCCGGATCCACTGCGAGAAGACCCATTTTTCCCCCGAGGTCGTCGGCTCGCCGGCGTGCAGGCTCATGGGATCGACGGCGTTGGCGCGGTCGACGTTGGCGAACATCACCCCATCGCCGATCCGCGCCCGGACCTCGATCCCGGCCTTGGGAAACGACGTCTCGCCGCCCTCATAGCCGTCGTTGAGGTAGATCAGCGCCGTCAGGATGCGCTGGCCGTGCTCGGCCACGTCGCGGGCATATCCCGCCTGCGAAACATCCAGGTAATCGTAGTGCCGCCCGAACGTCTGGCCGACGGCGTAGTGGAGCAGCTGCGGCGGCTCGAGCGCGCCCAGCGGAACGCCCGTCGCGGCGGCGATCCGCGCCCGCACCAGCACGGTGACTAGGTCGACGTCGACGATGCTCAGTTCGAAGGCCGAGTTGGTGCGCGCCCGGTCGGTGGTCGCGCCGCCGGTGTTGGCGTCATAGACCCGCGCCTGGGTCAGCCGCGTCTTGCCGATCCCGATTAGCCAAGCACAGACCTCCGGCGAGGCGAACCCATCGAGCATACGGATGCGCGGCGCCTCGCAGATCGGCCGCCGGACGGCCGGCGCCATCCAGACGGCGATGTCGACCGTTTGCGCGAGTGCGGCCCAGCCGTCCTGCGCGTCCGGTTGACCGGCCAGCAGCCGAAGCTGTCCCCTCGCGCCCTCCGAACCCCGCTCCGCCGCCAGGGCCAGGAGTTCCAGCGCCCGCGGCCAGCTCGGCGGCGCGCCGACGCCCATGCCTGCCAACGCCGCCAGGATCGCCGCGGCCTCAGCGCCGCCCAGCTCACTGGCCCGCGACAGCTCGGCGACCCCCTCGCCGGGCGCGAGCGGCCCGTCGCGGCCGGTCAAACGCTGTGTCCCGCGCAGCGTCAGGGCGTCGATCTCGCTCACCGATCCTCCAGGGTCTCGCGGACCCGGACGATCAGCGACTGGCTGGCCGTGGCCATCAGCTCGCCGTCCTGGGCGAACAGATACATCGCCCCGTGGCCGAAGCCGCCATGGACGCCCAGGATGCGGATGTCGCAGAGCACCCATTCGGTCGGCACGATCCGGCGGATACGCAGCGTGTTGTCCAGGCTGTTACCGCCGGCGTTCTTGCCCAGCGCATTACCGATCCCGGACGGAACGTGGTCGGCGATGATCGCCAGCATCGGCGCGTCGATCGGAAAGTCGCCGATCGGCTTGATCCATAGCAGCAGCCGGCCGTCCGGCTCCGGCGCGCCCGCCCGGTCGAAGCCGTAGCGGCCCTTGGCGACCCGGATATCCATGCGGCTGTGCAGGCCGTAGCCCGCCTGGCGCCAGTGTTCGCCGGGCTCGCAGTCCTCCGGCGGCGGCGCCTCGGGCATGGCCAGCCACTGCTGCGAGATTTCACTCGGCCGCGAGCCGAGGGCGGCGTTGACGGTGACGATCTCCTTGTCGCCCACATGGCTGATCACCCGGGCCTGGCTGTTGTACTTGCCGGCCGTGGGAACCCAGACGTCCAGGTCCACCACGCTCGGCGGCTTGGCGTAGGAGAGATACTGCGCCGTCGCCCAGATCACCGGTCGCCCGGTGGTGCCTTCCATGGCCGCGATGGCCGAGGCCAGCCCGACTCCGCCGAACATGAAGAGCTCGTCCTGGCGGCCCACGCAGACGTCGGGCGTCAGCGGCAGGTACCAGCGGTGCGGATTGTGCGTGGCGCGCAGGTCGAAGAAGAGCGGTTGCATGCGCCTTCATGGCCCCGCGAGGGCCGGCTTCGCAAGGCGCCCCAGGAACGCCGATGGCCGCGCCCACCGAAGCGGACGCGGCCATGGCTCAGACCAGGGGCTGCGGCCTAGCGGTAGTTGAAGCGCCCGCCATCGCGGTCGTGATCCCGGTCACGGCTCCAGTCGCGATGATCGCGGTCGTAGCCACGGTAGGCGTAACGGGTCTCATAGCCCCGGCCGTAGTAGGCCGGCTCGGCGTAGTAGCCGCTGGCGTAGGCGGGCTCGGCATAGACGGGCGCGGCATAGACCGGCGCCTCATAGACGGGCGCGGCGTAGCCCTGGCTGTAGCCCTGATAGCCGCATGACTGCGCCGAGCCGCGGCCGATGCTGTTGCCGATCAGCGCGCCAGCGACGCCGCCGATGGCCGCACCGCCCGCACGGCCGCCATGGTGGGCGGCGAGGTTCGAGCCGAGCACGGCGCCGGCGATCCCACCAAGGATCGTGCCGGCCGCGCCGTTGCTGCGGCAGTCACTGGCGTAGGGTGCGCGATACGGCTGCGCGAAAGTGGGGGTAGCCAGAGCGCCAACCGCCAGGGCGGCGATCACGGCGCCGGAAATTGCGGCGGTCTTCATCTCGTTCTCCAGTCCTTTTGTGAGGGCGAAACCGAAGGGTCGGCGCCGCTCATGGAGTGGAATTTGAACCTGCGGCCCTGAACCGTGTCTGAGGCGCCCGTTATCTTCCGTTCACGCGCCCACGGCGCCCTGCCGGTGTCTTCGCAAGGCCGCGATTGCCCCTATATGGAAGCCATGAACGCCCAAGCTTTCGGCAAGACCCTCAAGGCCCTGCACACCGCGCAGCGCGACGACATCGGCGACCTGGTCACCCGCCGCCCGGCGTCCGGCCCGGGGCAGGACCCGTTCCTGTTTCTCAACCACCACGGCCCGCAGACCTACGGCCCCAACAACGCCGGCCTGCCGTTCGGGCCGCACCCGCATCGGGGCTTCGAGACCGTGACTTTCATCCTGGAGGGCGAACTCGCCCACCGCGACAGCGCCGGCCATGAGAGCATCATCAAGGCCGGCGGCGTGCAGTGGATGACCGCCGGTTCGGGCCTGGTCCACGCCGAGGTCTCGCCGGAGGCCTTTCTGCGCGAAGGCGGGCCGCTGGAACTGCTGCAGCTATGGGTCAATCTGCCGAGCCATCTGAAGATGAGCCGGCCGCGCTACGTGGGCCTGCAGGCCGATAAGATCCCCGCCATCGCCGTTGATAAGGGCCAGGCGACGGTGCGCCTGATCTCCGGGACCTGGGGCGGCCACACCGGGCCGATCCCCTCGCTCACCGGCGTCTTCATGACCACCATCGAGCTCGCCGCCGGCGGCAGGGCCGGATTCGGTTCGCTGAGCGGGCGCAACGTCTTCCTCTATGTGATCTCCGGCGAGGTGAAGGTGAACGGCGAGACGGCGCCGGCCTGGACGCTCGCGGAATTCGATCTGGCCGGTGACCGGCTGGAGATCGAGGCGTCCAGCGAGGCCCGCGTGCTGTTCGGTCATGCCGAGCCGATCGGCGAGCCGGTCTTCGCCCACGGCCCCTTCGTGATGAACACGCGCGAGGAAATCGTCGACGCTATCCGCGACTACAACGCCGGCCTCTTCGACAACGTCTCTGCCTGAGGCTTGGAGCCTAGCCTTCCGGGGCGACGCCCAGCACCGACATGGCCTCCGCCCGCAACTGATTGCGTTCGATCTTGCCCATGGCGTTGCGCGGGATCTCCGCGATCCAGGCGAAACGCAGTGGCGGGAGCGCGCCACCGTAGCCGTTGAGGTGCTCGACCAGGCGTGCGCGGTCGAAACCCTCGCCCTGCACCACCGCCAGCCAGCACTGGTCGAGGCCGCCTTCGCCGGGCGCCGCGAAGGCCGCGGCGTCGACGACGCCGGCGCAGGCGAGCGCCGCCTCTTCCACCACCGCCGGCATCACCTTGCGCCCGCCGATGTCGTTCATCCGGTCGTCGGCGCGCCCTTCGAGGACCAGCAGGCCGTCCGGCATCAGCCGTCCGATGTCACCGGGGAAGAAGCCGCCGTCACGGAAGGCTATAGCGCTGGCCTTCGCGTCGTCGACATAGCCCTGCGCCGCGCGGGGGCAGATGATCCGCACGTCTCCGATCTCGCCAGGCGCGACCGGCGCGCCATCGGAATCCAGGATATCCACCCGCACGTCCGGGCCGGGATAGCCGGTGGCGCCCGGTATCGTGTCGAGCAGGGCGGCATCCGCGTGCGCCATGGCGCTGCACTCGGTCGAGCCGTAGACGATCCGCAGGTCGGGGGTCAGCCGCAAACGCGTCTCTTGCGCCAGCGCCTTGGGCAGGATGGCTCCGCCGACGATCAGCCGCAGGTCTGGCTGGGGCCGGAAGCCGGTCGGAAGCTGACGCAAAAGGGTCCGCAGATGGCTCGGCGTGAAGATGATCAGGCTCGGCCGCAGCCGCTCAAGGGCCTCCGGAAGCTGGTCGCCTGCCTGTCCGACGACCGCCGTCGCGCCCATCGCCCAGGCGCCCAGCACCAGGAGCAGACCCGCCATCGAATCCAGGCCGGTTAGCGGCATCCAGCGCCCGAGTTTGCCGGCGTAGAGCGTGATCGCCGCATTGCGGAGGTTGGCGTCCAGCATCCGCCAGCTAAGACCCACGCGCCGCGGCTCCTGCGTGGTGCCCGATGACAGCAGCACGCGGCCGATAGCGTCCGGCGAGACCTCCGGCGAGACGACCAGCCGGGGCTCCGCCGCCAGGGTCGCGGCGAACCACGCGCGGCCAAGGTGAACCTGCGGCCCATAGCCAGCCTCCGCCGTCAGCCAGAGGTCTGCCTTGGGGTCGCGGTCCGGGGCCGAGGCGACTCGCAGGCGCCCCAGCGCGGCCAAAAGCAACAGCTCCTCGTAGGCGTCCTGCGTCTGGATCGCCACGACGCCCGAGGCCGGCGATATGCCCAGCTCGCGCAGGCCGCCGGCCACCCGGTCCACGTCGGCGTCCAGCTCCGCATAGGTGAAGGTCCGCGTGAGCGCGATGACCGCCGCGCTGCGCGGCTGCATGCGGGCCCGAAAGCGCAGGTCGTCGTCGAACATCGCTTTCAGCTCCCGCCGCGCAGGGCCGCGGAGATCGCGGCGAGGCCGGCCTCCAGGTCCTGCGCCGTCGGCCAACCATAGCCGACCCGGAAATAGCGGTCCGACTGCTCGAACCAGTGCCCGGGGCCGACATAGGCGCCGTGGTCCTCCAGCAGGCGGCGATAGAAGCCCTCCGTCCCGCCGGCCGGCTCGGCGGTCATGCGCGGGAAGCAGACCACGCCGCCGCTGGGTTTCACCCACTCCAGACGATCCTCGCCGTCGATCCAGGCGCTGACCATCGCCAGGCGCCGGCGCATCTCCACGAGGCGCGGCGCCAGGATCGACCTGCGCTGCCCCATCACCTGCTCGGCGACCCACTCGTCCATGACGCTGCCGCAGATGCTGATCTGCTCGCTGGCGGCGAGGAAGATCTCCTGCAGCGCCTTATCCCTGGTGATCAGCCAGCCGATGCGGATGCCGGGCACGCCATAGGCCTTGGACAGCGATGATACGCTGATCACATGCTCGCCCAGCGACGCCGCCGGCGGCAGCGGCCCCTGGAACGACAGGTCGCGGTAGGTCTCGTCCACCAGTAGCCGGCAGCCGTGCTTGCCCGCCAGGTCGGCAAGGCCGCGCAATTCCACCTCGCTGAGCATCACCCCGGTCGGATTGTGCGGACAGGTGACGCTGATCAGCTTCGTCGCCGGGGTCAGCGCCTTGACCACCCGGTCCAGGTCGATCCGGAAGCCTTCCTCGAAGGCCAGGTCGATGTGCGTGGTCTTGCAGCCGATGGCCCGCGGGGTCTCCAGATTGGTCGCGTAGTTGGGCCGGATCACCACCAGATGGTCCGATGGCCCCAGCAGGGAGGTGGCGATGATGAACAGCGCGCCGGCAGCGCCTGTGGTCACCAGCACATCGTCTGCGGAAAGCCCCTGCCCGTCCGCCGCGATCAGCTCGCGCAGCCGCTGGCGGCCGCGGTGTTCGCCATAGAGCAGCGGCATGTCGGGAATGGTCAGGCCAAGGTCGGACAGCGACTGATCGGCCACCGAGCTTTCCGACAGGTTGTAGCGAATACGCGCGTAGCCGTACTCCTCCGGGCTCTCCACCTCGATCGGCATTCGGACATAGCGCAAACCTGGGATCTCCTAGCTTCGGGTGAAAACGGGATCTTTGCGTTCGCGGAAGGCGGCGACCGCGGCGTGATGGTCGTTGGACTTGCGCAGCACCTTGAGCTCCGGCGCAGCGATCTCGCCCCAGTCTTCCGGCGACAGGTCGAGCGCGCGATTCGATGTGCGCTTGGTCGCCTCGACCGACAAGGGCGCGCGGCTGGCGATCCGTTCGGCCAATGCGATGGCCGCGCCTCGCAGGTCTTCCGGCGCATGCAGGCCGGTCACCAGGCCGTAGCGCTCAGCGGTCTCGGCGTCATGCGGCAGGCCGGTCAGCAGCATGGCCTTGGCGCGGGAGACCCCGATCAGCCGCGGCAGACGATAGGTCGAGGCCATCAGCCCGACATTGACACCGGCGCAGACGAACTTCGCCTCGGTCGAGGCCAGCCGGATGTCGCAGCAGCAGGCCAGCTCGAACCCGCCGCCGACGCACCAGCCGTTGACCGCCGCCACCACCGGCACCCGCGTCGCCTCCAACCGGTCCAGCAGCCGTCCGAACCCCGCCAGGTCCTCGCCGCCCGGCCCGACGTTCTTCAGGTCGTCACCGGCGCAGAAGGCGCGGCCCTTCCCGGTGACAATCAGGCAGCGGAGCGCATCGTTCTGCTCCACCTGGTCGAGCGCTTCCATGAAGGTCTGGCGCATCTCGACGCCCAGCGGGTTCATAGGCGGATTGTCGATCTCCAGCAGAACGACGGCGTCGCTGACCGGATGGACGTGGACCGCGCCGCTCATGCTGTAGCCTCGCTCTTACGTCCGACAGCCGCCGCGCCCTGGGCGACGAGGGCGTCGATATCGGTTGCCGAAAAGCCCGCCTCGGCCAGCACCTCGCGGGTGTGTTCTCCGACTTCAGCGGGACCGCGGAGGAGTTCAACCGGCGTGTCGTGCAGCTTGATCGGCGTGCGCACGAACCGGCGGCCGGCCACCTCCGCCAGCAGGCCCCGCGCCTTGATCTGTGGGTCGTCCCACGCCTGGGCGATGTCGTTCAGCGGGCCAGCGGGCACGCCCTTGGCCTCCAGCTTCAGGACCCAGCCGGCGCTGGTGTCGCCAGCCAGGATCGCCTCGATCCGCGCCTGCAGGGCGTCGCGGTTCTGCATCCGGCCGCCGGGCGTATCGAAGCCGGCCTCTTCGGCCAGCGCCGGATCGCCGAGCGCCTCGCAGAACCGCTTCCAGAGGCGCTGCGAATTGACGCCGACCACCATGTGACCGTCCGCGGTCTTCAGCGCTTCATAGGGCGCCGCCAGCCTGTGCCGCGTGCCGGTGCGGGACGGCAGTTCGCCACTGGTGAGGAACCGCCCCGTCTCCCAGATCGTCGCGGCCATCGCGGATTCGAACAGCGAGCTCTCCACCCGCTGGCCCTTGCCCGTGGTCTGGCGGCTCTGCAAGGCCGCCAGCACGCCGATCGCCCCGAACAGCCCGGCGTTCAGGTCGCTGATCGGTACGGCGGTGGAGCACGGGACTTCGCTTCCCTGCTCGCCGATGAAACTCATCAGCCCGCTCATCGCCTGAGTGACCAGGTCGAAGCCGCCGCGCTCGGCGTAGGGCCCGTCGCCTCCGAAGCCGGAGATCGAGCAGTAGACCAACCGCGGATTGATCTTCGACAGGTCCGTGTAACCCAGGCCCATGCGGTCCAGCGATCCGGGCCGGTAGTTCTCCACGAAGACGTCGGCGGTGGCCGCGAGTCTCCGCACCACATCCGCGCCGCCCTGGGTGCTGAGGTCGAGGAAGATGGCGCGCTTGTTGCGGTTGACGAAATCATAGGCGCGGAAGCCACCGCCGCGCAGGCCGCGCGTCGACTCGCCGGCTGGCGGCTCGATCTTGATCACGTCGGCGCCCAGGTCGGCCAGCACCAGCGAGCAATAGGCGCCGGCGATGACGTGAGTGCAGTCCAGCACCTTCAGGCCTGACAGAGCCGCCATGGAGTCCCCTCGTTTCCAAGGACGATAGAGGGCCGCGGCTCGCCGGCCTAGGCGCCTGTCACGGCTTGGGCCAGGAAGGCATGGATCTGCGCCACCACCGCGGCGCCCTCACCCACCGCGGCGGCCACCCGCTTGGTCGAGCCGGCACGGACGTCGCCAATGGCGAAGACACCGGGCATGGCCGTCTGCAGCGGCAGCCGGGCGTCGGCGTCGGTGGTCACGAACCCCTTGGCGTCAGTTTCCACGCAGCCCTGCAGCCAGCCGGCATTGGGGTCCGCGCCGATGAACAGGAAGAGGTGGCGCAGCGGCCGATGTACCTCCACCCCGGTCTCATGGTTGTGGCAGGTCGCCGCCGTGAGGCCGCCGCTACGGTCGCCCTCAAGGGCGATGATCTCGGTATGGGTGTGCAGCTCGACGTTGGGTAGGGCCGCGATCCGCTCGATCAGATAGCGCGACATCGTCGCCTCGAGGCCGGGCCCACGGACGATCAGATGCAGGCGCCCCACCTTCGGCGCCAGGAAAGCCACCGCCTGGCCCGCGGAATTGCCGCCGCCCACCAGGGCCACGTCCTCGCCCTCGCAGAGCTTGGCCTCCACCGCCGAGGCCCAGTAGGAGACCCCAGCGCCTTCCAGGTCGTCGATGTTGGCGATCCCCGGCCGGCGATAGCGGGCGCCCGACGCGATCACCACGGTCTTCGCCTGCACCGTGGTCCCGTCGCTCAGGTCCAGGCGCAGCGGGTCGCCGGTCCTCCAGGGCGCGTCGCAGTTGAGCCGCACCACCTCGATGGGGACGGCGATCTCGGCGCCGAACTTCTGCGCCTGGTTCCACGCCCGGCCCGCCAACGCCTGGCCGGAGATGCCGGTCGGAAAGCCGAGATAGTTCTCGATCCGCGCCGAAGCGCCGGCCTGGCCGCCGGTGGCCCGCTGGTCGAGCGCCAGCACCGACAGCCCTTCGGACGCCGCATAGACCGCCGTCGCCAGTCCCGCGGGCCCGGCCCCGACGATGACCACGTCGTAGAGCTTGTTCGGATCCAGCGGCAGGAGGATGCCCAGGCAGTTGGCGGCTTCGGCGTTGGTCGGCCGGCGCAGCACCGTGCCGTTGGGACAGATCATCAGCGGCAGCTCGTCGGCCGCGACGCCGAGGCGCTCGACGATCGCGTGGCCCTCGCCGTCACCGAGCGCGTCCAGCCGGCTGTGCGGATAGGCGTTGCGAGACAGGAAGCCCTCCAGCCGCACCACGTCCGGATGGCCCGCCGCCCCGACCAGGATCGAGCCGCTGACACCCGCTTCCAGCAGGCCCATGCGCCGCAGGATGAGCGCGCGCATGACGATCTCGCCTAGCTCCGCCGCGCCGATCAGCAAGGCCCTCAGGTGCGGCGCGTCGAACGGCAGGGCGGTTGCACCCTGCGGACCCGCGCGGGCGGCGGCGATGGTGCCGCGTCCTCCGAGCTGGCTCACCTCGCCGGTGAAATGGCCGGGGCCGGCGACGAAGACACCCTCGCTGTGGTCCAGGCCATCGTGGCGGGTGACCTCGATCGTTCCGTCCAGCAGCAGCCAGGCGGGCACGCCGCGCTCGCCGACTTCGTAGATTTGCTCTCCGGCGGTGAAGACCCGGGCCTCGCCGCTGGCGAAGCGCCTGGCCGTCTCGACCTGCGCCGCGTCGAGAACCGGGAACATCTGGGCGCGGCGGGTTTCCATCAAACTCATCGCCGCGTCCCTCTCAACTCGCCAGCACGGTGGCTCTGGCCAGCGAAACCCGAGTCAGGTCGCGCCGGCGCGCGAAGGCGACCCGCGCCGTCTCGGCCGGATTGCGGCTCTTCTGCCATTCGTTGAGGTCGCGGTAGCCGGTCATCAGCAGCAGCCGCCGCGCGCCCTCCATCATGTCGTCCTTCGTGGGACGGGCCGCGAACAGGCCGAAGATCTTGGTTTCGAAGTGGCCCTCGAAGTCCGGCCAGGCCTCGCCCGACAGCTTCACGAACTCGTCGAAGCCACTGGCGTCGATCGTGAACCAGTTGTGGACATAGATCCCCATGGCCGCCGGCTTCGCGCCGTCCGCGGGCCGGATGGTCGGCGTCAAGCTGTGCCGCTCGGCGGAGACCACGCCCGGCGCCCGCATTACCGCTTCCACCGGTGCCTTGGCGTCGGTCAGCACCAGCAACTGATTGGAGGCGAAGCCCAGCAGCGGCGCGAACACCGCGACGGCCTGGGGTCCGAGCGCTGCGCGAACGTGCTCCGCCACCGCCTTCTGGGTGGCGCGGTCGCGGTTCAGGCGGAGCTCGAAATAGTTATATTCCATGGCTTTGAGCCTAGAAGTTCGCCCGCTGATTGATCGTGCCGTCAACGATCATGTTGATGCCGGTGGTGAAGGCCGACCGCGGGCTGGCCAGGAACACCGTCGCCGCGGCGATCTCCTCCGGCGTCGCCATGCGGTGCATCGGGTTGTGCTGGATCATCCGCTCAAAGAAGGCCGGATTGTTGGCCTTCGCATTGCCCCAGACGCCGCCCTCGAAGAACACCGTACCGGGCGAGATCACATTGCAGCGGACTTTGCGCGCCGCGTTCTGCCGCGCGACGCCCTTGGCGAAGTGGATCAGGGCCGCCTTGGTGGCGCCATAGGCCGAGGGCGCGTCGGCGGTCACAGCCGAGACCGAGGAGATGATCAGGAAGGCCGCGTCGCCATGTCGGTCCGCCGCCGCGGTCAGCAGCGGCTCGGCCGCTGCCCAGGTCCTGACCGCGCCCAGCATGTCGATCTCGAACATCTGCAGCCAGTCCATCTCGCTGTTGCCCTGCTTGAGCGCGCTGGCGTTGGAGACCAGCACGTCGAGGCCGCCCAGGGTCTCGGCGGCGTCGCGCACGAAGCCCTGCAGGGCGACGCCGTCGGCGATGTCCACCACCTCGCCCCAGGCCTTGACGTCCTTGGCCTCGAGGGCCGCCACCGTCTCGGCGACCTGGCCGGCGTCGCGGGCGCAGATCGCGACATTGGCGCCTTCGTCGGCAAAGCACTCGGCGATGGCCCGGCCGATGCCGCGCGTGCCGCCCGTGACCACCGCCGTCTTGCCCTTCAGTTGCAGGTCCATCTCGTCTCGTCCCTCGTCTTCAGCCGGTCTTGAACAGGTCGGTATAGCGGTCGCGTAGCAGGTTCTTCTGCACCTTGCCCATTGCGTTGCGCGGCAGCTCGTCGACGAAGACGATCCGCTTGGGCGACTTGTAGGGCGCGAGCTGGCGGCGGCACTCGGCGATCATCGCCGCCTCATCGCCGGACCCGATGACCACCGCCACCACGCCCTCGCCGAAGTCCGGATGTGGGATGCCGACCACCGCGCTCTCGGTCACGCCATCGAGCTCGTCGAGGATCAGCTCGATCTCCTTGGGGTAGACGTTGTAGCCGCCAGAGATGATCAGGTCTTTGGCCCGCCCGCTGATCCACACGCGGCCATCGGCATCCTGGCGGCCCACATCGCCGGTCTTGAACCAGCCGTCGGCGGTGAACTCCTCGGCGGTCTTCTCCGGCATCTCCCAGTAGCCCGAAAAGACACTGGGCCCGGTGATCTCGATGACCCCGGTCGCTTCCCCGCCGCCGATCCGCAGATCGACGCCCGGCAAGGGATAGCCGACACTGCCCGGCAGGCGGTCGCCGTCCAGCGGGTTGGAGGTGATGATCACAGCCTCGCTCATCCCATAGCGCTCCAGGATGCGCATGCCGGTGCGATCCTCGAACTCCGCGAAGGTCGATTCCAGCAGCGGTGCGGAGCCGGAGATGAACAGGCGCATGTGCGCCGCACGCTCAGCCGTGAACTGCGGGTTGGCCAGCAGGCGCGTGTAGAAAGTCGGCACCCCCATCATCACGGTCGATTTCGCGAGACCCGCCATCACCTGGGCGTCGTCGAACTTGGGCAGCCAGACCATCGGCGCGCCCGACAGGAAGGCGCAGTGCATGGCCACGAACAGGCCGTGGACGTGGAAAATCGGGAGGGCATGCAACAGCACGTCGTCGCGGGTGAACCCCCAGATCTGATGTAGTGCGCGGGCGTTGGCCGCCAGGTTGCCGTGGCTCAGCATGGCGCCCTTGGACCGCCCCGTGGTGCCGGAGGTGTAGATCAGCGAGGCCAGGTGATCGTCGGCCCGCTCGACGGTCGCCAGCAAGGGATCGGCTGCGTCCGCCTCGGCCCGGAAGGCCTGCGCGTCGGTGACGAAGACCCGCGGGGTCGCGTCGCCGATGAAGTAGTCCACCTCGGCTTTCGTGTAGGCCGAGTTCAGCGGCAGGAAGGCCGCACCGGCCTTCAGCACGCCCAGATAGACCATCACCGCCTCGACCGACTTCTCGGCCTGCAGACCCACGCGGTCGCCGGGCGTAACGCCCGACGCCACCAGATGGCCGGCGATCTGCGCCGCCCCGGCCTCCAGCTCGCCGTAGCTGACCGCCGAGCCGTCGCTCAGGATGAAGGCCGACTTGGTCCGGTCGGCCGGAAAGCCCGCGGCCAGGATGTCGTAGAGGTTCGCCATCAGGCCTTTCCGCCGCTCGCCTTCCATTGCGCCAGCAGCGCCGTCTCCCGCTCCGGCGTCAGGCCGGATTTCAGTTTCGCCTGACGCTCCGGCGGCTGGGCCTTGAACCAGGCCAGCGTGTCGCCCGCCGTCAGCGGCAGCGGCCGGAAGGTCAGACCGGCCTTCAGCGCCTTGGCGATGCTGCGGTGGTGGAAGCCCGCCGTCTCGCCCTGGTTGGGGATCCACACCGGCTGGTCGCTCCAGGCGTGGACCTTGTTGTCCTGCAGGAATTTCGTCGAGACCCAGGTGAGCTTCGGCTCGGCGTGGACGCCGGCCGCCACGCCGCCCAGGAACGCCTTCATGGGGATCGGCTTGCCGGTGCCGTTGAAGGTGCCTGACGTCCCGCTCTCGGCCAGCCGCACAATCCATTCCGCAAGGTCGCGGGCGTCGATGAACTGCACCGGATCGGTCCCGTCGCCCGGCGCCAGCACCTCGGAACCCCACTTGCCTGCCGGATTGGCCAATCGCACCGGCCAGTAGCTGAAGCGGTCGGTCTCATCGCCCGGCCCGACGATCAGGCCGGGGCGGACCACCGTGGTCGCCGCCTCGCCGAATTGCTTCCGCGCTTCGGCCTCGCTCACGGCCTTGAGCTGGCCGTAGAGCGCGGGGTTCTTGGCCACCGTCGCCTGGGTCTCGGCGAACGGATCGGCGCCCTTGTAGGGATCGGTGGCGGCGGTTTCGTCGGCCGGCTTGTCGTTGGCGGCATAGACCGAGATCGTGGAGACGAAGATGTACTGCTTGACCTTGCCCTTCAGCACGTTGGCCGCGTCACGCACCCAGAACGGCAGGGTCGTCGGGTTGTCGATACAGACGTCCCACTCGCGGCCCTCCAGCGACTTCAGGTCGCCGGTGTTGCGGTCGCCCAGCAGCTCCTCGACGTGGCCCGGCCAGTCTTCCTTCTGCTTGCCGCGGTTGAAGATCGTCACCTCGTGGCCGCGCGCCAGCGCATAGCGCACCTGGTTCGGCCCGATGAAGCCCGTCCCGCCGAGGATCAGGATCTTCAGCTTTTTCTTCGGCTTGCCGGCGGCTCTTGCGCCGGAGGCCGCCAGCGCCAGGCCGGCGGCAGCCGATAGGCCCAGATAGTCGCGTCGGGTGGTCATGGTGGTCTCTTCCCTCCCCGGCTTCAGCCGGTGTTCCCCTATCCGGTGTTTCTAAGTCCCGCGGCCACGCCGTTGATGGTCAGGTGGATGCCTTCCTTGACCGCCTCGTCCTCGTCGCCGCTCCGCCGGCGGCGGATCAGCTCGATCTGCAGGTGGTTCAGCGGGTCGATGTAGGGCAGGCGCGAGCGGATGGCCGCGGCGAGATCCGGATGCCTGTCCAGCAACGCCGATTGGCCGGTGATCTTCAGCAGCGCCTGCGTGGTTCGCTCCCACTCGGCCTTGATCTGGCCGAAGATGTCGTCGGCCAGAGCGCGGTCCTCGACCAGCCCGGCGTAACGCTCGGCGATCGCCATGTCCGACTTGGCCAGCACCATCTCCATATTGGCCAGGGCGGACGAGAAGAACGGCCAGGTCTCGTGCAGCTCGACCAGTTCCTTGAAGTCGACGCCCGCGCCTTCAACCGCCGAGCCGAAGCCGAACCAGCCCGGCAGCATGGTGCGGCTCTGCGACCAGGAGAACACCCAGGGAATGGCGCGCAGGCCGCCGATGCTGCGGGTCGCCTGCCGCGAGGTCGGCCGGCTGCCGATGTTCAGGTCGGCGATCTCGGTGATCGGGGTCGCGGCATAGAAGTAGTCGACGAACCCCGGCGTATCGTGGACCAGCGCCCGGTAGGCGGCCATCGAGCCCTGCGACAGCGCCTCCATGACCCTGGCGTGCGGGGCGGTGACTTCGGTGTCGGCCCCGCTGCGGAACGAGGCCAGCACCATGCCGGCGGTGAGGGTCTCCAGGCTTTGGCGCGCCAGTTCCGGATCGGCGTATTTGTTGGCCACCACCTCGCCCTGCTCGGTGATGCGGATGCGCCCGTTCACCGTGCCGCCCGGCTGAGCCAGGATCGCCTCGTAGCTGGAGCCGCCGCCCCGGCCGACCGCGCCGCCCCGGCCGTGGAACAGCTGCAACCGCAGGCCCTCGTCCCGCGCGACGCGACCCAGCGCCCGGGAGCCCTGATAGAGTTCCCAGGTCGAGGTCAGGTAGCTGCCGTCCTTGTTCGAGTCCGAATAGCCGATCATCACCTCCTGCAGGCCGATCGGCTCGACGAGTTGGCGGATCAGCGGCAGGGCCAGATATTCCTTCAGCGTCTGCGGCGCGGCGCGCAGGTCGCCGATGGTCTCGAACAGAGGCTCGGCGAAGACCTGGGCGCTCGGCGGATGCTCGGCGTCTCCCGGCGCGAAGAGGCCCACCTCCTTCAGTAGCAGATAGACCTCCAGCAGGTCGGAGACCGTCTGGGTGTTGGAAACGATATAGGCGCGGATGGCGTCCTTGCCGTAGAGCCGCTTCACGTCGGCGGCGGCGGCCAGCACCTCGTATTCGCGCTGGGTCTCCTCGCTGTACGAGGCAAAGGGTGAATGCAGCAGGCGTCCGTGCCCCAACTCGGCGATCAGCAGCTTGCGCCGCGCCGCCTCGTCCAGCGCCTCGTAGTCGTCGCAGACCCCGGCCACCTTCAACAGTTCGGCGCAGGTGCGGGCGTGGACCGAGGAGTTCTGGCGCAGGTCGATGCGCGCCAGGTGGAAGCCGAAGGTGTCGACCGCGCGGATCAGGTTGGGCAGTGGCCCACGCGTGAAGGCCTGGCCGTGCTGGGCAAGCAGGCTCGCCAGAACCGTCTCCAGGTCAGCCTTCAGGTCGTCGGGGCTGTCGTAGGGCGCGGCGACCGCCGCCGGCGGACGCGAGGGCGCCTCGCCGGTCAGCCGCTGATAGGAGGCCGCCAGCCGCGCATAGATGCCGGTCAGCGCCTGGCGATAGGGCTCGTCGGCGCGGTGCGGCGAGGCGTCGTGGGCGGCGTCGGCTAGGGCTTGCAGCTGCGGCGTCACCTTGGCCAGCCGCGCAGAGAGCGAAAGCTCGGCGCCCAGCGCGTGAATGTCTTCCAGATAGGTCCGGACCGCAGCCTGCGACTGACGCTGCATGGCCTGATGCAGCACCTGGGCGGTCACGAACGGATTACCGTCCCGGTCGCCGCCGACCCAGGAGCCGACCCGCAGGAAGCTGGTGAGGTTGGCTGGGTTCCCCAACACCTCGACCCAGTGGGCGTAGAGCTTCGGCAGCGCCGGCAGGAAGCTGCGCTCGAAATAGGAGACGGCGTTCTCGATCTCGTCGCCGACGCCCAGCTTCACCGAGCGCAGCAGGCGGGTGCGCCAGAAGATCGAGACCTGCCGCACCAGCTCGCGTTCGATCGTCTCGCGTTCGGCGTCGCTGCGGGCGCGCTCATAGGCGTCCAGGTCATCGGCGATGGCGCCGGTGCGGTCGAGCACGCTCTTGCGCCGCACTTCGCTGGGATGCGCAGTAATCACCGGCGCGATCAGCGCCCGGCGCAGCATCGCGACCACCTCGTCCCGCGCCACGCCCTCGACCGACAGCGTCCGCAGGGCGCCGGCCAAGGTATCGGTCCGGCTATCGCCGCCGCGGCCCCGGTCGCGTTGGATCTGGTCCTCGGCGATGTTGGTGATCTGCAGGAAGCAGGCGAAGGAGTGGGCGAAGCGCACCGTGTCTGGCAGGCTGAGGGCCCCCAGCCGGTCAGCCATCGCCTTGGCGGCCGCGGGTGTGCCCTCGCGGTGGAAGGCGACCGAAGCCTGCCGCGTCTCCTCAATCTGGTTGAACACCGCCTCGCCGTCCTCGGCGCGGATCACATCACCCAGCACGCGGCCCAGGAAGCGGACCGTGGTGCGAAGCTGATCGGGCAGCGAGGTGGCCATGGCTGACGAAAAGCCACAGCAAGCCGCGCGCGTCATCTGGTTTCCTGACGCCGATGCGCCATAGTCGCGCCTTCCGCAAAGGGAAGCTCATGTCGACCCCCACGGCGCCTGGCGAAGCGCTCGCCCGCATCCGCCGCTACGACGGCCGCCTGAACGCCTTCGTGCGCGTGTTCGACACGCCGTTGGGTGACGGCGCCCCTCTTGGTGAAGGCGAGCGGCCGGTCTTTGCGATCAAGGACCTGTTTGACGTGACCGGCGTCCCGACCGGCGGCGGGGCCCGCGTGCCGCTTTCGGAGGCGCCGAAGGCCAATGCCGAGGTGGTCCAGCGCCTGCTCGACGCCGGCTGGCAGGCGGTGGGCAAGACCCAGACCGTCGAGCTCGCCTATGGCGGCTGGGGCACCAATCGGGCGGTCGGCGCGCCGTGGAATCCCTGGGACTCGAAGGTCCACCGGGCGCCGGGCGGCTCTTCCTCAGGCTCCGCAGCCGCCGTCGCCGCCGGCTTCGTCGACGCGGCGCTGGGCAGCGACACCGGCGGCTCGGTGCGCATTCCGGCGGCGACCTGCGGCGTCGTGGGTCTGAAGGCCGGCCGGGGGCTGGTCAGCCTGAAGGGCGTGCATCCGCTCGCGCCCTCCCTCGACACCGTCGGCGCGCTCGCCAAGGACGTCGCTACCGCCGCGCACATGCTGGCGATCATCTCCGGCCCTGATGGCGACCTCGCCGTGCGCGGACCCTTCGACGCCGAGGCGGCGCTCGCGACCAACGTCGAGGGCTACCGCCTGGCCGCCGTGCCGATGGAGCACCTCGGCGAGGTCGACTCCGATATCGGCCGCCTCTATCTGGCGGCGCTGGACCGCCTGCGCCGCACCGGCGTCACCGTCCAGATGGTCCGCCCGCCGAAGGTCGTGGACGACAGCTTCGCCACTAACGGCTTGCTGATGGCGTCCGAAGGCTGGCGCATCTGGCGCGAACGGATCGAGGCCCATGGCAAGGTCATGGACCCGTGGATCGTGCGCCGCTTCGAGGTCGGCCGCGACGTCTCCGACGACCGCCTGGCCGAGGCCCACGCCCGGCGCGCGCAGGACCAGGCCCAGTTCCACGCGTGGCTGGCCGGCTACGACGGCCTGGTCACGCCGACCTGCCCGGTCCCCGGCCCGCCAATGGATCAGGTCGACGAGACCGTCTCGCCACTCAGCCGGCTGACCCGCGCGGCCAACTATCTCGACCTGCCGGGGATCAGCGTGCCCTGCGGCCTGACCAGCGAAGGCATGCCCGCCGGCCTGCAGATCGTCGGCCGCCCGCGCGATGAGGCGACGGTGGTGGCGCTGGGCGCGGCGTTCGAGAAGGTTTCGGGCTGGAACGGCCGCGCGCCGGATCTCAGCGGGTTCGCTTCGGCTTAGGTTTGGGCTGGGCCAGTTCCCAGGCGCTCTGCAGCAGCCCCACCAATTCGTCCTCTTCGAGGGCAGCGAGGCGAACGAGTACCGTCGGATAGCCGCGATAGTGGTCGTCATCGAAAAAGCGGTCGGGGGCCGCCTCGACCAGCATTTCCTTGCGCGGCATGGCGCAGCGGACCGCCAGGCAGTCCGGGTCGAGCACTCGCGGCTTCCGCGGATGCTCGCGACGCAAATAGCTCCAGGCCAGCCGGTCGCCGTCGCGCACCTTGAACATCAGCCGCTCGCCGTCGGAATGATCCTCAATATCCGGCAAGGCCATCACCATCTGACGCACCGCGGCCACGTCGGGCATCTCAGGCGGCCTTCGCGCCGGGCCAGGCGCCAGCGGCAAGCCGTCCGCGGTAGAGCACCGTCTCGCGGTGCGGCATCCGCGCCACGGTCTCAGCGGAACAGGCCGCGCGGACCAGCACAACGTCGGCGGCGTCGCCCGCCTTGGGCCAGAGTTGTTCGCCGGTCGGGCTGAGCGGCATCGGGCCGCCGGTGGCAAGCTTCAGCGCCTGGCTGATCGCCAGCTCATCCTTCCAGCCGTAGATTTGGCAGGCGGTCCAGGTGCGCAGCAGGGAGTCGCACTGGCCGAAGACACCCCAGAAATCGACCACCGTATCGGTGCCGACGTAGACCGGCACGCCGGCCTCCATCAGCGCCGGGATCGGCATGACCTGCGGTCCCATCGGCACGGTCGACGCCACCGACATGCCGGCGTGGGCCATCAGCTGGGCCATGTCACTGGCCTCGGTCTCGGACAAAGCCTCCAGGCAGAAGCAATGGCTGAACGTCACCCGGCCCTTCAACGAGGGCTCCTGATCCACCCGCGCGGCGATGCGCCTGATGGCGGCGATGCCGCTGGGCCCGGGCTCATGCAGGTGCATGTCGATGGGCGCGTGGGCGTCGAGCGCGATCTGCAGGATGGTGTCCACCGAGCGCTCCATCCCGCCATCGACCGCCGTCGGATCGATGCCGCCCACGTGAGTCGCGCCAGCCGACATCGCCTCGCGCATCAGCCCTTCGATGTGGGCGCTGACCAGGCCGTGCTGCGGGAAGGCGACGATCTCGTAGCCGAAGGTCGCCTTGCGCCGGTCAAGCGCCCGCTTCAGCCGCTCAAGGTTGCCGAGCCCCACAACCGGATCGACGTTGCATTGGCTGCGGGCGAAGGTCGTGCCCTTCGACTGGCACAGCGAGATCAGCCTGTCAGCATGGGCCTCGACGCCGGCCAGCATGCCAGGCAACAGCTTCTGCTCGATGGCGATCTGGCCCGGGATGCCGTGTTTCAGCCGCGGCGCCCGCCAGGGATCGCCGTAGAAGGTCTTGTCCAGGTGGATGTGCATGTCGCGGAACGCCGGGAGCATCAGCAGACCCTTGGCGTCATAGGCGTGCAGGCCACGCGCCGACGGCCCGGCAGGCCCGATCGTGGCGATCTTCCCGCCTGTGATCCGCACGTTGAACAGGCCGGTCCGCGTGGCGCTGACGCCGTCGGCGTCACGGTCGTAGCCGGTCTCCAGCCGCACATTGCGCAGGACGTAGTCGTCGCCGGCCTTGGATTTCGGCGCGGCGCTGGCCGGGCCGGCCAGGGCCACAGCGCCGGCGACGCCCATCAGGGCGCGGCGGGAAAGGTCTGTGGGCGCATCGGTCATCCCACAGACATGCCAGAAATCCCCGCGCGGTCTACTCCGCCCGCAGCGCCGGAGCGGGCCGTTTCGACAGCGCCTGGAATGCCGCCAGCAGGCCGCCGAAGGCGGCAACGAGCGCGGCTGCGCCCAAGAGCGCCGCGACGCCGGCCCAGTCCATACTCCACTTGGCGTGGAACACCCTGACCACCACCGGCCAGGCCGCCGCATAGCCGAGCGCCACGCCGGCCGTCCCGGCGATCACGCCCACCGCGCCATATTCCAGCACATAGGCGCCGAGGATTTGCGCCCGCGACGCGCCCAGCACCTTGAGGATAGCCGCCTCCCGCGTTCGCGCGCGGGCCCGGGCCGCGATGGCGCCGGCCAGCACGAACAGGCCCGCCAGCGCCGCGACGGCCGCCGCGCCGCGCACCGCCAGCGCCAGCTTGTCGAAGAGGTCGGTGGCGGCTTCGAGCTGCTCACGCACCGAGATCACATTCACCGTCGGGAAGCTTCGGCCCAGTTCGCGGATCACCGTGGCCTCCTGCGCCTTCGACGCCTTGGCGATGGCCACCTGGCGCAGATTGGCGCCGGCCATGGCCTGAGCGTCGATCACGATGGGGAAGCTCACCCCAAAGCCCCCGAACTCAACCTTTCGCAGCGCCGCCACGCGGGCGTCGATGTCGGTCCCCAGGACTGACAGCGTGACCTCATCGCCCACCTTGATCCGCGCGCCCTTGGCGATGTCCACGTCCATGACCAACAGCGGCGGCCCGGCGTAGTTGGCCGCCCACCAGTGGCCATCGGTCACGGTCTTGTCTTCCGGCGGTGCCTCGATCGGCGACATGGAGACGTCGTTGTCATAGGCCCAGCGGTCCATCTTCGGGATCTTCGAGACGTCGACGGGGAGCCCACGAACCTTGGTGATCCGCCCGCTGACGAAGGGCTCGCGCAGATAGATCTTCGGCGTCAGCCGCGTCCCGAAAGCATGGGCGATGGCGGCGTCGAAGCCCTTGGTGTTGTCGCCCGGCACGTCGGTGAAAACCAGCGCCGGCGCAGTGCGCGGCGCGATCTCGGACACTTGGTTCAGCAGCGCCGACTGGATCAGCACCACGCAAGCCAGCAGGGCCACGCCCAGGCCGATGGCGGGCGAAGCCGTCCGCGCCGCTGAATGCGGCCCGGCGAGGTTGGCGAGGCCAATGCGCAAAGGCCCGCGCGCA
The DNA here is from genome assembly GCA_903822175.1 of uncultured Alphaproteobacteria bacterium. Taxonomy (GTDB): domain Bacteria; phylum Pseudomonadota; class Alphaproteobacteria; order Caulobacterales; family Caulobacteraceae; genus Phenylobacterium. The sequence goes on from CAIJOB010000002.1 coordinate 65,228, forward strand.
CCAGCGCGGGCCTTGCCAGCGGCGATGGCCGCGCCCCAGCCGAGCGCCCAGAGCAGGCCGAAGGAGACCGCGACGCCGGCGATCATGATCGAGGCCGCCAGCGGCGTCGGCGCGGTCACCACCGCCATGGCGGCCAGGCCGATAGCGGCCAGCACCGCGCCGACGATCTCCGGTCCGATTTTCAAGGTCCCGGACAGGTCGCTGCGGAACAGGCTGGCCGGCGGCGTCGAACGCGCCCGGCCGAGCGGCGCCAGCGAAAAGGCGGCGGCTGAGAGCAGGCCGAAGCCGGCGGCCTTGAGCAGCGGCCAGGGATAGACCGCAAACAACGCCGGGACCGGCAGCTTGTCCTTGGCGAACTCGCCGATCACCAGAGGCGCGGCGGCTCCGATCGCCAGGCCGATGACGACGCCGAGCGCCGCCAGGAATCCGATCTGGATCAGGTAGATATCCCGCACAAGCTGACCTTCTGCGCCAAGCGCCTTCAAGGTCGCGATCACCGGCTTGCGGTTCTCCAGATAGGCGCTGACCGCCCCGAACACGCCCAAGCCGCCGGCCACCAGCGAGGCCAGGCCAATGAAGCCCAGGAAATACTCCAGCTGGTCGATCAGCCGGTGGATGCCGGGCGCCGCATCCTCGCGGTCGCGAATGCGCGCGGTCGGTCCCAGCGCCTTCTGCAGGCTGGTCTTGTTGGCCTCCAGCGGCGCACCGGGCGCAAGCGCCACCCGCGCCGTTTCGCTAAACGGCAGGCCCGGCGCCATGAAGCCGCCCTGCTGCATCGCCGTCAGATTGGTGATCACCCGCGGTCCGAGCGAAAAGCCGCGCGCCAGACGGTCGGGCTCCTGCATCAGCACACCGCGCACATCCAGCGGCAGATTGCCGGCCAGGAACCGGTCGCCGACCTTCATGTGCAGCCGGTCGAGGAGCGATTGTTCGACGAGCGCGCCGGCGACCCCGTTCACCGGCTTGATCGCCGCCTGCAGCGATGGCGCGCCGGTCAGGGTCACCTGGCCCGCCAGCGGATAAGCAGCGTTGACGCCACGCAGCTCGATGAGCCGGCGGTCGCCCGACGGCGCCTGGGCCATGGCGATGGATGAGACGGCGTAGGAGACCCGCCCGGCCTTCTCCAGCGCCGCCTGATCGGCGGGGCTGAAGCCACGGCTGCGGACGGTCAGCGCCAGATCGCCGCCGAGGATTTCACTGGCCTGGCTCGCGAGCCCGCGCCGGAAGGCCTCCGCGGTCGAACCGGCCGCGGCGATCGCCGCCACGCCCAGCGCCAGGCAGGCCAGGAAGATGCGGAACCCGCGCACGCCGCCGCGCAGCTCGCGGCTCGCGAAGCGGAAGGACAGTGGCGTCATGCGGGCGAAAGGCTTTCCGGGGCGACCTTGCCATCGCGCAGCCGCACCGCCCGGTCGGCGCGTTTCGCCAGGTGCTCGTCGTGGGTGACCAGCACCAGGGCCGCCCCAGTCTCTGCCACCAGATCGAACATCAGGTCGGCGACGTGGGCGGCGTTGGCGGCGTCCAGGTTGCCGGTGGGCTCGTCGGCGAACAGCAAGGCCGGCCTGGAGGCCAGCGCGCGGGCCAAGGCCACCCGCTGCTGCTCACCGCCGGAAAGCTGGTGCGGATAGTGCCGGCCACGCGCCGAAAGGCCCACGCGGTCCAGCCAGACCTTGGCCGTCTCGGTCGCACCCGCCACGCGGGCGATCTCCAGCGGTGCGGCGACATTCTCCTCGGCGGTCATGTTGGGCAGCAGGTGGAAACTTTGGAAGACCAGCGAGACGCGACCGCGCCGCAAGCGCGCGCGTCCGTCTTCATCGACACCCGCCAGGTCCTTGCCAAACAGCAGGACGCGCCCGCCGGTCGGCTGCTCTAACCCGGCCGCGACCGCGATCAGCGACGACTTGCCCGACCCCGATGGCCCGATCAGCGCCACACGTTCGCCGCTTCGTACGGTGACATCCAGGCCCCGGAGGATCTCAACCGGTCCCGCCGCCGACGGCAGGGTCAGCGAGACCTTCTCCAGAACGAGAGGAATGGCGTCGGAAGCAACTTCGGTCAAAGCGGACCCTTCAGGCGTTTAAGTGGCGAACACGATATCCTAGATAGGGCAGGCGCATGGCCGATACACGACCCCTTTTGATTTCCCGCCGAACCCTGATCGGAACGGGGCTGGCCGTGGCTTCCGTGCCCGCCCTGCCCGCCTTCGCGGCGCATGGACCGGTGGTCACGATCCTCGGCGACTCGATCACCGCGGGCTACGGCCTGCCGCAAGCCGCCTCACTGCCGATCCAGCTGCAGGCCGCACTGGAAAAGATCGGTGTCCCCTGCCTGGTGCGCGGGGCCGGTGTGTCCGGCGACACGACCGCGAACGGCGCCGGGCGCATGGACTTCTCAATCCGCGCCGACACCCAGGTCGTGGTGGTCGAGCTGGGCGGCAACGACATCCTTCAGGGCGTCGACCCGAAGATGACCCGCGCCAACCTCGACCACATCCTGACGCGGCTGAAGGAGCGCCACATGAACGTGGTGCTCTGCGGCATGCGCGCGCCTCGGGAAATCGGCGCCGGCTACGCCAAAGACTTCGACGTCATCTATCCCGAACTCGCCAAACAGCACGGCGTCACCCTCTACCCGGACCTATTGACCGGCGTCGGGCGCGACCCGGCGCTGCATCAGGCCGACGCGATCCATCCCAATGCCCAGGGCGTGCTGATCATCGCCGCCAAGCTGGCGCCGGTCGTGGCCAAGGAACTGGCGAAGCGGCCCTAGGGCGCGTCGAGGATCGGGGTGCGGCGGCGCCCGAAACGCCAGGCGAGCGACGGCAGGAGGATCAGGCTTGCCAGGGTCGAGGTGATCAGGCCGCCCAGGATCACAATCGCCATCGGCCCCTGGATCTCGCGCCCGGCCTGACCGGTCGATATGGCCAGCGGCAGGACGCCCAGGCCGGTGACCAGCGCGGTCATCAGGATCGGCGTGACCCGCTCGCGGGTGCCGAGCAGGACCGTCTCCACCGACCACTCATGCCCCTCCTCGCCGGTAAGCTGATCCAGCCGGGCGACCAGCAGGATCGCGTTGCGGGCGGCGACGCCGAACAGGGTCACGAAGCCGACCAGAGAGCCCAGCGACAGGCTGCCGCCGGTCAGGGCCACGGCGATCACGCCGCCGACCAGGGCGAACGGCGTCGCGCCGAGGATCAGCGTCGTCGCCCGCCCGCTGCGGAACGCCAGGAGCAAGAGCGCGATCACGCCGCCGACCGCCAGCGCGGTGTTGAACAGCAGCTCCTTGCGCGCCTCGGCCGCGCCCTGCGCCGTGCCGGAATATTCCAGGAAGACCCCGGCGGGCAGCTTCACCTTGGCCGCCACCGCCGCCTGCACGGCCTTGTCGACCTTAGCCACGTCGCGCGGCGCGGGGTTGGCGGTGACCGCTTGGCGCGGCCGGCCGCCCTCGTGGGTCACGATGGTGCGGGTCTCGGTCAGATAGACCTTGGCGATGGCCTTCAGCGGCACGGTCGTCCCGGTCGAGGAGCGGATCAAGAGATCGCCCACCGCCTCGGGATCGCGCTTCAGGTCGGGTGGCGTGGTCACGGCGATGTCGATCGTCCGGGTCTCCTGGAAGATCTTCGCCGCCGCCGCGCCTTGATAGGCCGCGCCGACGGCGGCCAGCGCATCAGCCGGGGCGATGCCGAACCGCGCCATGGCCGGGAAGTTGAGATCGACCCGGACGACCGGGGTCTTGGGCGGGGCCTGGACCGTCACGTCGACGGCGCCCGGCACGCTTTTCATCACCGCGGCCACCTGGTCCGCCACCGTGTCCAGGGTGTCGAGATCGGCCCCGTAGACGCCGACCACCAGGGCGGCGCTTTCACCCGACAGGGACTCCCCGATCCGGTCGCCGAGGAAGGTCAGAACCTCGGTCCGCAGGCCCGGATAGCTGTCCAGCACCTTGTGGATGCGCGCCTCGATCCTGTCCTGCTTGCCGCCCGAGAGGCCTGGCTTCAGCTCGACATGGAATTCGGTGCGCTCGGTGCCGAAGGGATCCTCGCCGCCCTTGGCGCGGCCGATCTGCTGCTCGATGTCGGCGACGCCATCGATGGCCAGAATGTCCCGGCTGATCTTCGCGCCATAGTCCTTCATCACCGCGATGGAGGCGCCCGGCGTCCCGGAGACTCCGAGCACGAAATGGCTCTCGCGGAAGCTCGGCAGCAGTTCGGAATCGAACAGCAGGAAGCCCGCCACGGTGATCGCCAGGGCCACCACCGCCGCGCCCAGCGCGAGCCCTGGCGCGGCAATGGCGCGCGTGAGGACCCGCGAATGCCAGTGCTTGGTGTGCCGCAGGAACCCCGGTTCGCCGTGCAGGTCCGCGCGATGCAGCAGCAGCAGCGCCAGCGGCGGTGTGATCACTACCGCCACGGCGAGTGACGCCAGCGTCGCGACGATGAACGAGGCGGCCAGCGGCGAGAAGAACCTGCCCTGCAGCCCATGCAACAGCAGCACCGGCAGCAGCACCAGCGCCAGCATCAGGGTCGCATAGACCACCGGCGCGCGGACCTCGACGGACGCCGCCAGCACCACGTCGCGCGTCGTCGCGCCATGCGGCGCGGTTCGGATGCGCTTGACGATGTTCTCCGTCCCAATGACCGCGTCGTCGACCACCACACCTAGCGCCACGGCAAGGCCGCCAAGGGTCATGGTGTTCAGCGTCGAGCCCATGCGGTCGAGCACGATCACCGCGGTCAGCAGCGCCAACGGGATCGAGACGAAGGCGATCAGCACGGTTCTGAGGTCGCGCATGAACAGGAACAACACGAGCGCGATCAGCACCGCCCCGATCGCCAGGTCTTCGCCGATGCCCGTCAACGCCGTACCGATGAAATTCGCCGGCCGATGCAAGCCGGCGTTGACCGTCACCCCCTGCGCTTTCAGCGCTGGCGCCATATCGTCGAGGGCCTTTTCCACCGAGTGCGTCGCGTCCAGGGTGTTGGCCCCGTACTGGCTGGAGATCGACAGCAGGACGCCGGGCTTGCCCATGATCAGGGCGTCGCCGTCGGCCGGCCCTGCTCCATCCACCACCTCGGCGATGTCGCCGATCCTCGCTGGCGCGGCGCCGTCCACCGAGGGCAAGGGCGCGGCGGCGACATCGGCGGCGCTCTGCGCCTGGCCGTGAGACTCGATCAGCACCCGCTGCTGCGGCGTATCGATATAGCCCGCGCCGGAAACTCCGGTCGCCGACGTCACCGCCGCCAGCACGTCCGACAGGCCAAGCCCCCGCGCCGCCAGAGCGTCGGGCCGAACCCTGACCTCGATCCGCCGGATCTCGCCGCCATAGGCCGTGGCCCGCGCCACCCCGTCGGCCTGCAGGATCTGCGGCTTGATGGTCCAGTCGACCAAGTCGCGCAGCTGCATCGGTGTCAGCTTGTCGCTGGTGAAGCCGACTTTCAGCAGGTCCATGGTCGACGAGGTCAGCGGCGTCACGTGCGGCGGCGTCACCCCCTGCGGCAGGGGGTCGAGCTCGTTCAGGGCATCGGAGACCACCTGGCGGTCGTGGAACGGGTCGGAGCCCTGCGCGAAGTTGACCGTCATGGTGGACAGCGCCGCGGTCGACTCCGAGCGGATCGAGGCCACGCCCGCCGAGCCGTTGACCGCCTGCTCCACCGGCCGGGTGACCAGTTGCTCTACCTGCTCGGCGGTGAGGCCCGGCGCGTCGGTCTGCACCTCCACCTGGGCCGGCACGAAATCGGGGAAGACGTCAAGCTTGGCGCGGCTCAGCACGATGCCGCCGTAGATCAGCAGCAGCAGCGCCGCGGCCACCATCAGGCGGGGCCGGTCGAGCGTCCAGGCGACGATCCGCGAAAGCATGCTCAGTCAGCCTTGCCGGCCGGCTTTGATTGGGCCGCGAACAGCTGGGCCGCGCCCGCGGTCACCACCTGTTCGCCGGCCTTGAAGCCCGCGCTGACGAACAGGCCCTCGGGGTCGCTCGCTCCGCCGGTGATCTGGCGTTGCTCGAAATCGGTGGCGTCCTTGCGGATGTAGACGAAGGTCCGGCCCGCCGTGCGCAGCAAGGCCGCGCGCGGGATCAGGACGCCCTCGCCGCCGGCGCCCAGGCTGACGGTGGCCGGCGCCACCGTGCCCGCGCCGAGTTGCATGGCCTGGGCCCCCGTCACCAGGGCCAGGAGGCCGGTGGACTGCAGGCGCGGGTCGCCGGTGCGGGTGGGGCCCAGGATCGCAGCCCGCGCGTGGCCGCCAGTTCCGAGATCGATCTCCGCCGAGCCGCGCACCTGCGAGAGCCCCTGGGCGGAATCGATCCGCACCAGCGAGGCGCGACCGGCGGCGATGTCGGCCACCAGCTTGCCGCGCCGGGCGTCGGAGAGTGTGGCCAGCGCCGGGCTCCATTCCAGGCCGACCCGCTTGTGCAGCAGGGCCAGCTTGGCGGCGTCCTGGCGGGCCTGCGAGGCGGCGGCCTCAGCGGCCTGTTTCGACACCGTCTGGTCGGCGGCGTTGAGATCGCGGGTCCGTGCGGCCTCGGCGCGCGAAGCCTCGTAAGCCGCCGCCGCCGTGACGATATCGGAGTCCAGTTGCGCCAAAGGCCCGGGATCCAGCGCGCGCGCGAAACCGCTGACCGACGCGGTGCGACGCACCGCTTGCAGCGGCTGGGTGGCGACGCCCAGTCGTGCCTGAGTCTCGGCGTCCATCTTCAGCCCAGATGACGCCGGCGCGGCGGCCAGCAGCAGCGCCAAGAGCGGGACAAGCATCGCGCCACGAATGGCAGACTTCATCGCGTCCCTCCCACTTCCGTCATCGCCGTCTTGATCGCCGCCGTCTCCGCCGGATCGAAGGACCGCCGCAGCGCATCCTCCAGGTCCGCGTTGGCCGAGGCCGCGGCGTGGCGGGCGTCGTTGAGCGCCAGGCCCGCGTCCACAGCCGCCGCCTGGGCCGCGAGCGCGTCGACCTTGTCGCCCTCGCCCGCCTTCAGTGCGCGCGTCGCCGCCGCGGCGGTCTGGCCGGCCAGCGGCACATCGTGGTCGCGGTTGCGTTTCAGGTCGTCCCAGGCGGTGACGAAGGCCGCGGACGCGGTATCCACCGCCGACAGCGCATTGGCCTGGGCCAGTTCCAGCGAGCGCCCTGCCGCCGCTCGCGTCGCCTCCGCCTCGCGGATGGCGTTGCGGTTCAGATCCCAGGGCGGCAGGGCCAGGCCCAGATCGAACGGGTACTTCTGCACCCCGTGATCGTAGAAATAGGTCGGACCGATGCTGACCGCTGGATACTGCGTGGCCACCTGCAGCTTCATGCCCTGCTCGGCGATGTCGTAGTCGGCGACGGCCCGCAGCACGTCGCGCCGCGAAACCGCCGCGTCGCGACGCCAGGTCGGCAGCTCGGCGACCCCCGGCGGGGTCTCGCTGAGTGGGGCCAAGGACAGTGCGCCGGCGACCGCCCGGCTGACGCCCAGCGCCTTGGCGAGATCGACCATCGCCGCGTTTGCCCGACCCCGGGCGGCGGCGAGGCGGCGGTTGGCCACGGCGACATCCGCCTCGGCGGTGATTGAGAGCGCGCGTGCGTCCTGGCCGGCGCCGACGCGCGCCTCCAGCCGGTTGGCGCGATCGGTGCGCAGCGCCACCGAGACCTGCGCCAGGACGATCTCCTCGCGCGCCGCCTCCGCGTCGGCGCGGGCCCGCGCCAGGTCGGTCCGCACGCTCCAGACCGCCTCGCCGTAGTCATAGAAGGCCTGCAGAGCCTGCAACTCCGCGGTGGTGATCCGGGTGCTGCGCCGCGCGCCATAGTCGAGGGGAATGTTGCTGGCGGTCGTATAGCCCCAGTGCGGCGCGTCGGCGGCGTATTCGGCGGTGAGGGTCAGGCTCGGGCCAGGCGCCGCCTTGGCGGCCTTCACCCCGGCGAGCGCTGTCAGGTACTTGGCCCGCGCCTCGGCGATCTGCGGATTGCGGGTCAGGGCCGCGGCCAGCAGGTCGGCGCCGCTCCAAACCGCGCCCGCCGGCTTGGCCTCCAGGGTCCGCGCATCCAGCGCCGCGACGAACTGCGCCGGATGCGGCGGCGCGGGCGTATAGGCAACGCAACCGGCGAGCCCCAGCGCAAGGAACGCAGCGCTGAGGGCTCCTCGCCTCATTTGCCCACGACGAGGATCTGGAAGCTGCCCGGCGTCATCGGCGGCCGGCGGCCCGGCGTCGTCGCCGCGCCATATTTGGCGGCCGGCAGATAGAGCCGGCCGGTGCGCTGATCGAGAGCGATGGTCCGCGCGCTGGCCTGGGTTGGCACGGTGTCGACGATGGTCCCCTTGCCCTTCACGAAGGCCACCACCGACAGCGTCCCCTCGCGGCCGGGCACGAAGGCCAGCTTCTGCTTCTGGTCGAAGGCGATGGCGTCGGCGCCCTTGCCGGTGGCGAGCGTCTGGACGACGGCGCCGGTTTTGGGATCGACCACCACCGTCGAACCATCGCAGGCGGCGATCAGCAGCTTGTCGGCTATGTCGTAGGCCAGGCCCGTCGGGCCGTCGCAGCCGGCCAGCGGATAGTGCGCCAACGCCTTCTGGCCGGCGATATCGACGGCGACGATCTCGTTCTTGTTCTCGACATTGACGAAGGCTTTGCCGGCGCCGTCCACGGCGGCGCCCTCCAGCGTCCCGCCGATTTCGATGGTCCCAGCGACCTTGTGGGTCTTGGGATCGATCAGGGTGATCTGGCCGCCCGCGTGGTCCATCACCAGGGCGAGGCCGGTCTTCGGGTCGAAGGCCGCGCCGTCGGGGCCCTTGCCGGTCTCCACCGTGGCGACCACCGCCCCGGTCTTGGCGTTGACGAAGACGGCCGTGTTGGTCCCGCCGTTGGTGACCAGCACCTCGGCGCCGCCGTTCACCGGCATGGCGTCGTGCAGGATCACGCCCGGCGCCATGGACCCCACGGCCTTGGTCGCCAGGTCGACGGTCATCACCGACGTCCCGTGCGTGGCCAGGACGCGGTTGTTGGCCTCATCGACCCGGATGTAGTCCCAGCCGCCGTCCGGACCCGAAATGCGGTCGACGACATGGTAGCCCGTACTCGCCGCCTGGGCGGAGCCGGCGACGCAGAGCCCAAGGCCCATACACAGAGCGGCGAAACGAGAAGCGGTCATGGCGTATCTCCCTTTCCCTCCCGCTTAGGCCTGCAAGCGTGACCGCGGCATGGCCGCCAGATTGCCGAACCCCAATGTTTCTCCGCTCAGCTCGTTCCTACGCTGCTTCGGGGAAGCTGACACGCACCTCCAGGCCCGGTTGGGCCGCCGCGAGGCTCACTTCGGCGCCATGCAGCTTGGCCACCGCCGCCACCAGCGCAAGGCCCAGCCCGCTGCCCGGCGTCGCGCGGCTGCGCTCGAGGCGATAGAAGCGGTCGAACAGGCGCTCCCGCTCGGCGTCCGGCACGCCAGGCCCGTTGTCGGCGACAGACAGGCTGGCGGCGCGACCAGCGCGGGCGACTTTCACCGTGATGGCGGCGTTGGGGCCGGTGTGGCGCAGCGCGTTTTCCACCAGGTTGACCAGCATCTGGGTGAGCAGTTCGGCATCGCCGTCGATCACCGCGGGCGCTTCGACCACCAGGCTCAGGGACTGGTGCTGGTCCTCGGCCGAGGGCGCGAAGGCCTCGGTGACCGTCTGGGCCAGGACGGCGAGCTCGCAGGGCCGGAAGGCCGCGCGCCGCGCGCCGCCCTCGATCTGGGCGATGCGCAGCAGGGCCGCGAAGGTGTCGAGGATCGAGTCCAGGTCGCTCAGCACCCCTTCCAGCGGCGCCTCGCCCGCCCGGGTCTCGGCTAGGCCCGCCTCCAGCTTCTGCCGCAGGCGCGTCAGCGGGGTGCGCATGTCGTGGGCGATGTCGTTGGAGACCTGCTTCAGGCTCTCCATCAGTGCCGCGATCCGGTCCAGCATGCGGTTGAAGGTCAGCGCCAGGCGGTCAAGGTCGTCGTCGGACCCGCGCACCGGCACGCGTCGGCTCAGGTCCCCGTCGATGATCGCCTCGGCGGCGCCGGAGATCGCCGCGATCCGCTGATTGACCCCGCGGCTCAGCGCATACCCACCGGCCACGCCGAGCACCAGCACGCCCAGGAACGCCAGGCCAAAGCCCTGCATGACCGCGCCGTCCAGCGCCTCGATGCGTTCGTCGTCGTCGCCGACCAGCAGCTTGTAGCCGTCCGGCAAGGCGACCGCGTACAGCCGCTCGGACTCGCCATGAGCATCCCCGGCGCGGCGCATCGACGACCAGCCCATGGCCGCCTTCGTCGCCGCGAGGCTGCCCGCCAGGGGCGCGCCGCCCGGCCCCTGCAGGCCGAAATCCAGCGAGCCCGGCGTGCTGTCCCGCTCATGCAGAGCATCGACCACGCCCTTCAGGCCTTCGGACCGGTACTCCTGAACCAGGGCCGCCGACTCCGCCCGGATCCGCGCATCGAACTGCGCGGAGAGTGCATGCCGCGTGCTGATCAGGGTGATGACGCCCAGCACCACCACCGACAGCGCAAAGACCGCCGTATAGAGGGCGGCGAGGCGCAGGCTGGTGGAGCGGAACATCTAGTCCGGCTCCCGCAGGATGTAGCCCGCGCCGCGCACCGTGTGGATCAGCTCGCAGCCGTGGCCGCGGTCCACCTTGCCGCGTAGCCGGCTCATGTGCGTCTCGACGATATTGGTCTTGGGGTCGAAGTGGAAATCCCAGACGCTTTCCAGCAGCATGGTGCGCGTCACCACCCGGCCGGCATGGCGCAGCAGGTATTCCAAGAGCTGGAACTCGCGCGGCTGCAGCTCGATGCGCCGTCCGCCGCGCGTCACCGTCCGCTTCATCAGGTCGAGCTTCAGGTCGGCGGCAGTCAGCTCGGTGCGCATCTCCTGGGTCGGCGGGCGGCGCGCGAGCGCATTCACCCGCGCCAGCAGTTCGGCGAAGGCGAAGGGCTTGACCAGATAGTCGTCGCCGCCGGCCTCCAGGCCCTCCACCCGGTCATCGATGCCGCCCAGCGCCGTCAACAGCAGCACCGGCGTTTGCACGCCCGACGCCCGCACAGTGCGCAGGATCGCCAGACCGTCGATCTCCGGCAACATCCGGTCGAGGATGATCACGTCATAGGTTTCGCCGGCGGCCAGCATCAGCCCGTCGCGGCCTGCGGCGGCGTAGTCCACCGCGTGCCCCGCTTCCGACAGCGCGCGCTTCAGGTAGCCGGCGGCTTCCTTGTCGTCTTCCACAAGCAACAGCTTCATGCGCGCGAGCGTGCCTCGAACCGTTGCTGACGGGAAGATGAGGGATCAGGGCGCGATGTGCGCCGCGGTCAGTTCGGCCCGCGCGGCCTCAAGTTCCGCCCGGAACGCCGGCTTGGTCATCAGTTCCGCCACCAGGGCCACGCCCAGTACATGGCCGGCCTCGATGTCGCGCCGGTAGTGGGCGCCACAGACCAGCCGGCTCTCCGCATAGTCCGCCGCCCGCGCCTGGACGGCCTGGGCGTTGCCCGGCATCAGATTCGACAGCACCGCGGCAGCCGAATAGCCCATGGTCGAGTGGCCGCTGGGGTACGCGGTCTTGCCGTCCTCGCCGTGTTTGCACGGGTGCAGCGACGGATCCGCCGTGATCGGCCGCGTGCGGGCGAAGAACGGCTTGTACCGCTTCACCATCAGGCTCGCTTCGTCATTCACATCCTCGAACAGGACCGCCGTCGCCGGAAACCGCGACAGGTCGAAGGCCGGGCCCAGTGGCATGGCGATCGAGGTCACGTCCTCGAATTCGTCGTCGTGCTTGGCAAGCGCGAAGCGGTCGGCCGTGCGCGAGGCCTCGATCCGGTGCAGCTCGGCGAGCTCCGCCAGGGTTTCCGGCGATCCGTCGGCCGGCGGCGGCGGCAAGAGCTGGGCCGGATCGAGTTCGCCCGGCGCCAGGAACTTGGAGACAGCGGGCCTTTCCGGTTTTGCGGCCGCGGCGACAGAGGGGGCGTTCGCCGCGGCCGCCGCGGTCAGGGCGAGGAGGAGCCCCGTCACGGTTCGACGCATCAGAAGTTCACCTTCAGCGACACCTGATAATTCTTTTCCGGCTGGAAGTAATACTGGTCGTAGGGAACCGTCTTGCCCGGCTTGATCGACGTGACCTTCTGGCTGTCGAAGAGATTGTAGACCGCGCCCTCCAGCCGATAGCGGCCGAACCGGTAGACGACGGTCAGGTCCGTCGAGCTATAGGCGCCGATCTTGTAGAGCGACGGCTCCCCTTCGGCGCCCCACGACTTCCCGACGTACTTGTCGTTGATCGAGATGATCCAGTTCTCGTCCTGATAGAAGCCGCCGATGGCGGCGGTGGACTCGGGCGCGCCCGCGATCTGCTTGCCGCCGACGATGGTCACCGGCACGCCGTCGATGTTGGTCTGGGCGCCCTGGGCCTTTGCGGAATTGATCGAGCCGTTGGCGAACAGATAGACGTGGTCCATGGCCTTGAAGGTCACCACACCCTCGACGCCTTTGTAGATCGCGCCGCCCAGGTTGAAGTTCACCGTTTCCAGGCCGGCGACGGGGTCGGTGACGCTGACCGTCTGCAGCTTGTTCTTGAAGTCGATGTAGTAGACGTCGGCGTCCAGAGTGATGCGGTCACCGTGATAGACGGTGCCCAGCTGGTAGTTGGTCGACTTCTGCGGCTGCAGCGACGACAGGTTGGGGGTGACCACCTGGGTGACGCTGATGTCCGGCACCAGGAAGCCGGTGGCGTACTGGGCGTAGGCTGACCAGTTCGGCTGGATCTTGTAGTTGCCGGTGAAGAAATAGAGCGTCTGAGTGAAGTCGTGGCTGTCGTGGAAGGGCTGCCGCGACTTCTGATTCACGTCGGCGTCGACGTGTAGGTTTTCATTCACGTATTTGATGCCGGGCGTGAGCGTGAGCTGGTCGTTGACCTTCCACTCGACGTCCACGAACGGCTCATATTGATGCCAGCCGGATTGCTGCAGGTACTCCAGGTACTGCGGCACGCCGGCCAGGACCTTCTGGCGGTAGTCTACGACCCGCGGGTCCTTATCGAAGCTCAGCGTCGCGTCGTAGTCGTAGCGGGCGCGCGGGCCGGTGTCGGCAGTCTCGAGCCAGATGCCTGACTTCACGGTCACGCCGTAGGGCAGCTCCTGGTCGAGGTGCAGGATGTCGCCGTAAATCTTGTAAACGTTGAGCTTGGTGTAGCCGGGCACATCGCCGTTCGCGACCGCCTTGCCGCCGGGCGTCAGCGTCGTCGCCAGGCCGTTGTGGGTGGCGATGTCGTTGAGCGACAGGGTCGGGTCGAGCGCGGATTCGGTGTCGTTCTTGTAGTAGTAGCCGTAGGTGGTGTTATCGAGATGGGTCGTCGGCGTGATGTCGCCGGTCAGCTTCGCGTATTCGAACCAGGTGTGCTTGGTGACGAAATTGTACCCGTAGTAGGTCGGGTTCGCCGGATTGCTGTCGAGAGCGAAATTCTTCCCATAGAGCGCCACCTGGGCCAGCGTTGCGCCGGCGTTGTCGTTGGTGTGGATGCGGGTCTGGTTCCAGGTGGCCAGCACCGTCAGGTTCCAGCTGCCGGCAATCGGGATGACACCGCGAACGAGCTCGTTGTAGGCCTTGGCGTCGTTGTGGCTGAGCGCGCCGTCGGTCTGCAGGTCTTGGAAGTTGAACAGGAAGCGGGCGCCGTTCAGCTGGTCGAGGTCGCCGGTGTTGAGCTTCGTCACCGACATCCCGGTGTTCCAGGAGCCGTAAGTCACCAGCTCCGATCCGCCGCGGTCATGGCTGACCTCGGGCGAGAACAGGTTGATCGAACCGCCGAAGTTGGCGACCCCCATCTGGCCGGCGGCGCCTGGGCCGCGGTCGACGATCACCGCCCCGATGGTCGAGGACGGGAAGAACGACGTCGAGTGGTGGGTCGGGCCGTTGGCGTCGCCCCAAGGGATGCCGTCGTAGGTGATGTTGTACTGGCCGTCCTGGAAGCCGCGCAGGACGGTCTTGGCCTCGCCCAGGCCCGGGCCGTTGAACGAGGTGCCCGAGACGCTGGGCGAGAGGTTGACGATCTGGGTGTAGTCCGCGGTTGTCGCGATGAACTGGTCGATCGCCTTGCGGTCGATCACCGTCTGCGGCTCGGTCTCCTGCAGATTGGCCTTGGCGGGCGCGGTAGCCTGGCCGCCGCTGGTCCCCTCGCCGATCACCACAAGTTCGCTGACCCGGCGACCGAAGTCGGGGTTTTCCGGGTCGATCTTGACCGGGCTGGCCTCGGCGGCTGCGGCCGCCGCGCCGTCCGCGGCCAGCGCCGGGCTCGCGCTCAGAGCCATGACCGCGGCCAGGGCCGTGCCCGCCAGACAACCGGCGCGATAGGTCCGCGCACGCACGAAAGCTAGTTTCATCTGAAATACCCCCAAATCATCACCCGAGGTCCAGCCCGGGCGATGTCGCGTTTTGCTTGGGGCGTTGAAAGCTCAGTCCGCGATCCGTCACAAATCAAGGTTTAACGACGCTCTTGTGACAGTTTTTATTCAGCGATTACATTGGGGAAAATCAATTTGCGGTCCACCGGACGGGCGGCTTCGCAGCCCTATCCTGGATGGCTGGCGGTCGCCTTGGGCTCGGGCTCCGCGATCTCGTCGCGCCCGCCAAACTGCAGCAGCGCGACCCAGGCGATCAGCGCCCACGCCCCGCCCAGGCTCCAGCCCGCGAGCACATCGCTCGGCCAGTGCACGGCCAGATAGACGCGGCTGAATCCGATGCCGACCACCAGCAGGCCGGCCAAGGCGAACACCGTCCGCTTGGTCGCGCGGTTCGGCTCCAGGCTGGAGATCAGCACCGCCAATGTCAGATAGACCGCCGCCGACAGGGTGGAGTGGCCGCTCGGAAAGCTCGACGAGTAGACGTAGCTGCCGTGCGGCACGAGGTCCGGACGGGGCCGGTCATAGGCGTCCTTCAGCAACTCGCTGGAGACGAAGGCGAGCGTGACCGTCGCTGCGAATATGGCCGCGTGCCACAGCTTGCGGTGCATCAGGAACAGCATGAGCGCCACCGTCGTCACCAGCGTGATCACCGTCACGCCGCCCAGGGCGGTGACGTCGCGCATCGACTCCTGCAAGGCCCGCGAGCCGATCGGGTCGCTGGGTTCGGCCGCGTTGCGCAGCATGAGCAAGAGATGCGTATCGAGGGCCTTGGTCTCGCCCTCGTTCACCTCGCTGGCGATATTGAAGAAGCCCCACAGGGCGCCGGCCGCGCCGATCACCAGGATCAGCGCGCGGCTTTCGATCCGCTTCAGCAGCTGTTTCAGAACCTTGACCATGAGCCGCCTCCCGCTAGCTCAACGCCGCTGGGTGCAAAGCGTTCAGCCGGGCGCGCTCAGTTTGGGTGGTCGAGCATCTCACGGCTGGCGTCGCGGATATTGGCGCAGCCGGTCAGCACCATGGCCACCGACAACTCCGACTTCAGCGTCCCCAGCATCCTGGCCACCTGCGCCTCGCCGCCGGCCCCCAGCGCATAGGCCCAGGCGCGGCCGACGAAACAGGCCTTGGCTCCCAGCGCCATCGCCTTCAGCACATCGAGGCCCGAGCGGACGCCTCCGTCCATATAGACCTCCAGATCGGACCCCACCGCCTGGGCGATCCCCGGCAGCGCCGAGATCGAGGAGCGCACCCCGTCGAGCTGGCGCCCACCATGGTTCGACACGATCAGCCCCTGCGCGCCGGCCTTCACGGCCGCCTTGGCGTCCTCGACGTCGAGCACGCCCTTGATGACGATCGGCCCGTCCCAGGTCTCTCGCACCCAGTCCATGTCCTTCCAGGTCACCGAGCGGTCGAAATTCTTCGCCACCCAGGACAGGAAGTCGGTCACCCGGCCCTGCTTGCCCTGCACCGCGCCCGCCACCGAGCCCAGGCTGTGCGGCCGGCCATTGGCCCAGACGTCCCACAGCCATGCCGGATGGGTCAGGCCGTCCCAGGCGGTGCTCAGCGCGCCGGATACCCCGCTCGACCCGGTGAAGCCCGAGCGCACGTCGCGATAGCGCGCGCCGGGCACCGGCAGGTCGACCGTGAACACCAGCACCGGGCAGCCCTGCGCCTTCACCCGGCCCAGCAGTTCGCGCATGTAGCCGCGGTCCTTGAGCATGTAGAGCTGGTACCAGGGCGCCAGGCCCGCGCCGGCCGTCACCTCCTCCGGCCCGCAGACGCCCATGGCCGAGAGGCAGAACGGCACGCCCGCCGCCTTGGCCGCCCGCGCCGCCTGCACCTCGCCCCGCCGCGCGTACATCCCCGACATGCCGACCGGGGCCAGCGCCACCGGCATGGCCAGCGTCTGGCCCAGCGTCGTCACGCTCATGTCCAGCTTCGACATGTCGCGCATCATCACCCGCTGGCGAAGCGCGATCGCCTCCATGTCGGCGACGTTCCGCTTCAGCGTCGCCTCGGCGTAGGAGCCGCCGTCGATATATTCGAAGAAGATGTTGGGGAGCCGGCGCCGCGCGAGCTCCCGATAGTCCGAGACCGAAGCCGCGCGCACAAATGCCTCCCCGAAACCTTGCCGGAGTTGGAGCCCGAAGCGCCGGTCAGCGCAAGCCTCGGAGGCGCCAGGCCTCAGGCGTGAGCGTCAGGCTGACGGTCGCGCGGCCTCGGCCGTCTCCACGTCCGCCCGGGTCTGGAAGCCGGTCGCCATGGTGATCCAGACCTGGTGCGCGCGGGCCAGCACCTCGCCGTTCATGGCGAACAGCGCCACGCCGGCGGTCTCCTTGCGGCCATCCCGCTCCAAGGGCCAGGCCATGACGATATATTCGTGGCCGGCGCGCGGCCGGCGCAGAACCTCGCCGGTCATGGTGCCGAGCAAGGCGCCGTGGCGGCCCTCCTTCGCCACCCAGGCGAAGAACCCAGGGCAATCCAGCGCCGCCCAGATCACCTCCGAGGTCACCAGGCCCTCCGCGTCGGCGAAGGCCATGTCGGGAATCCACACGCAGGCCACGTGGCCGGCCGGTGCGCCCTCGATCTGGCCCGGGAAAACCCGCAGGCCATCGCCTTCGCGCCGTTCCGTGCCGCAGGTGAAGCAGATGGGGTGGATACGCTGCTCATGGCCCAGATGGCGAGCGCCGGCGCGCTTGGCTTCGCGCATGCTGGGCGCCTCGGGTGGCTTGGGCAGAACCGCCGCATCCGCCGGCTGGGCCCGGCCCACCAGCCCGCCCTCCGCGTCGGTCAGCTGCATCACCCCGTCTTCCTTGCGGAGGTCGAGATTGACGTCCAGCGGCACACGGGCGCGCAGGACCGAGGTCACCGGGCCCTCGAAATCCTTAGCCAGGACCCCGCAGACATAGCCGCCGTTGCCGGAACTTGGAGGCCCGCAAAATTGCTGGGCGATAACGATCTTTGCCAAGGGTGGAACTCGCGAGAATCGCTGGATCGAAAACTATGGCCAAGCTTTTCCATCGAACAGGTTCAGGACGAAACAGCAAAATGCGGGCTTGCGCCGTTGGAGCCCGCCTGGGCCTGGGCTAGTTTGGCCGCCAGACATGCCGCCCAAGGCGGATTCGAACACGACGGATGAGGAGATATCGGTGAGCGAGCGGATGGAACGGCCCTGGGCCCTGATGCGCCACCACGCCGGCTGGGCGGACGTCTTCCACATCGAGACCGAGAGCAACGACAGCATCACCGGCTTCTATCCGGACCGCGAGAGCGTGGGCCCGCCGGTGAGCTATTCCGTGCGCGCGGTGCTGGCGCGGTTCCCGACGCTGGAGGCCGCCCGCGCGGCCCGCGAAGGCGCGGTCTCCGAATGGCGCAAGCACGACGCCGGCGTCCGCGACGCCGAAACGACTCTGCGCAGCGCGGAAAAGGCCCGCGAGGACGCCTGGCTGAAGTGCCTGCGGGACGCCGCCGAGCGCTGAATTAGCCGCGCCCTGGCCGCCACCAAGGCCTTATCCCCGCGAGCTTTTCAATACTGACGCGAGGAGTTCTCACCTCGGGTGCGAGTGGTTGCGCCACGACCGCTCGCGCCCCTAGCGTCCCGCCAGTCATCAGCCCGCCCCTTCGCGCGGCCTGACCGGAGGACGTCTAGATGAACCGCAAAACCCCGTACCTGCGCGCCGCGGCGATCGCCGCCGCAGCCCTGGCCGCGACCGTGCTTGGCGCAGGCGCCGCCCAGGCCACCCAGGTGTTCAGCGACAATTTCAACGCCGAGAACGGCGGCGTCGCCGCGAACCCCTACACGGCCTTCGCCAATTGGACCGTCTCCAACGGCAAGTTCTCGCTGAAGGAAGGCGCGCACTGTGAGGGCGGATCGGGCGGCTGCGTCGGTCTCGACGGACGCGACAGCGGCCCCGTCGAGAACGAGTTCCACACGGCCAGCAGCTTCAGCTACGGGGCAGGCGCCGTGGTCACGCTCAGCTACGACATCTCCGGCAGCCACGCCGACTGCGACAAATGCGACGCCGACGACACCTACGAAACCGGCTTCCTGTTCGGAAACATCCCGACGACGATCAACGCGGTGATGGTCGATGGCCTCAACATCGGGCCTCTCAATGAAACCACGGGCATCGACCTGTTCGGAGACGCCTTCCCGGTCGGGCGCACCGATCCGTGGCAAACCCACACCATCAGCTTCACCGCCACCCAGGCGGGGTCGGTCCAGATCGACCTGCGCAGCTACAGCACCGATGGCTCCGGCCCGCTGCTGGACAACGTGACCCTCGATGTGACCGGTGGCGGCGTCCCGGAACCCGCCAGCTGGGCCCTGATGATCCTGGGCTTCGGCGCCGCCGGCGCAACCCTGCGGCTGCGCCGCCGCATGCTGCTCGCGGCCTGAGCCGTCAAATCCGATCCTGGCGCGCCGCCGGTCTCTCAGATCGGCGGCGCCCTTCCTTACTTCAGGTACTTATCGAACCAGTCGATGGTCCGCTGCAGGCTGTCGATCTGGTTTTCGCGCTTGGCGAAGCCGTGGCCTTCTTCCGGATAGTAGTGGACGTCCACCGTCGCCCCTACACCCTTTAGCGTCGCCACCACCTCGGCCGCCTGGCCGCGCGGCACGCGGATGTCGTTCTCGCCCTGCAGGATCAACAGCGGCGCCTTGGTCTGCTTGATGTAGGTCATCGGCGAGTCCGCGTCATAGACCGCCTTGTCCGTCACCGGGTCGCCGATCAGGGTGCGCTGATAGGCCTGCAGGCCGGCGTCCTCGTGCTTCAGCATCTCGAACCAGTTGATGATGCCGTACATCGACACGCCCGCCGCCCAGACGTCCGGCGTCTTGCCCACCGCCATCAGGGTCATGAACCCGCCGTAGGAGCCGCCGGTGATGCCGATCTTCTTGGCGTTCACATAGCCGGTCGCGGTCAGGAATTTCGCCGCATAGACCTCGTCGGTCAGGTCGCCGCCGCCCAGGTCCTTGTGGTTAGCGTCCTGGAAGGCCTGGCCATAGCCGGTCGAGCCGCGCGGATTGGGCGCGATCACCACATAGCCTCGGGAGGCAAGCGCGACGCTCAAGCGGCTGAAGCGGTCGGTGGTCTGGCCGGTCGGCCCACCGTGCGGCACGACGACGGCCGGTGCGGTCCCGTCGCGCTTCAGGCCGAAGGGGACCATCAGGATCGCGCTGATCAACGTCCCGTCGGCGCTCTTGTAGTGGACGATCCGCGAGGTGGGGATCTTCGCCGGGTCGAGGCTCGCCGAAGCGAAGCCGGTCAGCTTCTTCGCCGCACCGCCCGGGCTCAGCACCCAGTAGTCGAAGGGGGTGTTCGAGGCGTCGTGACCGACCAGCAGGCGTCCGTCCCTGGTGAACGGATTGTCCGACCCGCCGGCCTCGAAGTTGAAGCCTTCCGGCAGATGGGTCTTGGCCGCCTTGCCGGTCTTCAGGCTGTAGGCCGAGAGATCCTGACGGCCGTCGGCGTCGGTTGCGACGATCACCGACGCGCCATCCGGCGAGAAGCTGCCGCCGCGCTGCTCCCACGGGCTGGGGGCCAGCCACTTCACCTGGCCGCTCGCCACGTCCAGCAGGCCCGCCTGGTCGAAGCCGCCCTTGGCGTTCGAGGTGACGGAGAGCGACTTGCCGTCCTTGGAGATGTCGCTCGCCGAGATCCGCACCTTGTCGGCGGCGGGCGCATCCAGCCGCTTGGGGGCGCCGCCCGCGAGCGCCAGGCGCCAGACACTGCCGGTGGTCGATCCGACATCGCTCCGATTGGCGATCAGGCCCTTGCCATCCGACGTGAAGCCGACCGGCGCCCAGCGGTTGTCGAGCGTCTTCTCCTCGTTCAGCAGCCGCACCTTGTGGCTCGCCATGTCGAGCACCGCCACATTGCTGATCGGCGAGGTCTTAGCCTTGGCGGCGAAGGCCAGCGTCTTGCCGTCCGGCGAGAACCGCGCGCCGGTCTCCGAGACGCTCGGCGAGTTGGTCAGGTTCACCGGCTCGCCGCCCGCCAGGGGTACGGCGTAGAGGTCGTACATCTCGTCGCCGCCGTGATCCTGCTGATAGACCACCCACTTGCCATCCGGCGAGAGCGTCAGGCCCGACTGGCGGTCGTCGGAATGGGTGAGCTGGGTCGGCGCGCCACCCTCGGCACTGTATTTCCACAGGTTGTAGCGGCCGGAGAGATTGGCCGAGACCACCACCCATTTCCCGTCGACCGACCAGGCGGCGTCGAGCGCCGCGCGGTTGTTGTACAGCTCAGCGATGGGGGTTGGCGCCGTCGCGGGCTGCTGGCTGGAGACCACGCTCTTCGGATCGGTGACCGTCCGCGCTGGGCCTGGGACGGGCGCGGCCGCCGCGGCGCCGACCAGTCCGACGGCGAGAAGGCCGATGGCCCCCGTCTGCAAGATCGTCCGCATAGCCTGCCCCCCCTGCTTCCGTCCGAGCGGCGGATCAGGCGGGATCAGGCGGCGCGCGTCAATGCTTGGGGCCGGCCTTGGAAGGCGCCGTGACGGTCCCGGCCTTCACCGGAGCGCCCTCAGCCTTCCCTTCTGCGACCAGGCCCGCGCAGTTGGCGTCCTTGGCCAGCCCCGCGTCGATGAACGGCAGCAGGACCGCGACCGGCGACAGCACGGTGGCCAGCGCCACGGCCACGCCGCCCTGGGCTATGGCGCCGCCCTTGTGGATGCTGACCTTGGGGCTGAGCAGCGGTCCGCTGACGGTGATCGGGACCAGCAGGTGCACCAGTTGAAACTTCTTCGGATGGCCCTTGACCGAAAAGCCCAGGGTCTCCTTGTCGAGGTTGATCACACCTCCGCCGCTGATCAGCACCGGGTCCGTGTCGACGATCAGCCGGTCGGCCGACAACACGCCGCCGCGGCCGGTGAAGTGCATGACGCCGCAGCGGATCGGTGTCGTGGTCTGGTCCTTGGAGAGCAGCAAGCCCAAGCCCTTGATGGCGTCGACGCCGGCCAACTCAGCGACCGTGCGCTGGATCTGGCCGTTCGGCACGACGATCATCACCTCGCCGTCGGCGTCGCCCATGGCGTCGTGCACGGAGTCGCCCGATCCGTGCAGCTTGGCGCGGGCGACCACCGCGCCGGCGAAGGGCTGCACGCCTTGGAACTTGACCGGGACCAGGTTCTCCAGCCGGCCGTTCGACAGCCGCAGGTCCAGGTCGGTGATCGCGTTGGTCTTGCGGCCGTCGAGCTGGACGAAGCCGGTGACCTTGCCCTGCGGCAGATCGAGCTCCAGCGGCTCGGCGCGCAGCAGGCCGGCGGTGAGCTTCACGCGGGTCGATGCGGACCGGAGCGGAATTGGCGCATGGGTGATGGCGTCGGCCTTGAAGGTCACGTCGGCGTCGACCGCACGGATCTTGCTGAAGTCCAGGGTCGCGTCGGGGAACAGGCGCGCCTGGGCCTGCATGGCCTGGGCCACCGACTTCTGCTTAGGAGAGGCCACCGGCCCGGTCTTGCGCGCGCCGCCGAACAGGGCGCCGAGGTCGGGAAAGTCCAGGTTTCGCGAGCGCAGCTCGGCGGTCATGAAGGGCCGCGGGCCGCCGGTCTTCACCGAGATCGCGCCGGCCAGGTCGCTGCTGCCGACCTTGCCGCCGAGGCCATCCAGCTTCCAAAGGTGGACGTCGCGCGAGAGGCGGGCGTGCAGGTTGTAGGGCGGGGTGTTGGGCAACGGCACGCCGGTCAGGCCGTAGAGGTCCGCCAGGTCCGGCCCGCGCGAGGTCACGTCCATGTAGAACTGGGCCATGTCGAACGGCTTCGGCACCGCGCCTTTGGCCGTCACATAGGTCTGGCCTGCGTGGATCTCGGCGTCGAACGGATAAGGCTTGTTACGGTCGATGTTGAGCAGCGCCCCGCCGGTCACGTTCAGGCTGAACGGCTGGGCGTTCAGCGCGCCCTGCCCGGTCATCTGGAATCCGCGATCGACGCTGCCCAGCTGCTCCTTGGCGTTCACGGCGCCGGTGAAGCTCAGCTTGCGCTGGTCGTCGCGGTAGTTGAGCTGGCCGCCGTCGATGACGAACTTGCGGATCGGCGGCAGGCGGAGCGGCTCGTCGGGCTTGGAGCCATCGGAAAAGTCCCAGGTCGAGCGGCCCTCGCCGTCACGGTACAGCGCCACCTTCGGCTGGTCGAATTCCAGCAGCCGCAGGTCCAGATGGCCGGTGAACAGGGCCAGGAGCCGGATCTGCACCGCGATCCGGCCGATGTCGGCCAGGTCTGACTTGGCAGCCCAGCTGGGATTGGCCACATGCACGCCGTCCACGGTGGCGCTCGGCTGCCAGGACCAGGGATGCACCCGCAGATCGCCGGTGATCGTCACCTGCCGGTGCATTCGGCCAGACGCGATAGCCGCCACCGGCCCGCGGAACCAGTTCCAGTCCCAGATGGCCGCCAGGATCGCCACCCCGATGGCCAGCACCAGGATAACGCCGGCGGCCCAGGCCAGCGCCCGGCGGCCCTTGCGAGGCGGCGTGGTGGTGTCAGCGGCCAAGTGATCGTGCTCCCCAGGGGTCGGCGCTCTCGACGCCAAGCGTTCCTAACGCGCCAGAACGGCGTTGGCGCCCGACTAGTGGCTCACGCCGCGCCCGGACAACGCGGAAAGCGCGGTCACGGCGAGGATCTTCAGGTCGAAACCGAACGACATCCGCTCAAGATACTGCCGGTCCAGCTCGGCCTTCTCCGGGATCGGCAACTCGTCGCGCCCGTTGATCTGCGCCCAGCCGGTAAGGCCAGGGCGCAGCGCATCGACGCCAGCCTTGGTGCGCAGCGCCACCAGGTCGTCCTGATTGAACAGCGCCGGCCTTGGCCCCACCAGGCTCATGTCGCCCTTCAGCACGCTCCAGAGCTGCGGGATTTCGTCGAGACTGGTGCGGCGCAGAAAGCGGCCGAGCGGCGTCACCCATTGGTCCGGATCGGCCAGCAGGTGCGTGGCTACATCCGGGGCGCCCAGCCGCATGGTGCGGAACTTCGGCATGACGAAGATGCGGTTGCGCCGGCCGACCCGCTTGGACAAATGCAATGCCGGGCCGGGGCTTCCGAGGCGTACGGCCAGCGCCAGACCCACCAGCAGCGGCGAGAGCACAATCAGCCCGACCAGGCCGCCGACGATGTCCAAGGCCCGCTTCAAAGCCGCTCCCGACCCGGCGCCGCCCTAAAAGGCGGCCTCAGCGGTTGTAGGCGCAGCCGCGACGCCGCGCCAAGTCAGTCGGCCTTGGGCGGCGCGGGCTTCTTCTTCGGCTTCGGCGCGGCCTCGAGGGTTTCCGGTGGCGCGGCTTCCAACACCGGCGAGATCGCGGCCTCCCCGTCGACCGGCTCAAGGGCGTCGGCGGCTTCGACGAGGGCTTCCATGGGGGCTTCCAGGATCGGCTCGGCGACCGCCACTGGCTCAGGGGCCAGAGCCGCTTCGACGATCGGCTCGACGATGGTTTCGACCGCGGTTTGCGTTTCAACCAAGGTCTCAACGACCGGCTCAGCCACGGCCTCCACGACCGCTTCGGCGGCCTCGACAACCGGTTCAGCCAGCGCCACCAGCTCGGGCGCCGCCTCGACCTGCGTTTCAACGGCAGAGCCGAACATCGCTTCGAGGTTGGCGGGCCGCGTCCATCGGGTCATCCACCACCAGGCCGCACCGCTCACCGCCGCGCCGGCGAACAGCGGCCAAAGCGGCGACGCCATGCCGACCCGCACGTGCAGCGCGGCCTTCGGATCGTTGAGGGTTTCGGTTTCGGGCGCGAAGGACATGGCGGGTCTCCTGCAGAAGATTGTGCGTCGCAACATAACACGCAGCACAATCTCGCAGTTGCGAAATGTCTGTGAATTTCTGGATTGTGATCAGGCGCCGCGATCTCAGGCGCCGTGCTCAGATCGGGTAGACCTTGGCCGTTCCGGCCGCGCCCAGGGTCTGCGCCGTCCAGCGGCAGATGGCCTCCAGCGGCGCCGTCATGTCCGCCGGGGCGCCGAGCAGGACCAGGGCGCAGCCGTTCATCTTCAGGGGGTCGGTCAGCGGGCGCATGCGCGTCTCGGCGACCAGAGCCGGCGCTTCCACCGCGTCCTCCAGATCGCGCAGGAACCCGTCGAAGGTCTCCAGGTCCTTCAGCGGCAGCCAGACCAGAGCCGTGGCCGCGCTGTTGCGCCGGCGCACGGCGGCCAGAGTCTCGACGATCCGGACGTAGTCATCGGCCCGCTCGAACGGCGGATCGATCAGGATCAGGACACGGCCCGACACCGGCGTCTGGGCGACCGCCACGTCGTAGCCGTCCGCGCAGAGGGTGCGGACGCCGCGCTTGCCCCGCATCCGCTCGCTGAGCGCCTGATGCTCGTCCGGCCGCAGTTCGCACGCGAGGTAGTTGTCGCCGGGCCGCAGCGCCTCGGCGATCAGCCAAGGCGAGCCCGGATAGCGCCGCACCGGCCCGCCGCCGTTCAACTTGCGCACCGCCGCCGCCAAGGGCGCGAACTCGCCGGGCGCGTCCGTCGCCGCCATCAGCCGCACAATCCCGGCCTCGGCCTCCCCGGACTTCTTGGCCTCCGCGCCGGCCAGATCGTAGAGGCCGCGCCCGGCGTGGGTGTCGATCACGGTGAGCGGCTGGCCCACCAGCCGCGCCAGGACCTGCAGGAGCGCGGCGTGCTTCACCAGGTCGGCGAAGTTCCCTGCATGGAAGGCGTGGCGGTAGTTCAAGGCGATCTCCGGAACCGTGCCGCGCATATCACGTTGGCGCAGCTTGAGTGCAGTGGAGGGCGCAAAATGGCCAGGAATCTCGCCGACCAGACCATTCCCGCGGACGAGCTTCGGGCCGCGCACCTGACCTATGTCAGCGACCTCGACCCCGGCATTCGCCGGCGCAAGGCCGGGCACGGGTTCAACTATCTCGACACGCAGGGCAAGCCCGTCACCGACGAGCCGACGCTCGACCGCATCCGCGCGCTGGTCATCCCGCCCGCCTGGACCGACGTCTGGATCGCACCGAGCGCCGACGGTCATATCCAGGCCACCGGCCGCGACGCCAAGGGCCGCAAGCAGTACCGCTACCACGCGCGTTGGCGTCAGGTGCGCGACGGCGGCAAGTACGACCGGCTGATCGCCTTTGGCCGCGCGCTTCCCCGGCTGCGCAAGCAGGTCGACCACGACCTCGCCCGCCAGGGCCTGCCGCGCGAGAAGGTTCTGGCCGCGGTCGTCCGGGTCATGGAGATCACCCTGATCCGGGTCGGCAACGAGGAATACGCCAAGACCAACCACAGCTTCGGCCTGACCACGCTGCGCGACCGTCACGCCCACATCGGCGCCGCGAAGACGGTGTTCGAATTCCGCGGCAAGAGCGGCAAGGTCCACAACACGGGCTTCAGCGACCGCCGCCTGGCCCGCATCCTAAAGGCCTGCCAGGACCTCCCCGGTCAGCGGCTGTTTCAGTACCTGGACCACGACGGCCATCGCCACGCGGTCGAGTCCGCCGACGTCAACGCGTATATCCGCGGCGTGCTCGGCGAAGACTTCTCGGCCAAGGACTTCCGCACCTGGGCCGGCACGCTCGCCGCCGCCCGCGCCCTGGTCCTACTACCGGCCTGCGCCAACGACAGCGGGGTCAAACGCAACATCAATACCTGCGTAAAGGCGGTCGCGAGTGTGCTCGGCAACACGCCGGCGGTCTGCCGCAAGGCCTATATCGATCCCGCCGTGCTGGACGCCTACCAGGCCGGCGCCCTGAACCTCAAGCCTGGGTCCAGCGATCGCGCCTTCGAACTCGCCGCCCTGCGCTTCCTGGAGACGGCCCGAGACAAGGCCGCGAAGCAGGCGACGCGGAAGGCCGCCTAGCCTTACCTTCCGTCCGCCCTCTAAGGTCATCCCAACGAGATCGGGAGGATCCACCCATGCTGCCCCAACGCCTGCGCTTCGGCGCCTTCATCGCGCCCTTCCATCCGCTGGACGAGAACCCGACGCTGGCGATCCAGCGCGACCTGGAGCTGGTCGAGTGGATGGATCAACTGGGCTTCGACGAGGCCTGGATCGGCGAGCATCACTCGGCGGCCTATGAACTGATCGCCAGTCCCGAGGTGTTCATCGCCGCCGCCGCCGAGCGGACCAAACACATCCGGCTGGGCACCGGCGTCTCGTCGCTGCCCTACCACCACCCGCTGATGCTGGCCGACCGGATCAACCAGCTCGACCACATGACGCGCGGACGGGTGATGTTCGGCGCGGGGCCTGGAGCCCTGGTCTCCGACGCCTTCATGATGGGCATCCCGGTCGCCAAGCAGCGCGACCGCATGGACGAGGCGCTCGGCTGCATCGTGCGCCTGCTGCGCGGCGAAGAGGTCAGCCACAAGTCCGACTGGTTCGAGCTCGACCGCGCCCGTTTGCAGATGACGCCCTATTCGCGGCCCAGCGTCGAGATCGCCGTCGCCAGCCAGGTCTCGCCGACCGGTGCGCGGGCGGCGGGCCAGCACGGTCTGGGCCTGCTCTCGCTCGGCGCGACGTCGACGGGCGGGTTCAACGCGCTGAAGTCGAACTGGGCGATCGCCGAGGAGCAGGCCGCCACTCATGGCCACACCATGGACCGCAACGCCTGGCGCCTGGTCGGCCCCATGCACATCGCCGAGACCCGCGAACAGGCGATGGAGGACATCCGCTTTGGCCTGGAAAAGTGGATCTTCTACTTCCGCGAGATCGCCAATCTGCCGATCGTCCCGGAGGGCGACGATCCCATAAAGGCCATGGTCGAGAGTGGCATGGCCGTGGTCGGCACGCCCGACGACGCCATCGCCCGCATCCAGCAGCTGGTCGACGAGAGCGGCGGCGGCTTCGGCGCCTTCCTGCTGATGGCGCACAACTGGGCCAACTGGGGCGCGACGAAGCACTCCTATGAGCTGATGGCCCGCTACGTGTTCCCGCACTTCCAGAACCTGAACGACAACCGTTCCGCCTCCATGGCCTGGGTCAAGGAGAACAAGGAGGAGTTCACCACTCAGGTTCGGGGCGCCGTGGGCGCGCGGATCGTCCAGCACATGATGGAAAAGGGCGTCGACAACATCAATCCGCAGATCGTTGAGCTGATCACCGGGGCCGCGGCCGGGGAGCCTCCTAAGAAGGGCTAGGCGACCTGAGTGCGGCGGCGGCGCAACGCCACGCCCACGCCGGCAAAGCCCGCCAGCATCAGCGCCCAGGCCGCCGGCTCCGGCACGCCGCCCGGGCTGTAGTCGTGGCCGCTGGCGCTGACCAGGTCCAGATCGGGCGTCACCGCCAGGATGTGCAGGCTCGCGGGGTCGCTGTAGCTGAAGCTGGCCGGGCCCAGCCCGTCGAAGTCTGGCGCGTTGCCGTCGGCGAACAGCGACCCGTGGATCCCCAGCACATCGCCGACCTCGGCCTGGATGCTGACGACCTGATCGTACGTGCCCAGACCATAGATGATGTCGAAGTTCGAGCCGGGGTTGGCCTCCCGGTTGAAGTCGAGGAGCTGGAACTCGGTGTGCATTTCCGCGCTGGCCAGTTCATCGCCACCAGAGATTGCCGTCGCCGTGCCCGACGCGTGCAAAAGGAAATCCAGGATGACCGGCGTCCCGTTGGCGAGCGTGCTGGACCCAACGGTGATCTGATCCTCGAAGAAGGCGTCCGGCGCCCCCGCAACGTCGGGCGTCACGCGCGCCTCGGTTCCACCCTTGTTGACCCCCGGTGCGGTGCTGGCGCTGCCCGAGGCATCGAGGAAGCCATAAAAGGAGGTCGCTGTGCCCGACGCGGTCGAAAAGCCGTCCACGGCCGTATTGCTGCTGAACGAGAAGTTGAGCGTCAGTGGCGTGGTCGATGGCACCAGCCCCGTGTTGCCAACTTGGAAGGGTGCGTTCGGCCCGTCGCGGCCGTCCATGAAGAGTTGCGTCTGCAAGCCATAGGTGGCCGCGACCGCAGGCATGGCGACGACGAACCCCAGGCCGGCCAGAACGAAAACCACGGCCGTGGCCGCTGAACGACGACGCATGTCACTGGCTCCTGACACTGGATAAGAGCGCAAGGATACCGCAGGCAAAATCTCTATTTATATTGCCTATTTAGGCTTCCTTTGTGTATTCGCGCGCCGCGCGAATTGTTTCATTTGAGCAAGCATTGAAATGATTGCTTAGCGTCCGCTGCCGCCGTCTGCGCAGCGTTGGCTTAGAGCGTGACGGGCGATGAGTGCGCGCCGGGCAGACGGCCGCGCGGCGAAGCGCTACCTTGGGCGCATGAACCTTCAGGCCTACTACGAGCGCATAGGCTTCGAGGGCGAGGCGAAGCCGGACCTGGCGACGCTTACTGCCCTGCACCGCGCCCATCTGCTCACCATCCCTTACGAAAACCTCGACGTGCAGCTCGGCCGGCCTCTGACCACAGACCCGGCAGCGGCGTTCGACAAGATCGTCACCCGGCGGCGCGGCGGCTGGTGCTACGAGATGAACGGCCTGTTCGGCGCGGTGCTGGCCGAGATCGGTTTCAAGGTCACCCGCATGGCCGGGGCGGCGATGCGCGAACTCATGGGCGACATCGTCATCGGCAACCACCTGGTGCTGCTGGTCGAGATCGACGGCGAGCCGTGGATCGCCGACGTGGGCTTCGGCGACGGCGCGCTCGATCCCTTCCCGCTCGCGCCGGCGGCCCTGAGCTTCGGCGGCTACCCGTTCCGACTGGAGGCCATGGATGAGGGCTGGTGGCGGTTCCACAATCACGAGTTCGGCGGCGCGAAATCCTTCGATTTTCAGGTCGAGCCCGCCGACCCGGAGCTGCTGTCGGGGCGTTGCGAATGGCTCCAGTACGCCCCGGACTCCCACTTCGTCCTGAACGCCATCGTGCAGCGCCACCGCGCCGATGAGATCTTGCAGATGCGCGGCCGGGTCCTGCGCCGGGTCACCCCGGCCGGCGTCACCCAGGAGACCATCGGCTCGGCGGAGGAATGGGTCGAGGTCCTCGCCCGCGAGTTCGACCTCGATGTGCCGGAAGCCGCCACGCTGTGGCCGCGGGTGCTGGCCCGCCACGAAGAGGTGATGGCCGCGGCGGCGCCGGCCTGACGTCGGAAGCTAGACGGGCGCGAGACGCCGGCGCCGAAGCGCGCCGCCCACCGCCAGGAACCCGCCGCAGAGCAGCGCCCAGGTCGCCGGCTCCGGAACGCCACCCAAGCCATAGTCGTGGCCGCTTTCGCTGGTCAGGGTGACGTCCGGCGTCAGGGCGAAGATGTTCATCGTCGAGGGGTCGCTGTAGCTGAAGCTGGCCGGCCCGGTGTTGCCGTAGTTGTCCGCCTCGCCCGCCGCGAACAGCCGGCCGTAGACTTCCAATTGGTTGCCCACTTGGGCGTGGACGGTGATCGTCTCGTCGTAGGTCCCAAGGCCGTGGATAATGTCGAAATTGAACGCCGGCGTCGCGCCGTTCTGCTCATTGATGAGCTGGAATTCCGTGCTCATACTTGCGACGCATCCCTCTACGGCCGCGCAGGAACCGCTCAGAGACCCTTTCAACTCGTAGCTCAGGATCACATCGCTCCCCGCCGCGAGCGTGCTCGACCCGACCGTGATCAGGTCGGCGTAGTATCCCTGGGGCGCGCCGACAACGGTGGCCCCGACGCGCGCCTCGCTGCCGCCACCGCCAGGGCCGCCCACGGTGGACCCCGAGGCGCCGGCGTCCAGGAGTCCGTAGAACGAGGTCACATACGCCGTGACGGATGATTTCCCCAGCGCACCGAAATCGTCGGAGACGCTGAGGTTGACGGTGAGCGGGCCGGCCGGTTGCTTCAGGCCAGTATTTTGCGCGGCGCTCGACACGTGCCCATCGGCGATGTCGTCCATGGATATCCCGGACTCCACACCGACGACCACCGCAGCCGCAGCCGGTGTCGCCGCGATGAGGGCCAGGCCGCCAACGAAACAGGCTGCGGCAACAGCGCAAGCAGATCTCAGACGGATGAGCTGGCTGGAAGATTGAATCGTCATAAACAACCCCAGAAGCGGTCCAGGGAGATTTACTACCATTTATTGGGTTTATTATTGTATTGCCTATTTAGGCATGAAGTATTCGCGCGCTACGCGAATTGTTTCATTCTCGATTTCAGCGCCGATACGAAAACCCGACCCGGAAGGTCCTGGGCTCACTCCAACTGTCGGTGAAGTCCGCCGCTTTGCCGGTGGAGAGGTGGGCGTCGGCGATGTTGTCGACCGCCAGATAGACTTCCTCGCCCGGCGCGATCGCCCAGGCCGCGCGGCCATCCAACTCCGCGCCCGGCGGCAGGCGCCGGGTGTTCTGGTCGTCGTCGTACTGGGTCGAGACATAGCGCACCGTCGAGGACAGCGTCAGCTTCTCCATGGCGCGCCAATCCAGGCCGCCAGTGACGGTCCAGGCCGGAGTCTGGGCAGGCCGCAGGCCGGTGAGCTGCGGCGCGGCGCGCTCACCGTCCACGCGGGCGTGGGTGAAGGCGAAGGCCGTGCGCCAGGAGAGCGTCGTGAAGATCTCGCCGTTGGCGTCGCCCTCCACGCCCCAGGCGTTGATCTGTCCGGCGTTCTGCCGCTGGCGAAGCGTGCCGCCGGCGACGATGAAGCCGGCGATCGGCAGGGCCGGGAGCGTGCCCGGTCCCACGCCGATGGTGACGTTGGTGATCGGGTCCTTGAGCTCGTTGTAGAACAGCGTGGTCTGCCAGTTGAACCTGGCGTCGGCGACCTGATCGCCGCCGATGCCGATCTCGACGCCATCCAACTTCTCGGGGCGCAGCAGCGGATTGGCCTCGGTGACGTCGTTGCCGACCCGGAACGGGCGCTCCAGCTCGTTCAGCGTCGGGGCCCGGAAGCCGGCATAGGCGGCGCCGCGCAGCCACAAGTCGGGATCGACTGAATAGCGCACCCCGATGCGGCCGGTGGGCACGGTGCCGGACGCGTCCGGCGCCGGGCTGTTCAGCGTGGTGACGCCGGTCGCCAGCACGAACTCATGGCGCCGCGCGTCGCTGGAGTTCCATTCGTCCAGCCGGGCGCCTGCGGTCACCAGCCAGGGGCCGTTCGCATAGTCGGCGTCCACATAGCCGCCGCCGACAAAGGTCTGGCCGCCGGCGTCGCGGCCCATGGTGTACTGGTTGCTGACCACCTTGAAGCGCTCATGGTCGGTGCCCATCGCCCAGCGGGCGTCGGCGCCCAGCTCCCAGGAGAGGCCGCCCTCGCGGCCCTGCCAAGCGGCGTTCAGGCCATAGCCTTGAGCGGGCGTGGAGAACTCGTTGTTGGCCGGCGTGGTCGTGGCGCGGTTGGCGGCCACGGCGACCGAGGTGTTGGCCAGGTCGCTGCCGCGCGCCCAGGCCTGCAGCCGCCAGCCGCCGACGCCTTCACCGGCCGGCTGGGCGATCGTCAGGGTCTCGGCGTCGCCCGTGGCCGTGGAGCGCGCGCCCAGGAGGCCGGCGCCGCGGCGTTCTTCGAAGGTCTCCAGCCGCAACGCCGCCTGCACCGAGCCGAAGCTGTGCTGGAAGCGGACCGAGGCGTTAGCGTCTTCCAGATCCAGCGGCGTGTCGGCAGCGCCCTGCGATGGCCCGCGCACCGGGATGTAGCCGTCGTTGCTCTCGCCTGAGACGGTCAGCAGCACGTCCTTGGTGCCGCCGCTCACGGCGGCGCGATAGGAGCCGCGTTCACCGGCCGAGATGTCCAGGGCGCCCAGGCCGTCGCGCGCGCCACGCTCCTGCAGTTCGATGACGCCGGTCAGGGCGCCGGCGCCGTAGGGGCCGGAGCCCGCGCCGCGCACGATGTTGACGCCCTCGATGCCTTCCGACGGCAGCGCCGTCCAGATCACCCAGCCGCCGAACGGATCGTTGACCGGGGCTCCGTCCAGGGTCACCAGCGCCCGGCCCGCGCCGGAGCCGGCGATGGCGCGCAGCGAAACGCCCTGGGTGGTCGGATTGGCCGACAGCGAGGTGGTGCGGCGGAACAGCGACACGCCAGGCGCGGTCTCCAGCGCCTGATCCAGGCGCGGCGTCGCCTTCAGAATTTCCGGCGTGATCTGCACGGTGCTGAACACCGCTTCGCCGCCGAGCGGCTTCAGGCGGGGCGGATAGACCACGACCACTTCCACAGTGGCGGGCGGCGGCGCCGCAGCATCGACCATGGTTTCCCCCGAGGTCAGCCCCATACTGGGCTTTCGATCCGCTTAGCGCTATCCAGCCCAAATGGACAGCGCAACAGCCAAGGTCGCCATCGTCACCGGCGCGGGCAGCGGGATTGGCCGGGCTGTGTCCCTGGCGCTACTGGCCGGCGGCTGGTCGGTGGTCCTGGCGGGGCGCCGGGCCGAGCTACTGGACGAAACCGCGAGCCTCGCGGGCGACGCCGCGGGCCGCGCCCTGCCCCAACCCACCAACGTCGCCGACCCGGCCTCCGTCACCGCGCTCTTCGACGCCGCCAAGGCGCGGTTCGGGCGGCTGGATCTGCTGTTCAACAACGCCGGGACCGGCGCGCCGCCCGTGCCGCTGGAGGAGCTCTCCATCGAGCATTGGAAGCGGGTGGTCGACATCAATCTCACCGGCGCCTTTCTCTGCACGCAGGGCGCGTTCCGGCTGATGAAGGACCAGGACCCGCTGGGTGGGCGGATCATCAACAACGGCTCGATCTCCGCCCATGTGCCCAGGCCCCGCTCGGTCGCCTACACCGCAACCAAGCACGCCATCACCGGTCTGACGCGCTCCACCTCGCTGGATGGCCGCGCCTACGGCATCGCCTGCGGCCAGATCGATATCGGCAACGCCGGCACCGAGATGACTCGCGCCATGAGCAAGGGCGTCATGCAGGCCGACGGCGCCATCGGCGCCGAGCCGGTGATGGATGTCGCCGCCGTCGCCGATGCCGTGGTCTACATGGCCGGGCTGCCGTTGGAGGCCAATGTGCAGTTCATGACGGTTATGGCGACAAACATGCCCTTCATTGGGCGCGGCTGAGGCAAAAGCAGCCTCACTTTTGTGCAGTGCAATGATCTTGCTGCGTCGCAATATTTTTTCGATTGATCGGTACGGAATCGCGGGTAAAGGTCCTCGCAGGCGACAGGCTGACGTCAGTATCCAGCCACCGCCTAAGGGAACGCCGGTGAAGGGGTTGGCAACAACCTCAACCCGGAACCAAGCACATGAACCGTATCGTTATCCTCGCGGCCGCGGCCGCCCTCATCGCCTCCAGCGCGAGCGCGCAATCCATTCGCGTCTCGACAGAAGGCAAATCTCCCACCCAAGTGCGCGCCGAAGTCTTCCAGGCCGCCCGCAAGGTCTGCCAGGACGCCGTGCCCGGCTCCGCCTACCGGGTCGAAGAAACCCGCGCCTGCGTGGATCGCGCCGTGCGGGACACGCTCGCCCAGTCACACGATCCCAGCATCGTCCACATCGCGGCGCGCTGAACCTAGTCGGCGAAGCTTAGTCGGCAAATTGGGGACTGCGTTTCTGCAGGTTCGCCATGACGGCCTCGACCTGATTGGGTGAGCCGATCAGCGCGCCCTGCTCCTGGCTCTCGGCCAGGAGGATCGCGTGCTGGTCGCCCTCGCCCATCAGGTTGAGCAGCCGCTTGCCGGCGCGGATGGCGTGCGGGTTCTTGCCGGCGATCTCGGCGGCGAGCGTCAGCGCGTCGGCCAAGGGGTCGGCGCAGACGCGGGTGGCGAGGCCCATCTTGACGGCTTCCTCGCCGCCGAAGATGCGGCCGGTGTAGGTCAGCTCGCGCGCCACGTCGTCGCGCACCAGGCCGCGCATCAGCACCATGCCGGCCATGTCAGGGATCAGGCCCCACTTGATCTCCAGCACCGCCAGCTTCACGTCCGGCGTCACGAAGCGCAGGTCCGCGCCCAGCGCCAGCTGGAAGCCGCCGCCGAACGCCACGCCATGCACTGCGGCGATCACCGGCACGGGGATCTCGCGCCAGACCATGCAGGCGTGCTGGGCATGATTGGATCCGCCCGCCGTGCGCTTGGTGGTCACCAGCGCCTCCGACGAGCGGCGGCCCTCGCCCGAGGCCATCTGGGCGAAATTGCCCATGTCGAGCCCGGCGCAGAAGGCGCGGCCCTCGCCGGACAGCACGACGGCGCGGACGCCGGCTTGCGTCTTCAGCCGCTCGCCGGTCTCCACCAGGGCGGCGAACATGGCGTTGTCCAGGGCGTTCATCTTGTCGGTGCGGACCAGGCGCACGTCGGCGACTCCGTCCTTCATTTCCACCGTCACGCGGTCGTTCATTTGAAGCCTCCCAGAAAGTCAGATGGGGCCAGAAAGTCAGATGGGGATCGTCAGGCCGCGCTCAGCAGATAGCCGACGCAGGGGAAATGGACGTGGGTCAGGTCGAGCTCGCCGGCGTCGCGGGCGATGGTGATGCGCTCCGGCGACACCGAGACCAGCCTGCCCTCGATGGCGTCGCGGCCATAGTCGTCGGCGCGCACCGCGACCGCGTCCCCAGGCTTCAGCCCCGAGGGATCGGCGGCGTCGCTGCTCGGCGTGGCGGCGGGCGAGGCGCGCATGGCCACTTCCAGCGCCTCGGCGCCGGTCATGTCGGTCCGCCGCCCGTGGCCGAGCGCCTTCACCCGTTCGCGCCAGGCTGTGGTCTTCGGCAGGCCGTCCAGCAGCGCCGCCGCCGGCCCCGGCGCGGCGCGGCCCAGCCACCAGATGTTCATGTAGGCGGCGATGTCGGACAGCGACGGCGTCGAGCCGCCGAGGAAATCGTTGCTGGCCAGGCCGCGCTCGATCCAGGCGGCCTGGGCGCGCCACTGGGCCTTCATCGGCCCGGCCGCGGCCTTCATGGCGGCGATGTCGAAGGGCCGGCCGGAGAGCTTTTCCCGGTCGGCGATGAACTCGGCCGGCACCGCCTCGCCGATCTCGCCGAACACCACCGCGACGGTCGCCTGGAAGAACAGCCGGTCGGCCCATAGATTGACGGCCCAGTCGGCGCCCTTGATCACGTCGGGCTTACGGTGCCGCGCCTCGATCTCGGCCAGGATCACCTGGGTGTCGCAATAGATGTCAGCGCCGATCTGCAGAACCGGGATGCGCCGGTAGCCGCCGGTCAGCGGGATCAGTTCGGGCTTGGGCATGATCACCGGCTGGATCACCGAGCGCCAGTTGAGCCCCTTGACGCCCAGCATGACCCGCACCTTCTCCGAGAAGGGAGAGGTGTCGTAGTGGTGCAGGATGATTTCATCGGCCATCTAGACCTCCAAGAGTTCGCCGCGGCCGGTTTGCACGTCCGACCCTAGGGCAACACCGGCCAGGAGCAAGCACGCCCCGACGTCAACCGGTGCTCGGCGCGTTCGAAGGGATCAGCCGCGGAGAGCGCAGAGATACGCGGAGCGACCCAGCCTGGGTCAAAGGCCGTTGGCCAGGCGGCAGATGCCGTCCCCTCCGCGTATCTCAGCGATCTCCGCGGTTGGTCTTTATACGGTGGGGGCGTTGGCGCACGGGTGAGGATCAGCGGATCAGGAGCTGTCGGTGGGCGGCGTGGGATCTTGGCCGTTGGGCCTGGGCCCTGGTGTGGGGCCTGACCCCGGCCGCGGAGCGGCCCTGGGCGCGGCCTTGTGCGGCGCGAGCACCGCGTCGGCGCGGGCGGCTTCCTCGGCGAGGTCTTCGCAGAGTTGGGCGATGAGCTGGTCCGGGTCGATATCCAGGAAGTCCTCGGTTTCGGCGAGGTCATCGAGCCGTTCGCTGAGCGAGCGTGCGAATTCGTAGGACTCGCCGTCGTCTTCTTCGATGCCGGGGTCCCAGTCGGCGCAGAGGATATCCTCGACCTCGCGCTTCAGCAGCTGCCTGCGCCGCGCGACGGCGGGCGCGCGGGCCTTAGCCTTGGCTTGGGTGGCCTCGTGATCGCCGCGTAGGCGCTCGCGCTCCTCCTTGGCGTGGAGCGCGATCGACTGGCGCACCGAGCGGCTGAGCCGGACGAAGGCGTGGCTGAGCTGCGCCATCTCCTCGGCCGTCTCGGCCTCCAGCGCCCGCTGCTGCACCGCGCAGGCAAGCGCCAGGGTCTTCTCGGCGAGAATTCCCAGCATCTGCTCGCGGCGTTCGGCGGTGGGGCTCGCGCCTGGGCAGTTATATACTTGACGGAACGCCAGAACGCCCCCATCGATTCGCCGCGTGACAGGCCGGCACTCGACGTACCTAACTGGACCCTCAGCAATGGGCCTCGCTTAGGCGAGGTCGTCGGGGGCAAGTACCTGTGTGTAGTCGTCCTTACCGAGGCCGGTGGAGCGCATGAGGTAGGTGGTGACTCGACCGCCATAACCGGCGGTGTTCATGGTGCACCATAGCTGATGGTCGGGATCGAGCAGCTGGATGCGGTGCTGCGACAACAGACCGGTGAGACGGGTCATCCACGCTACAATCCTGTCGCGGCCTCCTGGCGTGGGGCGGTCCAGAGTTAGCATCGCACCGCGATGAAGAACCCTTCCGGATTCCGCATAGAGGTCGGCGAGCCCTCGCTTTGTCATTGGGGCGAATTGCAGGGGCAGCGGCGGCCCGATTCTCGCGACGGGTTCCGGCCTGGGAAAGAAATCAGGATGCAGCGCGCTAAGCGCCCCCATGATCTGCTCAGCGTTCCACATCGCAGAGATTTTGGCAGATCTGGTTTGCGGGATGTCTCCATGGGCAACGAGGCAGCCCAGGGCTATCAGTTCACAAGTCATACGAAGTTGGATGTAGCAGATTTCGTTTTTGGCAAATTCCGGCAGCCGGGTGGTGTTGTCCAAGATGCCGGCCATGACCGCGTGGCGGTCGCGGATTTCCTGCATCAGGATCATGTAAGTATTGGCGTAGCCTTTTATCGTGTGGACATTGGTCATGACCGATAAGCCCCCTACCGATGAACCTGGCGCTCAAGAGCGCTTTGATCGCGGCGTGGCGAACGCGCTGCGGATGCCGCCGAAGCCGCACAAGCCCCCGGTACCCAAGCCCAAGTCATAGATGGACTTGTAGTGAAGGAGCCGATGCCATAGATTTTAGCTATGGCTTTCGAGAAAGTTTGGCGTTTCTACGCCGCGAATGACGGTTTGTCGGTGAGGCTGCGTTGGCTGTCGATTGGTTGGTCGGGGGCTTGGATAGCTTCTGGGATGGCGGCGGCGACGTGGCTTCGATTTCACTGAGATGCTTAAGTTCCTGAACGACTAAGACGTTTTCAGCCTGAACAGCGAGAAGGTCTTTGTGCAGTTGATTGCCGCTCTGGTCGGACGACTGTTTTGCGGCCCAAGCGAGACAGATGGCGATGGCTGGCGCGACGAGATTGGGAATTCCCCACGCCAGTGCGGTTTTGAAAATGCGCCCGAATTCCGGACGGATGCTGGCGGCCTGAGACACGGCTGAATCGGCAGATATCGCGCCGCTGGCGGCGTCGGCGGCGAGGGTTCTAAATCGCCTAAGCTGATCTTCGTCGGCACCTCTAAACGCCGAGACAACATCATCCAGAAAGCTATATGTCCCGTTGGGAATCGCGCTGAACTCCCCGCAATTCCAGCACCTCATGCTGCTGTTCACGAAAGTCTCGTAAGCGCCGCCCATCGTGGGCACCTCAAGTGGCGCCCCGCAGAGGCTGCAGGGGAAGACGTATCTCGGCACCAACTTCCCCCGCGCTGCCCCTGGTGGTTGAACTTCACACCTTGGCCTTGCGGAGTCGAATCAGACGTCGCGCCTTCTGTTTACGCGTACGCGGCTTCGTCAGACCGCCGATACATCAGGCGCTTACCGGTGCTGCCCTTGAGCATCAGGTCGGCGCGCATGGCGTCGGAAACGCCCAGCCCTTCGCGGTTGGAATAGCGGAAATCGAACTCGTCCAGATAGCGCGAGAGGTGCGCTTCTGAGACGTGGTGGAACGTGCCGACGATGCCGCGCTTGAGGATGGAGAAGTAGTTCTCAACGGTGTTGCTGTGGTGGTGGCCCTGGCGGACGTACTCGCCGCTGCTGTGGTCAACGGACGAGTGACCGGCGAACTCGCGGCCAATGCCTTTGTAGAAGATGGCGCCGTCCGTCATCAGGTGCGACTTGCGGCTGGCGGTCTTCACGATCACGCGGCGCAGGGTGTTGGAATTGACGTTGGCGACGTGGAACGAGCGGGCCGAACCGTCGCGTTCAACGAGCGTCACCACGGCCTGTTTGCCGCCCAGATGGTCGCGGTGGCCCAAGCGCTTGTTCTTGTGCTTGTTGTACTCCTTGCCGCCCACGTAGGTCTCATCGGCTTCGATCACCTTGCCTTCGCCGCCCATGGGCTCGGGCGCATCAAGGCGCATGGCCTCGCGGATGCGATGGGCCATGAACCACGCGGTTTTGTAGGTCACGCCAAGCGAGCGGTGCAGCTGGTGAGCGGAGACGCCTTTCTTGGCCGACGCCATCAGCCGAAACGCCAGCATCCACTTGGCGAGGCCGATGTGCGAGCGCTCGAACACCGTCCCAACGGTGACGGTGAACTTGGTACGGCAGGCCTTGCAGATGTAGGTGCCGGGCTTGGTGCTCTTGCCGCCCAGAAGGGTGACCTTCTCGCACTCACCGCAATGAGGGCAGTACGCGCCATCGGGCCAGCGCTGCGCTTCCAGGTGGATGCGGGCGGCCTCGTCGTCGTGAAAGATTTTGTCGGTAAGATTCATCGGCTTGTCCTCGTAGGAACAAGCTATGCCCTAGGGTCTGTTCCGTCAAGTATATAACTGCCCGCGCCTGACATGAACAAAACAAGAACATCGAAATCCCAGGATGTCAAGTTTTCCGTGGATTCTTGGTGTCGCTCGCCGGCTCTCATCGGCGCCCGTACGATCAGGATGGCAAGGAGCGGAATCGCGAGCGCGTAGATGTATTGGGTCCGCGAGACGCCGATGCCGAGCGGAAACCAGATGCCCGGCAGGCCCGTCCAGTCGAGCAGCTCGCCGCCGAACACGCCGGCCATGATCGCGGCCAGGGTGACGAGAGCCAGGCTGCGCAGCGGTCCGTCGCGGGCGATGCGCGCGCCGATCACGACAAGCAGGGCGATCGATGCGAACCGGCTGAAGCTCGTCAGGCCGGCGGCGTGGCGGCCGGCCCCGATCATCCCGACCACCGCCAGGACCACCGCCGCGGCGTCGATCCACCGCCAAGGAGGCCCTCGCCAGCGGTTCCAGGCGAGTGTCCAGGCGGCGACGGTGGGCGCGGACATCCAGGTCGCCATCCACGCGTAGGCCGTCAGGTCCTCCAGGTCGGTCCAGGAGGCGAGCGCGTTGCTGAGACGCCTGGCCGCGGTCAGCGCCAGGGCGACGCCTGCGAAGATCAGGAACCCCTTCTGTCCGCTGGAGGGCCAACGCCAGAGCATCAGGCCGATCAGCGCCACCATGGCCGCGGGCTCGACCGCATCGGCGATGTAGCCGGCGATGGTTCGCTGCCAGTGCGCGCTGTGCAGCGCCTCGCCGACCGGCCGCGGCGCGAGGATGGGCGCGCTGTGCATCCCGCCGGCGGTCGGATTGCCTTTGGATTTCGGGCTCATGTAGGCGCGCACGGCGATCACGCCGATGGCGCCCGCCGCGTCGGCCGGTAGGGCGAACCTCAGCGGCCGGGTGCCGACGAGGCGTGGGGACGAGCCGATCCTGCCCGATCCGCCGAGCAGCCGTCCATTCCAGTAGAGTTCGTAGCCATGGTCGACGAGGCTCGGCCCCAGGATGTCCCAGGTTGCCGGTCCGGCCGGCACAGCCACCGTGCGCCGATACCAGGCGTAGCCGCGATAGCCGGCATGGCCGTGCGCCATCCACCCGTCGACGTAGTCGGGCAGGCCCACGTCGCCATCGTGGCTGCCCGGCTTAGGCGTCAGGTCGATCCGCTCCCAAGCGCTGTCGTCGGTCTCGGCGTCCGCCCAATGTGGGTCGTCGCCGGTATGGAACCGCCAGGGGCCGTCGAGCAGAGTGGCCGCGGCGCGCAGCGCTGGCGGGTCGGGACGGCCCCCGCTCGCCAGATCGGCGATCACCAGGGCCAAAACAGCCAGCGCCGCCACGACGATGCCGACGATCAGCCTAGTTTGCACGGTCGGGGTCGCTGTCGACGGCATCGATGTGGACATGTTTTTCCTTCGGCCGGATGGACGTGTCCAACTTGGCGCGAAGCGTCGGGGGCGTCTTGGGGGATATTGCGCGGCGCGGGCTCCCGCCTCCCCGGTCTTTGCGTCCTTCAATAGCTAAGCTAGCCTGCCACAGGACCGGGGGGTTTCGACATGACG
The DNA here is from genome assembly GCA_903822175.1 of uncultured Alphaproteobacteria bacterium. Lineage (GTDB taxonomy): Bacteria > Pseudomonadota > Alphaproteobacteria > Caulobacterales > Caulobacteraceae > Phenylobacterium. The sequence goes on from CAIJOB010000002.1 coordinate 105,709, forward strand.
CGCGTGCTGCTGGTGGGGATCGATCCCTCCATGGTGGACTTCTCCGATCCCGGCCTGCCGCCGGGGCTCGACGAGGGGAAGATCCGGGCGGGCGTCGACGCAGCGCTGGCCCAGATGCGCGAGCGAGGCTGGACCGCTGACCATCGCTACATCACACCCGACCAGGCCTCGGCCGTGGCGGCCGTGCGCGAGGATCTGTCGAAGGCGCACTACGATTGCCTGGTGATCGGCGGCGGGGTCCGTATGCCGGCGACGAACCTTTTCCTGCTCGAAGCCCTGATCAACCTGGTGCGGACCGCGTCGCCCGCGACCGCGATCGGCTTCAACACCACCCCGCTGAATTCCGCCGACGCTGTGGACAGGGTGCTTACCTAGAGGGCGCTCCGGGGCGAGGCGACCGGTTCGGCGCTGAAGAGGCGCGGGCCAGCTGAACTTCCCTTACGAGAACTCGGGCGTGAAGCGGATGTTGCCGCGTTCGATGCCCTTGAGGACCACGTCGAGGCCGCCCGACTTGATCATCCATTCGAGGCGATGGTCGCGGTACTCGCGCTTGAAGAGCCCCTGCTCCACCAACTCGGCGACGTTGGCCATGCCGGAGGTGCGGGCCATGGCGGCGATCTCGGCGGTGGTGTCGGCGACCGAAGGCCGGGCGTTGGTCCGGGCGAGCCAGGCCGCCAGCCTGGACCCCTCCGGCGGCGGATGGCCCTGGCCGGCTGAGCCGTTGAGGAACGGAACCACCGCCAGGTCGCCCCAACCGAAGGCTGAGCCATTGAACCATTCGCGGTCGCCCAGCTGGCGCTCCAGCCAGGCGTGGAAGCCGGCGATCTGGCGCGCGGCGGCGGCCTCGATCTTCGCCGCCTCGTCGCCGGTGGCGCGCTTGAACCAGCGCAGTTCCGAGAGGCCCCAGTTCACCGGCTCCAGGTGAGTGTCCATCACCTCTTCCAGCATCCGCACGCGGGCGCGCTCAGCCGGTGTGGCGGGCAGCATCGGCGGGGTCGGATAGGCGTCTTCGATGTATTCGAGGATCACGGTGGAATCGAACACCGCGACCTCGCCGTCCACCAGGGTCGGCACCTCGGCGCGCGGATTGGCCTGGGCGAAGTCGCCGCCGGCCCCGCCCGCGCCCAGGCCGCCGGGCGACAGGGTCTCGAAGGCCACGCCCTTTTCGCGCAGAGCGATCTTCACCTTCTGGCCGTAGGGCGACAGCGGGTGGTCGTAGAGGCTGATCATCTGCCCATCCTCAAATTGGAGACGCTTCGGCGCCGGCCGGCGCGTGGGCGATCTGCGAAGCCTTGGCCGCCTGGAAGGCCGGCCGCGCCTGCAGCCGGGCCCAATAGGCGGCGATGGCCGGGGTGAACTCGGCGTCGAGGCCTAGCTGGGCGGCCAGCAGCAGCGCATAGCCGACCGAGATGTCGGCGGCTGTGAACCGTCCCGCGCAGAGCCAGTCGTGGCCCTGGAGGGCGCGGTCGACGGCGCGCAGGCGGGCCAGGAACCACTTGGCGTAGTCGTCGGCGACCACCTCGGCCTTGCCGGGCTCGAAGCGGCGGTAACGCAGCACCAGGGTCTGCGGGAAGGTGAGCGTCGCCTCGCCGAAATGCAGCCAGTTCAACCAGGCGCCGTAGGCCGGCTCGCCCGCCTCGACCGCGAGGGCGCTGGGGCCATAGCGGGTGACCAGGTACTGCACGATCGCCGAGGACTCGGTCATGAAGGTGCCGCCGTCGACCATCGCGGGAATCGTGCCCAGCGGATTGACCGCCATAAATTCCTTGGCCCGGTAGCGCGGCGGGAACGGCATCACCGTCAGCTCATAGGCCAGGCCCAGTTCCTCCAGCGCCCAGAGGGGGCGGAACGAACGCGCGTCGGTGCAGTGGTAGAGTCGGATCGCACTCATCCCTCGCGCTTCCCATAGTTCGGGCGACGCTTTTCCAGGAAGGCGCTGACGCCCTCCTGGAAGTCGCCATCCGAGCTGGCCAGGATCTGGTTGCGGTCCTCCATGGCGATGGCGGCCTCCAGGCCCTGGGCGTCGATGGCGTGGTTCAGCGCCTCCTTGGTCAGGCGCAGGCCGAGCGGCGTGGCATGCAGCATGTCGTCGACGAAGGCGCGGGCCTCGGCCTCCAGCTGGTCGCTGGCGACGACCCGGCTGACCAGGCCAAGCTGGTAGGCCCGCTCGGCGTCGATGAAGCGGCCGGTCAGCATGTATTCGGCGGCGACCGACGACCCCACCATGCGCGGCAGGAAGTAGCTGACCCCGATGTCGCAGGCCGACAGCCCGATGCGGATGAAGGCGGCGTTCATGCGGGTGGTCGGCGTGGCGATCCGCACGTCCGACGCCAGGGCCAGGGCGAACCCGCCGCCGGCCGCGGCGCCGTTCACGCAGGCGACGATTGGCTGCGGGCAGCGGCGCATGGCGATGACGATCTCGCTGATCTCCCGCTGGCGGGTGAGGCCGGCGCCGATGGAGCGCGAGCCTTGCGGATCGCCGCGCTCCTTCAGGTCGAGGCCGGCGCAGAAGGCGTCGCCGGCGCCCTGCAGCACCACCACCCGCACGTCGCGGCGCCAGTAGAGGCCGACGAAGAACTCGCGCAGCTCGGTGACCAGGTTGCGGCTCAGCGCATTGAGGCGCGAGGGGCGGTTCATGGTCGCCCAGACGACCTCGCCCTCCTGCCGAAGCTCCAGGTCGGCCATCAGGCGACGTCCTTCAGCCAGGGGATCAGGAGGTCGGTGACCGCCTGCGGCCGCTCCTGCTGGGTCCAGTGGCCGCAGCCGGGCAGGATGTGGACGCCGCGCAGGTCGGTAGCGTGCTGGCGCATCATCGCGCCGGGGTCGGCGATGCGGCCAAAGCCATTGAAGGCCGGGTCCTTGTCGCCACCGATCAGCAGGGTCGGCATGTCCAGCTTGCGGCCGTTGAACTGCTGCAGCCAGTCGAAGTCGCGCTCGTGATTGCGGTAGCGGCTGATCGGCCCGAAGAAGCCCGAGGCCGTGAACTGGTCCACGTAGTAGTCCAGGTCGGCGCCCGTCAGCCAGGCCGGGAACACCTGCGGATCGATCAGGCCCTCCAGCATGGTCGCGCCGTGCTTCTTGTAAGGCCGGGTGTCGTCCGCCGCCTCGCCACTGATGAAGTAGTAGAACTTGCGCAGGAAGCCGCGCACGTCGGCTTCGGCTTCGGCCTCCGGCGGCCCGACGTCCTGGAACCAGGCCTGGTAGAAGAACAGGCCCTTGTCGGTGAAGGCCTCGCGGAAGATGTCGGTGAACGGCCGGGCCGGCACGCCGGAGAACGCCACCGAGAGGCCGGCGACGGCCTTGAAGGCCTCGGGCCGCGACAGGGCCGAGTTCCAGACGATGGGCGCGCCCCAGTCGTGGCCGATCAGGATCGTGGGCGCGTCCGGCTGCAAGGCCTTGGCGACGCCCGCGACGTCGGCGGTCAGCGCCTCCATGCTGTAGGCGGCGACATCGGCCGGCTTGTCGGAGCCGCCGTAGCCGCGCACGTCGATGGCGGCGGCGGTGAACCCGGCCTGGGCGATCGGGCCGATCTGGTGGCGCCAGCTGTACCAGCTCTCCGGAAAGCCGTGGACCATCAGGACCAGCGGCCCGGAGCCCTCGATGGCCACGCGGATCTGCGCCGCCCCGGCGTTGATGGTCCTGAATTCGGGCATTTTCGCCTCGCTCCCTAAGGCCGCCATGCTCCCCGCTGGCCGGCGTGGTGGCAAGGGTGACTTGGCGTAATCGTTGACCTCACCTTCCGGCGTGCGAGCATTGCCGCGGGAGGACGGCGCCATGGCGACGACCGAAATCACAACAGGCGCCGATGGCGTCACCCTGGAGGTCGCGGCGCACGTCGCCACGATCACGCTCGACCGGCCGCATCGGCGCAATGCGCTGAACTACCGCGCCTACGATCAGCTGGAGGCCGCCTTCCGCGCCGCCTCGGCGGACGCGCAGGTGCGCTGCGTGGTGGTCACCGGCGCCGACCCGGCGTTCTGTTCCGGCGACGACGTGGGCGAGATCATGGCCGGGCCCAAGGCCGCCTCGCAGGCACCGAGGGCGCGCGAGCCCCGGCCGACGCCGGCGGCCATGGCGGCGCTGGAATGCACAAAGCCGGTGATCGCGGCGGTCAATGGCGCGGCGGTCGGCTGGGGCATGGAACTGGCGCTGTTCGCCGACATCCGGATCGCCTCGGAGTCGGCGAAATTCGCCGAGCTTTTCGTCAAGCGCGGCCTCCCCTGCGACGTCGGCGGCTTCTACCGCCTGCCAGCCATCGTCGGCCCGGCCAAGGCCGCCGAGTTGCTGTTCACCGGCGAGGTGATCGACGCCGCCGAGGCGCTGCGGATCGGCCTGGTCAGCGAGGTGGTCGCCCATGCCGACCTGCTGCCGTGCGCGCACGCGCTCGCCGCGCGCATCACCGCCAATCCGCCGCTGGCGGTGCAGAGCCTGAAGGCCGGGCTGCAGCTCAGCGCCCATGGCGATCCTCAGGAAATCGGGACGCGGGCGATCGCCGAGATCTACCGCCTGATGCAGACCCACGACCACCGCGAGGGCGTCGCCAGCTTCCTTGAGAAGCGGCCGCCGGTTTTTGAAGGGCGCTAGCCGCATGCCAAGTCCCAAGAACGAACTGGATTTCAGCAAGAAGGCGGTGCTGGTCGTCGGTGGCTCCAGCGGCATCGGCAACGGCATCGCCCACGCCTTCGCCGAGCGCGGGGCGGCGACCTACGTCTGGGGCACGCGCGCCACGGCGGAGGACTACGCGGGCGTCGAAGGCTCGGATCTGAACGGCCTCTCCTACGGCCAGGTCGACGTCGGCGACCGCGCGCAGATCGACGCGGCGGAGGGGCCGCTGGGCCTGGATGTGCTGGTGCTGTGCCAGGGGACGGTCGTCTATCGGCGGGGCGAGTTCGCGCCGGAGGGCTGGGACCGGGTGATGGCGGTCAACCTCGACAGCCTGATGGCGTGCGCGATGAAGTTCCACGACCAGCTGGCGGCGCGCAACGGCGTGATCATCATCGTCAGCTCGGTGTCGGGCTACACCTCCAACCGCGGCAATCCGGCCTATGCGGCGTCGAAGGCCGGCGCGGTCAGCCTGACCAAGACGCTGGGCGAGGCCTGGGCGCGGGACGGCATCCGGGTGGTGGGCCTGGCGCCCGGCCTGGTCGACACCAAGCTTACCAAGGTCACCACCGAGCATCCCGACCGGCTCGCGGCCTCGATCAACGCCATCCCACTGGGCCGGATGGGGACGCCCGCCGACATGGCCGGCGCGGCCCTGTTCCTCGCTTCGCCGCTGGCGGCCTATGTGGTCGGCCAGACCCTGATCGTCGATGGAGGCCTCAGCCTGTGACTGGCAAGCCTAAGACTGGTAACCCCCGCTCCGTCGCCGGATCCACCGTCTTCATCACCGGCGCGGCCAGCGGCATGGGCCGCGCCACTGCCGAGGTATTCGCCGCCGAGGGCGCGCATGTGGCGCTGGCCGATATCGCCGCCGAGAGCGTGCGCGAGGTTGCCGACGACCTGGTCCACCGGGGCTTCAGCGCCGAGGCCTGGACGCTGGACGTTGCCGACCCCGCCGCGATTCAGGCGGTGATCGCCGCGGTGGCGGAACGGTTCGGCGGCCTGGACATGGTGATCAACAACGCCGGGATCAGCGCCTTTTCGCCCATCGATTCAGACGGCTACGAGCATGTCTGGAGCCGCGCCTTCGACGTACTGATCACCGCCCAGCAGCGGATCATCCGCGCCGCCCTGCCGCACCTGCGCAAGTCGGCCCATCCGCGGATCGTCAACATCGCCTCCACCGAGGCGCTGGGCGCCACCAGCCGCGACAGCCCCTATGCCACCGCCAAGGCCGCGGTCACCGGCCTGACGCGGGCGCTAGCCGTCGAGCTTGGGCCCGAAGGCATCACCGTCAACTGCATCTGCCCGGGCCCGATCCTCACCGGCATGACCGAGGCGATTCCCCAGGCGGACAAGGAGACCTTCGCGCGCCGGCGCACGGCGCTGCGCCGCTACGGCCGCCCCGACGAGGTGGCGCACATCACGCTCAGCCTCTGCCTGCCGGCGGCGTCCTACATCACCGGCGTGACGATCCCCGTGGACGGCGGGCTCATGGCGCGGAACGCCTGAGCGTTCAGTCGCCCTTGAACTGGCCGGGCCGTTTCTCGCGGAAGGCGGCGACGCCTTCGCGGTAGTCGTTGCTGCGGCTCATCAGCAGGAACTGGTCGCGGTCCATGTAGATGCTGGCCTGGGCCGTGGCCGCGGCGATGGCGTTGACCGCCTCCTTGGTGGCCCGCACCGGCAGCGGCGGAAGGGCCACGACCTTCGCCGCCCAGCGGCGTGCGGCGGCGAGCGCGCCTCCGGCCTCGACCACCTCGTCGGCGAAGCCCCAGGCGAGGCAGCGCTCGGCGTCGCAGGCCTCGCCGAACATGACGTACTGCTTGGCGCGCGAGGGCCCGGCGAGCGCCACCAGCTTCGGCAGCGTCCGCCAGCTCATGTTCATGCCCAGCGGCACCTCCGGCAGGCGCATGTAGGCGCCGGCCCCCATCACCCGAAAGTCGCAGGAGACCGCCAGCGCCGAGCCGCCGCCGATGCAGTAGCCCTCGATGGCCGCGATGGTCACCGCCTCGATCTCGTCCCAGGCTTTGCACATGTCGGGGCCGGCCATCACCGCCCGGCGCGCCTCCAACAGCGTGCTCTGCCCGGACCGCGCCTGGCTCGCCGAGAGGTCCGCGCCGGCCGAGAAATAGCTCTCCGTCCCGGTGAGGATCACCGCCAGGATGTCGGTGCGCAGGCGCAGCAGGCCGGCCGCTTCCGTCAGCTCTTCCATCAGTTCACCGTTCAGGGCGTTGCGCGCTTGCGTGCGGGTCACCGCCACCTCGCAGACCGCGCCCTGGCGGGTCACCGCGAGGTGCGTCCAGGCCTTGTCGAAGAGTTCGTCCATCGCCGCGTTCCCCTGCTTGCGGCGTGACGATACACGAGGCGGCTTGCAAGCCGAGCCGTGCGGGCGAACAATCGCGGCATGAGGAAACACACAACGATAGGGCTGGCGCTTGCGACCGCCCTCGCCTTCGCCCCCTTGGCCGGCCACGCCGCACCGGCCGTCTATCACGCGCCGAAGAACGGCTTCGGCCAGCCGGACCTGCAGGGCACCTGGACCAACGCCTCGCTGACCAGCCTGCAGCGCCCGGCGATGTTCAAGACGCTCACCCTGACCGACGACGAGGCCGCCGCCCTGGAAAAGCGCCGCGCCGCCGCCCGCGCCAGCCAGGACAAGCCCACCGACCCGAAGCTGGGCGCGCCGCCGGTCGCCAACGATCCCGGCGGCTATAACGCCTCCTGGACCGATCCGGGCGTGAGCCTGGGCCGCATCGACGGCAAGGTCCGCACCTCCTGGATCGTCGATCCGGTGGACGGGCGCCTGCCCTATTCGACGGCCGGCCACGCCGCCTACATCGAGGCGCTCCGCAAGGCGCGGAACAGCTGGGATGGGCCGGAGAACCGCCCGCTCGGCGAGCGCTGCATCCTGGGCTTCGGCTCCACCGCCGGCCCGCCGATGCTGAACGTGCTGTACAACAACAACTATCAGATCGTGCAGTCGAAGGACGCGGTGGCGATCGTGGTGGAGATGAACCACGACGCGCGCATCGTTCGCCTCACCGACCGCAAGCATCCGCCGGCCGATGTGCGGCCCTGGATGGGCGACAGCGTCGGCTGGTGGGAGGGCGACACGCTGGTGGTCGAGACCACCAACTTCAATCCGGGCGAGAGCCTTAGGCCCTATTTCGACAACTCGATCCTGCTGTCGCCGGGCGCCAAGGTGACCGAGCGCTTCACCCGCGTCTCGCCCAAGCAGATCCTCTACCAGTTCGAGGTCAACGACCCGGCGACCTACAGCCAGGTCTGGCACGCCGAGATGCCGATGAACTCGGCGCCCGGCCCGGTCTACGAATACGCCTGCCACGAAGGCAACTACGCGCTCCCCGGCATCCTCGCCGGCGCCCGCAAGGCCGACAAGGAAGGCCGCCAGATCGAGGCGGTGGACGTGAGCGGGCGGTAGGGCGGCGGGGCGACCGTCCCCGCTTGGCGCTCGCCTGAGTTCAGTCGACGCCTTTCTCCAGGACCGCGCGGACCTTGGCTGCGAGGGCCTCGAGATTGAAGGGCTTGCCGATCAACTCGACACCAGGATCGAGCACGCCATTATGGACAACCGCGTTGCGGGTATAGCCGGTGGTGAACAGCACCTTCAGGTCGGGCCGCCGGCGGCGCGCCTCGTCCGCGAGCTTCGCGCCGTTGATGTCCGGCATCACCACGTCGGTGAACAGCAACACGATTTCAGGATGGGCGTCCAAGAGGCGTAGGGCCGCCGCCGCGCCGTCGGCCTCGAGAACGTGGTAGCCGAGCTCGTGTAAAGCATCGACGCTGAATTGCCGCACCGCCGGTTCGTCTTCCACCACCAGCACGACTTCGCGGCGCTCGCCCATCGGGAGGTCGATCATCGCGCCGCTGGTCTCCCCGGTCTCCGATCCCCCCATCAGCCGCGGGAGATAAATCTTGATCGTCGTCCCATGGTCGAGCTCGGAGTAGATCTTCACGTGGCCTCCGGACTGCTTCACGAAGCCATAGACTTGGCTCAGTCCCAGGCCGGTGCCCTTGCCGACCGCCTTCGTGGTGAAGAAGGGGTCGAAGGCCTTCTCGATCACATCTGCCGGCATGCCGCTGCCCGTATCGGTCACCGCGATCAGCACGTATTGGCCTGCCGTCAGTCCCACATGTTCCGCGGCGTATCGTTCGTCCAGGTGGGCGTTCTGCGTCTCGATTGTCAGGCGACCGCCGCTCGGCATCGCGTCGCGAGCGTTGACAGCCAGGTTCAGGACGACGTTCTCAAGCTGGTTCGGGTCGGCGTGGATCCGCCAGATCCCGCAGGCGAGCACCGCCTCCAGCCGCACGTCGGCGCCGATCGAATGGCGCAGCAGATCCGACATCCCGCCCACGAGCTTATTGGGGTCGATGGGTTCGGGCTGGAGCGGCTGTTGCCGGGAAAAGGCCAATAGCCGCTGGGTCAGCAGAGCCGCGCGGCGCGCGCCGTCGTTCGCCGCGTCGATGTAGCGGCGCGCCCGTGGATCGTCACCGACGCCACGCCGCGCAAGCAGATCCAGCGATCCGATCACCACGGCCAACATGTTGTTGAAGTCGTGCGCGATGCCGCCGGTCAGCTGCCCCACAGCCTCCATCTTCTGGCTCTGCCGCAGCGCCTCTTGTGCCTGCAGAAGCGCCTCGGCCGACTGCTTCTCGGCTGTCACGTCCCGCCCCGTCGCGTACACAACCCCGTCCTGCGAAGCCGCGACCCAGGAGAACCAGCGGAAGCCGCCGTCCTTGTGGAGTTGCCGCGTCTCGTGACCGGCCAAGGGTCCTGCAAGCGAGGACTCCAGCGCCGCCTGGCTCCGCGTTTGGTCGTCGGGATGATTGAAAGCCAGGTGGCTCTTGCCCACGACCTCGTCCGGCTCCCAGCCCAGGAGCGTGCCCCAGGCCGGATTGGCGGCCCGGAACAGACCGTCCTCGCCGACCACGACCAACAGATCCCGCGAGGTTTCCCACAGGCGCGTGCGCTCTGCGGACTGCTCGGCCACCCGTTGCTCAAGATGGGCGTTCAGGTCCGCGAGGGCATTCGCGGTCCCCTTCTGCTGCTCGACGTCGGTGTTGGTGCCAACCCAATGCGTGATCGCCCCATCGGGCGACCGGATCGGGACGGCGCGGGCCAGATGCCATCGATACATCCCGTCGGCCCGTCGCAGCCGGAACTCGGTTTCGTAGACGTCGCCGGACAGCAGCGCCGTCGCCCATCGCGTCCCGGCGTCCTCCAGGTCCTCCGGGTGCACGAGTGACGTCCAGCCTGGTCGCTCATCCCGAAGGGATCACGCGCAAGTCCATCGCCCTCTACTATTACACTTCGACCTGGAGCGACCTGAAGCGCGACCACACCACCCAGTTCAAGGTGCGTCCGGGGACCGAGGACAAGAAGGACTGGCGGGTTGGGCTCAGGGAGGCTGTGGCCGATCTGCTGCCGCCGGTGATTTATCGCCAACTGGGGCGCGGCAAGACCAAGGCCTAGACGATGTCCCCCGCCGCGGCGTCGAGCAGCAGGTAGATGCGGCCCGGATCGTCGCCTAGCAGGGAGGCCATCAGGAAACCCTCAGGGTCCCGCACCACAGCGTCGTCCACCAGGGTCTGATAGCGGCGCACATAGACCTGCACCTGGCGCTTGATCGCCTCGTCCGTGGCCAGGCGGCGCGAGATGCGCCGGGTCGCCGCCGGCGCCAGGCGCTTGACCACTTCGCGGGCGCCGTCGATGTCGCCCACCTGCACGGCGGCGGCGATCTCGTCGATGCGGGCCTTGGGCAGCAGCTTGCCGGGCTCGACACCCATGGCCGCCAGCTCGTCGCCCAGGATGTCTTGCAACCGCTCGCCGTCGGCGTCGGCGCCGTCGATCGAGGCCAGCAGGTCTTTCCAGGTCCAGGAGTCGCCCTCGTGCGCCGGCTCGGGCGGCTCGGCGCCGACCCCACCCGCGGCCTCGAACACCGCGGAGAACTCCTCGTCGGTCGCGGTTGGCGTCAGCTTGAGCTTCAGCCGCGGGCGAAGGCCGGGATCTTCCGGCGGTTCGGCGGACGCGACGGAGGGCGCCTCGCGCACCGGCGCCGGTTCCATCAGGTCCTCCAGCGCCAGATCGACGTCATCCTCTTCGACCGCGACCGCGACCGGCGGCGGGCTGAGCGGCGCGGTCGGCGCCTCGACCTTGGCGACCGGGCGAGGCCGCACGGTGCGGGGCGCTGGGGCTAATGGCGCGCTTAGCGGTGCGGCCGGCAGGGTCGCGGAGACGCCCATTAGGCGGACCGCCTCGCTCAGCATTTCGAAATTGCGGCGCGCGCGTTCCTGGAACGCCGCGTCGATGGCCTGCGCCTCCTCGGCCGTGCGGCGCGCTTGGACGGTCAGCTCCTCGAGGCCCTCGCGGACCGCGGCGCGGATCAGGTCGATCTGGTCCTGGGCGCTGGCCGGCAGCCTGGTGGCCCGCTTATCGACGTCGGCCATCATCTCCTGCAGGGCGGCGAGCGAGGCGCGCGCAGCGGCGGCGCCCTCCTCCAGCCGCTTGGCCGTAGCGGCGCCGGCCTGATCGACCATCTCGGAGGACTGTTCGACGAGCGCGCGGGCCTCGGTGAGTCTCGCCTCGAACACCTGGTTGGCCTTCTGGCCGGCCTCGAAGGCCGCTTCAGAGAGCTGGTCGACCTGTTCGCGCGCGGCGGCGGCATGGCTGGCGGCGGCGGCGCGGGTTTCCTCGGCGGCGGCGGCCAGGGCGTCGATGGCCGAGCGCGTCTGGGCTTCAAGCTGGGCGCGCTGCTCGGCGGCCGCCTCGGAGACCGTCTCCAGCGACCGCAGCGTAGACTGGCCAAATTCCTCACGCTCAGCCGAGGCGGTCTCGGCGAGGTCGCGGAACTGGGCAGCCGCGTCGACCATCAGGGTGCGCAGGCTCTCGCCGCCCTTCATCGCCCGGTCGGTCAGCTCGACCGAGGACGCGCGGGCGTCATCGATGAATTCGGCCAGCTTGGCGGCATGCGCTTCAGCCTCCACCGCAAAGCCCTCGTGGTCGGCCTTCAGGGTGTGGGCGAGCGTGATCAGCGCGGTGCGCTGTTCGGTCAGGCCGCCTTCCACCGCACGCACCTGGTCGGCGACGCCGACGCCGGCGGTCTCCAGGCGGGCGATATGGCGGGTGAGGTCCTCGCCGGCGGTGCGGGCCGCATCGCTGGCCTCACCGGCGGCGGCGGCCAGGTCGGCGGCGCGGGCCGAGAGCGCCGCCTCAGCCTCGCGCAACTGGGTTTCGGCGAGCTCCGTCGCCTCCGCCACCATCTTGGCCTGCTGGTTGATGCTGTCGACGACGCGGCTCGCCTGGGCGTCGAGGCTATGGGCCAGCGCGCCCATCTCCGAGCGCTCGCGGCCCATGGTGGTGGTCAGTTCACGGGTGGTGCGGATCGAGTTGTCGGTGCTCTCGACCAGTCGCTCGCTCTCGAGCGCCAGCGCGTCGCGCAGCGCCAACAGGGTCTCGCGCGCCTCGTCGGCGGCCTCTCCGGCGCGAACGATCTCGTCGCGCACGCTGCGCGTGACGTCGCCGGCGCGGGCGGCGGCGGCCACCGCCGGACCCAGCATCTCCTCGGCCATGGCCTTGGCACGCCGCGCCTCGGCGCCCAGCTTCTGGCCCTGACGGATCATATAGGCGCAGCCGAACACGAAGATCGCTGGCCCGACCGCCAGCATCGCGAACACCACGAGCGCGAAGCTGTCGTTGTGGAACGGCACGACGCCGCCGCGATAGCCTAGAGCAAACGCGATCGGCGCCAGCGCCCAAAGGACGGCCACGGCGAAGGCGACCAGGTAGATCGGCCAGGCCGACGGCGGCCGATAAGGGTCGGGCGTCGCGTCCTCATAGGCCTCGACGACCGAGCGGGTGGCCGGCGTGCGCGGTTGCGCGGCGGTGACGGCGGACCCCTCGGGCGGCGGCTGCAGCGGGCGGCGGGCGGCGGCGTCGAGTTCCAGCGGCTCGGTGTCCTCGTGGGTCGCGGTCGCCGTCTCAGCCGACACCTCGGCCAGCGGCTCGCGTAACGAGGCGCCAAAGTCCGCCGGATGCGTCCGCTTCTTGATCTTCATACGCCTCTTCCGCCGGCGGGCTTAAGCCGCCCAACGCCCCAACCGAGGCCTGCCCGGCAGTCCCCGGCAAAGGATTACCTGCGATAGGTCGCGACGCAAACAGGCGCGCGCGACGCAGGGGCCATCAAACGATGTTGTGAGGGGCTTCGCTCAGACCTTGAGCGTGTGCGCCGGATGCTTCGGCTGCGGGCAGGAGGTCAGCTTCATGACCCTGTGGGTCCGCGTCTGGGCCGCGGCCGGAGTGCGGGCGATCACCCGCTCCGCCGCCGGTGGCGTGACGCGATCGACCTGCGCCGGCTCCATGGTCACGCCGAAATGCGACAGCGCGACAGCGGAGGAGTGCACGACCACCGTGGCGACAATTTCGGTAAAGGTCGTCATCGCCGATCCCCGGCTCCAGCGCGATTCCGTCGAGCGCTGTTATACGGCAAGCGCAGCCGTAGCGCGACGGCGCCCCGCGTGAAATTTGTGTAATGTTCCGCGGCGCGACGACGCGGGAACCGTCCGCCGGCCCTCAGGCTGGCCGGCCCCAGCGGGTCTCCACATAGTCGAAGACCTGGCCCATGGGCGCGCACCAGACATCGAGGCCGGCGATGTGGGCGAGGATCTTGTTGTGGGTCGCGACGCTGGTGTCGCCGTCGGTGCGCCAGGCGGGCAGGACGTCGTGGAACACCAAGATCGCCCAGCCGCCCTGCGCCACCGTCTCGTTGAGATAGCGGATCGCCGGCGCCACGCCGTCGGCCTCGTAGGTCGGCTCGAAGGCGTGCAGGTGCAACGGATCGGCCGCCGCCACCTCCGGGCGGTTCGGGCCGCCTGCCGTGGTGCGGGCGGCGACGACGCCATCCCGTTCCAGCACGCGACGATAGCGGGCATAGCGCTCGTGGCGGCCGCCACGGCCCAGGCCAAGATAGCCGCAGGGGTAGGCGAAGGTCCGCGCCCGGTCCGGTCCGAAATTCTGATCGAGATAACCCTCCATCCGATCGATCTCCGTGCTCTGGAACCGCCCGGCGGAATAGCCCGCGAGCGCGCAGGGATGGGTCATGGTGTGGTTGGCGACCTCGTTGCCGTCGTGGGCCAGCCCCTCCCAGTCGGCCAGCCGCCAGTGGGCGTTGGTCTCGGTCAGGAAGAAGGTCGCCTTCCAGCCCAGGCGCTTGAGTTCGGGAACGGCGTTGTCGAGCTGGCTGTTCAGTCCGTCGTCGTAGGTCAGGCTGACCGCGGCCTTAGCGCCATCCGGCCACGCGCGCGGTAGCGTCCCGATCTCGCCGGCCCGGGCCTCGCCGACCGCAGCGGCGGCCACGCCGCCAGTCAGCAACGTGAAGATCGAACGTCGAGAAAAGTGAGGAGAGCCCATGGACAACCGAGGGCTACGCCGCGTCGAAACTTCCTGCAACGCAGCTCGCGGCTCAGTTGATCTCGGGCGCGGTTTCCTGCGCAGGCTTGCGCCGGCGCAACAGGTAGCGGACCAGCCAGATGGCCGCCACGGCCACCACCACCGCGCCCACTACGGCGAGCGTCCAGCCCCGGGCGTGGCCCTTGCCGAGCAGCTTGTGCAGCGCCTCGCCGAAGATGAAGCCTGCCATGGTGAAGGCGGTCGCCCAGATGATCGCGCCCAGGATATTGAGGATCGTGAACCGCCAGGTCGGCACTTGGGTGACCCCGATCGCGATCGGACTCGCGACGCGCAGTCCGAAGATGAAGCGGAAGGCCAGGGTGTAACTGATCGGATATTTCTCGATGAAGCCGAGCGCGCGGGCGAAGGCGGCCTGCTGCGTCGCCCGGACGACCCAGCGATGGGTGCGGAACCGCCGACCGGCCACGAACAGCAGATGGTCGACGAGGCCAGACCCGGCCGTGGCGGCCAGCAAGACCAGCCACAGGTGCAGGATGTGCTGGCGCGCCAGAAAGCCGCCGAGGATGACCGCCGACTGGCCCTCGAAGCCCGCGCCCAGGAAAATCCCGATCGCCCCGTACTGTCGCAGGAACTCTTCCATCGCCTCGCCGGTGGTTGGCCCCGAGGCTCTTCCACGGAAAAGGCTCGCCATCCCTATGTAGTGGGACGCCGCTCATAGCACAGCCCGCGCTTCGGTCAGCGGGCGATTAGGGGCGGAGCGTCAGGCGGCCTGCTTGTCGCGATAGGCGGCGCCTTCCAGGTCCAGGAGCCAGCGTTTGCGCGGCAGGCTGCCGCCGTAGCCGGTGAGCGAACCGTCGGTTCCGATCACCCGGTGACAGGGCACGACCAACGCGACGGGATTGGCCCCGTTGGCGTGACCCACGGCCCGGACCGCGGTGGGTCGACCGATGCGCTGCGCCAGGCCCGCGTAGCTTAGGGTCTCACCCGCTGGGATTGAGCAGAGCGTCTCCCAGACCTTCAGCTGGAAAGCTGTCCCGGAGGCCTTCCACGGCACCGTTTCGAGCGCCTCTGCATCACCCCCGAAATAGGCCTCGAAGGGTCCGCGCATCGGCGGCGGCGCGCGGCCCTCGGCCAGCGTCGCCTTGGGATAGTGGCGGCCAATCCACGCCCGCATGGCTAGCTCGTACTCGGTCCAGTTGAAGGCGCGCAGCACGCCCGCCTCGTCAGTGACCAGCAGGGCCGTCCCGATGGGCGTGATCAGCCGGTCCAGCGTCAGGATTTCAAGCGGCGCGTTTGCGATCGGCATCGGTCTTGGTCCTCTTCGGGGCGGCGATCTGGTCCGCGTCGGCGGCCCAGAGATGTTGTGCGGCATAGGCCCGCCAGGGCCGCCAGGCCTCAGCGCGGGCCAGAAGTTCGGCGGGCGTCGGCCGTTGGCCGCTCTCGTCGGCCATCCCGCGCATGAGGCCGATGTCGGCTTGCGGGAAGGCGTCGGGCTCACGCAGTTCGCGAAGCGCAATGTACTGCGCCGTCCATTCGCCGACGCCTGGCAGGGCCTTCAGCGCGGCGATGGCGCTTTCGAGGTCGCCGCGGGGCGTGAAGATCGTCGGATCGGCGGCGACTGTGCGGGCCAGCGCCTCCAGGGCCGCGCCACGAGCCCTGGGCATGCCAAGCGCGGCGATGTCCTGGCCGACAATCTGCTCCGGCGCCGGGAAGGCGCGCGTCAGGCCTAGCGAGGCGGCGAAGGGATCGTCGATCCTTGCGCCGTAGGCTTCGGTCAGCTTAGCCGCGAGGCCGCGCGCCGCGGTCACCGTGATCTGCTGGCCCAGGATCGCGCGCACCGCCAGCTCGAAGCCATCCCAGGCGCCGGGCGCCCGCAGGCCGGGCTTGGCGGCCACCAGCGGCGCCAGCGCCGGGTCCTGACTCAGATGCGCCCCGATCAGGCCTGGGTCGGCGGTCAGGTCGAACACGCGACGGATACGCGCGATCACCGCCGGCAGAGCCTGCACCTTGGGGAAGCGGATCTCCGCGACGAGGAAATCACCCTGCCCTTGCGAGACCGTGACGACGCCCAGCGCGCCCTCGACCGCCAGCGTTCGCGCATAGCGCTTCGGCGAGACGCTTTCGACGCCTGCGATCGCGCGGGCCGCCAGGAAGCCGATCATCGCGTCCCAGTCATAGGGCGCACGGTAAGGCAGCCTGACGGTGATGCCGCCGGCCGCGGCGCCCACGTCGTCCGCCCGGCTGCGGCGCAGCGCGCCCGGCGGGCGGCCGAACAGCTGCTGGAAGGTCTCGTTGAACCGCCGCACGCTGCCGAAACCCGACGCCAGCGCCACCTCGCCCATGGGCAGGAGCGTCTCCTGGATCAGCTGCTTGGCTAGCAGCACGCGGCGGGTCTGGGCCACCGCCACCGGCGAGGCCCCCAGGTGTTGGCGGAACAGCCGGCGCAGCTGCCGCTCGCCGACGCCGAGTCGCGAGGCCAGAGCATCGACGTCACCGTTGTCCATGGCGCCCGCCTCGATCAGCGCGAGCGCGCGGCTGACGGTGTTCGAGGTGCCGCGCCAAGCGCCGAGATCGGGCGACGACTCCGGCCGGCAGCGCAGGCAGGGCCGGTAGCCGGCCTCCTGGCAGGCCGCCGCCGTCGGATAGAAGGTCATATTCTCCGGTTTCGGCGTCCGCGCCGGGCACACCGGACGGCAGTAGATGCTGGTGGTCCTGACCGCGCCGAAAATCCGCCCGTCAAACCGCGGATCGCGGGTCAGAAAGGCTTGGCGGCAGGCTGCGAAATCCATGTCCATGGCGGCAAGATGAGGGCTCGACCCCGCGAAGTCTCGCGGTTTTCGGACATTGATGGCGTGGGTCTTGGTGGTTTTCGGTCGCCTAAGACCGCTAGTTCACCGCGTCCTCGCGCCTCAACGGCTCGGGCTTATTGGCCTCCACTCCTCGATATAGCTGTTGTCGGCCGCCACACGGTCGCTCATGCCGCGGGTGTCGCGAATCTCGCCCCGAAAGCCGTTCACCTGGGCATAGCCCGTCAGGCCAGGCTTGGCCCGGAAGCGCGCCGCATAGGTCGGGATCAGCGCGCCGTAGTACTCGTCGTGGGCCAGAGCGTGTGGCCGGGGCCCCACGATCGACATGTCGCCCTTCAGCACATTCCACAGCTGCGGCAACTCATCGATGGATAGTTTGCGCAGCAGCGCACCGATCTCGGTCACCCGGCTGTCGCCCTTGGTGGCTTGGCGCACCGCATCGCAATCCTCGGTCACCGTCATCGTGCGGAACTTGTAGATCGTGAACACCCGGCCTCGGTAGCCGGTCCGCCGTTGACGGAAGATCGCCTGCCCCGGGCTTTCCAGCCGGATCACCCCCATCACCACCATCAGCAGCGGCAGGAACAGCAAAAGCGCGAAGCCCGCGATCACCACATCAAGCACACGCTTGATCGGATGCGTCGCGACCAGATAGGCGGAAAGACCGGCGGACGGGCGGACGCGTCGCTCGAGACCCGCGCTCTGCGCCCGGTTCATCTCGCCCTGCTCCGCCAGCATGCTCACGTCGTCTTTTCCCCAGCCTTCAATTCTATCTACGGCGGAGCTGGACCAAAAGACGCTTAACCGGCCGTTTTCCATCTCTGCCCACGATCTCTTAAGCGCACCTGGTGTTTATGGGACAGCCGCCCAGAACGGTCGGTTCGGAGCAAGAGCAATGCCAGCAGACGTGTCGTTCCAGGACATCGCCGCTCGCAGCGTCTCCCTGGAGACCGCGTCGGGCCGCCGCCTCCCCTTGGGAATCGGTCTCGTTGTGGCGGGCTCCGCCTCGGTGGGCCTGTGGTTCGCCATCGCCGCCGGTCTCAAGGCTCTCTTCTTCTAAGACCGCAACAGCGCCGACCCGCTCGTCGGGTTCCCGACCACATCTCGAATTCGCGGGGCGGCCTTTTGGTCGCCTATTCCGCTGCGTCGTCCGCGCCGAGCGGCCGTTCGGCGAGCTGGCGCAGATACTGTCCGTACTCGCTCTTCGCCAGCGCCTCACCGAGTTTCTTCAGTTGCTGGGCGTCGATCCAGCCGTTGCGGTAGGCGATCTCTTCTAGGCAACCGATCCGCAGGCCTTGGCGCTGTTCGACCGCGCGGATGAACTCGCCGGCCTGGATCAGGCTGTCGTGGGTGCCGGTGTCCAGCCAGGCGAAGCCGCGGCCCAGCAGTTCGACGTTGAGCTCGCCGGCGTCCAGATAGACCTGGTTCAGCGCGGTGATCTCCAACTCGCCGCGATGCGACGGCTTCAGTGTCTTGGCGAATTCGCTGGCGCGGCCGTCGTAGAAATAGAGGCCGGTGACAGCGTAGTTCGACTTAGGGACCACAGGCTTCTCCTCGATGCCCAGCGCCTTGCCGTCGGCACCCAGTTCCACCACGCCGTACCGCTCGGGATCCTGCACCAGATAGCCGAACACCGTCGCGCCCTTGTCGCGAGCGTCGGCGGCCCGCAGCGAGCGGGTGAAGTTCTGCCCAAAGAAGATGTTGTCACCCAGCACCATGACACTGGGCCCGCCGGCGATGAACTCTTCGCCGAGGATATAGGCCTGGGCCAGGCCGTCGGGGCTTGGCTGGACCACATATTCGAACTTCACGCCGTAGCGCGAACCATCGCCCAGCAGGCGCTTGAAGGCGGCCTGATCCTCCGGCGTGGTGATGATCAGGATCTCGCGCACGCCCGCCAGCAGCAGCACCGACAGCGGATAATAGATCATCGGCTTGTCGTAGACCGGCAGCAGCTGCTTGGAGACCGCCAGGGTCAGGGGATGCAGCCGGGTGCCGGAGCCGCCGGCCAGGATGACTCCGCGTCTCATGCCGCCGACCTCGCTTCAGATTGGAGTTCCGCCACGATCTCTGCGACCGGCTCCCGCCAGGGCCGCAGCGTGACGCCGAACGTGCGTTCCAGCTGGCTGGTGTCCAGCGTCCCGCGCACGGGCCGTTTGGCCGGCGCCGGCCAGTCGGCGGCCGAGCCGCAGGCGACCGCGGGGGCTTTGTCCCCCAGCGCGGCGGCGAAGATGCCGTCGGCGAAGCCCTTCCAGGTGACCTCGCCGGCATTGGCGAAATGGTGGACGCCGAAGACCGGATCGCCGGCCTTGGCCGCGGCCAGACGCCCGGCCTGGGAGAGAATGAACCTCGCCAGGTCCCGCGCCGCGGTCGGGCGGCCGAACTGGTCGTCGACCACCTTCAGCGCCCGGCTCTCGCCGGCGGCCCGCAGCATGGTCTTGACGAAGTTCTTGCCGTGGCTGGAGACCACCCAGGAGGTTCGCAGGATCAGCGCCCGCGGAGAGGCCGCCAGGATGCGCCGCTCACCCTCGAGCTTGGAGGCGCCGTAGACGTTCAGCGGAGCCGTCGCATCACTCTCTACATAGGGCGCGCCCTTATCGCCGGCGAAAACATAGTCGGTGGAGACCTGCACCAGGGCCGGGCCGTCGGCGTTTAGCGCCTTAGCGATCGCACCCGGCGTCTCGGCGTTGACGGTGAAAGCCAGGTCACGCTCGCTCTCCGCCAGGTCGACGGCGGTGTAAGCGGCTGCGAGCACGACCAAGTCGTACTCGCCCTGTCCGAGCCGGCGCACGACCGCCTGCGGATCGGCGAAGTCGGCTTCGGCCCGCGAGAGCGCGGTGATCTCGACGTCGAAGTCCTTGGCCTGGCCCAGCAGTTCGCGCGCCAGTTGCCCGCTGGTCCCGAACTGCAGGATGCGGACGGTCATGCCTTGACCAGACCCAGGCGCTCGGACTGGAAGCCGCGCTGGCGGATGCCTTCGACCCAGTCGGGGTTTTCGACGTACCAGCGCACCGTGTCCTCCAGGCCTTCCATCAACGGCATGCGCGGCTTCCAGCCCAGTTCAGCCTGCAGCTTCGAGGCGTCGATGGCGTAGCGGAAGTCGTGGCCAGGCCGGTCGGTGACGAAGGCGATCTTGTCGGCGTGCGGGGTGTTGGCCGGCGCCATGCGGTCGAGGTGCTCGCACAGCATGCGGATCACCTCGATGTTGCGCTTCGTCGCGTCACCGCCGATGCAATAGGTCTCGCCCAGCCTGCCCTTCTGGATGACCAGCAGCAGCGCGTCGGCGTGGTCGTCCACATGCAGCCAGTCGCGCACCTGGCGGCCGTCGCCATAGACCGGGATGGATTTTCCCTCCAGCGCCCGACTGATCACCGTCGGGATCAGCTTCTCCGGGAATTGGAACGGCCCGTAGTTGTTGGAGCAGTTGGTCAGCACTACGGGCATGCCGTAGGTGCGGTGCCAGGCGCGCGCCAGGTGGTCGGCGCCGGCCTTGCTCGACGAATAGGGCGAGTTGGGATCGTAGGGCGTCGACTCGGTGAACTCCCCGTCCTCGCCCAGCGCCCCGAACACTTCGTCGGTCGACACATGGTGGAAGCGGAAGTCGGCCTTCTTGTCGTCCGGCAGAGCGTTCCAGTGCGCGCGGGCCGCTTCCAGCAGGACCGCCGTGCCCATCACATTGCTGCGCACGAAATCGAGCGGCCCCTCGATGGCCCGGTCGTTATGGCTCTCGGCGGCCAGGTGCATCACCGCGTCGGGCTTATGCCTGGCGAAGATCGCCTTCATCGCCGCTTCGTCGCATACATCGGCGTGCTCGAAGGCGTAGCTCGCATTGGCCGCCACGCTGGCGACGTTCTCCAGGTTGGCGGAATAGGTGAGCTTGTCGAGGTTCACCACCTGGTGGCCGTCGGCGATGGCCCGGCGCACAACCGCCGAGCCGATGAACCCGGCCCCGCCGGTGATCAGGATCTTCATGCGCTCTTTCTTGCCCAGTTCCGGCGCCGAGGCCGCAGACCAAGATATATTGAAATCGTGAGCGCCCTCTTACAGTGATCGGCGCCCCGCTCAACCCCGGGTCGGACTCACCTACGGAAGAAGGTGGGCCTGAGACGCCGGATTCTACCGAGCCGCGAACTCAGACCGCCGCGATCCGCTTGTCGCGCGCGATGAAGTGCGCGGCCACGAGGTGCGAAATGATCGCCAGCACAACGATCGGGTAGAGCGCCCCGTAGCCGTAGAGCAGCGAGTGCGTGCCGTGCGCGGCCTTCATCTTGTCGCTGATGAAGCCCACATAGGTCGGCCCGCCGCCCAAGCCGACCAGGTTCAGGACAAAGAGCAGGATGGCGCCGGCCATCGTGCGCTGGCCAGGAAGCACGGCGTTCTGCACGACAGCCAGGGCGGGCGCGAGATACATGTTCGCCGCCAGGGCGCCGAGGCCGACGAAGATCAGGGTCGTCTGCCAAGTCGGCGACATGATCACGCCGGCGAGTGCGAAGAGGGTCACGCAGAAGGCCAAGGCGGAGATCCAGGCGTACCAGCGCGGGTCGCGGCGGCTGAGCTTGTCCGCCAGCCAGCCGGAACCGAAGGTGCCGACCACGCCGGTCACCCCGAGGACGACGCTGTAGTAGAGTGAGACTTCCTTCAGGGTCATGCCCTTCACGCGCATGAGCATCGGCGCGTTCCAGTTCAGGAGGGCGTAGCCGACGAAGGCGGTCAGCGCACAGGAGATCGCCACACAGACCAAGGTTGGGTTGGTGAAGAACTCGCGGATGGACTGGAACGCCGATGGCGCCGCGGCATGGGCGTTGGTCCCAGCCGACAGGGGGTCCAGGCCGCCGCGCTTCGGCTCACGGATGACCAGCAGCATGAGCAGCGCCAGGAGCACGCCCGGCAGGCCCACCACATAGAAGGCGATACGCCAGCCGTAGTCGGCCGCCACGCCGGCGCCGAGCGCCGCGCCCATCATCGAGCCGAGGGGCACGCCAAGCGAATAGAGCGCCAGGCCCGTGCCACGCTCCTTCGGCGGGAAATAGTCGGAGATCAGCGAATAGGACGGCGGCGAGCCGCCGGCCTCGCCGACGCCCACCGTCATGCGCAGGATCGCCAGCTGCAGGAACGTCGTGGCCATGCCGCAGCCGGCCGTGGCCACGCTCCAGACCGCGCAGGCCGCTGCCATGATGGTCACACGGCGGCTGCGGTCGCAGAGCCAAGCCACGGGTATGCCGAAGGTCGTGTAGAACAGCGCGAAGCTCAGACCGCCAAGCATCCCCATCTGGGTGTCGGTGAAGCCCAGGTCCTTGCGGATCGGCTCGGTCAGGGTCGCCAGGATCTGCCGATCCATGAAGTTGAAGGTGTAGACGACGGCCAGGAGGCCAACGACCAGATAGCGATAGCCCTTCCCCGCCGTCGGCGTGGTGGTGGTCGCAGCCGTCATTTGAAGCCCCCGAGCTTTCCACGTCCGGCGCCAGTGTTCTGGCTCAGAAATCCGGGACGTTTCCCTGGACGTCATGTTGCATGGGTCGCCGCGAGCGGCCAAGCGCGAAGCTGTGACGGCGGCGAAACATGAACCGGCTGGCGCGGAGCTCTTTGACTAGACGGCCACATACCCTGTCTGCGGCCTAAGAAATCCTGGGGACGGCTCGGCTTGCCCGCTCGGCGCCTGCTCTCTAGATGACAGCGGCCCGGTGACCCGTTGCGTCATCTTTGCTGTAAGGTCCGCTGATGGACGCCCGCGTCGCGCCCGACCCGATCTCTGGAATAGGTGCGCTGACCGCTCCCATGCTCACCCACCTGCAGCGGCTCGAGGCCGAAAGTATCCAGATCTTCCGCGAGGTGGTGGCCGAGTGCGAGCGCCCGGTGATGCTCTATTCGATCGGCAAGGACTCCGCGGTGATGCTGCGCCTGGCCCAGAAGGCCTTCTACCCGGCCAAGCCGCCCTTCCCGCTGCTGCACGTCGATACGACCTGGAAGTTCCAGGCCATGTACGAAATGCGCGAGCGCATGGCGGCCGAGAGCGGCATGGACCTGATCGTCCACCAGAACCCCGAGGCCAAGGCCCGCGGCATCAACCCCTTCGACCACGGCTCGCTGCACACCGACATGTGGAAGACCGAGGGCTTGAAGCAGGCCATCGACAAATACGGCTTCGACGCGGCCTTCGGCGGCGGCCGGCGCGACGAGGAAAAGTCCCGCGCCAAGGAGAGGATCTTGAGCTTCCGATCCGCCCAGCATCGCTGGGACCCGAAGATGCAGCGACCCGAACTCTGGCGGCTCTACAACACGCGCAAGGGCCCGGGAGAGAACTTCCGCGCCTTCCCGATCTCCAATTGGACTGAGCTCGACATCTGGCAATACATCTACCTGGAGGACATCCCCATCGTGCCTCTCTACTTCGCCGGCGTCCGGCCAGTGGTGGAGCGCGACGGCAACCTGATCATGGTCGACGACGACCGTATGCGGCTTCTGCCCGGCGAAGTCCCGCAGATGCGCTCGATCCGCTTCCGCACCCAGGGCGACTATCCGTTGACCGGCGCCATCGAGAGCACGGCCGTCACGCTGCCTGAGATCATCCAGGAGATGTTGCTCGCCACCACGTCCGAGCGCCAGGGCCGGGTCATCGACCACGATCAGGCGGCCTCGATGGAGAAGAAAAAGCAGGAGGGCTACTTCTAGTGGCCCCCAAATACGAAATGGGGGTTTCCGACCTCATCGCGCAGGACATCGAGGCCTATCTCGACGCCCACCAGCACAAGAGCCTGCTCAGGTTTCTCACCTGCGGCTCGGTGGACGATGGCAAGTCGACCCTGATCGGGCGCCTGCTCTACGACTCCAAGATGATTTTCGAGGACCAGCTGGCGGCGCTTGAGGCGGATTCCAAGAAGGTCGGCACCCAGGGCGGCGACATCGACTTCGCCCTGCTGGTCGACGGCCTCGCCGCCGAGCGCGAGCAGGGCATCACCATCGACGTCGCCTACCGCTTCTTCTCCACCGACAAGCGCAAGTTCATCGTCGCCGATACGCCCGGCCACGAACAGTACACCCGCAACATGGTCACCGGCGCCTCGACCGCCGACGCCGCGGTGATCCTGATCGACGCGCGCAAGGGCGTGCTGACCCAGACGCGGCGGCACAGCTATCTGGTCAGCCTGCTCGGCATCCGCCACGTGGTGCTAGCGATCAACAAGATGGACTTGGTGGACTGGAGCCAGGCGCGCTTCGACGAGATCGTCGCCGAATACGCCGCCTTTGCAGAGCAGATCGGCATCAAGGCCTTCACCGCCATCCCGATGTCGGCGCTGAAGGGCGACAACATCACCGAGCTCAGCGCCAACTCGCCCTGGTATTCCGGCCCGCCGCTGATGCGCTGGCTGGAGGACGCGCCGGTCGAGGACGATCTGCGCGACAAGCCCTTCCGCATGCCGGTGCAGTGGGTGAACCGCCCGAACCTCGATTTCCGCGGCTTCTCCGGCCTGATCTCGTCCGGCGTCATTAAGTCCGGCGACAAGATCAAGGCGCTCCCGTCCGGCCGCGAGAGCACGGTCGAGCGCATCGTCACCTTCACCGGCGACCTGCCCGAGGCCGTGGCCGGCCAGTCGGTGACGATCACGCTGGCTGACGAGATCGACGTTTCCCGTGGCGACGTGCTTGCCGCGGCGGGCAGCCCGCCCGCCGTCGCCGATCAGTTCGAAGCTACGCTCGTCTGGTTCGACGAAGAGCCGATGCTGCCCGGCCGGCCCTACCTGCTGAAACTCGGGACCCGCACGGTCACCGCCCAGGTCGCCGAGCCCAAGTACAAGGTCAACGTCAACACCCTCGAACAGCTCGCCGCGCGCAAGCTGGAGCTCAACGAGATCGGGGTCTGCAACCTGTCGCTGGACGCAGCCATCGCCTTCGATCCCTACGCCGAGAACCACGACCTCGGCGGCTTCATCCTGATCGACCGCATTTCCAACCGCACGGTGGGCGCCGGCCTGCTGCACTTCGCGCTGCGCCGCAGCCAGAACATCCATTGGCAGGCGATGGACGTCGACAAGGCCGTCCGCGCCGCCGCCAAGGGCCAGAAGGCGCGGGTCGTCTGGCTGACCGGCCTTTCCGGCGCCGGCAAGTCAACCATCGCCAACCTGGTGGAAAAGCGCCTGCTGGCCGAGGGCCGCCACACCTATCTGCTCGACGGCGACAACGTCCGCCACGGGCTCAACAAGGACCTGGGTTTCGCCGAGCAGGACCGCGTCGAGAACATCCGCCGGGTGGCTGAGGTCGCCAAGCTGATGGTCGATGCGGGCCTGATCGTGCTGGTCAGCTTCATCTCGCCTTTCCGCGCCGAGCGGCGGATGGCGCGCGAACTGATGGGCGACGGCGAGTTCGTCGAGGTGTTCATCGACACCCCGATCGCCGAGGCCGAGCGGCGCGACGTCAAGGGCCTCTACGCCAAGGCCCGCGCTGGGGAGCTGAAGAATTTCACCGGCGTCGATAGCCCCTACGAGGCCCCCGAAAACCCCGAGATCCGTATCGACACCACGTCGCTCTCGGCTGAACAGGCGGCGGAACAGATTTTTGCCTGGCTGAACGCCGCTGGCTCCAACGCCGGCGGGTGATTTTCGCGTCGCGACGCCGGAACGGCTCAGCCGGTTAGCGCTTTAGGCTTCCGTCCCGGCCGTGCCGGGACAACGAGCCCCCTAAGGCCCGGTGGTCCCCGCCGCCGGGCCGTTGGCCGGGCGGCTAGCTTCTGCGGCCGATATCCAGGAAATCCCGCCCGCTGAAGTCCTCCGGCGCGGCCACCTCGACGATCGGATCGTCGCGGTTATCCCATTCGAGCCTCAGCGCCTTGGTCATCACCGCGTGCATATCATAGAGGCAGGTGATGTAGGTCAGCTCCAGGATCTCCTCGTCCGAGAGGAAGGCCTTTAGCGCCGCGAACACTGGCTCCGGCGTGCGGCCGGCCTGCAGCGCCAGGCAGTCCGCATAGGCCAGGACCGCGCGCTCCTGATCGTCGTAGCAGACCGCGACCTGCCAGTGCGGGATGGCGGCGATCCGCTCTTCGGACACGCCCAGTCCACGCAAAGACTTGCAGTGCTGGGAAAACACGAACTGGCTGGCCTTGGCCCATCCGACACGGGTCTGGGCGAGTTCGCGCAGCACCGGATCGAGCTTGCGGGCCGGGTTTCGGTAGAGCCCGAAACCGCGGTTGCAATGCTCCAGAATGTCAGGGACCAGCGCAAAGACGGTCCACCAGTCGCCGGAGGTGCCGGTCGAGGTGCCGGGCTCGGCCACGGGATCGCGGTCGCCGAACAGCAGGTCGTAGGTTCTGGTGACGACGTCGCTGGTCGCGTCAGCGCGGGAAACCTGCTTCAGGCGCGGCACAGCCCTACTCCGCCGGCTCGACGGCGCGCGCCGGTGTGTGGGCGATGTCGCCCGGGCCAAAGGGGCGCACGATGGCCGCGTATTCCAACATGATGCCATTGGGGTCGCGGAAGTAGACCGAGCGTACCCAGACGCCTTCGTTCATCTCGCGGCTGACCCCCATCGGGCTATCGTCGTGATTGACGACGATGGGCACGGATACGTGGACGCCAGCCGCCTGGAGCTGGGCGATGGAAGCTTCCAGCCTGTCCTCGTCCATGTCGAACGCCACGTGGTTCATCGAACCCACGGCGGACTTGGCCTCGGCTGGAAAATCCTTCACCGACGCGATGCCCGGCGCTGCGGGAAGCGAATCTGGCCACCAGAAGAAGGCCAGCAGGGTGTCCCCGCCGCAGTCGAAGAAGAAGTGCTGGCCGCCGTCCGGCAGAGCCACGGTCTTCACCAGCGGCATGCCCAGCGCCTGGGTATAGAACTCCACCGTCTCGGCCATGTCGCGGCACACCAGCGCCAGGTGGTTGATTCCCTTGGTTTGCATGGCGGTCTCCTCCCGTTCGCCCGAGCCTACGCCCGGATCAGAATTCCAGCACGATCTTCCCGAAATGCTCGCCGCCCTGCATGGCGGTGAAGGCGGCCTTGGCCTGCGTCCACGGAAACACCTTGTCGACGACGGGGCTGATGCGGTGCAGCTCGATCAGCCGGCACATCGCCTCGAACATGTCGCGCGATCCGACCGACAGGCCCTGCAGCTTGGCCGAATTGCCGATCAGGGCCGCGGTGTTGAAGCCGGAGCCCAGGCCTGCGACCACGCCGACGATGGCGATGTGGCCGCCGATCTTGATGGCCCTCATGCTCTGCTCGATGGTGCCGCCGCCGCCCACCTCGATGATCAGGTCGGCTCCGACGCCCCCGGTAGCCTCGCGCACGGCCTTGGCCCACTCCGGCGTTTCCCGATAGTTGACCAGGTGGTCGGCGCCGAGCGCCTTGGCCCGCGCCAGCTTCTCGTCGGACGACGAGGTGATCAGGGTCCGCAGGCCCGTCGCATGGGCGAACTGCAGGCCGAAGATCGAGACCCCGCCGGTGCCCTGCAGCACCACAGTGTCGCCGGGCCGCAGGTCGGCGTCCTCATAAAGCGCCCGCCAGGCAGTCAGCGCCGCGCACGGCAAGGTCGCCACCTGCTGGTCGGTCAGGAACTCAGGGACCTTGGAGACGCCGTCCGCGCTGAACACTGCCAGTTCGCGGCCTGCGCCAGGGATCGGCGAGCCTAGAGACGAGCTCAGCTTGTCCAGATTGGGCGGGCCGGAAATCCAACGCTGGAAGAACATTGTCGCCACGCGGTCGCCCGGCTGAACCCGCGTCACGCCCGCGCCCACCGCCTCGACCACGCCACAGCCGTCGGAAAAGGGCGTGATCGCGCCCCCGCCCGCCGCCATCCGGCTGTACATCCCGCCGACCATCAGGAGGTCGCGGTAGTTCAGCGACACTGCCCGCATCCGCACCAGCACCTCGCCAGGCCCTGGCGTTGGATCGGGCGCGTCGACGACCTCCAGCGCATCGAGACCCCAGGGCTCCCGGACGTTCAGCGCGCGCATAATGGACCTCCAGGCCGGCGATCCAGCCATTGGAGACGGCCAGCCGCGGCGGGGCAAGGGCGCCCTGGCGTCAGCCCGCCCGGCCACTGCGACCGTATGAAGCTCGGCCGTTGCTCAATATTCATTTGAATTATCTTGATAATCGCCTGAGAATTGAAGTGCGTTGCATGGACGTGCGGCGCGGAGTAGCTGCTAGCGCCAAGTGGGGGCGTCTGTGACGACGATTAGCGTTTCCAACGCGGCCGACCTGTCGTTTGCGCTGAGCATGGCGCAAGACGGCGATGTGATCAGCCTGTCAGCTGGTAGCTACGGCGATGTATCGATTTCGGGGAAGGCGTTTGCGAGCGACGTGACGATCACGTCGGCGGACCCGGCGCATGCGGCGGTGATCACCTCGCTGGACATCGAGGCGAGCTCGGGCATCCACCTCAACAACATCAATGTTAGCTACGCCCCGACGACGTCGACCATGTCGTTCAGTTCGGCGGTGATGATCAACGGCTCGCACGGGATCACCATCACCGGTGGGGTGATGGTGGGCGGCGACGCCTTGAACGGGGTGGCTCAGACGGCGACGGCCCAGGACGCCACCGGCAATGTGCTGGGCCTGCCGACCGGGCGCGGGATCACCATCCAGAACTCCGCGAACGTCAATGTCTCCGGGACCGACATCTCCCACTTCGACCGCGGCGTCATTCTGGTGGACGCGACCACGACCACGCTCGACGGCAACAACATCCATGACCTGCGCCGCACCGCGATCGCTGGCACCGGCAACAACCTGACCATCGAGAACAACAACCTGCACGACGCCCATCCCTGGAAGTTCGGCGACACGGCCGGTCAGGGCGACCACGCCGACTTCATCGCGTTGTGGACCGATGCGGGCCAGACCACGGCTGCCAGCAACATCGTCATCACCGGCAACACCATGGCCCAGGGCGCCGGCACGCCGATCCTGGGGATGTGGCTGCAGGGCGATGCGGCCGGCTTCACCAATGTGACGATCAGCGGCAACGCCATTGAGACCGGCAACAACCAGGGCATCATGCTGTCCAACGTCACCGGCGGGGCGATCAGCAACAACAGCCTCATCGAGCCCACCGGAGCGACCGCCGCCCCGCAGATCATCCTGCAGGCCGGGGCCTCCAATATCGCGGTGTCCGGCAACCTGGTCTCCTCCATCGTCGACCAGAACTCAGGCGCCACCGGCAACACGGTCCACGACAACACCGTGGTGCAATCCACCAGCGTGACGGGCGCGGGCTATTATGACGCCAGCCTGGTCAGCAAGCTCGCCGGTCTTTCCGCCGATCAGGTCTACAGCACCGTCGAACACGGCGTCACCGTGGTGGCCGACGCCACGCCGGTCGGCCCGGCTGTGACCGCTCAGCCGCTACTCTACCTGGCCGGCGGCACGCCGGGCGCGGCGGTGATCGGCAACTCCAGCGACAACAATCTGGCGGGCACGGCCGGCAACGACACCTTCAACGGCAACGGCGGTAATGACACGCTTACGGGCGGCGCCGGCAACGACACCTACTATGTGCCCAACGCCACGGCCAAGATCGTCGAGCAGGCGGGTGGCGGGATCGACACGGTCATCGCCAAGGGCGACCACACGCTGGAGGCTAATGTCGAGAACCTGGTGATCGACACCGGCAACGGCTGGGCTGGCACCGGCAATGCGCTGAACAACATCATCATCGGCAACGCCGGGGCCAACAAGATCGACGGCGGCGACGGCAATGACACGCTCGATGGCGGCCTGGGCAACGACCAGATCCTCGGCGGCAACGGCAACGACGTCCTTCTGGGCGGCGGCGGGAGCGACACGCTTACCGGCGGCAATGGCGCCGACACCTTCGTCATCGCCCAGGGCTTCGGCAACGACAAGGTCACCGACTTCTCCCAAGCCCAGGGCGACACCGTCGAGGTGGTCGGCGCCTATACCGTCGCCCAGGTCGGAGCCGACACCGTCGTCACCCTCGCAACCGGCGACCACATCACGCTCACCGGCGTCTCCATGGCCTCACTCACGGCAGGATGGATCACTCAGGTCGACAGCCTCTTCGGGTCCGCGCCCGTGCCCCTTTCGATGCCCGTCAGCGACTTCATCGACACGACCGGTGACGCGGGGGCCGCGGCCGCCAACCTCGCCGCTACGACGCCACACGTCGTCCCGGTGATGCCCGTATCGATGGACGGCGTTGGCATGTCGCTGTTCTCGATGGGCGTGATGGGCGTCGACCTCTAGGCGCGCGCACTCGGCAAGACCGGCGTCTCGCCCCACTGCCCGGGATCGTGGCCGAAGACCATAACCGTCTCCCGGCCGCCCAAGGTCAGCAGAGCATCCAAGGACCGGTTCATCGCGGCATGGTCGGCGAAGGCCGGGAAGGCGCGGGTCTCGACCACCTCGCAATTGTAGCAGGCGTCGCCGACCAGGATGTGGTCGCCCTGGGCGTTCCTCACCCGCAGCGACTGGTGGCCCGGCGTGTGGCCGAAGCTCGGGACGCAGACCGCCGAGCCGTCGCCAAACAGGTCGTGCTCGCCGTCGACCAGCCGGACCTGGTGGCCCAGGTCGAAATAGCGGCGCGGCAGGAAATAGCTCGCCGCCACCTCACGGTCGAAGCCTGCCTCCCATTCCCGCCGCTGCACCACCAGGGTGGCGTTGGGAATCTGATGCAGGCCGCCGGAATGGTCGAAATGCAGGTGCGAGAGAACGACATAGCGAACCCGGGCCGGATCGATGTCGAGCCGCTCCAGGTGGGCGGTCACCGTCTCGTCAGCTGAGAACGTCACGTCCTCACCCTGGCTTTGCAGGGCCTGGCGGTAACGGTCGGCCGGGTCGGCGAGGTCGGTGTGCAGGCCGCAGTCGAACAGCGCCACGCCGTCCGGGTGCTCCAGCACGTAGAACGGCACCGGAGCCTCGATGCGCCGCGCGCCGCCCTTCATGCCCATGCCCCCGGCCGTCGAATGGAACTGACCGCAGACGCACCCGAACAGCCGCATCGTCGTCTCCTTCAGACCGAGTCCAGCCGGCGCACCGCGTAGAGGCGCAGGACGCCGACCATACCCACCGCGCACATCGCCGACATCAACAGATAGCCGTGGACGCCGGCGTGATCGAAGAGCCAACCGGAGAGCAGCGTCGCGATCCCCGACAGCACGCCGCCTGACAGCGCCGAGTTGATCGACTGGGCGGCCGAGGCGTTGCGCGGCGTGGACAGCTGTTCGACCAGCAGCAGCGAGGCGATGAAGGTCGCCGCATAGCTGAACGCATGCAGGGCCTGCAGTGGGAACACCACCCAGAGCGGCGGCGAAAACGCCAGCGCGGTCCAGCGCACCACCGCGCCCAGCCCGCCCAGGGCCAGCAGGTTGCGCGGCCCGATCCGGCGGCGCCACGGCTCCATGAACCACAGGAAGCAAATCTCGGCGCTGACCCCGGTCGCCCAGAGAATGCCGGTCATGTCCTCGGCGATCCCCTGCCGCTTCCAGGCGAGCGTAGAGAAGCCATAGTAGAAGGCGTGCGCCGACTGGATCAGGCCCGCGGACACCACCGCAGTCATGAACACCGGATCCTTCAGCAGGCCGGAAAGGCCGGCCATCCGGTCCGAAAGCTCCGCAGCGTGGCCTTCCTCATGCACCGGGTCCGGCGGCAGCAGCAGGCGGGCGGCGAGCGAGGCCGCCGCCACGGCCGCCACCATCCAGACCAGCACCATCTCCGGCGACCCGCGCGTCAGGATGAATCCCATGCCGAGATTGCCGACGATGAAGGCCGCCGAGCCGATCCCCCTGGGCCAGCCGAAGTTGAAGCCGTCCAGGCGCGCGCGTCGCAGGGTGATCACGTCGGCCAGGGGCGGAATGGTGGTGAACATCGACGAGGCCGCGAACCAGACCACCGCCTGCCATGCGAAGCCCCAGGGCAAGGCCATCAGGGCATAGGCGCCGGTCACCGCCAGCGACAGGATCATCAGGGCGGTGCGCCGCAGCCGGAAGCTGTCCGCCCAGACCGCCAGCAGCGGCGCGCTGACCGCGCGCGCCAGCATTGGCAGGGACAGGATCAGCCCGATCCGGCTCCCCGACATCCCATGATGGGCGAACCACACCGGCAAATAGGGCGAGCTAACGCCGGAGCCGATGAAGACCGCCCCGTAAAAGAGGCCAAGGCGCACGGTGAGCGGCATGGAACGCGGACTTACACGGAGTCGCTGTGGACGCCGCCGCGCCCTCGCGTAATGTCTGATCACTGATCAGGGAGAGTTCGTCATGCCCCGCACCAACAGCCACGACCGGGAGCTGCGCGCGCGCGCCGAGGCGGTGATCCCAGGCGGCATGTACGGCCACCAGTCGACCGCGCTGCTGCCCGACGACTATCCGCAGTTCTTCGAGCGCGGCGAAGGCGCCCACATCTGGGACGTCGACGGGCGGCGCTACCTCGACATGATGTGCGCTTACGGGCCGAACCTGTTCGGCTATGCCAATCCGCAGATCGACGCCGCCTTCGTGCGCCAGCTGGGCCTGGGCGATACGCTGACGGGCCCGACCGCGTTGATGGTCGAATTGGCGGAGACCATGGTCGGCATGATCAGCCACGCCGACTGGGCGATGTTCTGCAAGAACGGCACGGACGCCACCACCATGGCCCTGACCTGCGCCCGCGCCCACACGCGCCGCAAGACCGTGGTCCGGGCCAGGGGCGCCTATCACGGCGCCGCCCCCTGGTGCGTGCCCCGGCCGACGGGCACCCTGGAAAGCGACCGGGCGAACCAGATCCTCTGCGACTACAATGACGTGGCGAGCCTTGAGGCCGCCGTCGCCGAGGCTGGCGACGATCTCGCCTGTATCTTCGCCGCGCCGTTCAAGCACGACGCCTTCATCGACCAGGCCGAGCCGGAACTGGCCTACGCGCGCCGCGCCCGCGAGCTCTGCGATCAGACCGGGGCGCTCCTGATCATCGACGATGTCCGCGCCGGCCTGCGCCTCGCCCGCGACTGCTCATGGTCGAAGATCGGGGTGCAGCCGGACCTGTCGACCTGGGGCAAGTGCCTGGCCAACGGCCACGGGCTCTCGGCCCTGCTGGGCAACGACAAGGCGCGCAAGGCGGCCGCCTCGATCTTCGTCACCGGCTCCTTCTGGTTCCAGGCCGCGCCCATGGCGGCCGCGCTTGAGACCATGGGGCTGGTCCGTAACACCGACTATCTGGAGCGGATCACCGCGTTGGGCCACCGCCTGCGCGACGGCCTGGCCGAACGCGCCTCGGCGGCCGGCTTCGCGCTTCGCCAGACCGGCCCGGTGACCATGCCGCTCTTCCTGTTCGACGACGACCCGGACCTGCGCAGGGGCTTCTGCTTTTCGTCCGAGATGCTGGACCGCGGCGTCTACGTGCACCCCTGGCACAACATGTTCCTCTGCGCCGCCATGACCGAGGCCGATATCGACGGCCTCTTGAACGCCGCCGAGGGCGCGTTCGGCGCGCTGAAGACGCAATCATCCACCCTTCAGCCGGTCCCCAAGCTGGCGTTCCTGACTACCGGCGGCACGAGGTAACTCCATGGAAATGCCTGATTATTCGGAATACGACGGCCTGGGCCTCGCCGAGCTGGTGGCCAAGCGCGCCGTCACCCCGTCGGAACTGGTCGAAGCCGCCATCGAGCGGATCGAGCGGCACAACCCCACGC
Organism: uncultured Alphaproteobacteria bacterium; assembly: GCA_903822175.1. Classification (GTDB taxonomy): domain Bacteria; phylum Pseudomonadota; class Alphaproteobacteria; order Caulobacterales; family Caulobacteraceae; genus Phenylobacterium. The sequence goes on from CAIJOB010000002.1 coordinate 139,172, forward strand.
TCAACGCCGTGGTCTACAAGGGCTATGACGACGCCCGGGCCCGGGCCAAGGGTGAGCTGCCCGACGGTCCCTTCAAGGGCGTGCCGTTCCTGATCAAGGACCTGGGCATGCCGGTCGCCGGCTGGCCCCGCAGCCATGGCTCGAAGTTCGCGCGCCTGGTCGATAGCGCCGACGGCGGCCTAACCGCCCGCTACCGCGCCGCAGGCGTGGTGCCGGTCGGCAAGACCAACACGCCGGAATACGGCATCACCGGGACGACGGAGAGCGCCGCGCTCGGCCCCTGCCGCAACCCCTGGAACCCGGGCTACATAACCGGCGGCTCCTCCGGCGGCGCGGCCGGCGCGGTGGCGGCCGGCATCGTGCCGATGGCGCATGCGTCCGACGGCCTGGGCTCGATCCGCATCCCGGCGGCCTGCTGTGGCCTGGTAGGGATGAAGGTCACCCGCGACCGCAACCCCAACATGCCCGACGGCTTCGACTACGCGCTCGGCAACGTCGTCGACCATATCGTCAGCCGGACCGTCCGCGACTCCGCCGCCATGTTGGACGCCACCGGCTATCCTGAGCCCGGCTCGCCCTATCCGGCCCCGCCCAAGGACCGGCCCTACGCCGAAGAGGTCACCAAGAGCCCCGGCAAGCTGCGCATCGCCTGGTCGTGGGAGACGCCCAACGGCCGCCCCATCGACCCAGAGATCCAGGCCGCCCTGGAGCGCACCGCCGCCCTGCTGAAAGGCCTCGGCCACGAGGTCATCGAGCGCGGCCTCGGTATCGACTACCGCGCCCTTTACGCCAGCCGAGGGCCGGCCGCCGCCGCCAACTTCGCCTCGGGCATGAACCGCCTGATCGAACTGGTCGGCCGCGAGCCCGAGCCGGACGAACTGGAGCCGCTGACCTGGTCGATCCTCAAGGCCGGACGCCGTCAGGAAGGCGCCGCGGTCATGCGCTCCCTGCAGGAGACCCGCATGCTCAACCACGCCACCCTGGCGGCCTTTGAAGACATCGACGTCTACCTCTGCCCGGTGCTGGGCACGCCGGTGCCCGAGATCGGCTTCATCGATCCGGTGAACCTGGAACCCAAGGAAGTGAACCGACGTCAGGGTCGCACCTACCCCTACACGCCGCCGTTCAACTATTCGGGCCAGCCGTCCCTGTCGCTGCCGCTCGAGACGGATTCGAACGGCCTGCCGATCGGCATGATGTTCACCGCCAAATACGCCGACGAAGCGACCCTCTTCCGCTTGGCCGCCCAGCTGGAGAAGGAAGCGCCCTGGAAAGACCGCCGGCCTCAGGTCTGGGGCTGATGGACTTCTGGAGCCGCAGAAGTTGGCTGACGCTGGCGGCGGCGAGCGGCTTCATCGCCGTCGCAGTCGGCGCCTTCGCAGCCCATGTCGTCACCGATCCACAGACCAAGGAGCTGCTGAAGACCGGGGCGCTCTACGGCTTCATGCATGCCATGGCCACCGTGGCCTGCGCCGTCTTCATGCAACTGGGCGCCCAGCGCGCCCGCTTCGCGCCGGCCTTTTTCCTCTCGGGCGTTTTGCTGTTCTCCGGCTCGCTCTTCGCCATGGCGGCCGGCGCGCCTCGCTTGATCGGTGTGGTGACGCCGATCGGCGGCCTTTGCTTTCTGACCGGCTGGGTGATCCTGATCTGGGCCGCGCGCGGGATCGACCCGGCCTAGGCGGGGACCGCTGATCTGGTTTTCGGCAAGGCCAGGAAACGAAGCGCGAGCGCCGAGCCCACCAGGGCCGCGAACATCACCAGCGCCATCGGCCGAGGCGTCCCGTCGTGCAGCACGCCCGCGGCGGCCGACGCGATGGCGCCGGTGCCAAACGACACGGCCCCCATCATCGCCGAGATCGCACCCGCCCGGCGCGGATCGACGTTGAGCGCGCCGGCCATGGTGTTGCCCTGCATGAACCCATAGGTCGACAGCAGCAGGAACAAGAGCGGCAGCACGCTCCACCGCTCGCCGAAACCGGTGACCGCGGCGATCATCAGCAGAAAGCCAAACCCGACGGCGCTCAGGCTCGATCGGCTAAGGATCTGATCGGTGGTGTGGCGCCGCAGGAAATAGCGGTTCACCTGGTTCGATCCGATGATGCCTACCGCGTTCAACCCGAACACCCAGCCAAAGGCGCTGGCGGGGATGCCGTAGATCTTGATCAGCAGGTCCGGCGACGAGGCGAGATAGGTGAACAGCGTGGCCCCGTTCAGCGAGCCGGCCAGGGCATAGCCCATCAGCCGGGGCTCCTTCAGCAGCGCCAGATAGGCCTGGATCGGCGTTTCGCTGGCCGCGTGGGCGGTGGTCTCCTCCGAGCGGCTTTCCTTCAGACGGAAGAAAGCGACGACGCCGACGATCACGCCAAAGCTGGTCATGAACCAGAAATTCAGCCGCCAGCCGCCCAGGCCCAGCAAGGCGCCGCCCAGCAGGGGCGCCAGGATCGGAGCCAGCCCCATGATCAGCATCATCAGGCTGAGTGCGCGGGCTGTCTCAGTGTGGTTGAAGCGGTCTCGGATGATCGCGCGGGAAACGACGCCGCCGGCGCAGGCGCCCAGCGCCTGGATGAACCGCCCGCCGATCAGCATGGCCGGCGAAATCGCCAGCGAACACGCGATCGAGGCGGCGATATAGACCACCGTCCCGAACAGCAGCGGCGGCCGGCGCCCCAGGCGGTCGGACGCCGGTCCATAGAACAGCTGGCCGATCGCCATCCCCGCCAGGAAGGCGGAAACCGTCGCCTGGGTCTGGCTGGTCGTCGCATGCAGGCCGACGCCGATGGACGGCAGGCTCGGCAGGTACATGTCGATGGCCAGCGGCCCCATGGCCGTCAGCGAGCCCAAAAGGATCACCAAGCCCCAAGGCGTGCCGTCGGGGGGCGTGCGCTCGGTCGGCGGGGGTTCAAAGGGCTGCGCGGCGGTCATCTCGCGCCTTCTGAACGGCTTTGCCGTTGTTGTCTTCCCTCCCCGCTGCAAAGGTGGCTGCAAACAGGGAGACAAGGAAGAATGTCCGCGCTTGAAAGCCAGATGCCGCCGGTCAAGCGCGCGCAGGTGAACGGCATCGAGATGGCCTACTACGAGGCCGGACCGCGCCAGGGCGTTCCCATCGTCCTCTGCCACGGCTTCCCGGAGCTGGCCTTCTCCTGGCGCCACCAGATCAAGGCGCTGGGCGACGCCGGCCATTGGGTGATCGCACCGGACCAGCGAGGCTATGGCCTGACCTCGGCGCCCGACGCCATCACCGACTACGACATGGCGCATCTGACCGGCGACCTGGCGGCCCTGCTGGACCACCTGGGCGTCGAGAAGGCGATCTTCTGCGGCCACGACTGGGGCGGCTTCGTCGTTTGGCAGATGCCGCTGTTCCATGCCGACCGTGTGGCCGGCGTCATCGGCCTCAACACGCCGTTCATGCCGCGCTCGCCGGTCGATCCGATCGTGGCCATGCGGATGCACTACGGCCCCGACATGTACATCGTCTGGTTCCAGACGCCCGACGAGCCCGAGGCGGTGCTGGGCGCCGATGTCGAAAAGACCATGCGCTTCTTCATGCGCAAGCCTCAGGGCCTCGCCGCGGCGACCCAGCCGGCGCCGGAGGGCGGCTCAACCTTCGCCTTCAAACAGCTTTTGCAGCAGTGGGACGCTTCCGATGTCGGCGGTCAGCTATTGGACGCCGATGAACTGGCGGCCTTCGTGGAAACCTTCCAGCGCACCGGCTTCGGCGGCGGCATCAACTGGTACCGCAACTTCAGCCGCAACTGGGCGCGCTCCGAGGGCCAGCCCACGCGCCTCGACAACCTCCCCTGCCTGATGATCACCGCTGAACTCGACGTGGTGCTCAGTCCCGCCATGGCCCAGGGCATGCCCGGCATGATCGGTGACCTGGAAATGCACATGGTGGCCGGCTCCGGCCACTGGACCCAGCAGGAAAAGCCGGAAGAGGTGAACCGCCTCATCCTGCACTGGCTGCAACGGCGCTTCCCGACGTAAGATCGGCCCATGGAACGCAGCACCCCGCCGCCCGCCGTCTCGGCCGCCTCGAACCGGCGGGGTCTGTTCGCGGACAACGAGCCCTTCGCCTCGGGCTGGCTGCCGCGCGATGGGGCGCACGAGATCTATTACGAGGAGTGCGGAAACCCGAAGGGCAAGCCCTGCGTGATCCTGCACGGCGGCCCGGGCGGGGCGATCAACCCGACCATGCGGCGGTTCTTCGATCCGGCGAAGTGGCGCATGGCGCTGTTCGACCAGCGCGGCTGCGGTAAGAGCCGGCCCAACGCCAGCCTGGAGGACAACACCACCTGGAGCCTGATCGCCGACATCGAGCGGCTGCGCGAACATCTCGGCGTCGAGAAGTGGTGCGTGTTCGGCGGCTCCTGGGGCTCGACGCTGGCGCTGGCCTACGCGATCCAGCATCCGGAGCGCGTGGAAAGCCTGGTGCTGCGCGGCGTCTTCCTGCTCACCGAGCGCGAGCTTGCCTGGTTCTACCAGGACGGCGCCTGCATGCTGTTCCCTGACGCGTGGGCGCGGTTCTGCGCGCCGATCCCGCTAGCCGAGCGCGGCGACATGATCGGCGCCTATCACAAGCGCCTGACCCACCCCGACCGCCGCGTCCAGGCCGAGGCGGCCGCCGCCTGGAGCCAGTGGGAGGGCGACACCATCTCGATCCGCGGCCCCGAGGCCAGGCCCTCGAAGTTCAACGAGATCGACTTCGCCATCGCGTTCGCCCGCATCGAGTGCCACTTCTTCGCCAACCACGGCTTCTTCCCGGAAGAAGGCTGGATCCTGAAGAACGCCGCGGCGCTGAAGGACATTCCAGGCTGGATCGTGCAGGGCCGCTTCGACGTGGTCACGCCGATGGAGGCCGCCTGGAAGCTGAAGGCCGCCTGGCCGCAGACCCGCTTTGAGGTGGTCTGGGACGCGGGCCATGCCTCGACCGAGCCGGGCATCGTCGACGCCCTGGTCCGCGCCACGGATCAGGCGCTCAGCGTCTGAGGTTGCGCGAGTGCGTCGAGGCGCGCAACTTGCCGCCTCATCCGGGGAGCTGGCCCGGAGCTGAGGGAGAAACTCTAATGCGTCATACCCTGTTCGCCGCGGTCGCGGCCGTGAGCCTGCTGGTCGCCGGTGCGGCCTCCGCGCAGATGGCCCACTACACCGCCAAACTGGCCGGCGCCGCAGGCGTCAAAGGCAGCGGCGACGTCATGGCGATGCTCGATGGCAAGACCCTGACCTACACCGTGAACTACAAGGACCTGACCGGACCGGCCGTGGCGGCCCACTTCCATGACGCCAGCGCGCCGGGCGGCAACGGCCCGCCGATCGTCCCGGCCAGCAACGTCGGCACCAGCCCGATCAAGGGCACTGCCACGCTCACCGACGCGCAGATCGCCGATCTGAACGCCGGCAAGGTCTATTTCAACGTCCACACCGCAGCCAATCCCGGCGGCGAAATCCGCGGCACGCTCGCGAAGTAGCACCCTGCGCCAGGTGGCGGGGCTCGTTGCTACAGCAGCGAGCCCTTGCCGCTGGTGATCTCGGAATAGCGGTGGACGCGGACAGCCATGACCAGGCCAAAGCCCACCATGACGGTGAGCATGACCGTGCCGCCGTAACTCAAGAGCGGCATGGGCACGCCGACGACCGGCGCCAGGCCCATGACCATTGAGCCGTTGATCAGTACATAAAGCCCGAAGGTCGCCGTCACCCCGGCCGCGGCCAGGCGTCCAAAGTGGCTGTGGCTGAGATAGGCCGTACGCAGCGCCATGAAGATCACCGCCGCATAGAGCACCAGGATCGCGACACAGCCGACGAAGCCGAACTCCTCGGCCAGGGTCGCGAAGATGAAGTCGGTCTGCTTCTCCGGCAGGAAGTTGAGCTGGCTCTGCGAGCCCAGCCCATAGCCCTTGCCGAGCAGGCCGCCGGAGCCGATGGCGATGGCCGATTGCAGATTGTGATAGCCGGCGCCCGACGGGTCGGCCTGCGGGTCCAGGAAGGTGGTCAGCCGCGCCTTCTGATAGCCGTGCAAGGCGAACATCACGACGGGCGGGATCATCAGGACCACGCCCAGGACCCCAGCCGCGATCAGCCGCCAGGAGAGCCCCGCCAGGATCACGACGATGGCGCCGGTGAGCAGCATCACGATGGCGGTGCCGAGGTCCGGCTGTTTGTAGACCAGCGCCACCGGCGCCAGGATCAGCACCGCTGGAACCAGGAGCCACCAGGAGAGCTGTGCGCTCTTGCCGGAAAGCCCGTGGTAGAAACGCGCCAGCGCCAGCACCATGCCGATCTTCATGATGTCCGAGGGCTGGATCTTGATCGGCCCCGCCTGCAGCCAACGGGTGGCGCCCAGGGCGTGGTGGCCGACCAACAGAACGGCGATCAGCAGCAGAAGCCCTACCCCGTAGATCGGATAGGCCAGCGCGAACCAGACCCGCAGATCGATCAGGCTGAGCACGATCATGATCGCGAAGAACAGGGCGAACCGCGCCAGGTGCGCGCCGGCCCAGGGCGTCCAGGACGAGCCGGCGATGGAAAACAGCATCACCGCGCCGGCCCCGGCGATCAGGCACAGGGTCAGGCAGAAGATCCAATCGATCTCGCCGATCTTGACGATCAGCCGGTCGCGTTCGCCGGGACGGGTCAGCGCCGAGACGGTCATGTGATGGCCTGGGTCGCGGTCTGGACGGCGGCCGCCGCCGGGGTCGGCGGGTCGACGACATCGGGGTCGGTATTCACCGTCGGCGCTTGCGGGATCGGCAGAGGGTGCTCGACCTTGGCGCGGATTTCCGGGTCCTTCAGCAGCGCCACGCGCAGCAGCTCGCGCGCCAGCGGCCCCGAGGTGCTCGCGCCGAAACCCCCGTGCTCGACCAGCACGCTGACCGCATAGCGGGGCTCGTCGACCGGCGCGAAGGCGATGAACCAGGCGTGGTCACGGTTCTTCCACTCGCCGGTGGCGCCCTTCTGGCCGCCGTGGCCGGCGGTATAGTTGAACGCCTGAGCGGTGCCCGACTTGCCGGCCATCTTGATATCGCCCAGCCCCATGTCGCTCAGGCCCGTGCCGGTGCCCGAAACGGTCACAGCCGCCATGGCGCCGCGAATGAAGTCGATGTGCTTGTCGTCGAACGGCAAGTCGCCGAAGGCTGCGCCCGAAGGCTGCTCGACCCCACCGATCGAATGGATCAGCCGCGGGTGCAGCGCCTTGCGCCCATTGGCCAGCCTGGAGCACTGCACGCAGAGCTGCAGCGGATTGAGGTGGGTATAGCCCTGGCCGATCCCCATGCTGGGCGTCTCGCCGGGGTGCCAGACCGGGTCCTTGGGGAAGGCGCGGCGCTTGTAGGCGGTGTCCGGCACCAGGCCCTTCTTCTGGCCGGGGATGCCGATGTCGAATTCCTCGCCCAGGCCGAAGGCCCGCGCCACCTTGGCGATCTTGTCCGGGCCGACGGTCAGCGCCGCCTGATAGAAATAGATGTCGCAGGACTGCGCGATGCCGCCCTTCAGGTCCAGCGCGCCGTGCGCCTTGTCGCAGTGCCAGACCCGGCCGCCCCAGGGCCAGGCTTTGCCGCAGACATGCACGGTCGCCGGATCGTAGCCGTTCTCCAGGCAGGCGAGCGCCACCATGGTCTTGAAGGTCGAGCCCGGCGGGTAGTTGGCGGTCAGCGCCTTGTTGAACAGCGGCTTGTGGTCGTAGCTGGCGAGCTCCTTGTACTCGGTGCCCGTCAGCCCGCGGACGAACTTGTTCGCGTCGAAGCTGGGGCCTGAGTACATGCACAGGATGTCGCCGGTGCGGCAGTCCATCATCACCGCCGCGCCCGACTGCTCGCCAAACACCTCCATGGCGCGGTTCTGGATGTCGGCGTCCAGGGTCAGCACGATCTCCTTGCCCGGGATCGCCTTGATGTCGCCGGCCGGGTCGGTGGCCACTTCGTGGCCGTTGGCGTCGACCTCGACCTTCTGGGCGCCGGGCTTGCCGCGCAGGTCCAGGTCGAAGGCCTGCTCGACGCCCTGGCGGCCGATGCGGAAGCCGGGGTTCAGGAGGATCGGGTCGGCGTTCGGGCCGGTCGGGGTCAGGTCGGTCTTGTTGACCTTGGCCACATAGCCGATCACGTGGGCGAAGGCGCCGCCATAGGGATAGACCCGCACCTCGCCCATATCGGCGGTGACGCCCGGCAGCTCGGGCGCGCGGATATTGATCGCGCTGAACTGCTCCCAGCTCATGTCCTCCATGATCTGCACCGGCGACTTGCGCGGCGCATTGGAGATGTCCTTCAGCAAGCGCGTCTGGCGGTTGTCGTCCAGCGGCACGAACTCGGCGAGCGTCTTCAGCGTCGCACGCGGGTCCACGCCCTTGTCCTTGGAAACCATCAGCCGGAAGTTCGGCCGGTTGGAGGCCAGCACCACGCCGTTGCGGTCGACGATCAGGCCGCGCGGCGGCGGGGTCATCTTGAAGTTGAACTGATTGCTGGCCGAAAGCTTCGTGTAGCGCTGCGTCTCCAGGAGCTGCAGGTGCGCGAGCTGGGCGCCCAGCGCCACCAGTCCTACGCCCGCGAAACCGCCCAGCAGAAAGGCCCGGCGGTGGAAGACCCCCTGCCGTTCGTTGACCTCAGCGAAGAAGATGGACGGCTCTGCCATCCCTAGCCCCTACCGGAAGCGGACATCGGCGTCCTCGAAGAGGTCGATGAGCCGCTGCGAGAATGGATAAAGCACGATTGTGGCGAGGAATTGCCAGGCTATCGGGATCAGGCCAGGGCTGGAACGGGAATCCAGCATCACGAAGAGGTAGCCGGCGACCAGCGCCGTCGCCACCGTCAGCCCGTACCAGGCCCAGAGGATCAGGCGGCTTTGGCCCGCCATCATGTTGCGCCCGGCCAGCGCCACGCCATAGGCGATCAGCAGGCAAAGCGCCCAAAGCCCCATGGGTCCACCCCAGAAGAGGTCGAGGAACAGGCCCATCACCAGGATCGCGAAGGGCGCCAGGATCGAGGGCCGGATCACCGCCCAGGCGAAGGCCAGGGACAGCGGGAATACCGGCTCGGGCAGCTGGAGGTCGAAGATCCGCAGCGGGATACCGAACAGCACCGTGGCGGTCAGCGCCTGCAGCATCGGCACACCCAACCAGCGCCAGGGCTCCAGCGGCCGCGCGCCGCTCATGGCTGGGCCCCGTCCACCGGCGGCTTGGGCTTCGGCTTGGCGGGTAGCGCTGGTTTGGCCGACGCGTCGGTTTTCTTTACCGTCGGCGACGCCGTGGCAGCAGCCGGTTTCGTCTGGCCGTTCGCCGGATCGGAGATCTTGGGCTTCGACGGAGCGCCAGCCGCCGCAGCTGTGAGCGGCGCGGCGGCCGCCTTGGTGACGGGCGCTGGCGCTGGGCTCTCTGAGGCCTTGGCGGGGTCCGCGCCATTGGGACCGGCGGTTGGAGGAGGGACCGGCGTCTCGCTGAGCGCTTTCTGGTTCACCACCTGGGTGAAGTCCTGGAACAGCAGGATGCGCACGAAGTCGATGGGCGCCTTGTCCGACGCCAGCACCACCCGCCAGCGCCCGTCCAACCCCTTAACCGCCGTGCCCACCGGCAGGCCGCGTGGCACCACCCCGCCATCGCCCGAGGTCAGCAACCGGTCGCCCTCGCGGATCGGGTCGTGGCCGCGCAGGTAGTCGAGCCTGGGGTTCGGCCCGCCGTCGCCGGTCAGGATGGCGCGGGCATTGGTCCGGTCGATCATCACCGGGGTGCGCGACGCGATATCGGTCAGCAGCAGCACCCGGCTCGCGCCACCGGTCACCCCGATCACCCGGCCGACCAGACCGTTCTCGCTCATCACCGGATTGCCGACCTTCACCCCATGCTCGGCGCCGGTGTTGGCCAGCCGCGTGTCGGCGAAGGGGCCCCTGGAGTCGGTGACGATGCGCGCCGCCACCATCGGGATCGGCGGATCGGTCTTCAGGCCCAGCAGGGTCTTGTAGCGGGCGTTCTCGTCCTTCAGCGCGATGGCGACATCGCGCCATTGCTTCATGACCTTGAGCTGCGCCTTCAGGTCGGCGTTCTGAGATCCCGCCGCGAAATAGTCGCTGAGCGTATCGACGCCGGCGCCCGTCCAGCGGCTCGGCGCGGCCAGCACATCGCCCACCGGCGCGAGCACCGTGTCGCTGGCCTTGCGCGAGACGCCATAGGCCTCGGCCTTGAAGGTCTCGCGCCGGTCGGAGAGCAGGATGGCGGTCGCCGCCACGACGGCCACGATCAGCGCAATGGCCGCCGCCCAGGTCAGCGGGACCTTAAGTTCACCAAACGGATTGTCCCTGAAGGACACGTCGTCAGCCTCTTCGAGCGGTGTTGCGGCAGCCCCCGCTGCGGCAGCGACTCAACCGTCCCTAAGCTAACGTGGATTCCAGAACGCCCTTCATCCATTTCGGATGTTCGAGCACCTTGCCGCAGCCCAGCGCCACGCAGGAAAGCGGGTCGTCGGCGACGGTCACCGGCAGGCCGGTGTGGTCGCGGATCTCGGCGTCCAGCCCGCGCAGCAGAGCGCCGCCGCCGGTCAGCATGATGCCCTTGTCGGCGATGTCGGAGGCAAGCTCCGGCGGGGTGGCTTCCAGGGCCATCTTCACCGCGTCGACGATCTGACCGACCGGCTCCGACAGCGCGTCCGAGGCCTGCTTTTCGCTGATCCGGACTTCGCGCGGCACGCCCTGCATCAGGTCGCGGCCCTTGACCTCGATGGAGAGGCCCTCGCCGTCGGCCGGCGCCCGGGCGGTGCCGATTTCCTTCTTGATCCGCTCGGCGGTGGTCTCGCCGATCAGCAGGTTATGGTTGCGGCGCATGTAGGAGATGATCGCCTCGTCCATCTTGTCGCCGCCGACCCGCACCGAGCGCGAATAGACGATGCCCGACAGCGACAGCACGGCCACCTCGGTGGTGCCGCCGCCGATGTCGACGACCATCGAGCCGGTCGGCTCATGGATCGGCAGGCCAGCCCCTATTGCGGCGGCCATCGGTTCGTCGATCAGGCCCACGCGGCGGCCACCGGCGTTCAGGCAGCTGTCGTTGATGGCGCGGCGTTCCACGGCGGTCGCGCCAGACGGCACGCAGACGATGACCTTCGGATTCACGAAGCCCTTGCGGTTGTGAACCTTGCGGATGAAGTACTTGATCATCTCCTCGGCGACTTCGAAGTCGGCGATGACCCCGTCGCGCATGGGGCGGATGGCTTCCATGTGGCCGGGCGTACGGCCCAGCATCTGCTTGGCCTCTATGCCCACGGCGTGGACAACCTTGCGTCCGCCCACGTTCCTCAGCGCCACAACCGAGGGTTCGTTCAGCACGATGCCCTTGCCCTTCATGTAGATGAGGGTGTTGGCGGTGCCGAGGTCGATGGCGATGTCGTTGGAGATTGCGCCGAAGAGCGAAGAGATCATGGAAGGCCCTGGAGACTGAGGGGCTGAAAGGAGATTGCCGGCCGGAAACCCGAAACGATCCCGTCTACGCCCAAAAGGCGTCCTGAGTCGTTACGATTTACCGGAAGGCGTCGGTCACCCTCTGCCCTGTGCGATGCTTGAATTCAAGGCATAAAGCGCCGTGTGCGGTCGAGCGCCGCTGACCAACAAGTCCCAAGCGCCGCAAGGCGTCCCAGTATAGGTTGTTTCGATGTCCGCCAGCGACGACCTCAGCGCCTCCCTCACCCTTCGCCGGGGCGCCATGGCGCGCGTCGGCCTGGACCGCGTGGCCCTGGTGGAAGCCGTCGCCGAGCTGGGCTCGATCAGCGCCGCCGCGGTCAAGCTCGGCATCAGCTATCGGGGCGCCTGGGAGGCGGTGCAGGCGCTCAACAACCTCTTCGACGGCCCGCTGATCGAGGCCACCACCGGCGGCAAGGCCGGCGGCAAGGCGGTGGTGACGGCGCGCGGCAAGGCCGTGGTCACCGCGTTCCGGCGCGTCCAGGCCGAGCTCGACGCGGCGCTGGTCAAACTCGAAGGCAATCTGGCGGGCGAACCGGCCCGCGACCTCTTCTGGAGCCTCGGCATGCGCACCAGCGCCCGCAACGCCCTGCGCGGCGTCATCGCCAGCATCACGCCCGGCGAGGTGAACAGCGAAGTCACCCTGCGGCTCGGCGAAGGCGTCGACATCACCGCCATCCTGACGAAACGTAGCGTCGAAGACCTGCAGCTCGCGCCCGGCAAGCCGGCCATCGCGCTGATCAAGTCGAGCTTCGTGATCCTGGCCAAGGGCGAGAACCTCCGCACCTCCGCCCGCAACCAGATCGCCGGCCTGGTCTCCAGCCGCGAGGACGGGGCGGTGAACAGCGAAATCGGCCTCGATATCGGCGGCGGCAAGACCCTGACCGCCACCATCACCCTGGAAAGCGCCCAGGCGCTGGCGATCACCGTCGGCGAGGAGGTCACGGCGCTGATCAAGGCGCCGCACGTAATCCTGGCCGTCGAATAGGGGCGGTCGGGTAGCCCTAGAGCGGCTTGCCGCAGCGGGTCTTGGGCAAACCTAGCTTCGGGTCGGTGACGAAGCCCTGATCGGTGAGCGCGCCCAGGAAGGCGGTCAGGTCGGCCATCTGGGCGTCGCCGATATCCGACGCACCCTCGTGGCGGCGGATCGCGTCGGCCAGGGTCCTGGCCGAGCCGTCGTGCAGATAGGGCGATGACAGCGCCACGTTGCGCAGGCTGGGCGTGCGGAAGCGGCCCGTGTCCTGCGCCTTGCCGGTGATCTCCGAGAGGCCGGGGTCGGCGGCGTCCGCGGGTTCGATCCGGTGGAAGGCGGTCAGCGGATCGGCGGCGTCCGCGTCGGTGAACAGGCGACCCGCATGGCAGGTCGCACAGCCGGCCTTGGCGAAGACACCTTGCCCGCGCTTCGCCGCCTCGCTCAGCACGCCCTTGTCGTAGTCGGATCCGAAGCTGACCAGGGTCCGCTCGAAGGCGGCGATCGCCTTGGCGACGTGCGGCGGGTCTATGGCGCCCGCCTCGCCCGGGAAGGCCTCGGCGAACTGCCGGCGATAGCAGGCGTCCGCGGAGAGCCGCCTAACGAGCTCCGCCTCCTGCCCCTTCATACCCATTTCCACCGGATGCTCGCCCATCAGCGGCGTCAGCACCTGCGTCTCCAGGGTCCGCTGGGTCGGATCGGCCCAGGTGAGCGCTGAGAGATAGGCGACGTTGCCCAGCATCATGGCGTTGCGTCGGCCGGGCGCGCCCTTCACCCCAGGATGGACGGCGTTGCTCTCGGTGAAGCCGCGGTGCTGGCCGTGGCAGTTGAAGCAGCCCACCGTGCCATCGGCGGAGAGGTCGCCGTCGTAGAACAGCCGCCGCCCCAGCTCGACCTTGGCCGCGCTCATCGGGTTGTCGGCGGGAACCGCCGGCGGGGCCACGCCCGGCGGCAGGTCCCAACGCCACTGAGGTTGGGCGAAAGCGGCAAGAACGAGGGCGGCGGCGGCCAAGGTCAGGCTCGCGGCGAACCTCCTCATCCGCTCAGGGCCGCTTCGCCAGCAGGATCGGCAGCTTGGCATCGGCGTTGGCGGAAATCTGCAGGACGTAGCGGCCCGGCTCCAACGGGAAGTCGACCATCTTGCGCAGCGTCGAGCAGGCCGGGCCCGGGCTGTGGGCGGTCGAGGTCAGCGGCTTGCCGTCCTTCAGCACATCGATCCAGGCGCCGGAGCCCAGCCCGATGACATAGGTCCCGGCCTTGTCGATCTTGAGTTCGAACATGCCGCCATGGCTCACAGAGCCGCCCGGCCGCTCCGGCTGGGTTACGAACTTGACCGTCGAGGTCTGCGGCAGGTCGCCGGCGATGGCCTTTCCAGGCGTGATCGCCGCCTTGCCGAGGTCCGCGGGCCTGGCGGCGGCGGCGAGCGGGGTCTGCGCGGTCCAGCCGGCGAGGTCGGCGGGCAGGTTCTGGTCCATCGTCGCGCAACTGGCCTTGGCGGCGGGCATCTCCTGCGCTGCGCTGACCAGGGGCAAGGCGGCTAGCGTCACGGCCGCCATCATCATCGTCGCAAGGCGCAAGGCTCGTCTCCGTCCGGACCGTTATGAACCGTCCGGTTATATCGCCTTCCCCGCCCGCGACGCCAGCGGACGCACGCTCAAGTCGCGGTGCGCAGGGCCTGGGCGACCTGGGCGTCGGAGCGGCGGAGCAGCAGCACGCCGACCAGCGCCAGCCCCGCCGGGACCAGCGCCCAGCCGAACGCGCCGAAGGCGACCAGCGCGGTGGCGGCGGCGATGACCAGGCCCAGGAAGAATTCCGCGAGTGTCACGAACCACGAGGCCTGACGCGCGCGCCGGAACTCGGCCCGCTTGCCCGGCCGCTGCCACCAGATGTTCAGGGCCGCGGTCATCGCCATCGAGGCCGCGCAGCCGGCAGTGGCCGCGATCCCGGCCAGCGGCGCCATCACCGTCAGCGCGATCAGCACCGGCGCCAGTAGCGCCGCCACCGGGGCTATCGCGGCGATGATCTTCGCCTGGCGCAGGGTCTTCACCGGGGTCGGCGCGCAGCTCAAAAGGTCCGGCGCGTCCTCCGCGGACACGGTGATCCAGGCGAGGCTTCCGACGATCTGCCCGGCGATCAGGCTGAGCGCACCCGCGCCGCCCGGCAGGGCCAGGGTCTGGCCGGTTCCGGCGTTGCGCAGCAGGATAAAGCCCAGCGGCAGGATGTAGAGCACGCGCAGCAACACCTGCGAGATCAGCGCCGGGTCGCGCAGGATCAGCCGCAGTTCCTTGATCAGGGTGGCGCGGAAGGCCCCGGCGGCAAACGCCATCCGGCCCGGCGCCTTGGCCTTGCGCCCGGCGTTGCCGACGCCGGCTGCGGCGGCCGAATCCTCGGCAAAGCGCGCGCCCAACACCTGGTTGGCCAACAGGAAGACGCCCGCGCCGAACGCCACCACCGCCAGCAAAGGCAAGGGCTCGCCCAGCATGGCGCGCAGCGGCCAGTCGAAGCCCGGCGGCGGCTTGAATCCCGACCGGGTCGCCACCTGCACGATGCTGGCCCAGAAGCTGGCGCTCTGGTGACGGCCCAGGATGTTGTAGGCCTGACCGCCCAGGAACGCGGCCGCGCCAGTGACGGCGGCCAGCACTTGGCCGAGCGTCCGCGTGCGCCTGGGCCCGATCAGCCGGAACAGCGCGCCGGCCAGCAGCAGGCCTGCGCCGGTGGCGGCGAGCGCGATGGCGAACAGCACCGGCTCCAGCGCCAGCCACCCTGGATGACCCATGAAGGCGCTCGGCAGGATGATCGGCGTGGTCAGGATGCCGAACAGGAAATAGACATTCGCCGCCACCGCCAGGAAGCGCACGGTCAGCACGCGGCGCGGCTGCATCGGTGAGGAGAACAGCAGGTCCAGGTCGGCCCGCTCGTAGAGGGCGTCCACCGCCGCGCTCAGCGTCTGCGACAGCATGAGCGTGAACAGGCCCACGGCCACCACCGCGGCGATCGCCGCCGACAGCGGCAGGATCGGGATCTGCACGTGGCGGAGGGCGAGCCCGAGCGGCAGGCCGGCGGCGACCAGCAGGATCACCGGCAGGATCGCCGTCAGCCAGATCGTGCGGAACCGCCCGCCTGCGCGCCCAGGCCCTCGCCCGCGCCGCCCCACCAGCCCGCGCCAGGTCAGGCGCAGCTCATGGCGAAGCAGCCATAGCGTCGATCCGGCCGGTGCGATCACGCGTGAAGGCCTTCGTCCGCGCCGGTCAGCTCTAGGAACAGGTCCTCCAGCGTCGCCTGGCCCTCGCCGGTCCGCGCGCGGAGTTCGTCCAGCGTGCCATCGGCCACCAGCCGGCCGTTCTGGATGATGCCGATCCGGTCGGCCATCCGCTCGGCGACCTCCAGGATGTGGGTGGTCAGGATCACCGTCGCCCCGCTCTTCACCCGCTGCTGCAGCAGGTCCTTCACCTGGCGCGCGACCGCGGCGTCGAGGCCGGTCAGCGGCTCGTCGAGGATCAAGAGCTGCGGGTCATGGATCAAGGCGCCGGCCAGCGCCGTCTTCTGCTTCATGCCGCGCGAGAAGCCCTCGCACCGCTCCGAGCGGTTCTCCCAAAGGCCGAGCCATTTCAGCAGCTCCTCGGCCTTGGGCATGGCCACCGCCGGCTCGACACCCCACAGGCCGGCCACGAATTCGAGGTATTCCACGGGCGTCAGCCGGTCGTAGAGCATGGGCTCGTCCGGCGCCCAGGCGATGATCTGTTTGGCCGCCGCCGGCTCGGCCAGGACGTCACGGCCGAAGACCTCGATCGACCCGCCATTGGGCTTCAGCAGGCCGGCGACCATTCTGAGCGTCGTGGTCTTGCCGGCGCCGTTGGGACCCAAGAGGGCGTAGAGCTCGCCGGCCCGCACGGTCAGCGACAGGTCGTCCACCGCCACCTTGCCGCCGAAGGTCTTGGACAGGCCGCGGATACTCAAAGCGTCGGTCATGGAAGCTCCCCGAGCGGACGGGGACTATGTCCGAACCGCCCCTCGCGGAATAGTCGCCGCGCGGGGCGAAAACGGATGCGGCTGCATCAACCGAGGGCTGCGGCGACAACGCCCAGCGCGGCCATCACCCCGCCGGCTAGCTGGCGCGGGTTGAGCGTCTCTTTGAACAGCCGACGCCCGACTCCAGCCGCGATCGGCGCCTCGATGACGCCCACCGCGCGCACAGGCCCGGCCGCGTGCAGCGCCAGGGCCGCGAACCAGCAGGCAGAGGCTGCCGCTCCGAAGAAGCCCGCGCCCAGCGACGGCTTCCAGGACTGGGCCACCGCTTTCAGCGAGCCCGGCCGCCAGATCGCCAACGCGGTCAGCAGCACTGTCGACTGGATCGCCTGGGCGACGCAGACCGAGGCTGTCCCCGCAAAGATCGGATGGTGCGGCTCCAGGCCAAGACCCGCCCGCCGATAGGCGTTGAGCGCCACCGCGAACGCCGCGCCGGAGAGGAGGCCCAGCAGCGAGCCTAAGCCTGCGCCCGCGAGCTGGTCACGCCTGGGCCACGACAGGATCGCCAGGCCCAGCGTGGTGACCGCAATCCCAGCCCAGCCTTGCGCGCTGAGACGATCCCCCAGCGCCAGCCAGCCGAACAGCGCCGACAACGGCAGGGAAGACTGCTGCATCACGGTCGCGACCGCGAAGCCCGCTCGGCGCATGGCCACCAGCAGGGCCGCGGTCGCGCCCATCTGTGCGATGGCCCCGATAAACACCGCCTCGCCATAGGCGACCGACAGGTGCGGGGCCGCGCCCGGCGTCAGCATCGCCACCACGCCGAAGATCGCCAGCGAGAACGGCAGGCCGAACAGGAACCGGACCAGCGTCGCGCCCCACGGCCCGGCGTCGCCCACCAGCCCGCGCTGCAGCGCATTGCGCGCCACCTGCAGCGGCGCGGCCGCCGCGGTTAGGACGATCCAGAGCATTCGACCTCATTTCCCTCCCCCTTGTGGGGAGGGTGGATCGCGCCGCCAGGCGCGAGACGGGTGGGGCATTGCGGGCCGGCGTGCTGAGTCAGCGTCTGGACGCGACTGCCCCACCCGTCTCGCTTCGCTCGACACCCTCCCCACACGGGGGAGGGAAAGGGAACTCAGAACCCGGACGCGATCGCGCCGGGGTCGGTCTTTTCCTTGCGCGCGGTGAGGTTGTTGAGCGCGTTGATGTAGGCCTTGGCCGAGGCCGTCAGCGTATCGGTGTCGGCGGCCTGGCCAGTGGCGATCCGCCCGTCCTCTTCCAGCCGCACCGAGACCTGCGCCTGGGCGTCGGTGCCCTCGGTCACCGCGTGCACCTGGAAGAGCCGCAGCACCGCCTCGTGCGGCGCGACCTTGTGGATCGCGTTGAACACCGCGTCGACCGGCCCGTCACCCGTGGCGTTGGCGCTCTTCTCCTCGCCATCGATAGTCACCGTCAGGAAGGCTTCCTGCGGCCCCTCTGTGCCGGCGATGACCCGCAGGTTCTTCACCTGGATGCGGTCAGCGCCCGACGCCAGGGCGTCGTCCACCAGGGCGACGATGTCGTCGTCGAACACGTGCTTCTTCTTGTCGGCCAGGTCCTTGAAGCGCTGGAAGGCCTCGTTGAGCGCGTTCTGGCCCAGCTCGTAGCCGAGCGTCCGCAGCTTTTCGCGGAAGCCCGCGCGGCCGGCGTGCTTGCCCATCACCAGGTTGGAGGCGCCCTGCCCGACCGTCTCGGGGCTCATGATCTCGTAGGTGCCGCGATCCTTCAGCATCCCGTCCTGGTGGATGCCGCTCTCGTGGGCGAAGGCGTTCTTGCCGACGATCGCCTTGTTGAACTGCACCGGGAAGCCGGTGATCGCCGAGACGTAGCGGCTGGCGCGGGTGATGTGCTGGGTCTCGACGGAGGTGTGGAAGGGCAGCGCGTCGCCCCGCACCTTCAGCGCCATAACGATCTCTTCCAGCGCTGCGTTGCCGGCCCGCTCGCCGATGCCGTTGATCGCGACTTCCACCTGCCGCGCGCCGCCCTGGACGCCGGCCAGCGAGTTGGCGACCGCCAGGCCCAGGTCGTTGTGGCAGTGGGTCGACAGGATGATCTTATCGGCCCCGGGCACGTTCTCCAGGATGTCGCGGAACATGTCGGCGTATTCGCTGGGGTAGCTGTACCCCACCGTGTCCGGCAGGTTGATCGTGCCGGCGCCAGCCCGGATCGCGGTCTCGACGCAGCGGCGCAGGAAGTCCTGCTCGGTGCGGGTGGCGTCCTGGGCCGACCATTCCACGTCACCGCACAGATTGCGCGCGTGCTCCACCGACTTGGTGATCATCTCCAGGATGTCCTCTTGCGAGGCATGCAGGATGTGGTCGCGGTGGCTGGGGCTGGTCGACAGGAAGGTGTGGATCCGGCCGCGCTTGGCCTTTTTGATCGCCTCGGCGCAGCGGTCGATATCGGCCATGCCGGCGCGGGCCAGGCCGCAGACCGTGCTTTCGGTGACCAGCTCGGCGATCTGGCGGACGGCTTCGAAGTCGCCGTTGGAGGCGATCGGGAAGCCCGCCTCGATCACATCGACGCGCATTTCCTCGAGGATCTTGGAAAGCTCGATCTTCTCTTCCAGCGACATAGACGCGCCAGGCGACTGCTCGCCGTCGCGCATGGTGGTGTCAAAGACGATGACCCGATCACGCTCGGCGCGCGGGGCGGATTCGTTTGCGGGGGTGGTCATGGCTTGAAGTCTCTTCGCGGAGGTTTCGTTGGGGTCAGGCGGCTTTGGAAAACCCCTGAACGCCCGGCCGCGAAGATGCGCAGCCTAAAGAGGCGCCCAGGGGCGGCTAAGCCCCAGCGAAAGAAGAAGCAGGCTGGCGGTGCGCGTGCGCATGACGCAGCGTCTACCGAAAGGGCCTCCAAGGCGCAACCATCTTGCGTCGAATGGCCGCCTAGGCCCCCTGAAGAGCAAGAACCTTGCGCACGGCAGGCCGGGCCGCCACGCGCTGGCTGTGTTCATAAAGGCGGGTGAACTGGCTGGTGTCGACGCCGTCGCCTGGAAGCCAGCCGAAGAGCGTGAAGAGATAGGCGTCGCAGACCGAGAACGCCTCGCCCAGCACCCAGGGGCCTTTGAACATCTCGTCCTCGATCAGCCGGAAGCAGGCGATTTCGTTCTTCGGCACAGCCGCGGTCATCGCCGCCTGAGCCACCACGTCGTCTGTCCAACGGTAGCCGCGATGCTTGTGGGCGTGGGCCACATGCACCGTCGAGCAGAGGTACGAATTGAACGCGTGCGCCTGGGCGCGTTCCCAGGCGTCGACCGGCAGCAGCCCGGCCGCGGGGTACGTCTCGGGAATGTAGGACAGTATGGCCGGCGTTTCGGTCAGCACGCCCAGGTCGGTAACCAGGGCCGGCACCCGGCCCTTCGGATTGATTTTCGCATACTCTGGCGTCCGCTGATCTCCGGCTGCCGTGCTCATCACCGCGAGCTCGTAGGCCGCGCCCGCCTCCTCCAGCACAATCAACGAAGCGAGGGAGCAGGAGCCCCAGGCGTGGAACAGCTTGAGCGTCATACCGCCTCCTTTTCACGTCGCTTCAGCCAGGCCCGCGCGATCAGGCCGATCAGCACCCAGGCCGCGGCGATCGCCGCCAGCCAGATGGCGTCCTTGCCCACCTCGCCCTTCATCAGCCGGACGATGGAATTGCCTGCGAAGGCGACCAGAACGATCTTGGGCACGATCCCCAGCGCGGTCCCCAGCGTGAACGCCGAAACCCGCATCGGCGTGACGCCTGCCGCCATATTGACCACGATGAACGGAGCCGACGGCACCAGCCGCACGATAAAGCTGGCGAAGAAGCCGTTGCGGCCCACCAGGTCCATGAACCGCCGGACCCCCTCGCCCGAGAACCGCTCCAATGTCTTCGCGCCGGCCACGCGGCCCAGGTAGAAGCCGACCAGGGACGAAACCATGGTGCCGATCCAGCTGTAAGCGAAGCCGGCCTCCGGACCGAAGGCCACCACCGCCGCGGCGATCAGCATGATCTGCGGCACGCCGGCGAAGGCCAGGACTGCGAAGGCCGCCACCGCGGCGGGCAGCGACCAGGGCCCGGACGCGGCGTGCAGCCACGCCTGCACGGTGACCGCCTCGTTCAACCCCAGCAGCGGGGCCCCCAGCACGAAGACCAGACCCACGCCGCCGAACAGCAGGAACGAGATGAGCAGGGTGCGCCACGCCTGGGCGTCCATGTTCGATAGGACCTGGAAAAGGCGGCGCATCACGCCTCCTGAGGTCGCCGAGAACGCCCAAGGGGTCAAGCCGCGCCTTGGCGAAGATCGGATTCGGGGCCTAGGTTGCAATCGTTCAGCGAACCGGCTCCTGCCGGCGCGGCCCAAGGCGGGCCAGTACAGATGTCGACCTTTGCCTTTGAGACCATCACCGCCGCTCAGGCGCTTTCCATCGGCGCGGCAGATTCGCTGACCATCGCGGCGACGACCGGGACCGCCGTGGGGGCCACGGTGCTTTATCAGGGCGATGGCACCATCGATCTCAACTTCGTCGGCGGCCAGACCCTGGTGTTTGGCGCCAGCCTCGCAACGCTCAGCCAGGCGGGGCTGCTAACCCTCGCCGACGGCAGCCTGCTCTACGTAGGCGACCCCAACAACAACACCTTCAACTCGCTGTTCTTCAGCGGCGCCAGCAACGGCGCCCCGACCGCGGCCTTCGGCGGAGCGGGCGACGACAGCCTTTCGGTAAACGGCCCCCACAACGTGCTGCAGGGCAACGCCGGCAACGACAGCCTGTCCGGCGCGGCGGGCGACGACACGATCTACGGCGGCCAGGACAACGATCTCATCGACGTCGGCGGCGGGGTGAACTTCGGCCAGGGCAACAAGGGCAACGACACCGTCACCGGCAGCGGGACCTCCGACACCCTGCTGGGCGGCCAGGGCAATGACAGCATCAGCGGCACGGGCTTCCTGGACGGCAATCTGGGAGACGACCGTGTCTCCGGCTCCGGCCAGCTGTTCGGCGAGGGCGGCAACGACACCCTGACCTCCATCGGCACGGGCAAGGACACGTTGAGCGGCGGCGACGGCAACGACAGCCTCGTGGCGGGCCTGGGCAAGGATTCGATCACCGGCGACGCGGGCGACGACACCATCAGCATCACCGGCGGCGGCCAGGTGATCGCCGGCGGCGCGGGCGCGGACAAGTTCATCTTCGGGGCCGGGCTGACCTCGACCGGCAACGTGCCGGGGATCATCGACTGGGACGGCACGCAGGACACGTTGAGCTTCCTCGGCTTCACACCCAATCCGTCGGACTTCACCGCCACAACGGCGGGGACCTACGCCGACGCCCTGGTCGATGCGCAGCGGCTGACGATGCAGAACCATTTCAGCTTCGTGGGCGTCCAGGTGGGCGCGGACTTCATCATCTTCGCCGGTGGCGCCGGTGGTCCCAGCAGTGTGGTTGACCTGGTCGGCCGCACCCTGGCCGACTTCAATCCGACCCATAACCTGGTCTGAATCCTCTTTAGGGGCCGCGCATGCCGTCGTCGTTCACGTTCGAGTCCATCACCGCGGCCCAGGCCCTGGCGATCACGCCCGCCGATGCGTTGTTTTTCTTCAGTAATCCGCCGAACAGCAGCATCCACGCCTCGGCGGCGACGGTGATCTACGACAGCCCCTCCCTGGTCACCATCTCGGTGGGCGGGCATTCGGTCGATTTCGGGGTCGGGATCGAGGGCGCGAGCCTGGCGGGGCATCTGGGCTTTTTCGACACCTCGAGCCTCTACATCGGCGACACCAGTTCGAACGCGATCACGGCCGGCGCCGCCGTCGGCAGCGCGCTGTTCGGCGGCGACGGCAACGACAGCCTGCAGGGCGGCGGATCGTTCGACCTGATGCAAGGGAACGCCGGCAATGACAGCCTGCAGTCCACGGGCGGCTTCAGCACGCTCTATGGCGGCCAGGGCGACGACACGATCGTCGTGTCCGGCGCCAGCAACTTCGTCCAGGCCAACAAGGGAAACGATACGATCCAGGGCCAGGCGCTGGGCGTCGACACCCTGCTGGGCGGCCAGGGCGACGACCACATCAGCGGCGGCGGCGTCCTCGACGGTAACCTGGGCGACGATGTCCTGACCGGCACCGGACAGCTGCTCGGCGAGGATGGCAACGACACCCTGGTCTCGCCGGGATCGCACGACGTGCTGAACGGCGGCAACGGCAATGACTCTCTGTCAGGCGCGCACGGCGCGGAGTCGATGAACGGCGGGGCCGGCGACGACACCATCGATGGCGGTTCCACCGCCAGCACGCTGGCGGGCGGCGGCGGCTCGGACAAGTTCATCGTCGGCATCGGCCTGAGCGCCGTGGCGGCCGGCAGCGGGCCGCAGATCGTCGACTGGGACGGCGCGCACGACACCCTCAGCTTTTCGGGTTTCGCACTCACCCCGCCGTTCCCCGGCGGGCCTCTTCCGGTTCCAACCTTCGCGACCGCGACCGCCCCGGACTACGCCTCCGCCCTCAGCGCGGCGGGCGCGATGGCCGCCACCGGGGTCACTTTCGTCGAGGTGCAGGTCGGCGCCAACGTCTTCGTCTTCGCCGCCAATCCGGATGCGGTGGCGGCGGAGGTTGAGCTGGTCGGTCGCAGCCTCGCCGACTTCACGGTCCATAATCTGGTCTGAGGCGGCCCAGGCGGGTTCACCGAAGCGGCGGCTTAGGCTAAAGCGACGCCGTTCCGCCAACTCGAACCCCACGGGAGCTCGAAGCCCGCCATGTCGCTTGAATCCACCGCCCTATCGCGTGTGAAGCCGTCGGCCACCCTGGCGGCCGACCAGAAAGGGCGCGAGCTGAAAGCGGCGGGGCGCGACATCATCAGCCTGGCCGCCGGCGAGCCCGACTTCGACACCCCGGATAACATCAAGGAAGCCGCCATCAAGGCGATCCGCGACGGCAAGACCAAATACACCACCGTCGACGGCATCCCGGAGCTGAAGGAGGCCATCGTCGGCAAGTTCGCCCGCGAGAACGGCCTGACCTACAAGGCCAGCCAGGTGAACGTCTCGCCCGGCGGCAAGCCGGTGATCTGGAACGCCATGATCTCGACGCTGAACCCGGGCGACGAGGTGGTGATCCCGACGCCCTACTGGGTCAGCTACTGGGACATCGTCGCGCTCGCCGGCGGCCAGCCGGTCGCCGCGCCCACCAGCGCCGAGACCGGCTTCAAGCTTAGGCCCGCCGAGCTGGAAAAGGCGATCACGCCGAAGACCCGCTGGCTGTTCCTCAATTCGCCATCCAACCCGTCCGGCGCGGCCTACACGCGCGAGGAGCTGAAGGCCCTGGCCGAGGTGCTGCTGCGCCACCCGCAGGTCTGGATCCTCACCGACGACATGTACGAGCACCTGGTGTTCGGCGACTTTGAGTTCTCGACCATCGCCCAGGTCGAGCCGGCGCTCTACGACCGCACGCTCACCATGAACGGCGTCTCCAAGGCCTACGCCATGACCGGCTGGCGGATCGGCTACGCGGCCGGGCCCGAGCCGCTGATCAAGCTGATTGCCAAGGTGATGAGCCAGACGACGTCCAACCCCTCGTCGATCTCGCAATGGGCGGCTGTCGAGGCGCTGAACGGACCGCAGGACTTCATCAAGCCGAACGCCAAGCTGTTCGAAGGCCGCCGCGATCTGGTGGTGTCGATGCTGAACCAGGCGAGCGGCATCCACTGTCCGACGCCGGAAGGCGCGTTCTATGTCTATCCCTCGGTCGCCGGCCTGATCGGCAAGACCGCGCCCTCGGGCAAGGTCATCGCCAATGACGGCGACTTCGCCGTCGAACTGCTGGAGGCTGAGGGCGTCTCGGTGGTGTTCGGCGCGGCCTTCGGCCTCTCGCCGCACTTCCGGATCAGCTACGCGACCTCGAACGCCCAGCTCGAAGACGCCTGCAGCCGCATCCAGCGGTTCTGTGGGGCGCTGAAATAGCCGTGGCGGCCGGGCCGCAGGATCCCGCGGTCCGGGCCGTCTTTGAGGCCTATCCATCTGACGTGCGCGCCGCCCTCCTCGACCTGCGCCGGCTGATCCTGGAGACCGCCAAGGCGACGCCCGGCGTAGGCGATCTGACCGAAGCCCTGCGGTGGGGCCAGCCGTCCTATCTGCCCCAAGCGTCCAAGAGCGGGACGACCATCCGCATAGATGCGGTCAAGGCCTCACCCGGCGCCTACGCCCTCTATGTGAACTGCAAGACCAGCCTATTGGAGAGCTACCGGCATCTCTATCCGGATGCTTTCGGCTTCGAGGGGAACCGCGCCCTGCTGTTCGACGCCACCAGGCCGCCGCCCGAGGACGCGCTGCGCCACTGCATTGCGCTGGCGTTGACCTACCACCGCGCCAAGGCGGCGGCTTAGGGCTTCATCCCCGGCAGCCAGTCGGGCTTGAAGTCACTGTTTAAGAGCCAGGTCACCGGCCCGACCATCGAACCGATCACCGTATCCATGAACTTCAGGTCTACGTGGGCCAGGTCGTCGGTCGCGGCGTGATAGGTCGGTGGCACCGGCCAGGCGCTGACCGTCTGGGCGACCACCCCCTTCAGCGCCAGCTGGTAGTTGTCCGACCGCTCGAAGAACCGCTGGCCCGGATAGAGGTCCGGTCCGACGTGCGCGCCGTGCTCCAAAAGGGTCGGCCCCAGGTTCGTCCGTTCCCAACCGGTCAGCATCAGGGCGCCCGGCCGCTGCGGGTCGTCGACCCCGATCATCTCGAACTCCAGGTTGGCGATCAGGTCGCTGAGCACCATCGGCGGATGGGCCATGATGTACTGGGCGCCGAGCTCGCCCTCCTCCTCGCAGCCGAACAGGCCGAAGTAGACGGTCCGCTTGGGCCTGGCCCCACTGCCCAGGATGCGGGCGAACTCCAGCACCGCCGCGGTTCCCGAGGCGTCATCGTTGGCCCCGTGAAAGATCACGCCCTTGCGCACGCCCAGGTGGTCGTAGTGCGCGGTCAACAGCAGGGCGTGGCGATCGGCGTCCGGCGCCGAGCCGTGCAGCACACCCACCACATTGTAGGTCGTCCGCTCGCGGGGCGCGGCGCGCGGCGCATTCAGGGTCGCCTCGCCGCCGGCCATGGCGCGCAGCTTCTGCATGCCCTCGGGCGTCGCGAAGATGGTCGTGCCGAGGCGCGGCCCGGCGGCGCGCTGGGTGACGCCCACCACCTGGGTGCGGCCCGGGCCCCGGGCGGCCAGCTCGTCCCAGTGCTCGGTGACCTGCTCATTGGCCGGTGCGATCACCGCCGCAGCGCCCGCCCGCAGCAGGATCTGGACGCCGGGCAGGTCGTGGATCGGCGTGTCGAACACCACGATCTTGCCCTGCACCATCTCCGGCGCGACGCGGGAGTCGGTCACCACCACCAGTGGGCCGGAGAGCGCCTCCGGCGGCTCCAGCACCAGGACGTCATGGCCCTGCGCCAACGACAGCATCGCATCGCCCTTGCGGACCTCCAGGCTCGGCGGCTGGGCGGCGGTCGGGGTCACGATCTGCACCGGCTGCAGCCAGGTGTCTCTTCCGAACGCCGGTTCGATCTTCGACTTCCTCAGGGTGTCGACGATGAAACGGGCGGCGGCGTGCTCATCGTCGGTGCCGCAGCCGCGGCCGTGCAGTTCATCGCCCGCCAGATGCTCCAGATTGGCCTTCACGCACTCGGCGCAGACAGTGGGCGCCTTGGCGGCGTTGGAGATGGGCGGCGCAAGGGCCGTGGCGGCGGCCACAAGGGCGGCCGTGAACAGGACTGAGGACTTCACCGAGGCTCCGGAACGTACCGGGCGACGGCGTCGCCCCATGTCAACCGGTCGAGGTTGGCATGGGGCTTAGCGTTACGCCAGACGGCGCGCGCCCAGACGCGCCCTAGTGCTTGGTGCGCCACGCGGCCTTGGCGGCCTCCTTGGTCATGCTGAGGCGGACGGTGTCGTCGTCGATCATCTCGACCCAGCTCACAGGGATCATGTGGTGCTTGAGGCCGGACGCGATATCGAGCTTGGTCAGTTCGATCTCATCGCCCATCACCTTGTCGACGCGCCCGACATGGCCGCCGTCGGAGCCCACCACGTCCATGTGTTCACGGATTTGGGTTGCTTCAATCATTGTCTCGTCTCCTCAAAGCGGTTGATGCTTGGGGTAACGACACGAAGCCAAGGAAAGTTCGCCGATGGCCGAACCGATCAATCTCAATCAGGCCCGCAAGGCGCGCGCCAAGGCGGAAGCCAAGGCCAAGGGCGCGCAGAACCGAACCCTGTTCGGACTGAAGAAGACCGAAAAGATCGTCGCCGAGATGGAAGCCCTCCGCGCGCAGCGGAAGCTGGATCAGGCCAAGCGCGAGGATTGAGGGCGCTCCGCCTCCCCCCCGATCGCTAGGCCCGCCGGGGCCGCGAGCCGGGTTCTTGGGTCGGGAGAGACTGGACAGCCGGAACGATGGGGTCGGGCTTGGTCTTGGTCCGCGCCAGCGCCGCCTGCAGCGCCGGTGCGGTTTCCGGCAGTTGCGGGATCTCCAGGTTGGGCGACGCGCCAAAGCCAAACGTGGTGGTCATGTCGCCCACCGTCCTGCGCCGCCAGGCCGACAGGTTGGCGACCTCGACGCCGAACCGCGCTTCGATCAGCTTCAGGGTCGAGGTGTGGTCAAGCGTGGTCCCACAGGCGTAGCCGCCGCGGCTGAACGGCGAAATGACCAGGCAAGGCACGCGGAAGCCCAGGCCGACCGGTAGGCCGTGGACGAACTCGTCGGGCGTGCCAGGCGGCGGGGTCGGCGGCGCGACATGGTCGAACTGGCCGTCGTTCTCGTCGTAATTGAGGATGACCGCGGTGCGCGCCCAGAGCTTGGGATTGGACCACAGCGCGCTGAGGATCTGGGCGGTGTGGTCCTCGCCAGCGGCCGGCAGATAGGACGGGTGCTCGCTGACGGTGGCTGGCGGGACGATCCAGGTCACCTGGGGAATGTTCCCCGTCCTCAAGTCGGCGAGCAGGGTCTCGAAGGGGCGGTCGCGGATGGCGTTGTCGTAGAGCGGCGAGGTCTCCGGCAGGCCCTGGTACTGGGTGAAGTACTTCAGGACGTTGCAGCCGTAGTCGTCGGTGTCGTGATAGACGCGCCAGCTGATCCCGGCCCGCTGCAGCCGCTCCGGATAGGTCTCCCAGCGATAGGCCTTGCCGGAATTGTCCAGCGCCGGCTCACCGTATTTCCCCGCCGGATCGACGGTCGCGGTCATCAGGTAGAAGCGGTTGGGATGGGTCGGGCCGAACACCGAGCAGTGATAGCCGTCGCAGAGCGTGAAGGCCTCGGCCAGCCCGTAATAGTAGGGCAGATCCTCGCGCGTCATGTACCCCATGGTCAGCGGACCGAAGTCACCGTCGGCGGCCCGGTGCGCCGGCAGCCACATGTCCATGCCGCCGGCGTTCCAGGCGACATGCTGCGCGCCCCAGCTGTGGCTGAGGTCGTGATAGTGCTGGCCATTGGTGCTCAGCGTGTTCACCGGGAACGGCAGCACGTGCCCATCCGGATGCAGGTCGTCCCTTTGCTGGAACCGGCTGGTTCCGTCGGCGTGGCGCGCGGTCGGGTCGCCGAAGCCGCGCACGCCGCGTAAGGATCCGAAGTAGTGATCGAAGGAGCGGTTCTCCTTCATCAGGATGATGATGTGGTCGATGTCGCTGAGCTTCGAGGGCGGCCCAGCAGCCGCGGCCAGGGCCGGCCCGGCCGCGCCGGCGGCCGTGGCGGCTGCGGCGGCCTGGATGAAGCGGCGACGGATGAGGTCGGTCATGGCTGTCCCCCGCTCCGCAACTCCACTGGCGCCATGAAGCCGAAGAGGATGACAGTTTTGCCCTCGAGTCCGGGGGCGTCCACTTAAAAAGCTTGTGGAGTTGTCCGCCCCTAGGCCGCGATCGGCAGGGAGTCGTCGCGGGCTTCGGCGGGGATCGAGTCGTAGATCGTCGCGGGGGTGATGTTCAGGCGGCGGCGCGCGGCGTCCAGCGGTTCGCTCATCAGCCGCTCGTAGTCCTCGCCGAGCAGCCACTTGGCGGCCTTGCCGCGGCGATAGCCCTGCCAGATCGCCTTCACGTAGGGGTGCGTCCTGGCCTTGCGGGCCCGGGATGCGGCGCCGACGGCGATCAGCGCCCAGCCGAGGCCGCCCGTCTGGGCGAAGGAGAAGCCCACCAGGCAGGCCTCGCCCAGGCCGTCGCGGTGATAGCCCGACAGGATGTGCCAGATGTCGTGGACGTCGCGGGTGCGGCGGCCCATCCAGGCATAGGGGTGCTGTTCGTCCACGTGGGCCGCGCCGAGCCGGCTGATCTCGACCAGGCCGTCGGCAGAGAGCTGCTCTTCGCGGATGAAGCTGCGGTAGGCGGCGCCCACGCTGCCCTCCGGCAAGCTGTCGAGCCAGGCGTCGTCCATCAGCAGCGTGGCGAATTCCTGCCGCTGGAAGGCGATGCGACCGCCCTGCTGGGTCTCCAGCAGGCGCAGGTAGCCCTTGGCGGTCGAGGTGCCGTTCAGCGCGCGCATGATCTCGAAGACCGCGGTTGTGTCTTCCTTGTCGTTCAGCAGGCGGCGCAGCGATTTCAGCGCATGGCCCCACTCCAGCTTCGGCGAGGTAGTGCGGAAGGCCGGACGCTCGGCGGCTTCGATCATGGCCATGGGACGGGTCCTCACTCAGGCTGACGAGGGAAAGATGACGCCTCCGTCAACTTCATGCAAGCGAAAAGATGACGCCTCCGTCAACTTTGCCGAAAGAGCCCTTGCTGAGGACTTCCGAACGGCGGACATATCAGGCCATGGCGAGTTTAAGAAAACGCTCCGTCCAGCTCTCGGGCCACCAGACCTCCATCGCCCTGGAACCGGAGTTCTGGGCGGTGCTGGAAGCGATGGCCGCCGCGCAGACCCTGAGCCTCGCCGCCCTGATCGGCCGCATCGACGACGCCCGCGCCGGCCGGCCGCTGGCTTCGGCGTGCCGGCTGGCGGCTCTGGCCTTCGCTCAGGACCGTCCCTAGCCCCGCCCGCGCCGGGCGACGCTGCGCATATGGCGCACGCTGACGATGCCGAAGCGCCAGGCGAGCCAGCCGATCACCACGCCGCCCACGACCCCGATCGGCATGATCCACCAGCCCAGCAGCTCGTGGCCGTGCGGGGCGGGAAACTCAACGCCCAGCGCCATCGTGTGCCCGAATTGAGGGTCGTCGCTCCACCACAGGCCCGCATGGTCCGGCAGGAAGGGTTTCACCGCCGCCGTAACGATGAGCGACAGGGCGACCCCGTAGCAGGTGAACGACACAAGGAAGACGAAGAAGCCGTAGAGGCTCAGGCCCGCCAGCCGGGTCACCCCCCAGAACACGCTAAGCGGCGAGCGATGGGTCTCCAGATGAGCAACGACGCGTTCGGTGACGTTTAGGCGGGCGACCTCCTTGGGCGTGCCAAGCTCGGCGATAGCTGCCTCGACACGTTGCGGTGTGAGCACGCCGTCGACCTTGTCCAGGACGTGGCTGTAGAGCTCGGCGATCACCTCACGCGCCTCGGCGTCGGGCAGGCCGTTGAGGTGGCGCTGGACCTGGGCCAGGTAGGTCTCCAGGTGCGCCTTGCCGGCGTCGTTACTCATTTCGTCTCTCCAATTTCCAAGGGGGCGAGCAGCCGCTCCAGCCCCGCGGCGAAGGTTCGCCAGCTGCGCGCCATCTCGCGCACCCTCAGCCGGCCGGGATCGGTGAGGCGGTAGTATTTGCGCGGGTGACCCGCCTCGGCCTCCACCCACTCGGAGTCCACCAGCCCCTCGGCCTTCATACGGCTGAGCAGCGGATAGATGGTGCCCTCCGGGATCGACATCCCAGCCTGGCTGTCCAGCCGGCGCAGGATTTCCAGGCCATAGAGACGGTCGGGCCAGAGAATGGCGAGGACGGCGAGACCCAGGCCGCCCTTGCGCACCTGAATCTCCCATTTGCCGAGTTCGTCGGCCGGTTCGGTTGGTTGATCGTTCATGCATCATACCTTGCTTATCTAGGTATCGTGCGTCAAATGTCTTTTGCGTAATGAAGCGGGGCGCCTGCGGGACGCGCCGAGCCGTGGTACGCAGGCGATCTATGTTCGCCGCCCCGCCCCACATCGAAGCCCCGCCGCCCCCTGCCCCGCCCGACCTCTCCGCGGTTCAGCAGTCGGACCTGGAGTGCCTGAGCATCGGCTTCGTGCTGGCCAACGCCACCCACGCCGGCGTCCCTAGTCCGTCCGGCGCGCGGCTGGTGCGGGTCTATCTCGGCCGGCTGCGCGGCAGCGATCCGTCGCGGGAGTGGCTGCGGATGGTCGTGCCGGATTCGGAGATGAGCTACGGCTGGTTCCTCAGCCGTCTGCGCGACTGCCAGCGCCCCCTGCGCCCGGCCGGCGTGCGCGCCGCGCCCACCCAGGCCGCCCCGCCGACACCCTCTCCGGCGACACCCGCAGGCGGCTAGTGTCTCAGTTTGAAATTGGACGCCGTGACAAGCATTCCGCCGCGCCGGCCGAGACGCTACGATGGCGGCGTGAATTGGCCGACTCCCCAGATGGCGCCAGGCGTCGCGATCATCGCCGCTCTGATATGCGGCGGATGGATGTGGTCTAGCCATCAAGCACTGGCCCTGGCCGCGCCGATCACCATTGCGGTGACTGTGGCCGTCTACCTCTTCATCCGGCGCTATGGACGTGAGCCCAATGCCTAAAGGCCCCGCTGAATTTCAAACTGAGACACCACCCACGCGCGGCTAGAACGCATCGCGAACACCCGGGCGCCCATTTCCCGCGCGGCGTGCTAGACAAACCCCGATGTCCCCCTCTGAGTCCGACTTCGATCCCCCAGCGATGCGCGTCAGCGATCTGGCCCGCGCTGATGCCAGGCCCGCCGACTACCTCGACGGCCTGAACCCCGAGCAACGCGCGGCGGTGGAGGCGACCGAGGGGCCCGTGCTGGTGCTGGCCGGGGCCGGCACCGGCAAGACCCGGGTGCTGACCACGCGGCTCGCCCACATCCTGGCCACCGGCAAGGCGCGGCCGTGGGAGCTGCTGGTCGTCACCTTCACCAACAAGGCCGCGCGCGAGATGCGCGAGCGGATCACCCACATCATCGGCCCGCAAGCGGAGGGCCTGCGCTGGCTCGGCACCTTCCACTCGGTCGCCGCCCAGATCCTGCGCCGCCACGCCGAGCTGGTGGGGCTGAAATCCAGTTACACGATCATCGACCAGGACGACGGCGAGCGGCTGCTGAAGCAGGTGCTGGAGGCCGAGAACGTCGACACCAAGCGCTGGACGCCCAAGGCGCTCGCCGGGCTGATCGACCACTGGAAGAACCGCGGCTGGCGCCCCGATCAGGTGCCGCCGGCCGAGAGCGCCCAGTTCGCTAACAACAAGGGCCAGGCGCTCTACCGGCTGTATCAGGAGCGGCTGCGGATTCTGAACGCCTGCGATTTCGGCGACCTGCTGCTCCACAACCTGACGATCTTCACCTCCAGCCCCGACGTGCTGGCCGATTTCCACGGCCGCTTCCGCTACCTGCTGGTCGACGAGTACCAGGACACCAATGTCGCCCAATATCTGTGGCTGCGGCTGCTGGCCCAGAAACGGCAGAACGTCTGCTGCGTCGGCGACGACGACCAGTCGATCTATGGCTGGCGGGGCGCGGAGGTGGACAACATCCTGCGCTTCGAACGCGACTTCCCGGGCGCCAAGGTGATCCGGCTGGAGCGCAACTACCGCTCCACCAGCCACATCCTGGCCGCCGCCTCGGGCCTGATCGCCGCCAACAAGAGCCGGCTCGGCAAGACCCTGTGGACCCAGGATCAGGGCGGCGAAAAGGTCGTGGTGCGCGGCGTCTGGGACGGCGAGGCCGAGAGCCGGCTGATCGCCGACGAGATCGAGCGCGCCAAGAAGGGGTCTACGGATAAGAACCCCCGCAAGTTCCGCGACATGGCGATCCTGGTCCGCGCCTCTTTCCAGATGCGGGCCTTCGAAGAGCGGTTCGTGCTGCTGCAGATCCCCTACACGGTGGTCGGCGGCCCCAGGTTCTTCGAGCGCGCCGAGATCCGCGACGCCCACGCCTATCTGCGGCTGATCCAGTCGCCAGACGACGACCTGGCCTTCGAGCGCATCGTCAATGTGCCCAAACGCGGCATCGGCGAGACCACGGTGCAGAAGCTGCTTCAGGTCGCGCGACTGGGCGGCGTGCCCGCCGTGGTCGCCGCACGCCAGCTGGTGCTGACCGACGAACTGGCCGCCCGCACCCGCACCGCACTGGCCAATTTCCTCCGCGATCTATACCGCTGGCGTGTGGAAGCCGAGCGCACCGCGCACCCCCGGCTGATGGAGGCGGTGCTGGAGGAGAGCGGCTACACCGACGCCCTCAAACTGGACAAGAGCCCGACCGCCCAGACCCGCCTGGAGAACCTTAAGGAACTCGTCCAGTCGATGGGAAACTTTGAGAATTTGCAAGCCTACCTCGAGCACGTTTCCCTGGTCATGGACCTCGACCGCGGCCCGCAGGCCGACGCCGTCCAGATCATGACCCTGCACTCCGCCAAGGGCCTGGAGTTCCCGCTGGTCTTCCTGCCCGGCTGGGAGGAAGGCGTCTTTCCATCGCAGCGTTCGATGGACGAGAAGGGCGAAAAAGGCCTCGAGGAGGAACGCCGCCTGGCCTACGTCGGCATCACCCGCGCCCGCGAGGAGGCCCGCGTCTCCTTCGCCGCCAACCGGCAGGTCTACGGCCGCTGGACCAGCCAACTGCCGAGCCGCTTCGTCGACGAACTGCCCCTGGCCAACGTCGAGGCGACGTCCGAGACAGGCTACTACGGCGGCGGCCCGGGCATGCAGCAGCACGGCAGCCGCTGGGACGAAACCCCGGCCTTCGGCACCGGCTATTCTTCCCCCGGCTGGCGACGCGCCCAGACCGCCGGCTACAAGGGCAGCCATCCCGGCCGCCAGCAGGTCATCGAGGGCGAAGGCCGCCTGGTCGCCACCTCGGCGCAGAGCGCGGCCAGCGACTTCAAGCGCGGCGACCGCGTCTTCCATCAGAAATTCGGCTACGGCGCCGTCACCGCGGTCGAGGGCAACAAACTCACCGTCGCCTTCGAAAAGGCCGGCGAGAAAAAGGTCATCGA
Organism: uncultured Alphaproteobacteria bacterium; assembly: GCA_903822175.1. GTDB lineage: Bacteria > Pseudomonadota > Alphaproteobacteria > Caulobacterales > Caulobacteraceae > Phenylobacterium. Next base: position 172,646 of record CAIJOB010000002.1, read on the forward strand.
CAGCTTCGTGGAGTTGGGGTGAGGCGGGCTATTTGCGCCGCGTCATTCCGCGGATGGCGAAGAAGCTGAGGCCCGCCACCAGCATCAGCCCGCTGGCGACGATGGCGCCGCTCCATTTGGACGGCGCATCCAGGGCCTGGACGATGGCGGGCTCGTCGGCGTCCGGCGCGAGGTCCGGCGCCGTCTCCGCGACCGGCTTCGAGGCCGGCTTGCGAGCCGTCGCGCGCTTTACTGTCGAACTAGCCTTGGCCACCGCCTGAGCTCCCGCGTCGCACCGCCGCCAGCTTAGCCCTGAACCAATCCCGCGCCCAAGCGCTCTAGCGCCGACCTCCTTCGCAACAGCGGACAGCAAGCGTGAAACTTTTCCTCGCCGGCGATCTGAAAGTCTTCCTGCCCGGAGCCGCGGCCGCCCTCGCCATCGGCCTGCTGCTGGGCGGCGCGATGCAACCGCACCTGGACGCCGACGACCGGCCGGCCGGGCCGCAGATTGTCGCCGCGTCCTCGGGCGAACGGTCGTCCGACCCCGTCGACGCCGGCCTCGCCCTGGCCGCGTATCATGGCCGGGTCCCTGACTATGTGCTGGGCACGGACTGGAAGAAGACCATGGCCTGGCCGGACGAGCGCGCCGCCGTTTCGGCGCCAGAGCGGGTGGCTGTGCAGGACGACACCGCGGCGGCCGACGCTCCGGCGACCTTCACCCGCACGGCCTATGACGAGCCGCCCCACCAGCCGCCTGCCTACCCATCGCTGCGCGGCGGCGCGGGCCCCAAGGCGGGAGCGACCGTGCACGCCGCCACCGACGCCGATGTGGCCGCCGACGACGACACCCTGCCGGCGAACACCCAGGGCGCCGATCAGGGCTGAAGTCCCTCGCCTTTCGCGCGCTCCCCCGCTAGAGGCGGGCGATGAGTTCAGACGCCGTCCAGACCATTGCGAGAGGCCCGCGCGCCGTGGCCGAGGCCGCAGCCCTCGCCATCGACGCCGAGTCCGCCACCGAGAGCCTCACCTATTCCATCCTGGAGGAGGACGAGGACCACGACGTCTGGCGCATCGACGCCTTCCCGACCACCGAGGAGGAACAGGCGGCCCTGGTCGTCACCCTGAGCGCCTTCCCGGCGCTGCGCGTGGTCACCGAGAAGCTCGCCGACGCCGACTGGCTGGCCATGGCGCTCTCCGGCCTGCCGCCGGTCCGCGCCGGCCGCTTCTTCGTCTATGGCGCGCACGACCGGGGCCTGGCGCCGCCGAGCACAGTCAACCTGCGGATCGAGGCCGGCGCTGCCTTCGGCACCGGACACCACGGCACCACCGTCGGCTGCCTGCTGGCCTTCGACCAGTTGTTGAAGCGCCGGCGGTTCGCCCGCGTGCTGGACGTGGGTTGCGGCACCGGCGTCCTGGCCATCGCCGCGGCGCGGACCGGATCGCGCGTGGCGCTGGGCACCGACATCGACGCACCCTCCGTCCGCATCGCCAACGAGAACGCCAAGCTGAACCGGGCCAAGGCGCGCTTCGTCCACGCCAGCGGCCTGAACGACGCCCGGGTTCGGCGACCGGCCCCCTACGACCTGGTCTTCGCCAACATCCTGGCGCCGCCGCTGGTGGCCCTGTCGCAGGACATCAAGGGCGCGCTCAAGCCCGGCGGCTACGCGATCCTGTCGGGCCTGCTGCGCACCCAGGAACGCCGCGTGACGGCGGCCTATGTCTCGCGGGGCTTTAGGCTTGAGCGGCGCATCCGCCGCGACGCCTGGTCGGCGCTGGTGCTGCGTCGCGCCTAGTCGGTCGCCGATTTGCAGGAGATCTTGGCCGAGGCGCTCATGCCGATCAGCCGGACGATCCGCCAGCCATCGGGGAAACGGCGCAGCACATAGAGCGTCGCGCGGTCCTTTGGCGGTAGCGCCGTCCCATCGGCTTTGAGCCGGGAAAAACGCATTTCCGCCAGGGCCTGATCGGGGCCGACCACGCAGGCCTCGATGCCGGCGTTGGTCGAGTGGTCGTAGCCCTGGGCCTTCAGCCGCGCGAACTCGGCGGCGATGCCAGCCTCGCTGGCCATCGGGTTCGGAGGGTCCAGGCGATAGATGCGCGCGTTGATCGCCGCCGCGTCGTGGGCGTTCCAGAGGCTGAGGTACTGCTCCATGACCGCCTTGACCTCGGCGCCGCGCTCATCGGCGCGGGCGGCGCCCGTGGCGGCGGACATGAGAACGGCGGCGATGAGGATCAGGCGGCGCATGAGCCCATCTGACCCGAAAAGGCGCTAGCCAACCAGCTTGTTCGCGCCGAGCGTCTCGCGCCAATGGGCGACGCGTTCCTTCAGCAGCGTCTCCCGGCCGACCGAACCTAGCTCCTCGGTATCGACCTCCTCCAAGACCTCGAACGAAAACGACGCCTCGCCGTGTTCGCGCCAGGCCGCCAGCACGGCCCGGTTCGGGTGCCCGCCCTGGCGCAGACCGAACCAGATACGGTTCTGCATCTGGGTGACGTTGGGCGCGACGCCGATCCACGCCTCGCCGCTCGCCGCGCAACGCACGGCGAAGATCCCGTGGGAGACCTTCCGGTCCTTGTAGTCCCGGATCGCCTCGCGTCGGCTCTGCTTGTCCATGGGCTCCCTCTAGGTCGCGAAACGCCTTCTGTCAATTTCACCCGGGTAAAATAGAAACCGCCCCGCGCCCTTGGCCCACCGCGCCCGAAAGGATTACATCCCGCGCCATGCGCCAGACCTTCGACGAAACCACCGACCGCTCCTTCGGCCCCAAGCATGTGCCGCTGATCCGCAAGGCCATGGCCGACCAGGGGCTGGACGGCTTCGTCGTGCCGCATGAGGATGAGCATCAGAACGAATACCTGCCCGCCGCCAACGACCGGCTGGCCTGGGCGACCGGATTCACCGGCTCGGCTGGCGCCGCGGTGATCCTGAAGGACAAGGCCGCGGTCTTCGTCGACGGGCGCTACACCCTGCAGGTCCGCGACCAGGTGGATCAGGGGTCCTTCGAGATCCGCGATCTCGTCGAGGGCGGTGTGCCCGCCTACATCGAGGCCGCCACGGCCCGCGGCCAGGTGATAGGCTACGATCCGCGCCTGCACAGCCCCGATGCGCTCGACCGCCTGCGCAGCGCCGCCGCCAAGACCGGCGCGGAACTGCGGCCGGTGACGCCGAACCCGCTCGACACCGCCTGGGGCCAGGCCCGTCCGCCGCAACCGGCGGCCCCGGTCGTGCCGCATCCCCTGCAGTACGCCGGCGAAGAATCGGCCTCCAAGCGCCACCGGCTGGGCGAAGGCCTCGCCGCGCGGGGCGCCCAGGCCGCGGTGATCACCGCGCCGGCCTCCATCGCCTGGCTGTTCAACATCCGCGGCGGCGATGTCATCCGCTCGCCCCTGCCGCTCGGCCAGGCGATCCTGAACGCCGATGGTTCGGCGCGCCTGTTCCTCGACCCCGCCAAGGTGACGCCGGACCTGCCGGCCTGGCTCGGCAACGAGGTGCGGCTGGAAACGCCCGCCGACCTGCCCCAGGCGCTGGCCGAACTGCGCGGCCAGCAGGTGCTGGTCGATCCGGCGGTCTCGTCGTCCTGGTACTTCGAGGCCTTGGCCGGCGCCGGGGCCGCCGCCCAGCGCGGCGAAGACCCCTGCGTCATGCCCCGGGCCTGCAAGAACGCGGTGGAGATCGCCGGGACCAAGCGGGCCCACGTCCGCGATGGCGCCGCGCTCACCCGCTTCCTCCACTGGGTCGCCACGGAGGGCCAGATCAATCCGCCGGACGAAATCGAGGCGGTCTCCAAGCTGGAGGCCTTCCGCGAGGAAACCGGCGCGCTAAAGGACCTCTCCTTCGACACCATCGCCGGCGCCGCCTCAAATGGAGCGATCGTCCACTACCGGCCGACGCAGCGGCTCAACAAGCGCACCGAAAAGGGCTCGCTGCTGCTGGTCGATTCGGGCGCCCAATACCTGGACGGCACCACCGACGTCACCCGCACCGTCGCCATCGGCGAGCCGACGGCAGAGATGTGCGAACGGTTCACCCTGGTGCTCAAAGGCCATCTGGCCCTGGCCCGGGTGCGCTTTCCGGCCGGCACGACTGGCTCGGCTCTGGACGCGCTCGCCCGCGTGGCGCTGTGGGCGCATGGGCTGGACTACGACCACGGCACCGGCCACGGCGTCGGCTCCTACCTGGGCGTGCACGAGGGGCCGCACCGGATCGCCAAGCTGCCGAACTTGGTCGCCCTGCGCCCGGGGATGATCGTCTCCAACGAGCCCGGCTACTACAAGGAAGGCGGCTACGGCATCCGCATCGAAACCCTGCAATATGTCACGCCGGCGACGCCGATCGCCGGCGGCGAGCGGCCGATGCTGGGTTTCGAGACCCTGACGCTGGCGCCGATCGACCGGCGTCTGGTGGTCGCCGCGATGCTGACGCCCGAGGAAACCGCCCAGCTCGACGCCTACCATGCGCGGGTTCTGGCCGAGGTCGGCCCCCTGCTTCCGGCCGAGGTTAAGACCTGGCTCGAAGGCGCCTGCGCGCCGCTCTGAGCGCCTCGCGCGGTCAGGGCTAGCAACCACCGGACCTGCGGCAGCCTGCCGCAGGTGAAGCGCCGCCTCCGGGCGTCGCCTGCCCAGTCACAGACCGGGCCACGGCCTTAAATTCCCAGAATGCAACCGCCGCAAGTTCTGTGGAACCCACCGCCATTCTGGTCGTTCAGCCAATTGAGTTCGCAAACCGCTCAATGCGCCGACGCCTTCTACTTCGTGACATGTTCGTTATGTTCTAATGTATTAGAATAATCATCGAAGCATCGGCAAGTTGTGGTTATCGCGATAACGCCTGGCGATCCGGCACGGCTAAGCTGCGCGGGCTAACGGCGTTCGCCATGTTCTAGATCTCGCCGTCACATTTCATACGAGTGTTTACGCACCGATGGTCGGTGTCTCGGTACTTATGTGGCCATTATGCGACATATTGGTGATCGTGTTGTCAAACACTTCGCAATGCGCGTTGACCCAAAACTCTAGTCGAAGCTAACTCCGGAGTAATCGGGGCCAAATCTGGTCCTGGGTTGGCAATTGTTGGGGAGCGGTTCCGCCGTCATCGGCCGACCGCCGGAGGATCTAGACCTTGAAAATTCGAAGCACCCGAGAGCGCCTGCTGGCCTCTTCGATGATCTGCGGGGCGGCCTTCCTAGGCCTCTCCGCGACCCGCAAGTGACCTACGTCGGCATCAGCGTCTTCACCAACGGGGCCAACACCCGCACCGATGGCGCCGAGCTGACCGCCAACTACGCTTCGGACTTCGGCGACATGGGCCACGTCGATTGGTCGCTGGGCGTCAACTACAACAAGACGACGCTCACCAAGCTGTTCCCCCTGCCGGCGGCGGTGACCTCGGCGGCGATCGGACAGACGGTGCTGCTGGGCCCGAACGCCACCGACACCCTGACCTCGGCAGTGCCGCGGGAAAAGGTGATCGGCGGCGCCTATTGGACGCTGGGCAAGTGGAGCGCCAACCTGCGCGACACGATCTACGGCAAGACCTCGGAACGCTACAGCCTGGACGGCACCGGCAACGGTGGCGTCAACACCAGCATCCCGGTCACCAGCATCACCGACCTGGAAGTCGCCTATGCGATCCGCGATGACCTGAAGCTGGCGGTGGGCGCGAACAACCTGTTCGACCACCATCCGCCGGCCATGCCCAACGTCTCCAATGGCGGGGGCGGCGTGCGGCCGGCCGATGGCAACAACGTCTACGGCGAGCCGCTGCAGTACTCCCCGTTCGGGATCAACGGCGGCTACTACTACGGCAGGATCACCTTCACGTTCTGACCGTCGTCCATTCAACGACGGCCGCTGGGCCAAAGCCGTGGGGTCGAGTCGAAAGGCTCGGCCCCATTGCTTTTGGGCCCGCCCAGACTCGGCCGCCGAACCGGGCCCAGGTCGCCGAACCTGTGATGTCCGATTGAGGGCGCCCAGCGAACCAGACTGATCAGAATCTGAGCGACGAGGGCCGCTGGAGCCCTCCGCGCGCGCCGATCCACAACCCTCGACTGCGGTCCCTCGCCACCCAGGCCTAGAAGGAAGATGACCCGTCCGCGCCATGTCTCGGACGGCCAGTGATCCTTGAGGTGCGCATTGCTGTTGGCCGGATTTCCACCCACGACGATCGCCATCCTCGTTACGATCCTGGCGGCGTCGGCCCTGATGAGCGGGCTCTCGGGCTTCGGGTTCTCGGCGATCGGCGCCCTTTGCCTGATCTTCCTGCCACCCAAGCTCGGCGTGCCGCTGTTGATGACCCTGTCGGCGGCCAACCAGATCATGTCGCTTCGGCAGCTGAAGGCCGACATGGCCCCGATCAAGCACTGGTGGCCCAATGGGCCCGCGCCCTATCTGCTCGGCGGCTTGGTCGGCGTCCCGGTGGGCCTGGCGATCCTGAGTTCGCTGCCGACCACCGACCTGATGCTGGTGTTCGGCGGTTTCCTGGTGATCTACGCGGGCTATTCCCTGGCCCGGCCGCACGGTGCGCGCGCCACGGTTCAGGGCGGCTGGCTGGCCTCGTCGCTGGTCGGGATGTCCGGCGGCGTCATCGGCGGTTTCACCGCCTTTCCGGGCGCGGCGGTCGTGGTCTGGAACGGCCTGCGCCACGTGCCCAAGCGCGAGGCCCGCGCCATCGTCCAGCCCTACATCTTCGTCCTGCAGCTGCTGTCGATCTCGCTGCTCGCCCTGCAGAAGCCCGAGACCTTCGGCCCCAACTACTGGCTGCTGGTGGCGATCACCGTGCCGGTGGTGCTGCCGTGCACGCTGATCGGCGTGAAGCTCTATCACTCGCTGTCCGACGTGAATTTCCGGCGGGTGACCTTCATCCTGCTGGGCGTCTCGGGGATGGGCCTGCTGATCAAGGCCGCCGACACCTTCCCCGTCGTGGCGAGCGCCGTGAAGTCGGTGCGCCTCTAGGCGTCCGATCCGCGCACCGATTCGTGATGTGGACTCCGACAGAATTCGGGGCGTAGGCTTTTGCCATCAGGGCGGCGCGAGCCCCTGAAACGGTCCGCGACCGACCCAAAACCGCGCCATGGAAGCATCGCCTCCAGGCGACTGCGTCCCTGGCGCCCAAAGGTGATGGGAGACGCGACCATGCCAATCCAGACAGCGGGGTCCGTGCGCGCTCTGGCGCTCGTGGGCCCCACCAGCAGCGGCAAGACCACGCTGATGGAAGCCCTGTTGCAGGTCACCGGCGCCGTCGATCGGCGGGTCGGCGGCGAGAAGGTCGGCGACTCCAGTCCTGAGGCCCGCGCGCGCGGCCATTCGGTGGAACTGAACCTCGCCGGCTTCGACTTCATGGGCGACCGCTACTCGGTCATCGACTGTCCCGGCTCCCTGGAATTCTGCGCCGACCTCGACGCCGCCCTGCCGGCGGTCGATCTGGCGGTCGTGGTCGCCGAGCCCGATCCGGCCAAGGCAGCCCTGCTGCAGCCTACGTTGCGCGAGCTGGAGCGGTTGGGCGTGCCGCATGCGCTGTTCATCAACAAGATGGACCTGGCCCGAGGCGCCCTCTCCGACCTCCTAGCCGCGCTGGCGCCAGTCTCGACCGCGCCGCTGGTCGCCCGCCAGATTCCGACCTGGGACGGCGAAAAGGTCACCGGCTTCATCGACCTCGCCCTGGAGCGCGCCTTCGTCTACGGGCCAGGCGAGCCCTCGACCCAGATAGATATCCCGGGCGACCTGCGCGACGAGGAGGCCCAGGCCCGCTTCCACATGCTGGAGCAGATCGCCGACTTCGACGACGAGCTTCTGGAACAGTTGCTCTCCGACGTGACGCCGAGCCGTGACGCGGTCTTCGCCGACCTGGTGCGCGAGATGAACGAGGGGCTGATCGTGCCGGTGTTCTTCGGCTCGGCCCAGAACGGTTTCGGGGTACGTCGCCTGCTGAAGGCGCTGCGCCACGAGGCGCCGCTCGCCGACCGCGCCGCCAGGCGGGTGGGGATCGAGACCGGCGCCTATGTGCTGAAGGCGGCCTACGCCGGCCAGTCCGGCAAACTCGCCTACGCCCGCGTATTCGGCAAAGCCCTGCCGGACGGCGCCGAGTTCGTGCTGCCGGACGGCGAACGCTGCCGGGCCGGCGGACTCTCCTCGGTGCAGGGCGCGGCGATCAAGAAGATCGGCTCAGCGCCCGTCGGCGAGGTCTGCGCCATCGGCAAGGTGGAGGCGGCGCAAGCCGGCCAGATCCTGTCGACCACCGGCAAGCCGCAGTCCGCGAACGCCGCCGCCAGTCCGCGCCGGCCGCTGTTCGCCGTCGCCTTGTCGGCCCGGAACCACAAGGACGACGTCCGCCTCTCCGGCGCGCTCGGCAAGCTGATCGAGGAGGACCCCGGCCTGCGCCTGACCCACGACGCCGAGTCCCGTCAGGTGCTGCTGGCCGGCCAGGGCGAGGGCCATGTGCGGTTGGCGCTCGAGCGGCTGAAACGCCGCTTCGGCGTCGAAATCGACACCGAGCAGCCGAAGACGCCCTACCGCGAGACCATCCAGCGCGGCACCACCCAGCGCTCGCGGCACAAGAAGCAGTCCGGCGGCCATGGCCAGTTCGCCGACGTGACGGTGGAGATCCGGCCGCTGCCGCGCGGCTCTGGCGTGGTCTTCAGCCAGCGGGTCGTCGGCGGCTCGGTGCCCAAGCAGTGGATTCCGGCCGTCGAGCAAGGCGTCCGCGACGGGCTGGAAAAAGGTCATCTCGGCTTCCCGGTCACCGACCTGGAGGTCACGCTCACCGACGGCCAGACCCACAGCGTCGACTCGTCCGAAATGGCCTTCCGCATGGCCGGGCGCCTCGCGATGGAAGAGGGTCTGCCGGACTGCGGCGCGGTGCTGCTGGAGCCCATCGAGAAGCTGACGGTCTATTCGCCCTCGCCCAGCGCCTCGAACGTCACCTCGGCGCTGACCGCCCGGCGCGGCCAGATCCTGGGCCTCGCCCCACGCGAAGACTGGCGCGGCTGGGAGCGGATCGAGGCCTATCTGCCGCAGTCCGAACGCCAGGGCCTGATCGCCGAACTGCGTGGCCTGACCCAGGGCCTGGGCGCCTTCGAGGCCGACTTCGACCACATGGCCGAGCTCACCGGCCGTCTGGCGACCGAGGCCAGCGAGGGCCACGGCGCACGGGCTTGAGGCCTGCGAGAATGCTGCAATCTGCGGGCGGGCGAGCTTAGAGGCTCGCCCTGCTCCGTGGGCTGCGCTAACCCTGAGGCAAGCGCGGGGTGACTCTGCGCCTTCTCGGGGAGACGTAGATGACCACCGCCACCGCCGCGCCGGCCGCGAAGACCAACATCCTCGCCGCGGTCATGACCTCGCTCGCGGCCTCGAGCATCGAGTGGTACGACTTCTTCATCTACGGGACCGCCGCGGCGCTGGTCTTCCCGACGCTCTTCTTCCCCAAGGACATGCCGCCCTTCGTGGCGCTGATCGCATCGTTCTCGACGGTGGCGGTCGGCTTCGTGGCGCGACCGGTCGGCGGCGTCGTCTTCGGCCACTATGGCGACCGCATCGGGCGCAAGCGCGCGCTGGTGATCGCGATGATGATCATGGGCCTGGCGACGACCGGCGTCGGCCTGTTGCCCGGCTATGCGACCCTGGGGGTCGCTGCGCCCCTGATCCTGATCCTGCTGCGTTTCGCCCAGGGCTTCGCGGTCGGCGGTCAGTGGGGCGGCGCGGCCCTGGTGGCCATCGAGAGCGCGCCGGCGGACCGTCGCGGCTTCTTCGGCAGCTTCGCCCAGATGGGCGTGCCGGCCGGGGTGATCCTGTCGAACCTGATCTTCCTGATCATGGGCGAAGTCATGCCCAAGGAGGACTTCGCCGCCTGGGGCTGGCGGATCCCGTTCCTGATTTCCGTGCTGCTGGTGTTGCTGGGTCTCTTCGTCCAGCTGAAGCTGGAAGACACTGCCGATTACCAGGCGCTGCAGGCGATTGAAGCCGCCAAGCAGGCCGCGGCGGCCAAGGCGCTCGCCGCAGAAAAAGGCATCAGCCTCGAACAGGCGACCGCGAAGCTGCGGGCCGAGCAGAGCTCTCCGATCCTGCGGGTGATCGCCAAGCACCCTAAGGAGATCCTGCTCGCCGCCGGCTCGTTCGTCGCCGCCAACGGCACCTTCTACATCATGATCATCTACGCCGTGGCCTATGCGACCAAGACGCTGCATGTGCCCAAGAGCACGGTTCTTTGGGCGGTGATCGCCGGCAGTATTGTCTCGGCGCCCGTGCTGCCGCTGACGGCTGCGCTGTCCGATCGGTTCGGCCGGCGCGTCATCTTTCTGGCCGGCGCGGTGCTGGCGTTCATCTGGTCGTGGCCGTTCTTCATGCTCCTCAACACCGGCGCCTTCCCGATGATGGCGCTGGCCATGATCGGCGGCCTGACCTTCAACAGCGTAATGTACGGCCTGCAGGCGGCGATGATGACCGAGATGTTCTCGACCGAGTTCCGCTATTCGGGGGCGTCGCTGGGCTACCAGATCGGGGCCATCCTGGGCGGCGGACTGGCGCCGATCCTGTCGGCGGCCCTGTTCGAGAAGTACGGCAGCTCGAGCGCGATCTCGGCCTATATGGCGACGCTGTGCGCGATCTCGTTCCTCTCGGTGCTGGTGCTGACCGAGACCCACAAGCGCGAGCTGCGCCGGAAGAGCTAGGCGCCCTAGCGGCTCTTGGCGGCGGGCGCCGCGGCCGTGGCCGTCCGCCAGTCGCTGGCGGTGGCGGCGTAGAGCGCCACCAGGTCGCTCATCCGGCGGCCCTGCGCTTCGACGAGCGCACGCCGCGCGCGGCTCAGCGTACGCTGAGCCTGGACCACATCGACCATCGGCCCGCCGCCCAGGCGCAGCGCGTTCTGGGAGTCCTCAGCCCCGGCCTCAGCAGCTCGGTTGACCAGCTCCAGGGAGCTGATCGACTGCTGGTCTGAGCCCAGGTCCGAGAGCACGTCGGAGACCTGCACGAAGGCTTTGAGCACCGTCTGTTCGTAGCGGGCGAGCGAAAGGCGCGCGTCGGCCTCTGCGGCTGCACGATTGGCCTTCAGAGTGCCCCCGTGGAACACCGGCGCGGTCATGCCGCCCAGCACCGTCCAAGCCGCGGAGTCAGCGTTGAAGATGTCCACGGGCTTGATAGCTTCCTGGGTCAGCACGGCCGACAGCCTGATGTCCGGATACTGTGCCGCCACCGCGACACCGATGGCCGCGGTCGCCGCATGCAGGTCGGCCTCGGCGGCCAGGATGTCAGGGCGATTGCGGACCATCTGCGAGGGCAGGCTGACCGGGATCTCGGCAGGCGTCTTGAGCGTCTTCAGGTCGAAGTCCGGCGCGGTCCATTCGGACGGCGACTTGCCGACCAGCAGCGCCATCTGGTGGCGGGCGATGGCGAGGTCGCGCTGCAGCGGCGGCAGCAGGGCCTCGTCCTCGGCCAGCTGGGCGACGCCGCCGGAGAGCGCGGTGTGCGCCTCGCCGCCCGCGGCCTCGGCCTTCTGGACGATCTCGATCACGCGGCGGTCATCGGCGACGATGGCCTGGCTCTCAGCGATCTGAGCGCGCAGGCTGGCGATCTTCATGGCCTGCATGGCGACGTTGCCGCTCAGCGTCAGATAGGCCGCGTCGGCCTGGCGCGCGACGGTGAGCGCCTTGGCGTTGGCCTGCTCGGTCGCGCGCTTCCTGCCGCCGAACAGGTCGAGGTCGTAGCTCACCGATCCGCCCACCTGGTAGAGGTTGATGGTCGGGCTGGAGATCGCCGGCTGGCCGGGAAAGCCGGAGAAGCCGAAGGCCGCCAGGTTGATCCGTTCGCGCTCGGCCGCGGCATTGGCGTCGACCTGGGCGAGCTGAGCGCCGCGCACCGCGCGGGCTTGATACTGGGCCTTTTCCAGGGCGGCGCGGGCCTCGGCGATCGAGGGGCTGTCGGCCAGGGCCTGGCGGATCGCGGCGTCCAGCTCCGGAGAGCCGAAGGCCTGCCACCACGGGCCGGCGGTGCGCGCCTCGGGGCTGAGCTTCACGCCGGGCGCGGCCGGATCGCCGGCCATGGCGAACCCGGTCGCGGCCGCGCCTTGCGGTGCGTCGGGGGCCTTGAAGGTCGGGCCGACCGTGGCGCAGGCGCTGAGCACGAGCGCCGAAGCGGAGGCCGCCAGGAGAGGAAAGGCTCTAGTCAATCGCGGCATGCATAGGCTCCCCGCCGACAGGCCTCGGTTTGCGCATAAGCAGCAGCATGGGCATGCAGGCGATGGTGATGATGAGCATCAGGCGGAAATCGTCGACATAGGCGACCATCGAGGCCTGGCGGGTGATCTCCCCGTTGAGGGAGGTGATGCCCGCCGCGGTGGCGGGGTTGAACATCTTGGGCAAGGCCGAGCGGACCACCGCGTCGGAGGTCACGACCTTGGCGGCCAGGCTCGCGTGCATGGTCTGGGTGTTGGAGACCACCAGCGCGTTCATGATCGAGATGCCGACGCTGGAGCCCAGGTTACGGATCAGGGTGTAGACGCCCGAACCCTCCGGCCGAAGGTTCGGCGGGATGGTCGCAAACGCCAGCGTCGAGAGCGGCACGAACAGCAGGCCGATCCCCAGACCCTGGATGATCCCGGAGGTCACGAACGGCCAGACGGTCATCGACAGGTCGAAGTGAAGCATCTGCCAGAGCGCCGCGCAGCTGATGACCAGGCCGGAGAACAGGATCAGCCGGGTGTCGACCTTGCCGATCAGCCGCCCCACCGCGAACATGGCGACGAACGAGCCAAGCCCGCGCGGCATGCTGACCAGACCCGACGTCAGCACCGGATAGCCCAGCAGGGTCTGCATCATCGGCGGCAGGAGCGCCATGGTGGAGAACAGCAGGATGCCGATGAAGAAGCCGAAGATGCTGGCGGTGACGAAGTTACGGTCGCGCAGCAAGGCCTTGTCGAAGAACGGATGGTTGGTGGTCATGGTGTGGACCACGAAAACCCACAGGGAGCCGATCGCCAGCAGCGTCTCGGTCCAGATCTCCGTCGAGTGAAACCAGTCCTGGCTCGGACCCCGATCCAGCACCAGCTGGAAGGACGCGATGAAGATGGTGATCATCCCAAAGCCCAGGAAATCGAACTTCTTGGCCTTGGCGAGCCGGTCGCCGGAGATGAAGAACAGCACGCCCAGGAAGGCGAGGATGCCGATCGGCAGGTTGATGTAGAAGCACCACCGCCAGGAGAAGTCCTCGGTGAAATAGCCACCGAGCGCCGGGCCCAGGATGGGCCCCAGGATCGCGCCGGCGCCCCAGATCGCCATGGCCTGGCCGTGCTTTTCCTTGGGGTTGATGTCCAGCAGCACAGCCTGCGACAGCGGGATCAGCGCCGCGCCGAACACGCCTTGCAACAGACGGAAGATGACGATCTCTGGCAGCGACGTGGCGATGCCGCAGAGCATCGAGGCGACGGTGAAGCCGGCGATCGAGATCAGGAACGTCCGCTTGCGGCCGATCCGGTCGGCGAGCCAGCCGGACAGCGGCGTCATGATCGCCGCGGCGACGATATAGGAGGTCAGGACCCAGGTGATCTGTTCCGGCGAGGCCGAGACCGAGCCCTGCATGTGCGGCAGAGCCACGTTGGCGATCGTCGTGTCCAGCGAGTTCATCACCGTCGCCAGCATGATCGAGATGGTGATCGGGATCCGATTCTTGGCGTCGTGTTGGGTGACCATGACGGCGGCCTTCTGGCCCTAGCGACCCTGGCTGGCGGCTTGGCCGGAAGCTTGGCCCGACGCGACGACGTCGACGGTCACCTTGGCCGATAGCCCGGCGCGGCCAGCCATGTCCGGCGGCGCCTTGTCGAAGGCGATCCGCACCGGCAGGCGCTGGACGACCTTCACCCAGTTGCCAGTGGCGTTCTGGGCCGGCAGCGCGGAGAAGGCCTGGCCGGTGCCTGGCGAGAAGCTGGCAACATGGCCCTTCAGGTCGCCGGAATAGGCGTCGATCTTGATGGTCACCGGCTGGCCGACCTTCATGTGGGCCAACTGGTCTTCCTTGAAGTTGGCCTCGATCCAGGGCGCGCCGGACAGCAGCCAGAAGCCGGTCTGCGAGGCGTTGAGATAGGTGCCCACCGGCATCTGGTCGACGCGGGTGACGATGCCGTCGGCGGGCGCGATGACCGTGCCATAGGCGATGTTCAGCCTGGCGCGGTCAAGCTGGGCCTGGGCCTGCATCACCCCTGGCGCGGCGGGCGCGGCGAGGTTGGGGTTGCCTCCCAGGTTGGCCAGCACCTGCGCCGCCTGTTGCTGGGCGCCGGCGAGTTGCGTGCGCGCGGCCAGCACCGCGTGGTTGGCCAGGTCGACCTGCGCCTGGGAGGCGACGCCGACGTTGGCCAGGTTCTTTTCGCGGACCGCTTCGGTGGTCGTGTAGGCGAGCTGGTCCCGGGCGGCCTGCACCATGGCCTGCTGCTGCTGATAGCTGGCGCGCAGCGCGGCGACCTGCAGCGAGGCGTTGGCGACGCTGGCCTGGGCGGCCTCGGCGGTCGCGGCCAGATCGCGGGTGTCGAGCTTGAAGAGTAGTTGGCCGCGCTTCACGACCTCGTTCTCGTGGACGTAGACGTCGGTGACCCGGCCGCCGATGGAGGGCGCGACCGGCGCCTTGGCGATCTGCACATAGGCGTCGTCGGTGGTCTGGGTCTTGCCGCCGGTGATCATGAAATAGGCCACGATCACGGCGATCAGCAGCGGCCCGCCGACGATCAGCGGCCAGCGCAAGCGCTGCATGACGCTGGGCTTCGCCCGGGTGTCGACATCGGCGTTGCCGCGCAGCGGGATGACTTCAGGATCGCTCACGCGAGCCCCTTTCGGAAATGGGATAGGGCAGTCTGAAATGCCGAAGACAGGACATCGGGCGCCGGCCATGGCTGGCCGCGCCGTCGTTCCCGTCAGCACCTGAGATAGGGCTGCCGCAACGATGATTCAAATGATATGTCATCACGCAACAAATGAACACGGTGCATAGTTCAAAGTGATCCAGGACCTCAACCTGCTGCGCGTCTTCGACGTCCTCCTGGAGGAACGCAGCGTCACGCGGACGGGCGCGCGCCTGGGCCTGACTCAATCGGCGGTCAGCCACGCGCTCAATCGCCTGCGCTATATGCTGGGTGACGAGCTGTTCACCCGCGGTTCCGCCGGGATGCAGCCGACGCCACGCGCGGTCGAGATGGGCCCGCAGGTGCACGCCGCCCTCAACCAGCTGCAGGCCGCGATCGCGCCGTCGGACTTCCACCCGGCCACGACCGAGCGGCGCTTCAGCGTCGTCACCGGCGCCTACGCCAGCGCCGTGCTGGCGCCGGCCCTGGCCAGCCGGCTGGCGCAGGCCGCGCCGCAGGCGGAGCTGACGATCGCCGAACTGGCGCTCAACGTCCTGGAGCGGATGGACGCCAGGCGCATCGACTTCATGGTCGGCAGCGTGCTGGCGGCTCCGGAGCGCTTCGCCCGCGAGACCATTCTCACCGAACAGCTGGTGTGGGTGGTGCGGGCCGGCCACCCGGCGTTCCATGACGCGCCCATCGACCTGGCCACCCTGGTCTCGGTGCCCCACGTGGTCATGGCGCGAAGCATGCCTGGACTGCTCGAAGACGGCGGCGAGCGCCGCGCCTTCGTCAGCCGGGCGAGCTGGGAGGACGCCGGCGCCTTCGAAGCCGCCCTGGCCTCGCGCGGCCTGACGCGGCAAGTGGGGGTTTCCGTGCCCGACACCTACACCGCCCTCGCCATCGCCAGCCGCACCGATATGGCCACGCTGATCCCGCGGCGCCTTGCCCTGCTGTCGGCGCAGGGCGGCCGTGTACGGCTGATCGATCCGCCCTACGAGAGTCCGTCGGTGGACATCAGCCTCGTTTATCTGCGCGAACGTCTGGCCGAGCCGGCGGTGGCGTGGATGCACGACCAGATCCGCACCGTGGCGGCGGGGCTTTGACATGAAGCTCACCCTCACGGCTCTCCTGGTCAGCGACTACGACCACGCGATCGCCTTCTACGTCGGCAAGCTCGGCTTCAGCCTGACCGCCGACACCGACCAAGGCGCCGGCAAGCGCTGGGTCGTGGTGACGCCGCCTGGCGGCGGCTCCGGCCTACTGCTCGCGAAGGGCTCTGGCTCAGAGCAGACCGCCCGGATCGGTGATCAGACTGGCGGCCGGGTCTTCCTGTTCCTTGAAACCGACGACTTCGCCCGTGATCACGCGCGGATGAGCGCCGCCGGCGTGCGGTTCCTCGAAGCGCCGCGCCACGAGCCCTATGGCGTGGTCGCGGTCTTCGAGGACCTCTACGGCAACCGCTTCGACCTGATCGAACGGAAGGACTAGGCCGGCTGCGCCTGGGCGGCGGCGATCAGGGCGTCGTCGATCTCCCGCGCACGGATGGCGGCCGGGCGGCTGGAAACGCGGTCCCAGTAGGCGGTGAAGGCCGGGCGCTTGTCGATCGAGCCGAACTGCATGCCCCAGCCGATCTGCGAGCCGGTGTAGACGTCCGCCGCTGTGAAGCTGTCGCCGGCCATATAGCCGCCGCCGGCCACCGCGCCTTCCAGGGCGTTCAGGGTGTCCTCCAGGGAGCCGAAGCCGGCCATCCGCTTCTGTTCGGGCTTAGGCTCGTAGCCCAGGCTGCGCGCGGTCACCGCCGCCTCCACCGGGCCGGCGCCAAAGAACAGCCAGCGATAGTAGTCACCGCGGTCGGCAAGCGGCGGCGCCAGGCCGGCCTGCGGGAAGGCGTCGGCCAGATAGGCACAGATCGCCGCGCTCTCAGTGACCACCGTATCGCCGTGCTTGATCGCCGGCACCTTGCCCATCGGATTGATCGCCAGATATTCCACGCCCTTCAGGCTGGAGGCGTAGTCGAGGATCACCGTCTCGTAGGGCGCGCCCACCTCCTCCAGCATCCAGCGGACGATGCGCCCGCGCGACATGGGGTTGGTGTAGAAGATCAGATCCTTCGACATGGGTCGTTTCCTCGAGAGGCCGCGCGAGGCGGCGATCCAGCGACCCTATTGTGGGCCCACTGACAGCACTCTGTCAGCATGCCGATTGAACAGGCCGCGGATCGACGCCCAGTTCAGATAGATTTCGGCGATGGCCAGGTTCGACGTCCAGGAAAACCAGGAAATGGCGCGGTAACCCTCGATGAAGCTCATGTGCAGGAACATGGGCGGGATCGGCAGATAGAGGCGCAACGTCACGGCGGCGAAGGTCATGGCGAAGGAGCGGATCATCCAGCGCCGATGCTCGGCGATGCGGCCCTGGGTCGCCAGCCAGAAAGCGTAGCCCGTGGCTCCGAACCAGATCACCGCCAGGGTCCCAAAGCCCCACTGGGCGATGGGGCCGGCATCCGTGCCGGTCGCCAGGATCAGGCCGGCGGGCGCGGCGGCCAGGCAGGCGAGCACATAGAGCTTGCCGATATTCCGATGCAGCGTCGCCGCGCGTATCCGCAACTGCGGCAGGAACTGAAATGGCCCCAGCAACAGCGCCGTCGCCGCGAAGCCCGCATGCACCGGCAGCCAGGGCCGGCGAAGCAGATTGGCGGCGATATCCTCGCCCATCATCGGATGGGCCCCAAGGAAGCGGTAGGAGAACAGCGCGACGCCCAGGCTGAGGACCGCGATAAGCGCCCAGGAGGTCTTGGAAAGGCGAGACATCGATCGAACTCCGAAATGGAACGACGACCCGATGCCAGGGCGGCGACCGGCTCGCGAGCGCCAACCCGCGAACGGCGCCGATCTTTCGCGAACGAGGCCGCTGGTCGCGTGAACGGCGCTGTCCTTCGCGAACGGAGCGGGCTGGTTCAGAGTGGCGCCGATGGCGAATCTGCGGAGCACAGTGCTGGCGCGCCGCGCGGCGGCCGAGATCGGGTTGATGGTCGCCGCAGGCCTGTTCCTCGGCGTGCTTGGCGCATTCGGCACCGACGAGCGCAGCTGGCCGATGAAGATGATCTACTGGCCGGCGGTCATCGTCGGCGGCGGCGTCATCGGCATCGCCGTGGACCAGATCATAGGACGGCGGATCGCGGGCTTCTGGCTGCGGCTGGCTGTGGTCAGCGCGGTGATGACAACGGCGGTGATGACCTTGGTCTGGTTCGTCTCGGCCGCGATGTTCGGCAAGAACGATCAGCCACACGCCCTGGGCGCCCTGTTCTTCCAGGTGCTGGTGATCAGCTTCGCCGTCATGACCCTGCGAGCGCTCGCCTGGCGGGGGTTCTGGACGCCCACCGCGCTCGCGCCTCCCGCCGGCGACGCCTCGGCCGCCGGACCGCCTGAGACCTTCCGCCAGCGGCTGCCCGCCCGCCATCGCGCGGCCCGGCTGATCGCGGTGGAGGCGGAGGATCACTATCTGCGCGTCCACACCGAAGCCGGCGCCGAACTGGTCACCGCCCGCTTCAGCGACGCGCTGGAGGAGCTGGCCCCGATGGCCGGGCACCAGACACACCGCTCCTGGTGGGTGGCGGCCGACGCCATCGAGGCGGTGCGCTGGCGCCGGGGCCGCGGCGAACTGCGCCTCGCCGGCGGACTGACCGTGCCGGTCAGCCGCACCTACACGGCCGCCCTCAAGAAAGAGGGCTGGTTCTAGCCGTCAGACCTGCGTCGCGATCCACTCCGACACGTGCCGCTGCAGGACGGTCAGCGGCATGGCGCCGGAGAGCAGAACCGCGTCGTGATAGGCCTTGAGGTCGAATTTCGGCCCCAGCTTGGCCTTGGCCTCGTCGCGCACCTTGGCCCAGACGGTGTGGCCGACCTTGTAGCTGTTGGCCTGGCCGGGACCGGCGAAGTAGCGCTCTACCTCGCGCTGCGCCCGGGTCTTCGTATTGCCGATGGTGTCGACCATGTACTGGGTCGCTTGTTCGCGGGTCCAGCGCTTGGCGTGGATGCCGGTGTCGGTCACCAGGCGCGCGGCGCGGAACAGGAAACTCTGCAGGAAGCCGGCCTCGCCCAGCGGGTCGAAGTCGTTTGCCCCCAGCTCCTGGGCAAGCTGTTCAGCATAGAGCGCCCAGCCCTCGACGAAGGCGGAGAACTGGCCGCCGGTGCGCCGCAGGATCGGGATCTGCGTCGACTCCTGCGCCAGCGCGATCTGCAGGTGGTGGCCGGGGATCGTCTCGTGGTGCGCGAGCGTCCAGAGATTGTAACGCGGCCAGTCCGACGTCTCCTTCAGATTGATGTTGAAGGCCGCGGCGCGGGAGCCGTCGAGCGAGCCTGAATTGTAGTAGCCGTTGGCCGCGCCATCCTGGATGAACACCGGCACCCGGCGCACCTCGACCTTGGCCTTGGGCAGCGTGTTGAAGGCCTTGGGCAGCAGTTTGTAGACCTCGACGATGTGGCCGTTCAGCAGCTTCAGGATCTCGGCGCGGCCCGCGTCGGAGTCAGCGAAGACCTGGTCGGGGCGGTTGTTCAGGGTCACCAGCCGCGCGCCGACGGTCCCCTGGCTGAGGCCCTGCTTCTTCAGGATCGCGTCCAGCCGTCCGGAAATCTCGGCGACCTGTTCGCGGCCCAGCTGGTGGACCTGTTCGGGGGTGTAGTCGGTGGTGGTCGAGGCCTTCACCGCGTCGGCGTAATATTCCTCGCCGTTCGGCAGCGCCCAGGCGCCGCTGTCCGGCTTGGTCTTGGCCTTCAGTGCGGTCATGGCGGCGATCTGGCGGTCCAGCGCCGGGAAGACGCCGGTCTCGACGATCTTGGTCGCGCGGCCTTCCCAATCGCCGGTGAGGTTCGCGGCCTTGGCCTTCTTGACGATGGAGGCGACCAGGATGGTCTGGGCCGCCGGCTGGTCGCGCAGGGCCTTCAGCTGGCCGATGGTCAGGTCACAGATGAAGGTGGGCGGGATCGCGCCCAGGGCCACATCGTGCTTCTGACGCGCAAGGTCGTTGTCCATGACGCCAGCGAAGGCGTTCAGGCGCGACAGATAGGCCTCAGCGTCCTCGGCGTTGGCGACCTTGTGCGAGCTATCGAGGAAGTCGGGGATGTTCTGATAGGAGCCGCTCTGCTGGCTGATCACATAGGGCCGGAAGTTGCCGCCGGTGTCGCCGAACTTCCACTTGTCGCCGTTCCGAACCGCCTGCTCCTGGCCATAGAGCACCACATCGTAATCGACCTTCGACGCCGCCGAGAGCTTGGTGCGGTCGATGGCGTGCAGGTCCTTGGCCCAGCCGCGGGCCCGCTCCAGGCGGTGGGCGCGGGCGGCTTCAGAATTGTCGTCGAGCTTGAACCGCAGCGGCGCGCGGGCGCCCTTGTCGAGGCCCAGAGAAGTGGCCCGCGTCGGGCTCTCGTCCACCCCGATCTCGAACATGGAATCGAGCTTGGCGCGCAGCTTGGTGTCTTCCGGACCGGCCTGCGCACCCTGGCGAGCAAGGGCCGGCGCGGCGGTCATCAGGGCCGCGCCCGCCGTGGTGGCCAGGAAGCTTCGACGGTCGAATTGGTTCATAGTTTCAAATCCCCGGCGGATAAATTCAGGCTTTGTGTGAGGCGATGTAGCCGTCCACGCGATGCTCCAGCACGGTCAGTGGCATGGAGCCGGAGAGCAGGACGGCGTCGTGGAACTGGCGAATGTCGAAGCGCGGGCCGAGCGCGACCTTGGCCTTGTCGCGCAGCCGCAGGATCGAGACCTTGCCGACCATGTAGCTGCAGGCCTGACCCGGCGTGACGCAGTAGCGCTCGATCTCCTGCTGGGCGAGGCTGATGGGGTCGCCGTCGATGTCTGACAGCGCCTGTGATGCCTGCTCCCGGCTCCACCTGAGCGAATGCAGACCGGTGTCGGTGACCAGGCGGCCAGAGCGCAGCAGGGCGTCGTGGATGTAGCCCAGCTCCCAGTCCGGATGATCCTTGTAGAAGCCCATCTCCTGGGCGAGCTGCTCCACATAGAGCGCCCAGCCCTCGCCGTAGGCGCCGAAGCCGCCAGCCTTGCGGATCATCGGCAGGTCGGCCTGGCGCTGCAGGGTGTTCTGCAAGTGGTGGCCGGGGATGCCCTCGTGGAAGGTCGTCGTCGGCATGTCCCAGAAAGGCGCCTCGGCGGTGTCCCGCAGGTTCAGCCAGTAGATGCCGGGCCTGGTGCCATCCAGGCTGCCCGGCGTGTAGTGAGTGGACGAGCTGGCCTCGGTCTCCTTCGGAATGCGGCGGATCTCCAGGGGCGTCTTCGGCAGGGTCCCGAAGTACTCAGGCAGGCGCGCCTGCATGCCCTGGACCAGCGCATTGAGGTCGGCGACCTCCTTGGCCTTGCCCTCGTCGGTGTTGGGATAGAGGTACTTCGGGTCCTTGAAGAGCGCCGAATAGCGCTGGGCCACTGTGCCCTGGCTCATGCCCAGTTTCTTGAACAGCACGTCGGCGCGGGCGTTCAGGTCCTTGGTCACGTCGAGGCCCAGCTTGTGGACCTGGGCGGGCGTCATGGTCGTGGTGGTGCGGGTCCGCAGCGCCAGGGCGTAATAGGCCTCGCCGTCCGGCAGGCGCCAGACACCGGCGTCGTGCGTCGCCTTGGGCCTAAGGCTTTCCAGATAGGCCATCTGGCGGTCGAGCGCCGGGATGACCTTCTGGTCGTAGACTTGGGTGGCCTGCCCGGCCCAGTCGCCCTCGATGCCCTTGGCCTTGGCGCGGCGGGCGAGCGAGGACACCAGCGTCGACTTGTCGGCCGGCGCGCGCAGCGTCTTCATCTGCGAGAGCGCGCCGGTGATGCAGAAGTCCGGCGGGATCACGCCCAGGGCCACATCGTGGCGCGCGCGCTCGACCTCCTGGTCCATTACCCGCGCGAACTCGCCGAGCCGCGACAGATAGGCCTCGCAGTCCTCCTTGGTGGCGATGGTGTGCTGGCTGTCCAGGAAGTCGGGCGTGCCCTGGTAGGCGCCGCTGATCTGGCTCAGCACGTAGGGCGAATTGCCGGTGGGGTACTGGAAGCGGCGATTGCCCTCGTCGGCGGCCTCCAGATTGTAGAGCACGCAGTCGTAGTTCACCGCCGCCATGCCGGTCAGCGCCTTGCGGTCGATCTTCTTCAGGCGGGCGAGGTTGGCGGTGGTCTCGGCCTTGCGGCGCTCGTTTTCCGCCAGCGAGACGTCGCGAAGTTTGAACTTCGCGCCTGCCCGCGGGCCCTTGTCGAGGCCAAGCGAGGTCACCTGTTCGGGGCTGTGGTCGAGGCCCTGGTTGAAGAAGTCGTCGAAGGCCGTGTTGAGCTGGGCTTCGGCGCCCGCGCTCTGGGCGTGAGCGCCGCCGGCCAGCATCAGGGCCGCGCCAGCGGTCGTGGCCAGGAAACCCCGGCGATCGAGTTGGTTCACCTTGCAAGTCCCCCGAAGAATGCCGCGCCGGTCAGGCCTTGTGCGCGGCGATGTAGCTGTCGACGACGTTCCCCAGCACGGTCAGCGGCATGGAGCCGGCGGCCAGCACGGTGTCGTGGAACGAGCGGATGTCGAATCGCTGGCCCAAGGCCGCCTTGGCCTTTTCCCGCAGACGCAGGATCGTCACCTTGCCAACCATGTAGCTGCAGGCCTGGCCCGGCGTGACGCTGTAGCGTTCGATCTCCTGGCCGGAATAGGCCGGCGGGTCGCCCTCGATGCCGCTCAGCGTCTCCACCGCCTTCTCGCGGCTCCAGCGCATGGCGTGCAGGCCAGTATCGGTGACGAGGCGCCCCGAGCGCAGCAGGGCGTCGTGGATGTAGCCCAGCTCCCAGGCGGGCTCGCCCTTGTAGAAGCCCATCTCATCGGCCAGCTGCTCCGAATAGAGCGCCCAGCCCTCGATATAGGCCCCAAACCCGCCAGCCTTGCGCACCATCGGCAGGTCGGCGGCCTGTTGCAGGGTGAGCTGCAGGTGGTGGCCTGGGATGCCCTCGTGGAAGGTCGTCGTCGGCATGTCCCAGAAGGGCGCCTCGCCGGTGTCGCGCAGGTTCAGCCAGTAGATGCCGGGCCGCGTACCATCCAGGCTGCCGTTGGTGTAGTGCGTCGACGCGCCGGCCTCGGTCGAGGCGGGGATGCGACGGATCTCCAGCGGCGTCTTCGGGAGCGTCCCGAAGTACTCCGGCAGGCGCGCCTGCATCCGCTGAACCAGCTGGTTGAGGTCGGCGATCTCCTTGGCCTTGCCGGCGTCGTTGTTCGGATAGAGGAACTTCGGATCCTTGTAGAGCTGGGCGTACCGCTCGCCGACGGTCCCCTGGCTCAGGCCGATCTTCTTGAACAGCACATCGGCGCGGGCGGAGAGCTGCTTGGTGATGTCGAGGCCGAGCTTGTGGACTTCCGCTGGCGTCAAGGTCGAGGTGGTGCGTACCGCCAGCGACTGGGCGTAGTAGGCCTCGCCATCCGGCAGCTTCCAGACCCCGGCGTCGTGCGTCGCCTTGGGCTGCAAGCTGGCCATCAACGCCATCTGGCGATCAAGCGCCGGCAGCACCTTCTGTTCGTAGAGGCTGGTCGCCTGCCCGGCCCAATCGCCGGCGATGCCCTTGGCCTTAGCGCGGTCAACGAGCGAGGAGACCAGCGACGACTTGTCGGCGGGCGCGTGCAGCACCTTCATCTGGGCCAGCGCGCCGGCGATGGCGAAGTCCGGCGGGATGACACCCAGGCCCACGTCGCGGCGGACCCGCTCGCACTCCTCGTCCATCACGCGGCCGAAGGCGTCGAGGCGGGCCAGATAGGCTTCGCAATCGTCGCGGGTCTCGATGGTGTGCTGGCTATCCAGGAAGTCCGGGACGCCGCTCCACGCGCCGTTGATCTGGCCCAGGACATAGGGGCTGCCGATGCCGCTGCCGTAGACGAAGCTCTTGTTGGCCTTCTCGGTGCTCCCCAGGTCGTAGAGCACACAGTCGTAGTTGACCGCCGCCATGCCGGTGAGCGCCTTGCGGTCGACCGTCTTCAGCTTGGCGAGCTGTTCGGTGTTCAGCCGTACGTCGTGCTGCTGGGAGGCGATGGACGAATGGCTGAGCTTCGACTTGTCGGCCTTGCGCGCGCCCACGTCGAGGCCGAGCGAGGTGGACAGTTCCGGGCTCTCGTCCAGCTCGATGGTGAAAAACTCGTCCAGCAGCTTGTTGAGTTGGGTTTCGGCGCCAGAGGTGGCGGCCTTGGCGGCGGACCCAGCCAGCGCCAACGTCGCGCCGGCGGTGAGGAGGACGTGGCGGCGGTTCAGCAAGATCTTCGCGCTCCGGAAAAGCTCTGTACGCAGGCTTAGGGGGTCGCGCGCGCAGCGCCAAGCGGGCTGGGACGAAATTCCAGGGCTGCGGCGAAGGGTCGGGTGAGATATGCCGGGCCCCTCACGCCTTGAGGGTCCGCCGTTCCATGTCCGCCGCTCGCCTAGCAACCGCCGTTCTCGCGCTCGCCATGATCGGGGCCGCGCCCGCGCCGAATCCAGACGCCGCGGATCAGGCCGTGCAGAAGATCGTCGCGAGTCCGCAGTTCAAGGCCGCGGTCGCCACCCTCGACCGCGAGCACGACCGCACGGTCGCCGACATCATCACCCTCACCGAAATCCAGGCCGCGCCCTTCCACGAGGCGCCCAAGGGCAAGGCCTACATGGCGATGCTGAAGGCCGAGGGCCTGAGCGACGTCGAGATGGACCCGGAGGGCAACGTCATGGGCCTGCGCCGCGGCACGGGCCCGGCCGGCGGCCCGGTCGTGGTGCTGGCCGCCCACCAGGACACGGTCTTCCCGGAAGGCACCAAGGTGACCGTGAAGCGCGAGGGCACACGGCTGTCGGCCCCCGGCATCGGCGACGACACGCGAAGTCTCGCGGTCGTGCTGGCCTATATCCGCGCGCTCGACGCCGCGAAGATCCAGACCAAGAGCGACATTCTCTTCGTCGGCGACGTGGGCGAGGAAGGCCCCGGCGACCTGCGCGGCATGCGCTATCTGTTCGGCAAGGGGAAGTACAAGGACCGGATCAAGGCCTTCTTCTCCATGGACGGGATCAGCGCGGCGGGCGTGACCTATGGCGCGGTGGGCTCGCGGCGTTACCGCGTGGCGTTCCATGGGCCGGGCGGCCACAGCTTCGGCGCCTTTGGCATCGTCAACCCGATGGCCGCCATGGGCCATGCGGTGGACCAGCTCTATGAGGTGAAGGTCCCGGCGCACCCGAAGACCACCTTCTCGGCCAGCGTCGTCAGCGGCGGGGTCAGCGTCAATTCGATCCCGGCGGATGTGACGCTGGAGGTCGACATGCGCTCGGAGAGCGCCGCCGAACTGGCCAAGATCGACGCCCGGTTCCTGGAGATCCTCAAGGAGAGCGCCGAGCACGAGAACGCCGCGCGCGACACCCGGCTGGGCAAGGTGACGGTGACGCCTACGCTGATCGGCGAGCGGCCGACCGGCTCGACCAGCCCGGACTCGCTGATCGTGCGCACGACCATGGCCGCGTCGCGGGCGGCCGGTTACACGCCGCAGCTCGACATCTCGTCCACCGACGCCAACATCCCGATCAGCCTGGGTATTCCCGCGGTGACCATCGGCTCCGGCGGGACCGGCGGCCGCGCCCATTCGCTCGACGAATGGATCGACGTCGCCAAGCCCGAGAGCCTGCGCGGCATGACGGTGGGCCTGGCCGCTCTGCTCGCCATGGCCGGCGTCTAGGCCTTGGCGAGTGTCGCCGTCATCGGGGCCGGACCCGCCGGCCTGATGGCGGCCCAGGTGCTGGCGGAGGCCGGCCGGGCGGTGACCGTCTACGACCGCATGCCGTCGGTGGGGCGCAAGCTGCTGATGGCCGGGCGCGGCGGGCTGAACCTCACCCATTCGGAAGACCTGGCGACGTTCATGCCGCGCTATGGCGCTGAGGCCGCGCGGCTGGCGCCGCTCGTCGACGCCTTCCCGCCGGCGGCGCTGATCGCCTGGGCTGAGGGCCTGGGCCAGGAGACCTTCGTCGGCTCGTCGGGACGGGTGTTTCCCAAGGCGCTGAAGGCCTCGCCGTTGCTGCGGGCCTGGCTGGCGCGACTGCGCGAGCTGGGCGTCGAGATTCGCACGCGGCATGACTGGGCCGGCTGGGACGCCAAGGGCGCGCTCCGGTTCCGCACGCCCGATGGCGAGATCACCGCCGGGTCTGACGCAACCATCCTGGCGCTGGGCGGCGCGAGCTGGCCGAAGCTGGGCTCGACCGGCGATTGGGCGGACCTGCTGGCAGCTCAGGGCGTGAGGGTGACGCCGCTGAAGCCCGCCAACGCCGGGTTCGACGTCGCCTGGAGTGAGATCGTCCGCGAGCGCTTTGCGGGCCAGCCGCTGAAGGGCGTCGCGGTCACCTTCGGCCGCGTGCGGGTGCGGGGCGAGGCCATGGTGACCCGGCACGGGCTGGAGGGCGGGGCGATCTACGCCCTGTCGGCGGGCCTGCGCTCGACCATCGAGAGGGAGGGGTCGGCGCGGGTTTGGATCGACCTGCGGCCGGACGCCAGGGTCGAGGAGCTGGCGGCGCGGATCGGGCGCCAACCGGTGGACCAGTCGGCGGCCAATCGGCTGCGCAAGGCGCTCGATCTATCACCGCTAGAGACCAATCTCCTGCGGGAGGCGCATGGCAAGGACCTGCCGGCGGACCCGGCGGCGCTGGCGGCGGCGATCAAGGGGGCGCCGCTGACGCTGACCGGGATGCGGCCGCTGGCGCGGGCGATCTCGACAGCCGGAGGTGTCGAGTTCGGGGGTCTGGACGCACAGCTGATGCTGACCGCCCGGCCCGGCGTTTTCGTGGCCGGCGAGATGCTGGACTGGGAGGCGCCGACCGGCGGCTATCTGCTGCAGGCCTGTTTCGCGACCGGCGTGGCGGCGGCCCGGGGCGTGCTAGGCCGGCTGGGCGGCCAGGCGGGCGGCTGAGACTGAGGCCTCCACCGGCCAGGGATCGACGGTCACGCGGCGCATGTGGCGGCGCTGGCCCTGGTAGTCGTTCAGCGCGAAGTGCCAGACCGAGCGGTTGTCCCAGAAGGCCACCGAGCCCGGCCGCCAGCCGAAGCGGCAGGTGAAGCCCTCGTAGCGGCAATGGGCGAAAAGATAGTCCAGCAACGCTTTGGATTCGCTGGTCTTCCAGCCCTCGATTTTCATCGTGAAGGCCGGGTTCACATAGAGCGCCTTGCGGCCGGTTTCCGGGTGGACCAGCACCATCGGGTGGACGTATTCGCCGGCCAGGCCGTCCGCCTCGGCGATGGCCATGGACTGGCGCTTCTGCGCCGAATGGCCTTGAGCGGAGTATTCGCGGGCCGCGGAGTGGACGGCGTTGAGGCCTTCCAGGGTGCGCTGCAGGCCGCTCGACAGGGCGTCGAACGCCGCCGCCTGGCTGGCGAACAGGGTGTCGCCGCCGAACTCAGGCGTCTCCACGGCATAGAGGATCGAGCCAATGGCCGGGCGTTGCAGGAAGCTCATGTCGGAATGCCAGCCGCCGCCGAAGTTGATGCGGTCGCCGGCCTCCTTGATCACCTCCATCACCGCGGGATCGTCGGCCATGCCGGCGACATAGGGGTGGATGTTCAGCGGCCCAAAGCGCGCGCCGAACGCGCTCTGCTGGGCCGGCGTCAGGGCCTGGTCACGGAAGAAGATCACCTGATGCTCGACCAGCGCCTGACGGATCGCCGCGATGGTCGCGTCGGGCAGCGGCTGCGACAGGTCGACGCCGGAGACCTCGGCGCCGAGCGCGCCGGCCAGGCGGTGGATTTTCAGGGACATGGCGGCGTCTCCGCGACAGCTAATGGGCCATGGTACAATAGGCGTCGGGAGGCCGCGACATGGATGCGAAGTCCGCCAGTTTCGACGCCGACGCCCACGCGGTCCGAATCCGCGACCAGGGCTTCACGGTCATCGAGGATTTCGTTGACGCCGCCGGCCTCGCCGCCTTCCGCGAAGCGCTCGCGCCCTTCCTCGGCAGCCATCGCGGGCGCAACGACTTCGAGGGCTTCGAGACCGAGCGGGTCTACACGCTGGTCGCCCGCGCCAAGGTGTTCGAGGACCTGGCGACGGAGCCCCGGCTTATGGCGCTCCTCAGCCGCTTTCTCGAGGGCAATTTCCTGCTCTCAGCGACCCACGCGATCAACCTGAAGCCCGGCGAGACGGTGCAGTCGATCCACGAAGATGACGGTTTCTACCGCCAGCCGCGATCGGCGCCAGCCGTGGGCTATTCGGTGATCGGGGCCGTCGACGCCTTCACCGCCGCCAATGGCGCGACCGAGGTCATCCCCGGCAGCCACCTGTGGGACGAACAGGAGGTCCAGCGCCGCAAGGCCGAGCCCGGCGGGCTGGAACAGTATCTGGTCCCGATGGAGATCCCGGCCGGCGCGGCCTTCATCTTCCCGGGCAAGCTGCTGCATCGTGGCGGGGCGAACCGCACGGACAAGCCCCGGCTCGCCTTCACCAACCAGTACTGCGCCGGCTGGGCGCGGCCGCAGGAGAACTTCTTCCTGTCGGTGCCTAAGGAGGTCGTGCGGACCCTGTCGCCCCGCGCCCAGGCGCTGCTGGGCTACGAGCTCTGGCCGAGCTTCATGGGCATGGTGACAGGCTCGCATCCGGCCAAGTCGCTGGAGCCCGGCTGGGTCCCGCCGATCGTCGACCAAGCGCCGAAGTAGACGCGCAGCACCCCTTTTTGATCGTCATCGCCCGGCTTGTCCGGGCGACCCATGAACACCGATCCTGAAAGATGGCTCGCGGCGGCGCCAAGCCTCTTTCGGCGTCCCTTGAGATCATGGGTGGCCCGGACAAGCCGGGCCATGACGATCTTTGATGAGATCGACGAGGGCCCTTCCCTCTCCCTCTCGCTTCTCGGGAGAGGAACTAGAGGCGCCGCTTCCAGAGCGCGAAGAGGCGCTCCCAGTGGCGTTCGGCGGCGGGCTTGTCGTAGACCGCGCCGCGCTGGGGGAAGGCGAAGCCGTGGTGGACGCCCTCGTAGAGCTCGACCTCGGCGTTGAGGTTCTTGGACTTCACGGTCTGGTCGAGCGTCTGGACCATCTCCATCGGCGCATAGCTGTCGTGCTCGGCGCAGGCGAAGTAGAGCTCGCCCTTGGCGGTCTGGGCGGCCAGGTGCGGGCTGTCGGCCTTGTCGGTGACCAGCTGGACGCCATAGATCGAAGCCGCCGCGCCGACCCGGTCAGGATAGCGGGCGGCGAAGTTGATCGCGTACTGGCCGCTCATGCAGTAGCCGAGCGTGGCGATCTTGCCCTTGCTCGCCGCCGGGTCGCGGTCGGCGTAGTCCAAGAGCGCGTCGCCATCGTCCATGATCAGCGGAATGGTGATCGAGCCCATTAGGTCGAACATCCGCGCCCGCGCCTCGGCCTCCGGCAGCGGCGGCAGGTCCTTCAGCTCCAGGACGCCGCGCCGGTAGTAGAGGTTCGGCAGCATGACGTAGTAGCCAGCCGCGGCGATCCGCCGGGCCATGTCGCGCAGCTCCTCGCGGATCGCCGGCGCGTCCATGAAGAACAGCACCACCGGATAGGGCCCGTCGCGCTCCGGGTGGACGATGAAGGTGGTGGTCGCCCCGCCCTTGGTGGCGATGTCGATCGTCTGTTCGATCATGATTGCGGCTCCAAGCCTTGGGTTTGCGATTGGGCTCTAGCCAGCGCCCCACCGGCCAGGGCCGCTATGAGCGCCAGGCCGATGGACACCGCCATCATCGGATTGAGCATGGCCGAGGCGTCCCCAGCCGCCGCCCCACTGCCCAGGTCGATAATCACGTAGGCGAGCCAGGTGAGGCCCGCGAACGCCAGAGCGTTGCGCTGCGGCCGCCGGCGCCCCAGCAGGTAGGCGGCGGCCAGCAGCAGCAGGGCTCCGGCGATCGGCGCTGTCCAGCCGGCGATCCGGGGCGCGGCGGCGGTGTAGAAGGCCGGCGGATGGCCCGGCGCCACGAATTGGGCGTAGGCCGCGACCGCCAGGAAGACGGCGCCGAAGTTCAGCGCCAGCACCAGCACGGCCACGCCCACCGCCTTGATCGCGTCAGACGCCTTCACTCCGCCTGCACCCCGACCAGTTCCGAGGGCTCGACGCCCTGCCCCTTCAGGAAGGGCTCCGCGTAGTTGATGGTCCCGGTCAGGGTCTTGGGGTCGCCCGACGCCAGGCGGTAGACCGCCTCGGCGATGTATTTGATCGGCTGGACCCGGTCCTTGGTGGCCTCGGTGATCAGGCCGTGGACGGCGACGCCCGGCGTCGCGACGAGGCCCGGCGAGACCACATTGACCGCGATGTTGTCATCATAGACCTCTGACGCGAGGCCCGTGGTGAACCGCTCGAGCGCGGCCTTGCACATGCCGTAGACCGTGCCGCCGCCGCGACGGTTGTAGGGGAGCTTCGGGTGGATGCCGGCGCCCGACGAGATGTTGACGATCCAGCCCTGCTTCTTCTCGCGCATCGACGGCAGGACCAGCTGAGCCAGGTGGAACGGCGCATAGACCTGCACCTCCATCATCAGCTTGAAGCGCTTCTCCGGGAAGTCGGCGACCGGCACGAAGTAGGTGATCGCCGCATTGTTCACGAGGATGTCGATGGGCCCGAAGGTCGCCACCGCCTCCTCGATCAGCCGCTCGCGCTCAGAGGCCTGAGCCAGGTCGGCCTTGATGAAGGCCGCGTTGCCGCCCGCCTCTTTGATCCGGTTCACTGTGTCGTGCAGCGTGCCCGGCAACCGGCTCTCGCCGCTCTCGGCGGTGCGGGCGGACACCACCACATTGGCGCCCTCCATGGCTAGGCGCACGCCGATGGCCTCGCCGATGCCGCGGCTGGCGCCGGTGACGAGCGCGTTGCGGCCTTTCAGCGGGCCGTTGGGATTGATCCGAGGCTCACTCATCGCGCTTCCTCCAAATTGCTTTTGTTCTAATGGCTCAAGGCTTGCGCGCCTTTCGCCGGGGCGCAAGGCTGTAGCCGTGAGGAGCACTTGATTTGCGGATTCCCGACGAGAAGCTGGCGGAGGTTTTCGACCGGGGGTTCACCGTGGTCGAAGGCTTCCTGGACAAGCAGACGCTGAGCGACGCCCAGGAGGGTCTGTGGGACATCTATCCCCGGCCCGAGGCCTATTTCGCCGACCCGGCGGCGTTTTCGAAGTTCACCAAGAGCCAGTTCGCGGGGCTGCGCTTCTTCCCCTACCCGTCCTGGGGCCTGAACAAGGTGCCGGTCTATCCGGACCTGATCGATGCGGCCGAGCGCTTCCTGCAGACCAAGGAGGTCGACTGCTACAAGATCGAGCTCTGGGCGAAGTACGCCGGGGCCATCGACTACGACCAGACGCACCATCGCGACTACGAGAACCACACCATTGTGGTGCCGCGCGCCGACCAGCTGATGCCGCAGATGACCTGCTTCATCCTGCTGTCGGACGTCACCGAACTGGACGGGCCGACCAAGGCCGTGCCGCTGGAAAAGACCCGCGACATCCCGCTGGGGATCACCCAGACGAAGGTGGGTGACTTCGCCGACGATGAGGTGGCGGTCACTGGGCCCGCGGGCTCGATGCTGATCTACAAGACCGACGTCTTCCACCGAGGGTCAGACTTCAAGGCTCCGGGCCGTTCGCGGTTCGTGATGCCGGTGGACTTCAAGCCGCGCGGCTGGCGCTGGCAGGGCAAGCTCGCCTGGCCGGACCGCACGCTGAACCCCGGCTGGAAGGAGGCGATGGTGAACATGACGCCCCGCCAGCGCGACCTGTTCGGCTGGCCGCCGCCGGGCGACCCCTACTGGAACGCCCAGACACTGAGCGACGTCGCCCTGCGCTATCCCGGCATCGACCTTGCGCCCTATGGCGCCGGGGTTCCGGCGGACGCCTAGTCCTCGTCGCGAACGATCAGCCGGCCCACAGTCAGCTCGTCGATCTCCAGGCGCCGGATGCGCGCGCGTCCGACCGCCAGCCGACCGATGGCCATGGCGCCGACGGACACCGCGCCCACCGCGAGCGCGCCGACAGCGGCGGCACCGAC
This sequence comes from uncultured Alphaproteobacteria bacterium, assembly GCA_903822175.1. Taxonomy (GTDB): domain Bacteria; phylum Pseudomonadota; class Alphaproteobacteria; order Caulobacterales; family Caulobacteraceae; genus Phenylobacterium. The sequence goes on from CAIJOB010000002.1 coordinate 204,408, forward strand.
CGCCAAGGCAACCCAGGCCGCCACCGGCAACGGGCGCTTCGTCGCGACCGGCTCACTCATCACCGCTCCAGTTCATGACGCGGCCAGCCGGCCAAGTCGGCGGCGGCCTCATAGGTCGATTGGAAGAAATCCATCACCGCGGCGTCGGGATCGGACGCGCTGCGCACCGCGTCGTACGGCAGGACGAACTCGCCAAGGGCGGTATCCCAATGGGCCGCCGCCGGGCGGACCTCCGCGGCCTCGAACCCCGCCGGCTGCGCATAGGCGTAGGCGTAGAACAGCGGCGCGATCCCCGGCGCGCCGGGCCAGAAGCCGCAGCTCGACACCTCATGCGAATAGGCCTCGACGCTGACCGAGGCCGGCGACATGGGCGATCCGGGATGGACCGGCGCGCGGCGGCCGGAGAACCGCGTCACGGCGAGATCGAAGCTGCCCCAGAAGAAGTGCACCGGGCTGGCCTTGCCGATGAACCCGGCGCGGTAGGCCTTCATGACCCGGTCGGCCTGCACCAGGACCCGCCAGAACGTCTGGGCGGCGTCGGCGTCATAGGACCGGTGGGTTTCGTCCTCTTCGAAGCGGATCGGGTTCTCGACCTCGCAGGGGACCGTCCAGATATGCGGCGCGACGCCCAGGCGGGCCAGGGCGGCCAGGGTCTCGCGGTAAAACTGCGCCACGCTGATCGGCCGCAGCGGCACGGTCTCGCGCCGGCCATCGCTGCAGGTCAGACAGAGCTGGTGGTCCAGGAAATCGAAAACGATCTCGATGGATCGGCCAGCGACCGGGATCGGCGAGGTCGTGAGGCCCACGGCGTTCACATAGAGCGGCACGTGCCACCAGTGGTTCACCGGCGGCGTCATCACCATGCGGATCTTGCCGACGATCTGGGTCCACATGTGCAGGGTGGCCGCGGTGTCGGCCCAGTCATCATAGGCGAGCGCCGGCCAGTCCTTGGACGCGCCCTCGCCGGTCATGACCGGCGCGCCTCCAGCGCGGCGCGGACCTGGGCGACGACGCTCGCCCAGTCGCCGGGCGTGGGCTGACGGAAGATGCGCATGGACGGATACCAGGGGCTGTCGGAACGGTCCCGCAGCCAACGCCAGTCGACGACATAGGGCAAGAGCAGCCAGACCGGCTTGCCCATGGCGCCGGCCAGGTGGGCGACGGCGGTGTCGACGCTGATCACCAGGTCGAGGCCTTCGATGATACGCCGCGTCGCCTCGAAATCGGCCGCGCCGGTGTCCTGCGGTTGCAGGCTGACGACGCCCGGCCAGCTCTGAATCTCCGCGGCGATGTCCGGCGGCAGGGAGCGGGCCTTGTCGTTGATGTGCCCGGGATTGCCGGCGCCGACGAAGCCGATGCCCTGCCCGCCTGCCGATCCCGGCAGATAGGGCGCCGGCGGAATGGTCTCCAGGGTGGTTCCGAGTCGGCCGGGGATCGAGGCCAGCAGGATCCAGGCGTCGTGGCCGTTCACGTCGACGCGGCCTTCCGCCGGAATGATCCGCACGCCGAGCGGCGCGAACAGCCGCGCCAGCGGGGGCGAGCTCAGCAGGCTGACGGCGATGCCTCGGGCCTGGAGCAGCGGCGCATAGCGGGCGAACTGGATCTGGTCGCCCAGCCCCTGCTCTGGCGCGATCAAGAGCGAGCCGACCGGGCCGCCGTCCCATTCCGGAAAGGTCAGCCGCGCGTGCCATTCCCGTCGCGGCAGCCTGGATTCGTAGTAGGGCCAGCCCTCGGCGTAGCGGCCCTCGCGCAGCAGCAGGAAGGCGTATTGCCAGCGCAGGTTGGGGTCGTCCGGCTGGACCTCGAGGCCCTTGCGGTAGGCGGCCTCGGCCTGCGCGACACGGCCCTGGCTGTCGAGCAGATGGCCAAGGTTAGCCGCCACGGCCGGATCACCGGGCGCGCGGACCGCGAGCCGCCGGTAGAGATCCTCGGCCTCGGCGTCGCGCCCCTCAGCGGCCGCGGTGAAAGCCAGGCTGAAGGCGTCGCTGTAGGCCAGCGCCTCGAAGGCGCCCGGCTCCGGCGGGGCCCCACTCAAGGTTGGTGGCTCACGGCTCGCCGAGCGCCGCGCGGACCTCCGCCACAACGCTCGCCCAGTCGCCGGGCGCGGGCTGGCGGAAGATGCGGATCGAGGGATACCACGGGCTGTCGGTGCGCCCGGTCATCCAGCGCCAGTCGCCCTTGTAGGGAAGCAGCAGCCAGGTCGGCTTGCCCATGGCGCCGGCCAGGTGGGTGAGCGCGGTGTCGACGGTGATCACCTTCTCCAGGCCCTGGACGATTGCGCGGGTCTCTTCCATGTCGCGCGCGCCGGTGGCCTCGCGGTCGAGCAGGCGCACGCCCGGAAGGCTGGTCAGGCCGGCGGCGTCCGCCTCGGGCATCGAGCGGTTGGCGTCGTCGGGGTGATCGGGCGCGCCGCGGGTGATCAGGCCAAGGCCGCTGCCGCCCTCGCCGCCGGGCAGGTAGGGCGCGGGCGGGATGGTCTCCAGCGTGGTCCCCATCCGCCAGGGCAGCGAGGCCGACAACACCCAGGCTTCATGCAGCGGGATCTGCACCTGGCCCTCGGCCGGGATGATCTCGCAGCCCAGGTGGTAGAACAGGCGCTTCAGCGGCGGTGGGCAGACGATGGAGACCTTGATCCCCCGCGCCTGCAGCGGGCGCACATAGCGCGCGTACTGGATCTGATCGCCCAGCCCCTGCTCGTGCCAGATCAGCAGCGACTCCACCGACTGGCCGCGCCATTCCGGGAAGCTGAGGGACGGTTTGCGGTTGTGGCCCGGCTTGACCATGCGCGCTTCGTAGAAGGGCCAGCCTTCGGCGTAGCGGCCCAGCCGCAGCAGCAGGAAGGCCAGCTGGCGCTGCTGCACCGGATCGTTGGGATTGGCCTTCAGCGCGTCGCGATAGACGGCTTCCGCATCGGCCCAACGGCGGCCGTCTTCCAGCAGGAGCCCCAGGTTCAGCGCGGTGGGCGAGGTCGGAGTGGCGGCCTGCAGGCTGCGGTAAAGGCGCTCGGCCTCAGCGGGGCGGCCGCCCTTGTGCGCGGCGAGCGCCATGTCCCAGACCTGGGCGGCGGTGAATGTCTTGGGGGTTTCCGGAGCGGCGGGCGGCACGGGCGACTTTCGGACTGGAGGGCTTGGGAGACGGCGGATGTTTGGCGTCGCTGCAGCGCGAAGGCAAGCGCGGCGCGTTGTCCCGAGCCGTTTTGGGGCGCCGTCAGGCCGCCTTCTGCAGCTCCTGCTTCACCCGTTCGGCGAGCGTCTTGATGTCGATGGGCTTGGGCAGGAAGGAGACGTTGACCTCGCCTTCCAGCAGGTCGGAGAACTCGCTCTCGGCATAGCCGGAGATGAACATCACCGGCGCGGCGCCCAGGTAGCCGCGGGCCTGTTTCAGCAGGTCCGGGCCCTGCATGCCCGGCATGACCACGTCGGAGATCATCAGATCGATGGTTCCGGCATGGGTCTCGGCCAGCAACAGAGCTTCCTCGCCGCTCGCCGCCTCGATCACCTCGTAGCCGCGGGCGCGCAGCAGCTTGGCGGCGACGCCGCGCACGGCGTCCTCGTCCTCGACGAAGAGGATGCGGCCGGCGCCGGAGAGGTCGCGCGCCACCGGGCGCTTGGGCGCTTGCGGCACGGGCGCCGGGGCGACGCCGGCCACCGGCACGTGCACCGGCAGGAAGATACGGAAGGCGGCGCCTTCGCCGGGCTTGGAGTCCACCGCGATCCAGCCGTCCGATTGCTTGACGATGCCGTAGACGGTGGCGAGGCCCAGGCCCGTGCCCTCGCCCACCGGCTTGGTGGTGAAGAAGGGGTCGAAAATCTTGTCCAGCACATGCGGCGGGATGCCGGGGCCGTCGTCGCTGACCTCGATCATCGCCTGGTCGCCCTGGGCGGTGGGATAGCCGAAGGCCTGGGCCTGCTCCTGGGTCACCCGCGCGGTGCGAATATTGACGCAGCCGCCGCCGTGGGCGCGCACGCTGTCGCGGGCATTGACCGCCAGGTTCATCACCGCGGTTTCCAGCTGGCCGCGGTCGGCGCGCACCTGCGGCAGGTTGCGGCCATAGTCGGTGGTCAGCTTGACGTCCTCGTAGAGCACCCGGCGCAGCAGCACCTCGAACTCGCTGATCAGTTCGCCCAGGTCGAGGATTTCGCGCTGGACGGTCTGTTTGCGCGAGAAGGCCAGCAGCTTGCGCACCAGGTCGGCGGCCCGGACCGAGGTCTGTTTGATCTCGTTCAGGCCTTCGTAGGAGGGGTCGCCCACGGGATGGCGCGTGGCCAGCACGTCGAGCTGCATGAAAATGGCGGTGAGCAGGTTGTTGAAGTCGTGCGCCACACCGCCGGCCAGCTGGCCGATGGCCTGCATCTTTTGGCTCTGCGCGAGTTGCAGCTCGATCTGCTTCTGCTCGGAGACGTCGACCAGATAGGCGACCCAACGGCCGTCGCTCTTGGAGAGATAGAGGTGGGCGATGCGGGTCGGGTCGGAGGCCAGGCGCACCTCGACCGGCGCCGCGGCGCCCCCTTGGCCGCCATTTGGGCCGGCCGCCAGCTTCAGGGTAGCGTCGGCGCGGCTGGCGGGATCGATCAGCTCGCCGAAGGTCTGGCCCTTCTCGCCGCCGCCGGCGACGGCCTTGAGCGCCGGATTGGCCTCGACGATGGTCGCTTCGAAGGGGTCTTCGCCTTCCAGGAGCGCGGCGCCGAACGGCGAGGCGGCGGCGAAGGCGTCCAGCACCTTGGGCGGCGGCGGCATGGCGCCGGTAAAGGCGGTTAGCACCTCCATGGCCGCTGACGGCAACGCCAGGGCGCCGACGCCCGGTCCGGTCAGGCGCACCAGGAAGCGGCGCGGGCCCAGGGGCGAGACCAGGGTCTCGTGCTCGGTCCCGCCGATCTTGATGGTCGCGCGGGATGTCTCGCCGCGGCGGGCGGCGGTCAGGGCCGCGAACAGGCTGGCGGCGGAAGCGCCGGACTTCGGCAGGCGCGCGCCCAGGCCGATGGTCGATTTCCAGGCGGCGTTGGCGGCCTGCACCCGGCCGTCCGGGGCGGCGATGGCGGCGGGTTCGCTCAGCGCATCGACGATCAGCTCAGCGCCGGGCTGGTTTTCCGACGGCGCATCGGTCGTGCCGCGCAAGACGAAGAGCCCAAGGCAGGCCACGCCGGCCAGGCCGACCAGCAGCAGCAGGCCTGCCACCGTCGAAGGCCCGGCGTTGATCATCGGGGCTGCGGCGAACACCACGGCCAGCAGGAAGAACACCACCGCTCCGGCGAGCAGCAGGTCAAACCCGCTCTTACGGCCTTTGCGGACCTGTGGCTCGGCCATGGCCTGCGACAGCGCCTCCTTTGCGACCGCTTCTGGCGAATCGGTCATCGGCATTCTGTCACAGGGACCACGGGGTTACAGGCCGGCATTGCCGAGGCCTAAGGAACGGGCGGCGCCGTTGCGCAGCTTCTGCGCGGCGACCGAGCGGCCGGCGCTGAGGATGAAGCCGATGATCTTCGCCACCGCCTCGTAGTGGGCGGGCGGGATGATCTCGTCGATCTCGACGGCGGCGTAGAGGGCGCGGGCCAGCGGCGCATCTTCGAGCACCGGCACGCCGGCCGCCTCGGCGATCTCGCGGATCTTCAGCGCCAAGCTGTCCATGCCCTTGGCGACGCACATCGGCGCCGGCGTCTCGCCCTGATCGTATTTCAGCGCCACGGCGTAGTGGGTCGGGTTCATCACCACCACGGTGGCGTCGGGCACCGCCTGCATCATCCGCCGGCGCGCGCGCTCGTTGCGCAGCTGCTTCTGGCGGGCCTTGATGTGGGGGTCGCCTTCGGACTGCTTGTAGTCCTCCTTGGTCTCCTCCTTGGTCATCCGCATCCGCTTCAGGAACCGCTGGCGCTGCCAGAACCAGTCGGCGCCGGCGACGACCGCCAGGAAGGCTCCGACGGCGAACACCAGGCGGCGCAGGATATCGGCGGAGAAGGTCAGCATGGTCAGCGGATCCATGCTGGCCAGGCTCTCGAGCTCGTTGATGTGCGGATTGAGCACCCACCAGGCGAGTAGCGCCGTCAGGGTCACCTTCACCAGCGACTTCAGGAACTGCACAAAGCCGTCGAGGCCGAACAGCCGCTTGAAGCCTGAGAGCGGGGACAGCTTGGTCAGATCGGGGGCGAGCCGATCGGGGCTGAACATGAAGCCGGTCTGGATCAGGTTGCCGGCGACGCCCGCCGCGCAGGCCGCCAGCATCACCGCGCCGATCGCAGGCGCGGCGCCGATGACGGCGGACCTCATGATCGCCACGCCGCCGTCGCTCTCGAAGTTCATGGCGTCGGGGTGCGCCAGGAACGGCGTCATGGCGGTCATCAGGTTGCGGGAGAGATAGCCGCCGGCCAGGGCCACGACGGTCGCGGCCGCGGCCAGCGAGGCCAAGGGCGCGACGTCCGGCGTCTTGACGACCTCGCCGCGCTCGCGCGCCTGCTGCAGTTTGCGCGGTGTCGCCTCTTCTGTGCGAGAGGCCGCCTCGTTCTGATCGCTCACGACCGGTCACCGCGAAGGCCTTGGGGGCGCATCACGCGAACATGCCGACGAGGTCGCGGTAGTGATCGATCCAGACCATGCCGATGACGCCCAGACTGAGCGCGAAGATCGACAGACCGAGCAGGATCATCAGGGGCGAGGCGACGAAGAAGATCTGGAACTGCGGCATCACCCGGCCGATCAGGCCGGTGGCGATGTTGAAGATCAGCGAAAACGCCACCACCGGCGCCGACAGCTGCAGCCCAAGCGCGAAGGAGCGCGACACCGTCTGGATGGCCAGCGCATTGGCGTCGGCCACCGGCAAAGCCCGGGTGAACGGGAAGAGGGTGTAGGAGCGCACGATCGCCGAGAGGAACAGGTGGTGCATGTTGGTGGTCATGATCAGCACCAGCCCGAAGAGGCCGAGGAAGGTGCCAAGCGTCGGCGACGGCGCGGCCTGGGTCGGGTTGGCCGTCTGGGCGAAGCCAAGCGTGGTCTGGATGGAGATGATCTCGCCGGCCGCCGCCAGGGACGACATGAACAGCCGCAGGATCACCCCGATCATCAGGCCGATGGCGGTCTCCTTGATCACCGCGAAGGCGACGCCGCTGACGTCGCCCGGGACCGCCGGCACGCTGGCGCCGATCACCGGGAACAGGATGAAGGCCAGCAGTAGGCCGAGGGAAAGGCGGACGCGGACCGGCACGAAGGTCTCGCCAAGGCCCGGGATCGCCATCAGCATGGCGCCCATCCGCGCGAAGATCAGGCCGGCGGCGAACACCTGCTGGGCTGGGGCGTAGTGCTCCATTAGGGGCTCGTCCCGCCCCGCCGTCAGAGACTGGCGATACGGGCGGCGATGTGGACCATGAAGCCCTTCATCAGGGCGCCCATCATCGGCAGGAAGACCAGCAGCGAAACGAAGATCGCCACGATCTTCGGCGCGGCCACCAGGGTGGCTTCCTGGATCTGGGTGAGCGCCTGCAAGAGACCGATGCCGACGCCGACCAGAAGTCCAACGATCAGGCACGGCGCCGCCAGCTGGATGGTGAGCCAGATGGCGTCGCGCCCGACGTCCAGAACCTCGGCGCCGTTCATAAGAACCTCTTTGGAAAGCTTGACGAATTGGCTCGCTCAGCGAACTCCGCCACCATGGTCCGGCATGGTTAATGAAAGCCTACGGACTGGGCAGAATTTGCCGGTTCGGGCGCCCGCACCTTCGCGGCAGCGGAGGCTCAGTTGTTCAACGCCGGTCTGGTACACAAGGACATGCCTTTTGGGGGGACCTCATGACGCTTTCCGACTTTGCCACCTTCAGCACCGCCATCAGCGGCTTGGCGGTGACGGCATCGTTGATCTATCTGGCGCTGCAGACGCATCAGAACGCCAAGCATACCAAGGCGCTGATTCATCAAGGGCGGATCGCTGGGCTTCGTGACGTGTTTCTCGCGACCGCCGAGGCCGAAGTTGCGACGGCAATCATCGCGGCGACGGGCGGGAACCCAACGCCAAGCGAGGTCCAACAATACCAGTTCCGGGCCATCTGCGGCGCTCGGATCTACGGGTGGCAGGATACCTATCTGCAGTGCCAGAACGGACTCTTGGGCGACGACTTCCTGAGCCAGATGCGGGGCGGCGCGGAATTGACGATGAGGGACGCGGCTGCCCGCGAGGCATGGGAAATCTACCGTGTCCCGGGGACGTCCTTCACCAGATTCATGGACGAAATTGCGGGCCGAGGCGAAGGCGTCGGGAAATAGGGCCGCCAATTCCAGGTGACCATCCGCGTCGCCCTCCCACCCGTAGCGGACGTCTGAAACGTCCCCTCAGCGCCCGAGCTGCGCGTCCAGCGCTCTGGCGGCCTCGGCGGGGCTGGCCTTTGCCTGGTCGCGGTCGACGCTCAGGTTGGCCGCCTGCATCTGGGCCACGGAGATCTTGCCGATCAGCGGTTGCAGGGCGCCGATCAGCCGCTTGTCGTGCGCCCGTTTCGGCGAGATCAGCACCACGGCGTCATAGGGCGGGATCGCGCCCTTGGGATCGGTGAGGATGACCAGCTTGTCGGCGGCGATGCGGCCGTCGGAGGAAAAGGCTGAGATCACGTCGGCCTCGCCGCCCATCAGGGCGCGGTACATGAAGGTCGGCTGGTAGGACCGCTGGGTCTTGAACTTCAGGTCGTAGGCGCCCTGCACCGCCTTCCATTCCGGCCGCGACAGGAACTCCAGGTCCGACCCCAGAGTGAGCTTGGGCGCCTCGCGGGCAAGGTCGGCGATGGAGGCGATGTGCAGGGCCGCGGCGCGGTCGGGGCGCATGGTGAGCGCGTAGGCGTTCTCGAAGCCGAGCGAGCCCAGGACCGTGACTCCATCGCGCTTCTCCAGCTCGGCGGTCAGCTGTTTGAGCACTTCAGCGCGGCCGGGATTATCCTTGCGGTTCAGAGCGTTGGTCCAGAGTGTTCCGGAATAGTCGACATAGGCGTCGAGCTCTCCGGCGGCCAGCGCGCGATAGGCGACGGCTGAGCCCAGGTCTTCCTTACGGCTGACCTGCGCGCCGGCCTTTTCCAGCCGCCCGGCCATCAGCTCGGCCATGATGTACTGCTCGGAGAAGTTCTTGGCGCCGACCGTGTAGGCCTGGGTGCGGTCCAGCCCGGCCGCCAGCGGGGCCACCGCCAGCGCCACGCCGGCCAGCAGCACACCGACGCCGATCAGCACCAGCCGCGGACTGCGTTTGCGGGTCCCCACCTCGATCAGGCCGAGCAGCTGGTCGGCGGCCAGCGCCAGCACCGCCGAGGCCGCGCAGCCGAACAGCACATAGACCCAGTTCTCGGTCTGCAGGCCGGCGAAGATGTAGTTGCCCAGACTGGTCTGGCCGACCGGGGTCGAGAGCGTCGCCGCCCCGATGGTCCAGACCGCGGCGGTCCGCACGCCGGCCATGATCACCGGCGCCGCCAGCGGCAGCTCGACCTGCCACAACCGCTGGGCCGACGTCATGCCGACGCCGTCTGCCGCCTCCTTGATCGCCGGGTCGACGCCCAGGATGGCGGCAGCGCCGTTCCGCAGGATCGGCAGCATGGAATAGAGGGTGAGCGCCAGCAGCGAGGGCAGGAAGCCCAGGGCCGAGAACCCGTGGCCGAGCGTCGCCTTGGCCAGCGACGAGAGCGCCAGCAGCAGCGGATAGAATAGCGCCAACAGCGCCAGGCTGGGGATCGTCTGGATCAGGCTGGCCCCGGCCAGCACCGGCCAGCGCAGCCGCGCGCTGCGGCTGGCGGCGATGGCCAGCGGCAGGCTGATGGCGACGCCCAGGACGAGTGCGCTGAAACTCAGCAGCACATGCCAGCCGAGGTACTCCGGCAGCAGGGCGAAGGCGGCGGAAAGCTTGGGGCTCATGCCGAGGCTTCCGGCGCCGCGGCGAACTTGGCCCGCAACCGCTCGGCCTGGCGGCGCGGGGCCTCAAGCAGGGCGCGGACCCCCTCGTCCTGCGCGCCCGCCAGCAGGTCGGCGGGCGTGCCGTCGGCGACCACCGCGCCATCGCGCAGCACCACGATCCGGTCGGCCAGCAGCACGGCCTCGGCCATATCGTGGGTGACCATCACCGTGGTCAGGCCCAGGCGCTCATGCAGCGAACGGTAGTCGGTCCCCAGCGCGTCGCGGGTCAAGGGGTCGAGCGCCCCGAACGGCTCGTCCATCAGCATCAGCTTGGGTTCGGCGGCGAGCGCGCGCGCCACACCCACCCGCTGACGCTGGCCGCCGGAGAGCGCGTCGGGGGTGCGGCCGGCGACCTCCAGCGGCAGGTCGACGAGGCCCAGCAGGTTGGCGACCCGGCCGTCGATGCGCTTCTTGTCCCAGCCCAGCAGCTTGGGCGTGATGGCGATATTCTCGGCCACCGTCAGGTGCGGGAACAGGCCCACCTCCTGGAACACATAGCCGATCTTGCGGCGCAAGCTGTGGGGCATCAGGGCCATGACGTTCTGGCCCATCACCCGCACCTCACCGGCGTCGGGCGTCACCAGCCGGTTGATGGTCTTGAGCAACGTCGTCTTGCCCGACCCGGAGCCCCCGACCAGGGCTGTGAAAACCCCAGGCTCGAACGTCAGGGATACGCCGGCCAGGGCGGCATGGGCGCCGTAGCGCTTCTCAACCCCAGAAAGCTCGATAGCCGGCCCCGCCATGGCGAAGGGTTAGCATGGCCTTAGTTCCTCCCCCAGCGCGAAGCGCGGCAGGGGGAGGTGGCGCAACGCGCCGGAGGGGGTTTCATCCGCGGCGATGCGCGATTGGGCTATCCGACGTTCTGAGTGGAAACCCCCTCAGTCAGTCTTCGCTGACAGCTCCCCCTGTGGGGGAGCAATGGCTCAGATCGGCATCCGCATGATTTCCTGGTAGGCGCTGATCACCTGGTCGCGGATGGCCATGACGGTGTTCAGGCTCTGCTCGGCGGAGGAGACGGCGGTGACGACGTCGATCAGCTGGGCCTTGCCCTGGGCCTGGGCGACCATCTGGCCTTCGGCGGCCTTGCTGGTCTTCATGACGTCGCCCATGGCCGTCTTCAGGATGTCGCCGAAGCCGCCGCCGGGGGCGGCGACCTGCGAGCCCATGGCGGCGGGATCGGCAGCCATGGCCTTCTGGACGGCTCCATAGGCCTTGGCGGCGGCGAGCGGGGCATCATGGTGGGCTAGGCCCCCTACTGCTTCAGGATGTCGAGGGTGCGCGCATCCATGGCGCGCGCCGTCTCGATGACGTTGAGGTTGGCTTCGTAGGCTCGCTGCGCGTCGCGCATGTCCATGGCCTCGATCAGCGGATCGACGTTGGGGGTCTTCACATAGCCGGTGGCGTCGGCCGAGGGATTGGAGGGGTCGAAGGACGAGTTGAACGCCGACTTGTCCGGGACCGCGCGGCTCATACGCACACCGGTGCCGCCGTTGCCGACGCTGACCGCCTGGAACACCGGCGCCTGGCGCCGATAGGGGTCGCCGCCGGGGGTCTTGGAGGTCGAATTGGCGTTGGCCAGGTTCTCCGCGATGATCCGCATCCGCGCCTGTTGGGCGCGAAGCGCGGAGACCGCGATCGACTGGGTGGTGGCGGTCATGGATTTGTCGTCGGCCATTTGAGTTCAGCCCTTTCTAGCTGCCGGGCTTCTTGATGGCGCTCTTCAGCATGCCGAGCGACTGCTGGTAGAGGCTGACCGCGGCGTCGTAGTCCATCCGCGCATTGGTCAGCTTGACCATCTCGTCCTCGAGCACCACGCCGTTGCCGTCGAGGGTCTCTTCGGAGTCCGGAGTCTTGGCGACCTTGAAGCTGGCGGCCAGGCCCTTGCCGGCGCTCTTGGGCTGCATGTGGCCAGGCTGGGTGGCGGCCATGGGGCCAGCGGCGATGGAGGCTCCGCCCGCCGCGGCGGCGCCGGCGGCGCGGTTCACGTGGGCTTCGAAGCTGAAGGGCTTCAGGTCACGGGCCGCGTAGCCGGGTGTGTCGGCGTTGGCCACGTTCTCGGAGATGACTCGCTGGCGGTCGGAGAGATACCCCAACCGGCTCTTCAGCATCTGGAGAATGGGAAGGTCGCCAATGTCCATGACCGGCATGGTGAATAAACAGGGTTAACCCGGACTTAAGGCCTTTGCAGTCTCCTGCCCGCTGGACCTCCCGAACCCGCAGAAGCGCGCAAAGAACCGACATGCCCCTCGCCGAATTCGCCAGAGCCACCTTCGCCCTCGCCCTCACGCTAGGCCTGATCGGCCTGGCCGCGGTGGCGCTGCGCCGCTACGGGCCGGGCGCGCTTGGCCGGTTCGGCGGTCCCAAGGCCGACCGCCGGCTGACGCTGGTGGAGACCCTGGTGCTGGACCCGGCGCGGCGCGTGGTGATCGTCGCCTGCGACGGCAAGGAGCGCCTGATCCTGCTGGGCGAAGGCCAGCTGATTTCCGAGATCGCGACGATGCCGAAAGGTAAGTCCTGATGTTCGAGCTGATCAAAGCCATCCGCACCCTTCCCGCCGCCGAATGGCGCCGCGCCGCGATCCTGGCGGGGCTCACCACGCTGGCCAGCCTCATCTTCCCCGCCGCAGCCATCGCCCAGGCGGTGAACATCAACCTGGGCACCGGGGCCGGCCTGACCGAGCGCGTCGTGCAGCTGATCGGGCTGATGACCGTGCTGTCGCTGGCGCCTTCCATCGTCATCATGACCACCGCCTTCGTGCGCATCGTGGTGGTGCTGTCGCTGCTGCGCACGGCGCTGGGCCTGCAGCAGAGCCCGCCCAACTCGGTGATCATCTCGCTGGCGCTATTCCTCACCGCCATCGTCATGGGCCCGACCCTGCAGCGGTCCTACGACGAGGGGATCAAGCCCTTGATGGATCAGCAGATGGAGCTGCCCGCCGCCTTCGACGCCGCGGGCGGGCCGGTGAAGGCCTTCATGCTGCAGCAGGTGGACCGCGAGGACCTCGCCCTGTTCATTAAGCTGTCGCGGATACCCAAGCCCGCGAGCGCGATGGCCACGCCGCTGCAGGTGGTGACGCCGGCCTTCATGATCAGCGAGCTGAAGCGGGCCTTCGAGATCGGCTTCCTGCTGTTCATCCCGTTCCTGGTCATCGACCTGGTGGTGGCGAGCGTGCTGATGAGCATGGGGATGATGATGCTGCCCCCTGTGGTGATCAGTTTGCCGTTCAAGCTGATCTTCTTCGTGCTGGTGGACGGCTGGCGGCTCGTCGCCGGGAGTCTGGTCTCCAGCTTCCATACGGTTCCGGGAACCTAGAAGCCCGCTAGGGTGTCGGCCTGAAGCGGGGACTCCGGCGCATGTCGAACGAAGGTGGCCCCTGGGGCCGCGAACAGCCTGAGCCGCCGCCGCCCGCGCCCCGCCGGGCGCCGTGGCGCCTCATCAGCTGGCTGGCGCTGATGGCGGCGATCGCAGGCGGGGTCTGGCTGCTGTCGCGAGCCTTTCCCGGACGCCTGCAGACGCTGGACGATCAGGGGACCGTGCTCCGCACCGCGACCATCCTCGTCATGCTGTCGCTGGGCGTGTTCCGCGTCGGCAAGGTCCACTGGAGCCGGACCGCGAAATATCTGGGCATCTGGGCCGGCGTGATCGCGGTGCTGGTGGTCGGCCTGACCTACCGCGACGAGCTGATGGGCGTCGGCCAGCGGATCCGCAGCGAGTTCTCCTCGTCCTACCCGGTCGCCAACGGCCCGCGCCAGGTGGTGGTCACGGCCAGCGAGGGCGGCGGCTTCATGATCATGGGCAAGGTCAACGGCCAGCCGGTCCGCTTCCTGGTAGACACCGGGTCCAGCGACACGGTCCTGAGCCCCGACGACGCCAGGCGCCTGGGCATCGACCCCAAGACCCTGCCCTTCGATCACCTGGCGGAGACCGCCAACGGCACCGGCTATGGCGCGCGCTATACCGCGTCCAGGCTGGAGGTCGGGCCGATCGCCTTTGACGACATGCCGATGGTGATCAATCAGGCGCCGATGAGCTTTTCCCTGCTCGGCATGACCTTCCTGAGCCGCCTGGAGTCCTTTCAGGTCCGGGGCCGCCAGCTCTATCTGACGGCCAAGCCTTAGGGGGCCGCCGCATAGCCGCCAAGTTGTGGCCCTAGCGTGGCGCATGTCCTGGAAAATCCGCTTCGCGTGGCTGTTTGCAGCGCCGCTCGTTCTGGCGCCCATGGTCGCCCGGCCAGCGCCCCTCGAGGACGAGAATATCCTCGTCAACATCCCGAACGACTTCCAGATCGGTAAGCAGGGCGAACAGGGCCCGATGATCATCTCCGAGTTCGTCCCCCACGGCGAGACGGTCCAGATCTGGTCGCGCATGATCACCCTCCAGGTGTTCCGCAACCTCAAACACTCCGACCCGGCCAAGTTCGGCGGCGGGCTGCGGCAGAGCTGGAGGGCGGCCTGCCCCGGATCCGAGGTGCAGGACCTGAGGGAGGGCCAGGAGAACGGCTATCCGTTTTCACTCTGGTTGTTCACCTGCCCGCTGAACCCCGCCACCGGCAAGCCCGAGAACATGTTCGGCAAATTCATCGGCGGGAACGACGCCCTCTACTCCGTTCAGTACGCCTACCGCTCCGCCCTGACGAAGGAGGTCATCCCACCGACGATGACCTATCTGGGCGGAATTCAGGTCTGCGACACGCGGTTGCCGGATCGGCCATGCCCGACGGTGACGCCCTAGTTCAAAGGATCGAGAAACGGGGTGAACCGGCCCGCGGCCGGCAAAAGAAAACCCCCGGCCTCATCGCGAGGCCGGGGGCATGTTCCGTTCTTAGGCTAGTCCATCAGACGTCTCTAGACGTCCGGGGTGTCCCGGCGCGACATGCGGCGGCTGGGCAGGATCTTGGCCAGCTGTTCGGCGGTGAGCTTGCCGGTGTGGTTGGTGTCGGCCTCGTCGAACTTGGCCTGCAGGCCGGCCAGCGGGCCCTTCAGCTCGCTCTTCTCGATGAAGCCGTCGAGGTTGCTATCCAGCGAGCCCATCATCTGCGAGGCGAACAGCTTTTGCTGCAGGTCGTTGCGGACGTGGGTCACGGTCTCGTCGGCCCAGCGGTAGTTGACCCGGAAGTACATCATCTCGTCGGGGGTCTGTTCGCCCCAGGTGACGTTGCGCTTCGGGTCCGGGTTGGCCGGGTTGTGCGAGGAGTTGTCGTAGACCCAGGTGGCGACCAGCTTGGTGCCGGCCTTCACCAGGATCGGCTTCACCGGATCGTAGTCGCGCTGCCAGTTGAAGTCGTACTTCGGCAGGCTGAGCAGCATGGTTTCCTTGCCGTCCGCCGCGACCTCCTTCAGCTCCACGTGATAGCCGCGATAATGCGAGTGCGGATAGAGCGTGTAGAGGTAGGCGTCGGCCGGGAAGGTCAGGTAGGCGACCTCCTTGTGGCGGGCTTCACCTGCCGGGATGTACAGCGAGAAGGTCGAGATCACCGTCGAGCGCTTGATGTACTCGGGCGGCGCCTTGAGCGTGTAGAAGCCGACCTGGGTCTTATCGACCGTTTCCTTGCCCATGGTCGTGTAGTGCATCTGGAAGTGCAGCTTGCCGCCCGCAGGCACCGGCGCGCCGGAGCCGTCGGCCATGACCTGCGGCTGAGCGCCCGGCGTATAGGAGCCCACCGAGCCGCCCGGGATCGCCGGCGGCGGCAGGCTCGAGTCGGGGATGTGGTTGGAGACCACGTGGTGCAGCACGCGCCGGTCGCCGGGCTTCATGGCGATGGCGCTGAGCCAGGTGTCCTGCTTGAACGGGTTGGGGATGACCTGGTTCTGGTACTCGACCAGGCCCGAGGCCGGCACCTTGAAGGACGGCAGGTCGACGATCACGTCGGGCTTGCCGAGCTCGGTCGGCCACTCGGGCGCGGTCTTGTTGGCGTTGGCCAGCAGCGGGTCGGAACCCTCGCCGCGCGGCGCGCCGGCCTCGATCCAGTGGACCAGCAGCTTGGTCTGGTCGGCGGTCATGCCCTGGTCGTTCTTGAAGGCGCCGATGTGCGGGTCGGCGAAGTAGGGAGGCATGCGGCGCGTGCGCACCGTTTCGCGGATCATCGGGGCGAAGCCCTTGACCACCGCATAGCTGTTCATCGCGAACGGGCCGATGCCGCCGTTCACGTGGCAGGACACGCACTTCTCCTGCAGGATCGGAGCGATGTCCTTGGAATAGGAGATGTTGGCGAAGTCGGCGGCATGATCCTTCGCCGGGAAGGCGATGGTCTTGCCGACCGTGTCGCTGACGCGCAGCATTTCGGGCTTGCCGGCCAAGAGGGCGTCGACCGCCTGGTTGGCCTGGGCGCCCATCGGGCCGCGGTAGGCCACGGTCCAGGTCTTGGGGTTGATCACGAAGACTTCGCCTTCGCGCTTCACGCCCAGCTGCTCGCCGACCAGCTGCTGCTCGTCCATCAGGATCGGCACGTCCAGCTTCTGCTTGGCGGCCTCGGCGGCGACCGCGTCGCGGCTGTCGGCCAGGTTCGAGTCCAGCGCCCAGACCACCACGCCCTTGTCCTTGTAGGCGGCGTTCAGCTTTTCCAGCGCCTGCGAGTCGTCGCGCGACACCGTCGAGCCGTTGGTCCGGCTCATCATCACGATCGCCGGGGTGTAGTTGAAGTAATAGAGGTGCTGCGCCAGCCGGGTGTGGTCGGTCAGCTGGAAGTCGTCCACATGCTGCGGCGTCGCGTTGGGCGTGTCGGCGGCCGGCGCGGCGAAGGCGGCGAGCGCGAGGCCTGCAACGGTGGCGGCGGTAGCGAACAGGGCGCGATTCATGGCGTCAGCTCCAATTGGATGGGGCCCGCATATCACCGTTTCCGTTCACGAATGTTGCAACGGAAGAACGCAGACGGTGCGGCCGCCTGTCCCGGTGAAATCGCTAAAACCCGTTTGAAATATCAAGTTATTGAAAATAGCGCGGTTTATCACTCACCCCTTAGGACTCGTGATCGTCGGTAAGATGCAACTCTGATTGTATCCGCTCGGCGCGTCAAAGACTAGGTGTCGGCTGTACGCCCTCGACGGCGGCTACGCGCTCGCGGGCCAGACCGGGCTGCTGCTCGGCAACACCGGGGCCATGGCGCCGGCCTATGTGGTCGACATCACCTACCCGCCCGGCGACGGGATGCACCGCAACGACGACCTGACCCAC
>CAIJOB010000003.1 GCA_903822175.1 uncultured Alphaproteobacteria bacterium
CTGACCGCGCCGCTCGCCCGCTTCGCCGCCGAATATTGGGAGACCCTGCCCAAGCCGTTCCGCCGCTATGCCGTCGGCACGGTCTGGCGCAACGAGAAGCCGGGCCCCGGCCGCTACCGCGAATTCGTGCAGTGCGACGCCGACACGGTTGGCTCGGCGCGGCCGGAAGCCGACGCCGAGATCATCGCCATGGCGGTGGCGGGCCTGGAAGCCGCCGGCCTGCCGGTTGGCTCGGCCATCGTGAAGATCAACAACCGCAAACTGCTGAACGGCCTGATGACCGCCGCCGGCGTCGCCAGCGAGGCGCAGAAGCTCACCGTGCTGCGCGCGGTCGACAAGCTGGACCGTCTGGGCCCGGACGGCGTGCGGCTGTTGCTGGGCGAAGGACGCAAGGACGAAAGCGGCGACTTCACCAAGGGCGCAGGCCTCACCGCCGCCGCCGCCGAGCGGGTGATCGCCTTCACCGCCGCCGGCGCTGGCGACCGGGCGGCGACGCTCGCGAAGCTTGCCGACGTCATCGGCGGCTCGGAGGAGGGCGACCAGGGCCTGGCCGAACTGGCGGCCATCGATGCGGCGCTCTCTAGCATGGGCGTCGGCGCCGACCGCGCGGCCTTCGATCCGTCGGTGGTGCGTGGGCTGGAATACTATACGGGCGCGGTCTTCGAGGCGGAGCTGCTTCTTCAGACCACGGACGATAAGGGCCAGCCCATGCGGTTCGGCTCGATCGGCGGCGGCGGGCGCTACGACGACCTGGTGGCGCGGTTCACCGGCGAGCGGACCCCGGCCACCGGCTTCTCCTTCGGCGTGACGCGGCTGGCCGCGGCGTTGAAGGCGGCGGGCCGCGACTTGGCGGCCGATGCGCGCGGGCCGGTGGTGGTGCTGGTGCTCGATCAGGAGCGGATGGCCGACTACATGGCCGTGGCCGGCGAGCTGCGCAGCGCGGGGATCGCGGCGGAAGTCTATCTCGGGACCTCCGGCATGCGGCCGCAGATGAAATACGCCGACCGTCGCCTGTCGCCCGCCGCGGTGATCATCGGCGGCGACGAGTTCGCCGCCGGGACCGTGACGCTGAAGGACCTCGACCTTGGCCGCGAGCTGGCGTCCGGCGTCACCGACAACGCCGCCTGGCGCGCGGAGCGGCCCGGCCAGATGGTTGTTCCGCGTGCGGAGCTCGTCGCCGCCGTGCGCCGCATCGTGGACGCCCCCTCCCAGGCAGATCGGCCATGAGGGTAGAGCCGCCCGTTCCGGCCAAGGCCCTCGCCGCGATCCGCGAAGCCCTGGCCGCCGCGGGCGCCGAGCCCGTCGACGCCCCGATCCTGCAGCCACTCAACCTGCTGCTCGACCTGGCGGGCGAGGCGATGCGCGCCCGTCTCTTCGTGGTCCAGGCCGAGGGCGGGGCGGAATCCTGCCTGCGCCCCGACTTCACCGCTGCGGTGGCCCGCCAGCACATCGAGAGCGGGGCGAAAGCCGGCCGCTATGTCTACGAAGGCCCGGCGTTCCGTTCCGAGCCTGAAGGTGAGCGGCCCGAGGAATTCGTCCAGCTCGGCGTCGAACTGTTCGCGCCCGGTGGCGGCGCGACGGTAGAGGCCGACGCCGAGATCGCGGGCCTCGCCTGGCGCGCGGCGGTGGCCGGCGGGCGCCAGGACCTGACGCTGTGGCTCGGCGACGTCGGCCTGTTCGCGGCCTTCATCGAGAGCCTGAAACTCCCCGAGGCCTTGTCGGCGCGGCTTAAACGCGTGGCCGGCCGCCCGCGTTTGCTCTGGGCCGAACTCGGCCGCGCCGGTGAAGCTACGGCGCCCGCGGACGGCGGTGGCCAATTGGCGGCCATGCTGTCCGGCTTCACCGAACCGCAGGCTGCGGCCATGCTGGAAGAAGTCTGGGCGCTGGCCGGCGTCGAGCCGGTGGGCGGGCGAGGGCCGGGCGAGATCGCCGCGCGCCTGGTGCGCCGCGCCGAGGCCGCGAGCGCGCCGGCGCTGACCAAGCCGCAGGCCGAGGCGATCCACGCCTTCATGACCATCTCCGCCGACCCGGCGGTCGGCCTCAAGCAGGTCCGCGCCCTGGCCGGCAAGGGCGCGGCGATCGATGCCGCCCTGGCGGACTGGGACGCCCGCCTGGCCAAACTCAGCGACATCCCCGCCGACCGCCTGCGGTTCACGCCCGCGCTCGGTCACGCCTTCGACTACTACGACGGCCTGACCTTCGAGGTGCGCAGCGACGCGCTCGGCGCCGACCGGCCCCTGGCCTCGGGCGGGCGCTACGACAGCCTGCTGGCGCGGCTCGGCGGCGCCAGCGGCGTGCGGGCCGTGGGCTGCGTGGTCCGCCCCTGGCGCGCCTTTTCGGAGGGTGAGCGATGAGCGAACCGCTTATTCTCGCCATCCCCTCCAAGGGGCGGCTCAAGGAACAGGTCGAGGAATGGCTGGCCGACTGCGGCCTGCCGCTGGCGGTCAGCGGCGGGGCGCGCGGCTATCTGGCGAGCCTCAAGGGCCTGCCGGGCGTGCAGGTGCGCCTGCTGTCTGCCTCCGACATCGCCGACGCGCTCGGCGCTGGCGAGGCGCACTTGGGCGTCACCGGTGAGGACCTGCTGCGCGAACGCGGCGACCTGGAAAGCCGGGCGATGCTGCTGCGTGCGCTGGGCTTCGGCCGCGCCGACCTGGTGGTCGCCGCGCCGAAGAGCTGGCTCGACGTCGACACCATGGCCGACCTGGAGGAGGTGGCGCACGACTTCCTGGCCCGCACCGGGCGGCGCATGCGGGTGGCGACCAAGTACCTGGCCCAGACGCGGAGCTTCTTCGCGCGCCACGGGGTGGTCGACTACCGGATCACTGAATCGGGCGGGGCGACCGAGGGCGCGCCGGCCTCGGGCGCGGCGGAGCTGATCGTCGACATCACCACCACAGGCGCGACGCTGGCGGCCAACGGCCTGAAGATCCTGGCCGACGGCCTGATCCTGAAGAGCCAGGCCCAGCTCACCGCCAGCCTGAAGGCCGCCTGGAGCGCCGACCAGCTGGCCGCCGCCGAGCACCTGCTGCGCGCCGTCGAGGCCCGCGCCGCGGCGCTGACCAGCTCGACCCTGATCTGGCCGGCCACTGGCGAGCCTGCCGAGGCCAAGGCGGTTGAGGCGCTTACCGCCATCGGCGCGACGCGCCGTCCGCACGGCCTGATGATCGAAACCGCCCGCGCCGCGCAGGCCGCCGCCGCGCTCACTGCGGCGGGCCTGGGCCCGGTCACGGTCTCCCAGCCCGACTTCGTCTTCGAGGTCGAATGCGCGGCGTTTTTAGCGTTGAAACACCGGGTTATTTGACGGAGTCGTCAAAACGAGGCCGATATTGCCGCGCCTCGCGAAAAACTGATCGCTTCATGCGTGATCTGGGTCCGCATAACGTTGACTCGGGTGAAAAATTGCCCTCTCTTCACCCTCGCGAGAACACGGAGGCGCAAGACCTTCCGGTCTCCGGCGTTTCGGGGAGGAAACGCCCGCTCTATCAGAGCGACTGCTCAAAATAAGGCCCGCTGCAACTATCCCCTGCAGCGGGCCAAATTTTTGCGCGAAGCACGGTTTTGACGGATGAGTCAAAAAGATCATCCCTCCTCTTTAGGGGAGGGTGGATCGCGCCGGAGGCGCGAGACGGGTGGGGGACGCGCGTTCAAGCGCGGACGTCGGAGTCCTGGCCCTGAAATCCCCACCCGACCTCGGCTTCGCCTCGGCCACCCTCCCCTAAAGAGGAGGGATGATCCTCATCACCAGATCCGGACCCTGTCGCCCGGCGCCACATACATCGCGTCGCCCGGCTTCAGCCCAAACGCCGCATAGAAGGCATCGACGTTGCGCATTGGCACGTCGACGCGGGCCCGCTCCGGCGAATGCGGATCGCTGACCAGTTGCTGGCGCAGCGCGTCGTCGCGGATCTTGCTGCGCCACACCTGGGCCCAGCCCAGGAACACCCGCTGGTCGCCGGTCAGGCCATCGATGATCGGCGCCGGCGCCCCTTGCAGAGAGGCATGGTAGGCGTCCAGCGCCAGCAGCAGGCCGCCCAGGTCGGCGATGTTTTCGCCCATCGTCAGGTCGCCATTGATCTTCGCGCCCGGCAGGACCTCGAAGGCTGAGTACTGCTTGCCGAGCTTGACCGTCTCGGCGTTGAACTTGGCCGCGTCCTCCGGCGTCCACCAGTCGGTGAGCCGGCCTGCGCCGTCGTAGTGCCGCCCCTGGTCGTCGAAGCCGTGGGTTGTCTCGTGGCCGATCACCCCGCCGATGCCGCCGTAGTTCACCGCCATGTCGCCGTCCGGATCGAAGAACGGCGGCTGCAGGATCGCGGCTGCGAAGACGATCTCGTTACCGGTCGGGTTGTAGTAGGCGTTGATCGTCGAGGGCGTCATGCCCCACTCGGAACGGTCCACCGGCCCGCCCAAGCGGCCCACCCGGAAGTCCCAGTCGAAGGTCGAGGCGCGGTTGACGTTGCCGTAGAGGTCGTCGCCCTTGATCGTCAGGGCCGAATAGTCGCGCCACTTGTCTGGATAGCCGATCTTCACGGTGAACTGGGCGAGCTTCTCCAGCGCCTTGGTCTTGGTCGGCTGACTCATCCAGTCGAGGCGTTCGATGCGGCCCTTCATGGCGGTGCGGATGTCGCTGACCAGCGACAGCATCTTGGCCTTGCTCTCCGGCGGGAAGTAGGCGGCCACATAGACCTTGCCCAGCGCCTCGCCCACCTGGGTGTCGACCAGCTGCACGCCGCGCTTCCAGCGGGGCCGCTGAGCCGGCTGGCCGGCCAGCACCTTGCCGCGGAAGTCGAAACGGGCGTCGATGAAGGCCTGCGACAGATAGGGCGCGGCCTGGTCGGCCAGGTTGAACGCCTGCCAGGCCTTGAGTGTCGCGATCGGCGTCTTGGCGAAGATCGCTGCGATCTTCGGGAAGGCGGTGTTCTCCTGGGCGACGACGTGGGTCGCCTTGGTCAGGCCCGCGCCGGCCATAAAGGCCGGCCAGTCGAAGCCCGGCGCGAGATCGCCAAGCTTCGCGGTCTCGTAGGCGTTGTACATCTTGTCGTCGTCGCGCTGCTGCACCCGCGTCCAGGAGGCCTGGGCGATCCCAGTCTCCATCTCGACGATAGCCTTGGCGTTGGCCGCCGGGCTCGGCCACTTGGCGAGCGTCAGGAGTTTGGCGACATAGGCCTCATAGGCGGCCTTCTGCTTGGCGAAGCTCTTTTCCAGATAGTAGTCGCGGTCGGGCAGGCCCAGGCCCGCCTGGTTCAGATAGACCGCGTAGTGATCGGGGTCCTTGCCGTCGACCTGCACGGACGCCCCGAACACCGAGCCGCCGAACACCTTCTGCGAACGGCCCATCGCGCGGGCCACATCGGTCTTGGTCTTCTCCGCCTTGATGGCGGCGAGGTCGGCGGCCATCGGCTTGGCGGCGAGGGCGTTGACGGCCGCTTCGTCCATGAAGCTGCGGTAGAGCGCCCCGACCTTGCCCTGTTCTCCAGCCGCTGTCGTGTCGGCGGCGGTCTTTTCCAGGAGGGCGTGCAGGCGCGCCTCCGACAGATCGTTCAGCGCGTCGAAGGCCCCGAAGCTCACCCGGTCGCCAGGAATCGTCAGGCGCTTTTCGTAGGCGCCGTTGGCGTACTGGAAGAAGTCCTGGCCGGGCGTCGTGGTGGTGTCGCGGCCGGCGAGGTCGAAGCCCCAGGCGCCCATCCGGGCGGCCTTCGACAGGTCGGGTTGCGGCCCGCTCGGCGTCACGGCGGCGGGAGACGGTTTCGCGGCGGGCTTTTTCACCGCGTGGGGTTTTTTGGCGGACGCTTTGACCGCCGGCGGCGCCGGTTCGGTCTCCGCCAGCGCGGGGCTTGCGGCGAGGAGGGCGGCCGCAGCGGCCGCGCCGAGCCAATAGGTCTTCATGGGTAACCCGTGCTCTTTGAGAGGTTGACGTGGTGAGACCATGCCCCGCGAAGCCGCCCTCGCGGCGTTACATTTTGGTCAGGAATGTGGGGCGCTGGGCGCCGCGCCGGAGGTCACTGCGAAGCGCGCCTGGACCTTCGCGCCGCTGGCGAAGCTGAGGGTGGCGGGAACCTCATCGCCGGCCTTCAGCGTCCGCTTCAAGCCAATGATCATCAGGTGGTAGGCGCCGGGGCCGAAGGTGACCTGGCCGCCGGGCGGCACGCTGACCGCCTCGACCGGCTTCATGGACATGATTCCGCCGGCCATCGAGCTTTCGTGCATCTCGACACTGGCCGCTGCCGGACTCTCGACCTTTTCCAGCACGTCGACGCGCCGTCCGCGATTGGCCAGCACCATGTAGCCCACGGCGTTGGTCCCGGCGACGGCCGGGCGGCTCCAGGGTTGCAGCACCTCGACCGCCGCGTGGCCGCCCGTCTTGGGCGCGGCCAACCCAGAGCCCTGCGCGGCGACGGCGCAGGCCAGTGACAGGGCGAACAGCAGCGGCTTCATCGATTATGTCTCCGGGCAGCCCTGCTTAGGCCCATCGCGCGAATTCTCAAGCGAGGCGGTGAGTCGGGCCCGTCGCCGCATATTTACTGTCGACCACCTGACGCACCCCCAGGCCTGAACGGCGCCGGGATGGCGCCCGAATTTGGTCCGTATCCGGCCGTGTGGCGGGAACCAAGCGGCGCCGTCTACGTTGCAAGGTCAGCGCGATTGAGGCGCGGGTCAGTACAGGGGGCGTGAGTCGCAGCGCGGACGGGGACCGGAAAGCGTTTGGCCTGGGTCAAAACGGCTTTTCAGCTGACCTACACGCTATCTGCGGCGAAGAAGGGGATTTACAAGTCATTCCAAGGATTTCGATCTGGCCGCGCCACCGAGTCATCGGACTGGCTTTGGGCGAATCGAATTCCCAGCCAAGTAATACGCCCATCGTTTGGGGCGTCGGGCGCAGCGGTTTTCCTGTGAAGAAATGGATCGACTTCCGAGACGATGTTGATCCGCACGGCGATAGTCGTATAGCGTCCGGCCAAGGTTCGCGGGTCTAAGAGATTGAGGTTCGAGTGTGGCTTCGGTGACACTTACGCAATCTGTGGGCCTTGATATAAGAAAAGCTGGGTCGATAGGCCGCAGCGCTAGGGCAACTGAGAGGGCTCTCAATATGAAGTTCAAACTCCTGGCAGGGGCCGCGCTGGCGGCGGTGTTCGCCGCGTCTGGCGCCTCTGCGCAAGTCGGCTGGTATGGCGCCGTCGATCTCGGCTACCACATGCCGATGTCCACGAAGCTGGACTCCAGCAACCTGGCCGCCAACGCCAACAAGTACATCTGGGATTTCCAGCAGGACAAGGATTACACCGCCTTCGCCCGCCTCGGTTATCAGATCTCTGATCACTGGCGCGTGGAAGCGGAAGTCGGCTACCGCCCGGGTGATCTCACCTCGGTGCACGGCGGCACCAACCAGGCGGTCATCGGCCTCTGCTCGCCGGACGTGCTGCGCACCGCCGCCGCGCCTTCCTGCGGCGCGCCGGGCGGCAAGATCGAGTCCTGGTCCCTGCTGGGCAATGTCATTTATGACATCGGTCCGGACTGGGTCATCGATCCGTTCATCGGCGCCGGCATCGGCGTCGACCACCTGAACCTGACCACCAACGGTCAGTTCTCCAACATCACCGGCACTGTCACCGCCGCCGGCGGCGCCAATCCGGCGATCCAGAATCTGGTGATCGACGACAGCCAGACGGTCTTCGCCTATCAGCTGATCGCCGGCGCGACCTGGAAGGCGACCGATCGCCTGAAGGTGGACGCGACGTGGCGTTACCTCGGCACCTCGCCGGCGACCTACTCGTCGGCGGGCAGCGTCGCCAGCGGGCTGCAACCGGGCAACTTCGAAGGCCGGTACAAGGACAACTCGGTGACTCTGGGCCTGCGGTATTCGTTCGCCGCCCCGCCGCCGCCGCCGCC
>CAIJOB010000004.1 GCA_903822175.1 uncultured Alphaproteobacteria bacterium
CCCGTCGACCGACCAGGAGATCGGCAGGATGTGGGCGGCGCGGCGGCCCGGCAGCTTGATCTGGGCCAGCGCATTGCTGATCGCGCGGACCAGGTCGTGGTCGCTGATCGGCCGGGCGCCGATGGAGACGCGGCCGGCCACGCGGTTGGAGGTGAGCTGGCCGCCGGCGGTGGCGACGGTGACGCTCTGGACGTTGACGCCGGCGACGTTCTCGGCCCGCTCGACCGCCTGGGCGATAGCTTCCGACGCCTCGTCGAGATTGACGATGGAGCCGCCGCGCACGCCGCGCGACTGAACATACCCGACCCCAGCGGTGGTCAGCGTGCGGTCGCCCCTTCGCACGCCGTCCGCCTTCATGATGAAGCAGGTGACCTTTGAAGCGCCGAGATCGACGGCGGCTACGACAGGGCCTTTATACCCAAAGTCGGCTCGTAAATCATGGTCACTTTCAAGTACTACCGCCGATCCAATCTCTGGATTATCCGACAATCCGCGCACCTTCTGCGCAAAATCATCATCAAATACGGTCCCGTCATCAATCTTTATTATTGCACTTTCTAGGTCGGTAAACTTCAAACCACTTATATCTTGTCCAGATACATCGACGCCATCCATATTCGCGCCAATGTAAAATCCTTCTGGTTTCGCGCCAGCCATTTTTGCCAATTCACGCAAATCGGTAACATCAGACTTCAATATATCGGCAACTTCATCGAGCCAGTGCTTCATCCCATGTTTCCAGAATTCGCTGAAACACTGGAAAGAGTTATCCTAGAAAATGCCTCTTCTATATTTTCAACCCGCAATCCTTCGGATATAAGCTTTTCCCTGATGTAAGATTCAGCAGCAGCAAGCCTATTTCGGAATCCGAATTTCTCTGAGATAGACGCCCACAAATTCTCATCTTTCATTGCTAAATCTGAAATAATCAGATCCTCCCGCCTGCAATGAATCTCGACGCGAACGGTGGGGGGCACCCGCTCCGAAGCTTGATCTCCGCACACTAAGGCCAGTCTGGGACTGCTTGCTCCATCCCAAGGACGCCCTTCAATAGATTTCTTGATCGGAGATTCAAGTATCCATCTATAATTATTATCTTCGTTCTTTGATTGCGTAAATACAATTCCATGTGTCTCGCTCGAAAACTCAACTCTCTCAGACCTTTTTGTCTTTTTCTCGCCTGATAATTCGGCAGAGATTCCCACCGACGATCCCTTTGAGAAACGACCAAAAATCCTACCCCCTATGCTCTTGGCCTCCTTGCGCTCTGTCGTTTCCGTAATTTTACCAACAAACTTTTGAGCATCCCTGGAAACAGACGATGGGTCTATCGAAACCGGTTCCGCGTCAGGAACCACCACCACGACCTCCGCTCTCCGCAGGCTGAGGCGAAATCTCATAGCAGAATCGGATTCCTCTCCGAGTCTTGCGGTTCCGAATACTACGTCTACGTGCAAATCTACACGTCTTCCGCCGGCGAATTCGCCGTGCCACGCTTCAATAGTTACGACATCCGCAAAGGCCTGCCGCCGACTGTTATTTCCCAACTGCATGGACTTCGAGGGCCTAGTTACAAGTTCATAGCGGGACTCTAGCCGGAACTGGGTGTGAAACTCGGTCTCTCAACCTATGAGATAAAAACCGGTCAAGCTAGGCCATGCCGGGCCGCCGAGAACAGGACGTGGCGGCGGAGCGGATGGTCCGCCGCCAGCCTAGGGTGGTCGAAATCGCGGGCCGGGTCAGGCGTCATGCCGATGCGCCGCATCACCGCCTGGGACGCCAGGTTGGTCGTCGCGGTGATGGCGATGATCTCCGCCAGATCGCGGTTCGCGAACCCCCAGGCGAGCGCGGCGCGGCCGGCCTCGGACGCATAGCCATGGCCCCAGGCTGCGGGCGAAAACCGCCAGCCGACCTCGACGCATGGCCCGGGCGGCAGGTCGTCGCCGATGACAGCTAGCCCGGCGAGGCCCGCCACTGCGCCATCGGCTTTCAGCTCCACCGCCCAGAAGCTGAAGCCATGCTCGATCTGGTGGGCCCGCATGCGGTCCACGAAGGCGTCGCTCTGCGCGCGGCTCTGGGCGCCAGCCAACCAGTCGCCGACGCGTGGGTCGCCGTTGATGGCGAAGACGGCGTCGCGGTCGCGGTCCTCGAGCGGCCGCAGGATGAGCCGCTCGGTTTCAATCACGCCGGCCGGCCCTGCGTCAGCGCGCCGTAGAGGTCGGGCCGGCGGTCGCGGAAGAAGCCCCAGGCGGCGCGGTGGGTGCTGAGAAAATCAAGGTCGAACTCGGCGACCAGCGCGCCCTCGTCCTCGCGCCCGAAGGCCTGCACCAGATCGCCGCGGTGGTCGGCGATGAAGCTGGAGCCGTAGAACAGCTGGCCGCCGTTGGGATAGCCATCCCAAGGCTCGAAGCCGGTGCGGTTGGCGCCGACCACCGGGATCACGTTGGAGACCGCGTGGCCCTGCATGGCGCGCCGCCAGGGCTGGGCGGTGTCCAGCGTCGGGTCGTGCGGCTCCGAGCCGATGGCGGTGGGATAGAGCAGCACCTCGGCGCCCATCAGCGCCATGGCGCGCGCGGCCTCCGGGTACCACTGGTCCCAGCAGATGCCGACGCCCAGGCGGCCAAAACGCGTGTCCCAGACCTTGAAGCCGGTGTCGCCAGGCCGGAAATAATACTTCTCCATATAGCCCGGCCCGTCGGGGATATGGCTCTTGCGGTAGACGCCGAGCAGCGAGCCGTCAGCGTCGGCCATCACCAGACTGTTGAAATAGTGCGGCCCCTCGCGCTCGAAGATCGAGATCGGCAGGACGACGCCCAGCTCGGCGGCCAGGGGCGCCAGCGCGGTGACGCAGGGGTGTTCGCGCCAAGGATGGGCCTCTTTGAACCAGCGCTCCTCCTGGGCGACGCAGAAATAGGGGCCCTGGAACAGTTCCGGCGGCAGGATCACCTGGGCGCCCTGGCCGGCGGCCTCGCGGATCAGCTCGGCCGTCCGGGCGATATTGGCGTCGAGGTCGAGGCCGAAGCTCGCCTGCAGCGCCGCCACCTTGATCTTGCGCGACATCAGGCGGGCTCCTGCTGGGTGATGCAGTGGAACGAGCCGCCGCCGGTCAGGATCGCCGTCGACGGCAGGCCGATCACCTGGCGGCCGGGGAACAGGTGCTCCAGCGCCTGGACCGCGAAGGCCCCGGCCTGTTCGGCGTAGATGGGCACGATCACCGCGCCGTTGGCGATCAGGAAATTCATGTGGCTGGCGGGTGCGGCCCTGGTCCGTCCGTCGGCGTCGGGCGTTCCGTCGATCCAGCCCGGCGAGGGAATCCGCACCACCTTCAGTTTGCGGCCGGCGGCGTCGGTCGCTTCGGCCAGACGCCGGGCGGCGTCGTCGAAGGCGCGGGCGTTGGGATCGTTGCGCCCGAACGCGACCGGGCAGACCACCACGCCCGGCGCCACGAAGCGCGCCAGATTGTCCACGTGGCCGTCGGTATGGTCGTTCGCGAGGCCCTCGCCCAGCCAGATGGTCTTGGTCGCGCCGAAGGCTTGCGCGAACGCCGCCTGCGCTTGCGCGTCGCCCCAGCCGGTGTTGCGGTTGACGTTCAGCACGCACTGGCCGGTGGTCAGGATCGTGCCCTCGCCGTCGTGATCGACCGCGCCGCCTTCCAGGATGAAGTCGTGGGGGACCAGCGGAACGCCGGCCGCGTTCGCGATCTGGGCGGCGACGGTGTCGTCGTGCTCCAACTCGTACTTGCCGCCCCAGCCGTTGAACCGGAACGCCTGGGCGCGCGGCCCATCCGGCCCCTTGGTGAAAATCGGGCCGGTGTCGCGCAGCCAGATGTCGCCAAAGGCGCCGGGCACGATCTCGATGCCGTCGACGCCGCCGAGCTGAGCGCGGGCGTCAGCCTCGCCGGCGGGCGAGCCGGTCAGCAGCTTCACCCGCTCAGCGCCTGGACCAGCCAGTGCACGGGCGAGCGCCGCGACCTCGGCCTGGGCGGCCGGCAGGTCGTCCTCCCACAGCTCCGCATGGCTGGGGAAGCCCAGCCACATGGCCCGGTGCGGAGCCCATTCTGCGGGAACGGTGAGGGTCATCGGCGGTCTTTAAAACCTCAGGTGTTGAGGACGCGCGCAAATGGGCCGGGCCGTCCGGCGCGTCAAGGCCCAGACCGGCCCAAACGCCCGCCCAAACGAAAGGGGCGGCCCGTCGCCGGACCGCCCCTCAAGTCATTCAGGCCGAAGCCTCTCGACTAGAACTGCGCGTGCAGCGTCATCGAAAGGACCCGCGGCGAGTTGTAGGTCGGGAAGAACGCGACCGCAGCCTTGGTCGTCGTCGGCGACAGCACCACCGCTGTGGCGTTGGTCACCGAGGAGTAGCGGTAGGGCTGGCGGGTGTTGGTCAGGTTGAAGACGTTGAACTGCAGGTAGGTGTTCTGCAGGCCCCACCAGCTGATCGGCATCCGCGCGTCGGCGTTGACCGTGGTGATGTCCGGCGCGGCGACCGTGTTCATGTCGTCGATCCAGCGCTTGCCCTGGTACTTCACGTTGCCGCCGAGATCGATCCAGCCGAAGTCATAGCGCACGTTGGCCGCGAAGGTCTCGTCGGGCTGGAGGACGAACTCCTTGCCCGCGGTCGGCAGCGCCAGGGCCACCGCACCGGCGGCCGCGACCACTTCGTTGCTCTTCACGTCGCTGTGGACGAATTCGGCGCTGGCGTAGACCGAGAGGTGTTCCCAGAGCGTCGCGCCGGCTTCGAGGTCGACGCCGTACAGCTGCACGTCGCCGATGTTACGGTCGATCGACAGGGTCGGGTCGGTCGGGTCGAACGATTGGACGATGCGGTTCTTGTACTGCACGTCCCAGGCGCTCAGCGAGGTGATGAAGGTGCTCGACTGGTAGCGCCAGCCCGCCGAGAAGCTCTCGGAGGTTTCCGGCTGCACCAGAGCCGTGACCGACGAATAGAGGTCGTCGGTCTTCGGCGCCGAGAAGCCTTCCGCGTAGGTCGCGTAGATCAGCTGGTTGTCGGTGAGGCGGTAGGTCGCGCCGGCGTTCGGCAGCACCTTGTCGAAGTTGAAGGTCTGCGAGAACGGCGTCCGGAAGTTCGGGGCCTTGGTCACCGCGTTGAACGAGATCGCGCCGGTCCTGCCGAACAGCAGGGTCGACAGCGCGTTGGTGTTTCCCGCCAAGACGTCGGCGTTGAAGGCCGCCGTCACCTGGGCCGGATCGATGGTGTCGCAGTACGCGCTCGTGCCGTTGTAGGTGTAGCAGTACTGGTTCAGATCGCGCTTGAAGTGCGGGTCGCGGATGCCGACGTTGATGTGCAGCTTATCGTCCATGAACTTGCCGATGTAGTTCAGCGAGATCTGGTTCAGCTCGGCGATCGAGTGACGGTCGCGGCCGCGCAGGAAGCTGCCGTCGTCGGTGGTGATCCGGGTGGAACCCTCGCCGTCCTTGCCGCCGAACACCGAGCCCGGCAGGCCGTTCACCGGGTTGATGAAGTTATACTCGCCGGTCTGACGGTGCATCGCGTAGTCGAGGGTGTAGGAGAGCGCGAAGTGGTTGTGCTCGTTCAGGTCCCAGAGCAGCGCGGAGTTGATGCCGTAGCGGCGGGTGTTGGTGTTGTTCGGGGCATAGACATCGACCGTGTCGAGCACGTCGCCGTCGCCGTTCAGATCGACGCCGCGCGAACCCACCTTGTTGCCCTTCAGGCGCGGGTCGGTTTCCGAAATCGCCTGCACGCCGCCGCCGTTGGCCAGGGTGTAGAAGAACGACGGGTCAAAGGTGAAGGTGAGGCTGTCGGTCAGCGAGAACTTCGACTGGCCGCGGATGGTGCCGAAGATCACCGGGTTGGGGTGCAGGGCCCAGAAGTTGCCGTCCAGGCCGGTGGCGCCGGCGCTGCCTTGCAGGAAGCCGGTGCAGCCCGCGTTGATCAGGGTGCCGCAGTTGTTCAGCGGGGTGTCGGCCTTGCCGGCGACGGCGGTCGGCACCGACCAGGTGTTGTTGTAGTCGATCGTGGACTTGCTCACGCCCGGCTGGGAGAACTGGGCGTAGGACGAGCCGTCGTAGAAGTAGTCGTGCTCCAGCACATAGCTGCCGGCGAGGCTGATGAAGTCCGAACCCTTCAGCGGCTGATAGACGCGCGCGTCGAAGCCTTCCTTCATTTCCTGACCGATGCCGACCCACTTGTTGGACTGGTCGTAGTTGCCGGCCAGCATGAAGCGCGTGCCCCAGGGGGCCGACTTCGCCCGACTCGGCTTCGGCGAAGTAGCGCGACCAGTTGTTGCTGCCGACGGTCGGCGCGATGATCAGCTGGCGGTCCTTGGTCGGGACCTTGGAGACGATGTCGACCGTGCCGCCCACCGCCGAGGCCGTCGGGCTGTCGACCGAGGTCGCGCCCATGTTGACCGTGACGTGGTCGGTGATTTCCGGGGTCAGGTATTCGCCGGGGAACACCGCGTAGTTGCCGGAGTCGTTGACCGGCACGCCGTCGATGGTGATGCCGATGTGGGCACCGTCGAAGCCGTGGATGCGCAGGTCGCCGGACAGATTGCCCGTGGCGTCTTCCGAGGTGTAGTTCACGCCGGGCAGCAGGTTGATCAGCTGGGCGAAGTTCTGGCCCGCTTGCTGGTGCTCGAAGAAGTCGTGATTGACGATCGATTCGTCCTTGGCTTCCTGGACCTGAGTGATCACGCCGGAAACGCTCGGTTGGCCGCGGGCTCCGGTGACGACGAGTTCCTGGACTTGCGTGGCCGTCGACTGCGCAAACGCGCCGGAGGCAATCAGCAGGCCGGAGGCCAAGGCGGTGGTCGCGCACAATGCGCGGTTCAGTTTGAGCTTCATGATATCCCCTCTTAGAGCACCGCGAAGCCGCCACCCCAGGCGACTCCGCTGTCTTGATTTAGCCGTATAGCGTGCAAATGGCATCCGATGGTGACGCTTTTGCTACGGTGACAACAGGTCGCGCGTAGAAGCCGCGATGTGTGGCGCCGGCGCCCCTCTGAGGGCGCCGCGCTGTAACAATGTTTGATGGAATTGGTAGGCGTACGGATGTCTGACGTGACGGGCGCTAGGGATGGTGAGGCGCAGACCCGCATGGCCCTATGGCTTGTGGCCGGGCTCACCATGGTCCGGATGATCGCGCTGTTCCGTACACCGCTGGAACTCTATCCGGACGAGGCTCAGTACTGGCTTTGGTCGCGCACCCTGGCGTTTGGATATTATTCCAAGCCGCCGGTGATCGCCTGGGCGATCTGGGCCTCGACGGCGTTTGGCGGCGACGCCGAGCCCTTCGTGCGGCTGCCGGCGGTGCTGTTCCAGGCCGGTGCCGCCTTCGTCGTCTTCGCCATCGGCCGCCGGCTCTACGGGCCCAAGGTCGCGCTCGCCGCCACGGCCCTCTATGCGCTGGCGCCGGCGATCCAGCTCTCCGCCACGGTGGTGGCGACCGATGCGCCGCTGCTGTTCTTCATTGGCCTGACCCTGAGCGCCTACACGGCACTGCAAGGGAGCGCCGGGCGGACACGCTTGTGGCTGGCCGCCAGCCTCGGCGCGGCGTTGGGCCTGGCGTTCCTCAGCAAGTACGCGGCGGTCTACGCCCTGATCGGCATTGGCCTGCACCTGGCGCTGTCGCCCGCCGCGCGGCGCGGCTGGACAGCGGCCTCGGCGGCCCTGGCGGTCGGGGTCTTCGCGCTCGTGCTGGCCCCCAACCTCGCCTGGAACGCCGCCCACGGATTCGCCACCCTGCAACACACCGCCGCCGACGCCCACTGGGCCGGGCGCAAGCTCTTCAACCTGGCGGAACTGGGCCAATTCCTCGGCGAGCAGTTCGCAGTCTTCGGGCCGATTCCGTTCGCAGTGCTCCTGGTCGGCGCGGGGCTCTTGGCCTGGCGCCGACGCCTGGAAGCGCCCGACGTCCTGCTGCTCTGCTTCACCCTGCCGCCGATCGCCATCGTCGCGGTGCAGGCCTTCGTCAGCCGCGCCAACGCCAACTGGTCCGGCGCGAGCTATCTCCCCGGCGCGATCCTGGTGGCGGCCTGGCTGATCCGCTGGCGGAGCCGCAAGCTGTTGATCGCCGCCATCGGCATGCAGGCAGCCATGGCGGCGGCCTTCCTGGCAGCCGTGATCTCGCCCCGCATGGTCGACAATCTCGGCGGCGCCAACAGCCTGAAGCGGGCGCGGGGCTGGGACCAGACGGCCCAGGTGGTGGTGCGCCGCGCGCGAACCGAGGAGCCCAGCGGCCTCACCGCCATCGCGGTCAACAACCGCTTTCTGTATTACGCCCTCGCCTACTACGGCCGCGACTACTTCCGCGAGCCCACGGCCGCGCCGCTGACCATGTGGCTGCGCGGGACCGCGGCGGGCAACCAGGCCGAGGCCAGCGCCCCGCTGACGCCGGCCAGGGGCGGCCGGGTGCTCAATGTCGCCTATGAGAGCTGGTTCAACACCGAAATGGCCGCGGACTTCACCAACGTCCTGGACCCGCAGATCGACGACATCTTCCTCGACCGTAAGCACCAGCGGCGGCTGGACCTGTTCCTGGGAACGGACTTCCGGCCCAAGCCGCGCGACCCGAAGACCGGCTATCCCAGCCCGGAATGGAAGCCCGGCGACGCGGTGAAGGCGACGCGCGCCGAGATCGTCATTCCGTCGCCTTCTGTTCCGCTAAAGGGGGCGGCTAAGCCCTAGCCGGCCCGATTGGTCGGGAACACCAGGATCGGCTTGGCCACGTAGCGGTCCGGGAAGGTTTCGCGCAGCGCCGCCACCTTGGGGATGTCGTAGGTGAAGATGTAGGGGTTGTCCGGGTGATTGACCAAGTAGTCCTGGTGGTGGTCCTCGGCCTTGAAGAAGCCCTTCAGCGGGTCGACGCGGGTGGCAATCGGCCGCTTGAACACGTGGGCCTCGTTCAGCTGCTGGATATAGGCCTCAGCGACCCGCTTCTGGTCGGGCGTGCCGTAGAAGACCTCGCCCCGATACTGCGTCCCCTCGTCCGGGTATTGCATATTGACCTGGGTCGGGTCGGTGGCGACCGTGAAGAATATCCGCAGGATCTCGCCGTAGCTGATCTGGTTCGGATCGAAGACGATCTGCACCGACTCGGCGTGGCCGGTCGTCCCGGTGCTGACCATCTCGTAGTGCGCCGCCACGCCGGGGCCGCCGGCGTAGCCGGAATAGACCCGCCTCACGCCCTTGACGTGTTGGAACACCGCCTGGACCCCCCAGAAACAGCCGCCGGCCAGGACCGCCGTCTCCGTGCCGGCCGCCGCCGTCGCCACCGCATCGACCTTGGGCGCGGGAAGCGGAAGAGCCTTGCCCGCGCCGATCGCGGGGACGGAGCTGGAGATCAAGAGGGTGGCGGCGATGGCCGCGAAAAGCTGGTTTTTCATGGGGTGGGCATACCCTTGGCGAATGTGTTGGTTACCCCAGTATACGTGATCACGCGCCAGATGGTTACGGGGCCTCGTCATCCCTCCTCTTTAGGGGAGGGTGGACCGAGCGAAGCTCGGGACGGGTGGGGGTTTCAGGGTCAGGTCCAGCGCTTGAACGCGAGTCCCCCACCCTGATCGCTGCGCGATCTATCCCTCCCCTAAAGAGGAGGGATGATTCCTAGACCCGCACCGCGAACGCCGCCTCGGTCTTGGCCTTCACCTCGTCCACGGTCACGCCGGGCGCGAGTTCGGTCAGGGTCAGGGGTGACTTCCCCCGGCTGACGTCGAAGACGCCAAGCTCAGTGATCACCAGATCGACGACGCCCTGGCCGGTGAGCGGCAGGGTGCAGGCCTTGACCAGCTTGGGCGCGCCGGACTTTTCGGTGTGCTCCATGACCACCACCACGCGCTTGACGCCGGCCACCAGGTCCATGGCCCCGCCCATGCCCTTGACCATCTTGCCGGGCACCATCCAGTTCGCCAGGTCGCCGTTCTCCGCCACCTGCATGGCGCCCAGAACCGAGAGGTCGATGTGGCCGCCGCGGATCATGGCGAAGCTGTCGGCGCTGGAGAAATAGGAGGAGCTGGCCAGCTCAGTGATCGTCTGCTTGCCGGCGTTGATCAGGTCGGCGTCGACCTCGTTCTCGGTGGGGAACGGCCCCATGCCGAGCATGCCGTTCTCGCTCTGCAGGGTCACCGAGACGCCAGATGGGATGTAGTTGGCGACCAGCGTCGGGATGCCGATGCCCAGGTTCACATAGAAGCCGTCGCGCAGCTCGGTGGCGGCGCGGGCGGCCATCTGATCTCTCGTCCAAGGCATCAGGCGGTCTCCTGCACACGGACGGTGCGCTGCTCGATCCGCTTCTCGAAGGTCGCGCCCTGGAAGAGGCGGTCGACATAGATGCCGGGCGTGTGGATCTTGTCCTTGTCGAGCGCGCCGGTCGGGACCACCTGCTCGACCTCGGCGAGGGTGACCTTGCCGGCCGTGGCCATCATCGGATTGAAGTTCCGCGCGGTCATCCGGTAGACGAGGTTGCCTTCGTGGTCGCCCTGCCAGGCCTTGACGATGGAAAGGTCGGCGGTGAGGCCGCGCTCCATCACATAGGCTTCGCCGTCGAACTCGCGAACTTCCTTGCCCTCGGCCACCAGGGTGCCGACACCGGTCTTGGTGAAGAACGCGGGGATGCCCGCGCCGCCGGCCCGGATGCGTTCGGCGAGCGTGCCTTGCGGGTTGAACTCCAGCTCAAGCTTGCCGGAGAGGTAGAGCTCGGCGAACAGCTTGTTCTCGCCGACGTAGCTCGAGATCATCTTCCGGATCTGGCCGCCGGCCAGCAGGATCCCCAACCCGAAGTCGTCGACCCCGCAGTTGTTGGAGACCACCGTCAGGTCCTTCACACCCGCGTCACGGATCGCGGCGATCAGGTTCTCGGGGATACCGCAGAGGCCAAAGCCTCCCGCCATGATGGTCATGCCGTCGAAGAGCACGCCCTCTAGCGCCTCGCGGGCGCCGTCTGTTGTCTTGCTGGCCATGGTCCACCTGTTACGCCGCAATGCAGCATTTGAGAACGGGCCAAAGCGACGGCCCGTGTGAAAAAGAACGTGCAAGGGCGGCGTGGGCGCGGTCCAGTGGCCAGACGCTGCCTAGAGGGAGGACGATCGGCATGAACGGCTACTCCCTGCTCACCCAGGCCATGGTCTACCTGGCCGCGGGCGTGATCTCGGTGCCGCTGGCCAAGCGGCTGGGGCTCGGATCGGTGCTGGGCTACCTGCTGGCCGGCGTGCTGGTGGGGCCGTTCGCGCTCAACCTGGTCGGCCCGGAAGGCGACATCCTGAAGTTCGCCGAGTTCGGGGTGGTGATCCTGCTGTTCCTGATCGGACTGGAGGTCAGGCCCGCCCTGCTCTGGCGCCTGCGAACCGCGATCTTCGGGGTCGGCACGGCGCAGCTCCTGGCGACCGCGGCCCTGGTCGGGGCGGGTTCGCTGGCCTTTGGCCTCGACTGGCGTCTGGGCGCCGCCACCGGCCTGATCCTGGCGCTGTCCTCGACCGCCATCGTCCTGCAGAGTCTGGAGGAGAAGGGCCAGCGGCAAGGCCCGGTCGGCGAGGCGTCGTTCGGCGTCCTGCTGTTCCAGGACCTGGCGGTGATCCCGCTCTTCGCCTTCCTGCCGCTGCTCGCGCCCCACGGCGGCCCCGCCGCGCCCTCGCCGCATGAGGCGGGCCTGGTGGGAGACCTGCCGATCTGGGTCCGTGCGCTCGCCCAGCTGGGCGCCATCGCCGTGGTCGTGGTCGGCGGGCGCTACCTCACCCGGCCGCTGTTCCGCTACATCGCCGCCGCGCGCCTGCGCGAGATCTTCACCGCCTCAGCGCTCTTGATGGTGGTGGCGGTGGCCGCCCTGATGCAGCTGGTCGGCCTGTCGCCGGCGCTCGGCGCCTTCCTCGCCGGCGTCGTCCTGGCTGAGAGCGAGTTTCGCCAGGAACTGGAGACCGACATCGAGCCGTTCCGCGGCCTGCTGCTCGGCCTGTTCTTCATCACCGTCGGCGCCGGCCTCGACCTTGGCCTGGTCATGGCCCACCCGCTGGAGCTGTTGGCCGCGGTGACGGGCCTGATCGTGCTCAAGACACTGGCCATGTACCTGACCGGCCGCGTCTTCCGCGCCCCGCATCGGGTGGCGCTGACCACCGCGGTGGGCCTGGCGCAGGGCGGGGAGTTCGCCTTCGTCCTGCTGGGCTTCACGGTCGGCGCCCACGTCATGGACGCAGGCCTGGCGCGCTTGCTGACCGCGGTGGTGGCGGTCTCAATGGCCGCGACGCCCCTGGTCACCGCCGCCTATGAGCGCCTGGTGCTCAGCCGCAAGGAAGACCCGGCGGAGCCCAGCGACGTGCCCTTCGACGAAGGCGAGGCGGACGTGATCGTCGCGGGCTTCGGCCGCTTCGGCCAGATCGCCACCCGCCTGTTGCTGGCCAACAACTTCAAGGTGGTGATCCTGGAGAACTCGATCGAGCAGATCGAGATCCTGCACCGCTTCGGCTGGCGGGTGCACTACGGCGACGCCAGCCGCATCGACCTGTTGCGCACCGCCGGCGCCGACAAGGCCAAGCTTTTGCTGGTGGCCATCGACGACCGCGACAAGGCCGTGGAGATGGTGGCCGCCGCCCGCGAGGCCTTCCCGCATATCGAGATCTTCGCTCGCGCCTTCGACCGCCGCCACGCCTACGAGCTGATCAAGACGCCCAACGTCTCCGTCGAGCGCGAGACCTTCGAAAGCGCGCTGAACTACGGCCGCCGCGCCCTGCTGAAGCTTGGCCTCTCCGAACGCCGCGCCGGGCGCGCCGCCAGCCTGTTCCGCGAACAGGACGCGGCGCTGTGGAAGCAGCTCGCGCCGATCGCCGGCGAGGAAGACCGCTACGCCCTGGCGTCGCGCGACTCCCGCCAGACCACCGAAAAGGTGCTGCGCGCCGAGATGGCCCGCATCGCCGCCGAGGAAGAGAGCGAGGCGGCCGCAAAACGGGCCGCGGCGCCAGAAGCGGCAAAGCCTTCAAAGGCGTCCGAGCGGGTGGAGCCCGGCAAGACGCGGGTGTAGAGGTGGCGAAATGAGCCAAGCCCACACGCTGCCGCCCCGCATCGCGCCCGTCTCCTTCACCGGCTTCGACCGCGACTTCGCCGACTTTTCCCAGACGCTGGGCGGGTCCTTCGCCCGCTTCGGCTTCGCGGTGATCTCCGACCACGGCATTCCGCAGGCGCGCATCGACGCCGCCGTCGAAGCTGGCAAGCGGTTCTTTGCCCTGCCGGAGGCTGAGAAGCTGAAGTACAAGCTGCCGGTCGGCGGCCAGCGCGGCTACACCCCTTTCGGCGTCGAGACCGCCAAGGGCGAGGTGAACTACGACCTCAAGGAATTCTGGCACGTCGGCCGCGACCTGCCGCCCGGCCATCCCTACCGCAACCACATGGCCAACAACGTCTGGCCCGACGCCGAGGTCGCCGACTTCCACGAGAAGGTCGGCTGGCTCTACGCGGCCCTGGACGCCATGGGCCTGAAGGTGCTGGAGGCGATCGCCAGCTACCTGGGCCTCGACAGACAGTTCTTCGATCCCACCGTCGACTTCGGCAATTCGATCCTGCGCCTCCTGCACTACCCGCCGGTGCCGGCTGATGGGCCGAACATCCGCGCCGCGGCGCACGAGGATATCAACGTCATCACCCTCCTGCTCGGCGCCGAAGAGGCTGGCCTTGAGGTGCTGGACCGCGACGGCCAGTGGTTGGCGGTCAACCCGCCGCCCGGTGCGCTGGTCTGCAACATCGGCGACATGCTGCAGCGCCTGACCAACCACAAGCTGCCGTCCACGACCCACCGGGTGGTCAATCCGGCGCCGGAGCGCCGCGGCTTCGCGCGCTACTCGACGCCGTTCTTCCTGCACTTCAACTCGGACTACCTCATCGAGACCCTGCCGAGCTGCGTCGATGCGGCCCATCCCGACCGCTACCCGACCCCGATCACCGCCAACGACTACCTCCAGGAGCGGCTGCGCGAGATCAAACTCGCCTGAATCTGAACGAAGGCCGGCTGAACGCGTTCAGCGAGGGATCACGGGATAAGGCGCAAATCTGTGCGCCTCTCCCGCCACAAGGACTCCTCGCATGAAACGCACCCTGATCGCCGCCGCCGCGGGCCTGATCGCGCTGACCGGCTCGGTCGGCGTCGCCATGGCCCAGCCGGGCGACAACCACGACCACGATCGCGGCGGCCAAGAGCAGGGCCGTGGCCACGACCAAGGTCATGACCAAGGCCACAGCGCCTACGTCCGCCACGACGACTGGAAGAAGGGTCACCGCCTGGCCCAACAGGACTGGTCGCGCGGCCAGCACGTCGACTACCACCAGCATCACCTGCGCGCCCCGCCGCGCGGCTATGAATGGCGCGAGGTAGACGGCAACTACGTCCTGGCCGCCGTCGCCACCGGCCTGATCGCCTCGATCATCGCCAACAGCCACTAGGACCAAAGCGGCGGAGCCTGGCCATGCCGGGCTCCGTCAGCGCGCCTGGCGCTCGATCTCCGCCACGCCCGCCGCGCCATCCTCGCAGCCCCAGGCGACGCGCCTGGCGTCCGGGGTCATGGCGAGCGCGGTGATGGGGCTGCCCTTTTCGGCCTTCAGGGGCGTGATCTGCTGGCCGGCCAGGTCGCAGGCCCAGACCCGGCCGTCGTCGAGGCCCGCGGCCACCCAGTTCAGCGACGGCGCGACGGCGACGGCGACAACCATGGCGGCCTCGTCATAGCCGACCTCGGCCGCCTGCTTGCCCATCGGCCCGGTGCCGCCGGCGAAGGGCCAGACCACCGCGCCGTTGGCGCCGGAGGTGGCGAGCAGGCTGCCCTTGTTGAGGAAGGCCAGGCTCTTGGGCTTGGCCGGGTAGCCGCCCATGCGCATGTTCTTCTCGTCGGCCACGCGCCAGCCGTGCAGCTGGTTTTCCTGCATGGCGCTGATCAGGAACTTGCCGTCCGGGCTCCAGGCGCAGCCCACATGGCTGCCAGCCCAGGTGAGCTTGGCGGGCTTCTGGCCCTCGATTCGGGCATACCACAGCCAGACCCCGCCATAGGTGGCGGCGGCCAGCCGGCGGCCTTTGGGCTCGAAGGCCAGGTCCGCCACCGACTTCTCGTGGGCGAAGCTGCGCGAAAACGCCGCGTCGGCCACGTCGCGCACCTGCACCTCGCGGCCGGAAGCAAACGCGATCAGGCCGGAGGCGGCGCTGGCGGCCACCGCGTCGATCCATTTTCCAGGCAGGCTGGCGATTTCCGCGGCGCCTGATGCCTGTGACCACACCAGCCGACCGTCGTCGCCGCCGGTGATCAGGCCCTCGCCCGAGGGGTGCCGCGCGGCCGCCAGAATGGCCCCGTCGTGGGCTGTCACGGCCTCGCCGCCCTCGAAGCGGACCGTGCCGTCGCCCAGGGCGAACATCGCCCGGCCGGCCACATCGAAGGAGACCGCCGTTACGTAGGCGTCGAAGGCATACTGCATGGCTCCAACTAGATCGCGGCTTCGGGCTTTACAACGGCGCGGCGGCTTGCCAATGGTCGGCGGACTCGTAAACGACAGGGCGGACGTACCGCCTCAGGGAAGGATTTTCGTATGGGCGCCAAGCTTGGCGGTGGCGGCGGCGGTCGCTTCGACCTCGGTCAGAACAGCGATATCAACGTCACGCCCTTCGTGGACGTTATGCTCGTGCTTCTCATCATCTTCATGGTGGCGATCCCGCCGGCCACGGCGGCGATCAAGCTCGACCTGCCCCCGGCGATTCCGCCGCCCCCGGGCACCAAGGTGAAACAGCCCATCCTGATCAACATCCAAGCCGGCGGCGGTGTGTTCATCGGCGATCAGAAGACCCAGCTGGCGACCCTGCCGGCCGACCTCTCCAAGGTGCTGAGCGCGGACGACCCGACCCTTCCGCCCACCCAACAGCGCGTCTACATCCGCGCCGACAAGCAGGTGCGCTACGCCGACTTCATGTCGGTGATGAACACCCTGCAGGGCAACGGCTTCTATCAGGTCGCCCTGATCAACGAAGAGATCTGATCGGTCAGACCTTCTGCGAACGAATTGAGCCCGCCGGGGCGACTCGGCGGGCTTTTTCGCGCCTAGTATTTTGACGTATGTAATTTTATGACTTTACGAATGTAATATTCGAGCGTTTCCTCCGGAGGCGCGGCGGCGAGCCGCGGGCTTTGAGGAGGACGGCGATGGGCGCGAAGCTTGGCGGCGGAGGCGGCGGCCGGTTCGAGCTCGGCCAGAACAGCGATATCAACGTCACGCCCTTCGTCGACGTGATGTTGGTGCTGCTGATCATCTTCATGGTCGCCCTGCCGCCCGCAACCGAGTCCATCAAGCTCGACCTGCCGCCGGCCCATGAGCCCAAGACCAACGAGCACCCCAAGCCGCCCGTGGTGATCAACCTAGAGGCCAATGGCGGTGTGTTCATCGGTGAGACCGCGAGTCGCCTCGCGAGCCTGCCGGGCGACCTCGGCCGCATCCTGACAGCGCAGGACCCGACGCTGCCCCCCACTCAACAGCGCGTCTACATCCGAGCGGAAAAACACGTCCGCTACGGCGCCTTCATGTCCGTGATGAACACCCTGCAGGGCAACGGCTTCTACCAGGTCGCCCTGATCAACGAGGAGATCTGAAGCTGCCCGCGTCTGGCC
Source organism: uncultured Alphaproteobacteria bacterium (assembly GCA_903822175.1). GTDB lineage: Bacteria > Pseudomonadota > Alphaproteobacteria > Caulobacterales > Caulobacteraceae > Phenylobacterium. The sequence continues at coordinate 16,595 of CAIJOB010000004.1, forward strand.
CGCGTGGTTAAGCGACAGGCTTAAGAGAAACGAAGATTCACGATTAATCGCCGCGTAACCCCGTTGGCTTAACCATGGGCGTCTAGGTGGGGCCAGAACGGCCGCAAATAACAGCGCGAGGCGCGAAGACAATGTGGAATTCCGTGCAGGTGGCCGTGGGCCACAAGACGCACCGCGGCCGTTACCGGATGGAGGGCGACCAGCTGGTGCTCGAATGGCGTGGGGGCCGTGAAGCCGCCCGCTGCGGGCTGGTGAAGCCGGAAGTGGTGGCGATGGAAATCCTTCGCCAGACCGTCTCCAGCCACCCGATCGCCGCCTAAAGCTCGAGCTCAATACCGCTCATCCCGGCCCCCGGGATGAGCGGGTTTAGGGGTCGATCAGGCCACGCAGGCCTCGAACCCTTCGCGGAGCTTGGCTTCGTCGAGGTTCCGGCCGATGAACACCAGCCGCGAATAGCGGTCCGCGCCATCGCGCCACTCGCCTTGGAAGTCGCCTTCCAGGATCATGTGCACCGCCTGGAACACCAGGCGCCGGTCCTCGCCAGCGACGTCGAGGATGCCCTTGGCGCGCAGGATGTCGGGCCCCTGGGCCTGCAGCACCTCGTTCAGCCAGGCCGTGACGCGGTTGGCGTTCAGCGGCTTGTGCGCCGTCAGTGAAATCCCGCGAATGCCGCTGGCCTCGATATCGTGGCCCCCATGACCATGATCATGGTCGTGATCATGGTGATCGTGGCCATGATGGCTGTGGTCATGGTCGTGGTCGCAGTCTTCATCGTGAACGTGGCCCGCCTCGCCGTGCGCCGGGTTCAGGAAGTCGGGCTCGATCTCCTCGATCCGCGCCAGGTCGAAGGACCCGCGCCCCAGCACCAGGTCCAGCGGCACATTGGACCGCTGCGCCCGATGGATCGGGGCCAGCGGATTGAGCCGCCGGATCGCGCGCTCCACCACGACCAGTTCCGCCTCGGTCACCAGGTCGGTCTTGTTGAGGATGATCTGGTCGGCGAAGGCGACCTGCTCGGCCGCCTCCTTGGAATCGGCCAGCCGCAGCAACAGGTGCTTGGCGTCGACCACGGTGGTCACACTGTCGAGCTGGGTCTTGGCCCGCACATCCTCGTCGACGAAGAAGGTCTGGGCGACCGGGCCCGGATCGGCGAGGCCCGTGGTCTCGACGATGATCGCGTCGAAGCCGCCCTTACCGCTGGCGGACTGGCGCTTCATCAGGCCTGAAACCACTCGGATCAGGTCGCCGCGCACCGTGCAGCAGACGCAGCCGTTGTTCATCTCGAAGACCTCTTCGTCGGCGCCGACGATCAGGTCGTTGTCGATGCCGACCTCGCCGAACTCATTGACGATGACGGCGTATTTCTTGCCGTGGTCCTCGGAGAGTATCCGGTTGAGCAGCGTGGTCTTGCCCGCGCCCAGGTAGCCGGTGAGCACGGTGACGGGAGTCTTGCTTGTGGCGATCGCGTTCATCCGCCCCATGTAGGACCCCCGCACGGATTTCTGAAGTGGCGTTCTGTCCCGGGCGCCTTACTGGGTAGGCCCAATGACTGGTGTGATTTCCCGAAACCGGCGGCGTGGCCGGAGGCGTCCAAGGCTGCTGATCGCCGCCGCGCTGGTGCTGCTGGCCGCGGGCGCCGGCGCGGGATGGCTGGGCGCGAGCCGCCTGGCCCCGCAGAAGATCGCCTACACCAAGGGCCCTGCGGCCCCGCTCGTCCATCGCGACGCCCCGCCCGCGCCGGCCGAGCTGCAGGCCACCCTGGAGCGTATCGCCGCGGGCTATCGCGAGCCGGTGGGTATCGCCGTCGCCGACGTGACCTCCGGCTGGACAGCCCAGGTGCTGGGCGCGGAGACCTTCCCGCAGCAGAGTGTGTCAAAGCTCTGGGTGGCGCTGGCGGTCATGCAGGCGGTGGACGAGCGGCGGCTGTCGCTGGACCAGACCGTGGTGCTGCACGACGACGACCGGAGCGTCTTCTACCAACCCCTGGCCTCGCGCATCCGCGGCCCCAACGGCCTGCCGATCACGCTCGCCGACCTGCTGCGCCACGCCCTGATCGAGAGCGACAACTCCGCCAACGACCGGCTGATCCGCGAGGTCGGCGGCGCGGGCGTGGTCACCCAGAACATCGCCGACAAGCATCTGACGGGCCTCGCGGTCGGCGGCACCGAGCGCGACGTTCAGACCAAGACCGCCGGCCTGGAGTGGAAGCCGGAATACGGCCGGACCTGGATCTTCAAACAGGCCCGCGAGCGCCTGCCCGACGACGTGCGCGATCAAGCCTTAGCAAGCTACCTAGCCAATCCGCCGGATGGGGCGACGCCCGAGGGCATTGTCACCGCGCTCTCCGAGCTGAAGCGGGGCGAACTGCTCAGCCGCGCGTCGACCGACTTCATGCTGGGCCTCATGGGCGAGGCGCGCACCGGCCAGCTGCGCCTGCGCGCCGGCATGGCCCCGGGCTGGAGCCTGGCTCACAAGACCGGCACCGGCCCCGATTGGCGCGGCGCCTCGGTGGGCATCAATGACGTGGGGCTGATGACCGCGCCGGACGGCCATACCTATGCGGTCGCCGTGATGGTCCGCCAGACCAGCCAGTCCCCCTCGGCGCGGCACCGGCTGATGGCCGGCGTGGCGCGCGCGGTGGAAAGCTACTGGGCGCAGGCCGGCCAGCCGGGCGACATCCAGCAGGCCGCCAACCCGACAGCAGGCGCGAGCGGCCTCTAGCCTGCGACCTTGGTGACGTGGCCCTTCACCAGCTTCAGGTGGATGGGCGTGCCGGTCAGGTCCTTGGCTTCCAGCCCCTTGGCGGGATCCTCCGGGAAGGGCTGGCAGACGCTGACCGGCAGGGTCGGCGGCTTGGATTGCTTCAGGCAGACCTTCTCGCCCTTCACGCTCCAGGTGCCGGCGAGCGGGTTGCCCCGGCGGCTCAGGCCCGTCCAGCTGTGGTCCGGCGTCAGCCAGATCTTCTGGGCGCGGCCGTCGGGATAGACCGACAGCACGGTGTTGCCGAAGGTCGCGGCGACGTTGGCCTGGCCGGCTGACGCCTTGTCAGCCGATGCGTTTTCGGCGGCGTGGGTGGCGGTTGCGGCATAGACGGCGGCGACCAGGGCGAGTGCGGGAATGATCAGGGCTGCGCGGTTCATGCCGCCGAAAACGCACGAAACGGAATTTGGAGCCCTCAGAAACTAAAAGAGCGCTGTTAGTGAGGCGCGCCGACTTCATCGAGCCCCAGCTGGGCCGGGCCGCCCTCGACACGGGCGTCATCGCCCCGCCAGGCATGGACCTCGTGGCAGACCGGGCAGCGGAACGAACGCGGCTCGACGATGGCGGCCAGATCGAAATCCTGGGTGCGGTGGCCGGTGGGGACGTCCGCGCCGGTGGTCGGGCAGCTGATGATGATCCTGGGCATACAAGCCCAACGGATTCATACGGATAAGGTTGCTCGCGCTAAGGGCGACTCAAAAGCCCGGCGGCGGCCGGAAGCCCCCGAATTCCCGCTCCGCCAAGGCCGCGAACGCCAGGGTGGTGCGGTCTTCCAGATAGGGTCCGATCACCTGCAGGCCATAGGGCAGGCCGGCGCGGGTCAGGCCCACCGGCATGGCGGTGGCCGGCAGGTTGGCGCTGGTCGCCAGGCCGGCCCAGCCGGCGGGCGCCATGTAGGAGACGGTCTTCCCGTTCAGGGTCAGCGTCCGCGCGCCCATGTCGGGGTTGTCGTCGTGCGGGAAGGCCGCAGACCCATGCACCGGGGCCAGCACCACGTCGAAGTCCTGGAACAACCGCGCCCATTGCAGCCGCAGCCGCGCCTGGGCGTCCAGCAGCTCCATCCATTCGTGGGCCGAAATCACCGGAACGCCGGGCGCGCCGCGGGTTACCGTGGGCATCAGTATGCCCATATAGACCCTTTGAATCTCGGCGTAGTCGGGGACGAGATCGCTGCCGCGCGTCACCTTGGCGCCCAGCGCCGCGAGCTTGTCGCCCATCGCTTCGATCCCAGCGCGGATCTCGTCGTCCACCGGCATCATGGCGCTGTCGCTGAGCACCAGCACCCGGTGCTCGCCCAGCTTCGCGTGCCGGGCCAGCGGCAGGTCCAGGCGGTAGGCCATGGCCTCGGCGGTATCGGGCCCCGCCAGGACGTCGAGCGCCAGGGACAGGTCCTTTGCCGTGCGCGCCAGCGGCCCGACCACCGCCAGCAGCACACCGGCGCCGGGCCCCGCGCCGGGCGGCTCGTGGCCGCGCACAGGGATCAGGTTGTAGCTCGGCTTGTGGCCGAACACGCCGCAGAAGTGGGCCGGCATCCGGATCGACCCACCGATGTCCGACCCGAACTCCAGCGGGACCATGCCGGCCGCCAGGGCCGCGGCCGCGCCGCCAGACGAGCCGCCCGGCGTCCTAGTGAGGTCCCAGGGGTTGCCGGTCCGGCCATAGATCGGATTGTTGGACTGATAGTCGGACAGGAACGGCGGCACATTGGTCTTGCCCAGGATCACCGCGCCGGCGTTCTTCAGCCGGGTGATGCCCAGGGCATCGCTCTGCGCCAGCATGCCCTGGAACATCGGAGCGCCCCAGGTGGTCGCCAGGCCTGCGATGTTGTGGCTTTCCTTGACCGTCATCGGCAGGCCGAGCAGCGGGCGGCGATCGCCCCGCGCCAGGGCGGCGTCGGCGGCGCGGGCGGTCTCGCGCGCGCGGTCGAAGTCGCGCACGACCACGGCGTTGATGGCCTTATCGCGGGCCTCGATGCGGCCGATGGCCTCTTCCGCCAGTTCCAAAGCGCTGACGCGGCGCGCCGCCAGGGCGGCCACGAGATCGGTCGCCGAGGCGTCCAGGGTGTCTCGGTTCAGGGTCTCGGACATGGCGGGGCTCCGTTTGCCCCGAAACTGACCACCGGACCGCAAGTAAGTCTAGACGACCTGACCGGCCGCCTGCGTGCGGTGAGCCGAGTCCACCGACCAGATCTTCTCGATGTTGTAGAAGGTGCGCACCTCGGGCCGGAACAGGTGGATGATCACATCGCCCGTATCGATCAGCACCCAGTCGCAGGCCGGCAGGCCCTCAACGCGGGCGCGGCCGTAGCCCTCGTCCTTCAGCGCGCGCAGCAGGTGGTCGGCCATGGCGCCGACATGGCGGTGCGAACGCCCGGAGGCGACCACCAGACCGTCAGCGACGGCGGATTTGCCCTTGAGGTCGATGAACACGACATCCTGCGCCTTGTCGTCGTCGAGACGCGCCAGGATCATGTCTTCCAGGGCGCTGATGCGGTCCTGGATACGCTTCGATGGGTCTTCGGAAGGCGTCTTGCCTTCCCGCGCACGGGGCGCAGCTTCACGGGCCAGCGGGGTGCTCCTTTATCCTCGCAAGGCTCTTCCTAGCACGAAAGCAGCCTCCGGTCAGCCGCCGTCAGCCTTTCAGGCGCTTTAGCCGCTCCCGCAGCGCCGTCGAGCTTTGGAAATTGAAGCGCCCGAACAGGAAGATCCACGCTGGCGGCTTGGTATCGGCCAGGCGCAAGGCGGCCGTCGACGGCAGCCGATAGCGCGCGAACCGCTGGGCGGCGGGCGAGAACCGGCTCTTCAGCGAAATCCACGGCCGCGAGACGATGGCGACCGGCACCTCGCGCATGATCTGGGTCCAGCCGCGCCAGCGGTGGAAGGTCGCCAGGCTGTCGGCGCCCATGATCCAGACGAACTTCACGCCCGGAAACCGCGCCTTCAGGGCGCGGACCGTGTCGATGGTGTAGGCGCTGCCGAGCAGGGTCTCGATGTCGGAGACGATCATCCCCGGCCCCTTGGCCAGCGACCGGGCGCCGGCCATCCGCTCGGCGAGGTCGGCGGTCTCGTGGCGGCCTTTAAGCGGGTTCTGCGGCGAGACCAGCCAGATCACGCGATCCAGCCGCAGGCGGCGCTTGGCGGTCTCGGCCACGTGGGCGTGGCCCTCGTGCGCCGGATTGAACGAACCGCCATAGAGGCCGACGCGCATCCCAGGGCTCAGATGGAATCCGGGCCTGAGGGCGCCTGGGCGCCCTCCTTCAGGGACGCGTCTGGCCGGTCCCGCGGACCACATATTTGTAGGTTGTGAGCTGTTCCGCGCCCACCGGCCCGCGGGCATGCAGGCGGTCGGTGGCGATGCCGATCTCGGCGCCGAAGCCGAACTCGCCGCCGTCGGCGAACTGGGTCGAGGCGTTGATCAAGACGATGGCTGAGTCGACCAGGGCCGCGAACCGTTCGGCGGCCGCGCCATCCTCGGCGACGATGGCGTCGGTGTGGGCCGAGCCGTATTTGGCGATATGGGCCGCGGCGCCGTCGACGCCATCGACCACCGCGACGCTGAGGATCGGGGCCAGGTACTCAGTGCGCCAGTCCTCCTCGGTCGCGTCCGCCATGCCGGGGACCAGCGCCCGGGCGCGGGCGTCGCCGCGCAGCTCGCAGCCGGCGTCGCGCAGGGCCTGAGCGACCGGCGGCAGCAGGCGTTGTGCATCGGCGCTGTCGACCAGCAGGGTCTCGGCGGCGCCGCAGACCGACACGCGGCGCAGCTTGGCGTTGACCGCGATGGCCGTGGCCTTCTCCAGGTCGGCGCTGGCGTGCAGGAAGACATGCACCAGGCCCTCCAGGTGACCCAGCACCGCGACGCCGCGCGCCTCTTCGCGCACCCGGGCCACCAGCCCCTTGCCGCCGCGCGGGATCAACAGGTCGATGGCGCCCTCAAGCCCGGTCAGCATCAGGCCCACCGCGGCCCGGTCGGCGGTGCGCACGATCTGCACGCAGGTCTCCGGCAGGCCGGCCGCCGACAGGCCCTTGGCCACCGCAGCGTGAATGGCGAGGTTGGACGCCAGGCACTCCGAGCCGCCGCGCAGGATCACCGCGTTCCCCGCCCGCAGGCAGAGCGCCGCGGCGTCAGCGGTCACGTTGGGCCGGCTCTCATAGATGATGCCGATCACCCCGATGGGCGTGCGAATGCGGGCGATATCCAGGCCGTTGGGCCGGTCCCAGCGGTCCAGCTCGGCGCCCAGCGGGTCACGGATCGCCGCCACCGTCTCGACGCCCTTGGCCATGGCCTCGACGCGCGCCTCGTCCAGCAGCAGGCGGTCGACCATGGCGCTGGCCATTCCGGACGCCTTTGCAGCGGCCACGTCGCGGGCGTTGGCGGCGAGGATGTCGGCGGCGTCGGCGCGGATGGCGGCGGCCATGGCGGTGAGCGCGCGGGTGCGCGTCGCGGCGTCGCCCAGGCGCAGAACCGCGGCGGCCTCGCGGGCCCCGCGTCCCATCGCGCTCATCTGCGCCGCTAAGCTCGCGCCCGCGTCGTCCATCGATCAGGAGCCCATATGCTCAATCTGAGCCTTACCTAGCCGGTTTGCGTAAGGGAGGGCTAGCGGCGATGCGCGGAGCCGCCGTGGCGCGGCCCGGCGACGCGGCGTACAAACCGACCATGCACGCCTTCCCCGCCTTTTTCCCGCTGTCCGGCAAGACCATCGTGATCGCCGGCGCCGGCGAGCAGGCGGAGGCGAAGGTGCGGCTGTTCGAGGGGTCGCCGGCGACGCTGAAGCGGCTGGAAGGCGAGGCGGCGCTCGATCCCACCGAATATGTTGGCGCGGCGCTGGCCTTCGTCGCCAGCCCCGACGACGCCTTCGCCGAGGCCGCGGCCAATGCCGCCCGCGCCGCCAGTGTGCCGGTGAACGTCGTCGACCGCCCGGCGCTCTGCGACTTCACCACGCCCGCCGTCATCGACCGCGGCGAGGTGGTGGCGGCCATCGGCACCGGCGGCGCCTCGCCGATGCTGGCCACCCTGCTGCGCCACGACATCGAGGCTCGGGTGCCGGAGGGCGCGGGCCGGATCGCCGCCCTGTTCGCCAGCCTGCAGGACGAGGTCCGCACCGCCCTGCCCGACCCGCATCGCCGCCGCGCCTTCCTGCGCGCCGCCCTGACCGGCCCCGCCGCCGAGGCCGCCGCGCGCGGCGACAAGGCCGAGGCCGCAAGGCTGCTGCGCGCGGCGCTGGCGCGCGACGAGCCGGGCGCGGGCATGGTGCAGTTCGTCGACGCGCGTGGCCCCGCCGACCTCCTGACCCTGAAAGCCGCGCGCATCCTGGCCTCGGCCGACGTGCTGGTCTGCGACGAGGCCGCCCACGCCGACGTCCTGGCGCTGGCGCGGCGCGACGCAGAGCGCACCGGCCCGCAGAGCGTCGAGGCCCTGGCCAGCCTGGCCGCCCAGGGGCTGCGCGTCGCCCGGCTGATCACCGGCACTGCCTGGCGCGCCGAACAGGCCGCCCTGGAGTCCGCCGGGGTGGACACCGAGGTCCTGCCGATCGCCGGCTGATCTTTTTACCCGGGCAATATTGACGGCTCGTTTTATCCGGGTAAAACACCGCCTCGCCTGCGGAGCCGCGTCATGTCCAACACCATTCCCGAAGCCCTGCGCCCCGCGGTCGACCGCGGCCTGATGGCGGCGTTCGGCACGAGCGAGCTCGACAGCGCCACACCGCTCTCCGGCGGCCTGAGCGGGGCCGGCCTCTGGCGCATCCGGGTCGGCGGCATTCCCTATGTGCTGAAGATCGAGGCGGGCCAGCATGCCGTGGCCGATCCGGCCCGCAGCTACATCTGCATGCGCATCGCCGCCCAGGCGTTCCTCGCCCCGCGGGTGCGCTACGCCGAGCCCGCCGACGGCGTGGCGATCATCGAGCATGTGGCGCCGGTCCAGCTGCACGAATATCCCGCCGCCGGCCACGCTCTGATCGTCGAACTGGCCCAGAGCGCGCGACTGCTGCACCAGACGCCGGCCTTCCCGCCCCAGTGCGATTACCTCGACGGCGTGAGCGACCTGATCGACCGGTTCAGGGCGCTGGACATCCTGGAGGCCGGCGCCACCGACGAACTTTTCGCCCGTTTCGCGGACCTGCGCGGCGCCTATCGCACGCGCCAGGAAGACCTGGTCTCCAGCCACAACGATCTCAATCCCGGCAACATCGTCTACGACGGCCAACGCCTGTGGCTGGTCGACTGGGACGCCGCCTTCCTGGCCGACCGCTACGTGGACCTGGCGACGCTCGCCGGCTGGTTCACCCGAGATGCAGCCGGCGAGGAGAAGCTGCTCGCCACCTACTTCGGCCGCCCGCCGGCGCTGCGGGAGCGCGCCCGGTTCGAGGTGATGCGGCGAGTGAACCACCTCTTCACCGGCGTGATCTTCCTGATCACGGCCGCCACAGAGCGGCCCGGCGCGCGCATCGCCGACCGCATGCTCGCGGGACCGGGCCTATCGGACCTGCACACCCAGCTGCGCACCGGCCAGTTCGCTATGCTCGAATGGGAGAACCGGGTCACCTACGGCAAGGCCCGCCTGGCGGCTGCGCTCGAGGGTCTGCGGGCGCCTGAATTCGCCGCCGCGCTCGCGCAATTGGCCGCCTGACCACACGGCTGATTGACGCGACCCGCCGCGCGGGCATTGTCCGTCCACGGTTGGGGAGAAGCGGCATGCGTGGATATCGGACGTTCGGCCTGGCGGTTGGCCTGGCTCTGCTGGCGGGGTCGGCGGCGCTCGCCCAGCCCACCGACGCGCAGCTCAAGGCCCGGGTCGCCGCGGTGCTGGCGAAGACCCCGCTGATCGACGGCCACAACGACTTTCCCTGGGAAGTGCGCGAGCGCTGGGCGCAGAAGACCGGCGCCTTCGACTTCAAGTCCGACCTCAGCCACACCCCGCCGGTGCCCGGCGGCGAGGGCCAAGGCGGCCTGATGACCGACATCCCGCGCCTGCATGCCGGCGGCGTCGGCGGCCAGTTCTGGAGCGTCTACATCCCGGTCAGCATCACCGGCCCGGCCGCCGTGCAGACCACCATCGAGCAGATCGACATCGTCAAGCGCCTGGCCGCCCGCTACCCGGCCGACCTTGGCATGGCCTATACCGCCGACGACATCGTGCGCCTGCACAAGGAGGGCCGCGTGGCCTCGCTGGTCGGCGTCGAGGGCGGCCACCAGATCGACGACTCCATGGCCGTGCTGCGCGCCTACTATGCGCTCGGCGCGCGCTACATGACGCTGGCCCACGCCACCGACAACGCCTTCGCCGACAGCGCCACCGACAATCCCAAGCACCACGGCCTCACCCCCTTCGGCAAGGCCGTGGTCGGCGAGATGAACCGCCTGGGCATGCTGGTCGACCTGAGCCACGTCTCGCCCGACGTGATGCGCCAGGCGCTGGAGGTCTCCCAGGCGCCGGTGATCTTCTCCCACTCTGGCGCACGCGCGGTGGACGAGCATCCGCGCAACGTGCCCGACGACGTACTGGAGATGGTCGCCAAGAACCACGGGGTGGTGATGGCCAACTTCGCCACCAACTACGTCAATCACGACCGCGCCGTCTGGAACGCCGATCAGGCGGCGGAGCGGGCGCGCACCAACACCCCGCCGTTCGGCGGCCTCTACGTCGGCCAACCGGAAAAAGCGGCGGCCTACATGAAGGCCTGGGAGGCGGCGCATCCCAAGCCGCGCGTGACGATCCCCATGGTCGCCGACCACATCGAGCACATCGCCAAGGTCTGCGGCCACGACTGCGTGGGCCTGGGCTCCGATTTCGACGGCATCCCCGATACGCCGGAAGGGCTGGAGGGTGTCGACAAATACCCCGCCCTGCTGGTGGAGCTCGCCCGGCGCGGCTGGAGCGACGAGGACCTCGGCAAGCTCGCCGGCGGCAACCTGCTGCGCGCGCTCCGCGAGACCGAGGTGGCCGCCAAGCGCCTGCAGGCGGCGGGGCTGGCGTCCGAAGCCACCCTCGCAGAACTGGATGGGCCCGCTAAGCGCTAGTCGTGCAGCGACCGGTGCTTGGTCTCGGGTAGCAGGAAGATCGTCACCACGGTCGCCAGCAGGGTGAAGGCGAAGGGGTACCAGAGGCCGGAATAGATGTTGCCCACGGCGGCGACGATGGCGAAGGCGGTGAAGGGGACGAAGCCGCCGACCCAGCCGGTGCCGATATGGTAGGGCAGCGAGAGCGCCGTGTAGCGGATGCGGGTCGGGAACAGCTCCACCAGGCAGGCGGCGATCGGCCCGAACAGCGCGGTCGAGGCGATCACGAAGACCATCAGGATACCGATCGCGGCGGGGAAGTTGATCCGCTTGGGATCGGCCTTGGCCGGATAGCCCGCGCGGGCCAGGCCCTCCTTGATCTGGGTCTCGACGCTGGTCTTCAGCGCCTTGGCGACGTCCTTGGGCAGACCGCGGGCGTCGAGCGAGTCGATGGTCGCGTAGCCGACCCGCACCATGGCCGCCTGCCCCGGTTGTCCGGCCTGGTTGATGTAGGAGACCCCGGCGTTGGCCAGGGCGGTCTTGGCGATGTCGCAGGACGAGGTGAAGGACGCCTTGCCGACCGGATCGAACTGCAGCGAGCAGTCGGCGGGGTCGGCGATCACCGTGGCGGGCGACGCCGCCGTGGCCTCCGCCAGCGCCGGGTTCAGCGCGTTCGCCAGCATGTGGAAGCCGGGGAAGTAGGCGACCAGCATCAGGATCATGCCGAACAGCAGCACAGGCTTGCGCCCCAGCTTGTCGGAGAGCCAGCCGAAGAACACGTAGCAAGGCGCGCTCAACGCCACGATCAGCATCATCAACAGGTTGATGGTCGCCGGATCGACCTTCAGGAACTTCTCCATGAAGGTCTGCACGTAGAAGAAGGCCGTGTACCAGACGGCGCCCTGGGCGAACATGATGCCGACCAGGGCGATCAGCACGATCTTCAGGTGCTTCCACTGTCCAAAGGCCTCGGCGAACGGCGCCTTCGACTGGGTCCCCTCCTCCTTCATGGCGGCGAAGGCCGGGCTTTCGGTCAGCTTCATGCGCATGAACACCGAGACCGCCAGCAGGGCCGAGGACAGCAGGAACGGAATCCGCCAGCCCCAGGCGTCGAAGGCCGTGGGACCGAACAGCTTACCGAGCGTCAGACGGGTCGTCAGGATCACCAGCAACGCCCCGAACAGGCCAAAGGCGGCGGCGGTCTGCACCCAGCTCGTCGAGCGGCCGCGCGCGTCAGACGGCGCATGCTCGCAGACGTAGGTCGCGGCCCCGCCGTATTCGCCACCGAGCGCAAAGCCCTGCAGGATCCGCATCAGCAGCAGCAGGATCGGCGCGGTGATCCCCGCCGTCGCGTAGCTGGGCAACAGGCCGATCGCCACGGTCGCGCCGCCCATCAGGGCCACGGTCACCAGGAAGGCGCCCTTGCGGCCCACCCGGTCGCCGATCCGCCCGAACACCAGCGCGCCCACCGGCCGGAACGCAAAGCCCGCCCCGAAGAGGGCGAGCGCGGCGATATAGCCCGCCGTGTCGTTGAGGCCGGAGAAGAAGGTCTTGGAGATGACCTGCGTCAGGCTGCCAAAGACGAAGAAGTCGTACCACTCAAAGGTCGCGCCGGTGGCGGACGCGGCGACGACCGTGCGCAGGCTGGCGCTGGGGATCGGCTCAGCCGCAGTGTCCGCCGTCATCTCCGCCACGTGGTGTTCCCCCTAGATTCGTTGGGGAACCTCTATCACCGCTTCCCGCCCCGCCGGAAGCGGGAGGCGTGCTAGCAGGTCTTGTGCTTGGGGTTGCCGGCGATGGCGGGAAGCGCGTGGATGTATTCGCCGAGCGCGGCGTTGTCGGCGTCGGGCAGCTTCGAGGTCGAGGCGATGACGTCCTTCATGCCGTCCGGCTCGTTGAAGCACTTGTCGGTGCCCGACTTCAGGAAGTCGGTGATGTCCTGCGCGCTCCAGTCGCCGAGGCCGTCCTTGCTGGGCGTGATGTTGCTGGCGAACCGGCCGCCGGCTTCCAGGTTCGGCGCGCCGTCATAGAGCTGCGCCATTTCCTCGCCGCCCAGCGCATTGCGCGGCGTGTGGCACTCGGCGCAGTGCGAGGGGCCCTCGGCGAGATATTCACCGCGGTTCCAGGCGGCCGATTTCTTCGGATCGGCCACGAACTCGTGCGGATGGAAATAGAGCAGCTTCCAGCCGCCGACCGCGAGGCGGATGTTGAACGGGAAGTGGATCTCATGCGGCGCGGTGGGCTGGGCGATGGCCGGCAGGGTCTTCATGTAGGCGAAGAGGTCGCGCACGTCGGTGGTCTTCATCAGGCTGTAGGAGGCGTAGGGGAAGGCCGGATAGAGGTGCTCGCCGTGGCGCCCCGTGCCGCGCTTCATGGCGTTGACGAACTCGGCTTCCGTCCAGCCGCCGATGCCGAACTTCGGGTCCGGCGAAATGTTCGGCGTGACGAAGGTCCCGAACGGCGACTTCAGCTTCAGGCCGCCGGCCAGCTGGGTGCGGTCGCTCTGGCCGGGCGCGGTGTGGCAGGCCGAGCAGTTGCCGGCGGTGAACATCAGTTGGCCGTTGGCGACGTCGGGGTGATAGCCGGCCGCTAGCTCGGAAGCGGGCAGCGTCTGCGGGCGGGTGATGAACAGGCCGGCGCACACGCCGACCACCACCAGCACGATGAGCCAGATCAGAATCCGCCGCATGATCGTCCCCCTACCGCCGCCGTCGCCTCAGGCTCAGGACTTCTTCTTCATGCGATAGACGTCGTGGCAGCTCTTGCAGGTCGCGCCGACCGCCGCGTAGGCGGTCTTGAAGCCGGCGGCGTCGGCGGACTTGCCGGCGGTGGTCGCCAGCGTCGCCATCTCGGTCAGGCGCTTGTCGAAATCGGCCTTGTTTTCCCAGACCTTCGGGTCGGCCTCGGTCTTCGGGTCCGCGCCGCTGCCGGCCGGATAGAGGCCGTGCAGCTTCTTGGCGTTGGCGGCGACGCCGTCCATCAGGGTCTTGGCCTTGGCCGCGTCGAAGGTCGCCGGCGTGTTGATCGCCGCGGCTTCCTTCATCGATTGGCCTACCGCCTTCATCGTGGCCTGACGTTCCTCGACTGGATTGCCGGCGGAAACCGCCGCGCAGGTGACGCCAAAGGCCAGGCCCGCGCCAAGAACGGCGGCCCAAACGGTGTGCGAACGCTTCATGAAAGGCTCCGGGTAGCCTGAAAATGCAGGCGTGAAAGGGTGTCTGTATCGAGGTCGGTCAAGTCGGTCAGAGAGCTAGCATAAGCCTCTGCGCGCTCTCAACCTTTCAGGCTCATCAGATAGTCGGCGAGCGCCTTGGCGGCCTTGGCGTCGGTCGCGCCGCCGTAGTCCATCTTGTTGCCGGGCACGGCCTTGGCCGGGTCGAGGATGAAGGCTGCGAGCGTGTCGGCGCTCCAGGTGATCCCGGAGTTCTTCAGCGCATCCGAATAATCGACGTCAGGCGCCGTCCCCGCCTTGCGGCCGCCGACCCCGAACAGGTTCGGCCCCACCGATGGCGCGGCCTTGGGGGTCGATTCGTGGCAGGCGCTGCAGATCGCGAAATCGGCGGGCGGCGCAGGCTGGGCCAACGCGGCCCCGGCGCAGAGCGCGGCGGCGGCCCCCGTGGCGGCAGCGAGGGCGGCAAGGCCGATGAGGCGGCTAGGGGTCGGGACGACGGTCATCTCAGCTCCTGAAGGGAATCCCCACTGACGGGATCCTAGGGGCGGAGCAGTAGCATCGGTTCGTCACCTAGCGGAAGCCGGCGAAAGCTCGGGCGGCAGCGGTTTCCGCCGCTTCCGGGGCGGGCGCACTCAACCGGGCGATCTCGCGCAGCAGGGTGCCGGGCGAGATCGGCTTGCCGACCACGCCGTCCATGCCGGCGTCCAGATAGGCGCGGCGCTGGTGGGCCAGCACATTGGCGGTCAGCGCCACGATCGGCGTTTCGGCCGCGGCGCCGCCGAGCGCGCGGATGCGGCGCGCCGCCTCCAGCCCGTCGATGCCCGGCATCTGCACGTCCATCAGGATCAGGTGGAAGTCGCCGGTCTGCGCGGCCTCGACGCCTAGATAGCCATCGGCGGCCGTGGCGACCTGGGCCCCCAGGCTTTCCAGCAGCTTGGTGGCGATCATCCGGTTGGTGGGATTGTCCTCGACCACGAGCACGCGCAGGCCGTCGAGCACGGGCTCCAGGCTCTCATAGGTCTCGGCCACGGGCTCCGCGGCTGGCGCGGCGATCTCCAGCCAGAAGTTGGACCCCAGGCCCTCCTCGGAGGAGAAGCCCACGGCGCCGGACATCATCTCGGCCAGCTTCTTGGTGATCGCCAGGCCGAGGCCCGAGCCGCCGAACTTGCGGGTGGTGGACGCGTCGCCCTGGTCGAAGCGCTGGAAGATGCGGCCCTGGGCTTCCGCCGGGATGCCCACCCCGGTGTCGATCACCTCGAAGCGCAGGAAGCCTGTGCGGGGGCTCGTGCAACGGACCGTCACCGAGCCGCGCTCGGTGAACTTCACCGCATTGCCCACCAGGTTGAACAGCGCCTGGCGCACCCGCACCGGGTCGGAGCGCACCCAGCCCAGGTTGGCGTCGGCGTCGAGGCGCAGGAGCAGGCCCTTGGCGTCGGCCTGCGGGCGCAGCAGACGCACCACGCCTTCCACCAGGCCGCGCGGATCCAGCGCCTCGTCGGCCAGCTCCAGGCGCCCAGCCTCGATCTTCGAGAAGTCGATGACGTCGTTCAGGAGTTCCGCCAGCATCTGGCCGCAGGAGAGCGCCTCCTCCAGCATGTGGCGGCCCTCCTCGGTGAGCTTCTCGCCCTTGAGCAGATGCAGCACGCCCATCACCCCGTTCATCGGCGTGCGGATCTCGTGGCTCATATTGGCCAGGAAGGCGGACTTGGCCTCGCCGGCGGCCTCAGCGGCGCGCTGGGCTTCCAGGAGCGCGATCTCCTGGCGCTTGCGCTCGTCGAAGTCCTGGATCAGGCCCACGGCCTTCAGCCAGCGGCCGTTGCGGCCCACTTTCAGGTGGTGCGAGATGCGCACCCAGCGGGTCTCGCCGTCGGCGCGGACGATGCGCGCATCGAAGGCGCCGGCCTGGCTGTCGCCGGTGTGCAGCCTGCGGAACGACTCGCGCACATGATCAAGGTCGTCGGGGTGGAAGCCCGGGAAGCGCAGCTGGGTGGCTTCCTGATAGGTGGCGTTGTCCTGGCCGGTGATCTTCACGAATTCCGGCGAGGCCCAGAAGGTCTTCGACACGTGGTCGATCTCATAGACCCCGGCCTCGGCGGACTCGAGGGCGACGGCCAGGCGCTGGGCGTTGGCGTGGGCGTCGCGCTGCGCCTTCTTCATCTTCAGCTCGCCGCGGCGCGCCGCGTCGCGGGCGGTGGCCAGTTCGGTGATCTCTTCGGAGATGCCCTTCAGGGCGAAGACGCCCGGCCCGCGCGGCAGGGTACGGAAGGTGGCGCGCCAGGAGGTCCAGCGGCCGCCGACCTTCAGCCGGTGTTCCAGGGTCGCACCCTCGCCGGTCTGGACGGCATGCGCCATCAGCCGCTGGGTGTGTTCGCGGTCCTTGGGGTGAACGCGGGCGTAGAACTGGTCGGGGACCGAGATGTCCTCGATGTCGAAGCCGGTGAGAGTCAGCAGGTCCTGCGACCACTCGATGCGGTTTTCCAACGGCTCATAGAGCCAGGCGCCGATCCCGGCGGATTCGCTGAGCTCACGGCGGAAGCGGCGTGTCTCCTCCAGCTCCTCGGCCCGGGCGCGCTCTTCGGTGGCGTCGCGCATGGTCACGATGAGGTCGCCGTCGGGCATCTTCTGGGTGCGCGAGGCGAACCAGCTCCACCCGCCGTCGCGGCGCTTCACCCGCATGGGATTTTCGGCCACGTCGCCGGGCGCGAGCGCGCGAATGTGGTCGCGCACGACCGCGATGTCCTCGGGATGCAGGAATTCGAGCGCGCGCGCGCCGATCAGGTCGGCCTCATCCCAATCGGTGAGCGTCTTCCACGCGCCATTGACGAGCTTGAACCGGCCATCGGCGCCGATGACCTGCATCAGATCGCGGCTGTTCTCGAACAGCCAACGGATCATCTCAGCTTTGTTGGCCGCGCCTGACGCGCTTTTTCCGGCCATGAACGATTCCCCCCAAGGGCGAGCGAACCGTAACGGCCAGTTGTAAACATTCCCTTGGCCCACACCGGCGGCGCGAAGTCGCGCCAGCTCCTCTCCCCCGCGCAGCGAGAGGGAGAGGGCAGGGAGAGGGCAAAGCCTAGAACGCGTTCTCGCCGGTGATGGCGCGGCCCAGGATCAGCGCGTGGACGTCGTGGGCGCCTTCGTAGGTGTTCACGGTCTCCAGGTTCGCCGCGTGGCGCATCACGTGGTACTCGCCCGAAATGCCGTTGCCGCCGTGCATGTCGCGGGCCTCGCGGGCGATGGCCAGCGCCTTGCCGCAGTTGTTGCGCTTCATCATCGAGATGGCTTCCGGCACCCAGGCGCCCTCGTCGATCATCCGTCCGAGCGCCAGGGCGCCCTCGAAGCCGAGCGCGATCTCCGTCGACATGTCGGCCAGCTTCTTCTGCACCAGCTGGCGCGAGGAGAGCGGGCGTCCGAACAGCTTGCGGCTGGAGGTGTAGTCCCGCGCCGCATGCATGCAGAACTCGGCCGCGCCCATGGCGCCCCAGGCGATGCCGTAGCGCGCCTTGTTCAGGCAGGAGAACGGGCCGCGCAGGCCGCTGACGTTGGGCAGCATCATGTCGTCGGGCACGAAGACGTCGTCCAGCGCGATCTCGCCGGTGACCGAGGCCCGCAGGGAGAGCTTGTTCTGGATCTTCGGGGTCTCGAAGCCCTTGGAGCCGCGCTCCACCAGGAAGCCACGGATCACGCCGTCGAGCTTGGCCCAGACCAGCGCCACGTCGCAGACCGGGGAATTGGTGATCCACATCTTGGCGCCCGATAGGGAATAGCCGCCGGTGACCTTCTTGGCCGTGGTGCGCATCGAGGCCGGGTCGGAGCCGCCGTCCGGCTCGGTCAGGCCGAAACAGCCGATGATCTCGCCCTTGGCCATGCCGGGCAGGAACTTCATCCGCTGCTCTTCCGAGCCGAAGGCGTAGATCGGGTACATGACCAGCGACGACTGCACGCTCATCGCCGAGCGGTAGCCAGAGTCGACCGCCTCGATCTCACGCGCGATCAGGCCGTAGGCCACGTGGTTGACCTCGGCGCAGCCGTACTTCTCCGGCAGCGTCGGGCCCAGGAAGCCAAGCTCGCCCATCTCGGTCATGATCTCGCGGTCGAACCGCTCCTCGGCATAGGCCGAGACCACCCGGGGCAAGAGCTTGTCGCGGGAATAGGCGCGGGCCGCCTCCCAGATCATCCGCTCGTCTTCCGACAAGCGCGAAGAAAGGTCGAAGGGGTCTTCCCAGCGGTAGGTCTTCTGCTCGGCGGCGGTGTCGAGGGCCATGAAAATGTCTCCGGAAACCCAAAAACTATTCGAAAGAATGCGGCGGCTTATGGCCGGATTTCAGGTGCCTGTGTAGACGCCATCGCGCTTCTCCATGAACGAGGCGCGGGACTCGGCGACGTCATTGGGCGCCTTGCGGGCGTAGGCGAGGCCCGCGGTCTCGTAGCGCAGGGCGGCCTCGAGCTCCGCCTCGGTGTTGTGTTGCAGCACGCGCTTGGCCGAGCGCATGGCGATCGGCGGCCAGCGGGTCATCTCGTTGGCGTAGGCGACCGCGGCGTCGATCAGCTCGGCGGCGGGGACGATGCGGTTGAGCAGGCCCAGCGTCTTGGCCTCCTCCGCGCCGACCGCGCGGCTGGTGAAGATCAGGTCGGCGGCGGCGGCGTAGCCGACGATGCGCGGCAGGAAGAAGCTCATGCCGCTGTCCGGCGACAGGGACCGCTCGATGAACACCGTCTTGAACCGCGCGTGCTCCGAGCCGATGCGCACGTCGCAGGCCAGCGCCGTCGACATCCCCGCGCCGGCCGCCACCCCGTTGATCGCCCCGATCACCGGCTTGTCGAAATTGGCCCACATCATCGCCCAGCGGCCGACCCAGCCCATCTCGTCCAGCCGCTCGAACTGGCTCTTGGGCTCCGGCGCCGTGCCGCTGATCGCCTGGCCCGCGCCCATCAGGTCGGCGCCGGCGCAAAAGCCGCGCCCGGCGCCCGTCACCACCAGGGCGCGGACCTCGTCGTCGGCCTGCAGCACGGCGACCGCAGCGGGGACCTCGGCCATCACGTCGCGGTTGATGGCGTTCAGCCGGTCGGGGCGGTTCAGCGTCAGGATCGCGACGTGCCCGCGCCGCTCGATGGTGATGGTCTGATAGTCGACGGCTTCATAGGCCATGGCGCGTCCTCCGCTGCTTTTTTGGCGCTGGTTTCCGGAGAGCATCGCGCCGATCCCAGCGGGCGTCGAATCCCACATTCCCCGACGTCAACTTTGCAATTGCAAATCATTCTCATTGCATTGCCGAAACGGTCTAATTAAGAACGACTCTCAATTGCAGTTTGAGAGTTGGGGATATCGATGCGTAGCGGTGGGTACGGTGTGGTGAGCTATCGCAAGGCGCGGCCGGCGCGGCTGGGCCTGGCGATGATGGCGGGCGCGGCGAGCCTATGCGGCGCGGCCCATGCCGCCGACGCCACCGCCGATGCGGAGGCGGCCCCTACCGTTTCCAGCGTGACGGTAACCGGCGGCGACCGTCCGCTGGACCACACCACCGGCCTTTCGGTCCTGCAGTCCAGCCTGCAGGACACGCCCCAGGCGATCAGCGTGGTCACCGCCGAACAGCTGAAGGCCCAGGGGATCAACAGCCTCGAGGGCGCTCTCCGCAACGTGCCCGGCATCACCATCGCCATCGGCGAGGGCGGCACGCTCAGCGGCGACCAGTTCAAGATCCGCGGCTTCGACGCCAAGGACGACGTCTATGTCGACGGCCTGCGCGACTTCGGGTCCTACACCCGCGACAGCTTCAACTACGAAGAGGTGCAGGTCCTGAAAGGCCCGTCCGGCGCCGTGTTCGGCCGCGGCACAACCGGCGGCGCGATCAACACCATCTCCAAATCCGCCAAGCTCGACGATTTCACCAGCGTCGACGGCTATGTGGGCGATGGCCGCTACTACCGCGCGCTCGCCGACATCAACCGCAAGATCAGCGACACGAGCGCGGTGCGGATCACCCTGATGGGCAACTCCACCGGCGTGGTGGACCGCGACTTCATCTATTCTGACCGCTGGGGCGCGGCGGTGACCGCGGGCTTCGGCATCGGCACCGACAACCGCCTGTCGGTCAGCTACCTGCACCAGCACGACCACCAGCGGCCCGACTATGGGGTGACCGTCGTGCAGCCGCCGGGCTCGATCATCGCGCTGCCGGCCACCGAATATGACGTGGCCGTCGAGCGTTCCAGCTTCCTGGGCTACCGCAACGACATCGACCGGTCCGACACCGACATGCTGACCGTGCGCTTCAGCCACGACGTCAACAGCAAGGTCACCATCGCGTCGGACACCCGCTACGCGATCTATGGGCGCTACTTCCAGTACTCGACGCTCGACCAGTGCACGGCGGCCTGCACCACGGCGCTGTTTGACGGTAATCCGGCCACCGAGGCCTTCGGCGGCAACGGCGGCCAGGGCCCCTACGACATGGACGCCTGGGGTCTGCAGAACATCTCGACGGTGAAGGTCGACTACGACGTCGCCGGCCACCGGAACCAGCTGATCGCCGGCGCCGACCTGTCGCGGCAGGTGAACAACAAGACGATCTTCGCCTACATCCTGCCGCCGGGCTTCACGACCCGCCAGGCGATCCCGCGGCCGCTGGTCAATCCGAACCCCAACTTCCCGGCGGGCTATTCGGTGTTCCGCGCCATCCCCGGCCAGAACATCGCCTGCCCCTCGACCACCGCCAACTGCACCACTGTCGTGAACGGCGTGACGCTCTTCACCAACACGCTGGGCACCGCGACCGAGAAGAGCAACGGGACGTCCACCGACGCCGGCCTCTTCCTCACCGACCGGTTCTGGCTGACCGACAGCCTCTCGCTGATCGGCAGCTACCGCGTCGACGCCTATGAGGCCGACCTGGAGTCGACTTTCTTCAACAACGGCTCGTCCAGCCTGAAGGTCAAGCCGACGCTGAAGAGCCCGCGCATCAGCGCGGTCTGGGAGCCGGCCTCCGACCAGACCTTCTACGTCTCCTGGGGCAAGTCGCAGACCCCGCAAGGCACCTCGATCGTCGGCGCCGGCGCGGCCATCGCCATCACCGCCAAGGACCTCGGCCCGGAAGACAGCGAGATCTACGAGGCCGGCGCCAAGGTCGCGATCCCACACACGGGGCTGGCCGCCACCTTCGCCGCCTTCGACATCAAGAAGGACAATGCGCTGCAGACCGACCCGGCCACCGGCTTCCTGCAGGCTCAGTCGGGCGAGCGGCAGGAGGTGAAGGGCTTCGAGCTTGGCCTGACCGGCAAGATCACGCCCGCCTGGACGGTCAGCGCCGGCTACACCTACCTCGACGACCGCATCAAGCAGTCGTTCTCCAACTGCGCCGTCCCGACCACGACCACGGGCGTGCCCACCGGCGTCGTCTGCCCGGTTGGCGTCACCGCCGCGCTTCCGGTGCTGAACACCGTGGCCTTCGGCCAGCAGGTGGTGTTCGTGCCGAAGCACTCGGCGAGCCTGTTCACCACCTACGACCTCTCCAACTGGATCGGTGGCCTGTCGGTCGGCGGCGACGTCACCTACCAGTCCAAGCAATTCCTCGGCTATTCGGCCCGCAGCGTCAGCTTCACCGACCGCAGCAACCTGACCGCCCTGAAGATCGCCGAAGCCCCGGAGAACCTCACCTTCGACGCCTTCGTCTCCTACAAGACCGGCCCCTATCGGTTCGCGATCAACGGCTACAACCTGGCCGACCGGCTGAACTACACCCAGGTGTTCGGGACCCGCGCCACCCCCTCGCCGGGGCGGACGATCATCGCCTCGGTGGGCGCGAGCTTCTAGCGCCGGCTGGGAGGTCGGGCTAAGGGCAAGCCATGCTGCTGCACGTGGAAAACGTCCTGACGCCCGACCAGGTGGCCCACGCCCGCGAGGCGCTGGCAGCCCAGGCCTGGGTCGACGGGCGGGTGACGGCGGGCGAGCAGTCGGCGCTCGCCAAGCGCAACCTGCAGGTCCCGGAAGACGCCCCGGCGGCCCGGGAGCTCGGCGAGATGATCCTGACGGCGCTCGGACGCAATCCGCAGTTCGTCTCCGCCGCCCTGCCGCTGCGGGTCTTTCCGCCGCTGTTCAACCGCTATGACGAGGGCATGGCCTTCGACACCCATGTCGACAACGCCATCCGCTTTGCCGGCCCTGTGAGGTTCCGCACCGACCTCTCGGCGACCCTCTTCCTGACCGATCCCGGCGACTACGATGGCGGCGAACTGATCGTCGAGGACGCCTATGGCGAGCACGCCATCAAGCTCGCAGCCGGCGACATGATTCTCTATCCGGCCACCAGCCTGCACCGCGTGGCGCCGATCACCCGGGGCTCGCGTTGGGCGGCCTTCTTCTGGGCCCAGTCGATGGTCCGCGCCGACGCCCAGCGCAGCCTGCTCTACGACCTCGACAACGCCATCCAGGCGATGAGCGTCAAGGTCGGCCAGGGCGATCCGGCGGTGGTCAGCCTGACCGGGACCTACAACAACCTGCTGCGCATGTGGGCGGACGTCTGACGCGCTGAAATTTTCGCGTAACGCGGTTAAGCTTCCGGCAACCCAACGCATCTGACGGTGTTGAACATCCGTAGAGTCCAGCAGGAGCTCGAACGATGACCGCCGCCGCTTTTCACCTTCCGGAACGCCACCTCTCCCTGCTGGAGTTCGTGCGGCCGTTCCTGCTGCTGGCGGTCCTGGCGTTTCTGGCCGGCTTCGGCGGCTACCTGATCCTGGGCCCACCCAATGTCATGAGCCTGACGCCCTCGACGTCCGCCACCGCCGCGGCGGTGTCGCCGGAAATTCCCGCCTCGGCCCCGGCCACCGACTGGAACGCCCCCAAGCACATCTGAGCCAACCAGCTCACCACATTTTTGATCGTCATTCCCGGGCTTGTCCCGGGAACCCATGATCACGGCGTGTCCGGCGGACGCACGTCGTCGCCGCGCGCAACCTTCATCTCGGAGTTCATAGGTTCCCGGGACAAGCCCGGGAATGACGTGCGCGTATGTTAACTGCGCGGCGCTAAGCGCCCCGCGCCACGAACCAGCCGTTGCGGAATCCGTCCTGCGCCTTGCCGTAGACGAAGACCTCACCCTCCGGCGTCGTGAAGCGCCCCCCGGCCGCCTCCAGCACCGCGTGCCCCGCCGCCGTGTCCCATTCCATAGTCGGCCCGTGGCGCGGGTAGATGTCCGCCGTGCCCTCGGCGATCCGGCAGAGCTTGATCGAGCTATCCATCGGCTGGCGGATGTCGAAGCCGTATTCGGCGGCCAGCTTGTCGGCGGTCTCCGGCTTCATGGTGTGGCTGGTCAGCGCGATGGCCGCGCCCTTCGGCCAGGGCCGCGCCCGCACCGTATGGGCGGCGACGCCCGGCAGCCGCTTCAGCGCCTCGCCGCCGGAGGTGTACCAGCTCTCGCCTGACGGCGGCGCGGTCACCGCACCCGCCACCGGCCGGCCGTTCTCGATCAGGCCGATATTGACCGTGAAATGCGGGTCGCCGCGCACGAAGGCCTTGGTGCCGTCCAGCGGGTCGACCAGGAAGAAGCGAGGGCCGATGGCGTCGGGCGTGCCGAACTCCGACGCGTCTTCCTCCGAGATCACCGGAATGTCGGGAAAGCGTTCGGCCAGGTGCTTGAGGATCAGCGCCTCGCCCTTCTGGTCGGCCTCGGTGACCGGGCTCTCGTCGGCCTTGTGCGTCACCGCCAGGCCAGAGCGCCAGAGCGGCAGGATCAGGGCGGCGGCCGCCTCGCAGATTTCGGCCAGATCGGCCCCGATGTCGTTCATGCCTAAGCTTGCGCTCTTAATGCTTTGGAAGGTGGGCTGTCTTACGGACCCCCAACGGTTTTCCAAAGACTCAAATCACGACAAGGTCCCGCGCCATGAGCGAAGCGACTACCCCCACAGCCCCGATCCGCCCCGCCGAACTGGCGGCCTTTCTGGCCGCGCGGATGTGCCATGACTTCATCAGCCCGGCGAGCGCCATCGTCTCGGGCCTGGACCTGCTGGAAGACCCGACCGCCCAGGACATGCGCGAGGACGCCATGGGCCTGATCGGGACCTCGGCGCGGAAACTCGCCGACCTGCTGGCCTTCACCCGCGTGGCCTTCGGCGCCTCCGCCTCGGCGGAGACCTTCGACACCCGCGAGCTGGAAAAGCTGGCCCGCGGGGTCTTTGGCCACATGCGCGCCGAGCTCGACTGGCAGGTGGAACTGGCTGGCGTGAACAAGCCCGCCGCCCGCACACTGCTGAACCTCGCCCAGATGGCCGGGCAGGCGCTCCCCACCGGCGGCAACGCCCGGATCCGCGCGGTCGAGGAAGGCGCCTCCATCGCCATCGCCGTCGAGGCTGTCGGCCCACGCGCGCGCCTCCGCCCCGAGGTGCTGGGCGGCCTGCAGGGCGAGGGCCCGGGCGAAGGCCTGCACGGCCACTGGGTCCAGGCCCGCTACGTCCACCTGTTCATCACCGACGCCGGCGGCCGCATCTTCGCCGAGGTGGCCGAGGAGAAGGTCACCCTGGCGGCGACGATTCCCGCCTGAGCCTTGGCGGCTAACGACAGGCTGGCGGGTGCAGCAGCACCACGATCAACGCCACCCAGACGCCGCTCTTGAGGATCAGCAGCAAGGCCCAGAAAGCCCGGCTCTTCATCAGCTTCTCGCCGAACCCCGTCTTCCTTCGCCGTTCCCAGATCGGCTTGCGCGGATCGTTCTCGACCCGCTCGAGCGGCGCGGCGGCGAAGCGATGCAGGCTGGGCGTGGAGCCGGGTTGTCCGGCTTCGAGGGAAGCCCCGAAGCGGGCCACATAGTATTCCAGGGCGCCGCCGTCGCGCTCAGGCTGAACCACCACGCCACACTCAGAATCCTCGCCCGCTGAGCCGGCGATCCTGACGAACGCACGTGTTCCGAAGAAGTTGAGCCGCTTGACGCCCCCTGTGTTCGTCATTCCCGGGCTTGTCCCGGGAATGACGAGAGAGATGGAGCGGAAGCTCTCTAGCGCTTGGGTGGCGGCGGCGGGCTGAAGAGGCCCACGATCACCGCGGTCAGGATCTTGGGGTTCTTCAACGCCAGGGTCACCGCGGCGGCGGCGGCGACCGTGGCGGCGCCGGCGGCGATCACCGGGCGCTCACGGGCCAGGTCGATCAGCTTGGCGGCGAGGCTCGGCGGCTCGCCCTTGAGAGGCTTTGGCGGCTTGGCCTTCATGGTCACGACAAGGGCGATGACCAGGGCGATCAGGGCCACGATCCCAGCCACCGCGGCAGCGGCCCAGGCGGGTCCGATCAGGTCGCGCAGCCCCGCGTAGATCGCGAAGGCGATGGCGACCATGCAGATCGCCGCCGCCGCCGCGATGGCGGCGACCGCGGCGATCATGCCGGCGAACTTCGAAAAAATGACAGCCCCCGAGGTGGTTTGTGGGGCTTAACGGCGCGAGGAGGCGGCGGAGAGCAGCAGGCCGATCAGCACGCCGACGCCAAGGGCGGCGCCGGTGGCGGCCAGGGGCCGTTCCTTGATCCGCTCGCTGGCGTACTGCTGCGCCTGGTCGATCTGCTGGCCGGCGGTGTCGGAGTAGGCGCGCGTCTGGGCGCGGATCTGCTCGATCCCTTCGGTCACCGCGCGCTCCAGGCGCTTGGCGGCGTCGGCGAAGGAACGCTGGGCGTCGGCGGACGCTTTGGTGGCGGCTTCGGCGGCTGAATTGACCGCAGCCTTGGTTTCGTCGGCGGCGTAGTCAACGCTGTTCGCGGGCATAGGGAAGTCTCCGAAGTGTGAGGCCCCGGCGGACGACGGGGATTTCCAAGGCTAACGTTGACTATCCTAGCCGGTTCCAGCCATCGCCGCAAAGCTGGCAGCACGGTTCTGGTCGCGCTCTTCGACCGCCCACCCTATGTTGACGAAATGACGTTGGGTGACCCTGGCCATAGCGAGGAGCATCGCCGGCTCGAGCGCGCGCTTGAGGTGGCAGGCCTTGGCGAGTTCGAATGGGACCGCGTGCGTGGCCGGTTCGTGGTCAGCGAGCGCATGGCCGCCATCACCGGCCTGCCGGCCGGCGCCATGTCGGCCGAGGACATGAAGACGCTGGAGCCCTTCATCCATCCTGACGACCTGGCCGATCTCCGCGCCGGCATCGTCAGCCAGCGCCCGGCCGGCGGCATCTATGAGTTCGAGTTCCGCCAGGTCCGCCCTGACGATGGGCGCGTGGTCTGGCTCCGGGTGGCCGGCGTCATGACCCGCACCCCTGAAGGCCGGCCGCAGAACGTCACCGGCATCGTGCAGGACGTCACCACGCGCCACCTGGAGGAAGATCAGCGCCAGACCCTGATGGCCGAGCTCGATCACCGGGTGAAGAACGTGCTGGCCACCGTCCAGGCGCTGGCCGTGCAGACCGCGCGGCGGACCACCTCGCTCGACGGCTTCCTGGCTAATTTCGCCGGGCGGCTGAAGGCCATGGGCTCTGCCAACGAGCTCTTGACCGCCGCCCGCTGGCGGGGCGCCGCCATCGACCACCTGGCCGCCGCCGAGCTTGGCGTGGTCGCGCCCGGCCAGACCGGCTGGGAGGGGCCGGAGCTGTTCCTGACCCCGCGCGCGGCCAATGCGCTGGCGCTCGGCCTGCACGAACTGGCCGCCAATGCGGTGAAATACGGCGCGCTCTCGGTCGAAACCGGCCGGGTGAACCTGCGCTGGACGCGGCTCGCCGACGGTGGCTTCGAGCTGACCTGGACGGAAAGCGGCGGCCCCACCGTGACCCCGCCGACCCGCCGGGGCTTCGGCTCGACCCTGCTGGACCAGGTGACCGGCCGCGAGCTGAACGGGTCAACCAGCGTCGACTACCGTCCCGCCGGCGTGGTCGCCAAGCTGCGGGCCGGCGCGGCCGCCGTCGCCCCGCGTCCGGAGACCGTCCCCGAGGCGCCCGCCCAGCGCATCGCCGAGACCGTGATCACCTCGTCAGGTCCCACCAACCTGAGGGGCGCCCGCGTGCTGATCGTCGAGGACGCGGTGCTGCTGGCCATGGAGCTGGAGATGGGCCTCTCCGACGCCGGCGCCCAGGTGATCGGGCCGGCCTATGAGCTGGAAGAGGCCATGGGCCTGTTGGATCAGCCGATCGACGCCGCCGTGCTCGACGCCAACCTCAACGGCCATTCGGTGACCCCGGTCGCCGAGGCGCTCAGCGCGCGCGGCGTGCCTTTCGTCTTCGCCACCGGCTATGGCGAAAAGGCCGGCGCGCCGGGCGGCTTCGACGCGCCGGTGATCCGCAAGCCCTATGACGTGACCCAGGTGGCCGCCGCGGTCGCCGAACTGCTGGCCGCGCGGACTGCCATAAGCTGAGCCGTACAGCGCCAACAGGTCGCACCCAAAACCGGCGCCTGAGACAAGGCGCCGCCTCCCCGCCCGGCTCGCCGGGGACTAGACACATCGCCAGGGGGGCCTGCGGACTTCGCAGGGGCCGGACCGGCGGCCCACGGACTTCGCCCGCGTCAAGCGAGCCTCAACTCCCTCGTACGGTCCGCGGCATAGGTCGCGGACCGTACGCTCCCTCAGATGATCCCCTTGCCCCGCAGCTCGGCCAGCCGCTCGGCGGAACAGCCGCCGCGTGCGCCCAGCACCCCATCGGTATGCTGCCCCAGCGCCGGCCCCGGCCAGCGGACCGAGCCCGGCGTGCGCGAGAGCTTCGGGAAGGCGTTCTGCATCCGGATCGGCCCGAACACCGGATGCTCGGTGGTGACGATGGACTCCCGCGCGGCGTACTGCGGATCTTCCAGCATGTCGGGCGCGCGGAACACGCGGCTCGACGGCACACCCTTGGATTCCAGCAGCGCCAGCAGGTCGCCGAGTGCAAAGCCGGAGGTCCATTCGGCGATGATGTTGTCCAGCTCAAGCTGGTTCGCGCCGCGCGCGGCGTGGTCGACGAATTTCGGATCGGTCTTCAGGTCGGGCCGGCCCATGGCATCGGTCAGCCGCGCATAGACCGTGTCGCCGTTGCCGCCGATCAGGATCAGTTCGCCACCGGCGCAAGGATAGGCGTTGGAGGGCGCGATCCCCGGCAGCACCGACCCCGACCGCTCGCGGACATAGCCGGTGATGTCGTATTCGGTGACCAGGTTCTCCATCACCGCCAGCACGCTCTCGTAGAGCGCCGCGTCGATCACCTGCCCCCTGCCCGTCCGCTCCCGCTCATGCAGCGCCATGGTGATCCCCATCACTGCATGCATGGCCGCCAGGCTGTCGCCGATCGAGATGCCGGCCCGCGCCGGCGGCCGGTCCGCCTCGCCGGTGACATAGCGCAAGCCGCCCATGGCCTCGCCGATCAGGCCGTAGCCGGCCCGCTCCGCATAGGGGCCGGTCTGGCCGAAGCCGGAGACGCGGGCCATCACCAGCTTGGGATTGTCCTTCGACAGCGTCTCATAGGAGAGGCCCCACTTCTCCATGGCGCCCGGCCGGAAGTTCTCGATCACCACATCAGCCTGGGCGATCAGCGCCTTGGCCAGCGCCTGCCCCTCCGGCGTGCGCAGATCGAGGCCCACCGACTTCTTGTTGCGCCCGATCACCGGCCACCAGGGCGAGTGGCCCTTGGGCAGGCTACGGCCCCACTGGCGCATGGGATCGCCCACCTTCGGGTCCTCCAGCTTGATCACCTCGGCTCCAAAGTCGCCCAGGATCTGCCCGGCGAAGGGCCCGGCGATCAGCGAGCCCATCTCGATCACCACGAGGTCTGCCAAGGGGCCTTTGTTTTCAGGGCCGGTGTTGGGGGCGGGCATGGAAACTCCGGGCGTGGACTTCGATCGCGCAGCCAGAGCCGCCGCAGCGCGGGCTTGTCAATCGCGCCGGGCGCGGTCCATCTCGCGGGAACAATGAGATGGGGAGGCTTCAACTTGCGGTCCTGGAACCTGTTGCGGGCGATCAGCCTCGCCGTCCTGCTCGCTTCCGGCCCGGCGGTCGCCGCGCCCCACGCTGCATCCCGCGCGCTGACCGCCGGCGCGGTCGCCTCGCCCGACCGCTACGGCGCCCTGGCCGCGCAGGAAATCCTCAAGGCCGGCGGCAATGCGGTGGACGCCGCGGTGGCGACCGCGTTCGCGCTGGCGGTGACCTATCCGGAGGCCGGCAACCTGGGCGGCGGCGGGTTCATGACCCTCTATGTCGACGGCAAGCCCTACTTCCTCGACTACCGGGAGACCGCGCCCGCCAAGGCGTCGGCGAAGATGTACCTGGACGCCAAGGGCGAGGTGGTCCCCGACCTCAGCCTGGTCGGACCGCTGGCCGCCGGCGTGCCCGGCACGGTGCGCGGGATGGAAGACGCCCACAAACGGTTCGGCAAGCTCGCCTGGGCCCGCGACCTCGCGCCCGCGATCCGGCTGGCAAGCCAGGGCTACAAGGTGCTGCCCGGCGCCATCGGCATCGACGATCCCGACCGCGCGCGCTTCATCGGCAAGACCAACTTCGAGCGCTATTTCGGCGCGATGACGCCCGGCCGGACCTTCCGCCAGCCGGACCTCGCCGCCACGCTCCAGCGGATCGCCAAGGACGGCGCCAACGGCTTCTACGAAGGCAAGACCGCCGACCTGATCGTCGCCCAGATGGACCGTGGGCCAGCCAAGGGCCTGATCAGCCACGCCGACCTGGCCGGCTACAAGGCCGCCTGGCGCGCGCCGATCGAGGGCGACTGGCGCGGCATGCACGTGATCACCGCGCCGCCGCCCAGTTCCGGCGGCATCGCGCTTCTGCAGATGCTGGCGATGAAGGCGGACGATGCGGCCCTGTTCAAAGGCGTGGCGCTCAACAGTCCGCAGTACCTGCATCTGATGTCGGAGATCGAAAAGCGGGTGTTCGCCGACCGCGCCGAATATCTGGGCGACCCCGACTTCTGGAAGGTGCCGGTCGCGGCCCTGACCGACCCCGCCTACATCGCCAGGCGCGCCCACGAGGTAGACCCCGTCAAGCCGTCAGTCTTGGCCTCGGTAAAACCAGGCCTGGGCCCGGAGAAGCCACAGACCACCCACTTCTCGGTGATCGACCGCTGGGGAAACGCGGTCTCCAACACCTACACCCTGAACGGCTGGTACGGCGCGGGCGTGGTCGTTGAAGGCGCGGGCGTCATCCTCAACGACGAGATGGACGATTTCTCGGCCAAGCCCGGCCAGCCGAACCAGTTTGGCGTGGTGGGCGGCGACGCCAACGCCATTGCGCCCGGCAAGCGGCCGCTCTCCTCGATGAGCCCGACGATCATCACCAAGGACGGCCGGGTGGCGATGGTGATCGGCACGCCGGGCGGCTCGCGGATCTTCACCTGGGTGTTCCAAGTCCTGGCCAACGTCTACGACTTTGGCCAGCCGCTGCAGCAGGCCGTGGCCACGCCGCGTTTCCATCACCAGCTCCTGCCCGAGAACACCATCTTCGCCGAACAGATCAGGCCCCTGCCGGCCAATGTGACCGCCGCCATGGTCAAGCGTGGCTACAGGATCGACGCTCATGACTTCAGCGGCGACATCGAGGCGATCCAGGTTGTCGGCGGCGCGCCGAAGGCGGCGTCCGATCCCCGCGCCCGCGGCGTCTCGCTGGTCGTGCCCTGAAGGCGGCAGCGAGGGGGTTCACTTAAAGGAAGCCGAGGCGTAAGCGGGCGCACATGACCGCTTACCTCTTCGATCCGCCCGCCGTGACCACCGTGCCCGTCGAGGGCCGCGCGGAGGTTTTCCCGGTGCGCCGCATCCTCTGCGTGGGCCGCAACTACGCCGCGCACCGGCGCGAGATGGGTGGCGACGACCGCGATCCGCCGTTCTTCTTCGCCAAGCCCGCCGACGCCATCGTGCCGCCGGGCCACGACGCCGCCTATCCGCCGAAGACCTCCAACCTGCACCACGAGATCGAGCTGGTCGTGGCGCTGAAGGGCGGCGGCAAGGACGTGCCGGTCGAAAAGGCGCTGGACCTGGTCTTCGGCTACGCGGTCGGCGTCGACATGACGCGGCGGGATTTGCAGAACGCCGCGAAGGACAAGGGCCAGCCCTGGGACGCCTCGAAGGGCTTCGACGCCTCGGCCCCGATCAGCGCCATCAAGGCCTGGACCGGCCCCGCGCCGCAGGGCCGCATCGCGCTCAGCGTCAACGGCCAGGTGAAGCAGGACGCCACCGTCGCCGACATGATCTGGGCGGTCGACGAGATCATCGCCGAGGCCTCCAAGCTCTGGACGCTCGCCCCCGGCGACCTGATCTACACCGGCACGCCGGAAGGCGTCGGCCCGCTGGTCCACGGCGACACCGTCACCGGTGAGGTCGAGGGCGTCGGCGCCCTCAGCTTCAAGGTGGTCTGATGAGCTTCACGCTCTATTCGGCCTGGCGGGCGACGGCGCCCTACCGGGTGCGCATCGGCCTGCAACTGAAAGGCGTGCCGTTCGGCTATTCGGCGGTCGACCTGATCAAGGGCGACCAGCGCAGCCCGGAGTACGAGGCGGTGAACCGCCAGAAGCTGACCCCCGCGCTGGACCTCGGGGGCGGCCGCGTCCTGACTCAGAGCCTGTCGATTCTGGAGTGGCTGGAGGAGGAATATCCCGACCCGCCGCTGTTGCCGGGAACCTCGCTCGACCGCCAGGCGGTGCGCGCCATGGCGCTGATCATCGCCTGCGACATCCACCCGCTGAACAACACCCGCGTCGGGCGCAAGCTGAACAAGATGGGCCTCGATCAGGCGGCGATCCTCGACTGGACGCAGGGCTGGATCCGCGACGGGTTCGACGCGCTGGAGCCGATGATCGCCCAGTACGGCCAGGGCTACGCGTTTGGCGACGCGCCAACGCTGGCCGACTGCTGCCTAGTCCCGCAGGTCTATTCGGCCAACCGCTACGAGGTCGACCTTTCGCCCTATCCGGCCATCCGCGCGGTCAACGAGCGCTGCGCCGCCCACCCGGCCTTCCAGGCCGCCCATCCCAACCAGCAGCCCGACGCGGTCCCCCTGTGATGCTCGAAGACCTGAAAGCCAACAACCGCGCCTGGGCCGCGCGCAAGACCGCTGTCGACGCCGACTTCTTCAAGCGCCTGGTCGGCCAGCAGGCGCCCGAATATCTGTGGATCGGCTGCTCTGACAGCCGCGTGCCGGCCAACGAGATCATCGACCTCGATCCCGGCGAGGTGTTCGTCCACCGCAACGTCGCCAACCTCGCCCCGCCGCAGGACGCCAACTATCTGTCGGTTCTCCAGTTCGCCATCGACGTTCTGAAGGTGAAGCACGTGCTGGTGGTCGGCCACTACGGCTGCGGCGGCATCGCGGCGGCGGTGGACGGCCAGCGGCGCGGCCTGATCGACCATTGGCTGCACCCGATCCGCGAGGTCTCTCACATCCACCGCCACGAGCTCGAGGCCATTCCCGAGGAGCGCGCGCGGCTGGACCGATTGTGCGAACTGAACGTCATCCGCCAGGTGCGCAATGTGGCCTCCGACGTCTTCGTCCAGGACGCCTGGGCGAGGGGCCAGCAGGTCTGCGTCCACGGCTGGGTCTACTCGCTCTCCAACGGCCTGGTCACAGACCTTAACGTGACCGTCGGCGGCCTCGACGACCTGGCGAAGCTGGACGACTGCTGAGCTGCAAGGGGCGCAGCAGGGTTTTCAGCCGCTCAGCATAATCTTGCTGAATCAAAGATTTACCACTCTTCGTAACTGATTCCTTTACGCTGATGGGGTCATCCTCCGCCCGTTGAACTCGGACTCGGGTGACCAGATGCGAAATCTCCTCAGCAAGTCTCGCCTGTTTAAATTCCTGGCCAGGACCGCCCGCGACAAGCGCGGCGTGACCGCCGTGGCCTTCGCCATCACCTTCGCGGTGCTGGCGCCCATGTCGCTCGGCATCTTCGATGTCTACACGATGACCGAACAGCACGGGAAACTGCAGGACGCGCTCGACGCGGCGACGCTCTACGCCGCGCGTTCCAGCGCCTTCACCACCGCCGATGTCAATACGATCGGCCAGAAGGCGCTGACCGCCAATCTGCAGCTGATCTCCGGCGCAACCCTGCAGTCGGCGAGCTTCACCCTGGTGAACGTCGCCGGCGACACCAAGGTGGTGGCCAATGCCGCCGTCGCGCTGCCGGCCTATGCGCCGATGGAATTCAGCCACGCCCCGGTGTCGGTGTCTTCGGAGGTCACGCGCCCCGGCAACAATCTCGAAGTGGCCATGGTGCTCGACAATACCGGCTCGATGGCCGGCTCGCCGATGACCAGCCTGCAGTCGGCGGCCAACCAGCTGATCGACCTCGTCGTCTCCGACACCCAGACGCCCTACTATTCGAAGATCGCCATCGTGCCCTATTCGAACTCGGTGAACGCGGGGACCTACGCCAACACCGTGCGCGGCACGCCCGCCACGGCGGCCTCCCCGATCGTCGCGCCCTGCATCGACGCGGTCGGCTGCGATAAGATCAAGTTCACGGCCTATTCCGGCGGCGGGCACCCGACTTTTCCGGTCAGCAGCTGCGTGAGCGAGCGGATCGGCGCCCACGCCGTTGACGACACCTCCTACAGCGCTTCCGGCGGCCTGGTGGGATGGGTCTATCCGCCGACCGACGGCAACAACAACTGCATCAGCGCCTCGATCCAGCCGCTCAGCAGCAACAAGACCACCCTGCACAACGAGATCGCCACCCTGACCGCGGCCGGCTCGACGGCGGGCCACATCGGCGTGGAATGGG
Source organism: uncultured Alphaproteobacteria bacterium (assembly GCA_903822175.1). Lineage (GTDB taxonomy): Bacteria > Pseudomonadota > Alphaproteobacteria > Caulobacterales > Caulobacteraceae > Phenylobacterium. The sequence goes on from CAIJOB010000004.1 coordinate 50,174, forward strand.
GCTGGTACATGATCTCGCCCAACTGGGCGTCGCTGTTCCCGTCCGTCAGCCAGGGCGCCGCCTACGGCACGCCGCATACGATCAAGGCCATGGTGCTGATGACCGACGGGGCCTTCAACACCGCCTACTGCAAGGGCGTGATTTCGGGCGCGAGCTCGGCCACCGACGGCAGCGCCGGGACCGGGAGCGACATGTCCGCCTGCGCCTCGCCCAACGGCAACTCCTTCGCCCAGGCTCAGGCCCTGTGCACCGCCATGAAGGCCGCCCCGAACAATGTGGTGATCTACACCGTGGCCTTCCTGCACGGCGGCGCCGACCCGCAGGCCCAGGCGATCCTCGCCAACTGCGCCACCGACGCCACCCACGCCTACGTGCCGACCAACGGCACCTCGCTGACCACCGCGTTCCAGTCGATCGCAGCCGACCTCAACAAGCTGCGGATCTCGCACTAGACGACCGCAGCAATCTCTTGCCTGACTTAGCGGCGGGGGGCGTAAGCTCCCCGCTTCTTTTTTGGTCGCAAGAGGATGAGCGAGATGAGCGAGACCCTGGCGAAGCCTGCCACCGAAACCGCGTCCGAGGTCCTCTACGAGGTGGCCGATGGCATCGCCACCATCACCCTGAACCGGCCGGAGCGGATGAACGCCATCTCCGGCCCGATGCTGGCCAAGCTCAGCCAAGACCTCCTGAAGGCCAACGCCGACCCCAAGGTCCGGGTGGTCCTGCTGACCGGCGCCGGGCGCGCCTTCTGCGTCGGCCTGGACCTGGTGGACGCCACGCAAGGCTCGGGCATTGGCTCGACGTCGCAGGCCTCCAGCGTCTCGGTGAACCTGGACCTGCGCAACACGCCGCCGACCATTCTCTTCAACCTCGACAAGCCGACCATCTGCGCCCTGAACGGGGCGGCGGCGGGCTATGGCCTCGACACCGCGCTCGGCTGCGACATCCGGATCATGGGCGAGAGCTCGAAACTGGCCGCCGCCTTCGTCAAGCGCGGCGTGGTCCCAGAAAGCGGCGGGACCTGGCTGCTGCCCCGCCTGGTGGGCTGGTCGAAGGCCGCCGAGCTGATCTTCACCGGCCGCACCCTGTCGGCCGCCGACAGCCTGGCGCTGGGCCTGACGAACGAGGTGGTCCCCGACGCCGAGCTCCTGACCCGCGCCCGCGCCGTGGCCGCCGAGATCGCCGCCAACGCGCCCCTGGCCGTCCAGTCCGCCAAACGGCTGATGCGCATGGGCATGGAGGAGACGTTCAACGACCACGTCCACCACGTCTATCTGCAGTTCCTGCAGCTGGTCCGCACCCAGGACTTCCGCGAAGGCATGACCTCGTTCCTGGAAAAGCGGCCCGCGGATTTTCACGGCCGATAGACGGCGCGCATTCCTCTCCCCCGCGAAGCGAGAGGGAGAGGGTAGGGAGAGGGCCAGGCGGCCGCATTTCCCTCTCCTCGATCCTCTCCCTCTCTTCGCGATGCTCGGGGGAGAGGAGGGTCCTCAGGCGGCCTGAGGCGTCTCGTTGACCAGCCGGTGGCCGAGCACCGGCGCAGCCTCGCCGGGATGGACCAGGGTGGCGTAGCCGAAGGCGTGGCGCAGGTGGCGGTGCAGGCGCCGCTCAAGCACCGCGACGTCGCGCTCGGCGTAGCGGCAGGCCAGCCTCGCGCCTCGATCCGGCGCGATGTCCTCGCCATACGCCGGGTCCAGATTGGCGCGCACCACCGCGTGGGAGGAGACCGCGACCGCCGCGGCCACATCGGCCTCGTCGAGCTCGACGCCCCAGTGCGCCCAGATGCGCCGCACCCAGGTCTGCGGATCACGCTCCACGTCCTCGTAGCGGACCACCAGCACCTGGCGCGGGAAGATGCGCTTCAGCGCCCCCCAGCGGTTGAAGAAGCGGATGAACCACCAGATGTCGACGCCCTGGGCGCGGGGCTGGCGCGCCACGTAGTCGTCCAGCTCGCCAAGCGCCTTGGCCTCGCGCCACTTGAAGAAATAGGAGAGCAGCGAATCCGGAATGTGCCGCACCAGCAGCACGACCGGCGGCATCCGCAGAATCCGCATCGCGCCCAGGAGCGCGATCAGCCGTGACGGCATGTGGTGCGAGCTGCCGATCTTCGGCGCCTGGGGAAAGCGGCGGCGATGACGGGCGTGGCCGACGTAGAGGTCGCTCTCCGGACCGCTGGAATAGGCCGGACGGGGCAGGCCCATCTGGCTGGCGATCGCCGCGCTCAGCATAAAGCGCAACCAGTGAGTGCCGGAGTTGTTGCCGCTGATCAGGAAGCCGTCGACCCGGTCGCCGTAGTGCAGCAGGTGGAAACGCGAGAGATCGTCACGTACGTCGGCGGCGAATAGCGACAGGCCGTTGTCGTAACGCATGGGTAGCCCCGAACCAGATCTCGAGGCTACATGAACCGATTTTTATGCCAACATTATAACAGGAGCATGTATTCACATCTCAGGGTTGTCACATACGCCGTTATCCGAAACCCTTCAGATCGGCCCAGACCTCGAAGGCGTCGCGGCTGGCCTTCAGAGTGTTGATCGGATGCTCGGCGTCGCGATAGCCGAGCGCCATGCCGGCAAACAGCATGTGATCGTCAGGTAAGCCCAGGAACTCAGCCACGGTCTTCGGATAGCGCGCCCAGTATTCCTGCGGACAGGTGTCGAGGCCCCGCTCGACGGCCAGCAGCATCACGTTCTGCATGAACATGCCAAGGTCCGCCCATTGCGGTGGCCCAAGCTTGCGGTCGAGGCAGAAGAACAGGCCGACCGGCGCCCCGAAGAAGTCACCGTTCTTGGCCAGCTGCCGCAATCTCGCCGGCTTGTCCTCGTGAGGAATACCGATTGTCGCATAGAGGTCTTCGCCGTTCTGGAATCGCCGCGTGCGGAAGGGCTCCCAGAGATTGGGCGGATAGACGTCGTATTCCGACTCTTCCCCGAACGGATTGGCCGCGGCCTTGGCCTTGAAGGCGGCCAGCGGATCGCCGGCAAGGCCATAGACCCGCCAGGGCTGCAGATTCCCGCCGCTGGGCGCCTGGGCGGCGCGAGCCAGGATCTCTGCCACGAGGTCGCCGGCCACCGGGTCGGGCTTGAAGGCGCGGATTGAGATGCGGGCGGCGACAGCGTCCGAGACGTCCATGGGGAGAGAGCTCCGGCTTGACCTTGAGGGGCGGCGCACGCCAGCTATCGCCGTGGCCCCTAAGTCAGGCAAGGGGTCTCGGGCGGGAACAGAAACCCTTGGCCAGACGCGCACGATCGCAGCGACAAGGCCCGCGCGGCGGGCTCATCGGCCGGCTGTTCCGCTGGGCGCTGATCGCCATCCTGGTGTTCGGCTTCGCCGGTCCGGTCCTGGTGGTCGCCATCTACCGTTTCGTGCCGCCGCCGATGACCTGGCTGATGGTCGAGCGGATGTTCGAAGGCCACGGCTTCGACCGCCGCTGGGTCCCCTTGCGCCGCATTTCGCCGCAACTGGTGCGCAGCGTCATCGGCGCCGAGGACAGCCGGTTTTGCGAACACCACGGGTTCGACTGGAACGCCATCCAGAAGGCGATGCAGCACAACGAGGAAGGCAAGAAGCTGCGGGGCGGTTCGACGATCAGCCAGCAGACCGCCAAGAACATCTTCCTCTGGCCGGGCCGCGACTATGTCCGCAAAGGCCTGGAGGCCTGGTTCACCGTCCTGATCGAGGGGATCTGGGGCAAGCCCCGGATCATGGAGGTCTATCTGAACTCCATCGAATGGGGGGCCGGCGTCTATGGCGCGGAAGCCGCCGCCCAGGCCAATTTCCACATCAGCGCCGCCCAGCTGAACCCGGCCCAGGCCGCGCGGCTGGCGGCGATCATCCCCAAGCCGCTGGCTTGGAAGGCCGCCAAGCCCGGCCCCTACATCCAGAAGCGCCAGGGCCACATCACCGCCGCCGCCGGAACGATCCGCCGCGACGGCCTCGCCGACTGCGTTCTGAAGTAATAGGCGCGGTCGAGAGTCGCCGATCAATCGGATCATTCAACCTATTCAGGCTCGTCATGGCCCGGCTTGTCCGGGCCACCCATGATCTCCGCGTCGCAGGATGAAGCTCGCCGCCGCCGCGGGCCTTTCATCAAGCTCGGTGTTCATGGGTCGCCCGGACAAGCAGGGCGATGACGATCAAGAAGGGGAATGGTGACGCCGACGCGTCTGGCGCGTGAGTTGCAACGTACCTGAGCAATAGGGGGAGCTGTGCCGTAGCGGCACGAGGCCCTCGCTCTGGCCACGAGGCATAGCTTTGAAAACCTTTTTCGCCGCCGCCGGTATCGCCGCCATCGCGCTCGCCGCCGCCGGTTCCGCCTCGGCGACGGAGCTCCTGACCAACGGCGACTTCAGCGCCGGCCCCACCGGCTTCAGCAGCGGCTATGTCTATTCGCCGCCGAACGGCTTCGGCAACAATCTGTGGCCGGAAGGGACCTACGACGTCACCACCAATCCCAACCTGGACCACCCGCTGTTCTCCTCGTTCGGCGACCACACGACCGGCGAGGGCCAGATGATGGTGATCAACGGCTCGGGCGCCCCGGATACGGTCATCTGGTCGGAAGGCTCGAACGCGAACCCGCTGCTGGGCGCCGCCAACACCGCCTACGACTTCTCCTTCTTCCTGCGTTCGGTCTATCCGGCGAGCCCGGCCCACCTGCAGATGTGGATCAACGGCGTGGCCGTCGAGGGCGCGACCTTCCAGGCCACCAACGACACCAGCGCCTGGTATGAATTCAGCTATTCTGGCGTCACCGGCGCAGGCGGCCTGAAGAGCATCTCGCTCACCAACCTGAACCTCGCGCCCAACGGCAACGACTTCGCGCTCGACGACATGCACCTGGGCGGCACGGCCGTTCCGGAGCCGGCCAGCTGGGCGCTGATGATCCTGGGCTTCGGCGGGGCCGGCGCCCTGCTGCGTCGCAATCGTAGGCGGATGATTGCCCTCACCGCCTGATCCTGAAGAGGCTCTCCAGCTCTTTAGGTGTGTAGAGCGCCGCCGGGTTCCCCGACCGGGCGGCGCTTTTCGTTTGCCCACAATTGTCGTCGTCATTCCCGGCCTTGTCCCGGGAACCCATAGACTCCGCGTTGAAGAAGAGGGCGCGGCGACGCCGTCGACCTGCCTGAGGTGAAGGCGATCATGGGTTCCCGGGACAAGCCCGGGAATGACGATCGGGATGGGAGCTCTTGGCGGTGCGGCGAGCAGCTATACCTCGTCCGCCGCCAGCGTCCGTGTGACGCCCAGGCAGATCAGCGCCTGGCCGGCGAAGTAGAGGCTCCAAACCAGGAACCCGACGAGCGCCGTCGCCTGCCCGGCCAGAGGTCCGGCGCGGGCGAAGATCAGCAGGTCAGACGCCAGGAACATCAGCGCGCCCAGCGCCACCCAGCTGCGCGGAAAGCGGCTCAACCCCGCCGTCGCGGCCATGGCGGAGAGCCCGAGCGCATAGGCCGCGACCCCAACGGCGCCCGCCCGATCCGCCGGCAACAGCCAGGCGGCGATGACCGTCACTGGTACGAGCAGCAGGCCTGAGACCCAGTCCGAGCGGCTGAGCCCCGGCCGCCGGTTCCTCAGATAGAGCCAGATCGCCACGAGGTGCCCGAGCAGGAACGCCCCACCGCCGACCACGAACCCCGCCGCGCCCAGCAGCACGTCGCCCGCCGCGCCGAACGCCATCACCGCCGCCAGCAGCCAGCCATCGAGGCTCCGCGCCCTGAGCGCGGCGTAGAGCGCCAGCAACGCCACGCCCGAGCCCTTCCAGGCGAGGCCCACAGCCACCGTCAGCGGCAGATAGTCGGCGGCGAGATAGCTCACGCCTCCGATGATCGCGGCGGCCAGGACGACGCGCGCCAACAAGCTCTCGGACTTCATCGACCTACCCCCGTTTACGGTCCCAGGGTCACCGGTTGGCGCCGGCGAGGCAACGCCCCATCGACTCCCGCCAGCCCATGCCCTAAACCCGCGCCAACCCGCAAAAACCAGCCTCCCAGGAGCCTCTCATGCGCGTCGGTGTGCCCCGCGAGATCAAGCCTGACGAATACCGTGTCGGGCTCACGCCCACCGCCGTGCGCGAATATGTCAGCCACGGCCACCAGGTGATCGTGGAAAAGGGCGCGGGCGTCGGCGCGGGCTATCCGGACGCCGCCTACACCAAGGCCGGGGCTTCCATCGTCGCCGATGCCGACGCGGTCTTCTCCGACGCTGAGCTGATCGTGAAGGTCAAGGAGCCGCAACCCGTCGAGTGGGCGCGCCTGACCGACAAGCACATCCTCTTCACCTACCTGCACTTGGCGCCCGACCCCGCCCAGGCCGACGGCCTGCTGGCCTCCGGCTGCGCGGCCATCGCGTACGAGACCGTGACCGACGCGCAAGGCGGCCTGCCGCTGCTGGCGCCGATGTCGGAAGTGGCCGGCCGGATCGCCGTCTTCTCCGCCGGCGAGACGCTGTTGAAGCACAACGGCGGCATGGGCCTGCTGCTCTCCGGCGTGCCCGGCGTCGCACCGGCGCGGGTGGTGGTGCTGGGCGGCGGCGTGGTCGGCATGAACGCCGCCCGCATGGCCGCCGGCCTGGGCGCCGAGGTGGTGATCGTCGAGCGCTCGATCCCGCGCATGCGCGAGCTCGACAACATGTTCCAGGGCCGCATTTTGACCCGCTACTCGACACAGGATGCTGTCGAAGAAGAGATCCTCAAAGCCGACGTGGTGATCGGCGCGGTGCTGACCGCCGGCGCCAGCGCGCCCAAGATGATCCGCAAGGATGATCTCAAGCGGATGAAGCCTGGCTCGGTCCTGGTGGACGTCTCCATCGACCAGGGCGGCTGTTTCGAGACCTCGCGCCCGACCACCCATGCCGACCCGACCTACACCGTCGACGGCGTCGTCCACTACTGCGTCGCCAACATGCCGGGCGCGGCCCCGCGCACCTCCTCCGAGGCCCTGGTGCACGCCACCCTGAGCTTCGGCCTGGAACTGGCCGACAAGGGCCTGGACGCCCTGAAGAAGAACAAGCACCTGGCCAAGGGCCTCAACGTGCTCAAGGGCCAGGTGACCCACCCGGCCGTCGCCGAGGCGCTCGGCAAGCCGTTCGTCGATGCTTACGGGGCCTGGAAGTAGCCTAGGATTTTGGCGCGCCACGCCGCCGAAACGGCTTGCGTTTCAATTCCTTAGTCTCGCCCTTGGCCTTGGCCGTGATCTCCTTGAGCTTCACGGTCTGCAGGGCTGAGAGCGCCTGGCCCGGCGCGCCCTTCTCCGGATCGCCGAAGGCGCGGCCATAGGTTTTCAGGCGGTCGGAGACGGACCCCAGGAATTCGCCCTCCCATTCGGAGAGCTTGACGCCGGCCCGATCGGCCTGGCGTTGCGCGCGCTTCAGAGCATTGAGTGCAGCGCGCTTAGCGACCGCCTTGGGATCGGGCGGCTTGCGGTTGGACCCGAAACCTGTCCGCTTCGGGCCCGTCTTATCTGGTGGCTTTCGGTTCAAATCTCCCCGATCGCCGAGAGATAGAGGTCGAGGATGGCGTCCTCTTCCAGGCGCTTGGCGCGGTCCTGTTTGCGGATGCGGACGACCTTGCGGAGGATCTTGACGTCGAAGCCGTTGCCCTTGGCCTCGGCGAACACTTCCTTGATCTGCTCGGCGATCTCCGACTTTTCCTGCTCGAGCCGCTCGATGCGTTCGATGATCGACTTGAGCTGCCCCTGGGCGGCCTGGTTCAGCACATCGGGATGGGCGGAGGCGTCGTCGGCCATGGGAAGTCTCTTCGAACTGGAACAGGAGTTGGCCGGACCCTATCGGCGCGGTCGGGGCCTGTCATGCTGGCCATGAACCTTGCCTGTGGATAAGCCGTTAGACGGAACGTCGCGGGAGCTGCCATGAGCGAGAAATCCAAGGTCACGCAGGAAGACGCCGAGGCCGCAGTTCGCGTCCTGATCGAATGGGCCGGCGACGATCCCACCCGCGAGGGCCTGCTGGAGACGCCCAAGCGGGTCGCCAAGTCGTACCGCGAGCTGTTCGCCGGCTATGAGAGCGACCCCAAGGACTACCTGGCCAAGACCTTCGAGGAGGTGGCCGGTTACGACGAGCTGGTGATCCTAAAGGACATTCCCGTGGTCAGCTTCTGCGAGCACCACATGCTGCCGTTCATCGGCCGCGCGCACGTGGGCTACCTGCCGTCCGACCGGGTGGTCGGCATCTCCAAACTGGCGCGCGTGGTGCGCGGCTTCGCGCGACGCCTGCAAATCCAGGAGAAGCTGACGGCGCAGATCGCCGGCGCCATCCAGGAGATCCTCAAGCCCAAGGGCGTCGGCGTGGTGATCGTCTCCGAACACAGCTGCATGACCATGCGGGGCGTCAACACGCCGGGGACGCGGCTGACCACCAGCCACCTGCTCGGAGAGGTCCGCGACGACCCGCGCACCCGCCAGGAGTTCTTCGACCTGGTCCGCACGCCCGACCGCTAGGTCAGAGCAGGCCGGCGGCCTCCAGGGCGGGCCGCAGCGCCGCCGGGTCGGTGAAGTGGTGCGTCTGGAAGCCCAGCGCCCTGGCCGCGGCGATGTTGGTCGCGCTGTCGTCGACGAACAGCGCGTCTGCCGGCGCGAATCCGAACCGTTCGCAGGTCAGGTGAAAGATCGCGGCGTCGGGCTTCATCACCCCTTCGCGGCCGGAGACGATCCGTCCGTCGAGCCGGGCGAAGGCCGGGCTCATGGCGAAGGTCGCCGCTTCGGTCTCGTGACTCATGTTGGTCAGCGCATATTGCTTCACGCCGCGCGCCTGCAGCGCTTCGATGGCCGCTTCTGTCTCGGGAATGGGGCCGGAGAACATCTCGTCCCAGCGGTGCTTCCAGGCCCAGATCGCATCGTGGTGCTCAGGAAACCGGGCGCTCAGCGCCGCGCAGTTGTCGGCGAAGGTCAGGCCGCAATCGGTCGGCCCATGCCAGTCCATGGTGCAGACGTCAGCGAGGAACCGGTCGCATTGCGCCGGATCGTCGAAAATCTTCGAATAGAGCGTGCGCGGGCTCCAGCGCACGATGACGTTGCCGACGTCCCAGATGACCGCTCTTGTCATCGTGGCGACGCTCAGACGGTCGTCAGCCTTGCTTCGCCTTGAAGCGCGGGTTCGTCTTGTTGATCACATAGACGACGCCCTTGCGGCGCACGAGCTTGCAGTCGCGGTGACGCGTCTTGAGCGACTTGAGCGAGCTTCTGACCTTCATGACCTAATTCTCGGGCGCGCGGACGGTGGCGTCCGGGGGGTTTACAAGGAGCGCGCGGATATACGGAAAGGGGCCGGCGAAGTCAACGTCACGGGCTGCGGTTCCGATTGAGTGCGGACTCGACGCTCGCTAGACTCACCTGCGATGCGCGCTCGCCACCTCTCGCTGGTCCTCTTCGCGGTCCTGGCCGCCTGCGCGAGCCCTGCGGCCAAGCCTCCGCCGCCGCGACCGATGCCGACCGCCCCGACGCCAAGCGCCGCCCGGCCTGCGCCGACCGCGCCCGCGCCGGCCCCAGAGGCGTCCTCAGCCGGGCCGGTGACGCCGCCGGCGGTCAGCGGCGACATGATCTTCGACGCCTGGGCCTCGGCCTTTTATCCTAAGGCGCTGAAGGCCGGCATCCGCCGCGAGGTGCTGGACCGCGAGATGGCCGGCCTGACGCCCGATCCGCGCGTCGCCCAGCGCGACAGCCGCCAGCCTGAGTTCTCCCAGCCGATCTCGGTCTACATCAAGGGCGCCGTGACACCCGGGACGGCGTCGAAAGGCGAACAGGAACGGGCCGATGTGCCGCAACTGGCTGACATCGAGCAGAAGTACGGGGTGCCACGCGAGATCCTGATCGCCGTCTGGTCGCGAGAGAGCGCGTTTGGCGCCATCCAGGGCGACTTCGATGTGGTCCGCTCCATGGCCTCGCTGGCCGCCCAGGGCCGCCGCCGCGACTGGGCCGAGGGCGAGCTGATCGCCGCGCTCAAGATCATCCAGTCGGGCGAGGTGAGCCGCGAGAAGCTTAAGGGTTCCTGGGCCGGCGCCATGGGCCAGACCCAGTTCATCCCGTCGGCTTATCTGTCGACCGCCGTGGACGCCGACGGCGACGGCAAGCGCGACATCTGGGCCTCCAGCGCCGACGCGCTCGCCTCGGCCGCCAATCTGCTGGCCAAGGGTGGCTGGCGGCGCGGCGAAAGCTGGGCGCGAGAGATCACCGTCCCCGCCGACTTCGACTTCGCGCTCAGCGAAGGCCCCAAGCTGACGCCGGACGCCTGGACGGCGCTGGGCGTGCTGCGCGCCGATGGCCTGCCCTGGACCGATGCCGACAAGGCCGCTGAGGCGCAGCTGCTTGCGCCGGCGGGCGCGCAGGGGCCGATCTTCCTGCTGTTCCCCAACCACTTCGCGATCCGCAAGTACAACAACTCGGTGGCCTATGCGCTGGCCGTCGGATTGCTCGCCGACCGCATCGCCGGCGGCGGCCCGCTGGTCCGGCCCTGGCCCGCGGAGACGGCGCTGTCCCTGGCCGACCGGATGACCGCCCAGCGGGCGCTGGGCGCGCTGGGCTTCAGCCCGGGCACGCCGGACGGCATCGTGGGCGCGGGAACCCGCACGGCGCTGCGCGCGTGGCAGAAGGCCCGCGGCCTCACCGCCGACGGCTATCTGTCGCCGGACATGGTCGAGCGGCTGAAGACCGAGGCCGGCGCGGGCGCCGCCAGCGGCGGCTAGGGCTTCTTGGCGTAGGCCGCGGCCTGCTTGCCGACGATCCGCACCAGGTCGCCCATCGAGTGGTCGACGTCGATCAGATGCAGGCCCCACGACCAGTCCGGCCCGGTCGGGCGGATGATCTCGCCGCCGAGCTCGTGGGTGCGCGCGCCCTTGATGTCGTTGTTCACATGCATGGCCAGGTAAGTGAACTCACCGTTCGAGACGCACTCGGTGGTGATCAGGCCGGGGACCTTGACGAAGGGCGTCTTGATGTCGGCCGCGGGCGTCGTCCACGGCGGCTGGGTCGCGCCGCCCGAGCCGTTCAGGAAGCCCTTGGTCAGGTAATAGCCGTCCGGCTGGCCCTTGCCGCCCTTCAAGTCCGCCGGGTTGGTGCAGGCCGCGCGCATCCCGTCGCGGGCATGTCCGAACCGCGAATTGGCCGGCGGCGGATTGGCGTCGCGGAAGGTCGAATAGTTGATCGCGCAGCCGATCTGATCCTCAGCGTGGCAGAGGGGGATGGTCTTGAACGAGCCGCCGATGTCCTTGCCCGGCGGCACCATCACCGGCGCGCCCAGGATCAACGCCGAGATGAACTGCTTCTGGACCGGCTTGCCCTCGACCTCGGCGGCGATCAGGCGGGCGATGACGCCGGCGCCCTGGCTGTGGCCGATCAGCACGACGCCGCGGCCGTGGTTGTCGTGGGCGAGGTAGTAATTCCAGGCATCGACCACGTCGTTATAGCCGCCAAAGCCCGGCGCCGGACGCGGTCCCGGCGGCGGCGTTCCACCGCTCGCCACCCGCAGGCCGGTCAGCGTGCCCTGGCGGTACATCGGCGCGAAGGTGCGGCAGACCGAGCCGAAGCGGGCGAACTGCAGCTTGATGTCGTCGAACTCCATGTGGTCGGGGACGAAGTCGGACTGCCAGCCCGGGTCCATGGAGACCGTCGGATAGACGAAGAAGCAGTCGATCTTGGGGTCCTTGGCGGGTGCGAACTTCTCGACGGTCAGCTTGCCGCTGGCGGCGATCGAGGTCGCGTCCAGGTCGACCTTGCACTTGTTGTCCTTGAGGTCGGGCCGGCAGAGCCAGAGCGCCGGATTGGCGTAGTCGGCGTGCGCCACGGTTGGGTCCGGCGCCTGGGCCGCCGCCGAGGTCGCAATCGTCAGGGCCAGCGCCGCCCCCGCCAGCACGTTCCGGATCATCCTGCCCTCCCAGTTCTTCTTGCGGACAGCTAGGGCCTTGTCGCGCCTTCGGGCAAGGGCTGCGAGCTAAGCCCCGCCTTCGTCGCTGCGTTCGATGGTGGCCATGGTCGCCTCCTCGCGGGTCACCGCCACCGGATCGGCGTTGCGCAGGGGCTTGGAGACGAAGGCGTAGACCAGCAGGCCCAGCATCAGCGCCATGTTGAGGAAGAACGGCGCGGCGTGGTTGGCCCGATAGAGCGCCATGAAGGCCGGCGCGAAGACCGCATTGATGCCGTTGACCGCGGCGATGGCGCCGGCGACCCGCGCCTGGTCCTTCCAGCCCACAGCCAGCGACGCGCCGGCGGTGAAGCCCGGCCGCGCGAAGCCGAAGCCCAGGCTCGCCAGCGCATAGCCCGCCACCACGGTGTGATAGTCCGGCGCGATGGCGACTAAGAGGTTGCCGCCCGCCCCGCAGACCACGCCCCAGCGCAGGAGCTGCTTGGGCGTCATCTGGAACATGCGGATCAGGCCCCACTGGGCGAGCAGGCCGGCGATCGCCCCGAAGGCCATGGCCATCGCGATGGAATCCCGGGCCATCATCGGCGAGACGTTCAGCTTGTCGATCACCAGGAAGCCGATGGTCTGCTGCTGGGCGGTCTGGCAGGTGGCGACCACGAAGCCGTAGAGCGCGAAGGGCACCACGCGCGGGTCGCGCCACATGGGACGCGCCTTCTCGGTGGTCTGCTCAAGGGCTTCGGCGGCCAGGTCCTCGGGCGTCGCCTGGGCGCGCCGGCTCTCCGGCAGCAGGCGCCAGACCACCACCAGCATGACCGCGGCGATGCCGGCGAAGGTGAACAGCGGCCCGGCCAGGCCGATGACCGGATAGATGAAATAGGGCGCGAGCCAGGGTCCGAAAACCGTGCCAAGCCCGAAGGCGCCGGCCAGGCTGGCCATGGCCTGGGTGCGTTCTGCCCGGGGCGTGTGGTCGGCCACATAGGCCTGGTTGGCCGGGTTCGAGGCCGCTCCGAACAGGCCGAACAGCGAGCGGCCGAGCAGCAGCATACCGAAGATCATCATCGGCGCCGCCATGTGGCGCAGGCCCGCGCTGACCACCACGCCACAGACCGTCATCGAGACCATGAAGCCCGAGAGCCCCACCATCATCAGCGGCTTGCGGCCGTAGCGGTCCGACGCCTTGGCCCAGAACGGCGAGGAGCAGGCCCAGAGGATCGCCGACAGTGAGAAAATCGCCACAACCATCTCGTCGGGGATGGCCAGCGAGCGGCCGATCAGCGGCAGGACCGAGATCAGGCCGGTGTTGCCGATCGCGGTGGCCACCGACGAACAGAAGATGATCGCAAACGCCCGCTTGGGCAGCGTGCTCTGGGCCGGGCTGGAGGCGGCGTTGGCGGACATGATGCGGGATTAGGCCGCAAGGGCGCGCGGTGCAAACGCCCGGGGTTAATCACCGCCTATTAAGCAATAACGGCGATGTTCCACGCTGCGTCGCGGGAGAATCCCTTGTTCCAGATTATCGGCATCGTGCTGCTGTTCGCCCTGGTGTTCGGCAGCTTCATCATGACCGGCGGCAACATCGCCGTGATCCTGGGCGCGCTCCCGTCCGAAATGATGACCATCGGCGGCGCCGGCGTCGCCAGCGTGCTGATCGCCAACTCCATGGGCGTGCTGAAGGGCCTGGGCGGCGGCATGGGCAAGGTCTTCAAGGGCCCCAAGTGGAAGGCCAGCGACTACCGCGACCTGCTGAGCCTGCTGTTCCTGCTCACCAAGACCATGAAGTCCAAGGGCGTCATCGCCCTGGAAAGCCACATCGAGACGCCCAAGGAGAGCTCGATCTTCTCCCGCTATCCGAAGATCATGCACGACCACTTCGCCGTCGATTTCATCTGCGACACTCTGCGGATGATGACCATGAACCTGGAAGACCCGCACCAGGTCGAAGACGCGATGGATAAGCAGCTCGAAAAGCACCATCACGAGGCGCTGGCCCCGCCGCACGCGCTGACCACGCTGGCCGACGGCCTGCCGGCTCTGGGCATCGTCGCCGCCGTGCTGGGCGTCATCAAGACCATGGGCGCGATCACCGAACCCCCGGCCGTGCTGGGCGAAATGATCGGCTCGGCCCTGGTCGGCACCTTCCTGGGCGTGTTCCTGGCCTATGGCCTGGTCGGCCCGATGGCGACGCGGATGGCCGCGGTCATCGACGAAGACGGCGCCTTCTACAAGATCATCCAGTGCGTGCTGGTCGCCCACCTGCATGGCAACGCCGCCCAGATCTCCGTCGAGATCGGCCGCGGCAACGTGCCAACCCCGAACCAGCCGAGCTTCCTGGAGCTGGAAGAGGCGCTCAACACCATTCCGGCCGAGGGCGCCGCCTAGACAGGGCCTATGCGATGAGCATCCCCCGCAACCTGCTGATCGCCGCCATCGCCGCTCTCTCGGTCGCCGCCTGTTCGAAGTCGGCCGACAAACCCGACGCCGCCGCCAGCACGGCGGGCTCGCCCTCCAACAGCGCCGCGGCCGACACCGCCAAGGCCCAGGCGGCCCTCACCGCCGCGGCCGACGCCGCCAATGACGACAGCCGGGCTGAAGAGACAGCCACGCCGACCGCCGGACCGCCGCCGTCCGAGACGCCGCCAGCGGCCACTGCCGCAGCAGCGCCTGCCGCCACGCCGCCGAAGAAATAGCCGGCCCGACGCCCGCAGACCGAAGCGCCGCGCTATACCGTGGCCGCGATGAGCGCCGACGACCCGCCAAGCCCCCTGACCTGGACCGACGACGGCCAGCCGCGCTCGCGGCTCTATGACGACGTCTATTTCTCCGCCGAAGACGGCCTGGCCGAGGCCCGCGCGGTCTTCCTGGAGGGCTGCGGCCTCCCCGAGGCCTGGGCGGGCCGCAGCCGTTTCACGGTCGGCGAGCTGGGGTTCGGAACCGGCCTGAACGTGCTGGCGCTCATCGAGCTTTGGGCGAGAACGCGTCCGCCCGGCGGCCAGCTGCACATCTTCTCCGTCGAAGCCCATCCGATCACCGCCGACGAGGCCCGCCGAGCCCTGGCCGGTTGGCCGGAGCTTTCGGGCCTGGCGGACCGCTTGACGGCGCAGTGGCCCGGCCGGGCGACGGGGCCGCATCGGATCGAGTTCCCGGACCTGGGCGTCATCCTCGACGTGACGGTGGGCGAGGTGGCCGAGGCGCTTTCCGGCTGGTCCGGCCGCGCCGACGCCTGGTTCCTCGACGGCTTCGCCCCGGCCCGCAATCCGGCCATGTGGCGCGACGAGGTGCTGAGCCTGGTCGCCGCCCGCTCCCACGCCGGCGCCGTGGCCGCCACCTTCACCGTCGCGGGCCAGGTGCGCCGTGGCCTCGCCGCCGCCGGCTTCGAGGTCGCCAGGGCCCCAGGGTTTGGCCGCAAACGCGAGCGGCTGACCGCTCGGCTGCCCGGTGAGGCGCCAGAGCCCGTTGCGCCCCGGCGCGTCGCCATCGTCGGCGCCGGCATCGGCGGCGCTTCGGCGGCCCGCGCGGTCCGCGCCTTGGGTGGCGAGGCCGTGGTCTTCGACGCGCAGGCGCGCGGCTCCGGCGCCTCGGGCAATCCCGCCGCCCTGGTGACGCCCCGCCTGGACGCCGGGCTTGCGGAACCCGCCCAGGTCTTCGCCCAGACCTTCCGCCGAGCCGTAGCGCTCTATGAGGCGGAACCGGGCCTGATCGTCAGCCGAGGCGCCCTGCAGTTGGCCGTGGATCACCGCGACATCGCCCGCTTCGACAAGGTGGCCGCCTCCGACCTCTTCGAACCTGGATCAGTGGAGCGCCTGACCTCAGACCAGACCACCGCCCGGCTCGGCGAGGACGCGGCCGAAGGCCTGATCCTATACGACGGGCTGGTGATCGAGCCCGCCGTCCTGCTGGCCGCCTGGACGCCCCAGGTGCGCGACGCGGCGGTCGCAAGGCTGGAGCTGGCTGACGACGGCTGGCGGCTGCTGGACGCGCAGGGCGAGGTGCTGGACACCGTCGACGCGGTGATCGTGGCCGCGGGCCTGGCGACCGGCGAGCTGGCGCCCGGCCTGCCGCTCAGCGCGGTGCGCGGCCAGGCGAGCTTCACCACCCTCGACGACCCGCCGCCGGCCGTGGCCTTTGGCGGCTATGCGATCCCCACACGTGACGGCGTCCTGTTCGGCGCCACCAACGACCGCGACGACACCGCGCGCGACCTGCGGGCCGAAGACCACGAGCGCAATCTTGGCTTCCTGGCCCAGGGCTTGCCTATGCTCGCCGCGCGTCTAGGCGGCCGGTCCTTGGAGGGCCGCGCCTCGATCCGCGTCACCACACCGGACTACCTGCCGGTGGCCGGCCCCGCGCCCAAGAGCCCGCCCGGCCTCTTCGTGCTCAGCGGCTTCGGCGCCCGGGGCTTCTGCCTGGCGCCGCTGCTGGCCGAGCATGTGGCGGCGCTGGCGCTTGGCGCGCCCTCACCCCTGCCGCAGCCGCTGGCCGCCTTCGTCGACCCGGCCCGTTTCGCCCGCCGCGCGGCCAGACGAGGCTCCTAGGCGCCCCGCGCGGCGGGATATAGGTTGAGCTTGGGGGACGGAACGCCTTGAGGATCCAACCGATGAAGACCCCAGTTCTCGCCGCCGCCCTGGTGCTGACGCTCGCCGCCGCCTCAGCCGCAAGCGCGGCCGACAAGCCGGCCAAGGATGAGTGCTTCTGGGCGCGCAACGTCACCAGCTTCGCCGCACCCGACGACCACACCGTCTATGTGAAGGTCAATCAGCACGACGTCTTCCGCCTGGACCTGCTGATCTCCTGCCCGGACGTCGACTGGAACCAGCGGGTCGCCCTGCAATCCAGCCACGGCGCAGGCGGCAGCATCTGCAGCCCGCTCGACGCCGAGATCATCAGTCACGCCCAGGGGATCGGCCACCAGCGTTGCCCGGTGAAAGCCATCCACAAGCTGACGCCCGACGAGATCGCCGCCCTGCCGAAGAAGGCCAAGCCTTAGCCAGCGGCCGACTAGCCTCGCGCGCAAAGAGAAGGGCGCCGCCACGCGGACGGCGCCCCGGGGGAAGTCTGGGCCACACACAAAGGGAGTAAGTGCAGGCCCGGTGTTCCGCCTTAAAACTTCTTCTTCACGCCCATCTCGAAGACCCGGCCGAGCGGGTTCCCGGTGGTGTAGTCGTAGTTGTAGTTGCTGGGAGCGTCCGGAGGATCGGTGTTGAGGATGTTCTGGATGCTCAGCGTGAGCGTCGTGTTCCAGGCCAGATCGGCCTGCACGGTGATGTCGTGCTGGATGAAGTCCTTCAGCTTGCCGATGGTGCCTGCGGTGTAGCCGGGGGCCACGCCCGGCGTGGCCACGATCACGTCGTTGGCGGTGTTGATCGCCGCGGTGGTGCCTTCCGCGTAGCGCAGCTGGTAGCGGACGTTGATGTTCTCGCGATGGAAGTTGAGCCAGAAGTTGGCGCGGAGCTTCGGATAGGAGAAGAACGCCGACTGCAGGTCGTGGGTGCCCGCCCGGTCGAAGGGCGCGGCGAACACGACGTTGGGCGCGCCCAGCAGCGCGAAGGCGCCGCGGGCGTATTCCTTCAGATAGGTCGCCTCGACGCCCACTTCGTAAGACCCGTCGTACCAGCCATTCCAGTCGTAGGAAGAGCGTAGGTCGTAGCCTGAAGTCTGGGTCGGCGGGCCGTTGACCGCGAAGGTGTCGATCCGCAGGACGTTGGCCGAGTTGCAACCCGCGTTCGAGAACTGGAAGCGGGCCTGCAGCGCCGCGAAGGCCGCATCGCCGCAGTGGCCGGCCGCCGTTGGGAACATGGCCGCGAACAGATTGGACGCGCCCTCGGTGGTCAGCTCGTTCTTGAACTTGAACAAGTAGTAGTCGAGCGTGAGATTGAACCCGCCCTTCTGGACGATGAAGCCGGCGGAATAGGAGTCGGCCGTCTCCGGCTGCAGGGAGGCGTTGCCGCAGGTCTGCACCGCGCGGTACTGGCCGCCGATATTGGCGACGCCTACGCCGCAGTTGGGGTTCACCTGTCCCGCGGTCGGGGCGCGGAAGGTGGTGCCCACCGTGCCACGCAGCGCCAGCCAGTCCAGCACCGACCACTTGACGGCCAGTTTCGGATTGGTGGTGTCCAGCCCGTTGGAGAACTTCTCGTACCGCGCCGCGACGGTCGCCTCGAGATTGTCGAGCAGCGGAAGCTTGAGCTCTCCGAAGCCGGCGATGACGTCCTGGCTGTCATCGGAGTTGTTCGACGAGCCGAAGAAGATCAGCGGGCCGGCCGGCGCGCCGCAGACCGGCGTCCCATCGTCGACGGAGTCGACGCAGGGGTTCACCTTGTTGTTGAACAGATCGCCGATGATCCCGACGTCGCGGTTGTAGCGGTACTGCGTCCCCGCCGCCCACTGCACCTTACCGCCCGGCAGCGTGATGCCCCACAGGTCGCCGCTGAACACCGCCTCGGCCGCCAGAATCTCGGACGTGTTGATGTTGGTGTAGTTGCCATAGAGCGACCGCAGCACGTCGTTGTTGTTCTGCACCAGCGGGTTGGCCGCGCCGCGGTAGTAGGGGTTCGGCTGGCCGTTGGTAGCGCTGACCGCCACCGAGTTGGTGAACGGGTTGAAGAAGTAGCAGCCGACGGCATTGTTGCCGGCGTTGGCCGGGTTGGCCCGCTCGGCGATCGTGCACTGGTCCGACGCCCCCTGCCGGCTTCCAAAGCCGTTCAAGGCGTTCTGCACCCTGTCCACCACCAGGTCGTTGGTGTTCACCCGCGCCTCGGTCTTCATGTAGGTCAGGTTGGTGTCGAAGTGGATGTTGTCGAACACCGTGCCGGCGAAGCCGCCGGACACCCGATAGGCGGTCGAGCGGATCTGCTGGTAGTCCGCCCCGTCGGGATGGCCGGGGAAGCCGGCGTTGGCGATAAAGCGGAAGGCCGTCTGCGAGATGTCGACGCCGGCGGTATTCAGACCGCTGCCGCCGAGCGCGCCGTTGGTCCGGGCCGCGTTGGCCGCCGTCTGGATCCCCGCGCACTGCGCCGCCGTCAGGGGGGCCGCGCACGTCGTGTAGAGGTCGATCAGCCCCGGGCTGTTGGAGGGCACATTGTAGCGCACGAAGAAGTTGAGCGCGCCCGGTGTCGACTGCGAGCCTGACAGGCCGCCAAGGCTGGTGGGCGTCGGAAACTGGGTGTTTCCGTTGGCCGGCGAGATACGCTGGTTCGGCGTGTTGTTGCGGTTCCAGGCCACTTCGCCGTGGAACCGAAGCCTGTCGTTGAACTCGTAGTTCACCTCTCCGTAGAGCTGGTAGTGGTCTTCCTCGTTCACGATGTCGTTGAAGTTGGTGAACTGGAACCGGCAGGTTGAGCCTGTCGCGGTTTCGGGGCTGAGCGCGTTCACCGGCACCACCAGGCCTGCCACAGTGTTGGTCAGCTGGCCGCCCAGCGGCGTGCAGCCGTTGTCGTGGAAGAGGATGGCGCCGGCGGCGTTGTTGGTGACGAAATTGCCGGGGTTCGAGTTCCCCGACCAGCCGCCGTAGTTGATGCTTTCAAACGGTGTGACAGCCCAGTCGCGGTCTTGCGCATCCAGGCGCGAACGGTGGCGGTAGCCGGCGGTCAGCAGGATGTTGCCGCTGTCGAACTTCTTCCCGTAGGCGATGCTGCCCCGGTACTCGCCGTTGGTGTCCTCGACGTAGGAGTAGTCGGCATTCATCTCGAAGCCGTCGAGGTCGCGGCGGGTGATGAAGTTGACGACCCCGCCGATGGCTTCCGAGCCATAGGTCGCCGCGGCGCCGTCCTTGAGGATCTCGATGCGGCCCAGCGCCGCCTGCGGGATAAAGTTGAGGTCGGCGCCGCCGCCCTGGAAGGCGGCCTGGGCGCTGTCGGACAGGCGCCGGCCGTTCATCAGGGTGAGCGTGCGGCTTGAGCCAAAGCCGCGCAGGTTGATGGAGGCCGTGCCGGCGCCGCCGTTGTAGCGGTTCGATTCGCCGAGACCGGAGACCGAGGCGGTCAGCGTCTTGACCAGTTGCAGGGGGGTCGGGGAGCCTTGCTTTTCCAGGGTCGCGGTCGAGAGCACGTCCACAGGCAGGGCCGAGTTGGTCGGAGTGCCGGCGATATAGGAGCCGGTGACGACGATCTCGCTGACCTCCGGGGCCGCCGGCGTCGCCGCCGCGGCCAGGGCCGCCTTGCTGGTCTGCGCGGCGGCCCCGCCGCCGACGCCGAACGCCAGAACGACGGCCAACATCGAGCCGCCGCAGAAGTATCTGCTCTTCAACATGGTCGGGTCCTCCCCCTGAATGCCGCTGGCGCTCGTCTTGTGCGAGCGCTTCAGCGCGAAGCGGGGTGACCATCCGATGCGCTCAACAGCAGCGCCAGTTCTTTTCTGGCATGCAACATAACGATGTTATAAAAATCGGAGCGGCGCGCCGTTTGTTGCCGCTGATAAGCTATAAATAATTGTACATACTGAGAATTCTAAAAGGACCGCCACTCCACCGTGGCTGAATCCGGGCGGGCGCGTTCGCTACCGTAGTGTGTCAGTTGATTCTCTTGTGTGTCTGACTGACATAATTGAGTTGCGAACCCGGCGCCGCGCCAGCGCCGCTCGCGCGGGCCAGGATCGTACCGTCAGTTCGAAATCGCGGTCTGGCCGCGGCCTGTGGCGGAAATGTCGCGTTCACCAAAATGTAGGCGCCGGCGCCTACCGGCCGGCCTGGCTTTCGCCGTGGCCATCAGGCGCGGCGGCTAGCCCTTCAGGCTGGCCAGGAAGACCAGGGCAGGCACCACCAGGACACCAATCATCAGGGCGGCGTAGCGGCTCCAACGGTCGACCTGTTGTTGATTGTCGTGGCTGAACTGCACTTGGATCGTCTCCATGGCCTTGCGAGGCCAGGCGCGACGCGGCGCCGGGGCGCAAGCCCTTCAGGCCGGAAACGGATCTTGGCAGGCTGCGGTTCCCGGCTTGCGGCTGCGGCGCAGAACGCAGGCCGTGCGGAACGATGGTGGACGTGCACAGGATCGAACTGTGGACCCCCTCGATGTCAACGAGGTGCTCTCCCGCTGAGCTACACGTCCTAACCGTCGTCTCGGGAAGGCGGGGATATACCGATGAGGCTCCCGCCGCGCAAGCGTGAGCCTGGGCCTCGTCTTAGGCGGCGATCATCCGCTCCACTTCGGAGACGATCTCGCGCAGGTGGATAGGCTTGGACAGCACCTTGGCGCCGGCCGGGGCCTGGCTGCCGGCGGCGAGCGCCACGGCGGCGAAGCCGGTGATGAACATGATCCGCAGGTCCGGATGCAGGGCGGCGGCCTGGCGGGCCACTTCGATGCCATCCATGCCAGGCATGACGATATCGGTCAGCAGCAGATCCCAGTCCTGGTCCAGCACGGCCACGGCCTCTTCGCCGTCGGCGCAGGCGGTGACCTCATAGCCGGCCCGTTCCAGCGCGCGCGCCAGGAAGCCGCGGAGGCTGTCGTCGTCTTCGGCCAGGAGAATTCGGGGCATGGGCACTCAGGAATGCGGGGACGGACGCGGGATCGGCAGGAAACACCCTAGTTAGCTTCGGATCGGTAAAGGCGCGATGAACCTTTGACCGAATGGGAGGCGCAGCGTTCTATGTCGGGTGATGAACGCGTGGGAGCCCATCGCCGTCGAGGATACGCCCGCATGCGGCGCCTTTGGCCTGTGGCGCGCCGCCGCAGACGGCCAAGCTCCGCCGACCCCTCTGGTGTTCGCCTCGCCCCATTCCGGCCGCGACTACCCCGAAGACATGATGGCCGCCGCGGCCCTCGACGCTCAGACCATCCGCCGCTCCGAGGACGCCTTCGTCGACGACCTGATCTGTGAGGCCCCCAAGCTGGGCGCCACCGTGATCGCCGCCCGCTACGCGCGGGCCTACATCGACCTCAACCGCGAGGCCTTCGAACTCGACGCCGGCATGTTCGAGGACGAACTGCCGGAATTCGCCCGGTCGCGGACCGCTCGGGTGGCGGCCGGCCTCGGGGCCATCGCCCGCGTCGTCTCCGAAGGCCAGGAAATCTACGCGCGCAAGCTGATGTTCTCCGAGGCGCGCGGCCGGATCGACGGCGCGCACCGGCCCTACCACGCGGCCCTGGAGCGGCTGCTCGCCGAGACGCAGCGCGCGCATGGCGTCGCGATCCTGATCGACTGGCACTCCATGCCCGCCGCCGCGGCGCGGGCCGGCGGGCGCGACCGGCCCTGCGATTTCGTGCTGGGCGACCGCTTTGGCGCGGCCTGCGCCGGACTCCTGACCCAACGCGTGGAGCGCGAGCTGGAGGCCATGGGCTACCGGGTGGCGCGCAACAATCCCTACGCGGGCGGCTACACCACCGAGCACTATGGCCGCCCGGCCCGGCGCATCCACGCCCTGCAGATCGAGATCAACCGCGGCCTCTATCTGGACGAGGCGGCGCTGACGCCCACCGCCGGCTTCGAGGCGCTGAAGGCGAACCTGGAGCGGTTGACCCGCACGCTGGCGGGCGCCGACTGGACTGGGCTAAAGGCGTCCTGACGCCACACCCCACGACCCCGAACAGGACCGCCGGGACTTGACCGAAACCCCACCGCAGACCGCTGGCGAGTGGCGGCGCGCCGGCGCCCTGCACTATCGCGCCGGCCGGTTGGGCGAGGCCGAGGCGGCGACGCGGGAGTCGGTGCGCCTGGAGCCCCGCGACACCGCGACGCTCGCCAACCTGGGCGCCATTCTTCGCGCCCAACGCCGCACGGCTGAGGCGCTGGAGGTGCTGGACCAGGCCCTGGGCCTCGCGCCCGCTGACGCCTCGGTGCTGCTGAACCGCGCAACGTCCTGAACGAGCTGCAGCGGTTCGACGCCGCCCTGGAGAGCGCCGACCGGGCGCTGGCGCTCACGCCCGGCAACGGCTTCGCCCACACCGCGCGCGGCAATGCGCTGGCCGGCCTCGGCCGCCGCCGCGAGGCCATCGAGAGCTTCCGCGCCTGCCTTGAGCTAACGCCGGAGAACGCCACCGCCCGCTTCAACCTGGCCACCGCGCTCGCCGCCGACGGCGACGCCGAGGCTGCGCTGGCGGTCTATGACGCCGCGATCGCCTCTGGCGCGGTGACGGCCAGCGCCCATGCCGAGCGGGGCCATCTGCTGGCCCGGCTGAGCCGCTGGAGCGAGGCCGCCGCGGCCTATGACGCCGCCCACGCCCTGGACCCCAGCCTCCGCTATCTGGCCGGACAGCGGCTGCATGCGCGGATGCGGATCTGCGAATGGCGGGATTTCGACGGCCTGGTCAGCGAACTGGGCGCGCGGATCGACGCTGGCGAGCTGGCCGCCATTCCGTTTCCCACCGTGGCCATGCCGCTCTCGCCCAGCCAGCAGCTGCGCTGCGCCACCGCCTATTGCGCCGCAACCCTTCCGGTCCTGCCCAGGCCCGCCGGACCGCCGCCCGCCAAGCGCATCCGCATCGGCTACTTCTCCGCCGACTTTCACGAGCACGCGACCGCCCACCTGCTGGTCGAGGCGCTGGAGCTGCACGACCGCACCGCCTTCGAGGTCAGCGCTTTTTCGTTCGGCCGGGCGGATGAGAGTCCGGTGCGCCGCCGCTTGCGAGAGGCCTGCGAGCATTTCGACGACGTGGCCGGCCTGGAGCCGGCGGCCATCGCCGATCTCGCGGTCCGGCGCGGGCTCGACATCGCCGTGGACCTGAAGGGCTTCACCGCCGAGTCGCGGCCCAGGATCTTCGTCGCCGGGGCCGCGCCGATCCAGGTGAGCTTCCTAGGCTATCCGATGACCACCGGCGCGCCGTTCATCGACTATCTGATCGCCGACGCCACCCTGATCGGGCCCGGCGAGGTGGACGCCTACTCCGAGAAGATCGCCTGGCTGCCGGGCTGCTACCAGCCCAACGACCGCCAGCGCCCGGTGGACGCGCGGACCACCAAGCGGGCCGACCACGGCCTGCCCGAGCAGGCCTTCGTCTTCGCAAGCTTCAACGGCTCCTACAAGATCACGCCGCAGGTGTTCGCCGTCTGGATGGACCTGCTGCAGGCGGTCCCGGACGCGGTGCTCTGGCTGCTGCAGGACGAGGCCGCCGACAACCTGGCGCGCGCCGCGGCGCAGGCGGGCGTCGATCCGGCCCGCCTGGTCTTCGCCCCGATGCTGCCCGCGCCCCGGCACCGGGCCCGGATCGGCCACGCCGATCTCTTCGTCGATAGCCTGCCCTGCTCCGCCCACACCACCGCGAGCGACGCGTTGTGGGCCGGCCTGCCGCTGATCACCTGCCGGGGCGAGACCTTCGCCGGCCGGGTGGCGGCCAGCCTGCTCGCCGCCGCCGGCCTGCCGGACCTGATCGTGGAAAACCTGGAAGACTACCGCGCCCTGGCGCTCGCCCTGGCGCGAAATCCCCAGCGGTTGGCGCAGGTGCGGGCACGGGTGGCGCAAGTGCGCACCACGCCGCTCTTCGACACCCCCGCCTATGTGCGGAACCTGGAGGACCTCTACCGGCGGATGCATGCGCGGCGCCTCAAAGGCCTGCCGCCGGACCACCTCCCGCCGCAGCCTGATCCTGAGGGGTAGAGCCGATACCGGTATAGGCTCCCGCCTTGTGCCGTTCGCCGCCACGGCTATCTCTCTCCCAAGCAAACAAGGAGCCGCGTGATGGCGAAGTTGGACGGTGCGAAGGTGTTGGTGATCGGCGGTGCGTCGGGCGTCGGCTTCGCGGTGGCCGAGGCGGCGATGGCGGCCGGCGCCGAGGTGGTCGTCGGCTCCAGCCAGGCGGCGCGGATCGAGGCGGCGGCAAAGAAGCTTGGTCAGGGGACCAGGGGCCTCACCGTCGACGTGAAGGACGAGGCCTCGGTCGCCGCCTTCTTCGAGGCGGCCGGCCCCTTCGACCATCTGGTGTTCACCGCCGGCGACTGGGGTCACTTCTTCGGCCCGACCCGCGATCTCGACGTCGAGGCCAGCAAGGCCCGCATCGAAGTCCGCTTCTGGGGCGCGGCGCGCGCCGCCAAACACGCCACCCGCCAGATCGCCAAGGAAGGCTCGATCACGCTCACCGGCGGCATGCTGGGCCACCGGCCGATGCCGGGCATGCCCCTCGTCGCGGCCTCGGCGCACTCGACGGAGGGTCTGGCCATGGGCCTGGCGCGCGATCTGGCGCCCATCCGGGTCAACGCCGTCTGCCTGGGTCTGATCACCAGCGAGCAGGTTCAGGGCATGGGCGAGGCGACGATCAAGGGCTTCACCGCCAACCTGCCGCTGCCGCGCGCCGGAACCGTCGAGGAAGCGGCCGAGGCCTACCTCTATCTGATGCAATGCACCTACGTGACCGGCCAGATCGTCCGCGTCGACGGCGGCGGCAGCCTGATCTGAGGCTGACCCTCCCAGCCTCAAGGCCAAAAAAAAGCGGCGCCCGAAGGCGCCGCAGTTCATAGGGAGGAAACGCCCAGGAAGGGCAGAGGCGACAGAGCCGCCTCACAAATCCAATGTACGGTGCGATGCACAACGACGCAAGCGGTTGCGACAAAAAACCTGCAATTTCATGACTGTGACACAGGAAACCCTAGGCTTTTCCGGGCCTTGCGCCGAGCGATATGATCGCCATTTAGGTTGCGTCGCACAATAACTGGGCCATAAGAGGCCTGCCGTAGGGTCACAGGCGCCAACTCGAAGCTGGCGGTTCTGGCGTCTCTCCCCTACAAGCGCGCCTTCCTCGCTCCCTAGAAGCGCCCCCGAGACCCCCTTTTAAGAATCCCATGTCGCTCCGCAACATCGCCATCATCGCCCACGTCGACCACGGCAAGACCACGCTGGTGGACCAGCTGCTCGCCCAGTCCGGCGTCTTCCGCGCCAACGAGGCGCACGCCGAACGCGCCATGGACTCCAACGATCAGGAGCGCGAGCGCGGGATCACCATCCTGGCCAAGTGCACCTCCGTGCTCTGGCATGGCGAGGCGGGCGACACCCGCATCAACATCATCGACACCCCCGGCCACGCCGACTTCGGCGGCGAGGTCGAGCGGATCCTGGGCATGGTGGACGGCTGCGTGATCCTGGTGGACGCCGAGGAAGGCGTCATGCCGCAGACCAAGTTTGTGCTCGGCAAGGCGCTGAAGATGGGCCTGCGCCCGATCCTCTGCCTCAACAAGGTCGACCGGCCGCACGCCGACCCCGACCGTATCCTGAACGACGTCTTCGACCTGTTCGACGCCATGGGTGCCACCGATGAGCAGCTCGACTTCCCGCACATCTATGCGTCCGGCAAGAACGGCTGGGCGACGATGGATCTGGCCAAGCCTAACGACAACCTGGCGCCGCTGTTCGATCTGATCGTCCGCCATGTGCCGGAGCCGGCCGTGGTCGCCAACAAAGACAAGCCGTTCCAAATCCTCTCGGTTCTGATCGAGAACGATCCGTTCCTGGGCCGCCTGCTCACCGGCCGCATCCAGTCGGGCAAGGCGACGCCCGGCATGGCCATCCATGCGCTCGGCCTGGACGGCAAGGAGATCGAGCGCGGCCGGATCACCAAGGTGCTGGCCTTCCGTGGCCTGAAACGCCAGCCGATCGAGGACGCCGAAGCCGGCGACATCGTCGCCATCGCGGGCCTGTCGAAGGCCACCGTGGCCGACACGCTGTGCGCCATGGAAGTCACCGAGGCGCTCCCCGCGCAACCCATCGACCCGCCAACCATCTCCATGACCGTCAGTGTCAACGACAGCCCGCTGGCCGGCCGCGAAGGCGACAAGGTGCAAAGCCGGGTCATCGCCGCACGTCTGGTCAAGGAAGCCGAGTCCAACGTCGCGATCCGGGTCACCGAGACCTCGGAGAAGGACGCCTATGAGGTCGCCGGCCGCGGCGAACTGCAGCTGGGCGTGCTGATCGAAAGCATGCGCCGCGAGGGCTTCGAGCTCTCTATCAGCCGCCCCCGCGTGGTGTTCCAGACCGACCCGGATACCGGCGATCGCCTGGAACCCGTCGAGGACGTGATGATCGACGTGGACGATGAGTTCACCGGCATCGTCATCGAGAAGCTGTCGGCCCGCAAAGCCGAGCTGAAGGACATGGGCCCGTCCGGCGCCGGCAAGACCCGCCTCAGCCTGATGAGCCCGTCGCGTTCGCTGATCGGCTATCAGGGCGAGTTCCTGACCGACACCCGCGGCTCCGGCGTGCTGAACCGCGTGTTCAGCCACTACGAGCCCTACAAGGGCGCCATCGACGCCGGCCGCAAGGGCGTGCTGGTCTCCAACTCCGACGGCGAGACCACCGACTTCGCCCTGTGGAATCTGGAAGACCGCGGCACGATGTTTGTCGGCGGCGGCGAAAAGACCTACCAGGGCATGATCATCGGCGAGAACTCCCGGGCCGACGACCTGGACGTCAATCCGATGAAGTCCAAGCAGCTGACCAACATCCGGTCGGCCGGCAAGGACGAGGCCGTGCGCCTGATCCCGCCGCGCCGCCCGACCCTCGAACAGGCCATCGCCTATATCGAGGAGGACGAGCTGGTCGAGGTGACGCCTAAGTCCATCCGCCTGCGCAAGAGGGTGCTGAACCCCAGCTTCCGAAAGAAGCGCGTCAAGGAAGACTAAATTGCTCCCCTTAGGGGGAGCTGTCAGCGAAGCTGACTGAGGGGGTCCTCCTAGGTTTGAGCGGAAGCCCCCTCCGGCGCTGCGCGCCACCTCCCCCTAAGGGGAGGAACTCTAGGCGGGGCCCACATCCCCGCTGATTTCGCCGTCATTCTTAGCGTTGGTGTGGATGTTGACGACGATCCGGCCATTTGCGAGCGCGGCCACGAACTCGTCGAAGCTCGCCTTGGAGTTCACCAGCTTCGCGCCCTCCGCGTAGGGCTCGGCCTTCATCTCGACCTTGAAGCCCTTGGGCGTCGCCACATAGTTCGGCCCATAGGGCAGCGGGAACATCAGGGCCGAATCCGCGCCGCCGCCGTGATCCTTCGAGCCATAGACGTGCAGATGGATCGCCCCCATCGGCGAGTGCAGCAGGTTGGTCCAGAGGTCCTCGATCTTCAGGCCCTCGACGTTCAGCGCCACGTCGACCGTCTGCGCCTCGGTGTTTACCCGGATCCGCGCTTCGCCCGTGGCCTTCGAGCCGGTCGCGGTCGAGGCCGTGGCCCCGCTGAGGTTCGCCTTGAACGCCAGCTCCTTGGCCGCCGCAGACCCGCCCGCCAACGCCGCCGCAACGGCGATCGCCATCCCCAAATGCCTGAGCATCCAGCTTTCCCCTTACGTCAACTGCATCAGCTTTGCCGTCGCCCGTCAGGTTTTCCAAGCTGTAACTGGACGGGACGGCTCAGGAGTGAGACCGGTGGACGCCACGGAGTATTCCCATGACCCTGCCGGCCGTCGTTCTTCCCGCAAAGCCACCGCGCCACTATCCGACCCCCGCCGCCAAGTGCGCCGATCTGGTCGTGCATATGATCGGCCTGACGCTCGCCCTGGTGGGCGGGATCGTGCTCCTGGCCTTCGCGGTGCGCGCCGGCTCGATCAGCGCGGTGGTCGGCGTGTCGATCTACGGGGCTGGGCTGCTGTGCATGCTAGCCTTTTCCACCGCCTATAATTTCGCCAAGGCGCGCTATCGCCCGAAGCTGCGCAACCTGGACCACGCGGGCATCTTCCTGATGATCGCCGGCTCCTACACCCCCTTCACCATCCATAACCTGTCCGGCGGCTGGGCCTGGGGCATGACCATCGCGGTCTGGTCGATCGCGGGGCTGGGCGTGGCGATGAAGCTGACCATGCCGAAGATGGACCGGCGCCTGTCGCTGGCGCTCTACCTGGCGCTGGGCTGGCTGGTGGTGGTGGCGCTCAAGCCGATGATCGACCACGTCTATTGGGTCGCCCTGCTGCTGCTGCTGGCCGGCGGCGTGCTCTATTCCACCGGCGTGATCTTCTACGTGAACAAGCGCCTGAAGTTCTCGCGCGCCATCTGGCACGGCCATGTGGTCGCCGCCGCCGCGGCCCACTGGACCGCCGTCCTGCTGGGCGTGGTGCTGGCGACCCGCTAGCTAGTACCGCCGCTCCATCCAGGTATCGCCGCGCGCATAGTCGTTGTGGCTCGGCGGATCGGTTTCGACGAAGCCCATGGTCCGATAGAGGCCAAGCGCCGGCCCCAGGCTGGAATTGGTCTCCAGATAGAGCCTGGGCGCGCCGGCTTCCGCGCCCGCGTCGATGCAGCGCTGCATCAGGAGTTTGCCGAGGCCCGAGCCGCGCAGGGTCTCCAGCACGGTCATCTTGGCGACCTCATAGCCCCCGTCCTCCATGCGGATCAGCGCCACGCAGCCGACCGGCTCCGCGTCCTTGAAGGCCATGAAGATGCGCCCGCCGGCGTCGACGATTTTGCCCTTGGGATCGTCCAGCACCTCGCGGTCCTTGGCCTCGATGGCGAAGTATTTGGTGATCCAGGCCTCATTCAGCACCTTGAAGGCCTGCGCGTGCTCGGCCGCGAACTCGACGATCTCCATGGACTTTCCACCCCCTCGCCGGTCATGAAGGCAAAGCTTCGCCCGCCCGCAATCAGTCGACTTAGATGATCTAATGCCCAACCCGATCTTCTCAAGCCTGCCGATGACCGTCTTCGAAGAGATGTCGGGTCTCGCCCGCACGCTTGGCGCCATAAACCTAGGCCAAGGCTTCCCCGACGACC
The DNA here is from genome assembly GCA_903822175.1 of uncultured Alphaproteobacteria bacterium. Lineage (GTDB taxonomy): Bacteria > Pseudomonadota > Alphaproteobacteria > Caulobacterales > Caulobacteraceae > Phenylobacterium. The sequence goes on from CAIJOB010000004.1 coordinate 79,647, forward strand.
CGGGGCCGGAAGCCGTCCGCGCCAAGGCCGCCGACGCCATCCTGAACGGCTACAACCAGTATCCGCCGATGGCCGGCCTGCCGGAACTTCGCGCCGCCGTGGCCGGCCACTACGCGCGGACGCAGGGGCTGGACCTCGATCCGACGACCGAGATCACCATCACGTCTGGCGCCACCGAGGCCCTGGCCGCGGCGTTCCTCGGCCTGATCCAGCCGGGCGACGAGGTGATCGTTTTCCAACCGCTCTACGACAGCTACCTGCCGGTGATCCGCCTGGCCGGCGGCGTCCCCAAGCTGATCAGCCTGCAGCCGCCGCGCTGGCGCTTCGACCGGGCGATGCTCGAGGCCGCCTTCAGCGACAAGACCCGGTTCGTGGTCCTGAACAATCCCAACAACCCCGCCGGCACGGTCCTGCCCGACGAGGATCTGGCGCTGCTGGCCGAGCTCTGCGTGAAGCACGACGTCATCGCCATCTGCGACGAGGTCTGGGAGCAGGTGGTGTTCGGCAATGCCAAGCATCGGCCGCTGATCGCCTTTCCGGGCATGCGCGAGCGCTGCGTGAAGATCGGCTCGGCGGGCAAGATGTTCGGCCTCACCGGCTGGAAGGTCGGCTTCCTCTGCGCCGCGCCGGCGCTCTCCTACAGCCTGGCGCGCGCCCACCAGTTCCTGACCTTCACCACCGCGCCCAACCTGCAGGCCGCCGTGGCCTGGGGCCTGGACAATTCCGACGACTGGTTCCGGACCATGCCGCGCGATCTCGAAGCCTCCCGCGACCGGTTGAGCGAGGGCCTCAAGCGCGAAGGCTTCGCCGTCCTGCCGGCCCAGGGGACCTATTTCGTCAACATCGACCTGACCGCCTCGGGCGTCGCCGAGCCCGACCGCGACTTCTGCCTGCGCGCCGTGCATGAGGCGGGCGTCGCGGCGATCCCCGTCTCGGCGCTCTATGAGGTCGACGTGGTGCGGAACATCGTGCGCCTGTGCTTCTCCAAGCGCGACGCGACGCTGGACGCCGGCATCGAGCGCCTGGCCAAGGCCCGCGAGCTCAGCGTGGCGTCGCCAGCCAGATGACGTGCCGCGCGCCGCGCTTGCCGCCGGTGGCTCGCACCTGGACTTCCTCGGCGGCGTAGCCGGCGCTCCTCAGCCGCCGCGTGAACCCGTCGTCGCGGCCGCCCGACCAGACCGCCAGCACGCCGCCGGGCCTCAAGGCCCGCTTGGCCGCCGCCAGCCCCGCCGGTGAATAGAGCCCATCGTTGGCCTCGCGGTTGAGCCCGCCCGGCCCATTGTCGACGTCCAGCAGGATCGCGTCGAAGCCACCGCGCGCCTCTCCAATCACCAGCGCCACGTCAGCCTCGCGGACGCTCACCCGCGGATCGTCCAGGCAACCCTCGAACAGCCCGGCCATCGGTCCCCGCGCCCAGGCCACCACCGCCGGCACCAGCTCCGCCACCACGACCGCGGCCTCCTTCGGCAGGTCCGCCAGCGCGGCGCGCAGGGTGAAGCCCATGCCGAGGCCGCCGATCAGAATCTGCGGTTTGGACCGGCCACCCAGGCGCTCGATCGCCAGGCTCGCCAGCGCCTTTTCCGAGCCGCTCAGCCGGCTGTTCATCAGCTCGGTCGACCCCGACATGATCGACAGCTCCGCGCCCCGCCGCATCAGGCGCAGTTCGCCGCCGTCGGGGATCTGGGCGGCAGCGAGGTGTTCCCAGGGGATCATGCCCCCTCCTTGGCATCGCGCAGCGATGCGCGCGAGTCCGGCCGGCTCAGGCCGGCCGATAGCGTCCCGGTGTCGTCCCAAAGGCGCGCTTGAAAGCGGCGATGAAGGCGCTGGGGCTCTGATACCCGCTTTCCAACGCCGCGGCGGTGACCGAGGCCCCGGCGCTCAAGGCCACTACGCCCTGCTGCATCCGCGCCCGGCAGCGCCACGGCTCCAGCGGCAGGCCGGTCTCCGCCAGGAACAGCCGCTGCAGGGTCCGCAGGCTCGCCCCAGAGCCCCGCGCCAGGTCGGCCAGCGTCGCCTCGTCGCCAGGATTCGCCAGGATCCGCTCGGCGAGACCCCGCGCCCGCGCATCCTTCGGCAGTGGCAGGTCCAGCGGCGGGGTCTTGTCCTGCGCCAAAAGGTCGATCAGCACGCCGCCCAGCCGCTCGTGCTCAAGATCGCCCTCGCGCAGCATCCCTAAGCCCACAATGTGCAGGATCAGCTCGCGCAGCAGCGGCGCCACCTCCAGCGCCCGGCAGTGCGCCAGCCGCCCCTCCGGATCGACCGGTGTCAGATAGAGTGTCCGCATGGCGACCACCCCGCGCATCTCGATGGCGTGCGGCATGCGCGGCGGCAGCCAGATCGCCCGGGTCGGCGGCACCAGCCAGGCGGCATGCGGCGTCTCCACCTGCATCACCCCGCTTACCGCATAGACCAGCTGCGCCCAGGGGTGCGCGTGCAGGTCCAGCCGGTGGCCGGTGCGATAGGTGGTCGCCAGCCCGCGCACGGGATAGCCGTCGGGATCGGGCTCGATTTGGCGCATCTGCGACATTGTTCGGCAGACTAGCGCAAGCGCGCCGCCCCATCAAAGGTCTAGCTTAGCCGCGAAGGAGCCTGAACAATGCCAGCCACTCTGCGTCACTTCGCGATCAACGCCGACGACGTGCCGCGCGCCAAGGCCTTCTACGAACAGGTCTTCGGCTGGACCTTCACGCCCTGGGGTCCGCCGGGCTTCTATCAGACCCGTGACTCCGGCGGCGGCCACATGGGGGCGCTGCAAGGTCGGCGCGACCTCGGCGGCCACAAGATGCCGGGGATGGAACTCAGCTTCGGCGTCGACGACATCCACGCGACCATCGCCGCCATCGAGGCCAACGGCGGCAAGGTCCTGATGCCGCCCTTCCACATTGAGACCGTCGGCCACCTGATCTTCTTCCAGGACACCGAGGGCAACATCGCTGGCGCCATGCAGTACGAAACCGTCCAGTGGCCGGAATGAGCGTGTTCTCCGACCCCAAGCTGCAGGCGCTCATCGACCGGCTGCAGGCCCAGAGCCAAGCCCAGGAGGCCGAGACCGGCGCCTGGTTTTCCGAGCGCGGCAAGCGTGGCGAACTCTCCTGGGACGGCTTCGACGAGAAGTCCCACCGCTACATGGCCGACAAGCTGGTGGCGCTGGAGCCGGACAAGGCGGAGTTCTGCCACCTTCTCTGCCGGTCGCTGAGGGCCAAGCGGATCGTCGAGGTGGGGACCTCGCACGGCGTCTCGACCCTCTATCTGGCCGACGCGGTGCGGGCGAACGGCGGCGGCGGCGTGGTGATCGCCACGGAGTACGAGCCGGCCAAGGCCGCCATCGCCCGCGCCCATTTCGCCCAAGCCGGCCTGACCGACTTCATCGACCTGCGCGAGGGCGACCTGCGCGAGACGCTGAAGGTGATCGAGGGCCCGGTCGACTTCGTGCTGATGGACATCTGGACCGAGATGGCCCGGCCGGCCATCGAGCTGATGGGCCCGCACCTGCGCCCCGGCGCGGTGATCGTCGCCGACAACACCACCCGCGTCCGCCACGCCTATGCGAAGTTCCTCGCCTACGTGGATGACCCGGCGAACGGCCTTCGCGCCATGACCCTGCCGTTCGAGGGCGGCCTGGAGTTCATCGTCAAAACCTGAGCGCAAGCCGGTCGCGAAAACCGCCTGCGGCCCCTAGATAGACGGCTGGACAGGCGAGGCGACACCCCATGGAACGGCCGGACTTCATCGCGAACTGGCGCGACCTCGAGGGCGCCGACGACGCCTGCTATCCCGACGACACTGAGTTGCTGTCGGTCGGCGCGCCCATTGGCCGCCTCCTGGGCCTGACCCGCATCGGCGTCCACCACGAGCGCCTGCCGCCCGGCCGCCGCACCTCCTATCCCCACGCCGAGAGCGCCGAGGAGGAGTTCGCCTTCGTGCTGGAGGGCAGGCCCGACGTCTGGATCGACGGGGTGCTGCATCCCTTGGTCCCAGGCGACTTCATCGCCTTCCCAGCCGGCACGGGGATTTGCCACGCCTTCCTCAACAACACCGATGAAGAGGTGCGCCTGCTGGTCGGCGGCGAACGGCCGAAGCCCGAGAACCGCATCCACTACCCGCTGAACCAGGCCCATGAGGCGACCCGCGACGACCGCTGGACCGACGTGGAGCCGAGAACCCTCGGCGACCACGACGGGATGGCGCGGGCGGGGTCGAAGGCGGGTTAGACGGCCAGCGCCGTCCGGCGGCGGCGAAGCGCCGCGCCGGCCAGGCCGAAGCCCGCGATCATCAGCGCCCAACTCGCCGGCTCTGGCACGGAGAGTTTGACGTTGTCGATGACGGTGTCGGTGCTGTCCAAGGGATTGTCCTGCACCGAGAACCGCACGGTATCCAGGCCCGTGCCTACGAACTTGATCGTGTCGTGCATGAAGGAGGAGTCGAAGTCGATCGAGCCGCTGCAGCAGAAGCCGTGCGTCATGTCGCCAGCGGTCGCTTCCAGGCTGTTGGCCTGGCCGCCGACGAACGCCCAGTCGTAGCTCAGGAAGTAGGTCCGGCCGACCACGTCGACGAAGCTCAGGCTGAGCACTTCATTGCCGGTCCCAAAGCCCCCGCCGAAGGCGGCCACTCGGTTGTCTGGGTGGCTGGTGATGAAGCCGCAACAACCACTGTAGTCGCCTTCCGTGACATTGTTGATATCGCCAGCGACACTCCAGGGCGCCAGCGAGCCCGACTCGAAATCGTCGCTGAAGATAATGTTGCTTGCGCTGGCCCCACCCGCGGAGAGCAGGACGGCGGCGGCCGCGCAGAACGCGATGCGAAATTCGGTCATGGGCTTGTTCCTCTCGGGAAGCAGCACTTTGCACGCTCCGGTTTCAAAGAACAATGGTTTCTCCCATAGGGCGTATCGCGCCTCACCCTTCGCCGAGCGGCTTCAGCAGGTCGAGCCGCCATCCACCACAAACGTCTGTCCGGTGGTCCACGCCCCCGCGCGGCTCGCCAGATAGACCGCGGCGCCGGCCAGGTCGTCGGGCTCGCCCAAGCGGCGCAGCGGGGTGCCGGCGCTGGCGCGTTCCTCGCCGGCCGGGGTGTCCCAGAGCGCCTTGGCGAAGTCGGTCTTCACCAGGCCGGGCGCCACGCAATTGACCCGGATGTTGTCCGGCCCAAGCTCCTTGGCGAGGTTGCGGGCGAGCTGCATGTCGGCGGCCTTGGAGATGCAGTAGGCGCCGATCACCTCCGACCCGCGCAGCCCTCCGATCGAGGAGACGATGATGATCGCGCCGTCTTTGCGCGCCTTCATCTCCGGCGCGACCATGCCGATCATCCAATTGTTGGCGACGATGTTGTTGGTGAGGATCTTGCCGAAGGCATCGTCGCTGATGTCGAGCTGGCTGCCGTAAAACGGGTTGGACGCGGCGTTGCAGACCAGGATGTCGATCTTGCCGAACGCCTTGCGGGTCTCGTCCATCAGCCGCTGCAGGTCGTCTTTCGAGGAGATGTTGGCCGGGACCGCGATGGCGTGGCCGGGCGACGTCGCGTTGATCGCCGCGGCGACCTCTTCGCAGGGCCCCGCCTTGCGCGACGAGATCGTCACCTTGGCGCCGTGGGCCGCCATCTGCTCGGCGATCGCCTTGCCGATGCCGCGCGAAGAGCCGGTGATCACCGCCACCTTGCCCGTCAGGTCGAACAGCGTGCCCGCGATGCTGCCGGCCTTGCTCATCACGTCGCTCATCGTGCGCATCCTCTAAAACGTTCGTTTGATTTGGCGGCCATTTGCGATGGGGGGTCGCGGCCCGTCAAGCCGGCCCGGCGGCGAGCCCTCGCTCCATCCGCGCGACGCGCATCGGGCCAGCTTCGGGATGCACCACGTCCCGTTCGTCGACGAGGGCGAATCCCAGGCGCTGGTAGAAGCCCGTCAGCGGCGGGTCACAGTCGAGCCGCAGGAACCGCCGGCCATCCTGCCTCGTCAGCGCGGCGGCGTGCTCCATCAGCGCGGCGGGCACGCCCGCCCCGGCAAAGGCGCGGCGGACGGCGAGTTTGTGCACATAAGCCGCCTCGCCCTTCGGGTGGTCAGGCCAGAAATGCGGGTCCTCGGGCTCAAGGATCATCACTCCGGCGATCTGGCCGCCGGTCTTGGCGGTCAACATCTGCCCGCGCGCGATAATCGGCGTCACGAAGGCCAGGCCGACCAGCTCCGGGTCCCACAGTTGCGCGCGCCAGGTCGTGACCCAGCGCGCCGCCTCCTGGATCACCTCTGCCACCGCCACCGCCTCGTCGGTCGCCGCGAATCCCAGGTCGAAGGTCGGATGGGTCATCAGCCGACGCTAGCGATGGCGCGCGGCGGCGACAATCGGCGGACGCGGCCCTAAACTCCGCAAAACGGGAGACGCGAGCTGATGCGCATATTGGGCCGGATGCTGTTGGGGCTGGTGCTGATCGTCGTCCTGCTGGTCGCCGTCGTGCTGGTCAGGACGGTCACCTTCAAGGCCCCGGCCGCCGCCGACCTCGCCTCAGTGAAGGTCGCGCCCGCCGTCGCCATCGATGTCGACACCGCCGCCCAGCACCTGTCGCAGGCGGTGCAGATTCAGACGGTCAGCCACCAGAGCCTGGCTGACGACCAGCCGGCCGAATGGACCCGGCTGCATGACTTCCTGCAGTCGGCCTATCCCGCCGCCCACGCCGCCATGACACGCGAGATCGTGGCTAAGAACACCCTGGTCTACACCTGGAGGGGCTCGGACCCGTCGCTCAGCCCCGTCATCCTCATGGCCCACCAGGACGTTGTGCCCGTGACCGCGGGCTCCGAGGGCGACTGGAAGCATCCGCCGTTCTCCGGCGCGATCGCCGACGGCGCGGTCTGGGGGCGTGGGTCGATCGACGACAAGGGCAGCCTGATCACCCTCTTCGAGGGCATCGAGTCCCTGGCCAAGAGCGGCTTCAAGCCCCAGCGCACCGTCATCGTCGTCTCCGGCGAGGACGAGGAAACCCACGGGACCGGCGCGCGCGCCGCCGCGGCCCTGCTGAAATCGCGCGGGGTGAAGGCGCAGTTCGTGGTCGACGAGGGCCTGGCGGTCATCACCCAGAACCCGATCACCGGCGGGCGCCTCGCGCTGATCGGTCTGGCCGAGAAGGGCTATGCGACCCTCAAGGTGACGGCCAAGGCGCAGGGCGGCCACTCCTCCGCGCCGCCCGCCGACGGCGGTGGCGTGGTGACCCTCGCCCATGCCATCACGGCCATCGCGAGCCACGGCTTCCCCATGGCCTTCCGGGGCCCGGGCGCGGCCATGCTTGAGACGCTGGCGCCCAGCGCGCCGTTCCCGGTCAGGATGGCGGTCGCCAACGCCTGGCTCTTCAAGCCCTTGCTGATCAAGCAGATCGGCGCGACCCCGGCCGGCGCCGCGCTGCTGCACACCACCATCGCGCCGACCATGTTGCAGGGCAGCCCCAAGGAAAATGTCCTGCCGCAGGACGCCGCTGCCTGGATCAACTACCGCATCGCGCCCGGCGACACCTCGGCCGGCGTCATGGCCAAGGCCAAAGCAGCGGTCGCCGGCCTGCCGGTCACGCTCGGCTGGGTCGATCCGCCGTTTGAGCCCTCGCCGGTCTCCTCCACCAGCTCCGACGGCTGGAAGGCGCTGGCCGCGGTCGCCGGCGCCGTCACCGGCGCGCCGGTGGCGCCGAGCCTGGTCACCGCCGGCACCGACAGCCGCTTCCTGCAGCCGGTCGCCAGCGACGTCTACCGCTTCCAGCCCATGGATTTCGGCGACAAGGACATCGAGGCGATCCACGGGACCAACGAGCACCTGACGCTGACCAACCTGAAGCAGTGCGTCGAGTTCTACGCCCGCCTGATCGCCACCGCGGCGGGCTAGGTCGTGCTCGTCCGCAGCTGGCCCTCATAGTCCCGCTTGCCGACCGGCACGCCGTTGGTGCGCAGGATGGCGTAGGCCATGCTGGCGTGGAAATGGAAGTTGGGCAGCGAGAAGGTGAGGATGAAGCTCTCCGGCGTGAAAGCCAGCCGCCGCGGGCCGATCTGCAGGTCCAGGTCCTTGCCCGCCCAGCTGTTGACCTCATCCGGCGTGAGCGCGCGGAGCGCCGCTTCCGTCTCGCGGGTCATGGCCTGCAGTTCGGCGAAGGCGACCCGGCCGCGAAGGCCCGGCGGATTGAAGACGCCGGTCTTCACCGCCTCCAGCGCCGGCAGCGAATGGTGCGACACGCATTCGACGTGGAAGTGGAAGGGCGCCATGTCGAAGAACAGGCGCTCGGTGACTAGGTCTTCGAGGTCAGGACCCCGCGCCGTGGCGTACTCGGCCGCGCGGTCGAGGAAATTCGCCACCGCGCTGACCGTCTGCAGGAACGGCGCCGCACTGATGTCGTAGAATGAAGCCGCCATTGAAGCTTCCCCTTAGGCTTTTGAACGTTACTGCCATCTCGACCGTGGCTTGTCAGGCCCCACGCCCCAACAAGCCGGGGGGAATCGGCGGGCGCCCCCTTGCGGTGGCGGCTCCGGCGACGCACGTTCCGGGCACAGGAATTCACGAGGACTACATGCGCGAGATCTACACCAGCTGGCTCGACGACGAAGACGGCGACGACGAGGACAAGGGCCGCCAGCCCGACATGCCGATGACCGCCGGTCCGGTGCAGAACGCGCTGTTCAAGTCGCGCACCGTGCTGATCTTCGGCGAGATCGACATGCGGCTGGCCGAGCGCGTCACCGCCCAGATCACCGCCTTTTCGGCGGACAACGACAAGCCGATCCGGGTGATCATCAACTCGCCGGGCGGCCACGTCGAAAGCGGCGACACCATCCACGACATGATCCGCTTCTGCGGCGTCGAGGTGAAGGTGATCGGCACAGGCTGGGTGGCCAGCGCAGGCGCGCACATCTTCCTGGGCGCCAAGAAGGAAAACCGTCTCTGCCTGCCCAACACCCGCTTCCTGCTGCACCAGCCGGCCGGCGGCATGCGCGGCCAGGCCAGCGACATCCAGATCGAGGCCGAGCAGATCATCAAGATGCGCGACCGCGTGAACCGGATGATCGCCAAGGAGACCGGCCAGACCGTCGAGCGGATCGTCAAGGACACCCAGCGGAATTTCTGGATGAGCGCCGAGGAAGCCGTCGACTACGGCCTGGTCTCGCGGATCATCAACGACACGTCCGAGGTCTGACCTAGGTGGCGCGGCCGTGGTGGCAGGGCGCGGTCCTCTACCACGTCTACGTCCGCAGCTTCTTCGACAGCGACGGCGACGGGCACGGCGACCTGCCCGGCGTCGCGGCCAAGCTGGACTATATCCAGAGCCTGGGCGTCGACGGGATCTGGCTCTCGCCGATCCACCCCTCGCCCAACCGCGACTGGGGCTACGACATCGCCGACTATGACGGCGTGCAGGGCGACTACGGCACACCCGACGATTTCCAGCGCCTGTTGGACGCCGCCCACGCGCGCGGTCTGAAGGTCGTGCTGGACGAGGTGCTGAGCCATACCTCCGACGTGCATCCCTGGTACGTCGAGAGCCTGACCGGCGGCGCGGACGGGCCCAAGGCCGACTGGTATGTCTGGGCGGACCCGCAGGCCGACGGCACGGCGCCCAACAACTGGCTCTCGGTGTTCGGCGGCCCGGCCTGGGCCTATCAGCCGGCCAGGCGGCAGCACTACCACCACAAGTTCCTGCGCCAGCAACCGAAGCTGAACTGGCGTAGCGACGCCGCGCGGGAGGCCGCCCTCAGCGTCCTCGACACCTGGCTCAGCAAGGGCGTCGACGGCTTCCGCCTCGACGTCGCCGGCACCTTCCTCCACGACGCGGCGCTCACCGACAATCCGCCCGTGCCGATGGCCGAGCGCACGCGGTACGACTGGTCCCACGCCGGCAACCTGCAGCGGCACCTGAACGACTCCAACCTGCCGGAGAACGTCGAGACGCTGGAGGTCATCCGCCGCCGCGTCGAAGCGCATTCCGGCAAGAACGGGGGCGACCGCTTCGTCTTCGGCGAATTCTCGGAAGAGGAGGAACGCTGCGGCGCCTACCTCTCGCCCAGCGAAGGCCTGCACTCGGCCTACACCTTCGTCCTGCTGCTGGCCCGCAAGCTCGAGCCCCAGTTCATCAAGGACCACTACGCGACGCTCGCGCGCTTCCCGGCGCACTGGCCGACCATCAGCTTTTCCAACCACGATGTGCCGCGCACGCTCAGCCGCTTCGGCGGCGAGGACGCCTCACCGGAACTGGCCAAGTTGCTGTTCGCCCTGCTGCTCAGCCTCAAGGGCACCACGCTGATCTATCAAGGCGAAGAACTGGGCCTGCCGCAGGCGAGCCTGCGCCGCGACCAGCTGCGCGATCCGGTCGGCGACCTCTACTACCCCTACACCGGCGGCCGCGACGGCTGCCGAACCCCTATGCCCTGGAACCCCGGACCGAACCTCGGCTTCAGCACCGGAACGCCCTGGCTGCCGGCCGCCGCCGAGCATGCGGACCTGACCGTCGCGACCCAGGACGCCGACCCGGACTCCACGCTGAACTTCGCCCGCGCGATGATCGAATTTCGCCGGGAGTCCGCGGCCATGACCGTGGGCGAACTGACGGTCCTCGACCTGCCCGATCCGGTCCTGGGCTTCATCCGGCGGGACGGCGATGAGGCCATCGCCTGCCTGTTCAACATGAGCGGCGAGCCGAGGTTCGTGGACGCGCCGGAGCTCGACGGCGCGACCCTGCTGGAGGTCCGCGCCGGCGACGCCGACCTGCGCGGCGGCTCCATCGGCCTTTCGGAATGGGCCGCAGCGTTCCTCAAGCTCGCCTAGCGGCCAGCCTTCAGGGTGAAAAAGACGGCGTTGCCCGTCACCGGGTCGGCGTCAGTCCACTGGTCGCCCGTGTGCCGACCCGCGCCCTTGTTGCAGTAGGTCTTGATCCGGTCCGGAGCCACGAGATGGTCGGCGGTCGTGCAGACCTTGCCGTCCTTCACTTCCCAGGTCCCGCGCACCTCCCCGTCCGAGCCGGTCTCGCGAAAGGTGTGATCGGCCGCCAGGAAATACTTGGCGCTCCAGTCGCCGGCGGGCACGTCGATCTCCCAGGTGCCGGAGACGAAGTCGCGCATGACGGCGGCCTCGTCGGCCGGGGCCGGTTGGGCGCGGGCCGCGCTGGTCAGCAACAGCGCCGCGGCGGCGGCGCAAATGGCAATCTTCAACATCAGCAAGTCTCCATCGCTGGCTGACGACGTAGACCGCGACCTCTCGCCGGAAAAACGAATTCGCTGCATCTGTGAATTCGATATCATTGAATCCACTGACTCGCAGCGAGGCTTTCACGGCGCGCCGAGCCAGCCTAGAACCGCACTATGGCCGAGGGCGACAGCAAACCAGGCAGGGCGGACAGCAAGTTCGGCCAGGGATTCCTGACCGACATCTGGTATTTCGCCGCGCTCTCCAGCGACCTGAAGCCCGGCAAGCTCGCCCGCCATGAACTGCTGGGCGAACCCGTCCTGCTCGGCCGCTCGCCCAAAGGCGAGCTTTTCGCCCTGCGAGACATCTGCCCGCACCGCGCCGCGCCGCTCTCCGCCGGGCGTTTCCACCAAGAGACCTCGGGCGCGACGACCGTCGAGTGCCCCTACCACGGCTGGCGCTTCCGGGCTGACGGCGCCTGCGCGGCGATCCCGTCGCTGGTGGACGACCAGGCGATGGACGTCAGCCGCATCCGCGTGCGCCGCTATCCGGTCGCCGAGAGCCAGGGCCTGGTCTTCGTCTGGGTCGGCTCCGACGCCCGCGGCGACGCCCAGCCAAGCGAACCGCCGCCGGTCTTCGAGGGCGTCGTCGGCGGGGCGCCCAAGCTGGTCGACCGCATGGACTTCGAGGCCCACATCGACCACGCCGTCGTCGGCCTGATGGACCCGGCCCACGGACCCTATGTGCATCAGCAGTGGTGGTGGCGCTCGAAATCCAGCCAGCACGAGAAGGCCAAGAAGTTCGAGCCGCGCGACGCCGGCTTCGCCATGGTCCGTCACGAGCCGTCGAAGAACAGCCGCGCCTACGCCATCCTCGGCGGCGAGCCCCTGACCGAGATCACCTTCCGCATCCCCGGCCTGCGCTGGGAGCATGTGACGGTCGGCAGGCGCCAGGTGCTGTCGCTGACCTGCCTGACCCCGGTGAACGAGAAGACCACCCGGATCACCCAGATCGTCTGGTCCGACCACCCGGCCTTCCTGTTCCTGCGCCCGTTCATCAAGGCCGGCGCCCGTGCGTTCCTGCGCCAGGACGGCGACATGGTGAACCTGCAGAACCAGGGGCTGAAGTACGACCCCAGCCTCCTGTGGATCGACGACGCCGACCGCCAGGCCAAGTGGTACCAGCAGCTCAAGCGCGAATGGACCGCCAGCCGCCGCGAAGGCCGCCCCTTCGCCAATCCGGTCGAGCCGGTGACGCTGCGCTGGCGCAGCTAGGTTCTAGATCCTCCCCCAAGGCCGAAGGCCGATCAGGGGGAGGTGGCTCGGTGCGAAGCGCCGAGACGGAGGGGGTTTCACCCGCCGAGTCCGAGACAGCCGACATCCCGAACGCCGGAGAGGAAACCCCCTCAGTCCGTCTTCGCGGACAGCTCCCCCTCAATCGCGCTCCGCGCTGGGGGAGCATCTTGAGGCTCAGTCGGCGGCCTTGGGCGCCTTGGCCTGTTCGACGCCCACGAAGTCGACCTTGGTCCCCTTCTTCACCGCCTGGCTGAGCTGGCGCGCGTCCCAGTTGGTCAGGCGCACGCAGCCGTGGCTGGCGGCCTTGCCGACCATGCGGGGGTCGGGCGTGCCATGGATGCCGTAGGTGTCCTTGGTCAGGTCGATCCAGGTCGAGCCCACCGGATTGTTCGGCCCCGCGGGAACCGTCAGCTTGCCGTTCGACGCCTTGCCGAAGGTCAGGCGGCTGGGGTCATAGGTGTAGGTCGGGTTGGGGGCGACGGTGCGGACCGCCCACTCGCCGCTCGGGGCCGGCCGGTCGATCGAACCCACCGTCGCCGGATAGACACCGCCAGCAGCAGGTCGGCCGCGCCATAGGCGCGGACCTGGCGTCTGGTCTTGTCGACCTCGATGCGGCTGACCGGAACCTTCAGCTTGTCGGAGCCGAGCGCCGCGACCACGATCTGCGTGCCCGCGACGCTGAAATCGGCGTTGGGATTGAGGCTCTTCAGCAGGGCCTCGTCCATGTGGAACCGCTCGGCCAGCTCCTGCACCGGGCCGGTGAAGCTCATGGCCGGCAGCTTGGCCATGTCCGCCATGTCGGTCGGCACCTTGGCCAGGAACGGGCCTTTCACGTCGGCGGCGGTGATCGTGTAGTCGGTCAGCGCCGGCTGGGCGTCCTGGGAAAGCGCGGTCCAGACCGCCGGGCTCATCTTCCCGTCGACGGGCAGCTGGTGGGCCGTCTCGAAGGCGGCGATGGCGTTCTGCAGGTTGCCGCCGTCCTGGCCGTCGATGACGCCCGGCGAGAACTTGGCGCGGGCCAGCAGCACTTCGGCGCGCAGCAAGGCGTTCTTCTTCGCCAGCGGCGTCACCGGTTCGGCCTTCCAGTCGGCGGTGTCGATCGGCTGGGCCAGCCGCGAGGCCGACTGCACGATGGCGGGATCGGGCGCATCGGGGCGAATGTCGCCGTCGGGCGTGGGCTGCACCGAGGTGACGTCGGCCGCCGTGGGCGTCGGCGCGAGCTGGGCCACCACCATGGGCGAGCCGCCCTGCGCATTGGCCGCCTGGGTCGATGCGGTCTGCGACTTGGACGCAGGATCGGAGCAGGCCGCGGCGAGCAGCAGCAGCGGAGCGCCGGCGAATAGCGCGGCCTTGGCAAACGTCATGGGGACCTCAGGTGGGCGCCGCGCGTTATCGGGGCGTGAGGTTCAAGGCTTCAGAAGCTCTGCGGTTCCTGGCGGGACTGGCGGTCGCGGTGCTCGTGCTGGGCTTCGTCGTCCTGCGCGTGACGAGTTGCGCGCCGGTTCCCAAGCCTGCGGCCAACCCATTGCCAGTCACCGCAAGCCCGACGACGCCGCCTACGCCTCCAGCCGCGCCAACGCCGCCGGCTCACACGCCCGCCCTCGCCACCGCGATCTGCTCGGACGGCCCGGCGCCTGCAGCCCGAGCCAACGCGGCCTCCCTGCAAACCCTGGCGTGGGCGCCGTTCGGACGCAGCGAGACCGGCTGGGCGACCTACGCCCCGCTGATCGGGCGTGAGATCCACACCGCCTGCGCGCCCGGCACCCCTGGCTTCGCCCAGGCCCTGGCCGGATGGTCCCGGGACCACAGGCTGCCAGACGACGGCATCGTAACGCCCGCCGTCTTCGGCGCCTTGAAGACCACGATCCAGCTCCGCCGTCCCTTCGTGCAGCTCAGCGCCAAACGCATTTGCCCCAATCCGCCCGCCGCCTCGGCGCTCGCCAACGCCGCGGCCGCCGAAGGCTATGGCGGCAAGGCGATCCAGCTGCGGCCCGGCGCGCTGTCCGCCTACCGCCAGATGGCCGCGGCCGCGCGGCGCGAGGACCCCGCCATCGCCGCCGATCTGCGAAACCTGACCATCTTCTCCGGTTTCCGCAGCCCGGCCGCCGACGACGCCCGCTGCGCCGCCGAGCACAACTGCAACGGCCTGGTCCGCGCCACCTGCTCGGCCCACCGCACGGGCCTCGCCATGGATCTCTACGTCGGCCAGGCGCCGGGTTTCGGCCCCGACTCCAGCGCCGACCCCAACCGCGCCTTCATGAGTACGACGCCCGCCTACCGCTGGCTGGTGGCCAACGCCGACCGCTTCGGCTTCGTCCCCTATCCGTTCGAGCCCTGGCACTGGGAGTGGACCGGCGAGGCGCCCTGACGCTAGGCTGCGCCACATGGCCAGCTTTACCCACGACGGCGTCAAAATCGCCTACGACGACCTTGAGCCCTCAGGCCCGCCCGAGCGGACCGTCGTCCTGATCCACGGCTACGCGTCGAACCGCAACGAGGGCTGGAAGCGCACCGGCTGGTACTCGGCCTTCGACCGGCGCCACATGCGAGTGATCGCGCTGGACCAGCGGGGCCACGGCGAGAGCGCGAAGCTCTACGACCCGCAGGCCTACACGCGCGAAAACCTGGCCGGCGACGTTCTGGCCCTGATGGACCACCTGGGCGTCCGCCGCGCCGATGTCTTCGGCTATTCCATGGGCACGCGCACGGCGCTCGGCGTCGCCATGGCCGCGCCGGAGCGGGTGACCAACCTGATCCTCGGCGGCATCGGCGAGAAGCTGCTGCAGCCCTCGCCGGAAGACCGCAGCACGGTCATGGCCGACGCCATGCTGGCCGAAGACCCGGGCACCATCACCCACGAGATGCTGAAGTCCTTCCGCCAGTTCGCCGACGAACAGGGCGAGGACCGCAAGGCGCTGGCCGCCGTCGTCCAGGCCGTGAACCCGCCGCTCGACCGCGAGGCCATGGCGCGCCTGCCCATGCCCGTGCTGGTCGTCGCCGGCCGCGGCGATGAAGGCGCGGGCGACCCCGAGGGCCTGGCACGCGTCTTCCCCTCCGGCCACGCCGTCTGGGTCCCCGGCTGCGACCACTTCTCCGCAATCCCCCACGCCCTCACCAAGGCCGCCGTCTTCGACTTCCTCGACGGCCTGATGGACGACGACTTCCCAGCGTTCGAGTAGGGCGTGGCCAATCCCGCCAGGGACATGACCGAGGCCGTGCTGGCGGGGAGCGGCCTGAGCACCGCAAGGCTCGGCCTACGGTTCGACCGGGTGGTGGTGCGGGTGCTGGGCGACCTTCGGGTGTTCGCGGAGGGCGCGGTCCCGGAAGGGTCGGCGGTGGTGGTGACGATCTCCGCGCCGATCCGGCTGCCAGCCAAGACGGTCGAGGCAATGCGGGAACGGATCGCGGCCGCCGATGATCAGAGCGGCGAGGTCCACGGCAATCAGGTCAGAGTGCGCTGGCTGAGGAAGGTGGCGGGCGGACGTCCGAAGCTCGTCGGCTTCGTGCACAACCCGTCGACCAAAGCGGGCGACCTGCTTGACCTCGCGGAGCGCTGGCTTCGGTCCTGACGAGAACGCGTCCTCGGCGCGCACCCCGCCTTAAATCTCACGGCAGATGCGAGCTTCGGGGCCTGGGCAAGTCAAGGACGCGCTCTTCGGCGCGCCGCTTCGCGGCCGGGCAAAGCCCGGTCCTTGAGTTGCCCAGACCCCGAAGCAAACTGGCCGCCATGAGATCTATGGCTCAGTCCGTCCCGACGGACCTCTCAACGGAACTGCAGCGCATGCAGATAGAGGCTGAGTTCGCGCGCGTGGAAGCCCCAATGCGATCGGTAGTCGAACCGTAGGTGCCAGAACGCGTCATCGGCGTTGGTATTCTCGAACCGCCAGATTCCTCGTTCCAAGTCCCCGACAATATCAGCGAGATCATCGACAGCGTCCCCGATGGTTGCTTCTAGATCGGGGGGAAGCCGCTTTGGATCGGCCACACCGTAGTAGCCAAGATCGGGATACCGCTGGCCGATCAGGTCGTAGGCAGCCTTGTAGTCACCGTGCGCGCGCTCGGGTGGCTCGAGCTCATTGTCGGCAGGATCGCCCTCCGGCGCATCATGAACAGCGAAAACCAGGGCATCCAAAGCTCGTGCGAGCTCCGCAATCGATCCCGGCTGGCGAACAAGCGCGAGGTCACGGAATTCTTCGGCGGCGGCGATAAGCTGCGGCTTAGTCACGACTCAAATCCCGGACGATCTGGTTAAGGTGCCGCCCCTACTTCGCCGGCCCCAGATTATACGCCCCGCCCTTCTCCAGCGCCCGCGCGTACGCCGGCCGCGCCTGGAACCGCTCCACCCAGGCCTTGATGTTCGGGTGCTTCTCCATCTGCCCCATGGCGCGGCCGACTTCGCCCACAAAGCTCATCTGCACGTCCGCGGCGGTGAAGTCGCCCATCAGCCAGTCGCGGCCTTCGAGGGCTGTGTTCACGTAGCCCAGGTGGTTATCCATCTCGCTCTGGATGCGCGGGCGCAGCGGGGCGGCCGCGTCGCCCAGGCGGCCAGTATAGAGGTTCAGCATCAAGGGCAGCATCGCCGAGCCTTCCGCGTAGTGCAGCCACTCGCGGTACTTCTCAGCCGCGGCCTCGCCGGCCGGCGCGCCGAGTTTGCCGCCGCCGTACTTGCGCTGGATGTAGTCCACGATGGCGCCGGACTCGGCGATGGTGATGTCGCCGTCGGTGATGACGGGCGACTTGCCCAGCGGATTGACCGCCAGCAGCTCCGGCGGCGCCAGGTTGGTCGTCGCATCACGCTGGTAGAACTTGATCTCGTAGGGCGCGCCCAGCTCTTCGAGCAGCCACAGGATGCGCTGCGAGCGCGAATTGTTCAGGTGGTGGACGACGAGCATGGGCGAGACCTCATGGTTTTTTGTGGCGGACAGCAAAGCCGCATGGCGCGACGCAGGGCAAGCATCGCCTATAATCGTCGGTGATGACCCTGATCCTGCCTGACCTGATCGACCTGCTGGACCGCGCCGGCCGCGAGGCCGAGGTGCTGGTCGCCGAGCTGCAGGACGCGGTCGCCGGACGCGTGCGCAGGGATGGCCGTCTCGACCGCTCGGCGCTGGACGCCGAGCAGCACGCCGCCCATGGCCTAGCCTGGAGCGCCGCCTATGCCGAGACCCTGCGCCAGACCGCCCACTGGGCCCGCGCGCTGAACGCCGACGAGAAATTCGGCGAGGCCGAAGCCCTGCCGGCGCAACTGCTGGCGCACGAATATCTGAGCCAGCTTTCCGGCGGCCTGCCGATGAACCAGGGCGAGATGTTCCGCCCCGCCGACCTGGGCGTCTCGGCGCACCGGCTGGCGCCGGTGATCGCCGCGCTCGCGCCCGGCGCCTCTCAGGCGGTGAAGGACCGCATTGTCGAGCTGCTCGATCACGCGCGGGGCCGGCCCTCATTGGAGGCGAGCGGCCTCGACGAGACCTTGGACGCGATCCGCGACCAGTTCACCCAGTTCACCGCCGAAAAGATCGCGCCCTTCGCCCACGGCTGGCACCTGAGGGACGAGCTGATACCGCTGGAGCTGCTGGAGGAGATGGGCGCGCTCGGCGTCTTTGGCCTGACCGCGCCGGAGGCCTGGGGCGGATCGGGCCTGGGCAAGGTCGCCATGTGCGTGGTGACCGAGGCGCTGTCTCGCGGCTTCATCGGCACAGGGTCGCTCGGCACCCGCTCCGAGATCGCCGCCGAACTCCTGCTGGCGCACGGGACCGACGACCAGAAGCAGCGGTTCCTGCCCGGCATCGTGTCCGGCGCCATCGTCCCCACCGCCGTCTTCACCGAGCCAGAGGCGGGCTCAGACCTCGGAAGCCTGCGCACCCGCGCGGTGCACGATGGCGACGTCTGGCGGGTCACCGGCGCCAAGACCTGGATCACGCATGCCGCTCGCGCCGACGTGATGACACTGCTGGTCCGCACCGATCCAGCCTCGAAAGACCACCGGGGCCTCTCGATGTTCCTGGCCGAAAAGCCGCGCGGCACAGCCAGCGATCCGTTCCCCGCGCCCGGCATGGGCGGCGGCGAGATCGGGGTGATCGGCTATCGCGGCATGAAGGAATACGAGATCGCCTTTGACGGCTTCGAGGTGGCCCACGCCAACCTCCTGGGCGGGCAGGAGGGCCAGGGCTTCGCCCAGCTGATGGCGACCTTCGAGAGCGCCCGCATCCAGACCGCCGCCCGCGCCATCGGCGTCGCCCAGAACGCGCTGGACCTGGCGCTCGACTACGCGCTGCAGCGCCGCCAGTTCGGCCAGCCGATCGCCGACTTTCCGCGCGTCGCCAACAAGCTCGCCATGATGGCCGCCGAACTGCTGGGCGCGCGCCGCCTCGCCTGGTTCGCCGCCCAGGCCAAGGACGCCGGGCGCCGCTGCGACCTGGAGGCCGGCATGGCCAAGCTGACCGCCGCGCGCATCGCCTGGGCGGCCGCCGACAACGCCGTGCAGATCCACGGCGGCACAGGCTTCGCCGTCGAACAGCCGGTCAGCCGCGTGCTGGCCGACGCGCGCATCCTCAACATCTTCGAAGGCGCCGGCGAGATTCAGGCGCAGGTCATCGCCCGGCGTTTGCTGGAGGGCGCGAACTAGCGCCTCTGAAAAGAACCCTACTGACCCTGGCGCATTCGTGGATATGAAGACGAGACGCCGAACGCCTCGGACCCAATCTCGACGGGAGAACCTGCAGATGAACCTTCGGAACCTGGCCCTGATGGCGGCTGCAGCCGCGCCGCTCCTGCTGGCGGCCCCAGCTTTCGTCGGCGGGAGCGCCTACGCCCAGACCAACATCGGGACCCAGGCCCCCGAGGCCGCCCTGCCGTTCAACATGACCTCGGTGGCGACCTTCAGCCTGCCCTGGCGGATCGCCTTCCTGCCGGACGGCCGCATGCTGGTGACCGAGAAGACCGGGCCCATCTGGCTGGTCACCCAGGCCGGCGACAAGAAGCCGGTTGCCAATGTCCCCAAGGTGCTGGCCAGGGGCCAGGGCGGCATGTTCGGCGCCTATCTGTCGCCGCACTACGCGACCGATCACTTCGTCTACATCACCTACGCCGAGCCGGGCGAGCCGGGCGGCTCCAGCCTGGCGCTGGCCCGGGCCAAGCTGACGCTGAAGGCCGACGGCGCCAGCCTCGACGAGCTGAAGGTCATCTGGCGCGATGGCGAACGCGGCGAGGGCGGCCAGTTCGGCGCCCAGGTCGCCTTCTCGCCGGACAAGAAATATCTGTTCCTGACCTCCGGCGACCGCCAACGGATGACGCCGGCCCAGGACCCGAACCAGCCGCTGGGCAAGATTCTGCGCCTGACGCTGGACGGCAAGCCCGCGCCCGGCAACCCGATGGCCGGCAAGACCGGCGCGCCCACCGTCCCGGTCATCGACCCGCCCGCCGACACCGAGAAGGCCAAGACCGCGCCGGTCGTGCGCACCTACGCCTTCACCGGCCCGAATCTGACCCCGGCCGAGACCTGGAGCTGGGGCCACCGCACGCCCTACGGCCTGGCCTTCGCGCCCGACGGCAAGCTGTGGGAGGCCGAGATGGGCCCGCGCGGCGGCGACGGCCTGTACCTGATCGAGCCCGGCAAGAATTACGGCTGGCCGCTGGAACGCTACGCGGTCAACTACAACGGCGTGCCGATCCCCAACCCCGACACTGTGCCCGGCATCACCAAGCCGGTGCTCTACTGGACCCCGGTGATCGATCCCGGGAACCTGATGTTCTACTCCGGCGCCATGTTCCCGCAGTGGAAGGGCTCGGCCTTCGTCAGCGGCCTGGGCACCCGGACCCTGAACCGCGTCGTCATCGACGGCGCCACCGCCAAGTCCGCCGAACGCTGGAACGCCGGCCACCGCATCCGCGACGTGGAGCAAGGCCCCGACGGGGCGCTCTGGCTGCTGGAGGACGCCAGCCCCGGCGGACTGTTCAAGCTGACGCCGAAGTAGGAACTCAGCCTAGGCCGACGGCCGGCCCAGGTGGCTCGCGATCATCTCCTCAAGCACGCCGATGTCGATGTCCGCCAGGCCTCTGAACTTGACGCAATAGCCGGTGATCTTCGCCTTCCCGAGCCTTGCGCCATAGGTCTGAGACAGGAATTTCTTGTCCTCCAGACCGATGATGTAGACCGATATCCCGGTCGTATTGGCGCTGACGCCGACCTGATAAAACTCCCGGGTTTCGCCACCGGCATATGTGATCGTCTGCAGGCCGTAGCCGATGTTGGGATTTGAAACGACCTTCCCCTCGTCGTTTCGGCCGTCGAGGAACCAGAGCCGGCAGTCGGGCGACGCCTTGCGTATCAGCCGGTGAAGCTGCTGAATCTCCGCGCTCTTCGACGGAGGCTGAGCGGCAACATAGTCATCGATCTGCGCCTGCACGGTCATGTCCGCGCGCCCTTCCCGAACCCTATGAACCGCATCGTCCGCCTCCCTATTTGAGCCGGCCTGTCTGGCTCCCTCATCAGGACGTCGAACGAGCGCGCCGGAAATCGACATCGGCCCGCGGATTTTTCGCGACGCTTGAGGCGCTGGGGGTCTGGGGGGAAACGCGGCTTCGCTAACGCGGCCCCAACCCACCCGCGATCAGTCCGATCTGGCGGTCCATGGCGGAGGTCATTTCCGGCGCGTCGGCGCCGTTCAGCGCCGCCATGCGGTAGATCCACACATAGGCGGCCATCAGCAGGTCGACGGCCTCCTGCGGCTCGACCGAGGGGCAGACGTCGCCATCGGCGATGCCCTTGGCGAAGCACTCGCGGATGATGCCGATCAGCCGGGGATTGCGGCCCATCGGCCGGGCCGCGGGCGGCAGCGTCCAGTCGTAAGCCGCAGCGATGTGGGCCAGGAACAGCCGGGTGCGCCGCGCCTCGAACGAAAAATGGATCGCGAAGATCGAGCGCAGCCGGTCGCTGGTCGAGCCACGCAGGTTCGGCACCACCCGGTCGAGCTCGGCATACAGTCCGTCCAGCCGGTCTTCCATCACCTGGCTGAGGATCTCGCCCTTGGAGGCGAAGGTGGTGAAGACGCTGCCCACGGAAACCCGGGCATGGCGGGCGATCTCGCGGATCGTCGTGCCCTGGTAGCCCTGGGTGTCGAAGAGCTCCCGCGCCGCGTCGATCACCCGGTTGCGGGTGGCCTCTTTCTGGGTCTGGCGGGAACTGGGCGCGGCCCCGGAAGCGGGCGCAGCGGGTCGTGTCTTGGGCGAAAGCACGGGCGGCGCCTGGTCGGCGCCGCCCGCTATATCTTCGGCCATGGAGAGGTCGGTCGGCGGTGTCATGCCTACACAGACGGCGCCGTGGGCCTACTTCCTCCGAGCACCCGCCAGGAGGATGCGGATCTGGTCGCGGGCGCGGCCTTCCAGGGCCTCGATCGACCAGCCTTGGAAGATCGCCTGATCGTAATTCGACAGGTAGGCGTCGAACAGCATCTGGGTGCGCAGCGGCTCGGCGGAGCCAGCGGTCAGTTCGCCGTTTTGCTCGCCACGGGTCAGCTGTTCGGAGATCAGGCCCAGCAGGGTCTGCACCGGCGGCGCGTTGCGCAGCGCCGGGCCGTCTTCCGGCGACCAGCCGACGCTGAACGCCGCACGGGCCAGCGGCAGCTGGGTTTGGTAGAAGCGATAGCCGGCGCCGAAGATCTTCAGGAGCGTGTCTTCGCAGCCGTTGCCGTGGGTCGCGCCCTCGGCCATGGCCTCGGCGAGCGCCACCATGTCGGTGAGCATGATCTCGCGGAACAGGTCGGATTTGTCGGTGAAGTTGGCGAAGACGGCGCCGGTGGACATGCCCGCCTCGGCGGCGATGTCGCGGATGGTGGCGCCTTCATAGCCCTGTTCGCTGAACAGGCGGCGGGCGGCGGCGAGCACCTTGGCGCGGGTCTGTTGCTTGGCGAGCGCGCGGCGGGTGGGGGCCTTGGTCACATTGTCGTCGGCGACGGCTTTGATCTGGGAGTGAATCATGGGGGGCTTTTGACGGCGGAGCCGTCCTCTCTAAAGATTGTTCAACCCGATACGCGCGTCCAGACGCACTCGGTGAACATGTTCAAGCATCAAGTTACCCGATTTCGCAGCGCAATTCTACGCAGTATTCGGACAACCTTAGGTCGGCTGGGCGTTGCGGGGGGACGCAGGCTTCCCGTATGCACCCGGAGTAGGGCCAAAATTCGACCCGTCAACGAATTGGGCTCGTTGAACATGCTCACCAACAGCTGGGGGAGGCGCCGCTTAGCCTGCTTGACTGTGGTTCGCAAGCCTGAGGCGCGGTAAAGTCCCCAGAATGGATATCTTCAGCTTTCTCATCCCGGCATCGCTGCTCGCCGTCGCTACGGTTCTGGCCATCGGCATCTTTGCGCTGTTCCGCGGCGGCGACTTCGGCCGCTCCTACTCCAACAAGCTGATGCGCCTGCGCGTGGTCATGCAGGCGCTGGCGATCGCCGTCCTGGTGGGCGCGGTCTGGTGGCGCGGCAGGCACTAGCGTCACATGGTCACACTCAACCGCATCTACACCCGAACCGGCGACGCCGGGACCACGCGGCTCGCCACCGGACAAAGCGTCAGCAAGGCCGACCTGCGCGTCGAGGCTTATGGCGCGGTGGACGAGACCAACGCCTGCCTGGGACTGGCGCGGGTTCATACGTCCGGGGATTTCGACGCCCTTTTGGCGCGGCTGCAGAACGAGCTCTTCGACCTGGGCGCCGACTTAGCGACGCCGGCCACCGCCGACGAGGCGGCCGGCGCCAAGCTGCGCATCCTCGACAGTCAGGTGGATCGGCTGGAGGGCGAGATCGACGCGCTCAACGCCGAACTGCCGCCGCTCGCCTCTTTCGTGCTGCCGGGCGGGACGCCGCCGGCGGCGGCCCTGCACCTGGCGCGCACCGTCTGCCGCCGCGCCGAACGTGAGGCCGTGCGCCTGATCGAGGCCGGCGAGAGCGTGAGCCCGCCCGCCATGCGCTACCTCAACCGCCTCTCAGACCTGCTCTTCGTCGCCGCCCGCCACGCCAACGACAAGGGCGCGGCCGAGGTCTTCTGGCAGTCCGGCGCGACCAGGTAGATTCCTCCTCTCCCCGGAGCGCAGCGACAGAGGGAGAGGATCGAGGAGAGGGAAAAGCTTGGCCCTCTCCCTACCCTCTCCCTCTCGCTTCGCGGGGGAGAGGAGGCTGAACGCCTAGGGCTTCGCCACCGCCGCCGGCGGCGGGGTGCGGCCGATGGCTTTGAGGGCTTCGGCGCGGGCCTTGGGGTCGGCGATGATCCGGCCGGTGATGTCCGAGGTCAGGATCGGGGTGGCGCAAACGCGCGCGGAGCCGTCCCACCAGCGGTGCTCGCCGGCGCATTTCTCCTGCGGCCGCGCCCAGCCCAGCGTCCACACCAGGACGCCGACATTGGCGACGGCGAAGATGCCGATGAAGATCCACCTGAGACGGATATAGGTCCTGCGGATGCGGTGGTAGCTGTTGTTCATGGTTGTAATATTAGGCGATCGGACCCCGTCCTGGCTAGCCGTGCGGCGGATTCGGTCCGGAGCAGATCGCCACGGCGCCGTAACGGTTGCCCCAAGGGCATAGGCGTCATGCGGTTTGCAAACCGCGCCGGAACCGCTATTGCCCCGCTGACCCTTTTCCCGAAGCAAATTTGAGGCGCTAGCAACCCATGAAGGTGTTGGTCCCGGTCAAGCGGGTGATCGATTACAACGTCAAGGCCCGGGTGAAGCCCGACCAGACGGGTGTCGACCTCGCGAACGTAAAGATGTCGATGAACCCCTTCTGCGAGATCGCGGTCGAAGAAGCCGTGCGCCTCAAGGAAAAGGGCGTCGCCACCGAAATCGTCGCGGTCTCCATCGGCCCGGCCCAGGCGTCCGAGACGCTGCGCACGGCGCTGGCCATGGGCGCGGACCGCGCGATCCTGGTGCAGACCACCGAGGACCTTGAGCCGCTGGCGGTCGCCAAGGTTCTGGCTGCCATCGTCGGCAAGGAAAGCCCCGATCTGGTGATCATGGGCAAGCAGGCCATCGACGGCGACAACAATGCCACCGGCCAGATGCTGGCGACCATCCTCGACTGGCCCCAGGCGACCTTCGCCTCGGCGCTGGAAGTCTCCGGCAAGAAGGCCAAGGTGACCCGCGAGGTCGATGGCGGCCTGCAGACCCTGGAAATCGACCTGC
The DNA here is from genome assembly GCA_903822175.1 of uncultured Alphaproteobacteria bacterium. Lineage (GTDB taxonomy): Bacteria > Pseudomonadota > Alphaproteobacteria > Caulobacterales > Caulobacteraceae > Phenylobacterium. The sequence continues at coordinate 104,246 of CAIJOB010000004.1, forward strand.
CGGGCGTCGTCACCGCGGACCTCCGCCTCAACGAGCCGCGCTACGCGAGCCTGCCCAACATCATGAAGGCCAAGAAGAAGGAGCTCGCCATCGAAGAGCTCGCTTCGCTCGGCGTCGACACCGCGCCCCGGCTGAAGGTGATTAAGGTCACCGAGCCGCCGAAGCGCGCCGGCGGCATCAAGGTGGAAACCGCCGCCGACCTCGTCTCCAAGCTCAAGACCGAAGCGGGGGTGCTCTGATGGCCGTTCTCGTTATCGCCGACCACGACAACGCCACGCTGAAGGACAACACCGAAAAGACGGTGACCGCGGCGCTCAAGCTCTCCAGCGACGTCGACGTCCTGGTCGCCGGCAAGGGCGCCAAGGGCGTCGCTGACGCCGCCGCCAAGATCACCGGCGTGCGCAAGGTGCTGCTGGCTGAAAGCGACGAGCTGGGCGAAGGCCTGGCCGAGAGCATGGAGGCCCTCGTGGTGCCGCTGATGAGCGGCTACGACGCGGTGCTGACGCCCGCCACCAGCCAGGGCAAGAACTTCAGCCCGCGCATCGCCGCCAAGCTGGACGTCGCTCAGATCTCCGAGATCGTCGACGTCGTCGACGCCAACACCTTCGTGCGCCCGATCTATGCCGGCAACGCGCTGGAGACGGTGACGTCCTCCGACGCCAAGAAGGTGATCACCGTGCGCCCAACCGTCTTCAAGGCGGCGGCGGACGGCGGCTCGGCGAAGGTCGAGACCATTCCCGCGCCCGCCAAGCCCGCCAAGACCCATTTCGTGGATCAGAAGCTGGTGAAGTCGGCCCGTCCGGAACTCTCCGGCGCCAAGATCGTGGTCTCCGGCGGCCGCGCCATGGGCTCGGCCGAGGAATTCCAGAAGGTGATCGAGCCGCTGGCCGACAAGCTCGGAGCCGCCGTGGGCGCCTCCCGCGCCGCGGTCGACGCCGGCTACGCGCCCAACGACTACCAGGTCGGACAGACCGGCAAGGTGGTCGCGCCCGAGCTCTACATCGCCATCGGCATCTCCGGCGCCATCCAGCACCTGGCCGGCATGAAGGACTCCAAGGTGATCGTGGCGATCAACAAGGACGCCGACGCGCCGATCTTCCAGGTCGCCGACTACGGCCTGGTCGCGGACTACAAGACCGCCGTGCCGGAGCTGATGGCCGCGCTGACGGCCGCCGGAAAGTAAGCCACCACACAGCGCTGAAACGATCAGGGGCGGCCCCGTCAGGGACCGCCCCTTTTTCGTGGGCGAAGCCGGCCGCGCTCAGCGCCCGGCCACCTCGGCCGTGCGGCCGCCACCAACGTTGAGGGTCACCGCGCCATCCAGCAGCCCCAGCGGCGGATTGGCCAGCAGGATGCGCTGCAGCACGGTCGTGACCTTGCGGTCGAGGTCGGGCGAGCCGGAGCTTTGCAGGACGGCGACGCCGGTCACATGGCCATCCGGCGCCACGGTCGCTCGCACCGAGACCGGCCGCGAGGCGGAGTCTATGCCGACCGCGCTCAGCATGCGGTCGGCCTTGGTCTGCACCTGGGCGGGCAGCGCCAGTTGTTCGCTGGGTGTGGCGTGGGCCGCCAAAGGGGCGGCCGAGGCGGCGAGCAAAAGGCCAGCCGCGCTCAGCATGAGAAGCTGGGCTTTCATGGTGTTCGTTCCTTGGTTTGACGTTTCAGGTCAGCGGCGCCGCTGAACCTGGATGTGGGGTGGCGACCGGCGGCTTACGAACGATAGATTCTGGCCAGGGTTGTCATCCCAGCTAACAACCCCACCTCTCCAGGTCAGAGCTTGAGCTTCGCGCCTCCAACCCGGTTACAACCCGCCATGGCCCGCCTGCCGCCGTTCTTCTCGCTCCGCGCGCTCGAGGCCGCCGCCCGGCATGGCAGCTATTCCGGCGCCGCCCGGGAGCTCTCGGTCACCCATGGGGCGGTCAGCCAGCAGATTCGCCGCCTGGAGGCCGACCTCGGCGCGCGGCTCTTCGAGCGGCGCGGCAACACCATGGTCCCGACGCCGGCCGCGCAGCGCCTGGCGAAGCGCGTCGGCGAAGGCATGGACCTGCTGCAGAACGCGGTGGCCGAGTTCGCCGCCGCGGCCGAGCGCGATCCCCTGGTGCTCAGCCTCGACACCCAGTTCGCAAGCCGTTGGTTGCCCTCACGCCTCGCCCGCCTGCTGAGCGATCCCGCCGGCGCCAACCTGGAAATCCGCGTCGACGATCGGCTCGCCGACTTCACCACCGACGGCATCGACATCGCGGTGCGCTATGGCGCCGGCCGCTGGCCGGGCGTCGAGGCTCGGCCGCTGTTCGCCGACGCGCTGTTCCCGGTCTGCACGCCGGCCTTCGCCGAGGCCCATCCCATGCGCCGGCCGGAAGATGTGCTCTCCGTGCCGCTGATCCACCACCTGCATCGCCCCTGGGATCTGTGGTTCAGCGCGTTCGGCCTCACCTCGCCGCCGCAGACCGGGCTGGTGATGGAAGACTCGGTCATGGTGATCGAGGCTGCGGCGCAGGGCCTGGGCGTGGCGCTGGGCCGCAGCGGCCTGATCGAAGCGGACCTGGCGAACGGGCGGCTGGTGCGGCCGGTGGAGGGCGACGTCGCGTCCGACCTCGGCTTCTTCGTCGTCTGGCGCGCCGACAGCCGCAAGGCGGCTCGCATCGCCGCACTGCAAGACTGGCTGGTCGCCGAGACCGCGCTCGCCGCCGTCGGCGGGCTGGTCCGATCGGCTCTTTACGTTTCGCCAACCGCCTAAGGTCACGCTGCGTCGCAGCAAAACGCTTGCGGCAGTACGGCGCCGCCATGTTAGAAAGTCGCCATAAAGAAGAAACGCGGCGCCCAGCTCTCCCAGAGTTTTCCGGGCGCCCGATCATCGAGGCTCATTTTTCATGGTTCAGATTAAGTCGGTCGGCGTCATTGGCGCGGGCCAGATGGGGACGGGTATCGCCCATGTCGTGGCCTTGGGCGGCTACGACGTCCTGCTGCACGACGTGAGCGCCGAGCGCCTGGAAGCCGGCATGGGCCTCATCGCCAAGAACATGACCCGCCAGGTTTCGCGCGGCATCATCAAGCAGGAAGAGATGGACGCGGGCCTCGCCCGCATCAAGCCGGCGCCGGAGCTGCAGTCCATCGGCCAGACCGACCTCGCCATTGAGGCGGCCACCGAAAGCGAAGAGACCAAGAAGGCGATCTTCAAGGCGCTCGCGCCGCACATGTCAGACTCGATCCTGCTGGCGTCCAACACCTCGTCGATCTCGATTACGCGGCTCGCCGCGTCGACCGACCGCCCTGACCGGTTCATCGGCCTGCACTTCATGAACCCGGCGCCCCTGATGAAGCTGGTGGAGATCATCCGCGGCATCGCCACCGGGCCCGACACCTACGAGACCGCCGTCCTGTTCGCCCAGAGCCTGGGCAAGACCACCGCCAACGCCGAGGACTTCCCGGCCTTCATCGTCAACCGCGTCCTGGTGCCGATGATCAACGAGGCGATCTACACCCTCTACGAAGGCGTCGGCACGGTGGAAGCCATCGACACCGCCATGAAGCTGGGCGCCAACCACCCGATGGGGCCCCTGGAACTGGGCGACTTCATCGGTCTCGACACCGTGCTGTCGATCATGAACGTGCTCTACGAAGGCCTGGCGGACAGCAAGTACCGCCCCTGTCCGCTGCTGGTGAAGTACGTCGAGGCCGGTTGGCTGGGCCGCAAGGCCGGACGCGGCTTCTACGACTACCGCGGCGAGGTCCCCGTCCCGACGCGGTAGGACTGGGCGCCGCGCGCCCGCCCGCCCGGAACCTTCACCGTGACCACGGCTTATGGCCTGCGCATGCGGCAGCTTAGCCGCCGTCGCCGAAGGTCGCCAACATGCTCGGAATTCTCGCCCTTATCCTCGTGGTCCTGTGGCTGCTTGGCTTCTTCGCCTTCCACATCACCACCGCCGCGATCCACATCATCCTGGTGATCGCGCTGGTCCTGGTCGTCCTGCACTTCCTCCGAGGCCGACGCTCGCTCTAAGCCACAGCACCGCCGACCGCTCTCCAGAAACCTGGGATCATTTCGCCGAGGTCTCGACGCCGGCTGCCTTCGGCGGCGCGAAGGGCTGCAGCAGTTGCCCGGTCACCGTGGGCGGCATGTAGGTGTCCGTGCCATAGGCCGACGGCCAGGCCTCGGGCAGGTGGAAGGTGCCGAACAGGCGATCGAAGACCGGCAGCATCGAGGCGTAGTTGTGGTCCTTGTGGTCCTCGCGCGTGTGGTGCCAGTGGTGGAACGCCGGGCTGGACAGCACCTCCTCCAGCGGACCCAGGCGCCAGCGCACATTGGCGTGGATGAAGAAGCTCCAGAGCGAGCCCACGAACACCACCAGCGCCGGGATCAGCGTCGGATTGGGCCCCACCGGCGAGGCGAGGCCGCTGGCGTAAAGCAGCGCCAGGCCGCACAGCCTGGTGAACACGATGTCGACCGGGTGGGCTCGGTTGTTGATCAGGAAGCCGACGTGCTCGGCGCTGTGATGCACTGCGTGGAAGCGCCAGAGCAGCGGCCACTCATGGCTCCACCGGTGACCCCAGTAGAAGCCGAACTCGCCGACGATCATCGCCAGGACCATTCGCGCCCAGAGCGGCAGCTGCGCGGCCGCGCCGGTGAAGCTGGCGGGCAGGGCGGCGTTGACCGCCCAGGCGATCAGGGCCGTGGGCGGACCCAGCAGCAGGACCGGAACCAGGGCGTTCACGAAATACCAGCCCAGGTCGATCGACCAGCCGGGGTGGAAGAGCTTGGCCTTGCGCACTGGAAACAGCGCTTCAAGCGGCGCGAAGACCACCACAATCAACGCCAGCATCGCGACCGACGACAGCACCTGCCGCACATAGGCCAGGAGGTGCTGATGCGAGGCCAGGATTGCGAGCATGGGGTCTCTTACCGCAAGGCCGCGGCGCACTCATCCCCGCATGACGCGACGTGTGGAAGCCTCGGCCGGGATTTCGCCCGGCCAAGGCCTGCCGATAGCGGGCGGAACGCGTCCTAGGCGGCGGCCGTCGCGGCCCGGCGGCGCCGCGCGATCGCGCCCAGGCCGCCAAAGCCCAGGATCATCATCGTCCAGGCGGCCGGCTCCGGCACGCCACCCGTCAGCGAGACATTGCTGACCAGCGCGAACGGCGGCACCGGCTTGTCGCCCACGGCGAGGAACGACAGGACTTCGCTGGTCGACGTCGCCTTAATCACGGCGCTGAACGCGTGCCAGCCGGTGAAGCCGTGGTTGGCCACATTGAAATCACCGGTCGTGGTGCTGAAATCGCCCAGACCGAAGATGATGCTCTGAACCGTCGGGCCATCAAATCCGGTCTGTTGGCCAAACGCATAGTTGAAGCTGAGGTTATAGCTCTGCCCGATCGTCAGGCCGCTGATCGTCTGGGTGAGAGGCGCGGTCTGGAAGTCGCCGTCGAGGGCGGCGAAGTTGCCCGCGCCGGCGGCGAGGCCATTCCAGGTGTTGCTCCCGCCGTTGTTCGCGTCCCAAAGCCCCAGGCCGCCAAAAAAGCCGGGCGACTCCACGTCGCCCTGCGTGAAGACGAAGTTATAGCCGCCGTTCGCGGACCAGCCGGTGGCGTCGGTGTTGTAGCCGAGTTCCCCCAGGCCATTGGTCAGTTGGGTGAAGTCGCCGTTGACAGCGTACTGCGTGGCGTGCGCCGCGCCGCCCATGACCAGGGCCGCTGACAAGGCCGCGGCCGCAACCGCGAAATGTTTGGAAAAATGCATAAAAATCCCCGTGGCGCCTCGGAGTCGGAAAGCCGACGCACAGCGCGCTAAGTTCTGCCGTTAACCATTGTGCACGGCCGCGTCGAAGCGATTCCCCTCTCAGGGGAATCCAATCGTGGACCGCCACTTCCCACCCGCCGACAACCCCTGGGACCGCCCTCAGAATTCCTGCGTTCTAATATCTACTGAATTAGTAGGAATATGCATACTGACCCCGACAAAGGAGCAGGCGCATGGCGGCGATCGGCGAACTCTTCAACGTAGCGTCGGGGCGTGCGTCGCAGGGCGTGCTGGGGTTGGAGCGGCTGCTGCGGCCGCCTGCCGAAGGGCGCGGCTTCTCCGCCCGGCCGGTGTCGCTCGACGCCCTGGAGGAGCTGCAGGCGCTGATGGCGGTGGGGCCCGGCATGACCGGCGCCTCGCCGACCCGCATGCTCTTCATCTCCACCCCCTCCGCCAAGGCCAGGCTCGCCCAGCGGCTGGCGCCCCGCACCCGTGACGCCGCCATGCTGGCGCCGGTCTGCGCCGTGGTCGGCTACGACCGCGAGTTCGCCGAGCAGCTTATCGCCTTCGTAGGCGACGGGGCGGGCGGCGAGTCCTGTTTCGACCGGCCCGGAACGCTCCGCGCCGCGGCCATGCGCAACAGCGTCCTGCAGGGCGCCTATCTCACGCTCTCGGCCCGCACCCTGGGCCTGGAGGCCACGTTCCTGCACGGCTTCGACGGCGCCGCGGTGGCCCAGGAGTTTTTCCGCGATCCCGCCGTCAGCGCGATCTTCGTGGCGGCCCTGGGCTATCCCCTGGCGCCGCTCGGCGCCCTGTCCGGCGGCTGAGGCGGCTCTACTTCACCGCCGCCGCCGCGATCGGCTCCATCAGGTCGTAGCCGGCCTTCAGCGGATGCACCCCGTCGCGGCTGAGCGCCGGCTTCATGCCGCCCTCCGGGGTGCTAAGCACCGGCCCATAGTCCACGAACCCCTCACCCTCAGCCTTCGCAAACCCGGCGATCCAGACGTTCAGCTCGCGGATCTGCCCCGCCGGATGGAGGGACGGCTTCCACGAGATCACGCTGGCCGGCGGGATGGCGCCCAGGACCACCCGGATGCGGTGCGCCTTGGCGACGGCGACCATGGCCCGCAGGTTGTTCTTCAGGTCTTCCGGCCGCTCGGGGCCGTTGTTCCCCGCCACGTCGTTGGTGCCGATCAGGATGTGGACGGTCCTGGGCTTCAGCGCCACGACGTCCTGCTCGAAGCGCAGCAACAGCTGGCTGGAGGTCTGGCCGCTGATGCCCCGGTTCACCAACTGGTCGCTGAAGAACCCCGGATCGGCGGCGCCCCAAAGCTCGGTGATCGAGTCCCCTAAGAACACCACCCGCACGCCACCCTGCTTCTCCAGCCGCGCGTCGTCGGCGCGGTAGAGGCAGAGGTTGGCGAAGTCGTTCTTGGCGCTCCAGGCCGCCAGGCGGTCGCGCTCCGGCCCTTCCTTGGCGTAGGCGGCAGCGACCGCCGGGTCCGGCGCCGCGGCCCCTGCCAGCGTCGCCGCCAGCGCCTTCAGCGCCGCCGAGCGCCCGAAACTGCCGGGCGGACAGGGCTGGTCGACCATGCCAATGGCGCCTTCGATGGGCGGCAGGGCGGAGGCCGGCGGCGTCTGGGCCTGGGCGGACCCCGTCAGAACACATGCCGCGAACAGGCCGCCAAGCGCCAGCCTCGCGGCGCGGCCAAGATGTCGGGTCATCGTCTCGCTTCCTCTGCTTTGCCGACCCTTATCGCCCGGAACCCCGTCGTCGGGCGACCGCGCGCTTCGAAAGCCGAACAAAAACGCCGACCGCTGTCGATTTTCCCGCCGCTCGTTCGACGTCTTGATGAGCCCCCAAAACAGCCGGCTCAGTCAGGGAGACAGACGATGCGGGTGATGGTGATCGGGAAGGCCACTGAGGCCAGCGAAGCGGGGACGCCGCCGACCATGGAGGCGTTCGAGGCGATGGAGCGGTTTATCGAGGAGTTGGCCCAGGCCGGCGTCCTGGTGGCCGGCGCGGGCCTCAAGAACTCCGCCCAAGCCAAGCGCATCGTCATCGAGGGCGACAGCCGCACGGTGATCGACGGGCCGTTCGCCGAGGCGCGCGAACTGGTCGCCGGCTTCCAGATCTGGGAGGTCAAGGACATGGACGAGGCCATGGCCTGGGCGATGCGCAGCCCCAATCCCATGCCGGGCCGCTCCGAAATGGAGATCCGGCCGTTCATCGAGGCGCAGGATATGGCGCAAGCCCTGAACCTTGAGGGAACCCATGAGGCGCCCAGTGGCGAGCGCGGGCGGCTTGGCGTCGCCTGACGCCGTCGCCCGCCGGCGTCTTGTCCGCGCCGCGGCCTTGATCGAAAAAGGCAAGGTGACCGCAGCCGAGACCCCCACTCCAAGCGAGATCAGTCGGGCCATCGAGGCGACCTTTCGCATCGAGCGGGCCAGGCTGATCGCCGGCCTCGCCCGCGTGGTGCACGACGTCGACCTCGCCGAGGAGCTGGCTCAGGATGCGCTGGTCATGGCGCTGGCCGAATGGCCGAGGAGCGGCGTTCCCGCCAGGCCCGGCGCCTGGCTGATGACCGTCGCCAAGCGCCGCGCCGTCGATGCGATCCGGCGCGACAGGATGCGCGAGCGCAAGCACGAGGAGATCGCCCGGACGCTGGACGAAGCCACAGATGGCGCCGTCGAAGCGGTCGATGCGGCCATGGACGACGATCTCGGCGACGAGCTGCTGGGCCTGATCTTCACGGCCTGCCACCCGATCCTGTCGCGCGACGCCCGCGCGGCGCTCACCCTGCGGGTGGTCGGCGGCCTGACCACCGACGAGATCGCCCGCGCCTTCCTGGCCAGCGAACCGGCGATCGCCCAGCGAATCGTCCGCGCCAAGAAAACCATCGCCAGGGCCGGCCTGGGGTTCGCGGTCCCGCGGGGCGCCGATTTGGCGGCGCGGCTGCCCTCGGTGCTGGAGGTCATCTATCTGATCTTCAACGAAGGCTATGCGGCCACCGCGGGCGACGACCTTGTCCGGCTGGACCTGTGCCTGGAGGCGCGGCGGCTGGGCCGCATGCTGGCCGCGCGGATGCCGCGGGACGCCGAAACGCTCGGCCTCCTGGCCCTGATGGAGATTCAGGCGTCGCGCCTGCGGGCGCGCACCGGGCCGGACGGCGCCTTCGTGCCGCTGACCGAGCAGGACCGCGCTCGCTGGGACCAGCTCTCGATCCGCTTGGGCCTCGACGCGCTCGCCCGCGCCGAAGCCCTCACCGGCCCGGAAGCCAGCGATTGGGGGCCCTACGTGCTGCAGGCCGCGCTCGCCGCCTGCCACGCCCGCGCGCGCCGGGCCGCCGACACCGACTGGCCGCGGATTGCCGCGCTCTACGACCAGTTGCGCGCCGTCGCGCCGTCGCCGGTGGTCGATCTCAACCGCGCCATCGCCCACAGCATGGCGTTCGGACCCGACGCCGGCCTGCGCCTGCTGAACGAGATCGCCGGCCCAGACGCAGACACCTTGCGAAGTTACGCGCCCCTGCCGGCGGCGAGAGGCGACTTTCTGTTCCGCGCCGGCCGGCTGGCCGAGGCGCGTGCCGAGTTCCAGGCCGCCGCCGCCCTCGCCCGCAACACGCGGGAAAGGGCCTTTCTGCTCTCCCGGGCGGACGCCTGCGACGGCAGGGCCTAGCCCTCCAGCGCCCCGATCATCGCCACCCGCGCCACATGCCGGCCACCGTCGAACGGGGCGGCCAGGAACGCGTCGACGATATCGAGCGCCAAGCCCTCAGCCACCACACGCGCGCCGATCGCCAGCATGTTGGCGTCGTTGTGCTGGCGGATCATCCGGGCCGAGAAGGTGTCGGCGCAGACCCCGCAACGGATGCCCTTCACCTTATTCGCCGCCATCATGATCCCCTGGCCGGTGCCGCACAGAACGATGCCAAACCGGCAATCGCCCGAGGCGACGAGCCGCGCCGCCGCCGCGCCCTGCTCAGGATAGGATGTGCTTTCCGGCGTCGTTGGCCCGATGTCGACCGCCGCCCAGCCCTGCGCCTCGACGTGAGCGGCGATCGCCTGGCGCAGCGCAATGGCGCTGTGGTCGCTGGAAAGCACGATGCGGTTGCCGGCGGTCATGGAGAGGTCGTCCCGTTTCCCAAGGCCTGGCTCTTGATAGTTGATCTGCCGCGCAGGCGGTAGCGGCCCCGGCCAAGGGTGCAAGGCGGACATGACAACGCCGCCGATCCCTAGGACCGGCGGCGCGCCAAAATCAACCGTGATGCTTAGGCCGCGATCATCCGGCGGCGGCGCAGGGCCGCGCCGGCCGCGCCGAAGCCCAGGATCATCAGGGTCCAGGCCGCCGGCTCGGGAACCGCGCCAGCCAATCGCGGACTTTCAGCGCCCGTGCCGACCCGGAAGGTGATCGGCTGGCCGTTCTGCGGATAGCCGACATTGTCGACCATGAACGAGAGCGCGTTGTTGGTGTTGTTCCAGGCGAACAGGTTCCACTGGCCCAGGGCCGTCGTCGTGTAGGACGACCCGCCGAAGGTGAAGTAGGAGCCGCCCACCGTCGGATCGAAGAACAGGTTGTCCGCACCTGCCCAGTTGGAGATGCCGGTGATGTTGCTGTGCAACGCGCCCACGGTCTGAACGCCGGTGATGTCGGTGATCTGCACCGCGCCGCTGGGCTGCACCACGCCATCGGTGACCAACTGGCCGGTGGCCGAATTGCCGATGCCGTCGTTCCAGGTGAAATTGAAGTATTCGGAAGCCTGGGCCGCGGAGCCCGCGCTCGCCGCAAGGCTGAGCATCACCGCGCCGGCCAGAAGAAGCTTGCTCATTTTCATCTGCATTACCCGTAAAAGTACAGTCTCAAGATCTTACAGCCGTTGCTGCAAGCGGCAAGCCAATTTGCCCGGATTTGCCTTAAGCTGTTCAATTTGCCGCAGAATTTCCCCTAGAAGGCGAAAAACTTATACTAAATCTATATTATCGACGGCCGATCAGGCGGCCACCTTCGCCTTCGCCCCCACCGGGTTGCTGAACTCCAACACCCCGTCCGCCAGCTTCGCGTAGCGCAGGCTCATCAGGTCGAGCGCGTAGTTCTGGTGCAGCTTCCACGGCGCCTTGGACCCCTGCTTGGGGAACGCCGCCATGGCGCGCTGGACGTAGCCGGAGGAGAAATCCAGCCACGGCTCGTGCTCGATATTGGGGTCGTCGTTGCGCGGGGTGACTTGCCGCATCCCCGTCCGCGTCATCTGGTTCAGCACGCGGCAGACGTACTCGCACGTCAGGTCGGCCTTCAGGGTCCAGGAGGCGTTGGTGTAGCCGAACACGGTCGCCAGGTTCGGGATGTCCTCGTACATCATGCCCTTGTACGCGAGCGTCCGGCTCGGATCGACGGCGCGGCCATCGACGCTTAAGCGAAGACCGTTCAGCACCTGCAGGCGCAGGCCCGTGGCGCTGACCACGATGTCGGCGGCCAGCTCGGCGCCGGACGCCAGCTTGATCCCCGTCTCGGTGAAGCTCTCGATTCCGTCGGTGACGACGCTGGCCTTCTCGGCCTTGATCGCCTCGAAGAGGTCGGCGTCGGGCACCAGGCACAGGCGCTGGTCCCAGGGGTTGTAGGTCGGCGTAAAGTGCTTGCCGACGTCGTAGTCGGGGCCAAGCTCGGCGCGCACCATGCCGATGATGTTCTGCTTCACCTGCTCGGGCTTGTTGCGGGCCATGCGGAAGAACAGCATGCCCAGCAGGACGTTGCGCCAGCGGATCAGGTTGTAGGCCAGCATGGCCGGCAGCGCCTTGCGCAGCCGGTTGGCCATGGCGTCCTCGGCGGGGCGCGACACCACATAGGTCGGCGACCGCTGCAGCATGGTGACGTGCGCCGCCGTCGCCGCCATGGCCGGCACCAGGGTCACCGCCGTCGCGCCCGAGCCGATCACCACCACCTGCTTGCCGGCGTAGTCGAGACCCTCCGGCCAGTGCTGCGGATGGACGAAGGCGCCCTTGAACCGCTCGCGGCCGGGGAACTCCGGCGTGTAGCCACCTTCGTAATTGTAGTAGCCGCCGCAGAGCATCAGGAAGCCGCAGGTCAGGGTGACGGCTTGGCCGTCCGTCCGCTGCGCCGTCACGGTCCAGGCCGCGGCCTCGCTGGACCAGGCGGCCGACGTGACCTGATGGCCGTAGCGGATCTTCTGGTCGATGCCGAAGTCCTGCGCGGTCTCGCGGACGTACTTCAGGATCGAGGGACCATCGGCGATCGCCTTGGCCTCGGTCCACGGCTTGAAGGCGTAGCCCAGGGTGTACATGTCGCTGTCGGAGCGGATGCCCGGATAGCGGAACAGGTCCCAGGTCCCGCCGATCGCCTCACGCCCCTCAAGGATCGCGTAAGTGCGCTTAGGCGTCTTGTCCTGCAGGTGCCACCCGGCCCCGATACCGGAGAGCCCCGCACCCACGATCAACACGTCGAAGTGCTCGCGCTGCCCCTTGCCCGCCGATCCGTCCGCCATGGTGTTCGAAGTCCTGCGCCACCTTCAGGTGAACAGTGATCACATGAATATCGGACGCGCGCCAGGGTGGCGGAGCGTCGCTGTAGGTTCGTGACTTCCGGCGTGATGTTGTGACAGGCTCGCGCGACGCGGGGGCGGCATGACACTCGAACAGGTTTCCTATCTCAGCCAGACGGTGGCGGCGGGCGCCGTCGTGGTCTCGATCGTTTATCTGGCCATCCAGATCCGGCAGAGCGAGCGCAGCCAGCGTGTGATGATCCAGCAGGTGCGCACCGACCGGGGCATGACCTTGGCGGCCTCGATGGAGACGCCGGATCACGCCGCCATTTGGGCGAAAGTGACCGCCGACAACCCCGACCTCAGCGCCGAGGAGGTGGCCGTCCTGACCCCGTTCCTGCGCCGCTGGGCGCTGATCCTGTTGGACGCGAAAGCCCATCACACCATGTCGCTGTTGAGCGACGAAGCATTCGAACGCACCTGCGCCGGCGCGCGCTGGGGCTTTTCGTTCCCGATATCGCGGGCCGTCTGGACGACAACCGTGCGCCGGACCTTCCCTCAGGACGATGCGGCGATGTTCGAAGCCCTTGTTGTGAACGGCGTGCCGCTGTCCGAGGGCGCGGACGACGCGGCCCGCGTCCTCGCGGCGCGAAAGGCGCTGCTGGCCGGCGCGTGACGCCGCAGCCCCGTTAATTCCTTCGACTTCAAGGGATTCCACACCCGATGCTCACCGCAGTGATTCGGATGGCGGGACCATGCGGCGCCTGACCCTGGGCCTTCTCTGCGCGACCTACCTCTGCCTGTCGCTGATCGTCTCGCTGACGCTGTGGCGGAACGGGGGCGGCTGGGGCGCGGGCGTGGCTGCCCTGGTGGGCGGTCTTGGCCTCTGCTTCGCCTTCCACGGCCTGATCGAGCGCGCGCTGGAGACCGGCGCCATCAAGGGCGACGTGGAGAACCTGCGTGAAGCCCACCAGATCCTCTTGGGTCAGGTCGAAGCCCTGGACACCCGGGTCGCCGAAATCTTCGACGCCGCGGTGCAGGACGCCACCCGCTCCGACGCGCTGATCGACGAGGTCCACATGCTGGAGGATCTGGTCGACCAGATGCGCCGCCGGCTGGACGAGCACGGCGACGCACCTGCCTTCCCCGCGCACCTGGGCGGCGACGCGCGCCATACGCCGGCCCTCCTCGACACCGTGCGCGAGGCCCTGACCGAGAACCGCGTCGACCTCTATCTGCAGCCGATCGTGGCTCTGCCGCAGCGCAAGACCCAGTTCTACGAGAGCTTCTCACGCCTGCGCGACGAGAGCGGCCGGGTGATGATGCCGGCCGAATACCTGACCGTGGCCGAGCCCGGCGGCCTGATCACCGCCATCGACAACCTCTTGCTGTTCCGCTGCGTGCAGATCGTGCGGCGCCTCGCCAAGCAGGACCGCAAGATCGGAATCTTCTGCAACGTCTCGATGGCCAGCCTCGCCGACGAAAGCTTCTTCCCGCAGTTCCTCGACCTGCTCACCGCCAACCGCGACCTGGCCGGCGCGCTGATTTTCGAGTTCGGTCAGGCGGCCTTCGACGCCCGCGGCTCAGTGGAAGCCCGAAGCATGGGCAAGCTCGCCGACCTCGGCTTCCGCTTCAGCCTGGACAAGGTCACCGACCTCGACCTCGACCTGCAGGACCTGTCGCGCGCCGACGTGAAGTTCCTGAAGATCGCAGCCCCGGTGCTGCTGGAAGAGCTGACCGAGGTCGATGGCCGTCTGGTGCTGCGCTCGATCCCCGACCTCGCCGCCGAGGATTTCACCACGCTTACCCGCCGCTACGGCGTCGAGGTGATCGCCGAGAAGATCGAGGCCGAGCGCCAGGTGGTCGACGTGCTCGAACTCAACATCGGCTTTGGCCAGGGCCACCTGTTCGGCGAGCCCCGCGCCATCAAGGAAGCCGTCCTCACCGAAGCCGGCCCGCCGCCCACCCTGGTGCGGCCCCAGTTCCGCGACACGCTCCAGAAGCGCGCAGCGTTCGGCTAGCCGACGCTCTCTCCGCCCAAACGAAAACGCCGCCGGCTCATCACCGGCGGCGCGTCCGTGGTCGTTCGGTCGTGAGCCCTCAGGCGAAGGCGCGCCGACGCAGCGAGCGCAGGGTGACGCCCAGGCCGCCGAAGCCCACCAGCATCAGAGCCCAGGCCGCGGGTTCGGGCGCCGCGCTGCCGATCGTCGAATTGGCGACGATGTTCAACTGGCCGCCGTCGGCGCTCGCGTCGGTGCCGGTGATCTGCCAGTCGAACTGCCCGCTCATGGCGCCGGAATAGTTGCCCGAAGGACCGTTCCAGAACACGTTGGGATTGCCGTCCAGGGTGATCGTGTAGCTGTTGCCGGCGAACAGATCGCCGCTGAAGGTCCCCGTTCCTGTGGGGTCATTGATATCCTGGATGCCGCCGCCCGTGCCGCCGCAGGAGCAATTGATGTTCCAGCCCCACAACCCGAAGGTGCTGCCGGTCGCAAGCACGCTGTAGCCGACCGTGATCTGGCCATCGTCGGTCGCGGTGAAGCTGTAGGACCAGTCGGACCCGCCGCGGTTCTGCGTAAGGTCGGACTCCGACACATTGTTGAAGACCGCGAAGTCCCAACCATAGTTGGTGAAGGTCACGCTGCCGCTGGTGGCCGAGTTCCAGGTGGCCGAGGCGCTGCCGTGGGTGTCCAGGGTGTCGGTCCCGAGCGTGGCGAAGGCGTCCGCGCTGGCGTTCAGCGTCGTGGGCGTTCCGCTCCAGGACTGGTTGCTCACCTGGCTCACCGTGACGGGGCCGGCCGCCGCGGCCGCCGCGGCCGTGAGCGCCGCCGCCGCGAAAACGATGCTCGCGGCCAAGATTTTCAGATTCATTTCAATCACACCCACTTCTCTGGGAACGCGCGTCGCGCGCCTCAGACGCACCGGGGGACTTCCCGACGGAGGCGACCTAATCAGGGCGGTGAAATCGGCGCATGGTGCATATGAGCCATGTGGGCGGACAAACTTCATTGACCGGCCGGGAGCCCGCCGCTACCCGCGCCCTCATGACCGCTCCAAAGATCGCTTCAGGCCTCTCCCACATCGCGCCGGCCTACGACGCCCTGCTCTGCGACGTCTGGGGGGTGATCCACAACGGGCGTGAGAGCTTCCCCGCCGCCTGCGCCGCGCTGGCCCGCTACCGCGAGACCCGCGGACCGGTGATCCTGATCTCCAACTCGCCGCGCCCGCATGGGCCGGTGATCGAGCAGCTCGACAGCCTGGGCGTGCCGCGCGAGGCCTGGAGCCACATCGTCACCTCCGGAGACGCCACCCGCTTGCTGCTCGCCGAGCGCGCGCCCGGCCCCGCCTGGAAGATCGGCCCCGACCGCGACGATGCGCTCTACGAGGGCCTCGGCGTCGAGTTCTCCGACCTGGCCGACGCCGCCTTCATCTCCGTCACCGGCCCCTATGACGACGAGAACGACGAGCCCGCCGACTATCGCGACCGGTTCATCGAGGCCGTCGGCCGCGATCTGGTCATGCTGTGCGCGAACCCGGACATCGTCGTGCAGCGGGGCGACAAGCTGATCTACTGCGGCGGCGCGCTGGCTCAGCTCTACGAGAGCCTGGGCGGCAAGGTGCTGATGGCCGGCAAGCCCTATCCGATCATCTACGACCTCTCCTTGCAGAAGGCCGCCGAGGCGCTCGGCGCCGCTGTGGACCCCAGGCGCGTGCTCTGCATCGGCGATGGCCTGCCCACCGACATCCGCGGCGCCAACGCCCGCGGCCTCGACGTGCTTTTCGTCGCCAGCGGCATCCATGGCGGCGAGACCATCGGCCCCGACGGCCTCAACCTGGCCGCCGTGACCGACCTCCTGCGCCAGGATGGCCTCAGCGCGACCTACGCCATCGCCGACCTGGTTTGGTGAGGGCTGGTCTGGCGAGCGCGGCCAATCGTGGCTAAGTGAAACCCACCAAGCCGGGGAGCAGCTTTTGCAGGGTCTCTATTTCGACGAACTCGCCGTGGGCCAGACCGCCGAGGTCAGCCATGTGGTCGGCGCCGCCGACATCGAGGCCTTCGCCGCGGTCTCCGGCGACCATAATCCCGTGCACATGGACGAGGCCTACGCCAAGACCACAACCTTCGGCGGGCGGATCGCCCACGGCATGCTGTCGGCGGCCTATATCTCGGCGGTGCTGGGCAACGACCTGCCGGGGCCGGGCGCGATCTATCTGTCGCAATCCCTGCGCTTCCGCCGCCCAGTGAAGATCGGCGATCCGGTCACCGCCCGCGTCACCGTCAAGGCGCTGGACGAGGCCAAGGGCCACGCGACCTTCGAGACCGTCTGCATCGTCAACGGCAAGACCGTGGTCGACGGCGAGGCCCTGATCATGGTTCCCCAAAGAGGCGGTAAGGCGGGCGCATGACCCGCCGCCTTCGCCTCATCAAGGGCTGGAAGGACCTGCCGGCGGAGGATCGCGGGGCGGCGCTCGCCATGGGCAACTTCGACGGCGTCCACCGCGGCCACCAGCAGGTGATCGCGCTCGCCGCGCGCGCCGCCGGCGAGCTGGGCGCGCCGCTCGGCGTCATCACGTTTGACCCGCACCCGCGCGTCTATTTTCGCCCCGAGGAGCCCGCCTTCCTGCTGATGAAGGCCGACCAGCAGGCCCGCGCGCTCGAGGCGCTCGGCGTCGACATCCTCTACGTCCTGCCGCTCACCGCCGAGCTCGCCCAGATGACCGACCGCGAGTTCGCCCAGACCGTGCTGCATGAGGGCCTTGGCGCCCGCCACGTCGCCGTCGGCTTCGACAACTCCTTCGGAAAGAACCGCACCGGCAGCCCGGAAACCATGGCCGCCTACGGGATTGAGATGGGCTTCGGCGTCTCGATCGCCCAGGCCGTCGAGGACGGCGCCGGCGAGAAGTTCTCCTCCACCCACGTGCGCGACGCCCTGCGCGACGGCCATCCCGAGGTCGCCGCGGCGATCCTGGGCCGCCCCTTCGCCATCGAAGGCGTCGTGCAGCGCGGCCGCCAACTCGGCCGCAAGCTCGGCTTCCCCACCGCCAATGTGGCGCTCGGCGACTATGTGATCCCGCGGTTCGGCGTCTACGCCACCCGCACGCGGCTGCCGGACGGCCGCGATATTCCGGGTGTCGCCAACATCGGCATCAATCCGACCATCGAGGGCGTGCGTGCGCCCCTGCTCGAGGTCTGGCTCTTCGACTTCGACGAGGACATCTACGACCAGGTCATCGAGACCGACCTGATCGCCTTCCTGCGCCCCGAGCTGAAGTTCGACGGCCTGGAGACCATGACCGTCCAGGTCATGAAGGACGCCAAACAGGCCCGCGACCTGTTGATACCGGACTTCGACTAGGGCGCGCCGTCAGCTAGCGGAACCAGCCACCCGCCGGACACCAGCGGTAAGCCGTCGCGCCATGCCCGTCGTCCTTGCCGACCCGCACCTCGGTCGCCGAGATGATCGCATAGGTCGAAGTCGTCGTGGACGGCTGGGCTGGCGTGCCGTCACCTAGCGCCGAACAGGTTTCGCGCACCGTGTAGGTCTGCCCGCTTTGCGCCACGATATCGGACCGGCACTGAGACGCATGCGGATAGCTGAAGGCCTTGCCATCGTAGTGGAACAGCGACGCCAGCGGCGCGTCGCTGCACGACTGGCCCATCGTCACGAAGGTTCCCCGCCTGAGCGGCAGGGATGCGGCCTGGGCCGTGGTGGCGATCAGCGCAACCAGCGGCAGCGCGCGTAGCCAGATCATCGGTCGTTCCCTCATCGCGAGCCTCGCTTCTAGGTGAGGTGCGTGAAGAAACCCTGGGTCCCAGGCGCGTTCCCTGCGCCCGCCGGTGAGTCTTGAGCTTTGCTGCTCGTTGGCTCGCCACGCCCACGAGATTTTGTTTGTAAGCAGGACTGATCGCAGGGGATAGTGCGCACCTAGGCCGCCAATAGCCTTACGAGGACGCCGATGCCTTACGCCCAGGGACGCATCTATCACGACGCCGACAGCCACCTGATGGAGCCGGCCGACTGGCTGGTCCCCTTCGCCGAGGGGGCCATGAAGGACCGGCTGCTGCGGCATGATCCGCCCTCGACCCGCCCGCCGGTGATCGCGCCGAAGGAAAAGGTCATCGAGGGCCTGATCGCCGGACCCAAGGGCCGCCTCGCCTACGGCGCCTGCGACCCAGCCGAGCGCACCCGCGCCCTGGACGAGCTGGGGTTCGCGAGCCAGCTGGTGTTCCCGACCTCGGCGCTTAGGCCCTTCCGCACCTCGTCAGACATAGACGTCGTCTATGCCGGGACCCGCGCCGCCAATCGCGCCATGGCCGACTTCTGCCGCGACCCGCGGCTGATCGGCGTCGCCTACGTCCCGCTAAACGATCCGGCGCGCTCGCTGGAAGAGGCGCAGGAGGCGATCCGCCTGGGCTGCGGCGCCATTTGGACGCCCTCGACCCCGGCCGGTGAGCGCTCGCCCGGCCACCCGGATCTCGACCCGTTCTGGAAACTGCTGGCCACCAAGCGCATCCCGTTTGTGCTGCACATCGGCGCCGGCTCGCGGGTCCTGCCGCAGGCCTATATCAACAACGGCCGCGCGCCCTCGCCCGACCTGCACGGCGGCGGCGAGAACCTGCGGTTCAAGGACTACGTGGTCCTGCCGCACTCCGCCGAGATGTTCCTGGCCGCCCTGCTCTACGACGGGGTCTTCGACCGCATCCCCGAGCTGCGCGGCGGGGTGATCGAATACGGCGCCTATTGGGTGCCGGGATTCCTGCGCCAGATGGACATGGGCGCGCGCAGCTTCGGACGCACTGACCCCTATCTGCAGGCGCTCTCGGCCAAGCCGTCCGAGATCATCCGCCGGCACGTGAAGTTCACGCCCTTCCCCGGCGAGGACGCCGGCTACCTGATCAAGGACTCGGGCGCTGACCTCTACATGTTCTCCAGCGACTACCCGCACCCGGAGGGCACCAACGACCCGATCGGCCGCTTCGAGCGCACCTTTACCGACCTCTCCGACGCCGACCGCGAGCTGTTCTATTCGAAGAACTTCGAGCAGATGTTGGGGATCACCGAGCCGGTGACCGCCTGAGCCCGGCCCGATGAACCGCGCCCTCCGCCGCCTCGTCTGGCTGGCGCTGTGGCTGACGCTCATGCCCCTGGCCGCGAGCGCTCAGGGCGTGCGGCTGTTCCCAACCAACGGCGCGACGGGGGTCAATCCCGACAGCCATCTGCAGCTCACCTTCGCCGCCCCGCCGAGCGTCGGGACTTCGGGCAGGATCACGATCACCGACGCGGCGGACGGCGCGGTCGTCGACACCCTGGACCTCAGCCTCCCGGCCTCGCCAAATCCCACCGGACGCCTGCCCAACCCCGACGGCGCCACGCGCTCGCCGCCGCCACCCGCGCCGGCCGGGCCGGACCAGCCCGGCTACCAGTTCACCCAGATCGGCGGGGTCTATTTCCACTTCTTCCCGGTGATCGTGCACGGGACCACCGCCACCATCTATCCGCACAACAACCGCCTGAAGTACGGCCACCGCTATGTGGTGACGATGGACGCCTCCGTGCTGACCGGCGGCGGCTTCGTTCCGCCCAAGACCTGGAGCTTCACCACCAAGCCCGCGCCGCCCAAGGCCGACGCCAGCCGCCTCATCGTCTCCGCCGATGGCAAAGGTGACTTCTCCACCGTCCAAGGTGCCCTCGACTTCGCCCCGGCCGAGTCCGCGAAGCCGGTGACCGTCTTCATCCGCAACGGCCACTACGAGGAGATCGTCTACCTCAAGGGCAAATCGAACCTGATCCTGAAGGGCGAGAGCCGGAACGGCGTCACCGTCGGCTACGCCAACAACAGCGCCTTCAACCGCACGCGCCCGGCCTTCACGGTCACCGACGCTCACGACGTCGAGCTCTCCAACTTCACCATCCAGAACTATTTCATCGGCCAGGCCGAGGCCCTGCTGGTGCGCGGCGAGCGCGTGGTCCTCGACCACATGACGCTGAAGGGCTCGGGCGACGCCTTCACCACCTACGGCACGATCTACATGGCCGACAGCAAGCTCACCGGCGACGGCGACACCATCCTGGCCTACGCCGCCCTCTACTGCCTGCGCTGCGAGATCGCCTCGGTCGGCCCCTTCGTCTGGCCCCGCACGCCGAGGGGCAGCCACGGCAACGTCTTCGTGGACTCCAAATTCGTCTATCTCGACAGGCCGCTCCCCTGGTCGATCACGCCCGCGACGCCGCAGGGCCGCAAGACCGAGGGCGTCCTGATCCGCCTGCCGCGCAACGGTCCGGCCGGCTCGGCCACCGCCAACTTCCCCTACGCCGAGATGGTGCTGATCGATTGCAGGACCGACGGCGTGCCGGCGGAAGGCTGGGGCCCGGTCGAGGATCAGCCCGCCTTCGACTGGTCGAACCTGCGCCTCTGGGAGTTCAACACCACCGACCTGGCTGGCCGCCCCATCGACATGGCCAAACGCCATCCCGCCACGAAGCGCCTGACCCTGCCGGCGGACGCCCAGACCATCGCCGACTACCGCCGGCCGGACTATGTGCTTGGCGGCTGGCGGCCGGTGGTGCGGTAGGGCGAACAGCCTCTCCTCCGACGCGTTGAGGCCAACGGCCATTTCGCGCGTTCTCCCCGCATGACCAGCTCCACCGTACCGGACTCCCTGTCCCCGACGCCGATCCTGCCGGCTCATATCGATGAGACGGTGCAGGCCATCGCGCGCCTGCACATCGACCACCGGCGCGGCTCGACCGGCCTGCAGCGCACCGTGGAGCGCCTGACACGCTTCTTCAGCCGGCCGCGCGCCGCGGGCCTGCTGGCCGCCGGCGTAGCGCTATGGATCGCAGTCAACCTTGGCCTGACCGCCGCCGGCGGCAGGGCCTTCGATCCGGCGCCGTTCAACGCCCTTCAAAGCGTGGCCAGTATCGGCGCACTGTTCATGACCGTCTTCATCCTGGTCACCCAGCGGCGCGAGGACGAGCTCAGTGAACTGCGCGAGCAGCTTACCCTGGAGCTGGCCATGCTGTCCGAGCACAAGACCGCCAAGCTGATCGAACTGGTCGAGGAACTGCGCCGCGACATGCCCAACGTCCGCGACCGGGCCGACCCCGAGGCCGCCAGCCTCTCGCAACCGGCCGATCCGGAAGCGGTGCTGGAGGTGCTCAAGGAAAACCAGCTCGACGCCCGCGGCGAGGAGACGGCGACGGCCGCGGCGGTCCTGACCTAGGCGGGCGGCTGAACCTCGGGTCGGCCTAGCGCACGGCCGAGGCGGTGAGGGTCTTCAGGTCGAACCGGTCGCCGGCCTTCATCAGGTAGTAGTGGCCGCCGTTCGGCTGCTCCTTGCCGTCGTGGATGAACACGTGGCCGGCGCCCAGCACGTTGAAGCTGGTGGCCTTGACCTCGATGGCGGTCGACTGGTCGATGCCGATGCCCAGCAGCTCGGGATGCTTGGCGACCAGCGCGTCCAGGTCGCCCTCGCGGTGGCGCGCAGTGACATGCTGGTCGACGCCGGCGCCCTCGATCAGGCCCCAGCCGACCTCGTACTCCGGCGCCATGACCACCTCGTTGCCGGCCCGGGCGCCGCGCACCAGATAGGAGGCCTGGATCGAGGCGCCCGCCGACGACCCGCCGGCCACCCCGCCGCGCGCCAGCAGCGCCTTGATCTCCGTCTCGGTCTTGGTCCCCGAATAGCTGTCCACCAGATGCCACTGCCGCCCGCCGACAAACCACACCGCCTTGGCCCGTTTCAGCGGGGCGACAAACGCGTCGCTGTCGGCCTCCTTCCGGTCCAGCGTGTGCAACACGGTCAGGTTCGCCGCGCCCAGCTCGCGGAAGATTTTCAGGCACGCGCAGTCCGGCCCATAGGTCTTGTCGCCGCCCGCCGTCGGGATCACCACGATCTCGGCCGAGGGCCCGCCCGCCAGCTTGATGAACCGTCCCAGGATCTCCGGCCCCAGCTTGCCGCCGCCGGCGATGATCAGCGTCCCGTGCGCGGGCCCCTTCACCACCGGCGGCGGCGGCGCAGGCTTGTCAGCGGCCTGGACAGGTGCGGACGCGAATAGGACGGCGAGCGCCAGAAGGGTGGCGCTAAGGCGGAAGGTCATGGAGGTTCCCGGTCTCTGATAAGCTGGCGTCCGGACAACTCAGCCCATCGCCCGGACAAAATCCAGCCTCCGCGAGGCCTTGGGTTCGAGCCCTCCGTCTGTTAGAGCCTGCCGCCATGACCTCGGTCCGGAAGAGCTCGCGAATTACCCGCCCGGCGTGACGCCGGACGAGACCGTCTGCGCGCGCCGGGTTCATCCCGCAGCTCACCAATTCACCCCGGACCACGCTGGAAAGTTCAATGGCCGACGACGCCACACCCGCACGCGACTACCGCGAAACCGTCTTCCTTCCCGACACGCCCTTCCCCATGCGCGCAGGCCTGCCGCAGAAGGAGCCGGTCATTCTCGCCCAGTGGGCGCAGGCCGATCTCTACAACGCCATGCGCAAGGCGCGGCAGCATGCCGGCGCGCCCTTGTTCGTGCTGCACGACGGCCCGCCCTACGCCAACGGCGCGATCCACATCGGCCACGCCCTGCAGAAGACCCTGAAGGACTTCGTCGTCCGCTCTCGGTTCCTGCTCGGCTACGACGTCGACTACGTGCCCGGCTGGGACTGCCACGGTCTGCCGATCGAGTGGAAGATCGAGGAAGAGCTGCGCGGCCAGGGCCGGCGCAAGGATGAGGTCTCCAAGGCCGAGTTCCGCACCCGCTGCCGCGAATATGCTTCGAAGTGGATCGGCGTTCAGATGGCCGGCTTCAAGCGGCTGGGCGTGATCGGCGACTGGGAGCACCGCTACGCGACCATGGACTATTCGAGCGAGGCGGCCATCGTCGCCGAGTTCCACAAGTTTGTCGCCTCCGGCCAGCTCTACCGCGGCTCGAAGCCGGTGATGTGGAGCCCGGTGGAGCGCACCGCGCTCGCCGACGCCGAGGTCGAGTACCACGACCACGTCTCCCCCACGATCTGGGTGAAATTCCCGGTGGTCGAGGGCTCCGACGCCGCCCAGGGCGCCAGCGTGGTCATCTGGACCACGACCCCCTGGACCATCCCCGCCAACCGCGCCGTCAGCTACAATCCCGACATCGCGTACTCCGTCTATCGCGTCGATGCGATCGAAGAGGGCCTGGAATTCGCCCCCTGGGCCAAGGCCGGCGACAAGCTGATCCTCGCCGACAAACTTGCCGCCGACGTCATGGCCGCCGCCAAGGTCGCCAAGTACGAGCGCATCGAGAAGATCGACTGCCAGGGCATGGTCCTGGCCCATCCGCTGGCCGCCCTGGATAGCGGCTACGGCTTCCAGGTCCCGATGCTCTCTGGCGACCACGTGACCGACGACGCCGGCACCGGCTTCGTCCACACCGCGCCGGGCCACGGCGCCGACGACTACCTGGTCTGGCTCGCCCACGGCCATCGCGAGATCCCCGAGACCGTCGATCCCGACGGCGCCTACTATCCCGGCGTCCCGCTGTTCGCCGGCCTCAAGGTGCTGGAGACCGAGGGCAAGAAGGCCGGCAAGTTCGGCTCGGCCAACCCAGCGGTCGTGGAAAAGCTGATCGAGGCTGGGACTCTGCTCGCCCGCGGCCGCGTGGAGCACTCCTATCCCCACAGCTGGCGATCGAAGGCCCCGGTGATCTTCCGCAACACCCCGCAGTGGTTCATCCGCATGGACGAGCCGCTGGAGGACGCCGCCCACAACGGCCGCACCCTGCGCGAAACCGCCCTCGAGGCCATCGAGGCCACGGCCTTCTACCCCGAGGCCGGCCGCAACCGCATCCGCGCCATGGTCGAGAGCCGCCCCGACTGGCTGATCAGCCGCCAGCGCGCCTGGGGCTCGCCGCTCGCCATGTTCGTGGACAAGGAAACCGGCCAGCCGCTGCACGACGGGGCGGTCAACAAACGGATCATCGACCTGATCGAGGCCGAAGGCGCCGACGCCTGGTTCACGAGGCCGGACTCCGACTTCCTCGGCCAGCACGACCCGCAACGCTTCGAAAAGGTCGAGGACATCCTCGACGTCTGGTTCGATAGCGGCTCGACCCACGCCTTCACCCTGGAAAACCGCGCCCACACCCACTGGCCGGCCGACCTATACCTGGAAGGCTCCGACCAGCATCGCGGCTGGTTCCAGTCGTCCCTGCTGGAAAGCTCCGGCACGCGGGGCCGCGCGCCCTACGACGCCATCCTCACCCACGGCTTCACCATGGATGAGGCCGGCGAGAAGATGTCCAAGTCCAAGGGCAATGTCGTCGACCCCGAGGTGGTGATCCGCGAGAGTGGCGCCGAGATCATCCGCCTGTGGGCGGCGATGATCGACTATTCGGACGACAGCCGGATCGGCAAGACGGTCCTGCAGACCACGTCGGACGCCTACCGCAAGCTGCGCAACACCATCCGCTACCTGCTGGGCGCGCTCGCCGACTATTCGCCGGACGAGGCGGTTGAACTGGCCGAGATGCCGCCGCTGGAACGCTACATCCTGCACCGCCTCTGGGCGCTCGATGGCCAGGTGCGCGCGGCCTACGAGGGCTATCTTTTCCAGGACGTGATCCGGCCGGTGATGGACTTCTGCCAGGAAGACCTCTCGGCCCTGTTCTTCGACATCCGCCGCGACGCCCTCTACTGCGACCGCCCCGACAGTCTGCGCCGCCGCGCCGCGCGCACGGTGATGCAGGCGGCGTTCGAGCGGCTGACCGCCTGGCTCTCGCCGCTGATGCCCTTCACCACCGAAGAGGCCTGGATCACCCGCTATCCCGACGCCGGCTCCAACTGCCTGCGCGTGATCCCGGACACCCCGGCCGAGTGGCGCAACGACGCCGAGGCCGCCCGCTGGGCCAAGGTGCAGGCCGTGACCGGCGTGGTCACCGGCGCCCTGGAGGTGGAGCGCCGCGAGAAGCGTCTGGGCGGCGCCCTGGAGGCTGCGCCCGTGGTCCATATCGCCGATGCTCAACTGATGGCGGCCTTTGATGGTCTCGACGTGGCCGACGTCCTGCGCACCAGCCAGGCGACGCTCATTGCCGGCGAGGGGCCGGCCGGCGCCTTCCGCCTGCCCGAGGTCGCCGGCGTCGCGGTCGAGCCGAACCGCGCGCAGGGCCAGAAATGCGCCCGCTCCTGGCGCATCCTGCCGGAAGTGGGCTCCGACCCGCGCTACCCCGACCTGTCCCTGCGCGACGCCGACGCGGTGGCCGCCTGGGACACCGCCCATGGAAAAAGCTGAAGCATGACCTCGATCACCAAGCTCGGCTGGACCGCGCTCGTGCTGGCGCTGGCGGTCATCGTCATCGACCAGGCGACCAAGGCCTGGATCCTCACCGGCCTGAACCTGCCTCTCCGCGGCAGCGTCCAGCTGGCCGGCCCCTTCTACCTGACCATGGTCTGGAACCCCGGCGTCAGCTTCGTCGGCGGCTTCCTGCAGGCGCACAAGGAGGTCGTGCGCTGGCTGCTGGCCGTCTTCTCGATCGGCGTGTCGGCGGTGCTGGTGAGCTGGGTGCGCAAGGCCGAGCGGCCGCTGTTCGCCATGGCCATCGGCCTGGTGATCGGCGGCGCCATCGGCAATGTCATCGACCGCATCCGCTTTGGCGCGGTGGCCGATTTCATCGACGTCTCGCGGCTCTTCTACTTCCCGTGGATTTTCAACGTCGCCGATTCGGCCATCACCGTCGGCATCTGCCTTCTTCTGGTCGACATGCTGCGGCAAGACGGCAAGGAGCGCGCGAAGCGGGCTCCGCAGGATGCGGCCTAACGCGCCGTTGGCGGGACCCCGCGTTTGCGCTATCCACGTGTCCTTCTGGCCGGGGCGGCCTTTGGAGCTACCGATTTCATGAGCGTCAACCGAGTGATCGTTGCGGCCGCGCTGATCGCGGCGACCGGTCTGGCCGGATGCGTGTCGACGCGTAATGCGCTGGGCATGAACAAGGTGACCCCCGACGAATTCCGCGTGGTGACCAAGGCCCCGCTGGTGGTGCCGCCCGACTTCGCGCTCCGCCCGCCGGCGCCCGGCATGCCGCGTCCGCAGGAACTGCAGCCGGAAAGCGCCGCGCGCACCGCGCTCTTGGGCGTCCGCGAGGGCGAGGCCCGCTCCGACGGCGAGAAGATGCTGGTCGCCAAGGCCGGCGCCGACAAGGCCGACCCCCTGATCCGCTATGTGGTCGACGACGAGTTCGGCGGCGTGGCGCACAAGGAAAAGAGCTTCGCCGACCGCGTGATGTTCTGGCGCGCCGACAAGACCGCTGCGGCCGCCGCGCCGCTCGCCACCGGCGACGGCTCGGCCCCGATCGATCCGGCCGCCGAAGCCGACCGCATCTCCAAGCTGACCGGCGGCAAGACCGTGATCATCGCCCGCGAAGGCGACAAGAAGCTGAAGCTGCCGGGGCTGTAAAAATCATCCCTCCTCTATTAGGGGAGGGACAGACGGCGAAGCCGTCAGGGTGGGGGACTCGCGTTCAAGCGCGAACCTCAGAGTCCTGGCCCTAAAACCCCCACCCGTCTCGGCTTCGCATCGCCACCCTCCCCTAAAGCGGAGGGATGGAGACCCACTGGAACACATCGTCCAGGCTCGCCCCGAACACGTGGGCGATGCGGAAGGCCGCTTCCAGGGACGGCGAATATTTGCCGGCCTCGATGGCGGCGACGGTCTGGCGGGTCATGCCGATCTTCTCGGCCAGGTCCGACTGGGTCATCTCGCCGTGCTCGAAGCGCAGGCGGCGGATCTGGTTGGCGATGGGGAGCGCCACTGCGACTAGGCCCCGCGCCGGAACATCACGATCTGCGCGACCGCTACGGTCAGAGCGGCGATCACCACCGCCAGCAGGGCGAAGTTGGCCATCTCGATCCCACGGTGGCCGAAGAAGGCCGGCGCGAACAGGCCGACCGCCAGCACCATCAGCACATGGTAGCCCAGGCTCTGCGAGCGCAGCTGGATCAGCCGCTCGCGCTCGTCGGCCAGCCCGCGCCCAGCCTTGGGCGTCGTCCAGGCGGCGACTGCGGTAAGGACGACCTGCAGCACCACCAGGGCCAGCACCGCCAGCAGCAGCAGATGCACCGATTGCAGCCCGCCGAAGTGGTGCTGATGGCTCGTCAGCCCGCCGAACAGCTCCACGAAATAGGCCCCGAAGCAGACCAGCACGCTGACCAGAGTGATCCAGGCGGATTTCTCGCGGAACGACATGCAGCCCGGCCCTTACGTAAAATTCATTTTACATAATGTATGGTATTTTTTACATCACGTCAGACATTCTTGACATGACTACCAGCCCAGGAGCCTCTCGTGAACCGACAAATCGCCGCCGCCCTCGCCGCAGCCGCCCTCAGCGCCGCCCTCGCCGTCCCAGCCTTCGCTCAGCACCCCGCGCCGGCCGCGCCCGCGGGCTCGACCGCCAAGATGCAGGGGAACGAGGAGCAGGCCTGGATCAACGATCCGCACATGAAGGCCTGGTTCGATCTCACTCGGACGGCCTTCGCCGGTGGGGCCGCCAAGGTCGACGTGGACGGCTACGAACAGAAGTCCTTCGCCATCTTCCGCGACTTCGCGCCCGCCATGCACATGAGCCCCGAGGGCATGGTCGACCACCTCAAGCTGATCCCGCGCCAGGTGGTGCAGATCGTGAAGGAGGACCCCCACGTCCTCGACAGCTATCCCAACTTCGTCGCCGCGACCTTCGGGCCGCAATAGGCCCTACTCGTCCGTCTCCTGCCCCGGCGTCGTCACGGTGAAGCCCTTGGCGCGGAGCTGATCCAGCACCCCGCCCTGGGCCAGCAGGGGCCTCAGCGGCACGACGGCGACGGCGTGGCCGGGCCTCTTCAGCGCCTGCTCAATCTGGGCGACCTGATCGGCCTTGGTCCTGGCGTCGAAGGCCTGGGCGCCGGGCACCAGCGCGATGCAGCGCTCATAGGTCCGCTCGTTGGCGAGCGCGCCGCGCACGTCGCCCTGCGCCCAGGCCCTGGCCGCCCCTTGCGTGATCGCCGGCCCTGCCTCGGCCTGGGCCAGAACCTCGTCGAAACAGGCGCGGCCGGCGGCCGGCGGGGTGCGGATCACCGCGCCCATCAGCGGGCCAAGGTCATAGGCCTTCTGCGACACCGGAACCTTGGCGCGGGCGGCCAGCAGCTTGATCAGCTTGGTGGGGTCAGACGTCGTGAGACCGGTCTTCTCGCGATAGTCGGTGGCCAGGACTAGGCCGGCGGCCAGCGGGTTCCGGGTGCCGTAGTGGTCGGCCGGTTCGCCCAGTCGCGTGCGAACCGCCGCGAAGCGGGCCTTGGCCGCCGGATCGAGCGTCGCCTCGAACGGCCCGCCGCCCTTCAGGCGCAGATAGTTGAAGGCCGCCCCAAACGAGCCCAGCACCGTCACATGCACGTCCTGGAACGGCAGGATCACCACGCTGGCGCCGGCCAGATGCCGGTCGAAGATCGCCCGGTCCCAGGTCATGTGCTTGGGCGCCAGCGAGGGCGAGCCGAGCACATAAACCGTCGTCGCCCCATTGGACACCGTCCACCAGGCCGGCCCCGGCAGGCGGCCGACCACCACCAGTTCCTCGACCAGCACCGAATCCGGATCGTTGGGGTCGGGCTTAGCGGCGGCCAACGGGACCTGCGCCAGCGCCGGAGCAGCTATCGCTAGAGCCAGGCCGAACGCCGCGGCGCGACAACGCCAGCCCGCGCGCCGCTCCGGAATCGTCCTATATTGGGGAACTGCCGAAAGCCTCACCATGCCGATCCATCGTTTGCCGCCCGAAACCGTCAACCGCATCGCCGCCGGCGAGGTGGTGGAACGGCCCGCGAGCGCGGTCAAGGAGCTGGTCGAAAACGCGCTGGACGCCGGCGCCACCCGGATCGAGGTGCAGGCCGACGGCGGCGGCCTGACCCGCATCCTGGTGGCCGACGATGGCCAAGGTTTGTCGGCCGCCGAACTGCCGCTCGCCATCGAGCGCCACGCCACCTCCAAGCTCAGCCCCGACGACGCCGGCGACTACGACCTGCTGCATATCGCGACGCTGGGCTTCCGCGGCGAGGCCCTGCCGTCCATCGGCTCGGTGGCGCGCCTGTCGATCTCCAGCCGGGCCAAAGGCAGCAGCGACGCCCACGCGATCTTCGTGGAGGCCGGCGCGGTGGGCGCGGTCTCGCCCGCCGCCTTTCCCGATCCGCACGGCGCCCGCGTCGAGGTCCGCGACCTGTTCTACGCGACGCCCGCGCGCCTGAAGTTCATGAAGTCCGAGCGGTCCGAGGCTATGGCCATCGCCGACGAGATCAAGCGCCAGGCCATGGCGCATGAGGCCGTCAGCTTCACCCTCGACCTCGACGGCCGCCGCACGGTGCGCCTGCCGGCCGAGACCGCCGGACCCGAAGGACGGCTGGCGCGGCTCTCAGACATCATGGGCCGCGAGTTCTCCGACAATGCTCTGGCGCTCGACCACGAGCGCGAGGGCGTGCGGCTCTCCGGCTTCGCAGGCCTCCCAACCTACAACCGCGGCAACGCCGCCCACCAATACCTGTTCGTCAACGGCCGCCCGGTGCGGGACCGTCTGCTACAGGGCGCGCTCCGGGCCGCCTACGCCGACTTCCTGGCCCGCGACCGCCATCCGCTGGCGGCGCTCTATGTCGAGCTCGACACGGCCTATGTCGACGTCAACGTCCACCCGGCCAAGGCGGAGGTGCGCTTCCGCGATCCGGGCCTGGTGCGCGGCCTGATCATCGGCGGCCTGCGCCATGCGCTGGCCGCCGCCGGCCACCGCGCCTCGACCACCGTCGCCAGCGCCGCGCTCGGTGGCTTCCGGCCGGGCGGCTATCAGCCTCCGCCGTCTGGGGCGGGTTACTCCGCCTGGCGCCAGGGCGGCTGGCAGCCGCAGGCGGGAGGCGCGCTGGCCGCCGCCGTCCAGTCGATTCCCGGTCTCACCGAAGTCTCCGCCCGCGCCGAACCCAACTGGGAGCCCCATTGGCAAGAAGGGGGCGTGGCCGAAGACGGCGCCCCGGCACCGGTGTTCGATCCCGTCGACTATCCGCTCGGCGCCGCCCGCGCCCAGGTGCACGAGACCTATATCGTCGCCCAGACCCGCGACGGGGTGGTCATCGTCGACCAGCACGCCGCCCACGAGCGCCTGGTCTATGAGCGCATGAAGCACGAGATGGCCGACGGCGGCGTGACCCGCCAGGCCCTGCTGCTACCCGAGGTGGTCGAACTCGACCCCGCCGAGGCCGACCGGGTCGTCGCCAAGGCCGAGGAGCTCGCCGCGTTAGGCCTGATGCTGGAGCCCTTCGGCCCGGGCGCCGTCTTGGTCCGCGAGACGCCCGCCCTGCTCGGCGAAACCAACGTCCAGGGCCTGGTCCGCGACATCGCCGACGACCTCGCCGAAAACGGCCAGGCGCTGGCGCTGAAGGAGCGGCTGGAGGACGTCTGCTCGACCATGGCCTGCCACGGCTCGGTCCGCGCCGGCCGCCGCCTCACCGCCCCCGAAATGAACGCCCTGCTCCGCCAGATGGAAGCCACGCCCCACTCCGGCCAATGCAACCACGGCCGCCCGACCTACGTAGAACTCAAGCTCGCCGACATCGAGCGCCTGTTCGGCAGGCGCTAGACCCACCGAACAGGCAGCCGAGTTCAGCTAAGCTGGCTGTCGGCGAACGACGCCATCGCTGCGGCCATATATTCCGCCAACCCGGCCTGGCGGCCATCGTAGCGTTCACGGAAGCGCGGGTCGCCGACGTACATTTCGCCCAGACCCTTGAACGCCACGGCCGGGGCCGGCTTGTTCCAGCTCTTGGTGACCCAGGCGTGTTGGCGGCGCATCAACGCCACCACGGTCGCGGAGTCCGCCGGCAATCCATCCACCAGCGCCTTGGCCATGCCGGCCTCGATGGCGTCGGCCTCGGCCTGCATGGCGTCGAAGTCGGACTGCTTCCAGCCGGCCATGCCAGCCTTGGCTTCGTCGATGTGCGTCTGCATCGCCGGCCCGCCCTTGGCGACCAGCTCCTGCTCATATTCAGCCTGTTTGGCGGGGTCGAAGCCCCGGTACATCGCCGTGTCAGCCATCTTCGTCTCTCCTTCGAGTGAGGCGAGGGTGTCGTCGATCGTGCGCATCAGCTGCCGATAGCGCCGGGTCTCGGCCTCCAGCTTCGCCCGGTGCGCCCTGAGGGCGGCCACCTTGTCGAAGCCCTTGGCGTCCAGCGTCCGCCCGATCTCCTCCAGGGAGAAGCCGAGCTCGCGGTGGAACAGGATCTGCTGCAGGCGCAGCAGTTCCTCGCGGCCGTAGTAGCGGTAGCCGTTGGCGCCGACGCAGGCGGGCTTCAAGAGCCCGATCTCGTCGTAGTGGTGCAGGGTGCGGACGGAAACGCCCGACAACCTCGCCACCTGTTTCACCGTATGCCCGCTCACGATCATCTTCCTCGCCGATGGCCGAGGTATCAGGCCTCACGGGGCGTGAGGGTCAACCATGGCTTTTCAGGCGGCCTCGAAACGCGCCTCTTCGAGAGCGTTGGGCACCACCGGCTGGCCGAGCACCGCGCTCATCGCCTCCAGCAGCCGCTCCGGCTTGATCGGCTTTTCGACCACGCCGTTCATGCCGCACTGGCGGTAGACGGCGGCGTCGGCCGGATCGGCGTTGGCGGTGAGCGCCAGGATCGGGGTGAGCGCGCCGGCCTGGCGGCCCGACCGGATCAGGCGGGTGGCCTCGACGCCGTCCATGCCCGGCATCTTGATGTCCATCAGCACTAGACCAAAGGCGCCGGTGGCCGCGGCCGCCACCGCCGCGGCGCCGTCTTCCACCGCCTCGCAGGTGCAGCCGAACATCTCGCAGAGCATCTGGGCGACCATGCGATTGGTGGCGTTGTCGTCGACAATCAGCACATGCAGCGACCCGCCCGCCGCCGCCACCGGACAGGCGACCGGCGCGGCCAAGGCCGGCTCCGGCAGCCAGTGCAGCGGCGCGGTGAAGCGGAACAGCCCGCCGCCACCCGGGTTGGCCAGCGCCTCGATGCGGCCGTCCATGCGGTCCAGGATCTGGCGGCAAACCGCCAGGCCCAAGCCCGCGCCGCCCAGGCGCACCCCATCCTCGGTCTGCTGGAAGGGGTGGAAGATGCTCTCCAGCCGGTCCGCCGGCACGCCGGGGCCCGTGTCGGCGACCTCGCCCACCAGCGTCACATATTCCCCCCTACGCTCGGCGTGCAGCCGTACGTTCACCGCCCCGCCGGGTGCGAACTTTAGGGCGTTGCTCACCAGGTTGTTGATGACCTGCTGCACCCGCACGCGGTCGGCCAGGACCCAAAGGTCGGCAGGCCCCTCGTAGGCCGCGCTCAGGCTCACGTCCTTCAGTTCGGCCTGGGCCGACCAGAGCGCGGTGACGTCGTCGATGACCCGCGGGGCCAGCATCGGCTCCTCGTGCAGCTCCAGACCCGAGGCCTCGGCCCGCGACAGGTCCAGCGCGTCGTTGAGCAGCCGCAGCAGCGTTCCGCCGGACTGCAGGATGGTGTCGACCAGCGGCTCCAGATCGGCCTGACGCGACTTGCGCCGGATGATCTCAGCCACCGCCAGGACGCCGTTCAGCGGGGTGCGGATCTCGTGGCTCATCACCGCCAGGAACCGGCCCTTGGCGGCCAGCGCATCCTGGGCGCTTTCCGCCAGACGCTTCATCTCCACCGCGTGCGACGCGGTCGCGGTCGCGGTGACCTGCAGCAGCGAGAGCACCGTGCCGACCCCGGCATAGCGGCCCGCGCAGGTGACGATGAAGCCCTGCAGCAGTTCCGATGGACGCTCCTCCATCACCCGCCCGCAGAATTCCTCCACCGTCATGTCGCCGTCGGCGATCAGCGGGTCGGTCTTCATCCAGCGCGCGATCGGGCGTTTGGCCCACAGTTCGTAGCCGTACTGCGCGGCCATGCGGACCAGGAAGGCGTTGCGCTCCACCAGGCCTACCGGGCGACCCTCGTCGTCCACCACCGCGATCACCAGCAGGTCGGGGTCGTCCTCGAACCGGCGATAGATGTCACGGCCGGTGTTGCGCGGCGTCGCCGGCGGCGAGAAAGGCGCAATATCGAGCAGAAGGGTCATCGTTCACTC
This sequence comes from uncultured Alphaproteobacteria bacterium, assembly GCA_903822175.1. Classification (GTDB taxonomy): domain Bacteria; phylum Pseudomonadota; class Alphaproteobacteria; order Caulobacterales; family Caulobacteraceae; genus Phenylobacterium. Next base: position 137,556 of record CAIJOB010000004.1, read on the forward strand.
CCCCAGGGAACGACAGCCTCTTCGCAAGGGCGGCGCTAACGGCGCGTTAGAACCGCGCCCGGGCCTGGTTAAGGGCGCGCGAAGTGTTTGTGACAGGGTTAGCCGCCGTTAGCGGACGGCGTCACAAAGCCTTCAGAAAATGCACCCGCGCCGCGCCGTAGTCGCGAACATCCAAGGGCTCGAAGCCGGGAACGGCGAAGTCCGACTCGCCGGCGCCGCGTTCGAACACCACGATGGCGCCGGGCGCGAGCCAGTCGCCGGCGGCGAGCTTCTCAAGCGCAAACTCGCCCAGGCCCTTGGCGTAAGGCGGGTCGAGAAAGGCGAGCTCGAACGGCGGCCCGTCGCCGCTGGGGCGGACGCCCAAGTCGGTGGCGTCGCGGCGGTGGACGCGGGTGGTTCCGAACTGTCCCAGGGCCTCGACGTTCTCGCGGATCGCGCCGCGGGCCGCCGTGTCGGTCTCCACGAACAGGCAAAAGGCCGCGCCTCGCGACAGCGCCTCGAAGCCCAGCGCGCCGGAGCCGGCGAAGAGGTCGATGACCCGCTGATCGCGCACACCGTTCGACCAGGCGGCATGCTCCAGGATGTTGAAGATCGCCTGACGGGCCCGGTCGGACGTCGGCCGGGTGGCGTCACCTTGCGGGGCGGCCAGGGTCTTGCCGCGGAAACTGCCGGAAACGATGCGCATGAGGCGCGGTCTTAAGCCCAGCGCTGCGGCGGCGCGAGCGCCTTCAGCCCTTCCAACGCCACCCGTAGCGCTTCCATGAACGCCGCGCGGTCGCCGCCCCAGTGGACCGCGTCGCCGATCAGCACGGTGCAGTTCAGCGGCACCGGCACATGGGCGCCCTTCGGCAGCACCCGGCCCGCGCCCTGCAGCCAGATCGGTACCACCGGCGCGTCCGGGAAATCGGCGGCGAGGCGGGCCACCCCGCTCTTCAGCTTGGTCAGTTCCTCGCCATCGCCGCGGGTGCCTTCCGGGAAGATCAGCACGATGTCGCCGGCCGCCAGCGCCTCGCGGGCCGGCGCCAGCACGTCCTCGCCGCTCCCGGCCCGGTCGCGCGCCACCGGCACGATCGCCAGGATGTTGCGCGAGAACCAGCTCATCAGCCGCCCTCTAAGGAAGTAGTCCGCCGCCGCCGCCGGCCGCACTCGGTCCAAGGCCTTCGACGGATAGATGGTCAGCAGCAGCACCGTGTCGACGTGGCTGGAATGGTTGGCGACCAGGATCGCAGGACCCTTCAGCGGCAGCTTCTCGCGCCCGACGATGTCGGCGCCGGTGAACACCCGCGCGATCGGCCGGGCGATCAGGACGATGACCGCGCGTCTCAGCCAGCGCATGCAGGCCCGCCCATCAGAAATAGTCCTTCAGGCAGAAGAACATCAGGATGTGGAAATAGAGCGGCGCAGTGAAGATCAGGCTGTCGGCGCGGTCCAGCAGGCCGCCGTGGCCGGGGATAAGCGCGCTGGAATCCTTCACCCCGATGTCGCGCTTGATGGCGCTCATGGTCACATCGCCCGCGAAGCCCGCCACCGGCAGGGCTGCGGCCATGATGGCTAGACCCACGCCTGTGAGCGGGGTGAACACCGGCCCCAGGAACCAGATCAGCGCCGCCGTGGTCGCCCAGCCGCCGAGGAAGCCCTCCCAGGTCTTGTTGGGGCTGACCTTGGGGATGATCTTCCGACGCCCCAAGAGCTTGCCCCAGACGTACTGCATGACGTCGTTCGCCTCGGTCGCCACAAGCAGGAAGAACACCAGGCCCGCAGGCCCGGCCGGCAGGTGAGCTGCCGCCGGTGTCCGCATCAGGAAGGCGGCGAAACCCAGATTGTAGACGCAGGTGACCAAGCCCCAGTGGAAGGTCGCCGCCGTCGCCAGGAACGCTCGCGTCTGGCCGATCCAGGTCATCATGAAGGGCAGGAACATGAAGACGTAGACCGGGATGAACACCAGATACATGCCGTACCGGTCGATGGCGATGAAGGCGTAGCTGACCGGTATGCACAGGTAGGCCAGCAGCACGATCAGCCGGTCTTCCGGCCGGATGTGCGCCAGCGACAGAAACTCTCGCAGGGCAATGAACGAGATCACCGCGAACAGCAGGACGACCGCGACCCAGCCCAACAGAAGGGCGCCGGTCAGGAGCGCGATCATCACCCACCAGGAGGTGATCCGCTGGCGCAGATTGGTGAAATCGCCACCAGGCTTGAGCACCGGCAGGGCCGCCGTGACCACGACCGCGAAGGTCAGGACGCCCAGGACTCCGCCCAGGCCCCAGAGCAGGGCCGGCGCTTGGCTGGCGAAGAAGCCGATGATCGTGTCCATGGTTCCCCTGTCGCCAAGGAGCATGACGGGCGCGCTTCTCGGGTCAAGCGAGCTCGCTTGACGGTAGAAGCCGCCGCAGCGACGGTCCCCCGGTGTCAGCCCTCCAACGCCTCGCGAAATCCACCGCCGTCCACGTGGCTTTCGCCTTCGTCGCCATGGGCGGCTGGACGCTGTTCGCCAACGCCGGGCACGGGCTTGCCGCCGCCTGGCTCCCGGCTCTGGTGCAGGGCGCGATCTCCGGCGTCATCACGCTCGTCCTCAAGCGCGCGCTGGAGGCCATGGCCGCGCGCCTGACGGGCCCCATCGCCCATGTCATCCCACCAGCCGTGACCGCGGCGGTGATCCTGGCTGTGCTGATCGGCGTCCACGGGCTGATCGGCACACCGGAGATCGCCCGCACCATCGCCGTCCCCTGGAGCGTCTCGACCCTCTACGCGATCATCTACACCTCAGTGCTTGTGCGCGGAAAAGCCGGAGCGGCCAGATCATGAGCGAGCCCTCTCACGAGAATCGCCGCCCGATCAAGAGCCGCGCCAGCGGCTGGGCCCAGGCCTCAGCGCGGATCCTGGCCAAGGCCGGCGCCAGCCCCAACATGATCTCCGGCGCCAGCGTCGCCTTCGCCGCCCTGGGCGGCTCGCTGATGGCCCTGGCCGGCATGAGCGGCCCCGTCCCGCGCGGCGTCGAACTGATCGCTGCGGCGGCGTGCATCCAGGCCCGGCTGATCTGCAACCTCCTGGACGGCATGGTGGCGGTCGAGTTCAAGCGCGGCAGCACATCCGGCGCCATCTGGAACGAGCTACCCGACCGGGTCTCCGACGCCCTGTTCCTGGCGGGCGCCGGGGCCTGCGCCTTCGTCTCGCTCCACCCGCTGACCGGCCTGACCCTGGGCTGGGTCGCCGCGGTGCTGGCGGTGACCACCGCCTATGTGCGCGAGCTTGGGCGCGGCCTGGGCTTTGCCGCTGACTTCTCCGGCCCCATGGCCAAGCCGCAGCGGATGGCGGCCCTGACCGCCACCTGCGTGATCGCCGCCTTCGAGCCCCTGTGGAAAGGCCAGGGCGAGGTGATGCTGATCGGACTGCTGATCATCGCGCTGGGAACGGCGCTCACCGTGGCGCGGCGCACCCGCAACCTCGCCCGGGCGCTCGCCGAGCGGGCGCGGACCGCCAACTAGCGCGGCTTGCGCCCGCCCGGCTTAGCGCCGGACTTGCGCTTCGGACCGCCGGTCTTGGCGATCACTGGCTTGGGCTTCGGCTTCGCCCAGCCGGCCTTGTATTCCATCTTCTTGGGCGTCTCGCCGGTCGGAGACGTCCGCGGGCGCCGGTCGGGCTTGCCCGAGCGGGTCTTCTGGCCTGGCCGGCCTATCTCCACCGCGCCGCGCCTCGGCCCCGCCGCCACCTTGGCCGGCGCCTTCCAGAGCGGCCGGTCGCCCTTGGGCATGTTGGCCGGCGCGATGTGCTCGGCCATCTGTTCGCGGATCACGCGGGGTCCCACTTCCTCGACCTCGCCGGGCAGCAGGGTCCCCAGCGCGAAGGGTCCGTAGGAGAGGCGGATCAGCCGGTTCACCTTCAGGCCCAGAGCCTCCAGCACGCGGCGAACCTCGCGGTTCTTGCCCTCGGCCAGCACCACGGTGATCCACAGGTTGGCGCCCTGGGGCCCCTCCTTGGCCTTGTCCAGCGTCGCCTCGATCGACCCATAGTGGACGCCCTCGACGGTGATCCCCTTCGTCAGGGTGTCGAGCTTCTCCTGCGTCACCCGGCCCCGGGCGCGGGCGCGATAGCGGCGCACGATCCCGGTGGTCGGCATCTCCAGCGCCCGGGCCAGCCCGCCGTCATTGGTCAGCAGCAACAGGCCTTCGGAATTGATGTCCAGACGGCCCACGGAGATCAGCCGGGGCAACCCCCCGGGGAGGTGATCGAACACGGTCGGGCGGCCCTGCGGGTCCTTGTGACTGGTCACCAGGTCCAGCGGCTTGTGATAGCGGAAGAGGCGCGCCGGCTCGGCCTCGGTGACCACCGCGCCGTCCACCGTCAGGATGTCGCCGGCCTCGACCTTCACCGCCGGCGTGGTCAGCACCTGGCCGTTCAGCGCCACCCGCCCGGCCTCGATCAGCCGCTCCACCTCGCGCCGCGAGGCCACGCCGGCGCGGGCCAGCATCTTGGCGACGCGGTCTCCGCCGGCGTCGGAGGGGCTGTCGGAAGGCGTGCGGGCTTGACCGGAAGGGCGGGCGCCGGTTCGTTGCGGATCGTGGACCATGATCTTCGCACCATGCGCATCGCCCTTGAGGCCGCGCAAGCCGCCGCCGAGCGCGGCGAGACGCCGGTGGGCGCCGTCATCCTCGACGACGCCTCCGGCGAGGTGATCGCGGTCGGCGCCAATCAGCCGATCGGCGCCCACGATCCCACGGCCCACGCCGAGATCGTGGCGATCCGCGCCGCGGCCCAGAAACTCGGCAACTACCGCCTGACCGGCCTCACCCTGGTGGTGACGCTGGAGCCTTGCGCCATGTGCGCCGGCGCCATCAGCCACGCCCGCATCGGCCGGCTGGTGTTCGGGGCCGAGGACGCCAAGGGCGGCGCGGTGGTCAATGGCCCCAGGTTCTTCGAACAGCCCACCTGCCATTCCCGCCCCACAGTCACTTCGGGCGTGCTCGCCGAGGAAAGCTCGGCCATGCTGAAAGCGTTCTTCAAGGCGCGGCGGAGCTAGGCATGGTCAAGGCGGACTATTGGGACGTCGACGACGCCCAGGTGATCGAAAAGACCGGCAAGCCGCTCGCCCACTGGGAGGGCGTGCTCGACCGCCTCGGGGCGGCTTCGGCGAAATCCAACGATGTCGTGGCTCATCTGCAGAGCGCCCACGGCGTCCCGCGCTACTGGGCGCGCACGCTGACCACCCGCTACCTCAGGGCTCGCGAACGGGCCTGACCCTTGCCAACCGGCCGCCGGCGGTCGGAAGATGCTCCCATAAAATCAAAACCTATTGGGAGTGACGGTCATGGCGGGTCTGCTCGAAGGAAAAGTCGCGATCATTACAGGCGCCGGCGGCGGCCTGGGCGAGGCCTACGCCAAGCTGTTCGCCAAGGAGGGCGCCAGCGTCGTCGTCAACGACCTCGGCGGCTCGCGCGACGGCTCCGGAACGGGGACCAGCGCGGCGGCGGAAAAGGTCGTGGCGGAGATCAAGGCGGCGGGCGGCCAGGCCGTGGCCAACGGCGACGACGTCTCATCCGTTCAGGGCGGCGAGAACATCCTGCAGTCCGCGCTCGACGCTTTCGGCAAGGTCGACATCCTGGTCTGCAACGCCGGCATCCTGCGCGACAAGACCTTCGCCAACACCAGCGAAGAGGACTGGGACAAGGTCATCAAGGTGCACCTGAAGGGCACCTACTGCTGCGCGCTCCCGGTCTGGAAATACATGAAGGATCACGGCGGCGGCTCGATGGTGCTGACCTCGTCCACCTCCGGTCTCTTCGGCAATTTCGGCCAGACCAACTACGGGGCCGCCAAGGCCGGCATCTACGGAATGGTCCGGGTGATGTCGATCGAGGGGCGCAAGTACAACATCCGGGTCATGGGCCTGGCGCCGGGCGCCTACACCCGGATGACCTCCGACCTGCCCGGCCGCATCGGCAAGGACCCGGACCCCTTGAGCCTGCCGGAGAACGTGGCGCCGGGCGTGCTGTTCATGGTCAGCGACCTCGCCGCCGAGCATTCCGGCAAGATCCTCGGCGTCTCCAGCCGCGGCGTGCGGGAGATCAAGATGCTGCAGACCGGCGGCTTCCAGCCCGGCCGGCCCTACACGGCCCAGGAGGTCGCCGAGCACGCCTCGCAGGTGTTCTTCCCCAACGCCGAGGAGCGGACAGCGCAAACGGCGTAGGCGCTTCTGCATCCAACGCTCCCGCCCGCGGCGACTAGCTGTCGAAACGGCGGGGGCGGCGCGATGGCGAAGGACGGCGGACAGACCAGCGAGGCGCTTGCGCGCCTGAGCGGGGTCAAGAAACGGTACGGCGCCACCGTGGCCCTGGACGGCCTCGATCTTGAGGTGCGCCCCGGCGAACTGCTCTCCGTGCTGGGACCGAACGGCGCGGGCAAGACCACAGCCATCGCGCTCATGCTGGGCCTGCAGGTCCCCGACGCCGGTGAGGTCAGCCTCTTCGGCCGTTCGCCGCATGACCTGGCCGCGCGGCGCAACGTCGGCGTGATGATGCAGGAGGTCGCGCTCCCCGACGCGCTCACCGTGCGCGACCTGATCGGCCAGACCTGCGCCTACTACCCCGCGCCGCTCACGCTCGCCGAGACCATCGCGCTGGCCGGCGTCGAGAAGATCGCCACGCGCCCCTACTCGAAACTCTCCGGCGGCCAGAAGCGCCAGGCGCAGTTCGCGCTGGCCATCTGCGGCCGCCCGCGCCTCTTGTTCCTCGACGAGCCGACCACCGGCCTCGACATCAATGCGCGCGAGACCATGTGGGCCTGCGTGCGCAACCTGGTCGGCGCCGGAACCGCCGTGGTGCTGACCACGCACTACATCGAGGAAGCTGAGGCTCTGGCCGACCGCGTCGTCGTCATGGCCAAGGGCCACGAGGTTGCGCAGGGGACCGTCCGAGACATGCGCGCGCTCGTCTCCCGCAAGCGGATCGACTGCGCCACTTCGCTCACCCTCGCCAAGGTCCAGGCCTGGACCGAGGTCAGCGCCGCCACCCTGGGCGACAACGGCCAGCTCGCCATCACCACCGCCGACGCGGAAGCCGTAGTCCGCAAGCTGCTCGCCGCCGACCCGGACCTGAAGGACCTGGAGGTGCGCCGCGCCGGCCTCTCCGAAGCCTTCGCCGAACTGACCCAGGAGCCCGCGCAATGACCGCCGCCCCTATCGACCTCGGCCCGAAGATGACCTTCGGCCGCCTCATCGGCGCCTACCTCAGCGACGCGAAGTACGAGTCGATCAGGCTCTTTCGCACGCCGGCCTTCGCCACGCCGATCCTGGCCATGCCGATCATTTTCTACACCATCTTTGGCATCGCGCTGAACGGCGGGCCCAACCGTCCGCCCGGCTTCGCCGACATGATGTTCGTCGGCTGGACGGTCTATGGCGTGATGGGGCCAGGCCTGTTCGGCTTCGGCATCTTGGTGGCCGTCGAGCGCAATATGGGCCTGCTCACCTACAAGCGCGCGATCCCCATGCCGGCCGGCTCCTATCTCGCCGCCAAGCTGATGATGGCCTACGTCTTCGCCATCGTGGTGATGGTCATGCTGGTGACCGCCGGCCTCACCATCGGCCACGTGACCCTGCCGCCGCTCAAGCTCCTGACCGTAGCGGCGGTGATGAGCCTGGGCGTGATCCCGGCCTGCGCTATCGGCCTCTTCATCGGCGCCTGGGCCCCGGCCTCCAGCGCCAGCGCCATCGCCAACATCGTCTACCTGGGCATGGCCTTTCTCTCAGGCCTGTTCTTCCCGCTGAACGGCTTCCTGCACGACATCCGCGTCATCTGGCCGACCTATCACCTGAAGCAGCTCGCCCTGGCGTCGGCCGGTGCGCCGAGCGAGGGCACGGTGCTGTGTCACGTCGGCGTGCTGGCGGCGATCAGCGGCGTGCTGATCCTGCTGGCGGCGCGCAAGCTGGCGCGGCGGGGCTAGCCGAGCTTCGCCAGCCGCGCGTCCAGCCCATCGCGCACCGCCGGCCACTCGTCGGCCAGCACCGAGAACACCACCGTGTCGCGGATACGGCCGGTCCAGACCACGCGGTCCTGCCGCAGGACGCCCTCCTGCACAGCCCCGAGCTTCAGCACCGCGGCGCGGCTGCGGGCGTTGATGGCGTCGACCTTGTACTGCACGCGCCGCGCGCCACTCCCGAAGGCGTGCGCCATCATCAGCCGCTTCGCCGAGGGGTTCACCGGGCCGCCGCGAACCTGCGGCGCGAAATAGGTGCCGCCGACCTCCAGGCTGGCGTTGACGGCGTCGATCGTCAGAAAGCTGGAGACCCCGACACAGCGGCCCGCCACGACCACGGCGAAGTTCATCCGGTCGGCGGGCGGCGCGCCATAGAATCGGGTCCAGTTGGCGTCGAAGTGCTCGCCGGCCAGGGAATAGGGATAGAGATCGGTCCAGGTCGCCGGATCGGCGTCGCAGGCCGTCCGCAGGTCTTCGCGGTGCATCTCGCTCATCGGCTCCAGCCGGACGAAGCGGTTTTCCAGAACCTTCGGCTCGATCTGCATTTTCGTCTCGTCCCGCCAAAAAAGTCGTCCCAGCGCCTTGCAACGCCGGATTGAGCACATAGATGAGGCTTGCCCATTCCTGGGCGTTTCCTCCCTAAACTTCAAAAGGCCGGGTGCTCGCACCCGGCCTCTTTTTTATCCCGTCAGCCCATGTACAGCCGAACGGCCTGCACCAGATAGGCCGCGCCGATCACCGTCAGGATCAGGCGCAGGTAGCGCTTGAAGTCCACGTCGCTGAGCCGGTTCAGCACGATGCCGCCCGCCGCGGTCCCCAGCATGGAGAGCGGGATCGCCAGGGCGAAGACCCACAGCGGCGGCACGCCCTTGCCGCCAGACGCGAACAGCGGCGCGCCATAGACGACGATCTTCATCAGGTGGCTGAACACCTGGGTCGCGGCCTTGGTGGCGACGATCTGGTGGCGGGTCAGCGCGGTGCGCACGAAGAACACGTCGAGCAGGGGCCCGGCGACGCCGGCGGTCAGGTTCATGCCGGTCACCGACAGGCCGGCGATGTAGGCTTGGCCGGGACGAGACGCATCGACCTTCACCCAGCCGTTCGGCAGCCAGACCAGGCCAGGCACCAGGCCCATCAACAGGTAGAGCGTGGCCCGTGTCGGCTCGTAGACGACAAACCCCACGAGGATGCCGGCTGTGAACGCCCCCAGCGCATAGATGCCGACGATGCGCCAGCTGACGTGCCTGCGGTGCAGGATGGCGCGCCAGCCATTGGCGACCAGCTGCAGGATGCCGTGGACGACGAAGGTGGCGGAGACGGGGAGGACAAGGGCGAGCGCGCCCTTAAGCAGCAAGCCTCCGGCCATACCGAAGACCCCGGATATGGCCGCGGTCACAAACGACATGACGACGATGAAGACGCCGGCAGCTAGAGACATGGGAAAATTCCTTCACGGTTGCGGACCGCTTCGCGAAGGGGACACAGGCCCCTTCGTCTGCGGGCCTGCGACGCGACGTGCGCCAGACGGCCGACCGGCTGGGGCTCAAGACCGCGACGGGCCGAGCGCTGGGGTTCCGGACAACGCGCGCATAGACCTCGCCCGCGAGCTCTCGGAGCGGCGGGGGTGCTATGGAAAGTGCGTCAGTCATCGGAACGGCGTTCGCTTACGCCCAGCTTGGCCGTAGCGCCAGTGCAAAAGCTCAGCCGATGGCGGAGGAACCTCAGCCCTTCTTCTTCGCCGCCACCGAACACGCCCAGCCGTCGTCCGACTTCTTCGCCACGCCCGGATAGGGGCACAGCAGCTGCGTCGCCCCGCCCTGGCTCGACGCGGTGACCGCCTTGGGCGCCTCGCCGGCCTCGACCCAGTGGTCGAGGATGCCCAGCCAGTCGACCGTGTTCGGCCCAGGTCCGCCCTGGCAGTGCAGCATGCCGGGGATCATGTAGAGCCGGTAGAAACTGTCAGCGTTCTTCGTCTGGGCCTCCACGAGGTCGTGGTACTTGATCGAGCCGCGCGGCACGACCGCCGGGTCGTTCCAGCCATGGTACTGGATCAGCTTGCCGCCGCGCTTTTCGAAGGGCGTCAGGTTGGCGTTGGTGGCGTCGAGGTCATGGACCACATGCTGGCGGTCGCGGTCATAGCCGGCGCCGGTGTCCATCTTCAGGAAGTCGAACGCCGGATCGTCGTGGATCAGGTACTTCATGAACTGCGAGCCCATGGCGTGGCCGGACGACTCCGTCCAGCTGTCCTGGGAGACCCCGGTGTTCCAGGCCTGCCAGCCGCCGCGCGCGGCCTCGGCGCCGGGCTCGAAGCCGTAGAAGCTCGCCTTGCCGCCGACGCTGCGCCCGCCATAGATCGCCTTGGCCGACGCAACTTGCGGCGCGGTCAGGCATCCGCTCGTCTCGCCCGCCTTGCACTTCAGCGCGGCCGGATCGAAGTGGCAGGCGAGCTGGTCGTGGATATAGGCCTCGCCATTGGCGCACTTCTTCAGGGCGGCGTCCTGCAACAGCTGCAGCTGTTCGGTCCCCAGATAGCCGCCCGGCCGGTTCAGCACCTGCTGCATATAGGCCCGGCCGCCGTAGCCCAGCGTGTTGTAGTTGGCCGTGGCCCCGGCGACGATGCCGTCGAAGTCGTTCGGGAACCGCTGGACCTCCATCATCGCCTCGCGCCCGCCCGCCGAGCAGCCGACGAAGTAGGAGCGCTTGGGCGCCGTGTCCTTCTGGGCCTTGACCAGCAGCTTGCCGGCGTCGGTGGTCTCCTTGAGCGAGCGCCAGCCGAAGTCGGCGATCTTCTCAGGATGGTGCAGCGCCCAGACGGCGGTCCGCCCATTGCCCACGTGGCCATCGTCGGTGCCGGCCGAGGCGTAGCCCTCGTCGGCGCGCGCCTTGACCTGGGCGGTCGGGATCTGGCCCGCCAGGCCCCCGTTGCCCACCTGAACGAACTTGCCGTTCCAGGCCGAACCCACCGGGATCATCACCTCGATCTGGATGTCGCTGTCGTTGGTGGGATGGCTGTGCAGATGGATGTCGCAGGCCTCGCCGCCCTTGATCGCCACCGGTTTCGCAGACGCGATCTCGGCGTGCGGCAGGGTCGCGCGGGCCATGTCGGCGCAGGCGGTTTCGGCGTGAGCGGCAAGCGGCGCGCCGAGCGCGAGCGCGGCGCCGGCGGCGAACAGGACCAGCTTCATCGGCTCAGCCCTTCTTCTTCGGAACGGCGCAGGCGTAGCTGTCGCCGGTCTTCTTCGCCACGCCCGGGAACGGGCAGAGCACCTGGCTGGCCGGACCGCCCGGCGCCTGGCCGCGGCCACCTGTGGCGGTGATGTCGACCGGCGCCTTGCCCGCCGTCACCCAGCCGTCGAGGTCGGCCAGCCAATCGACATTGCCCGGACCCACGCCGCCGCCGCAGTGGAGCATGCCGGGGACCAGGTACATCCGATAGAAGTCCGACGGGTCGCCCATCGTCTTCCGCACGTCCTCGTAATAGACGATCGAGGAGCGTGGCGGGATCGCGGGGTCGTTCCACCCATGGTACTGGATCAGCTTGCCGCCGCGTTTCTTGAAGGCCGACAGATTGGGGCTGTCGCTATCCAGAACCGCCGCCATCTTCTTGCGCGCGCCTTCGTACGGCGCGCCCATGTCCATCTTCAGATAGTCGAAGTTGGGGTCCGAGAAGCCGAAGTATTTGAAAGCGTTGGACGAGAACGACGGGCCGGCGGCCTTCTGGTTCGTGTCCGCGTTGGGGCCGGTGATCCAGGCGTTCCAGCTGCCGTTCACCGCCTCCGCGCCCGGGCTGTAGCCGGGGAAGATCAGCTTGCCGGCCTTGTCCCTGTGGCCGTCGTACATGGCCTTGGCCGTGGCGACCTGCGGCGCGGTCAGGCACCCGTCAGCCTGGCCGGGCTTGCAGGCCAGCTTGCCGGGATCGAAGTGGCAGGCCGCGGGATCGCGGATGAAGGCCTCGCCGCCGCATTCGGCGAGTGCGGTCTTCTGCAGCAGTTCGCGCTGCGGCTGGCCAAGGTAGCCGCCGGGCTTGGTCATCAGCTGCTGCTGCACCGCCGACAGGCCAAACAGCTGGCTCATGTAGTTGGCCGGCGCGCCGGCGACGATGCCGTCAAAGTCGTTGGGGTAGCGCTGCGCCTCCATCAGCGCCTCGCGGCCGCCGTCCGAGCAGCCCATGAAATAGGCCTTGCTGATCTTGCCTTTGTTGGCGGCGATCAGCGCCTTGGAGGCCTCGGTGGTCTCCTTCAGCGCCCGCCAGCCGAAGTCGATGACCTTCTCAGGGTGGCCCAGCGCCCAGGAGGCGTTGGTGCCGACCGGGTCCTGGTGGCCGTCGTCGGTGCCGCTGACCGCGTAGCCCGCACGCACCGGCCCGCCGAACTGGGCGGTCGGGACCGAGCCCGCGAACCCGCCGTTGCCAAGCTGCACGAACTTGCCGTTCCAGGCCGCGCCCTCGGGGATCCACAGTTCCAGGCGGATGTCGCTGTCAGCGGTGGGCTTGCTGGTCACCGAGACCTTGCAGACCTGCTTGTCGCCGACCGCCTCAACCACCGCCTTGGTCACCGTGGCATGCGGCAGGGTGACCTTGGTCAGGTCCACGCAGGCCGTCTCGGCGTGAGCGGCGAGACCCGTCATGGTCAGCGCGAACACCGACAGTCCGAGCGTGATGGGTTTCATCTGAAGCGGCCCTCCCAAGCCAAGCATTTTCATCAGTCTAGGCACAGCTGACTGGAGCACGCCAGATACCCCGCTCATCCCGGCGACCCGTAGGGCGGCGCGTAGCAGCCAACGCCGGGACCCATGCGGCGCAAAAAGGAAGCCCGGGGCGCGAACCCCGGGCTCTGCTTGGATCCCGGCTTTCACCGGGATGAGCGGTGAACCGCTCAGTTGCGGAAGACCGCGGCCATCGACGGGTCGTTGGGCATTTCGCGGTACTGCTGCAGCTCGTTGCGGCCGACCACCATGTGGTGGACTTCGTCAGGGCCGTCGGCGATGCGCAGGGTGCGGGTGTTGGCGTACATGCGCGCCAGCGGCGTGTGCTGCGAGACGCCGAGCGCGCCGTGCATCTGGATCGCCTCGTCGATGATCTGGCAGACCCGCTCGGGCACCATGGCCTTGACCATGTGGATCCAGACGCGGGCTTCGCGATTGCCCAGCACGTCCATCGCCTTGGCGGCCTTCAGCACCATCAGGCGCATGGCCTCGATGTCGATGCGCGCGCGGCTCACCTTCTCGATGTTGCCGCCGAGCTGGATGATCGGCTTGCCGAACGCCACGCGCTGCATGCCGCGGGTGACCATCAGGTCCAGCGCCTTCTCGGCCGAGCCGATGGCGCGCATGCAGTGGTGGATGCGGCCCGGGCCCAGACGCAGCTGGCTGATCTCGAAGCCGCGGCCTTCGCCCAGCAGCATGTTCGAGGCCGGCACGCGGGCGTTGTGGAAGCGGATGTGCATGTGGCCGTGCGGCGCGTCGGGATCGCCGAACACCTGCTGGCCCTGGACGATCTCCACGCCCTCGGTGGGGAGCGGCACCAGGATCTGCGACTGCATCAGCTGCGGCGGGTCGTTCTCGCCGCCGGTGCGCACCATGCAGATCATGATCTTGCAGCGCGGGTCGCCGGCGCCGGAGATGTAATGCTTCTCGCCGCTGATGATGTACTCGTCGCCGACCCGCACGGCGCGGGTGTCGATGTTCTTAGCGTCGGAGCTGGCGGTGTTCAGCTCGGTCATGCAGTAGGCGGAGCGGATCTTGCCTTCCAGCAGCGGCTCCAGCCACTGCTTCTTCTGCTCCGGCGTGCCGACGCGTTCGAGGACTTCCATGTTGCCGGTGTCGGGCGCGGCGCAGTTCATGGTCTCGCTCGCCAGCCGGTTCTTGCCCAGTTCGACGGCGATATAGGCGTAGTCGAGGTTCGACAGGCCCTCGCCGGTCTCGGCGTTGGGCAGGAAGAAGTTCCACAGCCCCGCGGCCTTGGCCTTGTCCTTGGCGGCTTCGAGCACCTCAAGTTGGCCGGGCGCATATTGCCAGATGTCCGGACGGCCCTCGCCCAGCTGGTGGAACTCGTGGCTCATCGGCTCGACCACGTCGCGGATGAAGTCCTTGACCTTGTTGAGCAGCGGCACGGCCTTCTCGCTCATCCGCAGGTCGTTCATCGCGTCCTGCGGGCTCAGCGCGAAGCTCGACTGGGCGCGATCCTGGGCGCGGTCGGAGGTCATGGTCATCAGGTTTCTCCCACGGGAATTCGTTTGCGCAGCATTGGCGCATCCACCGAGTTCAAACAAGTGTTTAAATGCGTCTCTGACGCTTCCCCTCCCTCATGGGGAGGGTGGCGAGGCGAAGCCGAGACGGGTGGGGAAGCGTGGGCCAGCGTGCTGACTCAGCACTCCGGCCCACACTTCCCCACCCTGATCGCTGCGCGATCTGTCCCTCCCCAATCGGGGAGGGGAACTATTTCACCGGATAGGAGCCGGCCTTGGCGCAGACGGCGGCCAGCAGGGCCTCGTCTTCCGGGCCGCCCAGCTTCTTCGGCGTCTCGGAGCGCCATTCGTTGGAGATCGAGAACGCGGCCGAGGGCTTGTAGCCGCCCATGTTGATCACGTTCTTCTTGTCGCAATCCATCGCATAGACCGAGCCGACGCCGGTCGGCGGGCCCGACGGCATCAGGTTAGCCGAGGGCTTGGAGATCGCCTGCATGACCACGATGCGGCCGGTCGCCCGGTCCTTGTAGATGTAGTCGCTGTCGTAGGACCACTCGATGCCGTTCGCACCGTCGGCGAACTTGTTCCAGTGGGCCGCGGAGGCCGAACCGGCAGCCGAAACCGCCATCAGGGCGGCAAGCGCGAGGGCGCGTCGCATGTGTTGTTTTCTCCAGAGCAGGGTTCTTGTTCTTCGGAGGGAACCCTAGCGGCGGGATCGAGAGGCCTCCAGCGAAAAGCGAGGCCACGATCCTTGACTCGCCTCGACGCTACTCCTACCTGCACGCCGTCGTTAGCACTCAGAGTCCGCGACTGCTAACACGCGGGCTGAACGGCGCTAGCGCGACCATTTGAAAACCAACCGTCGATTCGAACGGAGAAAGAGCATCATGGCGTTTCGTCCCCTGGGAGACCGCGTCCTCGTCAAGCGCGTCGAGGAAGAAGAGAAGACCAAGGGCGGGATCATCATCCCCGACACCGCGAAGGAAAAGCCGCAGGAAGGCGAAGTGATCTCCGTCGGCCCCGGCGCCCGCGATGACAGCGGCAAGATCCAGCCCCTCGACGTCAAGAAGGGCGACAAGATCCTGTTCGGCAAGTGGTCCGGCACCGAGATCAAGCTCGACGGCCAAGACCTGCTGATCATGAAGGAAAGCGACATCCTGGGCGTGCTCGACGCCTAAGCGGCCGAGCCTTCCAGAGCTTTCCCTCCCCCTAGAAATTCAGAAAAAGAGAACCCAACATGGCTGCGAAAGACGTTTATTTCGCCTCTGACGCCCGCGACCGGATGCTGCGCGGCGTCAACACCCTCGCCAACGCGGTGAAGGTGACCCTCGGCCCCAAGGGCCGCAACGTGATCATCGAGAAGTCCTTCGGCGCCCCGCGCTCCACCAAGGACGGCGTGTCGGTCGCCAAGGAAATCGAACTGGCTGACCGCTTCGAGAACCTCGGCGCCCAGCTGATCCGCGAAGTCGCCTCCAAGACCAACGACAAGGCCGGCGACGGCACCACCACCGCCACCGTTCTGGCGCAGGCCATCGTCGTCGAAGGCCTGAAGTCGGTCGCCGCCGGCATGAACCCGATGGACCTGAAGCGCGGCGTCGACAAGGCGGTCGCCAAGGTCGTCGAGGAGATCAAGAACTCCTCGCGCAAGGTCACCACCAACGAAGAGATCGCCCAGGTCGGCACCATCTCCGCCAACGGCGATGTGGAAGTCGGCGCGATGATCGCCAAGGCCATGGCCAAGGTCGGCAACGAAGGCGTCATCACGGTTGAAGAAGCCAAGACCGCCGAGACCGAACTCGACGTCGTCGAAGGCATGCAGTTCGACCGCGGCTACCTGTCGCCCTACTTCATCACCAACGCCGAGAAGATGGAGGCCGACCTCGAAGAGCCGATGATCCTGCTCTTCGAAAAGAAGCTCTCCTCGCTGCAGCCCCTGCTGCCGGTGCTGGAAGCGGTCGTTCAGTCGGGTCGCCCCCTGCTGATCATCGCCGAAGACGTCGAAGGTGAAGCGCTCGCGACGCTCGTGGTGAACAAGCTGCGGGGCGGTCTCCGCGTCGCCGCCGTCAAGGCGCCGGGCTTCGGCGATCGCCGCAAGGCGATGCTGGAAGACATCGCCATTCTGACCGGCGGTCAGCTGATCAGCGAAGACCTCGGCATCAAGCTCGAAAACGTCACCCTTGAGATGCTGGGCAAGGCCAAGAAGGTCACCATCACCAAGGACGACACGACGATCGTCGACGGTTCGGGCAACAAGGCCGACATCGAAGGCCGCATCACCCAGATCAAGAAGCAGGTCGAAGACACCACGTCGGACTACGACAAGGAAAAGCTGCAGGAACGCCTGGCCAAGCTGGCCGGCGGTGTTGCGGTGGTCCGCGTCGGCGGCTCGACCGAAGTCGAAGTGAAGGAAAAGAAGGACCGCGTCGACGACGCCCTGAACGCGACCCGCGCGGCCGTGGAAGAAGGCATCGTCCCCGGCGGCGGCGTCGCGCTCCTGAAGGCTTCCAAGGTTCTGGACGGCTTCAAGGGTGACAACGACGACCAGGAAGCCGGCGTCGCCATCGTGCGCCGCGCCCTGCAGGCTCCGATCCGTCAGATCGCCGAAAACGCCGGCGTCGAAGGCTCGATCGTGGTCAGCAAGGTGCTGGAAAACAGCTCGCCCACCTTCGGCTTCAACGCCCAGACCGAAGAGTACGTCGACATGGTCAAGGCCGGCGTCATCGACCCGGCCAAGGTCGTGCGCACGGCTCTGCAGGACGCGGCTTCGGTCGCCGGCCTGATGATCACCACCGAAGCAGCCATCGTCGAGGCGCCCAAGAAGGGCGGCGGCGGCGGCATGCCCGGCGGCGGCGGCATGGGCGGCATGGGCGACATGGACTTCTAGTCCACGCTCACAGCGCTCTAGGAACGAGGGCGGGATCGCAAGGTCCCGCCCTTTTTCTTTGCGCAGGAAGAGCTCAATAGGCGGAGATCTGACTCTCGACCCATTGCGGACGCTCAGGTGAGCCGATTAGGATTCCACTCATGAGCGGACGCGGTAGCGATGGCTGGGAAACGGTTCACACCGTCAACGACTTCCATGACGGCCCTCGGGGAGGTGTCGCAGACTATCGTGGGATTCCGCATGCCTACCGATGCTTGTGGAACAACGAGGCAGACGACTGGGGCGACGTATTCAACCTGTCACCCATAGGCGCCGCCCAGTTTCGGGACGTCGAGGAGAATTGGCAGATATGGCGAAGGTGGAAGGTGGCGCATGATGCAGGTCAGCTTGCCGAGGGCGACCATCATCCTGCCTTGGCTGCCGAGCGTGGCCGTCACAACGAGCTTCAGAAGTCCGTCTTAGAGGCTTTGCGCGTAGACGAGGATCACGCAATCCGAGCCACTCCGGAGTTTCGCGGGACGATGGAGCCGGTACATGCACTTCAGGTGCGTTGGTCCTCTGCCTAAGGGCAAACCGATCAGGCCGGCGTCCGCCGACACCCAGCCAACAAATCTCATGCCGGCCAGTTTGCCTTCCGGCCTCGGCGACTCAAGGAGCGGCCAAAGAGCCGCCTGCGAAGCGGCGCGCCGAAGAGCGCGTCCTTGACTTGCCGAGGCCGGAAGGCTCGCATCTGCCGTGAGATTTAGGCCGCAGAATCCCCTGAAGGGGCGACGGCTTTCGCGCATGGTGCGCGTCCCAGTGCGGTGAGGATCGACGAGCGCAGATGAGGGCCTACCGCTTCGACAGCTTCGACGATCTCTCCGCCCTGCGCCTGCGCGAGGAAGCCGATCCGCGGCCGCAGCGGGGCGAGGTGCTGGTCCGCGTCCACGCCGTTTCGCTGAACTACCGCGACCTGGCCATGCTGCTCGGGCGCTATCCGCGCAAGTGCGTGCCCGGCCTGATCCCGCTCAGCGACGCGGCGGGCGAGATCGTCGCGGTCGGCGAGGGCGTCACCGCCTTCCAGGCCGGCGACCGGGTGATCGGCGCCTTCCATCCGCGGTGGTTCGGGGGCGAGATGCCCTCGACGATCGCCGCCGACAGCTACGGCGCTGAGAGCGACGGCTGGCTCTGCGAGCTCAAGGCGCTCAGCCAGGAGGCCGTGGTCCGCATGCCCGACGGCCTCTCCTACGAGGAGGCCTGCGCGCTGCCCTGCGCCGGCCTCACCGCCTGGACGGCGCTGGCGGGACCAACGCCCATCCGGGCGGGGCACACGGTGCTGGTGCAGGGCAGCGGCGGTGTCTCGATCTTCGCCCTGCAGCTCGCCCGTGCGGTGGGCGCCACGGTCATCGCCACCACCTCCAGCGCCGCCAAGGCCGATCAGCTGAAGGCCATGGGCGCGGCGGCGACCGTGAACTATGCCGAAGACCCGCAGTGGGGCAAAGCCGTCCGCGCGCTGACCGGCGGGCGCGGCGTGGACCGGGTGGTCGAGGTCGGCGGGCCGGGCACCATCGCCCAATCGCTGCGCGCCGTGGCGCTCGGCGGCGAGATCGCCTCCATCGGCTTCCTCAGCACAGACAATCCCGGCATCGACTTCTTCCAGCTCAAGATGAGCGGCGCGAGCTTTCGCAACATCACCGTCGGCGACCGCGCCGCCCTGCTGGACCTCTGCCGCGCCGTCACCGCGAGCGGGCTGAAGCCGGTCATCGACCGGGTCTTCGCCTTCGAGGACGCCCACGACGCCTTCCGCCGCCTGGAGAGCGGCGCGCACCTGGGGAAGATCGTGATCCGCATCGCCGGCTGAGGTCCGCGCCTTGACAAGCCGGACGCCCGAAGGCTCGCATCGCCCCTCGAATTTCGGCCGCGCGCCAGAGGAAGCCGCCCATGCCCCTGCTCTCCGACCTCAAGGTCGTCGAATGGTCCACCTGGGTCGCAGGCCCCGGCTGCGCGGGCGTGATGGCCGACTGGGGCGCCAACGTGATCAAGGTGGAGTCGGCCGCCGGCGACGCCACCCGGGCCTTCTTCCCCGACACCGCCGAGAGCCCCGGCAATCCGGTCTTCACCATGGAGAACCGCGGCAAGCGCGGCGTGGTGCTGGACACCGCCAAGCCGGAAGGCCGCGCGGCGCTGGTGGCGCTGCTGAAGCAGGCCGACGTGTTCATCACCAACGTTCGCCCCGGCTCGCTGGCCCGCGCCAAACTCGACTTCGACAGCCTGAAGGACGAGCTGCCACACCTGATCTACGCCAACGTCACCGGCTATGGCCTGACCGGCGAGATGGCCGACACCGCCGCCTTCGACATCACCGCCTTCTGGACCCGCAGCGGGGTCGCTCACGCCTTTATCCCGCCGGATCAGGAGCCGTTCCCCAGCCGCCCGGGCTTCGGCGACCATTTCACCGCGCTGGCGACCCTCTGCGGCATCCTGGCCGCGGTGCATGAGCGCACCAGCACCGGGCGCGGGCGGCAGGTGGAGACCGCGCTGATGCGGGTCGGCGCCTACGCCGTCGGCTGGGACCTGTCGCTGCAGCTGCGCTACGGCGACGTCACCACCGCCCAGCCGAAGAAGGACCGCATGGTGGCGCTGTCGGGCTTCTTCCACACCGCCGACGACCGCTGGCTGTGCATCGTGGTGAAGAGCCCCAACGACTATCCCAACGTCATGCGCGCCTTCGGCCGCGGCGACATCCTGGCCGATCCCCGGTTCATCCCGCCCTACACCGACATCGAAGACGTCCGCCACGTGCGCGCCATCCTGGAGGCCGGGTTCGAGGCCCTGACGCTGGAAGAGGCGGGCGACCTGCTGGACACCGCCGACGTGGCCTGGGCGCCGATGGACACCCTGCAGGATCTGGAGATGAACCCGCAGGCGCACGAGGCCGGCTGCTTCGTCGACACGCCCGACGGCTGGGGCGGCAGCTTCTTTGGACCCGCCTCGCCGGTTCGCTTCCCCGGCCTCGACACAAGCCCCAGGGGCCCGGCGCCCAAGCTCGGCCAGCACACCCGCGAGGTGCTCGCCGAGGCCGGCTACGCCGCCGACGAGGTCGAGGCCCTGATCGCGGCTGGCGTCGCGCTCTAGCGCCAGTCCCGCCGGTATTCGCGCCGGTCGTCGCGCAGCACCATGCCGCCGATCCAGCTCGAGATGCCGGTGACGATGGCCGCCAGCACGCCGGCGACCAGGCCGTGCACCTGGAACCCCGGCACGACCACCGAGACCAGCCCGATCATCGCGGCGTTCACGATCAGCAGGAACAGGCCCAGAGTGATGATGGTCAGTGGCAGGGTCAGGATCGTCACCACAGGCCGCACGAAGGCGTTGACCACGCCCAGCAGCAGGGCGGCCAGGATCAAGGCCGTGGTGTCCCTGACGTAGATGCCGGGTACGAGCTTTGAAGCGATCCAGAGACCCAGCGCCCCGAAGATCACCCGGACGACGAACTTGGCGAGCATGCGTCTTCCCCCTTTCCCTCGAATATGGGGCCTGCGAAGCTTTACGGCCAGGGTTTCAGCCCGACACGCGCACGGCGCATTTTGGCCGCAGCGCGCGGGTCTAGCTGGCCGCGTAACTGAGGTTTGGGAGACTGACCGTTTGCGGCCGCATAGCTATCGACACCTGATCGTCCCGGCCCTGCTGGCGAGCCTCGCCGCCTGCGCGGGCGGCCCGCCGCCGGACAAGGGTCCCGGCTGGCGCGGCGGCCCGACCCACGGCGAGCGCCTGGCGCCGGTGCGCCTGTTCATCAGCCCGTCCGGCGAGCCGTTCCGCGGCGAGGGCGGCTTCGAGCGCTGGTTCGACCAGACGGACACCAACCACGACGGCTCCATCGACCTGGCCGAGTTCCGCGCCGACGCCCTGCACTCCTTCAAGGTGGTCGACACCAACGGCGACGGGGTGATCAGCGGCCTCGAACTGCAGCACTACGAGCACGACCTGGTCCCGGAAGTCAGCAGCGAGACCTTCGACACCGGCCCGACCGCCGGGCAGCGGCCTGGCGGAGGCGGCGGCGGCGGCGGTCGTCGTAGCGGCGGGGGCGGAGGACGCGGTGGCGGTGGCGGCGGCATGGGCGGCGGCGGCGGCGGCGG
>CAIJOB010000005.1 GCA_903822175.1 uncultured Alphaproteobacteria bacterium
CGGGGTTGCGGCCGCGGGCGCCGCGGCGGCGGGCGCCGGCGTGGCTGGCGCGGGCGCGGTCTGGGCGATGGCGGACCCGGCGAGCGGACCCCCGATCACGGCGGCGGCGAGCGCGAGCCCGGCCAGCCTTTTCAATCCGATGAGCTTCATTTTCAAATGTCCCCTGTTCTTTGACCGCTAGAGCGCCGCAGCGCCGGTCTCACCGGTCCGAATGCGCACGGCGTCTTCGACGTTGAGGACGAAGATCTTGCCGTCGCCGATCTTGCCCGTGGCCGCGGCGGCCTTGACCGCCTCGACCGCCTTACCGACAGCGGCGTCATCGACGACCGCCTCCAGTTTCACCTTGGGCAGGAAGTTCACCTGGTACTCAGCGCCCCGGTAAATCTCCGTCTGTCCCTTTTGCCGGCCGTAGCCTTTGACTTCCGAAACCGTCAGGCCCTCGACGCCGGCGCCGACGAGCGCTTCGCGCACGTCGTCCAGCTTGAAGGGTTTGACGATCGCCATGATCAGTTTCATTCGCTCGCTCCCGCGCGGTCCTTGAGGTTGGACCGGCCGTCAGTGTTGAGTGTTCGCCGCCGCGAAGTGTCCCCATCCCCGTCTCGCCGCGGTCGTCTGACGCTATCGGGGCCGGAGGTTGGCGCGCCCGGATGGCGGACCAAGCTGTGCAAGAAGGCGCCGCTCGCCCGATTCCTGGGCGGCTGTGGCGGCAGGCGCCCGAAAATTGGGCGATTGAGGCGTCCAGCGGGTTTGTTCTAGGGTGATAACCGCCGCGTTCACGAAGCCGTGACGGGGAAGCCTAGGCTCCGCTGCCCGTAGACACCGCGAGCCCCGCCGATGCATACGCGTTGCGGAGTTGTTCGCCTTCAAATCTGAGGACCTGATGCCGTTCAAACGTTTGCTGCCTTCCCCGCGCTCTCTCCTGGCGGCTGCCGCCGTTTCGTTGATCGCCGGCGCCGCCATGGCGCAGACACCCGCACCGGCCGCGCTCGTGCCCGCGCCGACCTCTGCCGCGCCGGTCCCGCTGGCCAAGCCGCTGGTCGCCAATACCGACAGCCTGACCACCCTGAAGCTGAACGGTCAGTTCGACACTCTGGTGAAGGCCCTGACCGCGGCCAATCTCGCCGCGCTGTTCCAGGACAACTCGCGCCACCTGACGCTGTTCGCACCGACCGACGCGGCCTTCGCCGCCCTCCCGGCCGGCCAGCTCGACAAGATGATCGCCGACCCGACCAAGGCGGATCTGCGTAAGCTGCTGCTGCACCACGTCATCAACGCCGTAGTGCCCGCCAGCAAGATCAAGGGCACCCGCGGGCCCTGGCCGACCGGCGCCGGCGACCACCTGGTGCTCGATGGCAGCACCGACGGGGTGCTGAAGGCCGACAATGGCTTCATCGTCCAGTCCGACGTGACGACCTCCAATGGCACCATCCAGGTGGTCGACGAGGTGCTGATCGCCGGCTCCGTGGCCGAGGCCAACCCGACGCCCGCGCCGGAACCGGCGCCCGCCGCTGCGCCGGCGCCGGAGCCTGCCGCGCCCGCCGCCAAGGCGCCGGCCAAGAAGAAGAAATGAACCTTCACCGGCGTGGGGCGCTTTAGGTGCCAACAACGGCATTTGGAGGCCCCCGCCATGAAGATCGCTCACCTGCTGACCGCCGCCGCCGCGACCGCTCTGATCGGCGGCGCCGCCTACGCGCAACAAACCACCACGCCCGCGCCGATGCCGGCGCCCGCCGCTTCGGCGACCACGTCGACGACCGCTGCGCCCACCGGCACGGCCACCTCGACCTCGGTGACCACCGTCGATCCGTCGAGCGGCGCCTCGGTGACCAACACGCTCACCACCAACGGTCCGGTGGCGGACACCCCTGAGAACCGCGCCAAGTACGGCCAGCCCATGTCGCATGCGGGCAAGCGCACCCCGCCCAAGGGCAACTAACAAAGGCGCTCTTCCGCTCTTCGGGGCGGGTTGAGTCCACAGTCGGCGGGCCCTATGGTCCGCCGACTTTTTTTGCGCCTGCGAACAAGCCCTCAAAGCCCCATTCCGATGTCTGACAAACCGCTTTCGTTTCAGGACCTGATCCTGAAGCTGCACGACTATTGGAGCCGCCAGGGCTGCGTGATCCTGCAGGCCTATGACGTCGAGGTGGGGGCAGGGACCCTGAATCCCGCCACGGTGCTGCGCGCGCTCGGCCCCAAGCCATGGAAGGTCGCCTATGTGCAGCCTTCCCGCCGCCCGGCCGATGGACGCTATGGCGAGAACCCCAACCGGCTGCGCCAGCACCACCAGTATCAGGTGGTCCTGAAGCCCAATCCGGCCAACCTGCAGGAGCTCTATCTGGGCTCGCTGGAGGCCATCGGCATCGATCCCAAGGTGCACGACATCCGCTTCGTCGAGGATGACTGGGAAAACCCCACCGTGGGCGCCTGGGGCCTCGGCTGGGAAGTCTGGTGCGATGGGATGGAGATCACCCAGTACACCTACTTCCAGCAGGTCGGCGGCCTCGACGTCTTCCCGGTGGCCGGCGAGCTGACCATCGGCCTGGAGCGGCTCAGCCTCTATCTGCAGAACGTCGATAGCGTCTACGACCTGCGTTACAACGACGAGTTCACCTATGGCGAGGTGTTCCTGGCCAACGAGCAGCAGTTCTCGGCCTTCGAGCTGGAGGTCGCCGACGTGGACGTCTTCAAGCGCCACTTCGAGGATATGGAACGCCAGGTCCCGATCATTCTCGGCCGCCACGGGCGCAAGGGCGAGCAACTGGTGCTGCCGGCCTACGACCACGTGCTGAAGGCCAGCCACATGTTCAACATCATGGACGCCCGCGGCGCGATCGCGGTCGCCGAGCGCCAAAGCTACATCGGCCGCATCCGCGACCTCTGCAAACAGTGCGCCGAGATCTACGTGGCCCAGCAGGGCGGGAACGCCCAGTCTCCGACCGCTGCTGAGCGGGCGGAGACGTACAAGAAGCAGGCTGAGTTCTAGCCATGCCGCAGCTGTTGTTGGAATTGTTCTCCGAAGAGATCCCGGCGCGCATGCAGGCGCAGGCGGCCAAGGATCTTGAGCGTCTGGCGCGTGAAAAGCTGGCGGCCGAGGGGCTGTTGCCGGAGGCGCTGACGGCGTTTGCGGGCCCCAGGCGTCTGACCCTGGTGGCCGAGGGCCTGGCCGCCGCCCAGGCCGAGCGGCACGAGGAGCGCAAAGGGCCGCGCGTCGGCTCGCCCGATCAGGCGATCGAGGGCTTCCTGCGCTCCACGGGCCTCACCCGCGACCAGCTCATCGAGCGCGACGGGCTCTATTTCGCGCACATCCATAAGGCGGGCCGCCCGACGCCGGAGATCGTCGCCGAGATGGTCGAGGCGATCGTGCGCAATTTCCCGTGGCCGAAGTCGATGGTCTCGGGCGTTTCCAAGCTGCGCTGGGTGCGGCCCCTGCAGCGCATCCTCTGCGTCTTCGACGGCGAGGTCGTGCCCTTCGAGATCGACGGCCATGTGGCGGGCAATCTGACCGAGGGGCACCGGTTCATGGGGACCGGCCAGGCCTTCCACGTGCGCAATTTCGACGACTACGCCGACGGCCTGGCGAAGAACTTCGTGGTCATCGACCCGCAAGAGCGGCGCGAGCGGATCATGGACGCCGCGCGCACCCTCTGCTTCGCCCGCAACTTCGAGCTGGTCGAGGACGAGGGCCTGCTGGACGAGGTCTCAGGGCTCGCCGAATGGCCGACGCCGGTGATGGGCGATATGGATCCGGCGTTCCTGGACCTGCCGCCGGAGGTGATCCGCACCTCCATGCGCGTCCACCAGCGGTTCTTCGCGGTTCGCGATCCGGCGACCGGCTTCCTGGTCCCGCACTTCATCACCGTCGCCAATATCGAGGCCACCGACGGCGGCGCGACCATCGCCACCGGCAACGCCCGCGTCCTGGCCGCCCGGCTCGCCGACGCCCGGTTCTTCTGGACCGAGGACCAGAAGGTCCGGCTGGAAGATCGCCTAGCGAAGCTGAAGGGCGTCACCTTCCACGCCAAGCTCGGCACCATGTACGAACGCGTCGAGCGGATCGTGGCGCTCGCCGGCGAACTGGCCCCCTACGTCCGCGACGACGAGGGCACCAAGACCAAGGCCATGCTGGCCGCGCGGCTCTGCAAGGCCGACCTCGGCACCGGCATGGTCGACGAATTCCCTGAGCTGCAGGGGATCATGGGCAGCTACTACGCCGACAAGGAAGGCCAGGAGCCGGAGATCGTCGACGCCATCCGCTGGCACTACAAGCCGCAAGGCCCCAGCGACGACGTGCCGGTGCAGGCCGTGGCCGCCACCGTGGCGCTCGCCGACAAGCTGGACACCCTGATCGGCTTCTTCGCCATCGACGAGAAGCCCACCGGGTCGCGCGATCCATTCGCCTTGCGCCGCGCGGCGCTCGGCGTGATCCGCATTCTGCTGTCGACGCGGACGCGCCTGCCGCTCAAGAGCTTCGCTTCCGACGATCTGATCGCCTTCTTCGCCGACCGCCTGAAGGTCCTCATCCGCGAGCAGGGCCAGCGCCACGACCTGGTGGACGCCGTCTTCGCGCTCGGCGACGACGACATCGTTCGCATCGTCTCGAAGGTGAACGCGCTGGAGGCCTTCCTCGCGACCGAGGACGGCAAGAACCTCTTGGCCGGCTACAAGCGCGCCGTGAACATCCTCAAGGCCGAGGAGAAGAAGGGTCCGCTGCTGACCGGCGAG
This sequence comes from uncultured Alphaproteobacteria bacterium, assembly GCA_903822175.1. Taxonomy (GTDB): domain Bacteria; phylum Pseudomonadota; class Alphaproteobacteria; order Caulobacterales; family Caulobacteraceae; genus Phenylobacterium. Next base: position 4,723 of record CAIJOB010000005.1, read on the forward strand.
CCCAACGACTCCGCGGCCGGCGAGGAGGGCGCCCTGACCAACGCCGTCGGCCATATGGAGGTCGAGGTCGGCAAGGCGCTGGCCAAGGAAGACTACGCCGCCGCCATGACCGCGCTCGCCGAGCTGCGCGCGCCGGTGGACGCCTTCTTTGACAAGGTCTTAGTGAACTCCGACATAGCGTCGGAACGCGAGAACCGGTTGAAGCTGCTGATGAAGGTGCGCGACGCCATGGGCCGCGTCGCCGACTTCGGCCAGATCACCGGATAGACAAAGGGACAGTTGATGCCGGCCGAGACGATGACCAAGACGCGTTGGGTCTACGCCTTTGGCGGTGGGCGCGCGGACGGCGACGCCTCGATGAAGGACCTGCTGGGCGGCAAGGGCGCGAACCTGGCCGAGATGTCGGCGCTGGGCCTGCCGGTGCCCCCGGGCTTCACCATCACCACCGAGGCCTGCGTCCACTACTACGCCAACGACAAGCAGTACCCGGCTGAGCTGAAGGCCCAGGCCGACGCGGCGCTGGCCATCATCGAACAGCAGACGGCCAAGGTGTTCGGCGACGCGGCCAATCCGCTGCTGGTCTCGGTGCGTTCGGGCGCGCGGGCCTCGATGCCCGGGATGATGGACACGGTCCTCAACCTGGGCCTCAACGACGAGACCGTCGAAGGGCTGGCGAAGCTGGCCGGCGACCGCCGTTTCGCCTTCGATTCCTATCGGCGTTTCATCCAGATGTACTCGAACGTGGTCCTCGATCTGGACACCCACATGTTCGAAGAGATCCTCGACGAGCACAAGGAACGGCTCGACGTCACCATCGACACCGCGCTTTCGGCCGAGGACTGGGAAGCCGTGGTCGCCGACTACAAGCGGATCGTCGCCGACGAGCTTGGCCGGCCCTTCCCGCAGGATCCGCAGGCCCAGCTCTGGGGCGCCATGGGCGCGGTGTTCGCCAGCTGGATGAACGACCGGGCGAAGTTCTACCGCCGCATGCACGACATCCCGGAAAGCTGGGGCACCGCCGTCAACATCCAGTCCATGGTGTTCGGCAATATGGGCGAGACCTCGGCCACCGGCGTCGCCTTCACCCGCAATCCGTCGACCGGTGAGAACCGGCTCTATGGGGAATATCTGATCAACGCCCAGGGCGAGGACGTGGTCGCCGGCATCCGCACGCCGCAGGCGCTCACCAAGATCGCCCGCGAGGAGATGGGCGAGAAGAAGCCCTCGATGGAAGAGGCGCTGCCGGAAGTGTTCCAGGAGTTCAAGGCGGTCGTCGAGAAACTCGAGACCCACTACCGCGACATGCAGGACATCGAGTTTACGGTCGAAAAAGGCCGGCTCTACATGCTGCAGACGCGCAACGGAAAACGCACCGCCAAGGCGGCGCTGAAGGTCGCCGTCGACCTCGCTTCCGAAGGTCTGATCAGCAAGGAAGAAGCGGTGATGCGGGTCGATCCGGCCAGCCTCGACCAGCTGCTGCACCCGACCATCGATCCGGCCTCCGAGCGCCTGGTGATCGCCACGGGCCTGCCGGCCTCTCCCGGCGCGGCCACCGGCAAGATCGTCTTCACCGCCGCCGAGGCCGAGATCCAGGGCGGATCGGCGGGCGCTGTGATCCTGGTGCGCGAAGAGACCTCGCCGGAAGACATCCGCGGCATGGACGCCGCCCGCGGCATCGTCACCGCTCGGGGCGGCATGACCAGCCACGCCGCGGTCGTGGCGCGCGGCATGGGCCGACCCTGCGTCTCCGGCGCCGGCGAGATTCACATCGACGTGCGGGCCGGCGAGATGCGCGCCCGCGGCCGCACCTTCCGGGCCGGCGAGGTGATCACCATCGACGGCTCGACCGGAGAGGTGCTGTCCGGCATCGTCAAGATGATCGAGCCGGAACTCTCCGGCGACTTCGCGACCCTGATGACCTGGGCCGATGGCGTGCGCCGCCTGAAGGTCCGCGCCAACGCCGAGACCGCGGTCGACGCCAGGACCGCGCGCCAGTTCGGGGCCGAGGGTATCGGCCTTTGCCGCACCGAGCACATGTTCTTCGATCCCACCCGTATCGCCGCCGTGCGCGAGATGATCCTGGCCGACGACGAGGCCGGCCGCCGGGCTGCGCTGGAAAAGATCCTGCCCATGCAGCGCGACGACTTCGTCGAACTGTTCGGGATCATGGAAGGCCTGCCGGTCACCATCCGCCTGCTCGATCCGCCGCTGCACGAGTTCCTTCCGCATACGGAGGAAGACGTCGCCGCTGTCGCCGCGGCCACCGGGCTGGACGCCGCCAAGCTCATGCGCCGGGCGCAGGAGCTGCACGAGGTTAACCCCATGCTGGGCCATCGCGGCTGCCGCCTGGGCGTAAGCTACCCTGAGATCTACGAGATGCAGGTCCGCGCGATCATCGAGGCGGCCTGCGAAGTGGCCGCCGCCGGGCGCCCCGCGCCGATCCCGGAAATCATGCACCCCTTGGTCGCCAAGGGTGAGGAGATGAAGTTCCTCCGTATACTGACGGACCGCGTCGCCAAGCAGGTGATCGCCGAGAAGGGCCGCGAGATCGAGTACCTGGTGGGGACGATGGTGGAGCTGCCCCGCGCGGCGATCCGCGCCGGCGACCTGGCGGAATATGCCGAGTTCTTCTCTTTCGGCACCAACGACCTGACCCAGACCACCTTCGGCATCAGCCGCGACGACTCCGGCCGCTTCCTGAACGCCTACATCGACAAGGGCATCTTCGAGAAGGACCCCTTCGTCAGCCTCGACCAGGAGGGCGTCGGTGACCTGATCCGCATCGCCGCCGAGCGCGGCCGGGCGGTGCGTCCCGACGTCAAGCTCGGCATCTGCGGCGAGCACGGGGGCGACCCGGCCTCGATCACCTTCTGCGAAAGCGTCGGCCTGGATTACGTCAGCTGCTCGGCCTACCGGGTGCCGATCGCCCGCTTGGCCGCCGCGCAAGCCGCCATCGGCGAGCGCGAGAAGGACCGCTAGCTACCGCCCCGTCGCCACGCCGCGCTTGTCGGCGATCCAGGCGTCAATCTGATTGAGCCGCCGGGCCTGGATGTCGGCGTTGTTGCGGATGCGTGAAACCGCGACCTTCACCTCGCCCATGGCGTCGGGCGGGATGTTCTTGGCGGCGTAGGCGGTCAGCTCGGCGACCATCTTGGGATCGTTCGAGGCCTGGGCCACGCGCGGCAGGAAGGTCGAGCGGTTGAGGGTGTCGAGGTTGCGGGTGATCGTCGTCACATTGTCCATGGTGAAGCGCCAGGCCAGCGCGGGGTGCACCGCGGCCACCTCGCGCACCAGCACCGGCGCCATGTTGGTCGGCGCCTCGTCGGTGATCGACAGCGCCAGGACCTGGGCGGCCAGGGTCTCGTCCTCGACGGCCGCCAGGTCGATGTAGAGCTCGTTGCGCTCCAGCGGGTCCTTGGCGGCCTTAGCCAGGGTCAGCAGGGTCTGGAAGGTCTGCGGATCGGCGGCGCGGGCCGCGCCCACCACCACCCAGCGCCGCTCGCCGGGCGCGAGCTTGGAGAGGTCGCTGGCCGCCGCCGCGAACCGGCGCCTCGCCTCGCCGCTGACGGTCGGGTCGCCGATCTGGCTCATGGCCAGCAGCAGGGTCTCGCGCAGCACCGCGTCGGTGGCCGGCTCGCCGGGCCGGGAATCGAAACCGACGCGCGTCAGCACCGGGGCCAGCAGGCCTGACGCCCAGGCGCGGAAGGCGGTCTTGCCGGGGCCGGCGCCATAGTAGCCCTCGAGGCCGGCGAGCGTGCGGGCCTGGTCGCGCCAGACCACCGCATCGGCCGTGGCGGGCAGGGCGGCGGTCAGGCGCAGATAGTTGGCGATCGGCTCCTCGCCGCCCATGCCCAGCGCCAGGCCGTCGTTCAGCAGGCCGAACTGGTCGGCGGCCTGCAGCTTGCCCAGGTTGTCCACCAGGGGCGCGAAGGAGGGCCGATCGTAGGCGACACGGAAATAGCCGAGCTGACCGGCGTTGATGACTACGGCGGCCTCCGCCGACTGCGGCGAGGTGCGTGAGACCATTCGCTCCTTGACCGGTCCGCCCTGCAACGACTGCGCCATCACCGGCGCGCGCCAGGACAGGATGCGCGCCTGGGCGGCGTCGACGTCCTGCTGGCTCTGGGCGATGTTGAGGCTCTGCATCTGGGTATTGTCGGCCAGTCGGGCCTGGGTCAGGTTTGCGCCTGCCGAGCTCGACGCTACGCGGATCAGCGGCACGCCAGGCTGGGTGGTGAAGTCTCGGGCGACGGCTGACACCGGCTTGCCGGCGGCCTTGTCGATGGCCCGCCACAGGTCGTCGCTGGTGGCGTTGCCATAGGCGTGCTCGGCCATGTAGGCGCGCACGCCGGCTTGCCAGGCGTCAGGGCCCGCATAGGCTTCCAGCATCCGGATCACCGCCTCGCCCTTCTTGTAGGTGATCGGATCGAAAGCCTGTTCGGCCTGGGTGACGGAGGCGACGCGCTGGACGATGGGGTGCGCGCCGGCCCGGGCGTCGAGGTTCATGGCCTCGTCCTTGTCGGCCAGCGCCACCAGCAGCGGCCGCCATTCGGGATGGAAGTGATCGGTGGCCTTGGTGGACATCCACGACGCGAAGCCCTCGTTCAGCCACAGGTCATCCCACCAGGCCATGGTCACCAGGTCGCCGGACCACAGATGGGCCATCTCGTGGGCGACGATTCGGAACACGTCCTGCTGATCGCCGACGCTGGAGAGCTTGGGGTCGAAGATCACGTTGGCCTGCGAGAACAGGATCGCGCCCCAGTTCTCCATTGAGCCCGAGACGTCGCCGGGCGCGGCCACTAGGTCGAGCTTGGGCAGCGGGTATTTCACGCCGAAGTAGTCGTTGTAGTAGCCCAGCAGCTGGTCGGCGCTGGCCAGCGCGTAGGCCGCCTGCGCCGCCTGACCCTTGCGGATCACCACGCTCACGGTGACGCCGCCGACGTCCTTGCTGACCCGCTCCAGGTCGCCGACCCCGAAGAACAGCAGGTAGCTGCTCATCCGAGGCGTCGGCTTGAAGGTCACGCGTTTCAGGCCGCCGGTCATAGGCTCGCTCGACGCCTCGGGCATGTTGGAGACCGCGAGCTGGTCCTGCGGCACGACCGCGGTGACGGTGAACACCGCCTTCTTCGAGGGTTCATCGAAGACCGGCAGGAAGCGGCGCGCGTCGGCCGGCTCGAACTGCGTCGTCAACATCCGCCCGCCGGCGTAGTCGACGTGGAAGAAGCCGGTCGCGCTGCCGCCGATCTTGCCCGTGTAGTCGAGGATGAGCGTGTGCTGGCCGGGCGCCAGCCCCTTGGCCGGGGTGAATGTCGCGGTTTGCGCCTTGGGATCGAGGGCGACGCCGGCCGGGGCGCCGTCGACGCTGGCGGCGGAAATGTCCAGGTTGAGCGAATTCAGCACGATGCGGCTGACGCCCCGGTCGACCGCGAGGACTGCAGACAGATGGCCGCTGAACGTCAGCTTCTGCGCGTCGGGCGTGACGGTGAGGTCATAGCTCACCGGTTCGACGCCGGCGGGCAACTGTGTCGGGACCGCGGGCGCAGCGAGCGCCGGCGTCGCAGCCAGGCCCGCGAAGAGCGTGACCAGCGAGAGGAGCCTGCGCAGCATCGGTTGGAGTCCGCTCACCAGGTCCAGGCCTTGGCCGAGGCGCGGCAGCCGCCGTCCTTCCAGCCGCTCCAGCCCCGCCCGCGCACCACGCGTCCGGCGTTCGCGCCTGTGGCCTGGCTGTCCTTCAGCACCTGCTGGCCGTTGACCAGCACATCGGTGACGCCGGTCGCGAGCAGTTGCGGCTGGGTGTAGGTCGAGTGGTCGGCCACCGTCTTGGGGTCGAAAACCACCACATCGGCGTAGTCGCCGACCTTCAGCATGCCCCGGTCGTGCAGGCCGAGATTGTGGGCGGGGAGGGCGGCCAGGCGCCGGACCGCCTCGGGAAGGGTCAGCACCTTCTCGTCCCGTGCATACTTGCCCAGCACGCGGACGAAGTTGCCATAGGCGCGCGGGTGGGTGGACGACAGCAGGAAGACGCCCTCCGGCGCCTGGGCCGAAGCGTCGGAGCCGAAGCTGACCCAGGGGAGCGTCATCTGCTTGGCCACATTGGCCTCATCCATCAGGAAATAGACAACCTGCACGCGGCTGCCGTCGGCGACGATCAGGTCGATGATGGTGTCCTCAGGCGATGTCCCGCGCGCCTTGGCGACCTCGGCCAGGGTCTTGCCGGTGAGCGGCTTCAAGGCCGCCGACTTGAAGCCCACCAGCAGGGTTCCTTCCGGCCCCGCCTGGGCGAAGAGGTTCTCCCAGTCCTTGGGATGGGCCTCGTGCATTTCGGCCAGCACCTTGGCGCGCGTGGCCGGGTCCTTCAGCCGGGCGACCCAGGCCTCCACGCCGCCGGCCTGCACCCAGGTGGGCATGGCCGCATCGAAGCCGGTCGACCCGGCGGGATAGGTGTACATGTCGGCGGTGATCCGCTGGCCCTTGGCGCGGGCGGCCTCGATGTGGCTGATCAGGGTGGCTTCCTTGGGCCAGTTGTCCCGCCCGCCGACCTTCATGTGGAAGAGCTCGGCCGGGGCGCCGGAGCGGCGGGAAATCTCGATCAGCTCGTCTGTCGCCTCGATCAGCCGGTCGCCCTCGGAGCGCATGTGGCTGATGTACATGCCGCCGCACTTGCCGGCCTCGGTGGTCAGTGCGGCCAGTTCGTCAGTGTGGGCGAAGGTGCCCGGCGCATAGATCAGCGCCGAGCCGACGCCCATGGCGCCTTGCTGCATGGCCTGGCGGACCAGGGCCCGCTCCTGATCGAGCTCGGCCGGCGTCGGCTGCACGTCGTCCTCGCCCAGCACGTTCACCCGCACGGTCGCCGCGCCGACGAACGAGGCGACGTTCAGCGACACGCCCTTCTTGGCCATCGCCTCCAGGCCGCCGTCGAGCGTCTTCCAGGTGATCGGGTACTTGATGTCGTGCTGGCGCTGCTCCTCCAGCGTCCGCATCTTCGGCGTCAGCGGGCCGATCGAGCCGCCTTCGCCCATCACCTCCAGGGTCACGCCCTGGCGCAGTTCCGAGAGGCCCCGGCCATCGGCCATGAAGCTGTCCTCGGAGTGGGAGAGCATGTTGATGAAGCCCGGCGCGACCGCCTTGCCGCGGGCGTCGATCTCGCGCTTTCCCCGGCCCGGCGCATGCGGGCCGACATAGGCGATGCGGTCACCCTTCACCGCCACGTCGCCGAGGAATGGCTTGCCGCCGGAGCCGTCGAGGATCTCGCCGCCGCGCACCACGATGTCATAGGTGGCCGGAGCCTTCGCGGCGCCGAGGCTGAGCGCGGCGGCGATTACGGCCAACGACGCCGATGCGAGACGTTTCATCCGTCGACTCCCCAATTTTGAGGCACAGACTAGCGCGCTTTATCGCCTGACAAGCGAGACAATCTCTGGCCTCCTGCCGGTTCCAGGAAACAGGGAAGCCCAAAGATGGCCCAGGGATTCGATCCGGCCGCGGCCACCGCGGCCTATCTCGCCACGCTGTCGCCGGAGGCTCACGCCAAGGCCACCGCCTATACCCAAGGCGGCCATTGGGTGCTGCTGTGGGGCACGCTGATCGGGATCCTGGTCTCCTGGATCGTCATCAAGACCGGCGTGCTGGTCCGCGTCCGAGGCGGTGTCGAGGCCAAGCGGCCGCGTCCGTGGCTGGCGGTGCTGGCGGTGGTGGTCGTCGACGGGATCATCGAAGGCGTCCTGTCGGTCCCCTGGGACGCCTATTCCAACTGGTGGCGGGAGAAGAGCTACGGCCTCACCAGCCTCCCGTTCCCCGGCTGGCTGGGCGAGCATCTGCTGTTGATGGTCGTCGGCTTGATCTCGACCTTGATCATCTTCTCGCTGCTCTACTGGCTGATCCGCCGCGCGCCCAGGACCTGGTGGCTCTGGGCCGGGCTCGGGATGACCGTGGTCTCGGTGATCTTCTTCATCCTGCAGCTCTTCCTGCTCGAACCCATGCTCAACAGCTACAAGCCAGCCCCGCCGGGACCGGTGCGCGACCAGGTCGTCGCCATGGCCAAGCAGGTGGGCGTGCCGTCGGACAAAATCCTGATCTACGACGGTTCGAAACAGTCCAACCGCTACACCGCCAACGCTGGCGGCATCTTCGGCTTCGGCCGGGTGGCGATGAGCGACGTGATGTTCAAGAAGGACGCCGACCTCGCCGAGGTGCGCGGCGTCGTCGGCCACGAGATGGGCCACTATGTGCGCAAGCACATCCTGATCGGCGACGCCGAGGTCGGGCTGATCGCCCTGATCGGCCTGTTCCTCGTCGACCGGCTGTTCCCGTTCGCTGCCCGGGTCCTGGGGGCCAAGGGCGTTAAGGGCCTCGCCGACCCGGCGGGCCTGCCGGTGATCGGGGTCATCCTGGCGGTGCTGGGCCTGCTCGCCACCCCGCTGAGCAATACCTTCAGCCGCTGGGTGGAGGCCGACGCCGACCACTTCTCGGTGGTCCACTTCAATGAGCCGGACGGCTTGGCCAAGGCGCTGGTCAAGACCATCGAATACCGCGCCGACAGCCCCTCGAAGCTCGAAGAGTTCATTTTCTACGATCACCCCTCGGTGGGGGCGCGGGTGCGGGCGATGATGGACTGGAAGGCAGCGCACCCGAAGCCAGACCCGTCGGGGCCGGTCCAGTCGCAGGCTTCCGCGCCGCCGACCTGAATCTCGCCGCCTCAAAACTCAAAAAAAGAGAAAACTCTCATGACCTATCCCATCGCGCGCCGGTCGCTGGCGTTGCTCGCCGGATTGGCGCTCGCGCCGGCCGCTCTGGCCGCGTCCGGGCGAAAGCCGACCGGACCGGCCATGCCCATGCCGGACTTCACCATCTATCACCTCGAAGGCCGGCGCTCGGAGCGCATCGTGTGGCTGATGGAAGAGCTGGAGATGCCCTACAAGCTGGTGTTCACCCGCGGTGACCTGGGGAAGTCCATGGCCGCGATCCGGGCGCTCAGCCCCGTGGTGCCCATGGCGCCCACCGTGCAGTACGGCGACCAGATCCTGGTGGAGTCGGGCGCTATCATCGAGATGGTGCTCAACCGCCATGCCGGCGGTCGCCTGCAACCCGCGCTGGCCAGCCGCGACTACCCCAACCATCTGATGTGGATGCACTACGCCGAGGGCTCCCTGGCCGCGCGGCTGTTCTCGGACTATCGCGCCTGGCTGACCGCCCCTCCTGCGGCGCGATCACCCCTGGTGGACTCCGAGGCGGTGGTGCAGTTCGCCGAGGACTTTCTGGGCGCGCACCCCTGGTTCGGAGGCGCGGAGTTCTCCGGCGCCGACATCATGATGATGTTTCCGCTGAACGTGGCCACCAGCCTTAACATCGTCGATGTCGCCCAGTTTCCGAAGGTCGCGGCCTGGAAGACCAAGATCGAAGCGCGTCCCGCCTACAAGCGGATGCTGGCCAAGGCGCGTCCGGACGGGATGATCGGCAACCTGCGCGTCCTGCCCAAGCATGCGCCGGCGGGACCCAGGACGCCGCCCCCGGCCGCCAAGCCCTAGCGCTTCCTGACGAACACCGTGCCGGCGGAATACCCCGCGCCGAACGAGCAGATCAGACCGGTCTCACCGACGGCGAAGTCGTCGTTGGCGCGGTGGAAGGCGATGATCGAGCCGGCGGACGAGGTGTTGGCGAACTCGTCCAGGATGATGACGTTCTCGCCGGGCGCTGGGTCGCGGCCCAGCACCTTGCGGCCGATCATCTCGTTCATGTTGATGTTGGCCTGATGCAGCCAAAGGCGCTTTAGGCTCGTGGGATCGAGCCCCAGGTCGCCAGCGTGCTCGACGATCATCTCGCTGACCAGCGGCACCACCTCGCGGAACACCTTGCGGCCCTCCTGCACGAACAGCTTGTCCACCGCGCCCACGCCTTCGGGCGCCGCGCGGTTCAGGAAGCCGAAGTTGTTGCGGATGTTGTTGGAGAACTGGGTCTTCAGGCGCGTGCCCAGGATATCCCAGCCGCCCTTGGCCTGATCCGCCGCCTCAACGATTACTGCGGTCGCCACGTCGCCGAAGATGAAGTGGCTGTCGCGGTCGCGGAAGTTCAGGTGGCCGGAGCAGATCTCCGGATTGACCATCAGCACCGCCCGCGCCGATCCCGCGGTCACGAAGTCCGCCGCCGTCTTGATGCCAAAGGTCGCCGAGGAGCAGGCGACATTCATGTCGAAGGCGAAGCCGCCGATGCCCAGCGCCTGCTGTACCTCGATGGCCATGGCCGGATAGGCGCGCTGCATGTTCGACGCCGCGCAGATCACCGCGTCGATCTCGCTGGCCGGCTTGCCCCAGCGCTCGATCGCCTGCTTGGCCGCCTCGACCGCCATCTCGGCCAGCACCGAAAGCTCGTCGTTGGAACGCTCCGGGATGTTCGGCCGCATCAGGTCGGGGTCCACCAGGCCGGTCTTGTCGACGACGTAGCGCGCCTTGATGCCTGAAGCCTTCTCGATGAACTCGACGGAGGAGGGCGTCAGGGCGGTGGTCTCGCCGACGGCGATCGACTCAGCGTTGGCTGCGTTGAAGCGCTCCACATAGGCGTTGAAGGTTTCCACCAGCTCGGCGTTCGAGAGGCTGTTGGGCGGGGTGTAGAGGCCGGTGGCGGCGATCACGGCTTTGGTCAAAGGCTCAGGGCTCCGTCAGCTACGGCGGAGTGATAGCACGCTGAGCCGCGTCCAAAACCCTCTCGGGCCCGCGTGACCCCCCAAAGGTAAGTGACTTGGGAGCCACATACGGTGTTCGCCATATCAATAAGGCCGAACCGACAACGCAGGGCCGCGTTTGGAGCCGAACCCCCCGTGGGTTCGGGCTGTTTGTGTGTACCTCCAAGGATTCTCTCAGATGAAAAACGTGATCCTCGCCGCCGTCTCCGCCGCCGCGCTCTGCGCGCTCGTCCCTGCCGCCGCCCAGGCGCAGACGACGGGAGGCGGCTCCATGTTCGGCCCCACCACCTTCTACGGCACCGTCGGTTATGCCGACACCGACCTTGACCACGTGAACCTGGGCTCGATCCAGGGCCGCCTGGGCGCCCGTTTTGGCCAGTACTTCGGCGTTGAAGGCGAACTGGCCGGTGGCGTGAAAAGCGACACGGTCACCGTCGGCGGCACGGACGTGAAGGTGAAGCTGAACGATCAGGAAGCCATCTACGGCGTCGGCTTCCTGCCGCTGTCGCCCAACTTCGACCTCCTGGCGCGGGTGGGCTACGGCCACTCCAACGGCTCCGGCTCGGTGGCGGGCGTGACTGCGGACGCCAAGGGCGATTCCTGGAACTACGGTGTCGGCGGCCAGTACAGCTTCGACGGCAAGAACGGCATCCGCGCCGACTACACCCGCGAGCAGTTCCAGAACCACGGTGGCGACGCCAACGTCTGGGCCGTCTCCTACGTTCGGAAGTTCTAAGACGCCCGGCCGCAAGGCTGGATCGGAAGGCCCTCCCAGAAATGGGAGGGCTTTTTCTTGACCCGGAGGGCGAGCGTCGCCAGCTTCCGGCCGTGAACGCCGCCGCCCTCATCCAATTCGCCATCTCAGCCATCGCCGTCGCCGCGATGGTGGGCTTGGCCGCACTGGCGACCCGGGGGCGTGGCGCGCCGCCGCTGGACGAGGCGACCGCACGCCGCTGGCTGGCCGACGAGTTTCCCGGGCGCGCACTGGACGGGCTCTGGCTGGCGGCGGACGGCAAGGGCTGCGTCGCGCGCTCCGACGACCGGGCGCTCATCCTGACCCGTATGGGCCACGGCTACGCCGCCCGTCAGATCGCCTGGGCTCAGGTCTCGGCGGCCAGCCTGCAAGACGGGCGTCTGCGCATTCCGTTAGGCGACGTCACCGCACCGCGCGCCATTCTGGCGATGACCGCCTGGCCTCCGAAGGAACTCGCTGCGTGAAGACCTTCGATCCCGTCACCCTGGCCACGCCCTTCTTCATCATCACGGTGATCCTGGAGATCGTGCTCGCCCGCTTCGGCAAGCTGAAGGCCGACTACGAGACCGCCGACACCGCCGTCTCCCTGACCATGGGCCTGATCTCGTCGTTGGCCGGCGTGATCACCGCGGGCGCGAGCTTCGCCGCCGCCGTCTGGATTTATCAGCATCGCCTTTTCACCATCCCCATGACCGCCGTCTGGGCCTGGGCGCTGGTCTTCTTCGCCGAGGACCTGACCTACTACTGGTTCCATCGCCTGAGCCACGAGCGGCGCATCTGGTGGGCGGCGCACGTCAACCATCACTCCTCGCAGCACTACAATCTCTCGACGGCGCTTCGGCAGACCTGGACCGGCGGCGTGGCCGGGACTTGGGCGCTCTGGCTGCCGCTGTCGTTCCTGGGCTTCCCGCCGGCCATGGTGGCGATCGAGAAGGGCGTCAGCCTGGTCTACCAGTACTGGATCCACACCGAGGCGATCCGCCGGCTGCCCAGGCCCATCGAGGCGGTATTCAACACGCCCTCGCACCACCGGGTGCACCACGCCCGCAACCCGCGCTATCTCGACCGCAACTACGCCGGCATCCTGATCGTCTGGGACCGCATGTTCGGCACCTTCCAGCCGGAGCTGGACGAGGAGGCGCCGCGCTATGGCCTGGTCCACAACCTCGGCACCTTCAACATCGTCCGCGTCGCCTTCCACGAGTGGATCGGCATCGCCCAGGACATCGCGCGCTCGCCCCGCCATATCCTGGGATGGCTGTTCGGCGCGCCAGGCTGGAGCCCCGACGGCAGCCGCGACACCTCGGCCAAGCTGAAAGCAGAATGGGCGGCGCGCCAGACCGCCCCGCCCCGTGCCGAGCGCGACGCCGCCTAAGCCCGGATGAAGGCTTCCAGGTCCCGGTTGACTTGCGCCATATGGGTCACGAACAGACCGTGCGGCGCGCCCTCGTAAACTTTCAACTCGGCGCCTCGAATGCCCGCGGCCGTGGGCCGGCCGGTCAGGTCGATGGGGGCAGAGGCGTCCTTCGTGCCGTGCATCACCAGGACGGGACGGTCGATCCGCGCCAGGTCGGCCCGCAGGTCCTTGGCGATCACCGCGCGCATGGTGGCGGTGGCGACGGTCACCGGGGTGGCGATCAACTGGTCGCGCAACCAGGCGACCATCCCGGGCGAAGTGCCCGGCGTCACGAAGGGCGCGGTGTTGTCATAGGCCCATTTGGGGAAGTCCTGGGCCCACTGCGCCAGGGTGGCGTCGAAATAGGCCTGCGGCGCGCCCGCCGGATTGTCAGGGGTTTGCAGCAGGTAGGGCGTCACCGGCGCTATCAGGACGGCCTTGCGGACGCGGGCGGTGCCGTGCCGCCCGAGGTAGCGGACCACCTCTGCGCCGCCGGCCGAGTGGCCGACCAGGATCACATCGTGCAGGTCCAGCGTGTCGATCACGGCCGCCAGGTCGTCGGCGAAGGTGTCCATGTCGTAGCCGCTTGCCGGCACGTCCGAACGGCCGTGGCCGCGGCGGTCGTAGGCGATGCATCGGAAGCCGGCGTCCGAGAAATGCGCGACCTGATAGGCCCACATCTCGCTCGACATGGCCCACGACGCCGCGAAGACGATGACCGGGCCTTCGCCCCAGTCCCGGTGGAACAGCCGCGTGGCGTCCTTCGCGCGGACCTCGTTGGCAGAACGGGGGGCTGGACAGGGCGCGGAAGAGGTGGCGGCGCTGCCGCCAGTCGCGGGGGCGAGGGTGGCGAGGCCGAAACCGGCGGCGATGATCTGACGGCGTTGCATGGGACGATCTCCTTGGCTGATGGCGCAAGGATGTCGCCGTGAGGTAATGCTGACGATTACCTCACGGGTAATCTCAAGTCGATTTGTCCAGCCCCGCCGCAAATTCGCGGACATAGGCCGCCGTCGCTTCGTCGGCCGGGAGGAATGTCTCCAGCATCAACTCGGAGAGCGTGACCTCGACCGGCGTGCCGAAGACTGTGGTGGTCGAATAGAAGGACAGCGTTCCGGCCGGGCTGGTGAACTGGAACGGGACCGCGATGCCGGTGAAGTCGTTGGCTGGCTGTTTGAGCCGGGCGCCCGGCGGAGTGGGATAGGCCTGCGCCTCGGCCAGCAGCTCGCGCAGCTTCGGGTTGGCGGTGATCTCCGCGTCGCGGCGCAGGCGCTCCAGCAGATGCGCCCGCCATTCGGCGAAGTTCACGATCCGGGGCGCGATGCCCCGCGGATGCAGGCTCAGGCGGATGACGTTGACTGGCGCAGCCCGCAGATCGGCCGCAGCGCTGGCCATCAGCGGCGCGACCATCCGGTTGGCGGCGACCATGTTCCAGTCACGATCGACCGCCAGCGCCGGAAACGGCTCATGACCTTGCAGGATCAGGTCGACGGCGCGTCGGGCGCTGGCCAGCGCCGGATCGTCCAGCGCGCGTTGCGGAAAGGTGGGCGCGAACCCCGCAGCGATCAGCAGGGCGTTCCGCTCGCGCAGCGGCACCTCCAGCCGTTCGGCCAGGCGCAGGACCATGTCGCGGCTGGGGTGCGAACGGCCGGTCTCGAGGAAGCTCAGGTGCCGGGTGGAAATCTCGGCTTCGCAAGCCAGATCGAGCTGGCTCATCCGCCGCCGCTGGCGCCATTGGCGAAGGTGGTCGCCGACCGCCGTGGCTGTTCCGCTCATGTACCGATGCTAGCGGGCGTCGCGCGCGGATTCCATGACCTCGAAGGTAATGGGCTAGTCCCGCAGCAGCGGCAGCGAGAGCCCCGACACCGGCCGCGCGCCCAGGATCTCGCGGCGGAAGCGGTAGAGCTCGGCGGGACGGCCGCCGGTCTCGGCGTCCATGCGGCCCAGGCCCTCGACCAGTTCGGCGCGCTCCAGGGCGCGGCGGAAGTTCTGCTTGTGCAGGGGCACGCCGGCGATCGCCTCCACCGCCCGCTGCAAGGCCGAGAGCGTGAAGGCGTCGGGCATCAGCTCGAACACCACCGGGCGGTACTTCAGCTTGCCGCGCAGGCGGGAAACCGCAGTCGCCAGGATGCGGCGGTGGTCGCTCAGCATGGGCTCGCCCAGCGCGGCGGCGAGCGGCGCGGACATGGCGGCGACCACCTCGCCCCGGTCGCGGGCGGCTTCCGGGGCCAGGCCGGCTTCGTAGAGCAGCTCATAGCGCTCCAGCACCCGCTCTTCGTTCCAGGGCGCGCCGTCCAGCGCGAACAGCAGACGCGCACGCGCCATGCGCGGCGCATCGTTGGCCGCCCAACGCCACAGCGCGTCCTCGATCAGCGGCAGGGCGGCAGGCCGGCCATCCCGCCAGTCCTCGTAGGGGAAGAACCGCGTCCAGGGCCGCCATTCCGAGCCCGGCGCGTGGGTGTCCACCGCCGCCGTCGCCAGCGCCAGATAGCCCACCGAGATCACCCGGCCATGGTCGGAGCGCTCGCCGCCAAGTCCGCCCATGTCGGCCAGCGGCGCGTCGCGGCCCTTGTCGCCAAAGGTGTAGAGCTGCTCGACATAGCCCAGGGTGAATCGGGTCTGCTCGGTGACGAAGGCCCGCATGGCGAGCTCGAAGGTGCGGTGGCCCAGCGGATCGAACGGCCCGAACGGCAGCCCCTCGGCGGTGGCGCCGGGTGGACGCACGGTCAGGACGACGGCGTCATCGTCCTGGATGGCCACCACCACCGCCGAAAGGCCGATGACCACACGCCCATCAAAACGGGGGTTGTCGGCGGCTCCGCTCATTCGGTGTCGTAGGCCCCGGCGCCGGAGGTGTAGCCCGCCGCGTCCGACAGCACGTGGAAGCGCTCGATATAGCGCGCCTGGGCGGCGGCCGGCGGCAGGGGGTCGATGGTCAGGCTGTAGCCCTTCGGCGGCGCGTCGAAGAACGCCAGGGACTCTGTGTGGGTGAACCCGGCCAGCTGGGTCGCCTCGAAGAAGGCGCAGGCCCGGTCGGCCTGTTTGATCAGTCGCTTGATCTCCGCCGGCGTCTTGGCCGGCAGACCGAAGCGGACGTGGATCGCGGTCTCCAGCCGCTCCTCGAAATCCTTGTAGTTGACCCCCAGCGCCGCCTTGAACGGCGAGATCATGTCGCCGATCACATACTCCGAGGCGTCGTGCAGCAGGGCGGCCAGGCGCCAGCGCGGCGACACGCCGGGCTGGATATGGGCGACGATCTCTTCGACCACCACCGAGTGCTGGGCGACCGAGAAGGCATGCTCGCCGGTGGTCTGGCCGTTCCAGCGCGCCACGCGGGCCAGTCCGTGGGCGATATCCTCGATCTCGACGTCCATCGGCGACGGGTCGAGCAGGTCCAGCCGGCGGCCCGACAGCATCCGTTGCCAGGCGCGGGGTTCAGCCGCCGATCGACGCAGCCCTTTCCTCACCGACGCGTTCCCTCCACAGTCAAGGTCACGACCTGACGCATGCCTTGGCAAATATCAATGTGAGCATAGGCCCGGGGCGGCAGAAGTTCACGTAAAGGAGCCGAAAGATGAGCTGGGCTCGGATCATGGCGCCCCTGTCCGGCGGCGCGGGCGACAAGGCGGCGGTGGCGGCGGCGGTGATGCTGGCGCAGCCGTTTCAGGCCGAGATGATCGCCGTCTACACCCCCGCCGACGTGGCCGACGTGATGCCCTGGATGGGCGAAGGGTTCCTGGGTGGCGTGCAGACCGCGGCGCTGGAGTCCCTGAAGGAGGCCGCCGACGCCGGCGAGAAGAACGCGCGGGCGGCCCTTGAGACAACGAAATACGCCAAGGCCCGCTTCATCGCCCTGCAGACCCCGGTCTGGGCCGGGCTCTCGGCGGAGAGCCGGCTGTCCGACGTGGTGGTGTTCACCTCGGACTCGGCGCGGGGCAGGGGCCCCTTGGCCGAGGCGTTCCAGCAGATGGTCGCCGACGAACAGCGCCCGGTGCTGATCGCACGCGAGGGTCTGAAAGTCGGCGGCACGGTGGCTGTGGCCTGGGACGGCGGCAAGGAGGCGAGCCGGGCCGCGCGCCTAGCCATGCCCCTGCTGGAAAAGGCCAAGAAGGCGGTGATCCTGGCCGCGCCCAAGGCCAGCTCCCGCAGCTTCGACGCCGGCCGGCTGAAATCCTACTACGCGGCGCGCGGCGTGGACGCCGAGATCGATATCCTGCCCGACAGTGGCGACGCCGCCCCGCTGCTGCTCTACGCGGCCAAGAAGGCGGGGGCGGATATCCTGGTGGCCGGCGCCTTTGGCCATCCCCGCCTGCAGGAGTTCATTTTTGGCGGCACAACGCGCAGTCTGTTGAACTCCGACGAGCCTTCGCTGTTCTTATCTCACTAGCTGCATCGAGGACGCCCAATGACCCTGTCGCGCATCGTCATGCGGCTTGCCCGCAACCCTGGCACCGAATTCGCCGGTGGCGACGACCATCGCGGCTATGCGCTCATTGCGCCGCTCACCGACGACGGCCACCTGGACGAGGCCGCCTATTCCAAATCGCGCGACGCCTGCACCGTGCGGCATTTCACGCCGGACGATGACCCGACCGATGGGCGTCTGGTGCGCCGGGGCCAGCGCTGGTTCTTCGACTATGACGGGGACGACGTGGCCGAGGACGAGCAGCCGTTCCGCCTGGGCCAGCACCGGTTCGCGGTCGGCGAATACGTCACCGTCACCGACGAGGATGGCCGCCCGCTGACCTACAAGGTCGTCGAGGTGCAACCCGCGGGCTGATCAGCCGCCGGGGTCTTTCCAAGGACGCTGGGCCTGGGCGTTGCGGGTGGTCGCCTGATCGATGCGGCGGCGTTCGGCGATCTCGTCGCGCCGGGCGCAGACCTCTTTGGGGAACAGGCTGCCGATCACCGATTCCTTGTGGCAGATCATCTCGGCTGGATCGGGCGCGCCGCTCTGTCGTCCGGAGGTGACGGTCACCGGGCTCACCGCATGAGCCGCTGCCGGCGCGGACGGTGTCGTCGACGTCGGCGTGGCGGCCTCGGGCGCGGCCTGGAGCAGCAGAGCCGCCGCGGAAAAGATGGCGCCGATCATCGTTCGCCTCCTGAAAATTCAGGAAAAGCTTAGCCGCCGGCGTTGCATTGTCACGCGCTCGAAAAAGCCAGTCGGCCGCCGTCAAACGCGCAAAATGATCGCGTGCTCTTGGGGCTAGACCCCGGCGTTCTTGCGGACCAGGCGTTTGACGTCCTCGGAGACGTCATGGTGGTCGCCGTGATGGGCCTTGAACACCGCCACGGTGATCGGGCCGGTCTTGGGGCCGCCCGCCTCGTAGCCGACAGCCTTCCAGCCGTCCTTCAGATTGTCCTTGGCCAGGATGTAGGTCGACCGGAAGCCGCGGCGCTCGCGGGACAGCGCCTCGCCGCGCAGCCGCACGTCGCGCGACATGCGAACCGTCGCCCCGTCCTCGCCGGCGTCCACATGCACGCCACCCACGCTGACATTGGCCTTGTCGTCGTCGGCGGTGATGTGGATGCCGGGCAGGTTGATGTTGGCGTGGTCGCCGTGCGCGCCGGAGTCAGCGACGATCGTCCCGCCGCCGATGGAGACGTGGTCGGAGCCATTGTGACTGTGGTCGGCGTCGCTGTCGTCGTCCTTGCGCGACTTGCGCAGGTCGTTGAAGGCGTCGCTCTCGGCTTCCTTGGCGGCCTTGGCCGCGTCGGCCGCGGCGCCCTTGCTGGCCTTGTTGTCGACGCTCGTTCCGGCCGCCTTGGCGTCGGTGGCCGGCGTCGGCGCGACCTGCTCGCCCTGCAGTTCGGTCTCGATGGGCAGCAAGGCCGCTTCGTAGGTGGAGGACACCGGGATCAGCCGCAGCGACACCTCATCGCCATTGCGGCTCGTGTAGGTGCAGGTCTTCTTGTCCGGGGCCATGGTCGAGAGCTTCAGGTCGCCCTGGTCCGACGGGCAGTCCAGCGCCACGCGCGCGGCCGCCGGCGTCGTGGGCCCGCAGGCCGAAAGGCTCATCAGCGCGAGCCCGCAGGCGGAAAGCATGAACAGCGGCTTCATATGAAAAGGCTCCGGTCGTTCTTGTTAAGGAACGTGACCGGAGCCCCTTCAAAAGGCGAGTGAATTCGATGTAACGCCCGTTACGGCGCCGCTATTGCCCGGCCTACTGTCCCGGCCGCGAGCCCGCGCCTTCGCGCCGCGCCAGGAAGGCCAGACGCTCGAAAAGGTGCACGTCCTGCTCGTTCTTCAACAGGGCGCCGTGCAGCGGCGGGATCAGCTTGGTGGGGTCCCGTTCCTTCAGCGCCTCGGCGTCGATATCCTCGACCATCAGGAGCTTCAGCCAGTCGAGCAGCTCCGAGGTCGAGGGCTTCTTCTTCAGGCCCGGCACCTTGCGCATGTCGTAGAAAATCCGCAGCGCCTCAGCGACCAGCTTCTGCTTGATGTTCGGATAGTGCACCTCGACGATCTCGTTCATCGTCTCGGCTTCGGGGAAGCGGATGTAGTGGAAGAAGCAGCGGCGCAGGAAGGCGTCCGGCAGCTCCTTTTCGTTGTTCGAGGTGATGATCACGATCGGCCGGACCACGGCCTTGATCGTCTCATTGGTCTCGTAGACGTAGAACTCCATCCGATCGAGTTCTTGCAGCAGGTCGTTGGGGAACTCGATGTCGGCCTTGTCGATCTCGTCGATCAGCAGGACCGGGCGCTTTTCGGCGGTGAACGCCTCCCAGAGCTTGCCCTTCTTGATGTAGTTGCGGACGTCCTTGACCCGCTCGTCGCCGAGCTGGCTGTCGCGCAGGCGGGTGACGGCGTCATATTCGTAGAGGCCTTGTTGGGCCTTGGTGGTCGACTTGATGTGCCAGGTGATCAGCTCGGCGCCCAGCGCATTGGCGATCTCGTAGGCGAGGACCGTCTTGCCGGTGCCGGGCTCGCCCTTGATCAGCAGCGGCCGCTCCAGCGCCACGGCGGCGTTCACCGCGACCTTGAGGTCCTCGGTCGCAATATAGTTCTCGGTGCCTTCGAAACGCTCGTTCATGGGGCTCCCCGCCGGCGGGTCAGGCCCGCATTCGAACAGTTGTTTGTCTGGCGCCAACCTAAAGCCACCCGCGCGGCTTGCAAGCGGCTTCGCCCACAAGCGCCTGCGGCGAACGCGTCTGGTTGTCGCGCACGCAGAGTCGGCGCTAGGTGAGGGCGTCTTTAGAGGCTGAGCCACCTTGAATCTCGCCATCCTTCAGGCCCGCATGACCTCGTCCCGCCTGCCGGGGAAGGTCATGGCGCCGGTGCTGGGCGAGCCGATGATCGGCCGCCAGGTGGAGCGGCTGCGCCGCGCGCGCCGCATCGACATGTTGGTGGTGGCGACCAGCGTCGATCCCACGGACGATCCGTTGACCGCCTATATCGAGCGGCTCGGCGTGCCGGTGTACCGCGGGCCGCTGGACGACGTGCTGGAGCGCTTCCGAGGCGCCGCCCTGATGCCGGGCGCCGACGCGGTGGTGCGGCTGACCGCCGATTGCCCGCTGGCTGACCCCGGCCTGATCGATCAGGTGATCGAACACCATCACGCGGTGGGCGCCGACTACACCTCCAACACGCTGGGGACCCGGACCTATCCGCACGGCCTCGACGCCGAGGTGATCCGCACCCAGGTGCTGCTGGACGCCGCCGAGCTGGCCGCCGATCCCTATGAGCGCGAGCACGTGACGCCGTATATTTACCGCCGGCCGCAGACCTACAAACTGGCCGGGGTGGCGCGCCACGACAGCTGGGCGGCGCTGCGCTGGACGGTCGATCTGCCGGAGGATCTGGTTTTCGTGCGCGAGGTCTACGCCAAGCTCTATCCCTTCGATCCGGCCTTCACCTCCGAGGCCATCGCCGCCCTGCCGGTGAACACAGCCAGGGTCCCCGCATGAGCGGCGCGGTGCAGGTGGTGCTCCGGCCCCTGGCGGCGGGGGACAGCGCGCGCCTGCTCGCCTGGCGAAACCAGCCCGAGATCGCCCGCTGGATGTATTCCGACCACGCCATCACCGCCGACGAGCACGACCGCTGGTTCGTCGGTGCGCTGGGCGACGCGCGCCGCCGCTATTGGGTCATCGAGGCCGACGGGACGCCGGTGGGTCTGGCCAACCTCTACGATCTGGCGCCCGAGCATGGTCGCACCTCCTGGGCCTACTACCTTGCCGACCCGTCGACGCGCGGGCAGGGGATCGGCGCCTTCGTGGAGTATTGGGTGATCGAGCACGTGTTCGGCGAGCTGGGGCTGAACAAGCTCTGGTGCGAGGTGTTGATCGGCAACGAGGCGGTCTGGCGCCTGCACGAGGGCTTCGGCTTCCAGCGCGAGGCGCTGTTCCGCCAGCATGTGCGTAAGGACGGCGCGCCGGCCGACGTGGTGGGGCTGGGCCTCTTGAAGTCGGACTGGGCGGGAGCGCGGGCCGCGAGCCGCAGCCGGCTCACGTTGCGCGGCTTCGACCTGCCGGCCTAGCGGTCCGCGACGAAACCGCCGAGCGCCTCGGCGACCTCAGCCATCACCGTGTCCCACTCGCCAAAACCGGGCGGCAGGAAGACCCGGGTCATCGGATACCAGGGCAGCGTGAGCGTGCCCAATCGCGTCCAGGCGCCGGGCACCGAGATCAGATAATTCGGCACGCCGCAGGCGGCGGCGATGTTCAGGGTGGCGTTGGCGAACCCGACCACCAGGTCGAGCGCGCAGGACAGTGCCGCCACCTCGTCCAGGTCCTGCTTCAGGTCGATGCCGGGCGGTGACCAGATCTCGACGCCGAAGTCGCGCTTGGCCGCCGCCAGTTCCTCGGAACAGTCGCCGTACTGCAGGTTGACGAAGGTCACGCCCTTTTGCGCCAGCACCGGAGCCCAGGCGGAGAACGGCGAGAAATAGCGGTGGCGGGAGTCGCGGGTGATCGCGCTCTTCCAGAGTAGACCGACCTTCAGGCCCGCCGGCGCCGTCTTCAGCACCTTGCGCCAATGGGCGACGCGCTTTGGGTCGGCGGTCATGAAGCTCGGCCGCGCCGGGAAATCCGCCACCGAGCGGCGGAACTCGCGCAGCAGCGAGGCTTCCGGCGCCCACAGGTCGATCGCCGCGCCATCGCCGATGAACGGCACGACGCGGGTCAGCCGGCCGCTGATTTCGTAGGTCGCATGCGCGCCGACCGTCGCGGTGGGGAACGAACGCTGAAAGAACGGCACGAGCCGCGCCTCGGCAGCCAGCGTCAGTTTGCCCTTGGGCCCCAGGCGCTCGAGCACGTCGGGCAGGACGTTGGCGAACAGGATCTCGTCGCCCAGGCCCTGCTCGCAGATCACCAGGAATGACTTGCCGGACAGGTCCGCGCCTGGCTCCCAGCGCGGGCGGTCGATCGCAAAGGCCGTGCGGCCCGTGAATTGCGGATGGATGCGGGACTCGTACTCGTCCCAGCCTTCGCCGATCCGCCCCACGCAATGCAGCATGGTCGAGCGGGCGAGCCGCATCATCTGGCGGTCGTCTTCGGCGCGGACCTTGGCGATCGCGGCCTGATTCTCAACGAGCGCGCCCTCGATGTCGCCCTGCATCAACAGGACGGTGGCCAGGTTGTGCCGAGCCTTGGGGAATTCCGGGTCGAGCCGCAGGGCTTCGGCGAAGAACACCTGGGCGTTCGCGAAGTCGCCCTGGTCGGACATGATGGTGCCCATGGTGTTCCACAGCATGGGGTTCTCGGGCGCCTTGATGATCGCCGGCCGCAGGGTTTCGATCGCCTCTTCGGCGCGGCCCTGGTCGCGCAGCGCGCAGACCAGGTTGTTGGCCGCTTCCACGTCGTCGGGGTAACGGGCCAGGAAGCGCCGGAACAGCTCCTCGGCCTCCGGCTTCATGCCCAGCCGCAGCGCCAGGCGTCCCAGGTCGCAGGCCACCTCGCCATGATCGGGCAGCAGCTTCAGCGCCGCCTCATAGGCGCGGATGGAATTGGCGAAGTCGCCGCGCCGTTCGAGCGCGATCCCCAGCAGGTACCAGCCCACGCCACTGTGCTCGTCCAGTTCCAGCGCCTTGACCGCGCAGTCGTAGGCGGTCTTGGCGTCCTCGGCCCGGATGGCGTCGATCGCCCGCTGCAGCAGAGGCGCCAGCGCCAGCGCCTTCAGCTCGGCGACCGCGGCGTTCAGCTTCTCCAGTGCGGCGTTAGATCCCGCCTTGCCGGCGACGTCGGAGGAGAACGCCGGTTGTGCGGGACCAGCGGAGTGCAGCGCCTGGGCTGATGTGGCGGTCGGCAAGGCCTGGCGCGGCATAGGACTCAACTCTCCCGATGGAACCCCAGCTTTTCGGCGAACATGGCTAATGCCAGCTTAAGGCCGTGCCTGAACGTGAGCGGCGGTTACGCAGGTTCGCGCAAAATTCCGGCGAGCAATCGTGCGTTAACCCGGAGCCGACTAACTCTCTCGTGCGCCTGGCCCTGCAGAAGGCGACTATGGGTCATTCGAATCGCGAAGAGCCGGTTCGTCACGCGCTGAGATCGGGAGGCGGAGTTTGCCGCTAAAATTGTCGCTGAAGCCGGGGGAGAAGTTCGTTCTCAACGGCGCCGTCGTCCAGAACGGGGACCGCCGTGGCGTGCTCGTCCTGCAGAACAAGGCCTCTGTCCTTCGCGAGAAGGACATCATGCAGGAAGACGAGGTCAATACGCCTGCCCGGCATATCTATTTCCCCGTGATGATGATGTATCTCGATGAGGCTGGAGCCGACCGTTACTACGACGAGTTCGTGCGCCGCCTGACCGAATTCATGAACGTGATCGGCAATCCCGCGGTCCTCACCGAATGTGTGGAGATCTCCAAGAACTGCATGGAGCGGGAATACTACAAGGCGCTGATGCGCTGCCGAAAATTGATGGACTACGAAGAGGAGAGGCTGGGGAATGTCCCTTCGAGCGTACCACCAGGCGACGGTTAGGACGGAAAGCCCGCGCGAGACGGAATACCGTCTGTTCGCGCAGGTCACCCTGGCCCTGATGGAAGCGGCCAAGGCCGATCCTCATGACGTCTCCGCGCGCATCGATGCGCTGGACTGGAACCGCCGCGTCTGGACGGCGCTCAGCGAAGACTGCGCCGATCCGGGCAACGCCTTGCCTCACCAGCTGCGCGCTTCGATCATCTCGCTGGCTATCTGGGTCGGCCGCCAGACCAGCAAGGTGGTTCGCCGCGAGGACACCATCGAGTCGCTGAGGTCGAGATCAATCGCATGATCATGCAGGGCCTGGCCCCTAAGTCGGTCGCCGCGGGCGTCGCCGCCTGACGACCGAAGTTCTCGGCTCCGCCTGAGGATTCCAAACGCCCGCGCAGCCGCTGCGCGGGCGTTTTCCGTGGCACCCTGCGCATTCTGCCGGGCGGTCCCGGCAGTTATTGCCCACCACGCCTCCATCTCGGCAAAAACTGCCGGGTCAGAACGTGCTTAATGAGGGTATAACGCCATTATTTCAGTGTCTTACGGGTGCGCGTCCAGGTGGGCAAAATGGCCCGATGCTTGCTGCTTACGCCCCCGAGCAAAACGCTCACGGCTGCCAAAATGACGGCCGACGACCTGAGAAAAGGACTACCCAATGAGCTTTTCCGTCAACACCAATGCCGGCGCCCTCGTTGCCCTGCAAAATCTGAGCGTCACGCAGAGCCAACTGCAAACCACTCAGAACCGCATCAACACCGGCCTCAAGATCTCGTCCGCGAAAGACAACGCGGCGATCTACGGTATCGCGCAGAACCAGCGTGCGACCTCGCAGGCGCTGAACTCGGTCATCTCCTCGCTGCAACGCGGTCAATCGACCGTCGACGTGGCGCTGTCGGCCGGCTCCACCGTCTCTGACCTGCTGAACCAGATGAAGGAAAAGGCCCTGGCGGCCGTTGACGTCACTCTGGACACCACCAGCCGCGCGGCTCTGAACAACGAATTCATCTCGTTGCGCAATCAGATCACGACGGTCACGTCCAACGCCGTGTTTAACGGCGCGAACCTGATCGACGGCGGCACCACGCAGCTGCAGGCCCTGGCCAACGATTCCGGCAGCCAGGTGATCAGCGTCGCTCACCAAGCCCTGACTCTAGGCGGTGCGAACGTTACGGTTGCGGCTGCCGCCTCCATCGGCACCACCGCCGCCGCCAGCATCCAGATCGCGGCGCTCAACGCCTCGATCTCGAACGTTTCGAGCGCCCTCGGGAAGCTCGGTACGGGCAGCAAGGCGCTGGGGTCGCACCAGACGTTCATCACGAACCTGCAGAACACGATCGACGTGGGCGTGGGTAACCTGGTTGACGCCGACCTGGCGAAGGAAAGCGCGAATCTCCAAGCGCTGCAGACGAAGCAGCAACTGGGCATTCAGGCGCTCTCGATCGCCAACCAGTCGTCCTCGATCCTTCTCGGCCTCTTCAAGTAGGTCGTTTGGCGGCGGCGGGAGCCTTCGGGCTCCCGCCGTTCGCTTTTTCCTTCATTGGAGCGTCGGCGTGTAAGCGCCAACGACAGCAGAGATGGACAGCAAGGTTGCGGCCTTCGCAGCCACTCCAGATCCCACCTTCGGCCAGAAGGCGACCCCCCAGCAGCGTCCCGACACCGGGTCCGCCGCTCCGAGTGTCGCGCAAGGCCCGGATCCCGTGGACGTGCGTTTGGTCATCGAAGAGGACAAGGCCACCAACTCCTACGTGTACAAGACGGTCAATCGGCTCACCGGTGAAGTGATCCAGCAACTGCCAAGAGAGCAGGTGCTGCAGCTCCGGGAACAGCTCGATTACGAAGCCGGCAACGTGGTGCGGACCAAGGCCTGATCCGGCTCTCCTAGAGGGAGCGAACTGAAAGTCTTAACCGCTTCGGTCAGCCGAAGCGGCAATCGGCGTTGGCGTTAACCATCTACTCACCACGATTCCATAGCCTCCTCATCGAACAGGCCCGCGACTCGCATGACTGCGGGCACGAGGGGCACGAGGGGCACGAGGGGCACGAGGAGATCCGTCGATGGCGCTGAGCGTACATACCAACGATGCAGCCCTGATCGCGCTGCAGAACCTTAACAACACCGGCACCCAGCTGCAGGAGGTGCAGAACCGCATCAGCACGGGCCTGGCGATTAACAGCGCCAAGGAAAACGCTGCGGTGTGGGCCATCGCACAGGGGCAGAGGGCCGATATCGGCTCGCTCGGCTCGGTGCAGTCCAGCCTCAACCGGGCGACATCGATCGCCGACGTGGCTGCGACCGCCGGGGCGACGATCTCTGACCTGCTGGTGCAGATGAAGGCCAATGTGGTCGGGGCGCTCGACCCATCGATCGACACCGCCTCGCGAAACGCCCTCGATTCGGCCTACAAGTCCGAGCTTCGGCAGATCACCTCGATCGTGCAGAACGCCACCTTCGATGGCGCAAACCTGCTGAACGGCAGCGTCAGCCAGATCAAGTTCATCGCCAACGCCGACGCCACCGGGACCATCACCCTTTCGAGCCAGACCCTGAACCTGGGCGGCACGATCATCACGATCCCCTCGACATCCTCGATCACCAGCGTCGCCACCGCCAGTATCGCGCTGGCCCAGCTGTCGGCCTCGATCCTCAACACCAACCAAGCGTTGGGTAACCTGGGCTCGCAGGCCAAGGAAATCTCCAACCACAACCTCTTCGTGCAGAAGCTGTCCGATCAGCTGCAGACCGGTGTCGGCAACCTCGTCGACGCCGACCTGGCGCGGGAAAGCGCGCGCCTGCAGTCGCTGCAGGTGCAGCAGCAGCTCGGCACCCAGGCGCTCTCGATCGCCAACCAGGCGCCGCAGATCATCCTGTCGCTGTTCAAGTAGGTTTTCGTCTTCAATTTGGCCCGTTCCGTTGGGGCGTTAGTGAGGAAAGGCCCGGGCCGCAGTTGGCGCCCGGGCTTTTCTTTGCCTGAAATCCAGGCCCGCCGGGCCTGAGGCCGGCCAATTCAGGCGCTCAAATTAACGGATCCGCCGAGACGGATTCGGCCAAGTCTTAACGAATGGGCAGGGGTTCCGGCCGCAAAGTGCAGGGGCGGAGAAGTGTGCTCCGCGCAAGGCGCGTCATGGTCTCCTCGGTCAACAACAGCTACCTGCTGGGCCTGTTCTCCACCACGAACAGCGCCAACAGCAACGGCATCATCAGCCTGGACCTGTCCAGCCTGATCACGCCGAGCTCGAGCGATTCCGACTCGGCGACGCCCAGCAAGCCGGTCGCGCCGACGCCGCCGTGGAATTCCAGCGAAACGACGAGCCAGGCCAGCGCCACCGTGACCAGCGCCCTGTCGGGCCAGTCGATCGTCAACGAGGGCGCCGCCCAGCTCGATTTGCCAGGGGCCTCAACGGACTACCGAAAACTCTTCACGATGTATCAGGGCCTGAACAGCCTGATGGATCTGGCCAATGCCGCATCCGGGGGCATCTCGCCGCAGTATCAGGCGCAGCTCTCCAAGGCCTTCGACAGCGGCATGTCGCAGCTCTCGCAATACATCGACACCAGCACGCTCAGCGGCCTGCGCGTGACCCAGGGCACGACGGCCACCAGCCAGACCGCGACGCTGGCGATCAACAAGCCGGCGACCACCTACACCACGCCGCCGCTGGCCAATTCGCTGACCGCGGACACGCCGGCGTTCGACGGCAATGTGGTGTTCAACATCGGCGTCACCCTGAACAGGGTGACCACCAACGTCCCGATCGACCTTTCGAACCTCGGTTCGCAGCCGCGCAGCCTGGCCAACGTCATCGGCTACATCAACGGCCAACTCGCCGCGGCCGGCGTGCAGACCCGCGTCGCCACCAGCCGCATCCCGGGCCAGCCGCAGACCATCACCGCCGGCGGCACCACCGTCACCTTGCCCCCGACCTCCGATCAGTGGGCCATGAAGATCAACGTCGGCACCAGCGAGACCGTCAACTTCAGCGCGCCGCAGACCGCCGGCGCCGTCTATGTCGGCCAGACGGTCGGCAATCCGGACCCGGACAACAATCCGTCGACCAGCGACAGCGACACCCGCGACCAGCTGGTCAAGTTCCAGACCGATACGACCAATGTCGCCGCGCCGCCGCAGACGACCGGCCAGGCGAACTATACGCCGGGCCGCGTCTTCGCTGAGAACCTCGACACCGGCGTCGGCACGATCCACGCCATGCAGACCGGCGCCGACGGGTCGGTGTACATGCTCGCCGACGTCACCAAGTCGGTTGAAGGCCAGGCCATCCAGGGCACTCAGGACGTCGCCCTGCTGAAGTACGATTCCGCCGGCCACCTGATCTACACCCGCACCCTGGGCTCGACCGACAGCGCCTCGGGCCTCGGCCTCGCGGTCTCGTCGACCGGGCAGGTCGCTGTGGTCGGCCAGGTCACCGGCACGCTCAACGGCGCCACCAACGGGGCGCTGAACTCCAACGAGACCGGCCAGAGCGACCAGACCGACAGCTTCACCACTCTCTATGACACCAGCGGCAATGAGGTGTGGACCGACCGCCGCGGCGCGACCCTGCAGGATCAGGCCAACCAGGTGACCTTCAGCGCTGACGGCAAGACTGTCTATGTCGCCGGCCAGGCGCAGGGCTCGATGCCGGGCAGCAGCGTCAGTCCCCAGGGCGGCTACGACGGCTATATCGAGGCCTTCCAGACCTCGGCCACCGGCACGCCGCACGCCACCTTTACCCAGTCGTTCGGCACGGCGGGGCAGGACTCGCCCAAGGGCATCGCCGTCGACGGCAACAATCTCTTCACCGCCAGCGTCGAGAGCGGTCACGCGGTGCTGCGCAGCTACGATATCTCGTCGGGAACCCCGGTGCTCTCCAACACCCGCGACCTGGGCGACCTGCAAGGCGGCAGCATCACCGGCCTGGCGGTGAACAACGGCCAGCTGGTGGTCGCGGGCTCGACCTCCAACGCCGCCTTGTCGGCGGGAACGATCACGCTTGCGGCGTCCGGCGGGACCGACGCCTTTGCGGCGCAGGTCGACGAGAGCCTGAACCCCACGGCCAGCGACGCCATCGCCTACTATGGCGGCACGGGCAACGACCGGGCCACGGCGCTCTCGGTCTCCAACGGCCAGGTGTGGATCGGCGGGCAGGCGGGGACCGATCTGCCTGGACAGGCGCCGGTCGGGACCAAGGACGGCTTCCTGGCGCAGCTGGATATCGCCAACGGCACGATCGTCAGTTCGCAGCGGTTCACCGGCAAGGACGGCATGGCCGCGCCGACCGCCATCGCCGTCGACACCAGCGGCGCCAGCGTCCTGGACCGCCTGGGCCTGCCGAAGGGCAACATCAGCATCGACACGTCCCAGCAGCTCGGCTCGCAAAGCACGCTGCGCGCCGGCGAGCAGTTCATCGTCGGCGGCCTGACCGGGCCCGGCGTAACGGTCACCATCGATCCGGGCGAGACCCTCACCACGCTCGCGACCAAGATCCAGCGGGCCAGCGGCTCGCAGCTGACCGCGACGGTGGTGAACACTGGCACGCAGTCCCAGCTCAAGCTGACGCCCGCCTATGGCTCCTCCATGGTCACCCTGACCGGCGGCCCGGGCGACAAGAACGCGCTCCCGACGCTCGGCCTTCCCGAAGGCCTGATCAGCGGCACCGTTACAGTGGGCAGCACGACTTCGCCGGCCGACGGCGGAACTCCGGTCTTCGGCCTGGGTCTGGCCAGCACCTTGAACATCGACAACGCCGCCCAGCTCAGCCACGCCAAGGCCGTCATCGCCTCGGCCCAGGGCGTCATCCGCAGGGCCTACCAGGCGCTGGTCACGGCCGCGACGCCGCAGAACCCGGCCCAGGCGTCAGCCGCGGCCGCCGGCGGCACGGGCGGGACCGTGCCGCAGTATCTGAGCAATGAGCTGGCCAACCTGCAGGCTGGCCTCGCGCGCCTGACCGGCGGCAACACCGCGCCGAGCACCAGCACCTTCGCCTGATGGTTCAGGGGGCGCTTGAAACCGCGGCGCCTGAGGTCTAGCGAGAGCCATGGATTTCCTAAAGGACCGCGGGATCGCGCTGGCGCTGGGCGGCGCCGCCGTGGCGCTGATCGCAGGCCTGGCGATCGCCTGGGCGCTCGTCGCACAGCATCGCGGGGAGGCCGCCCCGCCGCCGCCCGCCTCGCAGGGCGGACTGGTGATCGACGCCGCCGGAACCAGCGAGGGCCACATCAATCCGGCCAAGCCGCTGCGCTGTTTCGTGGCCGGCCGTTCGGTCGGCGAGATGACCATCGCCGAGTGCGCCAAGCGTAATGGCGTCTCCACCGATGCGCTGGATGTGGGCCTGGACCAGTCCGGCGCCCTGGCCGCGGGCGGGCAGGCGGGAAGCGTGATCACGCCTCTGCCGCCGACCGAGGCCAAGCCGGCCGTTGAGACCGCGCCGGAGCCCGCGGCGGCCCCCAGCGCGAGCGCGCAGGCGGCCAGCGGGCCGGCCGACGCCTGCTGGCGTTACGCCGCCGGCCAATGGCGCAAGCTCACGCCCGACCTGCCGCTAACTGCCTGCGCCCAGACGCTCTTCGCCGGCCGCTGCGTGCGCCAGGGCGACGCCGCCTATGGGCGCTGGGGTCAACAGACCCTGCGGCTGGTGCCCGGCCGGGTGGAGACCTCCGCCGACAACCGTAACTTCCGCGCCCTGATGGACCAGCCGGGCTGTCCGGCGGCGGGTTGAGCGGGCCAGACGCCCAGGCCGGCTGACCGCTCGCGCATCGCGATTTACTTGTGTAGGATTTGGCGCATGAAACGCTTGATCGCCCTTGCCGTCACCGCCGCCGCTGGCCTTGCGCTCAGCGCCTGCGAAGCTCGCACCGAGCCGCCGGGGGACACCGGCGTCTGCTACCATGTGGTGCCGCAGAAGGGTGGAAAGCTTAAGTATTTCAAGCTGGTGAATTCGCCGAACCTGGAGACCTGCGCCGCCAATCTGGAGGCCATGCGGATCAAGTTCCTGCGCATGGGCGGCAGCCAGCAGAACATCTACGGCGCCTATCAGGCCAATTTCCTGTTCCTGGAAGCCGAGGGCGTGCAGACCTCAACCAGCCTGGAGGGCCCCCGATATACGGCCCTGGTGCGGACCGGTGACGGCCGGCTGGCGACACCCGGCGCCATGCCCATGCAGCCCAAGTAAAATCCGCTGTGGACGGATCGGCTTGACCGTGAACGAAGAGAGAACAAAGTCCTTGCCCGTTCGTTAACAGCTCGCTAGCTTGCGCGCCTCAATCGTGAATGGGGCGACAGCCCGCGAGCACGGAAGCTTAGGACAATCGACATGGCGGGCAGCGTCAACAAGGTCATTCTGGTGGGCAACCTCGGGGCAGATCCCGAAATCCGCTCGCTCAACTCCGGCGATCGCGTGGCGAATCTACGAGTCGCGACCTCAGAAACCTGGCGCGACCGCGGGTCGGGCGAGCGCAAGGAAAAGACCGAGTGGCACCGGGTGGTGGTTTTCAACGAAAACATCGTGAAGGTCTGCGAACAGTACCTGCGCAAGGGCGCCAAGGTGTACATTGAAGGCGCCATCCAGACCCGCAAATGGGCCGACGCCTCGGGCGTGGAGAAGTTCTCCACCGAGATCGTGCTGCAGAAGTTCCGCGGCGAGCTGACCATGCTGGATGGCCGTGGAGACAACGACGGGGCCGGGGCCGGCGAGGGCGGCGGCTACAACGGCGGCTTCTCGTCAGGTCCGAAGGCGCAAAGCTCCGCGCCGCGCGAGGATTTCTCCGCCGACCTGGACGACGAAATTCCGTTCTAGAACGAAAGCTTATCGGCGTTAGTTCGCCGGCGCGCCGGGCTCGGGGCAGGTCTCGCCCAGCTTGTGCGCGTCGGTGGATGCGCGCACCGGCACGCTCAGCCCGCCGACCTGCAGCGACACCCGTGCATCAATGTGCATGCTGTCGCTGGTGAAGGTCCCTTCGCCCTGGATCGGCACCGGCGCCCCGTCCTTGGTGGCGCAGGACCCGGCCAGCTTGATCTTGCCATCGCCCACCTGCTTGGTCGGGTAGGTGCAGGTGTAGATGTGGTTGATCCGGCCCTCCATGAACTTGGCGACGTCGGCCGGCTTGATGCAGCGCTTCTCGGTCTTCTGGGTCGGGAACGGGGAGGTGACCTTGCTGGTGGTCTCCCAATAGCCCGGGCTGATCGCCTTCTGGGCGACGGCGGGGGCGGCGAACGCCAGGGCTGAGATCAGCGGCGCGGCGAGCAGGAGGGGCGATCTGGTCATGGTCCTACCTGATGCACGGGATTGCGGCGGAGATGGGGGCGAGTGTTTCAACGCCTGGCGGATCCGGGACATTTTCACGCCTTCGGAGTCCCAACAAATTCGCGGTTGCCCACCCGCACCTGGTGGCCCGCCTCGTCGTAGAGGAAGGGCAGGAAGGCGTAGCGGCGGCCCTTGGTGACCGGCGTCGCCTCGTGCTGCAGGGCGCAGGAGAAGACCACCGCGCCGCCGGTCGGCGGGCGGTAGGTGCGCGGTCCAAACTCGGGGAAGCGCAGGTCTCCGCCCTCGAACGCCTCGGCGTTGAGGTTGATCGAGACCGCGAACTTGCGGTGCGCGGTCCCCAGGGTCTCATTGTCCCGGTGCGCTCGGAAATAGCCGCCGGTCTCGGCGTCGTAGCAGGCCACCAGATAGCGCTCGAGGCGCGTGACATGGAACTGGAACACCCGCGCGATCTGCGGGACGATTCGGCGGCTGATGCGGGCCAGCAGTTCGGCCCGCAGGGGCGGATCCTCGATCAGGACATCGCGGCGGCGCTTGAAGTCGTCCAGCACCCCGACCGTCCGTCCACCCACGTCGCGCATCACCCCTGACGGCGAGCCGCCGTCGGCGTCGTAGAGCGCGATCAGCCGCTTGCAGAGCTCGGGCTCGAACACGCGGGGCAGGATCAGCACCGGGGCGAACAGCTCGACCCCGGCGTAGTCGGCGACCTCCGGCAGGGCGGCGATCGCGGCGAAGACCTCGTCCGTCGCCTGAATGGGAAACGCGCCGATCACCCGATGCGCGGGGTCGACCAGCAGCCAGTAAGGCCGTTCCTCGCCACCGTCCCCAACTGCCCCATAGAGCCGGCTAAGCTCATCCTGCGGATCGAAGAACCAGCGCAGGCCCGGGATCTGGTTTTGCGCCTGAGCGATCGAGGGGCCATCGCGCAGGATCAGGAAGGCCGCGGTCTTGTCGTCGTCGAGCAGGCTGCGGCGTCCCTGCAGGGCGATCAGGGCCGCGTCGCGCGCCGGCCCCGGCGGGGGCAGGAAGCCCAGCAGAATGTAGCGACCGACCGTGGTGCTGAAGTGGAAGTCGGCGTGCGTCGGCGTCGACGCGGTGAACCAGGGCGCGGGATCGCCCGGCGTGAAGGGCGGCGTCCAGGCAGGGGGCGAGGCGGCGGTCATCAGGCGGCGGGCTCGGTCGGCATGGCGGACTCGCCCACGCGCTTGCGGTAGGCGTCCAGCACCTGGGCGGCGGCTGCATCGTAGAAGAACGGCAGGAAGGCGTAGCGCCGCCCCGCCGTCACTGGCGCCACCTCGTGCAGCATGTCGCAGGAGAACACCACCGCGCCGCCCAGCGGCGGGCGATAGGTGCGGCGACCATACTCCGGGAACCGCAGGTCGCCGCCTTCGAAACCGGCGTTGAGATTAATCGAACAGGCGAAGCGGCGGTGCGCCGTGCCGAAGGTGGTGGTGTCGCGGTGGGCGTGGAACACCGCGCTGTCGGCGGCGTCGTAGCAGCTCACCACATAGCGCTCGACCTCGGTCACCGCGAAGCCCAGGCCGCGTTCGATCATCGGAAACAGCCGCCGTTCCAGCCGTTCGCGCAGGAGCGCCCGCAGGTCGGCGTCTTCCACCAGGATGTCGCGGCGCTTCTTCAGCTCGTCCATCACCGCCACCGTGCGCTCGCCATCGTCGCGCATGACGCCGGTGAACGTGCCGCCGTCCGCCTGATGCAGGCCGATCAGCCGCTCGCACAGTTCCGGCTCGAAGACCCTGGGGACCACCAGCACCGGCGCGTGCAGCGGCACGCCGGCGTGCTCCGACGGCGGCCTTAGCCGCACCAGGGTGTCGAACAACATTTTAGCGCTGGAGAGCTGCACGCGGCCCATGACCCGCAGCGCCGGGTCGAGCAGCAGCCACATCGGATATTCCGTCCCATCGGCGCCCAGGGCCCCGTAGAGCCGGCTGACGGCGCCATCCTGGTCCAAGAACCAGCGCAGGCCGCGCATGTCCTGGGCGCTGGCCGCGGTCGAGGGGTCACGGACCACCACAAAGGCGCTGACCCGCTCGTCATCGAACTGGGCCCGCTGCAGGGCGATGATCCGCAAGGCGTCGGCCGCGGCGGCCACGTCGTCCTTGGGCAGAAAGACCAGCAGCACATAGCGCCCTGCCGCCGTGTCGAACACGAAGGCCGGGTTGCTGGGCGTCGGCGCCGTGAACCACGGAGCGGGCTCGCCGAGGGAAAGGGGCATGGGCGGGCAGGGTCCTTGTCGCGCGTGCTTCATAGGACGCCGCGGGCCGGCGGTCACCGTCTCTGGACGGGCGTACCGCCGTTCGCTCGATTGGCCGGTTTTGCGAGTGGCTTTGGGGACCTGTGCGGGCGCTGGCCCGAGCGCTCGCATGCGCGCTCACACGTGCGCGAGCGCACGCGCGCACGAAAGTTGGCGTCCGGCTCTTCCGAATGCTAACTATGGCCCCCACTTAACCCGTCCGATTCTAACGGCTAAATCCCCGCCTTGACCGACGACAACACCACACCGCCGGCTGACCGGCATGGGGGCATTGCCCCTATCGCCATCGAAGACGAGCTGAAGCGCTCCTACCTCGACTACGCCATGAGCGTCATCGTGAGCCGGGCGCTGCCCGACGTGCGCGATGGCTTGAAGCCGGTGCACCGGCGCATCCTGTTTTCCATGGGCGAGCAGGGCCACACGCCCGACCGCTCCTACGTGAAGTCGGCCCGCGTGGTCGGCGACGTGATGGGCAAGTATCACCCGCACGGCGACCAGGCGATCTACGACACCTTGGTCCGCATGGCGCAGCCGTTCTCGATGAACCTGCTGCTCATCGACGGCCAGGGGAACTTCGGCTCGGTGGACAACGATCCGCCGGCCGCCATGCGCTACACCGAATCGCGGATGACCAAGGCGGCGGTGGCGATCCTCGCCGACCTCGACAAGAACACCGTCGATTTCAAGGACAACTACGACGGCTCCGAGAGCGAGCCGCTGGTCCTGCCCTCGCGCATCCCCAATCTGCTGGTGAACGGCTCCGGCGGCATCGCCGTAGGCATGGCGACCAACATCCCGCCGCACAATCTGGGTGAGATCGTCGACGCCTGCCTGGCCTACATCGACGACCCCGAGGTGACGCTCGAGACCCTGCTGGACATCGTGCCCGGCCCCGACTTCCCGACCGGCGGACAGATCGTCGGGCGCACCGGTCCGCGCCTGGCCCTGATGACCGGCCGCGGCTCGGTGATCATGCGCGGCGTGGCCTCCTTCGAGGAGATCCGCAAGGATCGCGAAGCGATCATCATCCACTCGATCCCCTATCAGCTGAACAAGGCGGCGCTGGTCGAGCGCATCGCCGAGCTGGTGCGCGAAAAGCGGATCGAGGGCATCAGCGACCTGCGCGACGAAAGCGACCGCCAGGGCATGCGGATCGTCATCGAGTTGAAGCGCGACGCCTCGGCCGACGTGATCCTCAACCAGCTCTACCGCTACACGCCGCTGCAGAGCTCGTTCGGCGTCAACATGCTGGCGCTGAACCGCGGGCGGCCCTTGCAGATGGGCCTGTGCGAGATGGTCACCTGCTTCGTGGATTTCCGCGAAGAGGTCGTTGAACGGCGCACCAAGTTCGAACTGGGCAAGGCTCGCGACCGCGGCCACGTCTTGGTGGGCCTGGCCATCGCCGTCGCCAACATCGACGAGTTCATCCACATCATCCGCTCGTCCAAGGACCCGGCCGAGGCCCGCGAGCGGCTGATCGCCAAGGATTGGCCGGCCGGCGACATGCTGCCACTGGTCGAGCTGATTCAGGACCCGCGCACCCTGGTGATCGACGGCGACAAGATCCGGCTCTCCGATGAGCAGGCGCGCGCCATCCTGGCGCTGACGCTGTCCCGCCTGACCGGCCTGGGCCGCGACGAGATCTTTGGCGAGGCGGAGACGCTGGCCGAGGCCATCGCCGGCTACCTGGCGCTGCTGGCGTCGCGCGACGCCATCATGGCCATCGTGCGCCAGGAGCTGGTCGAGGTGCGCGAGGCCTTCGCGGTCCCGCGCCGCACCGAGATTATCGAGGGTGACGCCGACGTCGAGGACGAGGACCTGATCGTTCGCGAGGACATGGTCATCACCGTCACTCACGGCGGCTATGTGAAGCGAACCCCGCTCAGCATCTACCGGACCCAGCACCGCGGCGGCAAGGGCCGCTCGGGCATGTCCACCAAGGACGAGGATGCGGTGACCCGCGTGTTCTCGGCCAGTACTCACACGCCGATGCTGTTCTTCTCCAGCGGCGGCAAGGTCTACAAGCTGAAGGTCTGGCGCCTGCCGGTCGGCACGCCTACCTCGCGCGGCAAGGCCTGGGTCAACATCCTGCCGATCGAACCCGGCGAAAGTATCACCTCGATCTTGCCGCTGCCCGAGGACGAGGCGACCTGGGAACAGTTCGACGTGATGTTCTCCACCCGCTCCGGCGGCGTGCGGCGCAACAAGCTCAGCGACTTCGTGGACGTCCGCCGCAACGGCAAGATCGCCATGAAGCTCGATGAGGGCGACAGCATCGTCGGCGTCGGCACCTGCAATGCGGGCGTCAACGACATCCTGCTGACCACCGCGCTTGGCCGCTGCATCCGCTTCGCCACCGACGAGGTCCGGGTGTTCGCCGGCCGCGATTCCACCGGCGTGCGCGGCATCCGCCTGGCGGAAAGCGACAGCGTGATCTCCATGGCGATCCTGCGCTCGGTCGACGCCACGCCGGCCGAACGCGCCGCCTATGTGAAACAGTCGAACGCCAATCGCCGCGCGCTGGGCGTTGAGGGCGAAGATGCCGAGGAATCCACGGCTCCGGATGACGAGGAAGAGACCGGCGACGAGGCCCTGTCGCTGGAGCGCTTCGCGGCGCTGGGCGCGGCGGAAGAGATCATCCTGACCGTCTCCACCGAAGGCTTCGGCAAGCGCAGCTCGGCCTACGAGTTCCGCCGCACCGGCCGGGGCGGGCAGGGCCTGCTGGCCCAGGATCTGACCAAGAAGGGCGGCCGCCTGGCCGCGTCCTTCCCGGTTGATCAGTTCGACCAGATCCTGCTGGTCACCGATCAGGGGCAACTGATCCGCACGCCGGTCAGTCAGGTGCGCATGGTCGGCCGCAACACCTCGGGCGTGACCATCTTCCGCACCGCCGCCGACGAGCACGTGGTCTCGGTCGAACGCCTGGCCGACACCGGCGAGGACGAAGCCGACGACACCGCCGAGGCTATCGCCGACGAGTCGCCGCAGGCCGAAGGCGATGGGCCGGAGCCGAGCGACTCCTGACGCGGCCGCCGGCGCCCCGGGAGCGACTGGTGGCGACCGGGGGCGATCTTGCCAAACAGCACCGGCGATCTCGCCAAAACTCGCAAAACGCGGGTTGAGGAAATTGACAGTATCGGCGGCAAGCTTCAGCGTGCCCATCGCAATCGACGGGGGCCGATATGGGCAAGGTGCTTGGATTTCTCTACGGCGTGATGAGTTACGCGATCTTCTTCGCGTCATTCCTCTACGCGATCTGCTTCGTAGAAGACCTCGTGGTCCTGAAGACCATCGATTCCGGCGCCCCCGGCGCGCTGGTCCCCAGCCTGGTCATCGACGCCCTGTTGCTGGGCGTCTTCGCGGTCCAGCACAGCGTCATGGCGCGCCCCGCCTTCAAGGCGGTCTGGACGCAGATTGTGCCGCACGCCATCGAGCGGTCGACCTATGTCCTGTTGTCCTCGCTGGCGCTCTGTCTGCTGTTCTGGCAGTGGCGGCCGCTGCCGACGGTGATCTGGACCGCCCCGGCCGGCGCCGTCTCCACCGCCATTGTGGCCCTGAGCTTCGTGGGCTGGCTGACCGTGCTTTCGAGCACCTTCCTGATCAACCACTTCGACCTGTTCGGCCTGCGCCAGGTGTGGGCCTACGCCTCGGGCAAGGAGATCCCGCCGGCGAATTTCGTCACGCCGCTTTTCTATCGCGTGGTGCGCCATCCGCTCTACCTGGGCTTCATCGTCGCTTTCTGGGCGGCGCCGGTCATGAGCCTGGGCCACCTGGTCTTCGCGATCGCCACGACCGCCTACATCCTGATCGCCATCCAGCTCGAGGAGCACGATATGGTGGCGGTGTTTGGCGACACCTACCGCGGCTATCAGAAGCGGGTGTCGATGATCCTGCCCTGGATTCCCGGCCCGAAAGCCTGAGTTCGAGCGATTTCCCCTTGCCAGAACCGCGTCCGGCGGCGAAAGGCGAAGCTCGGTTGTTTGGGGACCAAGCCGCATGATCCGTGTCGGGCTCTATCCGGGCAGCTTCGATCCGATCCATAACGGCCATACCGATATCATCGGCCGCGCGGTGAAGCTGGTCGACAAGCTGGTGTTGGGCGTCGCTATCGACACCGGCAAGAGCCCGATGTTCGGTCTTGAGGAACGGGTGGCGATGGTCGAGGAGGCCGTCACCCCGTTCCGTGTCTCCACCGAGATTGTCGTGCAGCCCTACAAGGGCCTGACCACCCATTTCGCCCGCGAGATCGGCGCGGGGATCATGGTGCGGGGCTTACGCGCCGTGTCGGACTTCGAGTTCGAATTTTCGATCACCGCCATGAACCAGCAACTCGACCGCGACATCGAGACGGTCTTCCTGATGGCCGACCCGCGCCACCTGGCGATCGCCTCCAAGCTGGTGAAGGAAATCGCGGTTCTGGGGGGCGACGTGACCCGTTTCGTCAGCCCCAGCGTCAAGGACCGCCTGATGGCCAAGGCCCACGGCAACTGAGCGCGCCGGGCGGCTCGACCGAGCGCTGGCGTCCGGGCCTGAGGCCCGCTACGAGGATTTGCATGAACCGCACGCTATTGCTCGCCGCCTGCGCCGCGGCTGTCGCCGTCACCGCCCAGGCCGCGCCCAAGCCCAAGGTAACGCCCGCCGCACCGGCCGCCGCCGCAGCCCCCAAGCCCGCCGCGCCGACCGGCCCGGGCCCCGCTGACTGGCGCAGCCCCGACCCGAACGACGTCCTGGTGATCGACACCAACAAGGGCCGCATCCTGGTCGAGATGGTCGGCGAGGTCGCGCCCCTGCACGTCACCCAGATCCGCGCGCTGGCGCACGAAGGGTTCTACGACGGCCTGAAATTCTTCCGGGTCATCGACAAGTTCATGGACCAGACCGGCGACCCGCAGAACAACGGCCAGGGCGGCTCGTCCAAGCCGAACATCCCCGCCGAGTTCACCTTCCGTCGCGGCGCCGACCTGCCGTTCGTCCTGGCGGTGGATCAGACGGTCGCCGAGATCGGCTTCACCAAGTCCCTGCCGGTGGAGAGCCAGTCGATGCAGCTCGCCGCCATGACCAAGGACCAGAAGGTCACCGCCTGGTCGCTCTATTGCCAGGGCGTGATGGGCATGGCCCGCGACGACAATCCCGACAGCGGCAACAGCCAGTTCTTCCTGATGCGCTACCCCTATCCGTCGCTGGAGCGGAAATACACCGCTTGGGGCCGGGTGATAAGCGGCATGGACGTGGTGCGGGCGATCAAGGTCGGCGAGCCGGTCGAACAGCCGCAGGACTATATGGAACATGTCCGCCTGCTGACCGATTTGCCTGAAGCGACCCGACCGAAGGTGCGGGTGATCGATCCCAAGGGGCCGTGGTTCAAGGCGCAGATCGACCGTGTGCGGGCGGCCAAGGGCACTGACTTCACGGCCTGCGACGTAGACATTCCAGTAGAGGTGAAATGATGGCTCCCAAAGCCAAGGCGAAAGCCGCGACGACCAAGACCGCCAGCAAGGCCCCGGCAAAAGCAAAGGGTGGCGAGGACACCCTGCTGCTGCAGCTCCCGTCCGGCCTCGTCACCATCAAACTGCGCCCGGACCTGGCGCCGCTGCACGTGGCGCGGATCAAGGAACTGGCGCGCGAAGGCTTCTATGACGACGTCGTCTTCCACCGGGTGATCCCGGCCTTCATGGCCCAGGGCGGCGACCCGACCGGCACCGGCATGGGCGGCTCCAAGAAGCCCAACCTGCCGGCGGAATTCTCGAGCGAGCCGCATGTGCGGGGCGTCTGCTCCATGGCCCGCAGCGCCAACCCGGACTCGGCCAACAGCCAGTTCTTCATCTGCTTCGACGACGCCCGCTTCCTGGACAAGCAGTACACCGTCTGGGGCGAGGTGACCGAGGGCATGGAGCACGTCGATGCGCTGCCCAAGGGCGAGCCGCCGCGCGATCCGGGCCACATCGTCTCGATGAAGGTCGCCGCGGACGTCTAAGGGCGCCCCGGGGCTGACGCGACCGGCGCCAGAATCACCACGATCGGATAGTGATCGGAGCCCAGCGGGGGGCCGCGCTTAACGCTGACCGTCGCCCAGCCTGGGCCGGCGTAGACGTGGTCGATCGGCAGGAACGGGAAAGGCGCGGGCCAGGGCCATGGACCGGCATGAC
The DNA here is from genome assembly GCA_903822175.1 of uncultured Alphaproteobacteria bacterium. Taxonomy (GTDB): domain Bacteria; phylum Pseudomonadota; class Alphaproteobacteria; order Caulobacterales; family Caulobacteraceae; genus Phenylobacterium. The sequence goes on from CAIJOB010000005.1 coordinate 45,132, forward strand.
CGGCCGGCCAGGTTGCGAGCGCCCGGTCGCGGCGGATCAGGCCATAGGCCATGTCGTCACGCCGCCGCGCGAAGGACCAGGGCGTCGAGTTGAAATCGCCGGCCAGCAGCATCCGGTCTCGGGGACGCTGGGACAGCACGTCGCGCAGGGTGGCGTCGCCCAAAACATGGCGACGAACTTCAGTGGGCCACCTCAGGTGCGTGATCACCGATTCGATGGGCCCGGTCGCGTTGGGGAAGGTGGCATTGACGAAGGTCACGGACTTGGGCGGCTCAACGGGGCGATCCATGATCAGGTAGCGCTGACGGGCGAAGCCGATGGTGTTGCTCTGCGAGCCCATGGTCTTCCAGCCGGTCCGGGCCTTGATCAGGTGGAGCAGCAGCGGCGTCGGTTCGGTCAAGAAGAGGAAGTCTGGGTTTTCGCGCTGGAGCCAGTCGACGATGGCTCTGGGGTTTCGGTTTTCTTGCCAGGCGTTGAACTCGATGATCTTGATCTGGTTGGGCGCGTCTGGCGGCGCGACGGGCCCGGTTGAGCGCAGGAATTCCGGCAAGATCAATGCCCCGGCCGTGACGACGCCCACAGCGGCGAGGACGAGGCCGATCCTGCGCGTCCGGTCGATCCCAAAGGCCGATAGAAGCGCCGCGACGGCGGCGGCCGCCAGCAACAGCGGCGCGGCATGGGTGATCACATCCAGCGTCGCGCTGATCCTGCCGCCCTGGGCCAGGAGCGCCAGCGCCGCGCAGGCGGCGGCCAACAGCAATCCGCAGCCGCCGACGATCCTTCGCATCAGGCGCATTCCGCGAGCCCAGCTTGACGCGCGCCCAGTCGCATGCGCTTCACCGGGCCTTCATGCAGCTAAGCGACTTCGATTTCCATCTTCCCGACGCAAACATTGCGCTGCGGCCCGCGATCCCCCGCGACTCCGCGCGCCTGCTGCTGGTGACGCCGGGCGAGGCGTTGCGAGACCTCAAGGTGAGCGACCTGCCAGGCCTTTTGCGGGCCGGCGACATCCTGGTGCTGAACGACACCAAGGTGATTCCGGCGCGGTTGAAGGGCGTGCGCCATCGCGGCGAAAACCGCCTGCTCTGTGAGGCGACGCTGCATCGGCGGCTTTCGCCACACCGATGGTCGGCCTTCATGCGCCCCGGCAAGCGGCTGGCGGTCGGCGACCGGGTGGTGTTCGGCGAAACATCCGACCGGGCCTGTCTGCTAGGCGCGCTCGACGCAACGATCACCGCCAAGGGTGAGGGCGGCGAGGTGACGCTGAGCTTCGACCTCTCCGGGCCTGACCTGGACGCCGCCATCGCCGAGCGCGGGGCCATGCCGCTGCCGCCCTACATCGCCGCCAAGCGCGCGCAGGATGAACAGGACCGGACCGACTACCAGACGGTCTACGCTCAGGAGGACGGCTCGGTGGCCGCGCCGACGGCGGGCCTGCATTTCACGCCGCAGCTGTTCGAGCGGCTGGCGGCGGGGGGCGTTGAGACCGCCTTCGTCACCCTGCATGTCGGCGCGGGCACCTTCCTGCCGGTGAAGACCGAGGTGGTGGCCGAGCACCGCATGCATCCCGAATGGGGCGAGGTGGATGCGGCGACCGCCGATCGCCTCAACGCCGTGCGCGCGGCGGGCGGACGCATCGTCTGCGTCGGCACCACCTCGTTGCGGCTGCTGGAGTCAGCGACCAGTGAGGACGGGGTGATCCGGCCGTTCATGGACGAGACGGCGATCTTCATCACGCCGGGCTATCGTTTCCGCGCCGCCGACGGCCTGATGACCAATTTCCACCTGCCGAAGTCGACGCTGTTCATGCTGGTCAGCGCATTCGCCGGCCAGCCAGCCATGCGCGACGCCTATGCGCACGCGATAGCCACCGGCTACCGCTTCTACTCCTACGGCGACTCCAGCCTGCTCTGGAGGGCGGCCTGATGGCGGCGTTCCCCTTCACCATCGCGGCGACCGACGGCAAGGCGCGCACCGGCGTGCTGGCCACCCCGCGGGGGGATATCCGCACGCCCGCCTTCATGCCGGTGGGCACGGCGGGCACCGTCAAGGCGCTGACCGTCGAGCAGGTCGCCCAGACCGGCGCCGACATCCTCCTCGGCAACACCTATCACCTGATGCTGCGCCCGACGGCGGAGCGGGTGGCGCGGCTGGGCGGGCTGCACAGGTTCATGCGCTGGGAAAAGCCGATCCTCACCGACAGCGGCGGCTTCCAGGTCATGAGCCTGTCGAAGATCTCCAAGGTCACCGAGGAGGCGGTCACCTTCCAGAGCCACATCGACGGCTCGAAGCACGTGCTGACGCCGGAACGCTCCATCGAAATCCAAGCCGACCTGCTGGGCTCCGACATCGTCATGCAGCTGGATGAGCTGGTGGCGCTGCCGGCCACCGACGAGCGCGCCGCCGACGCCATGCGCCGCTCGGCCCGCTGGGGCGAGCGGTCGAAGGCGGCGTTCGGCGCGCGCGAGACCCAGGCGCTGTTCGGCATCCAGCAGGGCGGCATGTCAGAGGCGTTGCGCCGCGAATCCGCTGAGCGGCTCACCGAGACCGGCTTCGACGGCTACGCCATCGGCGGCCTGGCGGTGGGCGAGGGGCACGCGGGCATGGTCGAGGTGCTGGACTATGCGCCGGGCATGCTGCCGGTCGACCGGCCGCGCTATCTCATGGGCGTGGGCAAGCCCATTGACATCGTCGAGGCTGTCGCCCGCGGCGTCGATATGTTCGACTGCGTGCTGCCGACCCGCTCGGGGCGGCACGGCCAGGCCTGGACCTGGGAGGGCTCGATCAACCTGAAGAACGCCCGCTTCACCGACGACGAGGCGCCGCTCGATCCCACGAGCGCGTGTTCGGCCAGCCGCGACTATTCCAAGGCCTACGTGCACCACCTGGTGAAGTCCGAGGAGATCCTCGGCCAAGTGCTGCTCTCCTGGCACAACCTGGCTTTCTTCCAGCAGCTGATGGCCGCCCTGCGCGCCGCCATCGCTGACGGGCGGCTGGAGGCATTCCGGCGCGATTTCGCCGATCGGCAGGCCAAGCGGTGAGCGAAGGCGCCGGGCCCGACGCGACATTGGGCCTGAGCCGGCCGGTGACGGCGGTGTTCGGCGGCGCGCTGGCGATCTATCTGGGAATCGCCGCCTGGCTCACCTGGCGCACTTCGATCCTTGAGCCCTATTCGGACATGTACGACTGGCTGGTCCGCTGGCGGCAGTGGCAGGCTGACGGGAACCTCGGCCGCTACCTCTGGGCGCCGCACAACTTCCACCACCTGGTCTGGACCTTCACGGTGCTGGGCCTGGACATCGGCGCCTTCGGGGCCAGCGGCTATCTGTTCCTGGCGGTCGGCGTCGGCTGCCTGGCGGCGACCGCGGTGATGCTGGCGCGGTTCGCGGGCCGCGCGGCGGGACCGGGCCTGCAGCTGGTAGGCGGCGGCGTCGCACTCGCGCTCAGCCTGATGGGTTGCGACATCCTCGACGCGACCGCCGACATCAACACCACCTACGTCCACGCCCTGGTCTTCGCGGTCGCCGCGATCCTGCTGGCCGGTGCGCCGGGCGACAAGACGCTCCTGCGGCGCGGCGCGGTGCTGGTTTGCGCCGTGGCGGCGGGGTTGGGCAGCGCGGCGGGCCTGGCGGTCTGGCCGGCGCTGCTGTTTGGCGCCTGGCGGTCGGGCGAGCGGCGCTGGCTGCTGGCCCTCCTGGCGGCGACCGGGGAGTTCAGCACGCTCTACCTCATGGGCGACACCTCGCCGACCAGCGGCGTGGCCGCGCACGTAAGCCCGGTCGAGGCCATCGAACTGGTCCTCAACTACCTGGCGCTCCCCTGGGTGAGGGCCTTGCCGGCGGCCGGCCTGCCGATTGGCGTCGCCGTCCTGGCCGTCTCCCTGGCGGCGGTCGGCGGCGCGCTGCGCCGAAGCGCGGACGCTGCGGCGCGGACGGCTGCGGGGCTGATCCTCTTCTCGCTGGGCACGGCGGTCATGGCGGGCGCGGCCCGGACCGGGGTCACCGCGCCCAGCCTGGTGCCCATCCGCTATGCGGCCTTCCTGATCCCGCTGCACGTCGGGCTGTGGGTCATAGCGCTCCCCCACCTGCGGCGCTTCTGGACCGATCGCCCGCGCCGGGTAGAGGCCGCCGTGGCCGCCGCGGCGGTGCTGCTGGTCGGGCACCAGGCGGTGATGGCGGTGTTCGCGGTCCGCACCGCCGACATCAACCTGCGCGTCGTGGCCGACTTCCGGGAGGGCCGGCGCAGTCCTGCCATGCTGGTCACCATCGGCCCCGACCTCGATAAGCGCCAGGCCCAGGCGGCGCAGCTGCGCCGTGAGGGCCGCTATCAGCGCGAACTGCGGCCCGATCCGCCGGCGGCGCCTAGTTCTGGCGGATCGGGTACTTCGGCTTCATCGCCTGGTCGATGACGGGCGCGCCGGCCAGCTCGTGCGATGGCGTGGCGGGCGCATTGCAGCCCTTGGCCTCGCCCATCCCCTTCAGATAGGCCCGCCGCACCGCGCCCGCTGTGATCGCCGCCTGGACGTATTTGTCGTGCTGCTCGGCGCCGGAGAGCTTGCGGATCCAGCCCCGGAACGGAATCACGTCGCTGGCCGCGCCCGAGGCCATGGTGAGCGCGGTAGTCTTGCCCTTGGCCATCATCCCGTCCTCCCCCGCCTTGGCGGTGAGGTCGAGGTCGTCGCCCAACGCGTCGTTCAGCGGGTTCAGCCGCGCGATCAGATCGATGCAGCGGCCCGACCCCGGCCGCTCGTAGGGATCGGCCAGGGCCTGCAACAGCACCTCGGGAATCTTGGTGCGCAGCATGTTGAGGTCGCGCAGCGGCGACTCGGCGACGCCCTTGACCCCCTCGCGGTCGGCCTCCGCCGTGGTCTGCACCTTCGGCAAGCCGCTTTCCGGCGCGGTGACGCAGGCGCACAGCGCAAGGGCCGTGGCGCAGCAGAGGAGGGCGGTCGCGAAACGCATCGGCGGCCAGCTTAGCCGAAATCCTGGCGAGTTCTGGGCGCCTTGGCGCCTTGCGTCGTCAGGGTGCGGCGCCTATGGTCCGCGCCGCTTCGCTTAGGGCCACTAGAGCCATGCGAATGTGGGCCGGTAGCTCAGTGGTAGAGCATTCGACTTTTAATCGAATGGTCGTGAGTTCGAACCTCACCCGGCCTACCAAATCGTCGGACGGCTAGCGCGGGTCCTTAACCGCGAACAGCGCGGTCATCGGCTGCACGCCCTTGTCGGTGTCGGCGGCGTGGCCCAGGTGCTCGGCGATCCCGAAGGTGTCTTCCAGCGTCCGCAGCAGCGAATAGTGATTGTAGGCCGTCTGGTCCTTCAGGCCGCGCGGGCCGTGGTTGGTGATGACGATGGTCGGGATGTGGCCGCCGCCCGGGTTCGTCCCGGCGGGCGCGCCGTCGCAGCAGCTCTCGTGCGAGGCGCCCACCCCTTCGTCGAAGGTGATGACGATGGCGACGTTGCCGCTGCCCTTCCAAGCCTTCGTGGCCTGCAGGCGGCGGACCAGCTCGCCGGTCACCGCATCGCCCCGGCGGATCAGGCCGGCGGTGTTGCCGCTCTGACAGTCGGCGGGCGCGTCGACGGCGCCCAGACCGTGCATCTCGTTGCACTGGTTGGGCACGATCAGCGCGAAGCTGGGCAGCGCGTCGGCGGCGAGGTCGCGGTCGAACTGCCCGAAATCCACCAGGCGCTCGGCCCGGCGCGGGTCCTTTTGCGTGGTCTCGAAATTGGTGAAGCCGGTGTGCTTGGACGCATAGAGCGGCGCGGTGCTCATGCTGTTGGCCGACTTGGGGTCACCCGCCGAGAAGGCCAGCGACCCCGGTTCCGGCAGGCTCTCGTAGTAGCCCTTCCAGGTCAGGCCGGCAGCGGCCAGCTGGTCGCCCAGGTGGCGGGCGTGGGCCGTGTGGTCACGGTATCCGGGCGCCGCCGCACCGGCGCAGTGCGGCTTGGTCGAGCCGGGCGTGCAATAGAAGGCGTCGTCGTCATGCATGTCCAGATTGTCGCCGCCCAGCAGCGCCACATAGTTGCCCTCGCTCGGATGCCCTTCGCTGAAGAACTGCGCGGCGTTGCCGTACCTCGCGGCCAGACCGGCGATGTTCGGCGCGGCCGCCGGATTGAGGATCTGGGCGTAGTCCTTGTTCTCCTCGACGATGACGAAGACGTGGTCGTAGCGCGGCACGCCCTCCAGCGCAGCCGGTGCGCTGGCGGCCGGCAACGCCAGGGCAGCGGAAAGCGCAAAGGCGGCCACGGCCAGGCGGCTGGCGTGAAGCTGAAGCCACATGTGGAACCCCCTTGGATCGCGCGCCGGTTGCTCCAGCCTATGCACGTCCTGCGTAGAGCTTCCGTGACGCTTTCCTAGCCCCGGCGTGGTTCTTTCCGCCCGGCCCGCTCGAGGTGTCTAGGCGAGCGCCATCTTCCGGCGGCGGCGAAGGACCGCACCGGCGCCGCCGAAGCCCAGAACCATCAGGGCCCAGGTCGCCGGCTCCGGCACCACGTTCGGCCCGATCAGCGTCACATTGTCCAACAGAGCGTCGGTGTTGTCCGCAACCGTCGTCACGCCGAACGAGACGGTCTGTGCGCCGCCCAGCCCGATGAAGCTGATGGTCTGGGGATGGAAGGTGGTGTCGTTGTTGTTGTCCGCATTGACCGTGAAGCTGTGCGTCATGCCCTGGATGGTGACGTCGACGGTGTTGGCGCCGCCGCCGAACGCGCCCAGGTCGAAATTCAGCGCATAGGTCTGGCCGGCCACCGTGCCGAAGCTCTGGCTGAGCGTCGCCGAGCCGGTGACGTTGCCGCTGTCAAAGGTCGCGAAGTGGTTGCTGGAATAGGCCGGCTCGGAGCCGGTCGTGCCGCAGCAGGGGCCATATTGCGAGGCGGTCAGCGCCCCGACGTTGCCGGCCGCCGTCGTCGTGATGGCCCAGCCGTTCAGGCTGCCGCCGTCGGCTTCGAAGTCCCCGTTTGTCAACAGAGTGGCGGCGTGGGCCGCGCCACCGGCGCCGGCCAGGGCAAGCCACAAGGCGGCGCTGAGCGCGAGGGGATAACGCATGACTTGATCTCTCCAGCCGCAAGAGCGGAGCCACGCTGTGGCCCTTCACCCGGTCCGGGGGTTGCGGTCAGCACGCCAACCGGCGACGGCCCAAAGAGTTCCCGCGGTCCGCTTACTGCTGTTGCTGGCGCTGCTGGTCGTAGGCGAGGCCGGAGTACTGGGCGCGGCGCTGGCCGGCCCTGGGCGCGGGCTGCGAGATGCGCAGGAACTCGGGCTCGGAGACCGCGGCGCGGGCCTTGCGCACGGTGACGCCGACCGCCAGCTCGCTCTCCGCATCGCCCTTGTAGACCCCGCGCGACGGCGGCACGTCAGAATAGTCGCGGCCCACGGCGCAGGCGATATGGCGCTCGGCGCAGATGATGTTGTTGGTCGGGTCGAAGCCCACCCAACGCAGGCTGGGCAGGAACACCTCCACCCAGGCGTGGGTGGCGTCGGGGTCGGAGCGGTCGCCGGCCTTGCGGTCGGTGAACAGATAGCCGGAGACGTAGCGCGCCGGGATGCCCCAGCCGCGACAGATCGCCAGCATCACGTGCGCGAAGTCCTGGCACACGCCCTTGCGGGCCTTCAGCACGTCGTCGATCGGGCTGTCGGCGCGGGTCACGCCCGCCTCATAGGCGAAGGCCTCGTAGATCACCTGGTTGAGGTCCATCACCGCGCGCAGCGGGTCGCGCACCCGCAGCTCCTCCAGGTTTCGCTCGGCGATGAAGGCGCGCAGCGCCTGCGTCGGGCCGCTGAAGCCGTGGGGGTGCAGGAAGTCGAAGTGCTCGCCGACCACGAAATCGGACTTCAGCCGGTCCCACTCGCCGCGGTCGAGCTGGGCGGGCAGGTCGGTGGCCGGTTCGGTCTCGACGGCCGATCGGGCGGTGATGGTCAGCCGCTCATGCGGCTGGGGGATATCGAAGTGATAGACCGCGTTGCCGAAGGTGTCGGCGTAGGAGAACAGCTGCGCCGCCGGGTCGATGTCGAGGTCGAAGCTGATCAGCCGCTGATGGGCCCGCTTCTGCGGCTGCATCCACAGCTCCATGACGCTCTCGCGCACCGGCTGGTCGTACTGGTAGCGGGTCGAATGGCGGACGGAGAGGAGCACGGGGGGACTGTTCCTTAGGCCGGCAGGCGCTGTTCGAGGGTGTAGGCGACGAAGGTCTCGTAGACCTGGCGGTGCACTGCGGCGCACTCGTCGAGCACCGCGCCCAGGAAGGCGCTGGCGCCGCCGGCCTGCACCTCGCCGATGTCGGCATACTGCAGGCGCGCGCGCAGCCGCCCGGCCAGACGGTCGGGCCCGGAGACACCGGTGGCCTCCACGTGCCGGCTGATTGAGGTCAGGTGCTCCTCGATGCGCGCGGTGCAGAACCGGACGGAGCGCGGGAAGTCCTCGTCGAGCAGCAGGAACTCCAGGATGAAGCGCGGCTGCATGTCGGCGGTGTAGACCCGCAGATAGGGCTCCAGCGCACACGCCATGCGCAACAGGCTGGTCAGCGCCGAGTGGTCGGTGATCGCGCGCCGTTTGCGGTCGCCGAAACAGACCTCCAGCAAACCCCCGATCAGCTGGGCGCGCTCCAGATAGACGCCCAGCAGCAGGAACCGCCAGCCCTCGCCGTGGCTCATGGTGGCGTCGGCCGCCCCCTTGAACAGGTGCAGGTCGGCGATGGTCTCGTGCAGGAAGGCCTGGCTGCCGTCGGCGAAGGCGCGCGCCGCGTCGGGGTCGCTCATCCGCAGGTGGATCAGGTTTAGCCGCTCCCAGGTCTCAGTCGTGATCTGGTCGCGCACCTGCCGCGCGTTCTCCCGCGCCAGCCCCAGCGAACTGGCCACCGACCCGGGATCCTCGCGGTCGAGCACCAGGGCCAGTGCGGCCTCGTAGGGGTTGCGCGCCTTGCCGGCGTCGTCGGGGTCGCCGACGGCGGCCAGCGCGATGCGGGCGATCTGGGTGGCCGATTCCGTGCGGTCCAGCGTCGCCGTCAGCATGACGTCGGAGAGCCGGCACAGGTGCTCGGCCCGCTCCACATAGCGGCCGATCCAGTAGAGGCTGTCCGCCACCCTCGCGAGCATCATGCTCGCGATCCCTTGCAGCAAAGATTGGCGAGCATCATGGCTGCAGGTCCTTCTTGTCGGTCAGCACCCAGGTGTCCTTCGATCCGCCGCCTTGGCTGGAGTTGACCACCAGCGACCCCTTGCGCAGCGCCACGCGGGTCAGCGCGCCCGGCGTCACCACGATCTTCTCGCCCGACAGGATGAAGGGGCGCAGGTCGACGTGCCGGGAATCGATCTCGTCGCCGATCAGGCAAGGCGCGGTGGAGAGCTGGATGGTCGGCTGGGCGATGTAGTTGTCCGGGTCGGCCGTCAGGGCCGCCGCGAACTCGTCCTGCTGGGCCTTGCTCGAGTGCGGGCCGACCAGCATGCCGTAGCCGCCCGACGCGCCCACCGCCTTGACCACGAACTTGTCGAGATTGGCCAGCACGTGGCTGAGCTGCGCCGGTTCGCGGCACAGGAAGGTCTCGATGTTGGGCAGGATGGCGTCTTCGCCGAGATAGTAGCGGATGATCGCCGGCACATAGGCGTAGACCGCCTTGTCGTCGGCGACCCCGGTGCCGGGGGCGTTGCAGATGACCACATTGCCGGCTCGATAGGCGTTGAACAGGCCCGCCGAGCCCAGGCCCGAATCGCGGCGGAAAGTCAGGGGATCGATGAAGTCGTCGTCGACGCGGCGGTAGATGATGTCGATGCGCCGCAGACCGGTGGTCGTGCGCATGTAGACCATGTTGTCGTGCACCACGAGGTCGCGGCCCTCGACCAGCGGCACGCCCATCAGCCGCGCCAGATAGGCGTGCTCGAAATAGGCGGAGTTGTAGACGCCCGGCGTCAGCACCACGACCTGCGGGTTCGGCCGCCAGTCCGCCGCCATGGACTTCAGCGTGGTCAGCAGCAGGTCCGGATAGCGGTCGATGGGCCGCACGCCCGCGCCCCTGAACGTGCCCGGGAACACCCGCTTGGACGCCTCGCGGTTGGCCAGCATGTAGGAGACGCCCGACGGCACCCGCAGATTGTCTTCCAGGACGGCGAACTGGCCATCCTCCTGGCGGATCAGGTCCGAACCGCAGACATTGGCGTAGGCCTGGTGCGGTACGAACAGGTTCTGCATCTCGCGCCGGTACGAGGGCGCGCTCAGCACCAGGTCGCGGGGCACAACGCCATCCATCAGGATCTGCTGGCCGGAATAGATATCGGCCAGGAACATGTTCAGCGCCTTCAGGCGCTGGGTCAGACCCGCCTCAATGACCTTCCATTCCTCCGCCGCGATGATCCGCGGCAAAAGGTCGGTGGGGATGATCCGTTCGGTGGTGCTTTCCGCCCCATAGACGGTGAAGGTGATGCCCTGCAGCAGGAAGAAGCGCTCCAGGGTCCTCTGCCGCTCGCCCAGTTCGTCGGCGCTCAGCGTGTCGATGCGTTCGGCCAGCGCCGCATAGTGCGGGCGCACGACGCCCTTTTCGTCGCGCATCTCGTCATAGGGCAAGTTCGGCCCGATCGCGGGGAGGGCGCCCGCCGTCACCCGCGCCGCGGCTTCACCTTGGACGATCCCCAACTTCACGCGCGGCGTTCCTTTTCCCACCCCTTGATCCTTAAGACCCTTAGGGCTTCACCGAAAGGTGGGCGCGGCCTTTCGTCCCTTCCACGCCATCGCAGGACCGGGCGCCCAGGCTTTGGGCGCCGCCTCGCAGGTGACAGTTCGGCGGGGCGCGGCTAAACCCGAAGGAGGGGCGCGCGAGGATTCGAGAGCTTGGCTCGTCTAGTCTACGCCGTGACGGCTGGAGCCGCTTTCTGCTTACAGGCCCTGCCATGCGTGGCCACGCCCGCCGAACCCAAGGCCCAGATCGAAGGCGATCTGACTCCCGACCTGCGGGCCGCGGTCACCCGCGCCGTGGGCGACACTGAGCGGCCGATCGAGAATCGCTTCGAGGCCCGCCGCCGCGCCCGCGAGGCGGCTGAGGACGCCATCACCGTGCTGCGCTCCGAGGGCTACTACGCCTACGACGTCCAGCCCGACGTGGGCGAGGGCGACGCGCCCAAGGCGCTCGTAAAGATCGCGCCCGGACCGCGCTTCAAGCTCGGCCAGGCGAAGATCGACTGGATCGGCGCCCTGCCGGACCCCCTCGCCGTCGCCGCCGCCCAGACCGCCATGGCTCTGAGACCCGGCGATCCCGGCCGCGCCGCCGATGTGGTCGCCGCCGAGGGCCGCGCGGTCGCCGCCGTCCAGAAGCGCGGCTATGCCGACGTGAAGGCCCAGGCCCGCGAGGTCACCGTCGACCACGCCGACAACACCGTCGACCCAGACTACCGCATCGAGGCCGGCGCGCTGGTCCACCTGGATTCCATCCAGCTCAACAGCAAGGGCCGCACCCGTCCGGAGTGGCTGCAACACCTGGCGCCCTGGACGCACGGCGCCGCCTACGACCCCGATGACGTGGCCGAGCTGGAGCGGCGGCTGCTGGACACCGCGGTCTACGAATCGGTGACCGTGGCCCTGGCGCCGGCGACCGAGGTCACGCCCGACGGCCTGCGTCCGGTGATCGTCAGCCTGGCGGAGCGGCAGAAGCGGACGCTGGAGGTCGGCGCCAGCTACGACACCACCGACGGGGTCGGCGTCGACGCCAAGTGGACGCGCTACAACTGGCTGGGCCGCGCCGACACCTTCTCGGTGCTCGGCCGCTATTCGGACCTGGATTCCCGACTGCAACTCGACCTGAGCCTGCCGCATTGGGACACACCGAAACAGACGCTGTCGCTGCGCACCGCCCTCTACCGCACCAACACGCCCGCCTATGACCAGGCCGGCGTCATGGCCAGCTTCGACGTGACCCACCGCTGGGGCGAGAACGCCACCTTCGGCCTCACCGGCACCTACTTCACCTGGGGCGGCTCGATCGACGCCAGCAGCGTCGATGAGCTGGGCATCCACACCCTCACGCCGCTCGGCCGCAATCTGGTGACCTTCACCGGCCTCGCCGACATGGCGCTCGATCGTTCGGACAATCCGCTGGATCCCAAACGTGGCTGGCGGATCAGCGCGCGGATCGAGCCCACCCTGCTGACCGGCGACGGCGTCCTGCCCTTCGCCAAGCTGCAGGGGCAGCTCTCCGGCTATCTGCCGTTCGACAGGCAGGGCGACACCGTGCTCGCGGCCCGCGTGCACCTGGGAACCATCACCGACGGCTCGGTGGGCGACATTCCGGCGCCGCAGCGGTTCTACGCCGGCGGCGGCGGCTCGGTGCGCGGCTTCGGCTTCCAGGAAGTGGGGCCCAGGCTCGCCGACAACACCCCGGAGGGCGGGCTCTCCCTGGTCGAGACCTCGGTGGAACTGCGCCATCGGCTGACCGAAAAGTGGGGCCTGGTGGCCTTTGTCGACGCCGGGACCGTGGGCGGCGCCCAGTTCCCCAGCTTCCGCGACCTCAGCGTCGGGGCAGGCTTTGGCGTGCGCTACAATCTGGGCTTTGGCCCGATCCGCGTGGACCTGGCGACGCCGCTGACCAGCCGAAAGGGCGAGGCGCCGCTGCAGGTCTACGTCAGTATCGGACAGAGCTTTTGAGCGACGACGTCCCCCTGCCTCTGCGGCAAGCGCGCCGAGCGCGGACCCTGGGAATAGGGGCCCTGATCGCCGTGGCGCTGGTCGGGCTGTTCCTGGCCGGCGCGCGGTTCGGCGTGCTGTTGCCGCAGACGCGTCTCCTGATCGAGGCGGGCGCCGATGGGCTGAAGGTGGGCCGGTTCGGGCGGCTGAAAATCGAGGGGCTGAGCGGCGATATCTGGCGCGACGTCTCGGTCCGCCGCCTCACCGTGCGCGACGAGAAAGGCGTCTGGTTGGAGGCTGATAATGTACATATGACATGGACTTATCTGCAACTCCTCAGGCGGAACTTCCACGCCAGCCGCATCGATGTGCAGTCGCTGAAGGTGCTGCGCCGCCCGACCCTGACCAAGAAGGGCGAGGATACCGGCCTGCCGCTCTCCTTCCACATCGACCGCGCCAACGCCCGCGTCGAACTGGCCCCGGCCTTCAGCTATGAGCGCGGCGTCTATGACGTGGGCCTGAACCTCGACGTCGAACGCAACAACGACATGCGGGGTCAGGCGCGCGTCGCCAGCATCCTGCATCCCGGTGACTACCTGAACATCGACTACGACCTGGCCAGGAAGCGGCCCCTGGTGCTCCGCATCGACGGCGAGGAGGCGCAGGGCGGCGCGCTGGCCGGCGCCATCGGCCTCTCCGCCAAGCAGCCGTTCCTGGTCGAGGTGACCGCGGGCGGCAAGCTGTCGGAGGGCCAGTTCACCGCCTTCGCCAACTCCGGCACGGTCCAGCCGCTCAGAATGCAGGGCGCCTGGAACAAGGACGGCGGCGACGCCCATGGCGCGGTCTCGCTCACCGCGTCCGCCCTCACCGCGCCCTACGCCGAGCGTTTCGGACCCAGCGCCAGCTTCGTGCTTGCGGGCCGGCGCGCGGGCCCAGACCTCTTTGCCCTGGACGGCCGGATCGTCTCGGAGAACCTGTCGCTGCGCGCCACCGGCCTTGGTGACCTCGGCCAGCGGCGGCTCGGGCCGCAGGGCCTGGCGCTGACCGCGCAGACGGCGGCCCTGTCGCGCATTGTCGGCGGCCCGGACATGGGTCCGGCGCACATCGAGGGCCGGGTCACCCAGGCGAACGCCGGCTGGAAATTCGCCGGCTCGGCGGCGGTCTCCAAGGCGACCGTCGGCGACTACGCGCTGGCTCAGGCCTCGGGGCCCGTGGAGATCGCCGAGGCCGCCGGCCGGTGGGACATCAAGACCCGGCTCGCCGGCGCCGGCGGACGTGGCGGCGGCTATGTGGCGGCCCTGCTGGGCGGCGCGCCGAAGGCCAGCTTCGACGGGAGCCGGCTGGCCGATGGGCGGCTCCTGATGCGCGAACTGCAGGTCACCGGCGCGGGCCTGAAGCTCGACGCGACCGGCGATCGGGGGCTGCTGGGCGGGCTCACCTTCAAGGGCAAGGCCACGGTCTCGAACCTCGCGCAGGCGCACGCCGGTGCGGCGGGATCGGCTGAGGCCAACTGGTCGGCGGGGCAGGGCAGGGCCGGCCAGCCCTGGACCTTCAGCCTCGACGCGCGCGGTGACCGGTTCGCCACCGGCTATCCGGAACTCGACCGCCTGCTGGGGGGCAAGCCGCAGCTCAAGGCGCAGGCGAGCCTGCTGGCCCGGCGGCTGACCGTGGCGAGCGCCAGCCTGATCGGCGCAGCCCTCAACGCCACGACCTCCGGCGCGCTCGCCCCCGAGGGCGGCCTCGCCTTCAAGCTGGACTGGAGCGCCGACGGGCCGTTCCAGGCTGGCCCCATCGAGATCGCCGGCAAGGCCAGGGGCGCGGGAACCGTCGCCGGCACGCTTTCCCAGCCCCGCGCCGATCTGACCGCCGATCTGGCCGCCATCGACGTCCCGCGCCTGCCGCTCAAGGACGCCCACCTGACGCTCAGCTTCGCACGCCAGCCGGATGGCTCCAGCGGCGCCGTCGCGCTTGCCGCCACCAGCGCCTACGGACCGGCCCGCGCCCGCTCAGACTTCCGCTTCCCCGATGGCGGCGTCGACCTCACCGGCCTGTCGGTGGATGCGGGCGGCGTACAGGCGTCCGGATCGCTGTCCCTGCGCCGTAATTCGCCCTCAGCCGCCGACCTGCAGCTCGCCGTGACCCGCGGCGCGTTCCTGGACGGCGGCAAGGTCGCCGGGACCGTCCGCCTCGCCGATGCTGCGGGCGGGCCGCGTGCGGCGCTCAACCTGACCGCCGAGAACGCCAAGCCCACCGCCGCCGCCTTCACCGTCCGGGCCGGCAAGCTCACCGCCGAGGGGCCGATGGCGCGGCTGCCCTACGCGGCCCAGGCGACGGGCGTCTCGGACGGCGGGGCCTGGGGCTTCAACGGGCGCGGAATCCTCGCCGACGCCAAGCCCGGCTATGCCGCGAGCTTCGACGGCCAGGGCCGGCTGGGTGGCAAGGAACTGCGCACCGTCGAGACCGCCCAGATCCGCTTCGGCGGGTCGGAGCAGAGCGCGCGGCTGAAACTCGCGGCCTCTGACGGCGGGCGTATCGACCTGGACGGCCGGCTCTCCGATGCGGGGACGGACATCCGCGCCCAGCTCACCGGCCTGCCGCTGGGCCTGCTGGACGAGGACCTGACCGGCAAGACCGACGCCACCCTCAGCCTGCGGGGCGCCGGCGCCCGGCTCGACGGGACCCTGGAGGCCAAGCTCAGCGGCGCGCGCGGGCGCGGCACGCCGGCCGCCTCGGGCATCGACGGCACGGTGCGCGGCAAGCTGGGCGATGGCGCGCTCACGCTTGACCTGACCGCCGCAAACGCCCAGGGGCTCAAGGCCAACGCCAGCGTCGTCCTGCCCGCCGAGAGCTCGGCCGCGCCCTTCCGCATCGCCATCGCCCGCCAGAAGCCCCTGCGCGGGCAGTTCGCCGCGTCGGGCGAGGTCCGGCCGCTCTGGGACCTCCTGATCGGCGGCGAGCGCAGCCTGGCCGGCCAGGTGACGGCGGCCGGCACGCTCGGCGGCAGCCTGGACAAGCCCAACGCCGCCGGCCAGATCGCGGTGCAGGGCGGCCGCTTCGACGACGGGGCCACGGGCCTCTCCCTGCGCAACATCGCCCTGAAGGCCGATTTCGCCCAGGAGGCTGTGAACATCGCCGAGGCGAGCGGTGTCGACGGCCACGGCGGCGCGGTCAGCGGAACCGGCCGCATCAGCCTGGCCCGCGAAGGCGCCTCCAGTTTCCGCCTGGACCTGAAGGGCTTCCGGCTGATCGACAACGACATGGCGACCGCGTCCGCCACCGGCCAGGCGACCATCGACCGCGCCGCCGACGGCAAGGTGCGGCTCTCAGGCACGCTGCGCCTCGACCGCGCCGACGTGGCCGCGCGCCTGCCGACGCCGTCTGGCGTGGTGGCGATGGAGGTGGTGGAAAAGAACCGCCCCACCGATCTGCCGGCTTCGCTGCCGCCGCCCAGCGTGGTCGGCGGCTGGGCGCTGGACGTGACGCTGAAGGCCCCGCGCGGCGTGTTCCTGAAAGGCCATGGCCTGGACACCGAGCTGTCGCTGGACGCCCACGTCGGCGGCACGACGGCGCACCCGGACCTGACCGGCACGGCGCGGGTGGTGCGCGGCGACTACGATTTCGCCGGCAAACGCTTCGAGTTCGATTCTTCCAGCGTCGTCTATCTGTCGACCAAGGCCGAGCAGGTGCGCCTCGACCTCACCGCCACCCGCGACGACCCGACGCTCACCGCCTCGGTGCGCATCCGTGGCACCGCCGCCAAGCCGCAGATCACCCTGACCTCGACGCCCAGCCTCCCCAACGACGAGGTGCTGAGCCAGGTGCTGTTCGGGCGCACCGCCTCTCAGCTCTCGCCGCTGGAAGACGCCCAGCTCGCCTCCGCGCTCTCGTCCCTGGCCGGCGGCGGTGGGTTCGACGTGATCGGCAACCTTAGAACCTTCGCCGGCCTCGACCGGCTGGCGCTCGGCGGTGGCGACGCGGTTTCGGGCGCGGCGAGCATTTCCGGCGGCAAGTACCTGACCAACGACGTCTATCTGGAACTGACCGGCGGCGGCCGCGACGGCGGAGCGGCGCAGGTGGAATGGCGGGTGAAGAAGAACCTGTCCATTCTCAGCCGGATCGGCGCCCAGGGCGATGGGCGCCTCGCCGTCCGCTGGCGCAGGGACTACTGAGTGGTCCTGGTGTTGGCGGAGGCCTGGGTCCCACGCGTGATCACCCCGTCGCTCGGCAGGATTTCGGCGATGGCAATGTCGCGGGCGCCCTCCAGCCGCTCATAGATGGGCGCGAAGTCCTGCAACGTCGCGTCCAGCAGAGCCTGCAGCGACGGGATCACGAAATAGACCTGCTGGAAATCGTCGATCCGGTAGGGCGTGCGCATCACCCGCTCCAGGTCGAAGGCCAGCCGGTTGGGCGAGGGATCGTCCAGCGCGAAGATCGATTCCGCCCGGCTCGACACGATGCCGGCGCCGTAGATTCGCACGCCCGCGCTCGTCTGCAGCAGGCCGAACTCCACCGTGTACCAGTAGAGCCGCGCCAGATTGGCCAGCTGCCCGCGCTGCATGGCCCGCAGACCGCCGCGCCCATAGGCCGCCATGTAGTCGGCGAACACCGGGTCGGTCAGCATCGGCACGTGGCCGAACACATCGTGGAAGATGTCCGGCTCCTGCAGGTAGTCCAGCTCCTCCGGCTTGCGGATGAACCGCCCGGCCGGGAAGCGGCGGTTGGCCAGGTGGTCGAAGAACACTTCGTCGGGCACCAGGCCCGGCACGGCGACGACGCTCCAGCCGGTCAGCCGGTTCAGCTCAACGTTGATCCGCGCGAAATCCGGGATGCCGGAGCGGTGCAGGTCCAACGCCTCCAGACCTTTGAGGAACGGCTCGCAGGCGCGGCCCTCCAGCATGGCGGCCTGGCGCTCATAGAGGGTGATCCAGACCTGGTGCTCGGCCTCGGTATAGGCCGCCCAGTTCTGGTCGATGGTCCAATCGGCCCTCGCCCCCGCGGGCGGGCCGCTCGAAAAGCCGTCAGCGCTCATGTCGCTGAGAATGGCCCCATTCCCGGGGAAGTTCCGTTCTGAGTTCGTCGCCAATGGCGGGGTCGGCGGAAAGATCGTCCGCGCGGCGACGCGGCGGCGCATAATTCGCCCACATGCCGGCCAGCCCGCGCCTCGCAATTGCCACCGTGCGGCCTTCCAGACTAAGTCGCGGCGCGCGAGGGCTCTTGTTGCTTAGACGAACACATCTGTTGGCGGCGGCGACTGCCCTTGCCTTGAGCTTCGGCGGCATGGCCCACGCTCAGCCGGCCACGCCGCCCGCGGCCGTGGGCTTGCCTGCCGATCCGAACCTGCTGCGCTGGGACCCGTCGATCCGCTATGGCGTGCTCCCCAACGGCCTGCGCTACGCCGTGCAGCACAACGCGCTCCCGAAGGGCGGCGTCGCCCTGCGCCTGGGCATCGGGGTCGGCAGCTTCGACGAGGCCGACGACGAACGCGGCGCCGCCCACATGATCGAGCACCTGGCCTTCGACGGCACGCGCTCGTTCCCTGAACACCAGCTCGACCTGATCTTCGCGCCGCTGCACGTCGCCTGGGCCCGCGACCGCACCGCCACCAGCGACCTGAAGGCCACGATCTACCAGCTCGACCTGCCGAGCACCGACGCCAGCGAGCTCACGACCGCCACCAGATGGCTGAACGATGTGGCCGAGACCCTGACTTTCGCCGACCCTGCGATGGCCCGCGAGCGGGCGTCGATGGAAAGCGAGCGCCGAGGCCGCGCCGCCGACACCCTGCGCGCGCTCCGCGCCAAGATGGACGCCTTCGAAGACGGCGACCTGCGCTCTGCCGCCCGCCTGCCGATCGGCACGCCGGAAAGCCTGGCGGCCCTGACGCCGGCCCGGCTGCAGAGCTTCTACGATCGCTGGTACCGGCCGGATAACGCGGTGGTGGTGATGGTCGGCGACCTGCCGATCGATGTGCTGGAACAGAAGGTCAAGGCGACCTTCGGTGACTGGGCCCCTCGCGGGTCCGCCGGCGTCCGCGCGCCGCGCACGCCGCCAACCTCGAACCGCGCCGCCGACGCCCTGGTGCTGACCGAGGCCAGCCTGCCGGCCATCGCCGGTATCTGCCGCGTCGCCGCGCCCGACGACGTGACCGCGCCCTCCGACCAGCGCCTCCACACGCTGCTGCTGCGCGGCCTCTGGGAAGCCATCCTGCAGGCGCGGATCAACACCCTGAAATCCCGCAAGGACGCCCCCTTCATCGAGGCGACCCTGAACGACGAGGTCCGCCCGGATTCGCTGAAGACCTGCTTCGGCGTCATCCCGCAGCCCGGCCAGGAGGTGAGGGCGGTGGGCATGATCGAGGCCGAGATCCGCCGCTTCGCCGCCGAGGGCCCCACCGAGGAGGAGACCGACGCCGGCCTGGAACAGGTCCGCGCCTCGGTGCGCGGCGCCATCGCGTCCACCAGCCACGACTCCCGCGACCAGGCCGCCGAGATCCTGACCCGGGGGCTGGACAACCTGGCCCGCCTGACGCCCCGCGAGGGCCTGCGCGCCTTCGACATCCTGATGGAGGACACCCGGCCCGCCACGGTCCGCGCCGCCTTCGCCCGCGACTGGTCCGGCTGGGGCCCGCTGGCCCCGGTCAGCTCGCCCAAGCCCCTGGCGCAGGACGCGCTGCGCACGGCGATGACCGGCGACGAATACAAATCCACGGGGGCCAAATGAGCCGGCTCGCCACAGCACTCGTCGCCTGCGCCGCCGTCCTGGCCCTCGCTGGCGCCGCCCAGGCCGAAACCCGCGACGACCTGACCCGCGCCGCCCAGGCCTATCGCGCCCAGCTGCAGGCCAATCCGAACCAGCCCGACGTCCACGCGGCGCTTGGCGAGACTCTTGAGGCGCTCGGCGACGCGGCCGGCGCCATGGCGGAGTACGAGCGCGGCCTGCGCGGCCCCGGCGACACCCATCGGGCGCTGGTCGACCACGGCCAGCTCCTGGTCCGTCAGGGCCGCTTCGACGAGGGCCGCAAGGACTTCGATCGCGCCCTGTCGCAAAACCCCCGTGACGTGGATGCGCTCACCGCGCGGGGCCACAGCTGGGTCGCCGAGGGCAAGGGCAAGAAAGCCGGCGCCGCGCTCGCCGACTTCAACGCGGCGCTGGCGATCAAGCCGACCGACAGCGGAGCCCTGAACGCCCGGGGCGACTTCTATCTGGCGACGCTGAAGCCCGAACTGGCCATCGCCGACTTCGACAAGGCGCTCAGCGCCAATCCGAACGACGACGTGCTGCTGTTCAACCGCGGCATGGCCTGGAAACAGCTCAACAAATACGACCGCGCCCTTCGCGACTTCAATTCGGCCCTGCGGCTGACGCCCGGCGACCCGATGACGCTCGCCGCCAAGGGCGACGCCTACCGCCAGCTCGGCGATCTGTTGCTGGCCCGCGAATTCTACGATGCGGCCCTCAAGGCCGATCCGCGCAACGCCATGTCCTTGGAGGCCCGGGGCGAGATTCGCGTCGCGCTCGGCGACGGCCCTGGCGGCGATGCGGACAAGGCCCTGGCGAAGAAGATCGACCCCTCGGTCGAGCCGGCGCCGTAAACGCCTCTCCCCCGGCGAAGCCGAGAGGGAGAGGGTGGGGAGAGGGCTCTAGTGCGAAATCCGCGGGCGCAGCTTGTACTGCCCCTCGCGGAAGCTCTCGAACAGCATCGAGGCCTGCGGGTGGCCGACCGGCTGGCCAGTGTCGTCCGGCAGCAGGTTCTGCTCCGAAACATAGGCCACGTAGGAGCTCTCGTCGTTCTCGGCGAGCAGGTGATAGAACGGCTGGTCCTTGTGCGGCCGGATGTTCTCCGGAATCGACAGCCAGTATTCCTCGGTGTTCGAGAACGTCGGATCGACGTCGAAGATCACGCCGCGGAACGGATAGATCCGGTGACGCACAACCTGGCCGATCGCGAATTTGGCGCTGTGCATATCCATGGTCCGAATCTACGCCCTTTCTCCTAACCGGGAGGTGAACGTAGCGTTCAATACCTTCCGTTCAAGACCCACACTTCTTGGGCGCCCAGCCTTCTAGCGGGCAAGCCTTCTATCACGCGAGCGGGCTTGCTAAGCTACGGCCCAAGTGAGGCGCGCCGCGTTCGGCCTGCGCCTGCGAAGGACGGATACCAGTCCATGACCGAGGCGCCGAGCGCGCCCGCAGCCGCCCTAAGCGGCCGGGACCGACCTATAGGTGAGCCGCCGTGCTATGGCGCGCTGGACCTGGGCACCAACAATTGCCGCCTGCTGATCGCCACGCCCGCCGGGCCGGGCGGCTTTCGGGTGATCGAGGCCTATTCGCGGATCGTGCGGCTGGGCGAGGGCCTGACCGCGTCTGGCCGCCTCTCTGAAGAGGCCATGGACCGCGCCATGGCGGCCCTTAAGGTCAGCGCCGAGAAGCTGCGCCGCCGCCGCGTCGCGCGCCTGCGGGCCATCGCCACCCAGGCCTGTCGCATGGCGGAGAACGGCCCGGCCTTCCTCGACGCGGTGTTCGCTGAAACGGGCCTGCGCCTGCAGATCATCCCGCCGCAGGAAGAGGCCAGGCTGTCGGTCGCCGGCTGCCTCAACCTGATCGACCGCAGCTCCGATGCAGCCCTGGTGGTCGACGTCGGCGGCGGCTCGACGGAGCTTTCCTGGGTCGACCTCAAGGGCGCGCCGCCGACCGGCATGCCGCCGCTGCGCGCCTGGCTTTCGGTCCCGATCGGCGTGGTGACCCTGGCCGAACGCTTCCCGGAGGGCGAGACGGCCACCGATCCCTGGTTCCGCGCCATGGTCGAGACGGTCAAGACCGAGATCGCCGCCTTCCGCCGGGCGGACGGCCTGCGCGAGGTGTTCGACGCTGACCGCGCCCAACTGATCGGCACCTCCGGCGCGATCACCAGCCTGGCCGGCCTGCACCTCAACCTGCCGCGCTATGACCGCAACCGGGTCGATGGCATCTGGATGACCCGTGACGAGTGCGACGCCGCGGCTGGGCGCCTCTTAGTGCTGAACGCCCAGGAGCGCGCGCAGCAGCCCTGCATCGGCCCCGACCGCGCCGACCTGGTCCTGGCCGGCGCCGCGATCCTGCAGGCGGTACAGGAGCTGTGGCCGTGCAGCCGCGTCCGCGTCGCCGACCGCGGCCTGCGCGAAGGCATCCTGCTGTCGCTGATGTCCGAGCGCAGCGGACGAGGGCGCCGCCGTCGCCGCCGGGGCGCACGGCCAACCCAGGCGGCAGCCGAATGAACGACAAGCCGCCACCCGAAAAGCCCGAGCGCAAGCGCATGGTCAAGCCGCCCACCGGCGGCACCGAATCCGGCCGGGTCGTGCCCGAACGGCTGAAGACCGCCTGGAAACGCACGCCCTCGCAACAGGCCTGGCTGAACCGCCAGATCAACGACCCCTTCGCCGCCAAAGCCCGCGCCCACGGCTACCGCAGCCGCGCGGCTTACAAGCTGAGCGAACTCGACGACAAGCTGCGCCTGCTGAAGCCCGGCGCGCGGGTCATCGACCTGGGCGCCGCGCCCGGCGGCTGGACTCAGGTCGCCATCGAGCGCGGCGTGACCCACATCGTCGGCGTCGACCTGTTGCCGGTCGATCCCCTGCCGCCGGCCACCATCCTGGAGATGGACTTCACCGATCCTGCCTGCGGCCCGGAGCTGATCCGCCTCTTGGGCGGTGCGCCGGACCTGGTGATGTCGGACATCGCTCCCAACACCGTCGGCCACCGCCAGACCGACCACCTGCGCATCGTCGGCCTGATCGAGGCGGCCGTGGACTTCACCCTCGACGTCCTGAAACCGGGCGGCGTGTTCATCGCCAAGGCCTTTCAGGGCGGCGAAACCGCCGACGTCATCGCCACCCTGAAGAGACACTTCGTCAGCGTGAAGACCCTCAAGCCCAAGGCCAGCCGGTCGGACAGTTCGGAGCTCTACTTGGTGGCGACGAGGTTCAAGGGGCGGTGAGCTGAGGCTTGCGGGATGTATGACAAAGTCATACTCTGAAGCCTGAAGGAGACTCGCCATGTCGCGCATCAGCCAACCCGTTACGGTGACGCTTGGTCCACTCAAGCAGTTCGTCGATCAACAGGTCGAGCGCGGGAATTACGCCTCTGCCAGCGAGGTCGTGCGCGCGGGCCTTCGGGCGCTTGAGCTTGAACAATCCCATCTCGACGACTGGATGCGCGAGAAGGTTCGCGAGGCTTTCGAAGATCCGCGGCCCGACATTCCCGCTGAGCGGGTTGTTGCGGACCTGAGGGCCTATATGGCTGCGGCCGTCGAAGCCGAGGACAAGGCAGATTAAGGTCTCCTTCCGTCCAAGAGCGCAAAGCGATCTGCGCGGCTTGTTCGACTATCTGCGGATGAATGCCGGCGCGCGAGCCGCCGAGCGCTATGTCGGGCGGGTTGTGGATGCCTGCTTGGCGCTGGAAGCTTTTCCGCGACGCGGCGTCCAACGTGATGACCTGGAAGCTGGTGTCCGGATGCTCGGCTTTGAGCGTCGCGTCTTGATCCTCTACCGCATAGACGAGAGCGT
Source organism: uncultured Alphaproteobacteria bacterium (assembly GCA_903822175.1). Classification (GTDB taxonomy): domain Bacteria; phylum Pseudomonadota; class Alphaproteobacteria; order Caulobacterales; family Caulobacteraceae; genus Phenylobacterium. Next base: position 68,271 of record CAIJOB010000005.1, read on the forward strand.
CAGGATCGGGCGGGTGCTCTACGGCGGCCGCGATGTGAATGCGGCGATGGCAGAGGATCGAGACCAACCGGACGACTAGCCCGCTCTTGGCGGCTCCGCCGTCCGCCCGCCCTGTTCTACCAGCCACCGCCGAAACACCCCCAGCGCCCGGCTCTCTCGCCCCGGCGCGGCCAGCAGCGCGAACGCGCTCTCTGCCCGGCGAAACCCCAGTGGGGCTACGAGCCGCCCCTCGGCGACCTCGTCGGCGACCAGCGGCCAGGACATGATCGTCACGCCCAGGCCGGCCACCGCCGCGTCCAGGGCGTAATGGACGTGCGCGAAGGGCTGCTCCGGCGCGGGGGCTAGCTCGAACCCCGCCACCGCCGCCCAGATCGCCCAGCCCTGCGGGTGTGACTGCGACCCCAGCCGCGGCGCGGCCAGCGGATCGGCGGCGAACCGCTCGGCCAAGCCCGGCGTCATCACCGGACCAGTGAAGTTCTGGATGAACGGGGTGACCAGCGGGTCGGCCAGCCGCGCGGCCTGGGCGATGCGCACCACCGCGTCGGCGCCCCGGTGCGAGGTCGCCTGTGACGGCAGTTCCTCCAGGTGCAGGCGGATCTCCGGGTGGCGCTCAGCGAAGTCGCCCAGGCGCGGGATCAGCCACTTCACCGCCAGGCTGGCGTTGACCGCCAGGTGCAGGTCCTCGCCGTCGCTCTTCAGGCGGCGCACCGCTGCGGCGATGCCGTCGAAGGCCCCGGTCAGGGCCGGCAGCAGCTCCTGGCCGGCGGCGGTAAGCGTCAGCCGGTGCTTCGGCCCCTGGAACAGCCGCACACCCAGCGCCGCCTCCAGCGCCTTCACCTGCCGGCTGACCGCGCTGTGGGTGACGTTCAGTTCCTCCGCCGCCAGCGTCGCGCGCCCGGTCCGCGCCATGGCCTCGAAGGCCCTAAGCGCGTTCAGCGAGGGCAACGCACCGCCTGATGTGAGATTATCGAACATCAGAGACCGGATATGTTGATTTCCGCACATCCGCAACCGGCGCATAAGCGGATATGGAGCCTTCCCCCGCCGCCCACCGCCCGCAAGCGCTGCTCGTCGCGGGCCTTGGCGTGGGCCAGATGCTGTCTTTCGGCTCGTCCTTCTACCTTCTGAGCGTGCTGGGCGAGGGCATCGCCGCCAGCCTGCACCTGCGGCCCGCTTTGGTGTCGAGCCTCCTCTCCGTGGCCCTCCTGGCCTCGGCCTTCGCGGCGACTCCAATCGGCCGCTGGATCGACACGCGCGGCGGCAAGGCCGTGCTGCTCTGGGCCAGCCCGACCTTCGCCCTGGGTCTGGCTCTGATCGCCGTCGCGCGCGGCCCGCTCAGCCTGATCCTCGGCGTCGCGGTGCTGGGCGTCGCCATGGCGCTCGGCCTCTACGAGACGCCCTACGCGATCCTCGCCTCGCTCTACGGCCACAGCGCGCGCCGGCCGATGACCGGGATCGCGCTGCTCGGCGGCCTGGGGTCGACCGTCGGCCTGCCGACCACGCTTTACCTGGAGCACGCCTTCGGCTGGCGCGGCGCGTGCCTCGCCTGGGCAGCGGTTCACCTCTGCGTCTGCCTGCCGATCACCGCCCTGGTGACGCCGCACGTCGGAGGTCGCCGGCATGAGGATGGCCCGCGCCCGCTGATCGCCTGGGACCGTGGCATGGTGCAGCTCGCCGTGCTGTTCGCCTGCGCCTGGACCGTTTCGGCCTTCGTCGCTGCCCACCTGCCGCGCACGCTGGAGGGCTTTGGCCTGGCCCATGACGCCGCGGTCCACGCGGCCGCGCTGATCGGCGTCGCCGCGGTCTCCATGCGGCTGGCCGAGTTCACCGTGCTGCGCAAGCTGCCGCCGCTCAACACCACCCGGGTCGCGACCCTGCTGCATCCTATCGGCGCAGCGAGCCTGCTGGCCTTCGGCGGCGCGGCCGCGCCGGTCATGGCGCTGGGGCAGGGCGGTGGCAACGGCATGCTGACCGTGGCCAAGGGCGTGCTGCCGCTCAGCCTCTATGGGCCGGAGAACTATGCCTATCGCTCGGCCCTGCTGGCGACTCCGGCCCGCTTCGCCCAGGTCGCCGGCCCGCTCCTGTTCGGGTTGATCCTGGACCGCTCCGCCGCGGCGGCTGTGATCGCCTCATCCGTCCTCTGCCTGACCATGTTCGCCATGACCTGCTGCCTTACCAAACAGACGCAGGGCGAGGGCGATCCACCCCCGAAGCCGCGCCCGCAACCGCAGCCGCGGGCCACCCCGCGCCGGGCCGCGGGCAGCCACAGCTACGCCGTCTATTCCGGCGCGCTCAGCCCGCGCCAATACAAATCCGACAGGAGCCCTTCATGACCCTCCACCAGCCCTTGCCCCTGGCCGCCTCCGACGCGTATAGCCAACCCGCAAAACGAGGTACTCCCATGGAGATTCGCGAAGGGCTCACCTTCGACGATGTTTTGCTTGAACCCGGCCCGTCCGATGTGATGCCCACCCAGGTGGATGTCGCGACCCGGTTCACGAAAGAGATCGCACTCAACATCCCGCTGGTGTCCGCCGCCATGGACACCGTCACCGAGAGCCGGCTGGCCATCGCCATGGCTCAGAACGGTGGCCTGGGCATCCTGCACCGCAACTTCACCGTCGAAGAGCAGGCCGATCAGGTCCGCGAGGTGAAGCGCTACGAAAGCGGCATGGTCATCAATCCGCTGACCATCCACCCGGACACCCCGCTCAGCGAGGTCCGCGAGATCAAGGCGCGCCGCAAGATCTCCGGCTTCCCGGTGGTCGACGACAACGGCAAGCTGGTCGGCATCCTGACCAACCGCGACATGCGCTTCGAGGGCAGCAGTGACGTGCCCGCCAAGGCGCTGATGACCCACGAGAACCTGATCACGGTGAAGGAAGGCGTCAGCCAGGACGAGGCCCGCGAACTGCTTCGCCGCAACAAGATCGAGCGGCTGATCGTCGTCGACGACGACTACCGCGCCGTCGGCCTGATCACCGTCAAGGACATGGAAAAGTCCGAGGCCCATCCCAACGCCGCCAAGGACGCGCAAGGCCGCCTGCTGGTCGGCGCGGCCTCGACGGTCGGCGACAACGGCTGGGAGCGCTCCATGGCGCTGGTCGACGCCGGCGTCGACGTGGTGGTGATCGACACCGCCCACGGCCACAACATCGACGTCGCCAAGGCGGTCGGCCGCATCAAGCGCGAGACCAACCGCGTGCAGATCGTCGCCGGCAATGTCGCCACCTACGACGGCGCCCGCGCGCTGATCGACGCCGGCGCCGACGCGGTCAAGGTCGGCATCGGCCCGGGCTCGATCTGCACCACCCGGATCGTCGCCGGTGTCGGCGTGCCGCAGCTCACCGCCATCGCCGACGCCGTCCGCGCGGCCGATGGCACCAACGTCCCGGTCATCGCCGACGGTGGGATCAAATACTCCGGCGACCTGGCCAAGGCGCTCGCCATGGGGGCCTCGGTCGCCATGATGGGCTCGGTGTTCGCCGGCGTCGACGAGGGGCCGGGCGAGGTGTTCCTCTACCAGGGCCGCTCCTACAAGACCTACCGCGGCATGGGCTCGCTTGGCGCCATGTCGCGCGGCTCCGCCGACCGCTATTTCCAGAAGGACGTCACCGACGCGCTCAAGCTGGTGCCGGAAGGGATCGAAGGCCAGGTGCCCTACAAGGGCCCGATCGCCCCGATCCTGCACCAGATGGTCGGGGGCTTACGCGCCGCCATGGGCTATGTCGGCGCCGCCAATCTGGTCGAGTTCCGCAACCGCGCGCGGTTCATCCGCATCACCGGGGCTGGCCTCCGCGAGAGCCACGTCCACGACGTGATGATCACCCGCGAGGCGCCCAACTATCCAAGCCCCCTCTAGGGGCCGGTTCGAACGCCGCCCGGCCGATCCCGCGCCGGCGGCCATGGGGGAGACGACCATGCCTGCGACTGTTCCTGTGGAAATGCAGCTGCTGATGGCGGCGGTGATCATCGGCTTTGTGCAGATTGTCTGGGCGGCGGTGGCCGGCGCGGCCGGCGGCAACCGTCCGTTCGCTTGGCTGGCCGGCCCGCGCGATGAGCCCAAGCCGGCCGGCGTGATCGCGGCGCGCCTGGACCGCGCGCTCGCGAACTTCCTTGAGACCTTCCCGCTGTTCGCCGCGGCGCTCCTCGCCTGCGCCGCGGTGGGGAAACTTGGCGGCGGACACACCATCTACGGCGCCATGGCCTATGTCGTTGGCCGCGCCCTCTATGTGCCGCTCTATGCCTTCGGCGCGCCGTTCCTGCGCACCCTGGTGTGGACGGTCAGCATCCTGGGCATCGTGGCGATCATCATCGCCTTTTTTCATTGAGGGCGTCTCGCCCTCGCAAAGTGACGGTTTTGAATGCGTGACGCCGGACGCCTCGCGGCGGCCATTGAGGTCCTGACCCAGATCGACGAGCGGCATCGCCCTGTGCGGATGGCGCTGAAGAACTGGGGGGAGTCCGCGCGCTACGCAGGGTCGAAAGACCGGGCCTTCGTGTCCGGCCTGGTCCTCGATGTTCTGCGCCGCCGCCGGTCCCTGGGCTGGCGGATGGGCGATGAGAGCCTGCGCGCCGGCGCTCTGGGGGCGCTGGCCTTCGTCTGGGGCTGGCCGCTGGAGCGCGTCGCGGAAGCCGCCGGCGAGGAACCGCACGGGCCCGGGCCGCTGACCGACGCCGAGCGCACCTCTCTGACGACGCCCCGCGACCTCGCCGACGCGCCAGCCCCGGTGCGTGGCGACTATCCGGATTGGCTCGACCCATCCTTCGAGCGCGCCTTTGGCGACGCCAGGGCGGAGGAGGGCGCGGCGCTCTCCGAGCGGGCCCCGGTCGACCTGCGGGTCAATCTGCTGAAATCCGATCCTGAGCGCACCCTGAAGGCCCTGACCTCGCTGGCCGCCGAGCCGGTCGACCTGCTGCCCACGGCGCTGCGCATGCCGGCGCTGGACCCCATGACTCGCAGCGGCGCCGTCGAGACCATTCCGCAGTTCTCCAAGGGCTGGTTCGAGGTGCAGGACCTCGGCTCGCAGATCGCCGCCGCCTCGGCCGGCGAGGTGAAGGGCAAGCAGGTCCTCGACCTCTGCGCCGGCGGCGGCGGCAAGACCCTCGCGCTGGCCGGCGCCATGGGCAACACCGGCCAGATCTACGCCTACGACAGCGATGCGCGCCGCCTCGCCGACACCATCCGCCGCGGCGACCGCGCGGGCGTCCGCAACCTGCAGGTCCGATCCCCGGTGAACCCCGAGCCTCTCAGCGGGCTGGAAGGCAAGATGGACGTCGTCTTCATCGACGCCCCCTGCACCGGCACGGGCTCGTGGCGGCGCCACCCCGACACCAAGTGGCGCCTGACGCCCGACACCCTCGACAAGCGCATGGCCGACCAGGACGCCGTCCTCGACGCCGGCGCACCGTTCGTGAAGCCCGGCGGCCGCATGGTCTACGTCACCTGTTCGGTGCTGCCGCAGGAGGACGAGGACCGCGTCGCCGCCTTCCTGGCCCGCACGCCGGGGTTCGTCGGGGCGCCCGCCACCGCCGACGAAAAGCTCATCCGATACCTCACCCCTGACGGCTTTTTGCGCCTGTCCCCACATACGTCCGGCACCGACGGCTTCTTCGTCGCCGTGCTGGAGAAACCTCGCTAACGGAGCCCCATGCCTACGCCCGACCACGACCGCGTCCTGATCGTCGATTTCGGCAGCCAGGTGACCCAGCTGATCGCGCGCCGGCTGCGCGAGGCCGGCGTCTATTGCGAGATCCACCCCTACGACAAGGTGGACGCCATGCTCGACGCCTTCGCCCCGAAGGCGGTGATCCTCTCCGGCGGTCCCGCCAGCGTGCATGAGGCGCAAAGCCCGTCCGCGCCCCAGCGGATCTTCGAGCTCGACGTGCCAGTGCTGGGCATCTGCTACGGCGAAATGACCATGTGCGCCCAGCTCGGCGGCGCGGTGGAAGGCGGCCATGCCCGAGAGTTCGGCCGCGCCGAGATCCTGATCGAAAAGCTTTCGCCCCTGCTGGAAGGTCTGGGCGAGCCGGGCGCGCAGGAGCCCGTCTGGATGAGCCACGGCGACAAGATCACCGCCATCCCGCCGGGCTTCGAGATCGTCGCCGCCTCGGCTGGCAGCCCCTACGCGGTGATCGCCGACGAGGGCCGCCGCTTCTACGGCATCCAGTTCCATCCGGAGGTCGCCCACACCCCGCGCGGCGCCTTGATGCTGCGCAACTTCACCCACCGGATCGCGGGCCTCACCGGCGACTGGACCATGGCCTCCTTCCGCCAGGAGATGGTCGCCAAGATCCGCGCGCAGGTCGGCAAGGGCCGGGTGATCTGCGGCCTCTCCGGCGGGGTCGACTCCTCGGTGGCCGCGGTGCTGATCCACGAGGCGATCGGCGAACAGCTCACCTGCGTCTTCGTCGACACCGGCCTGTTGAGACTGAACGAAGCCGAGCAGGTCGTGACCCTCTTCCGGGATCACTACAACATTCCGCTGGTACATGTTGACGCCTCAAAGGAATTTCTCGGTCAGCTGGCTGGCGTCTCCGACCCCGAAACCAAGCGCAAGATCATCGGCCGCGTCTTCATCGAGATCTTCGACCGCGAAGCGAACAAGGTCGACGGCGCCGAATTCCTCGCCCAGGGCACCCTCTATCCCGACGTCATCGAAAGCGTCTCGGCCAGCGGTGGCCCGTCTGCGGTGATCAAGAGCCACCACAACGTCGGCGGCCTGCCGGACTACATGAAGCTGAAGCTGGTCGAGCCCTTACGCGAACTCTTCAAGGACGAGGTGAGGGCGCTGGGCGTCGAACTCGGCCTCGCCCCCGCCTTCGTCGGCCGCCACCCGTTCCCGGGCCCGGGCCTGGCCATCCGCATTCCCGGCGAGATCACGCCGGAAAAGGTCGCCGTCCTACAGCAGGCCGACGCCATCTACCTCGATGAGATCCGCAAGGCCGGCCTCTACGACAGCATCTGGCAGGCCTTCGCCGTCCTGCTGCCGGTCAAGACCGTCGGCGTCATGGGCGACGCCCGCACCTACGAAGATGTCCTGGCGCTGCGCGCCGTCACCTCCACCGACGGCATGACCGCCGACTTCTTCGAGTTCCCCTGGGATGTGCTCGGCCGCTGCGCCACCCGCATCATAAACGAGGTCAAGGGCGTCAACCGCGTCGTCTACGACGTGACGTCCAAGCCACCCGGGACCATTGAGTGGGAGTAGAACAAGAGAGTTAAGTCATTGAAAAACAACAATAACATAACTACACACTTACTACACAAAATCACTTTTTTGCGTTCTTTTTCATAGGGTGACCTACGCTAACGACACACTCTGCGACACATTTTGGGAACTACTCATCGTCGTAGGTGTCGTCGTATTTGAGGCTATCATCTGGGGCCGTATGTGGTTGAAAAGATACAAATCCTTGAAGGTGTGAGTATCATCAACCGTAGCGGCATCTGGCAGTTTCAGATGTGGTTGGCTTCGGAAAACAAGATGGTCCGAGAGAGCCTCAAGACCACGAATGTCCGTGTTGCGACCCAACTCGCTCAAAAGCGATGGGCAGAAATCACCACGAACGCTGATAAAGGCAAACCACATTTCTCAATGAAGGCGTCTCAGGCTGTTGAGGCTTATATTCAGCATAAGACGAAGGCGCTTGGTGTTGGGATTAAGGCTGGGCGTCTGGGCACTATCAGGACGCATCTCAATCACTGGCTGGCGTTCATCGGTGATGGGACTAAACTGAAGGACCTGCATCTAGATAGTTGTGCCGACTACTATCAGTTCCGAAACGAGATCCGAGAGAAATCCCAGACTACGCTTGTAAATGAGAAAGCGACCATCAATGCGATGTTGGCGTTTCTCTACAAACGCGGAGAGGTCCGTTTCGGTGAGTTTGATTTCCCGCAACTCAACAAATATGAACTGGATACGGAGAGTATCAGGCGCCAAACGCTGACGAATGAGGAATACAATCGTCTCGTCCGCACGATGCGAGCCTATGTCCGACCCAAGGACCATCAGCTTGAAGAGCGGGAACGCTACATTCGGCAGATGATGCGATACTATGTGCTGATCGCTTCAAACTGCGGACTTCGTACGGGAGAACTTCAGCAGTTGCGATGGCTAGAAGTGTCGCTGACGATGGAGCAACCTGACTACGCTGACAAGAAGACGCTCTATGCGAACATCGTCGTGCTTGATTACACATCTAAGACCAATCGGACGAGGCGGCTGAAGTGCCGAGGGGGCTATTTCTTTCAGCAGTGGCAGGCATTCTCGGGTCTGGGAAAGGATAATCCTACTGACCTCGTTTTCAGCCTTGATGGGAAAACCCGCATCTCAAATCGCTTGATCCTCTATCACTGGCATCGGTTGATGAAGTTGGCTGAGATCAAGGACTACGAAGAACGAAAGATCGTCCCTTACAGCCTTCGCCACTTCATGATCACGCAGAGGCTTTTGGCTGGTCTCTCGTATGAGCAAGTAGCAAAAATGTGCGGGACGGGCAGGGACCAAGTTGAGCGTGTCTACAGCCATGTC
>CAIJOB010000006.1 GCA_903822175.1 uncultured Alphaproteobacteria bacterium
ATTCCCGGGCTTGTCCCGGGAACCCATAAACGCGAGCGTTGCAGGCTCATCAAGGCGCCGCCGCGTCCCCTGGACCACCACGGAGTCTATGGGTTCCCGGGACAAGCCCGGGAATGACGAAAAAATATAGGGATTACAGATAGCTGGGGCGCGCTCGCGGCTAGGCCCAGGCGGAGCTCGCGCGTTCGCTGTCGGCGGCGGCGGGTGAAGTCCAATGATCCAGGGCGGCCAGGAGCTGGGGCAGGTTGATCGGCTTGCCCAGGTGGTCGTCCATGCCGGCCTCGCGGCAGCGGGCGACCTGTTCGGGCAGCACATTGGCGGTCATGGCGATGATCGGGGTGGCCGCGGCCTCGCGGTCGGCCAGGTCGCGGATGCGCCTGGTGGCGGTCAGGCCGTCCATCACCGGCATCTGCATGTCCATCAGGATCACGTCGTAGCGCCCGGCGCTGACCGCCTCGACGGCTTCGGCGCCATCGCAGGCGGTGTCGATCTCGATCGGGAAGGGACTCAAGAGGATGGTGATCAGCTCGCGGTTGACCGCGTTGTCCTCGACCACCAGGCAGCGGATCGGCCGCTCCAGCGCCGCGGCAGCCTCCGGCTCGGCGCCGAGCGCGTCGTCGGCGGTGATCGGCAGATCGACTTCGAGCCAGAAGGTCGAGCCTTGGCCCACGACGCTGTCCACGCCGATGCGTCCGCCCATGGCCTCGACGATCTGCTTGGAGATCGCCAGGCCCAGGCCCGTGCCGCCGAACTGCCGCGAGACCGAGGCGTCGGCCTGGGTGAAGCGGTTGAACAGGGCGGCGATGTGCGCCTCGTCGATGCCGATGCCGGTGTCGGTCACCGCGATCCGCATGTGGCAGCGGTCGGCCTCGACCCGGCCGGAGAGATTGATCGTCACGCCGCCTTCGCGGGTGAACTTGATGGCGTTGGAGAGGAAGTTGAGCAGCACCTGGCGGAAGCGCGGGGCGTCGCCGATCAGCAGGGGCTCATGCTCGGGCGCGTCGATCACGGTGGTGAGTGTCAGCCCCTTGCCGGCCGCCTGTTCGGCGACGATCTCGGCGGCCGAGCGCACGGTGGCGGCCGGATCGAAGGGCGCCGGGTCGAGCTCGAAGGCGCCGGCCTCCAGCTTGGAGAAGTCGAGCACGTCGCCGACCACGCCCAGCAGGGTCTGGCTGGCGTCGTGGATCAGGCCGGCGTGGCGCGCGTCCTGGCCGGTCAGGGTCTTGGACTGACGCAAGACGCCTGCGAAGCCATGGATGGCGGTGAGCGGCGTGCGCAGCTCGTGGGTCATGTTGGCGAGGAAGTCGGTCTTGGCCGCCGCCGCGCCTTCCGAGCGGGCGAGCGCGTCCTTCAGCTCGGCCTCCAGGGCCTTGCGGTGGCCGATGTCGCGCGAGACGCCGAGCAGGCGCCCGGAGCCGTCGTTGAGGCGCGTGAAGGTGGTCTCGGCCCAGATGAACGAGCCGTCCTTGCAGAACACCCGATAGTCGAGGGTCTTGGGGCCGCTTTCCTCGGTCACCGAGGAGATGAAGGCCTGCACGAGCTCGGTGTCGTCGGGGTGCATGTGCTTGTAGTTCGGCGTCACCATCAGCTCGCCCGGCCCGAAGCCGAGGATGCGCTCGATGGAGGGCGAGACGTAGAGCCGCTCGCCGCCCGGCGAGGCCAGCGAGATCACGTCGGTGACGTTGTCGGCGAGCAGCCGGTAGCTCTGCTCGCTTTCCCGCAGGTCCTGGGTCGCCTGCTCGAAGCGGCGGCGCGCGGCCAGGGTCTGATGTGCGCCGGTGACCGCGAAGGCGGCGGTGATCAGCAGCATCAGCCAGACCGGCCAGACGCCTGCGATGGCTGGGCTGGGCGAGGCGATCGGCGTGATCAGCATGGCGGCGGCGGGAATGACGCCGGCCAGCAGATAGCCGGCGCGCGACTGATAGGCGTTGACCTGGGCGAAGCCCATGACGGCCAGCCAGGTGACCGCGCCGCAGACCGCGCCAGCGGCGCTGCCGGTGCGCCAGAACAGCACACCCAGGCTGACCCAGCCGGCGACGCCGCCCACCAGGCAGGCGACATGAGTGAAGCGGGCGCGGCGGCTGACCGGGCCGCCGGCCGCCTGCTCGCCGGTCGCGAACCAGCTGAAGATGTCCACCCCGCCGACCAGGGCGCACCAGGCCGCACAGACCGTCCAGGGCAGGAAGTTCAATGAAATCAGTCCGACGCCGACAATGGCGATCAGGCGCGGGCCGATGCCCGAACGGGCGCCGGCGGCCATCTCGTCGAGACCGGAATCGAAAACGTCCAAGGCCATAGAAATCCCCTTGCCGGGAAATCATCGCAGACGAGGATTAATTCCCGATAAGCACGGCGGCGGTTTGGACCGCCAGAGGCGCCGGATCAGGCGCTCAGATCAGGCGGCGGCCGCGGCCGCGTCGTCCGCCTCATCAGCGGCGGTGTTCTCACCCAGCGCGGCCTGCAGGGCGGCCAGCAGGTGTTCCGGCTTCATGGGCTTTTCGACCACCCCGTTCATGCCGGCGGCGAGGTAGCCCTCGGCGTCCTCCGGCTCGGCGTTGGCGGTCAGCGCGATGATCGGCACCTGGCCCGGGAAGCCCGGCAGGGCGCGGATGGCCCGGGTGGCGGCGACGCCGTCCATCACCGGCATCTTGATGTCCATGAGGATCAGGTCGAAGCGGCCGCCGCGGGCGGCTTCCAGGGCCTCGGCGCCGTCGTTGGCGCTTTCGCAGGTGCAGTCGAACATTTCGCAGAGCGCCTGGGCGACCATGCGGTTGGTGGCGTTGTCGTCGACCACCAGCACATGGGCGGACCGCTCGGCCTCCTGCGGCTCCTCGGCCGGTGTCTCCGAGGCGATCGGCAGCAGCAGGTCGAAGATCACCGTCTCCGAGCCGCCGCCGGCGCCTTCGTTGCGCAGCGTGCCGCCCAGGCCGTCGACGATCTGGCGGGCGAGCATGACGCCGATGGCGACTTCCAGGCCAAAGCGGGCCTCCACGTCGCGGACGCGGGCCTCAAGGTCCTGGGATTCCCAGGCGGGATCGCGGGCGCCGCGGACGCGGCCTTCGAGGCGGACCCCCTCAGGGGTGACAATGGTGCGGACGCTGGCCTCGACGGCGCCGCGGCGCATGCTGGCCACAGCCTCGCCGACGAAGCCGCCGAACACCTGCAGCAGGCGGTCGCGGTCGCCGAGCGCGCAGGCGTCGGGATCGCCGTCGTAGGAGACCAGCAAGGTGACGCCACTCATCGCCGCGGCCGGCTGCCAGCGGCTGTGGACCTCGTCCACCAGCTCGCGCAGGCGCAGCGGCGCGGGGTTGAGGGTCAGGCCGTCGGTGGTGACTTTGCGCAGGTCGACAGCGGCTTCCAGCATGCGGCGCACGCCGTCGGCCATTTCCGCCGCGCTGGAGGCGCAGGACTGCGCGTCGGCGGTCAGGCGCTGACGCGCAAGCTGATCGGTCAGCGCGAGGATCCCTTCCATCTGCTGAAAGATCTCGCCAGTGACGCGGTCGAAGAAAAACGTTTGCAGAGACATGAACAGCCGGAGGTTGCGCAACGCGACGTGAGCCCACCATGGCGCCAAGCGCTTGCGGAGAGGTTAAGTGACAGCGGTGACATGTTGATCGGGGCTCGCGGTCTTCCGATCCGGCCGGCGATCGCGCATATGAGGGCGATGAACGACCCCAACAGCGAGCGTGGGAACGGCGCCCTGGTGCTGTTCTCGGGCGGGCAGGACTCCAGCGTCTGCCTGGCCTGGGCGCTTGAGCGCTACCCCCATGTGGAAACGGTGGGGTTCGACTACGGCCAGCGCCATGCCGTCGAGCTGGAGGCGCGGGTGGCGGTGCGCGCCGCGGTCGCCGCGCGGTTCCCGAGCTGGGCGCCCCGGCTCGGCGACGACCACATGATGGATATTTCCAGCTTCGGGGCGGTCGCCGAGTCCGCACTGACCGCCGACCGGGCCATTGAGATGACCGCCAAGGGCCTGCCGTCGACCTTCGTGCCGGGCCGCAACCTGGTGTTCTTCGTCTATGCTGCGGCGCTGGCCGACCGGCGGGGGCTGAAGGCGCTGGTGGGCGGCATGTGCGAGACCGACTTCTCCGGCTATCCGGACTGCCGGCGCGACACGCTGGACGCCATGCAGACGGCGCTGAACCTGGGGATGGCGCAGGACTTCGTCATCGAGACGCCGTTGATGAGCCTCACCAAGGCGGAGACCTGGGCCCTGGCCAAGGGCTTGGGTGGCGAGGCGCTGGTGGAGCTGATCGTGGCGGACAGCCATACCTGTTACCTGGGCGACCGCGAGACCTTGCACCCCTGGGGCTATGGCTGCGGGACCTGCCCGGCGTGCGAGCTGCGGGCGCGGGGCTGGGAGGGCTGGGTCGCCGAGGATCGGCCGGCGCTGCGCCCATGAGCAGCTATGCCGTCAAAGAGATCTTCCTGACCCTGCAGGGCGAGGGCGGCCAGGCGGGCCGGCCGGCGGTGTTCTGCCGTTTCGCCGGCTGCAACCTCTGGTCGGGACGCGAGCAGGACCGGGCGCAGGCGGTCTGCAATTTCTGCGACACCGATTTCGTCGGCATGGACGGCGTGGGCGGCGGCCGTTTCGCTGACGCCCAGGCCCTGGCCGACGCGGTCGAGGCCGCCTGGGAAGGCGGGGCGGAGAACCGGCTGGTGGTGCTGACCGGCGGCGAGCCGCTGCTGCAGCTCGATGAGGCGCTGATCGCGGCGCTGCACGGACGGGGCTTTTCGCTGGCGCTGGAGACCAACGGGACGCTTCCGGTCCCCGAAGGCGTCGACTGGATCTGCGTCAGCCCGAAGGCCGATGCGCCGGTGGTGCAGACCCATGGCCAGGAGCTGAAGCTGGTCTACCCGCAGTCGAAGGCGCTTCCGGAGCGGTTCGAGAGCCTGGATTTCCAGCGGTTCCTGCTGCAGCCGATGGATGGGCCGGACCGGGCGGCGAATACCCAGGCCGCGATCGCCTATTGCTTGGCCCATCCCCGCTGGCGGCTGAGCGTTCAGACTCACAAGTATCTCGGCATCGCCTGAGGAAACGGCTATTGGGGCGCGCTTCTTCCGCTTGATCCCTATCTAGGCCCGATGCGTTCCAGGATTTTCGAGATCACCAAGGCCGCGACCTTCGACGCGGCGCACCACCTGCCGGACGGCCCGGCAGGCCCCTACACGCGCCTGCACGGCCACTCGTTCAAGGTCGAGGCGACGGTGCGCGGCGAGGAACAGGGCGCCATCGGCTGGGTGGCGGACCTGGGCGAGCTGGATCGCGTGCTGCGGGCGGCGGCGGGCGAGCTGGACCACGGGATGCTCAACGAAAAGCCCGGCCTGGAAAGCCCGACGCTAGAACACCTGTGCCTGTGGTTCGCTGAGCGCCTGACGCCGGCGTTCCCGGGCCTGTCGCGGATCGTGGTGTCGCGGCCCACGGTGGGCGAAAGCTGCGCGCTGAACCTGGGCTAGTTGCCGCTTTTGTCGTCTTTTTTTCCGGGGAGGACGGCTCCGGCGACGTCGCCGACGCCGTGGGCGGTCGCGCCGATGACCTTGCCGGTGACGCCGATGGCGGTTCCGGTGACGGCGACAGCCGCGCCGCCGACCGCACCGGCCGCGCCAAGCACCAGGCAGCCGGAGAGCATGACAGCGCAGGCGCTGAGCGCGGCGGCGGTCATCAAGGTCTTGTAGGTCATGGTGGCGGAACTCCCCGGCGAGGCGGCCAGCATGCGCCGGAAAAGCTTACGAAAGAAGGCGCCCTAGAGTTCGTGGATTGCGGCTTTTCGCCCTTGCTTGTCGCCGTCGCGGCGGAAGGGGCCCGGGTGGTTGGGGTCGTTGCGGCGCCGCCGGTCGGGGCCGAAGTAGGCCTCGGTCTTCACGTAGGAGCGCGGGTTCTCGACGATCTGATTGATCCGCTCGACCACGCCGCGGCCCGTGAGCGGCTTGGCCAGGAACTCGTTGACGCCGGCGTTCCGCGCCTCGTTGACGCGGGCCATGGTGGAATGGCCGGTGATCATGATCACCGGGCACATCTGGTTGGGGCTGTCGGGCGAGCGGCGCAGGAGGCGAACGAAGTCGATGCCGTCCAGGGGCTGCATCGCTAGGTCGGTCATGATGATGTCGATGCCCTGGCCCTTCATCATTTTCAGGGCGTGGGCGCCGTCGCTGGCCTCGTAGATGTGGCGCACGCCGACCGCCTTCAGAATCTCGGTCAACATCACCCGCATGTGGCGGTTGTCGTCGACAATCAGGATTTTCAGCAGGTCGTAGCGCAAAGGCGCTCCAAGGTGAGTCCAGCCGGGGCGGCCGCTATGTCGGAAACAGGCTTATCAGGGTGCGGCTGATTACGTTCGGGAAATACTAACGGTCAACGACAATCTCGGCTGATCCGTCGTCATCCTAAGTCCCTGTAGAAATTCGAATATCCAGTATGCAAACAGCGCGTGCAGATGTCAGCGCTGTCACCAACCTCAGGTCGTCGGCGGGGCTCAGGTCCCGCCGGTCTGGCCGCGGTGACGCAGGTAGGCGTCGGCCAGCACGCAGGCGACCATGGCCTCGACCACCGGCACGGCGCGGATGCCAACGCAGGGGTCGTGGCGGCCCTTGGTGCGCAGCTCGATCTCCTCGCCGGCCTCGTTGATCGATTGGCGCGGGGTGAGGATCGAGGAGGTGGGCTTGAAGGCGACGCGGGCCGTCACCGGCTGGCCGGTGGAGATGCCGCCCAGGATGCCGCCAGCGCTGTTCGAGAGGAACAGGGGGCCGTCATTGCCGGCGCGCATCTCGTCGGCGTTTTCTTCACCAGTGAGGGCGGCGGCGGCGAAGCCCGCGCCGATCTCGACACCCTTGGCGGCGTTGATCGACATGAGGGCTGCGGCCAGTTCGGCGTCGAGCTTGCCGTAGATCGGCGCGCCCCAGCCGGCCGGGGCGCCTATGGCCTCGACCGCGACGATGGCGCCGGTCGATGAGCCGGCCTTGCGGATCTTTTCCAGGTGCTCTTCCCAGACCGGGACCATGTCCGGGTCGGGGCACCAGAAGGGGTTGTCCTGCGTCGTGCTGAAGTCGATGCGGTCAGGCGCGACGGCGTGCGGGCCGATCTGCACGACGGCGCCCCGGATGGTGACGCCCGGGATGATCAGCCTGGCCACTGCGCCGGCGGCGACGCGGGCCGCGGTCTCGCGGGCCGATTGCCGGCCGCCGCCGCGATAGTCGCGCACGCCGTACTTGGCCCAGTAGCTGTAGTCGGCGTGGCCGGGCCGGAAGGCGGTGGCGATCTCCGAATAGTCGCGGCTGCGCTGGTCGACGTTCTCGATCAGCATGGAGATCGGCGTGCCGGTGGTGACCTGATCCGGGTGGCGCTCGTCGGAGAACACGCCGGAGAGGATCTTCACCGCGTCCGGTTCCTGGCGCTGGGTGACGAACTTGCCCTGGCCCGGCCGGCGCTTTTCCAGCCACTGCTGGACGTCGGCCTCGGTGAGCTTGATCCCGGGCGGGCAGCCGTCGACCACGCAGCCCAATGCCGGCCCGTGGCTCTCGCCCCAGGTGGTCACGCGGAAGAGGTGGCCGAACGTATTGTGCGACATGGGGCCCCCTTCAAAGATCGGGCTTGTAGCGGTCTAGGCGCGCGGCGCCAAACCCAGGTCCGAACTCTAAGGGGGCCCCATCACGCGGGCGAAGAAGACCAGGGCGGTCTGCAGGGCGGTGACGTGCGTCGGCCCTTGTGGCGCCTCAGTCTGGCAGATGGCGATGCGGGCGCGGGCCTGCGGACTGCACGACGCCAGGAAATCGTAGTGGCCGACGCCGGGGAGCGCCTTGAGCTGGGCGCGGGGGATGGCGCGGGCGGCGGCCCCGCCATTGGTGTGCGGCGAGGCGACCGGATCGGCGTCGCCGAGCACGATCGAGACCGGCGTGGTCATGGCGTTGAGGCTGGCCGGATCGAGCGCCTGGACGAAGGCCGGCGCCATGGCGAAGACCGCCTTCACGCCGCGGATCGCATGGTCGTCGCCGGCCCGCGCTGCGTCCGCCGAGAGCTCCGGCGTGGCCAGGGCCTCGGCGGCCTGGGCCTGGGTCACCGGGAATTCCGGCTGCGGCTTGCAGACTCCGTCGTCGGGATGCGCCGTGCAGAACTCCCGCAGGCGCGCCAGGTCGAACCGCGCGCCGCCGGCCTCCAGCGCGGTCAGGCCGCCGGTGGCGAAGCCGGCGACGCCCAGGCGGCGAAGGTCCAGGTGCTGGCCGATCACCGGATCGGCCTTGGCCGCCTCCAGCGCCGCCTCGAGATCGCCGGGCAGGTCCCAGAGCAGCACCGCGCCCGGCAGGGTGGGCTTGCCGAAGTTGTTGTTGCCCGGATTGTCCACGGCGATGACCACATAGCCCTGCTGAGCGAGCACGGTGGTGAACCAGCCCATCATCCGCGCCGAGCCACCGAAGCCGTGGGCGAACAGGATGACCGGGCGGCGCCGGTCGTCGGCGAAGGCGGCGTTGGGCGCGGAGGCGCCGACGAAGAACAGCGGCTGGCCCGCCGGCCCAAGATCGAGCGAGGTTTCCTCCGAACCCCCGGCGGCGGGATACCATACGGTGACCTGAACCTGCGGCTTGTGGTCGTCGTTGCGCAGGGCCGCGGTGGGATTGGTGGCGACCAGATGGCGCTCTCCCGCCGGATAGTCCTCGGCGACGGCGGCGCCCGCCAGGACGAGAGCCGTCGCGGCGGCGGCCAGGAGGATCGGGAGGCGCATGAGAGGAGGCGGTCTTTCGGGGAGCGGTCTTTCGTCGAATCGCGAGCGAACCCTAGGCGAGCGGTCGCCGCGGCGCCCTCTAAATCCGCTGTGGCCGCCTAAGGCGCGCCGAGCGTGCGCTTGAAGAAGGCCAGCGCCATGTCGATCGTCGCCTGGTGCGTCGGGTCCTGCGGGACCTTCGACATGCAGAGCGGGATCTTGCCGAGGGCGTCGGCGCCACAGGTGGCCAGGAAGTCGTAGTGGCCGACGCCGGGCAGCACCTTCAGCTGCGCGTGCGGGATGGCCTTGGCGGCGACCAGGCCATTGGTATCCGGCGGGGCTACCTGATCGGCGTCGCCCAGGATGATAGCCACCGGAACCTTGATCCCGGCGAGGCTGGCGGGGGTCATCTGCTGGATGACCGCTGGAACCATGACGAAGGCGCCGCGCAGGCCGGGGATTGAGTGGTCGTCGCCGGCATGAGCGGCTTCGCCGGCCAGTTCGGGCGAGGCCAACACCTTGCGGGCGTCGTCCATGGTCAGCGCGAACTCCTTCTGCGGCAGGCAGATGCCGTCCATCGGATGAGCGAGGCAGAAGGTCAGCAGGCGCTGGATTTCGACCCGCGCGCCGAGCGAGACCAGCGAGGTGTAGCCCCCGGCCGACATGCCGGAAACGCCGACCCGGCGCATGTCCATGTGCGGGCCGATGGCCGGATCGGCCTTGGCGGCGTCGAGCGCTGCCCGCAGGTCCTGCGCCCGGTCCCACAGCAGGGTCGCGCCGGCCGCGGTCATCTTGTCGAGGCCGTTGTTGCCGGGATGGTCGACGGCGACCACCACATAGCCGGCGCGGGCCAGGGGCACGCCGAACCAGCCCATCATCCGCGCCGTGCCGCCATAGCCGTGGGAGAGCAGGATCACCGGCCGGGGCTTGGAGTCGGCGAAGGCCGCGCCCTGGGCGACGGCGCCGACGATGAACATCGGCTTGCCGGGCGGCCCCAGGTCGATGCGCTCTTCCTTGGCGTCGGCCGCGGCCGGATACCAAACCGTCACCCGCACCGTCGGCTTATGCTCGGCGTCGCGCAGGGCGGCGGTCGCGTCGGTGGTGGTCAGATGGCGCTCGCCGACCGGGCCGGCCTGGGCGGCGAGGGCGAAACCGACGGCGACCAGCGTGGCCAGCAGGCCAAGACCCAATCTCATGATCGCCCTCCGCATCGTTGCGGCGCGATCCTAGGCGCGTGGCGCCGGGGCGCAGCTTAATTCGCGGTCATTTAGCCTAGGAGGCCTAGGCGGCCCAGGCGGCGGCGAAGCGGCGGAGCAGGGTGCGCGCGGCCGAGTCGGCCTGACCGGCCTTGGCCGGGGCGAGGCGCAGGAACAGGTGGCCCTGGCGGTGGCGGCCGCGGGCGGGGAGGCCCTGGCCCTGCAGCCGGACCAGCTTGCGCTCGGCGGCCTTCTTGGTCAGCCAGACGACGCGGCGGCCGAGCGGGGTTTCGACGGCGACCCGGCCGCCCTCGGTCAGCAGGCGCGGCGCGACGCTGGCGGTGATCCACAGGTCATCGCCGCGCACCAGCATCTCCGGCGAGCCGGTCAGCACCACGGCCAGCTCGGATACGCCGACCCGCACGGTGTCGCCGCTGCGCAGGCCGGGCGGCAGCTTCACGCGGACATGGCGCCCGTCGCCCAGGACGTGGTCTGCCGAGCCGCCGCGCAAGGCGATCAGCGGATCGATGCGCAGTTCCGTCGGCTCCGGCGGGCGCGGCGCTGGCGGCTGAATGATGCGGTCGGAGCCGGTCTGGACGATCTGCAGGCGGTGATAGGCCTCGACCACCTGGCGGAACCGCTCGGCGCCGCCGCCGGCCCGGTCGGGGTGGGCGCGCTTGGCGGCCTCGCGGAAGGCGCGGCGCAGTTCGCTGGCGGAGAACAGCGGGCCGACGCCCAGCACCTCGCGCGCGGCCTTCAGGGAAATCTTGGTCTCGGACGCCATCGGGGCGGACAGTCGCCGCGACATGGTCAATGACGCGTTAAATTGGACCCGGATCGGGGTAGAGTCGCGCGATGTCGGACATTTCACAGTTGCTGGAACGCGCCAACCTCGCCCTCCTGGCGCGTCGCCTGGACGAGGCCGTGCATCTGGCGGCCGGCGTCCTGCAGGCGGACCCGGAGAATGTCGCCGCCGGCCAGATCCAGGGTACGGCGCTCTTGATGCAGGACCGCTCCGAAGAGGCCATTGAACCGCTGCAGCGCGCGGCGGCGCGCAGCGGCGACCCCAACATCGAGACCCTGCTCGGCCGGGCGCTCTCCAACGTCGGGCGCCGAGAGGACGCGCTGAGCACGCTGCGGCAGGCCACGCGGCGGCAGCCGCCGTATCCCCAGGCCTTCCTGGAACTGGGCGATCAGCTGAGCGCGGCGGGGCGGTTCGAGGAGGCCGCGACGGCCTTCGCCGAAGGCATTGCGCTCAACCCGGACGCCTTGGTCCTGCGGGTCGGTCAGGCCTACCTGCATCTCAAATGCAACGACCGCGCCCAGGCTCGGAGCCAGTTCGAGGCGCTGCGCGCCGCGGCGCCGGAGCGCTATGACACGCTCGTTGGCCTCGCCTGGGTGCTGGCGGCGGATGGGGGCTACGCCCAGGCCGCCGAGCTTTTCCGCCAGGCGCTGGCGGCGCGGCCGACCGATGCGGTGGTGCGGCTGGAGCTCGCCAAGTGCCTGCTGGAGCTTGGCCAGCGCGCGGCCGGAGAGGCGGAGCTGCGGACCGCGACCGGCGGCGACGCCGCCAGCGCCGGACCGGCCATTCTGGCGCTCACCGCGACGCCGCATGGCCGGATGTTCCTGCGGCCCAGCGCGGCGATGACGTTCCTGGGGCTCAGCGCCGGCTAGGCGCGGAACCAGCGGCGGTAGACGCCTTTTTCGCGGGCGATGGTGGCCATCAGGCCGTGGGCGCGCTGGGCGTCATCGTCGGTGAACACCTCGGTGCGTGCCGTCCAGGTCTCGCGCTTCACCGGGAAGCACTGGGCGATGGGCGTGCCCTTTGGCAGGACGCCGCAGAAACCCTCGTCGTGCCAGTGAGCCGGGAAATGGATCCAGCTCTCGTGGTAGCGGTCGCTATCGACCAGGCCGGAGAGCGTCGTGAACGGCAGGTCGAAGCGGTTCACCGGATGGGTGAACATCAGCGCGTAGCCCTCGGGCGCCTGGATCGTCCAAAGATTGTGGAACTTGACCAGGAAGCGGTCGTCGTCGGCGAGCGGCGTGCCGGTCACCTGGGCGGCGTCGTGGAAGGCGATGGGGCTGCGGGCGAAGCCGACGGCGCCGCCGGGCGGCAGTTCCTCGTCCCAGCTGAACTCGCCGTTTTCGACGCGGAGATCGCAGATCAGCGGGATCAGGAAGCCGGTGGTCATGGCGTCGATGAACGGCGGGCAGCGCTTGACCGTGTCGTCGTCCTCGCCGGCCATGGGGCTGAAGGCCTGCTGCGGCATGGTCTTCAGCCAGTCGGGCAGGCCCTGGGCGGCCGGAACCGGCGGCGGCAGCCAGCCCTCCAGCTCCGCGGGGCAGCGGAAGGTGAGGGTTTGGGCTGGATGATCTGGTGACGCCATCGCGGCTAGATCCTCTGATCGACGCGAAACGCCGACGCCCACCCATAGCGACCCCCGGAAGCCCGGGCTATATGCCCTAACAATGACTGACAGGACCCTGATCCCGCCGTCGCCTTCCGAGGACGACTACGTCGCCCAGGTGGCGGCCGCCGGAGCCTTGCCGCAGCTGAGCGAGGCCGACCCCTTCGCGCTGTTCAACGAATGGCTGGCCGAGGCGCTGACCAAGGAGCCCAACGACGCCAACGCCATGTCGCTGGCGACGGTGGATGCGTCGGGGATGCCGGACGTGCGCATGGTGCTGTTGAAGGAGGCCGACCCGCGCGGCTTCGTGTTCTATTCCCACATCGGGAGCGCCAAGGGGCAGGAGCTGGCCGCCAATCCCAAGGCGGCGCTGCTGTTCCACTGGAAGTCGCTGCGGCGGCAGGTGCGGGTGCGCGGAACGGTGACGCCCGTGACCGACGCCGAGGCCGACGCCTATTGGGCCACCCGCGCGAGACCGGCGCAGCTGGGCGCCTGGGCGTCGCAGCAATCGCGGCCGCTGC
This sequence comes from uncultured Alphaproteobacteria bacterium, assembly GCA_903822175.1. GTDB lineage: Bacteria > Pseudomonadota > Alphaproteobacteria > Caulobacterales > Caulobacteraceae > Phenylobacterium. Next base: position 12,819 of record CAIJOB010000006.1, read on the forward strand.
CGGACCGCCTGGCCTTCGAGAAGAAGATCGCCGAGTTCGGGCTGAAGTTCGGCCTGGGCAAGGTTCCGCGTCCGCCACACTGGTCGGGCTGGCGGATCGCGCCTGAGGCTATCGAGTTCTGGCGCGACCGGCCGTTTCGGCTGCACGAGCGGCTGGCGTTCACGCGTGTCGGTGAGGGTTGGACGACCAGCCGCCTGTTCCCTTGAGTAAGGGACAAGAGGCCGAGATCACCGCCTGGCTCGCGACCCAGTCCGAACGGTCCATCGATACGGCCTGTGCGCACGTGTTCCTGTCCAGCGGCGTGGCCTGGAAGCTGAAGCGCAACGTCGACCTGGGCTATGTGGATTTCTCCACGCGGGAGAAGCGCAAGTGGGCGCTGGACCGCGAGCTTGAGTTCAACAAGACCGCGGCGCCGGACATCTATCGCTCGGTGCGGACGATCACGCGGGAAGCCGACGGCGGCCTCGCCTGGGACGGCGCCGGCAAGGCGCTGGAATATGCCCTGGAGATGCGCCGCTTCGACGATGGCGCAGTGCTGTCGGCGGACCCCGGCGTGATCGACGGCGAAATGGCCGAGATGCTGGGCCGGACGATCGCCGGCTTCCACACCCAGTCGCCCCTGCGGCCGGGCGGCGGCCTGAGCGCGCTCGAGTGGACGATCAACTCCAACGCCAGGCTGCTGCGCGAGCTGAAGGGCGACCTGGGCGAGGACCGCGTCGAGACGGCGGTCGCGGCGACCTATGACGAGCTGGAGCGGCAACGCCCGCTGCTTGCCGCGCGGACGGCCGCCGGCTTTGCGCGGCGCTGCCATGGCGACCTGCATCTGGCCAATATCCTGATCGAGAACGGCGAGCCGGTGCTGTTCGACTGCATCGAGTTCAACGACCTCTTGAGCGACATCGACATCCAGTACGACCTGGCGTTCCTGCTGATGGACCTGGATTTCCGCGGCCGCCGCGACGCCGGCGTGCGGGTGCTGTCGGCCTATATGGATCAGGCGGCGCGTGAGTTCGGGCCGATGCTGTGGGAAGGCCTGGCGGCGCTGCCGCTGATGCTGGCGGTGCGCGCCGGTGTGCGGGCGCATGTCTCGATGCACGCGGGCGATGTGGCGCTCTCCAAGGCCTATGTGGACGCCGCGACGGCGCATCTGTCGCCGCCTGAGCCGGTGCTGGCCGCGGTGGGCGGCTTCTCCGGGACCGGCAAGACGACCTTTGCCCGCGCCATTGCGCCGGGGCTCGGCCGCTCGCCGGGCGCGGTGGTGGTGCGGACCGACGAGGCGCGCAAGCGCCTAACCGGGGCCGGCCCGGTCGATCGGCTGCCGCCGGAGGTCTACACGCCGCAGTTCTACGCCCAGGTCTATGAGACCGTGTTCGAGACCGCGCGGGCGGCGTTGAAGGCGGGTCACGCCGTGGTGCTGGACGCCACCTTCACCGAGCCCGATCTGCGGGCCCGCGCCGAGGCCCTGGCGGCCGACTGCGGTGTCCCGTTCCACGGCGCCTGGCTGACCGCGCCGCTGGCGGCGCTGGAGGCGCGAGTCGCGGCGCGCACCGGCGATGCGTCCGACGCCACCGTCGAAGTGCTGCGCGACCAGGTCTCGCGGCATGGCGGCGACGCAGTCGCCTGGGGGCAGGTGGACGCGACGGCGCCGAGCGAGACGGCCGCAGAGGGCTGGCTGAAGGACGTGGCGCGTTGAGCGCTTCGAAGGACGACCATCAGGCCGCGCCGGGCGTCGACGGGACGGTGTTCCGCATCATCCTGGCGATCGGCTTCTGCCACATGTTGAACGACATGATGCAGTCGCTGCTGCCGGCGATCTATCCGCAGCTGAAGATCAGCCTGGGCCTGAGTTTCGGCGAGATCGGCCTGGTGACGCTGGCCTACCAGCTCACCGCCTCGATCCTGCAGCCGGTGGTGGGCTTTGTCGCCGACCGGCGGCCGACGCCGCTGGCGCTGCCGGGTGGGACGCTGTTCTCGCTGGCGGGTTTGGCGGTGCTCTCGATCGCGCACAGCTATGGGCTGGTGCTGTTCGGCGCGGCGCTGCTGGGCCTGGGCTCGTCGGTGTTCCATCCGGAGTCGTCGCGGGTGGCGCGGATGGCGTCGGGCGGACGGCCGGGCCTGGCGCAGTCAATGTTCCAGGTGGGCGGCAATCTGGGCTCGGCGCTGGGGCCCCTGGCCGCCGCTCTGGTGGTGGTGCGCTGGGGCCAGTCGAGCCTGGCGTTCTTCGCGCTCTTGGCGCTGCTCTCGTGCGCGGTGCTGTGGAACGTGGCGAGCTGGTACCGCCATCACGGCCTGGCGCGGCAGGCGGCCGGCGCCAAGCAGGCCGGCGCGGCGCCGCTGCCGACCGGCAAGGCCCGGCTTGGGATCGCCATCCTGCTGGCGCTGATCTTCTCGAAGTACGTCTACCTGGCGAGCCTGACGAGCTACTTCACCTTCTACTTGATCCATCGGTTCGGGGTGTCGGTGCAGGTGGCCCAGGTGCACCTGTTCATCTTCCTGGCCTCGGTGGCGGCGGGCACCCTGCTAGGCGGGCCGGTGGGCGACCGGGTGGGCCGCAAATATGTGATCTGGGCCTCGATCCTGGGCGTGCTGCCGCTGACGCTGATGCTGCCGCACGCGAGCCTGTTCTGGACGGGCCCGTTGAGCGTCGCCATCGGCCTGCTGCTGGCCTCGGCCTTCCCGGCCATCGTGGTGTTCGCCCAGGAGCTGATGCCCGGGCGGGTGGGGATGATCTCCGGCCTGTTCTTCGGCTTCTCGTTCGGCATGGGCGGCCTGGGGGCCGCGGTGCTGGGGCGAGTGGCTGACGCGAAGGGGATCGAGACGGTCTATGCGATCTGCGCCTTCCTGCCGGCCATCGGCCTGCTCGCCGGCTTCCTGCCGAACCTGCCGAAACCCAAGGCTTTCAAGGCCTGAGCCCGCCCGCCGCGTTGCGTCTGATCGCCGATAACACTAGCGTCCGCCCAGACTGGGCAAAGTGATCCCGGCGGGAGGAATTGAATATGCACGGGCTGATGCAGGACTGGCCGCTGACGGTCGACAAGATCCTGGACCACGCCAAGAACTGGCACGGCGACCGCGAGATCGTCAGCCGCTCGGTGGAAGGGCCCATCGTCCGCTCGACCTACGCCGAGGTGCATCGGCGCGCCAAGCAGCTGTCGAACGCGCTGAAGGGCCTGGGCGTGAAGCCGGGCGACCGGGTGGCGACTCTGGCCTGGAACACCGGCCGGCACATCGAGGCCTGGTACGCGATCATGGGCATGGGCGCGATCTGCCACACCTTGAACCCGCGTCTGTTCGCCGAGCAGCTCTGCTACATCATCAACCACGCCGAAGATAAGATCATCTTCACCGACCTGACCTTCCTGCCGATCCTCGCGGAACACCGCGCGGAGATGCCGACGGTTCAGAAGGTGGTGGTGTTCACCGACGAGGCCCACCTCGATCCCAAGATCTATCCCGGCGCCATCGCCTACGAGACCCTGGTGGCCAGCGGCTCGCCGGACTTCGTCTGGGGCGACTTCGACGAAAATACCGCGTCCTCGCTCTGCTACACCTCCGGCACGACGGGCAATCCCAAGGGCGTGCTCTATTCGCACCGCTCGAATTTCCTGCACACGCTGGTGACCCTGGGCGTGGACGTGATGTGCCTGTCGGCGCGGGACACGGTGCTGCCGGTGGTGCCGATGTTCCATGCCAACGCCTGGGGGCTGACGTTCTCCTGCGCCGCGGCGGGCTGCAAGCTGGTGATGCCCGGCCAGAAGCTGGACGGCGCGTCGGTCTACGAACTGCTGGAGACCGAGGGCGTGACCTTCTCGGCGGCGGTGCCGACCGTGTGGCTGGGCCTGCTCAACCACATGCGCGAGAACAAGCTCTCGCTGTCGACGCTGAAGCGGGTGGTGATCGGCGGCTCGGCGGTGCCCGAGGCCATTGTGCGCGGCTTCCGCGACGAGTTCGGCGTCGATGTGACCCACGCCTGGGGCATGACCGAGATGTCGCCGATGGGGACCCTGTCGTCGCCCAACGCGCGGATCGCTGCGCTCGATGCGGAGACCCAGCTGAAATACAAGCTGAAGCAGGGCCGCCCGCCGATCGGCGTGGAGATCAAGCTGGAGGACGACGCCAACCAGCGCCTGCCGCACGATGGGCACACCTTCGGGCGGCTGATGGTCAAGGGGCCGTTCATCGCCGGCGGCTACTTCAAGGGCGACGGCGGCAACATCCTCGACGAGGCGGGCTTCTTCGACACCGGCGACGTGGCGACGCTGGACGGCGACGGCTACATGCAGATCACCGACCGCGCCAAGGACGTCATCAAGTCCGGCGGCGAGTGGATCTCGACCATCGAGATCGAGAACATCGCGGTGGGCCACGAGAAGGCCGAGCTGGCCGCGGTGATCGGGGCGGCGCATCCCAAATGGGATGAGCGGCCGGTGCTGCTGGTCAAGCTGATGCCGGGCGCGCAGTCCTCGAAGGAAGAGTTCCTGGCCTTCCTGGACGGCAAGATCGCCAAGTGGTGGACGCCGGACGACGTGGTCTTCGTCGACGACATCCCGCTGGGCGCCACCGGCAAGATCGACAAGAAGCTGATCCGCGAGCGGATGAAGGGCTACGTCCTGCCGACCGCGAAAGCCAAAGAGACGGCCTAGGCTCTTGATAGAGCTGCGCCGGGCGTCGGACGCCGATCTGGACGAGATCGCTGAGCTGACCAACTGGGCCTATCGCGGGGCCGGCGAGGTGGCGAGCTGGACGGTGGAGAGCTACCTCGAGGGCGAGCGGACGACGCCGGAAACCCTGCGCGCCGACGTGGCGGCGAACCCTGAGGCCCATCTGCTGACCTGGCGGGGCGAGGCGGGCGAGCTGCTGGGCCACTTTTGGCTGGAGCCGCTGGCGGACGGGGCGACCTGGTACCTGGGCCTGTTGAGCGTGCGGCCCGACCGGCAGGATCAGCAACTCGGCCGCCGCCTGCTGGCCGCCGGCGAGGATTTCGCCCGGGCCCAGGGCGCGACCCGGCTGCAGATGACGGTGATCAATGTTCGCGACACCCTGATCGCCTGGTACCAGCGGCGCGGCTATGCGCTGACCGGCGAGGTGCGCCCGTTCCCCTACGGCGACGACCGCTTCGGCAAGCCGCTGCGCGATGACCTGAGTTTCGTGGTGCTGGAGAAGGCGCTCTAGCCGGCCAGGCGGTAGACGGTGTCGGGGCCCGGCGGGCCGTTGGTCTCGACCTCGCCCTGGTGTTCCAGGTGGATGATGGCGGCCAGCATGGAGCGGGCGGCGGCCGGCCACAGCCGGCTGTCGACGTCGGCGTAGAGGCGGGGCGTCAGCTCGCCGATGGTCGCCTGGCCCTGGGCGAGCGCCAGGAGGATCTGGTCCATGCGTTCGCGGCGGTGCTCGGCATAGGCGTTGATGAACAGCGCCACCTCGCGGATCGGCGGGCCGTGGGTCGGCCAGAGCGTCGTGAAGTTCCGCGCCGCGATGCGCTCAAGGCTTGCCAGATAGGCGGTCATGTCGCCGTCCGGCGGCGTGATCACCGTGGTCGACCAGCCCATGATGTGGTCGCCGGAGAACAGCGCGTTCTCTTCTTTCAGGGCGTAGCAGAGGTGGTTGGAGGTGTGGCCGGGCGTCGGAATCGCTTCCAGCGTCCAGCCGGGGCCGGAAATCTCGCCGCCGTCGCAGAGGCTGACGTCGGGATGGAAGTCGAGGTCGTGGCCGGCCTCCATCCGCGGCGCGCCGGCCTCCTCGGCCTCGTGATGCTTCACTGCGCAGCCGTAGATCGTCGCCCCGGTGGCGGCCTTCAGCGGGCCGGCGAGTGGCGAGTGGTCGGAGTGGTGGTGGGTGATGGCGATGTGGGTGACGCGCTCACCTTCGACAGCCCGAAGTATCGAAGAGAGGTGTTCCGGAAGGTCCGGACCGGGATCGATCACGCAGACCTCGCCGCGCCCCACGATGTAGGTGCCGGTGCCCTTGAAGGTGAAGGGGCCAGGGTTGTTGGCCACCACCCGGCGGATCAGCGGCGAGACCTGGTCGCAGGCGCCGTACTCGAACTCGATCTCGCGGACGTAAGGGATCGCCATCCGGCCGCTCAGCCGCCGAGGGCTGCGGTGAGGTCGTAGCCGGCGGCGCGGCCCAGGCTGACCAGCTCGCCGCGCGGCCGGGCGCCTGACATGGCCTGGCCGATCGACCAGGCGGTGATCGAGCGCGTGCCGGATCGGCAGTAGGCGAGCACTGGGCCATCGGCGGCGTCCACGGCCTGGCGCACCGCCTCCACCTGCGCCGGCCCCGGCGGTCCGGTGAAGGGAATGTGGGTGTAGGTCAGGCCGTGAGCCTCGGCCGCGCCCTTGATCTCGGCGGCCGAGGGCTGGCCGGGATCCTCGCCATCGGGACGGTTGCAGATGATCGCCACGAACCCCTGGCGCGCCGCCTCGGCCACGTCGGCGGTGGAGATCTGCGGCGCGGTGGTGAAGTCGTCGGTGACGCGTCGAAAGTCGCTCATGGGGTTCTTTCCGAAAGAGGGGGTCCTATTGCTCCCTGTGGACCTTCACGTCGCGCTGGTTGTTCACGCTCATCGAATAGCTGCCCATGGCGGCGGACTTGATCTTCACCTTCTGGCCCGGCTTGGGATCTATCGGGATGTCGGTGAGGTCGACCTGCACCCAGCGGGCGCCGTCGGCGAGGGTGATCTCCCACTTGCCGGTGGGGAGCTTGCGGGCGCTGGCGACGACGCCGTCGGCCGAGGTGATCTCTTCCGGCTTCTCGCCGCGCGCGAAGATCGACATCGAGGGCAGGGTGAAGCCGAAGGCCTGGCGGCGGACCTTGCGGGCCTGCTCGCGGTCGACCACCACCACGTCGCCCTTGGCCTCGGCCTGGTCGAGGGCGCCGGCGGCCTGGTCGAAACAGGCGAGCCGCTGGGTCGCGTCGGTGAGCTTGCGGCAATCGAGGAGCTGCTGCAGTTGGGCCGCGCGGGCCGGCGGCGGCTCGGCCGCCAGCGAAGGCGCGACGGTCGTGCCCGCGACCGCAAGGGCCGCGATCAGAAGGGTGGCGCCGGCGATACGCGGCTGAGCCCCAAAAGCTGTCATCAATCGATCCCCGACTCTTGAAAAGGTTGCCTTCAAATAGCGGCCGATTCTTAGCTTGTCCGGTTTTGGGCCGCCCGCCTTTTATCCATGCGCGCCTGCATACAAAACCGCCCGTGCGGCCGGGGCAAACGACGCATGAACCCTCACGCATTTGCCCTGTCCGGGGGCGCTTTGTGCGCGCATCGCCATCCCCGCGCCCAATCTGTGACCAGAATGCGACAGGTCGCCTTCGACAACATTGCCAAAAGCTAATGTTCGTTGACCCCCCGTCAGATAAGCCCGTAACTCCGCCGTAACCGGGGTCGACTGCGACTCCGGGAGCAATCTTGTTTGGGGGCAGGCGCGCCTTTCGGGGCGGCCGCTGGAGGAATTAGACTTGAAAATTCAAAGCACGCGGGAGCGCCTGTTGGCCTCCTCGATGATCTGCGGCGTGGCCTTCCTTGGCCTCTCCGCCAGCCAGGCCTTCGCCGCTGCGGCCGACGCCGCCAACGGTGAAGTCTCCGAAATCGTCGTGACCGGCACCCGGATCCCGTCGCCGAACCTGACCTCCATCGCCCCGATCACCACGGTGGGCAATGCCGACATCAAGTCGCAAGGCATCACCCGGATCGAAGACATCACCAACGCTCTGCCGCAGGTGTTCGCCGGCCAGGGTTCCTCGGTCACCAACGGTTCGAACGGCACCGCGACCGTCAACCTGCGTGACCTGGGCTCCAACCGCACCCTGGTGCTGATCGACGGCCGCCGCTCGCAGCCGACCCCCGCCGACCTGAACTTCATCCCCTCGGCCCTGGTCGAACGCGTTGACGTGCTGACCGGTGGTGCGTCCGCCACCTACGGCGCTGACGCCATCTCCGGCGTCGTCAACTTCATCATGCTGCACAACTTCGAAGGCGTGCGCATCGACGCGCAATATTCGGGCTACCAGCACGACAACAACAACAGCACCGGCCAGACCGCTCTGACCGCCGCGGCCAAGACCGCCATCATCCCCTCGCAATACGCGATCCCGGGCAACCTCTGGGAAGGCGAAACCTCGCAGGTGACGATGATCATCGGCGCCAACGCGCCGGACGGTAAGGGCAACGTCACCGCCTACGCCACCTACCGCCAGAACAACGCGATCCTCGAAGCCGACCGCGACTTCTCGGCCTGTACGCTGGCCTCCACCGCGGCGGGCTTCACCTGCTCGGGTTCGGGCACGGCCTTCCCGGCCCGCGTCGGCAGCTTCCTGGTCGACCCGACCACCTACAACACCTTCCGCACCCGCGTGGCGACGGACGTGTTCAACTTCGGTCCGACGAACTTCTTCGCCCGTCCGGACGAACGCTACAGCCTGGGCGCCTTCGCCCACTACGAGATCGCGCCCTGGGCCGACGCGTACATGGACACCATGTTCATGGACGACAACTCGACCGCCCAGATCGCGGCGGGCGGTATCTTCGCCGGCACGTTCAGCGTCGACTGCGCCAACCCGCTGCTGAGCGCCCAGGAAAAGGGCCTGCTGGTCCCGACCGCGGCCACCGGCGGCGGCACCTGCGCCACCAACCCGGCCGGCACCTTCACCGGCACCATCTCGCGTCGTCTGCTCCCCAATGAGCAGTCCGGCCGCCTGACCCAGTTCCGTCACAACGACTACCGGGTCGTGCTCGGCCTGAAGGGCGACCTGGGCAAGAACTGGAACTACGACGGCTACATGCAGCTTGGCGTCGTGACCGTGAACAACAAGCAGTCCGGCAACTTCGACACCACCCGCATCAACCAGTCGCTGAACGCGGTGGCCGGCCCCAACGGTCCGGTCTGCGCCCCCGGCGCCGACGCGGGCTGCGTGCCGATCAACATCTTCACGGCCCAGTCGATCTCGCCGGCCGCGATCAACTTCCTGTCGATCCAAAGCTTCAACTACGCCAACGTCAGCGAGCGCGTCGTCAGCCTGGCCTTCACCGGCAAGCTTGGCGACTACGGCCTGAAGAGCCCCTACGCTTCTGAAGGCGTGGGCGTGGCGTTCGGCGGCGAATATCGCCGTGAACACCTCGATAACGGCGCCGACTTCCTGTCGGTCAACGGCCTGGTGAACGGCAACGGCGGCGCCGCGGCGCCGACCAACGGCAGCTTCGACGTCTACGAACTGTTCGGTGAAGCCCGCGTGCCGCTGGTCAGCGACATGCCCTTCGCCAAGGACGTGTCCCTGGAACTCGGCTACCGCTTCTCCGACTACTCCTCGGTCGGCGACACCAACACCTACAAGGTGGCCGGTGAGTGGGAAGTGATCGACGGCCTGCGCTTCCGGGGCGGCTACAACCGCGCCGTTCGCGCCCCGAACATCACTGAGCTGTACCAGACCCAGACCGTGGGCCTGGACGGCAACTCCGATCCCTGCGCCGGCCTGACCGCCGCCAACCCGCTGGTCGCCACCTGCGCCTCGCTCTTCCACCTGACCACGGCGCAAGTCCTGGGCATCGAGAAGAACCCGGCCAACCAGTACAACGGCCAAGGCGGCGGCAACCCGAACCTGAAGCCGGAAACCGCCGACACCTACACCGCCGGCATCGTGTGGCAGCCGAGCTTCGCGCCCGGCCTGAACCTCAGCGCCGACTTCTTCGACATCAAGGTGGAGTCCTTCATCGGTGGCTACGGCGCCAACCTGATCCAGACTCAGTGCATCAACACCCTGTCGCCGACCTTCTGCAGCCTGATCCACCGCGACGCCAACGGTTCGCTGTGGCTGAGCAACACCGGCTTCGTGCAGGACACCACGCTCAACACCGGTTCGCTGAAGACCACCGGCGTCGACATCAACGCCTCCTACCGGACCGACCTGTCGGCTCTGGGCCTGGGCGACAACGGTTCGGTCTCGGCCAGCATCGTTGGCACGTGGCTCGACACCCTGGTCACCCAGCCGCTGCCGGGCGGCGCCAGCTACGACTGTAAGGGCCTCTACGGCGCGGTCTGCGGCACCCCGGCTCCGGAATGGCGCCACAAGGCGCGTCTGACCTGGAACACGCCGTACGCCTACGGCGACTGGTTCAAGTCGCTGAGCCTCTCGGCTCAATGGCGCTACTTCGGCAAGGTTGACCTGGACGCCTACAACTCGAACCCGCAGCTGAACAACCCCGGCAGCCAGTTCACGGACGACAAGACGCTCGCCGCCCAGAACTACATCGACCTGGTCGCGAACGTGACGATCCACAACAACCTGAACCTGCGGATCGGCGTGAACAACGTGTTCGACAAGGATCCGCCGATCGCCGACTCCACGGTGGCGCCGGGCCCGTTCGGCAACGGCAACACCTTCCCGAACGTGTATGACGCGCTCGGCCGCTACGTGTACGTCGGCCTGACCGCCGACTTCTAAGACCAGAGACGTCTGTCTCAAGAGATCGGGCGGCGGAGCAATCCGCCGCCCTTTTTCGTGCCTGGCCTTTTTCGTGGCCGCTTAACCCCGCCGCCGTTAGGGTCGCGGCCCATTCGACGAAGGGCGCCAAAGCCGATGGTGGAATTCAGATCCGGGCCGATAAAGCTCTCCGTCCCGCCCACGCCCAGTGCAGCGGGGCCGCGCGACGCCGAGGCGGACCGCGCGCAGCTGCAGGCGATGGAACAGGCCTTGGCGGCCGGCGAGGTCGAGGCGGCGGTGGCGCTCGCCGAGGCGGCGCTGGCCGGCGGCCTGGAGCATCCGCTGGTCTTCAACCTGGCGGCGGAGCGGCTGGAGAGCGAGGGCCGGTTCGGCGACGCCCTGGCGCTGCTGGACCGCGCGCACAAGCGGTTCCCGGCCGATCTGGGCCTGCGTCAGGCGCTGGGCCTTTGCCTGTTCCGTCTGCAACGGTTCGAGGCCGCCCTGCCGCATTTCGACGCCCTGATCGCCGCCCAGTCGAGCTTTGGCCACGCCCATGCGGCGCGCGGCGTGATCCTGGAGGCCCTGGACCGCGCCGACGAGGCCGAAGCCGCTTTCCGCACGGCGCATGATCTGGAGCCGGAGAACCTGCTGGCCATTGCCGGCCTCGCCTCCACCGCCAGCCGCAAGGACGACCACGCCGCGGCGCGCCGGTTTGCCGAGCAGGTGCTGGCCGCCGAGCCCGGCTATCCGGACGCTGTGCTGGTGCTGGCCCGCGCCGACCTGGCGGAGCGCGACTTCGCCGCCGGCGAGGCCAGGCTGCAAGCGATGATGGCCGACCCGCGGGTCCCGCCGCCGATGGTCAAGCTGGCGCAGGCCATGCTCGACCAGTTCGCCGCCGACCGCGACCGCAAGTTCGACGCCTGATACCACCCCCGTTGCGCGCTTTGGGGGGCGCGTTCGTCGCAATCGCCTTCCGCTTTGCGAGGCCGCGGCGCAAGTTCGCCGCCAAAGGGAGTCGGAATGACAGGGGAAGGATGGTCCAGGCGCAGCCTCGCCGCCGCGCTGGCGCCCGCGCTGCTCAGCGCCTGCGTGACGCCTGAAGCGAGGCTGGCCGAGCGTAAGCTGATCTCGATCAACCTCACCGACACCGGCCCGGTCCAGGGGCCGCCGCCGGACGCCGGCGCGCAGCTGGAGACCGCGTTTGACCAGGCGCGGCGGATGGTCGTGCCGGTGTTCCTCAACGGCAAAGGGCCCTACCGCTTCGTGGTCGACACCGGTGCCAACCGCTCCGTGGTCTCGACCGAGGTGGCCGCCGCCTGCGATCTACCGTCGGCCGGCAAGGCGGACGTCCACGGCATCGCCGGCTCCGAGTCCGCAAATCTCGCCCTGGTCAGCCGCCTCAGCGTGGCGGCGGTGACCTCGCGCGACATGATCCTGCCGGTGCTGGATCGCGACCGCCTGGGCGCCGACGGCCTGTTGGGCGTCGACATGCTCAAGGGGCGGCATATGTCGCTGGATTTCCTCGACAACCGGTTCGAGATTGCCCCTTCCGGCTACGGCATGGAGGTGGGCCAGGGGAGCAACACCCGCATCCGCGGCGACACCGATCCGATCCAGGTGGCCGCCGCGATCCGCGACGGACAGCTGGTGATCCTGGACGCGCAGGTGGCCGATGTGCGGGTCGCCGCCTTTATCGATTCCGGCGCCCAGGTGACGGTGGGCAACCACGCGCTGCGCGACGCCGTCGTGCGCACTCATCCGGATTTCGGGCCGAGGCTCGCGCCCGTGCCGCTGCTGAGCGCCACCGGCCAGACGATGATGGGCGAATATGCGCCTCTGCCGGTGCTGCGGCTGGGCGGGATGCAGATCTACGACGTGCTGGGCATCTTCGCCGAACTGCACATCTTCGACCTGTGGAAGCTGTCGGACCGGCCGGCGATCCTGATCGGGGTCGACGTGCTGCGCCACTTCCAGTCGGTGACGTTGGATTTCTACCGCAAGGTCGTGGTCTTCCAGCCCGCCCCGCCCGGCGACCCCCGCCTACGCCTGCAGCAGCGGCAGGGCGGCCGGTAGGGGTCGGCGCCGCGCGGAAACAAGATTTGGAACCACGGAAAACACGGAAAGAGCACGGAAAGAAGGGAGGCCGCGACGGTCGTGGTTGATGGAATCGCGCGCTTTGCGCGCAGCGCGATCATCTCTTCGGCCTCGGAAATGAGCGTCTCTTTCCGTGCTCTTTCCGTGGTTCTCTTTTCTTCCGCTACCGCACCCGGGTCGGGTCGAGGACCATGGCTCCCTGGCTGCGCAGGCGGGCCTGGCCGAGTTCGTCGATGATGCCCTGAGCGCGTGGGTCGCCGAACACCCAGGCGGCGGCGGCTAGGGTCTTGGCGGACGAGGCTGAGACGCCCAGAATCTTCTGCACCGCCTCGATCGGCGAGCCGGAGGGGGACATGCGCTTCAGGCGCGCCTCGCCGGTGATGCCGGCGAGGGTCTTGGCCTTGGCGACGGCGTCGTAGAAGCCGCCGAGCTGATCGACGAGGCCGAGCTCCTTGGCCTGGGCGCCGGTCCAGACGTGGCCCTTGGCGATCTCGCGCACCCGGTCAGGCGACAGCTTGCGGCCGGCGGCGACGCGCTGGACGAAGTTGTCGTAGATGCGGTCCATCCAGTGGGAGAAGGCGGCGCGCTGGGCGGGCGTGAACTCCTTGCCCATGCCAAAGCCGCCGGCGTAGTCGCCACCGACGCTGAGCTGGCGCACGTCGACGCCGAAGCGGCCGAGCGCGTCGCCCAGCGCGAACTTGCCGCCGAACACGCCGATCGAGCCCGTGAGCGTCGTGGGCTCGGCGATGATGGCCGAGGCTTCCGACGAGATCCAATAGCCGCCGGACGCGCCATAGGTGCCCATGGAGACCACCACCGGCTTGCCGGCCGCCTTGGCGGCGCGGATGGCGGCGAGGATCTCCTCCGACGCGGTGTCGGAGCCGCCGGGCGAGTTGAGGCGCAGGACGATGGCCTTCACGTCCTTGGCCTTGATGGCGTCGTAGAAGGCGTCGGCTATGTCGTCGGCGTAGATGCTGGAGCCGCGGGAGAACGGGTTGCCGCCCCCGTCCTTGCCGTCGACGATGTCACCCTCGGCCTCGATCACCGCGACCGCCGGACCCAGGCCCCGCTCGCGCGGCGCGCGGCCGTGGGCGTAGTCCTCGAAGTCCATCAGTTCGGCGCCTTCGCCGGCCTGTTTCAGCAGGGCCGCCTGGGCCTCGTGAACCTGGCCCACATGGTCGATCAGATGCTTGTCCAGCGCCTCGTCGGAGAGATAGGGGCCGGCCTCCAGGGTGGCTTTGAGCACGGCCGGGTCGAGCTTGCGGTCGGCGGCGGCGGCGGCGATGTCGGTGGTGTAGACGCTGGTCATCCACGACAGCTCGGCGGACCGGTGGGCAGGCGTGTAGTCGTCGTAGAGGTAGCCGTTGACCGCGTTCTTGTACTCGTAGCGCTGCTCGTAGTCGGCATGGACGCCGAACTTGTCGAAGGCGCGCTTGAAGAACAGGTCCTCGTTGGAGATGCCGGTGACCTGGAACGAGGCGCCGGGCTGCATCCAGAGGTCGTCGGAGGCCGCGCCGATCATGTAGGTCGCGGTCACTACGCCGGAGGGATAGAGCCCCTGGCTGTGGGCGATCATCGGCTTGCCCGAGGCGCGGAAGTGCCGGATTCCCAAGCGCAGTTCGTCGGCCAAGCCCGGCTCGACGCCGCCTTCGGGGAGGCGGATCAGGACGCCTTTGACCCGGTCGTCCTTTTCGGCGCGGCGCAGGCCCTCGAGGATCGACATGGCGGAGTGGCCCCGCCGCGCGAAGCCCGCCAGCACGCTCTGCGCCGACTGGTCGGTCAGCGGGTCGCGCAGGTCGAGCTCCAGCACCGTCTTGGCCGGCGTCGGCGCGGGGCCGGCGGCGGCGGCGGCCATGGAGATCAGCACGAAGGGCACGCCGATCAGGAAAATCAGCAGGCCCGCGAAGACCCCGGCCGCGGTGATCAGGAACTGCTTCATCGTTGATCCAGATTCATGGGTAGCCGGCGCGCGCGCTCGCGAATGACGTTTCCGTCTTTAAGTCGAAGCGCGGCGTCTGGCACTGGATTTCGCAGGCGACATCCTAAACGCGGGCCGAGGGCTTCTGGACGGGGGTCTTGGCGACCTTTCGGCGCAGCTTGGCGACATCGCCGGCGCTGACGGCGGGGGCGGAATTGCCCCAGCTGTTGCGGACATAGGTGGCGACGGCGGCGACCTGGGCGTCGGTCAGCTTCCAGCCGTAGCTCGGCATGGAGAGCGGCGTGGGCCGGGCGTCGGTGGCGACCGTCTGGGTTCCCGACAGGATGAAGCGGATCACCGTCGTGGGGTCGGTGGACTGGGTCACCGCCGCGCCGGGCAGAGGCGGGAAATAGGTCGGCGCGGCCTTGCCGTCGACGGCGTGGCAGGCGGAACACTCGTCGACATAGATCGCCTGACCGGCGGCCATGACCTTGGGGTTTAGCGTCACCGCGGCGGGTTCGGCAGCGTGGGTCGGCTGAGATTTCAGATAGGCTGCGACGGCGGCAAGGTCGGGGTCGGCCATCTGCGAGGTGGAGTAGTGGACGACGTCGGCCATGGAGGCCGAGGCGTTGGCGCGGCTGTTGCGGCCGGTCTTGAGATATTCCGCGACGTCGGGCGCGGACCAGGCGCCGAGACCCCGGCGCGCATCGGCGTTGATCGCTGGCGCGAACCAGTTGTCGAGCTTGCCGCCCTCCAGCGCGTGGCCGGCCTTGTCGCCGCCCAGGCGACGTGGGCGGGCGGCTCATGCGCGGAGACTTCGCGATCGGCGGCGCCACCCCCGTCAACACCTCCGGCGGCCTGGTGTCCAAGGGCCATCCAGTGGGCGCCACCGGGATCGCCCAGCTCTACGAGCTGATCGTGCAGCTGCGGGGGGAGGCGGGCGCCCGCCAGGTGGAGGGGGCCCAGATCGCCATCGCCGAGAATGGCGGCGGTTACCTCCGCGGGGAGGAAGCGGCCTGTGTCGTAACCATCCTGGAGAAGGGGTGAGGCCCTAGGGCGATCTGGCCGCAGACGAACTCGGCCGCCGGAGAACCGGATGCGCGGGCGCGCACACGCCTAAGCGTCGGACTTCTTGTGGGTATTGGCGGGAAAGGGTCTCACCCGAGGTTGGGGGGGAGATGATTGGTCGGAGTGGCAGGATTTGAACCTGCGACCCCTGCGTCCCGAACGCAGTGCTCTACCAGACTGAGCCACACTCCGACTTTGGAGGGCGCCTTATAGAGGAGGGGTTGGTGGGCCGCAAGGCGAGGTTGGCGGGCTTTGCGACGGCGTCAAAAACGCGACTTCCGCAATGACTTCCCCTAAGACTTTCGGGGCGTTGCATCGCAGGGTGTCATACGCTATCTCGACGCCTCCGCGCGGGGACCCCTCGCGGCCGTTCCTGCTGGGGAATGGTGTAATGGTAACACTGCGGTTTTTGGTACCGTCATTCTAGGTTCGAGTCCTAGTTCCCCAGCCACTTCCTCCTGAAAGCGCTGTCAGACCGCCGCCTGGGCTTAGCTGGGCTGGGCGAGGCGCGCCGCGTGATCCGCCGCGCGCCTCCAGCCGTTGGCCCTAGGACGCGGGCTTGGGGGCTCCGGGGGCCGAGGGCGCAGCTGGGGCCTCGTCGCGCTCGAATTCCTCGATGCGGCGCTCCATGCGCTCCATGCGTTCCTTGAACTCCGGCGTGTTGAAGCGGGCTCCGGCTTCGGCGGCGCGGGCGATGCGGGCCTTGAACTCGGGTGAATTGACCATCTTCTCTACGTCGGCGGCGTGGGCCTGGATGGCGGCGATGCGCGCCTTGAATTCCGGGGAATTGACCCGGGCCTCGGCCTCGGCGCCGCGGGCGGCGGCCGCGGCGATCTTCGCCTTGAACTCGGCGGAGTTGACCCTCTTCTCGACGTCGGCGGCGTGGGCCTGGGCGGCGGCGATCCTCGCCTTGAACTCCGGCGAGTTCACGCGCGCCTCGGCCTCGGCGGCGCGGGCGGTCGCCGCGGCGATCCTGGCCTTGAATTCCGGCGAATTGACCCGGGCGACGGCGGCTGCGGCGCGGGCCTCGGCCGTCTTGACCTGGTCTTCCCACGCTTTCTGCTGCTCGGGCGAGGGGTCCTTGGCGTCGTCGGTGTAGACGGTGAACGTGCGGCCGTCGGAGGCCTTGAAGGTGTGGCGGAAATCGCCGCCGTCGCCGTTCATGATCACGTCGCCGTCGTTGATGATGATGCCGCGATGCTTGCGGGCGGAAGGCGCGACGGCCTGGGGCTTCACGGCATCCTTCTCCGCTTGGCTGACGGCGGTCTTGGCGGCCGGCGAGGCCGGGGCCAGTGGCTGGGCGGTCACCGGGGCCGGGCTCGCCGGCTGGGCGAAGACCGGGGTGACGTGCAGCAGGGCGGCTGAGCCCAGCAGGCCGGCGCCGATAGCGGCCAGGCCGCAGAGGCGGGCGGCGCGCAGAGCCGGGGCTTCGATATCCTTGGGTTTCATCAGGTGCATAAGACGATCCTCCAGATCGCTGCGGCCGAACAGGCCGACCGCCAGGGCCGCATGCAGCGGCGCCGGCGTGGTGTTGACGGGACCCCCCAGGGTCTGTGAGCCCAGGCTTTGGGCAAGCGAGACAAGCCGCCTCGCATAGGTCTTGGATGAGCCGAGTGCCTCGGCGGCCATGGCGTCGCAGGCCAGTTCGCGGCTCTTGGCGACGCCGGCCTTCAGGGCCATCAGCGCCGGATGCCAGCAGACCGGCAGGGTGAGCACCTCGCAGGCGAGGTTCACCGCATAGTCGTGGCGGATGACGTGGGCCATCTCGTGCAGCAGGGCGGCGCGCAGGTCTTCGTCCGTTACGGCGAGGCCGTCTGGGATCAGGATCACCGGCGAGAGCGCGCCGACCACAGCGGGGCTGGAAACCCGCGCGGAGCTGCGGACCGGGGCGGCGATGCGGCCATGGCCTTGGGCGAGACGTTCGAGGTCGCGAGCGACGCAGGGCGGCAGGACGACCGGGCGCGACTGGCGGACCAACCGGCGGGCGGCCAGGGCGGCGAGACTGAGGCGCACGATCAACAACAGCACCACGGCGGCGGAAAGCACGGCCATGGCCCAGGCCGACCCGGCGGAGAGCTCCAGGGCGGGCTTGGCGGTCGGCAGCAGGACGTCGGGGCTGGGTGTGGCGATCTCGAAGGCCGCGGCGGCGACCGCATCGGCGGGCACGCGGGCCACGCTGGGCGCGGCGTGCGGTAGGAGCGCCGCCAGCGACACCGCCGGCAGGACCGCGGCGATGCCCAGGAACAGCAGCCACAAGCGATTGCGGGCCTGCGGCGAGAGGCTGCCGAAGCGGGAGACGAGCAGCGCGCAGAGCGCCACCACCGGGATCTGCCAGGCGGCGTTGACCAGATAGCCCGCGAGAAGCTCACGCATCACTTGGCCTCCGTTTCGTCGGTTTCACCGTCGGTTTCGTCATCGCCGCGCGCCACCAGTTCGGCGGCGCGGGTGAGCTGTGCGGGGGTGATCTGTTGAGTGTTGACCAGCGCCATCAGCATGGCCTCGCCGGAGCCGCCGAACATCCGCGACACCAGGTCCTTCAACGCCGCCCCGGTTGCCCGGTCGCGGGTCACGGCGGCCTCGTAGGTGAAGGCCCGGCCGATCTGGGTGCGGCGCACCTTCTTCTTGCGCAGCAGGACGTTCAGCATGGTCTGGACGGTGGTGTAGGCGAGGTCGGAGCCGAGCCGCTCCTGCACGGCGGCGACCGGGCTTGGGCCCGCGGCCCACAGCACCTGCATGATCTCAAGCTCGAGCGGCGTCAGCACGCCGGTGGTCTTGCTGCGGGAAGCTGTGGTCACGCCTGATCTCCTAAATCGTTCGGAGATGGTGACCCGGCTCCCGGCCAGTGGTCAACTAAACTTTTAGTAGGAATACGGCGGCTGGCGTCAGGCGGGGGCGGATCTCACCGCCGCGGTTTGCCATGCCGAGGCGTGGGGCGCCGGGGTGCGCGATGCGGAGGCCAGCTTCGGGGCGGGCGCGCCGGCCTTCGGGTCGGCCGCCTTGGCGACCAGCGGCATGCCGCATTCGGGGCAGGCGCCCGGGGCGTCGAACTCCTTGCCGTCAGCCGCGCAGCCGCAGGGCGGGCAGACGTACTTCTGGCCAGGCTTGGCGGGCGGGGTTTGGGCTGAGGCGGCGGTGGCGCCGACAGCGGCGCAGGCGCAGGCGACGCCGAAAAAGGCGCCTTGCAGGATGAACCGGCGGGAGGCGAGGGTCATGGCGGCTCCTTGTTTCGTGAACCGGCAGGCTGAGCCCAACCGTGGCCCGCTCAAATGACTTTTATCGGTCGAAAACGGACACGCCGCGCCCAGGCTTTGAGGAGGGTCAGTGGCCGGTGAGGGTCACGCCACCGCCTGAGGGCGGCAGGCTGTCGCCGCCGTTCAGGGCCTTCTGCATGTGGACGATGTCGACCCAGCGGCCGTGCTTGAAGCCGACGCTGCGGCCAACGCCGGTCTGCTCGAAGC
The DNA here is from genome assembly GCA_903822175.1 of uncultured Alphaproteobacteria bacterium. GTDB lineage: Bacteria > Pseudomonadota > Alphaproteobacteria > Caulobacterales > Caulobacteraceae > Phenylobacterium. The sequence goes on from CAIJOB010000006.1 coordinate 31,764, forward strand.
CCAGCGCCCTGTGCAGGCCGACCGAGCCGGCGTTGCCGGTGTCGCCGATCACCGCCATCAGCTGGCGGATGCCCAGCGCCTCGCAGGCCTCGATCACGGCGCTGAGCACCGCGCGGCCGACGCCCTGGCCCTTGGCGTCGGGGGAGACATAGACGCTGTCTTCCAGGGTGTAGCGGTAGGCGGCGCGCGGCCGGAACGGACCGGCGTAGGCGAAGCCCAGCACCCGGCCGTCGATCTCGGCGACCAGATAGGGCAGGCCCTTGTCCTGCACCGCGCGGCGGCGGCCATCCATGTCGGCGGCGGTGGGCGGCTCTTCCTCAAAGGTGCCAAAGCCGTGCAGCACCGCGTCGCCGTAGATCTCGGCGAGGGCGGCGGCGTCCTGTTCGGTCGCGGGTCGGACGATCATAGGAAAAACCTCCCCCGATTTCGGGGGAGGTGGCCCGAAGGGTCGGAGGGGGCGCTGGGGCCGTGCGGCGGACTCAGTGCGCCGGCAGCGCCCCCTCCACCACTTCGTGGTCCCCCTCGCCCCGCTGCGCGGGGGAGGTTTTGAAGTCGAAGGATCATGCCTGTTCCCAGCCCTTCTCCAGCGCCCAGACGGCGAAGGCGTAGTCCAGCGCGATCTCCTTGAGGAAGTCGAAGCGGCCGGATGCGCCGCCGTGGCCGGCCTCCATGTTGATCTTGAGCAGCATCGGGGCGCCGCCGGTCGAAAACTCGCGCAGCTTGGCCACCCACTTCTCCGGCTCCCAGTAGGTGACGCGGGGGTCGGAGAGGCCGCCGGTGGCCAGCACCGGCGGATAGGCCTGGGCTGAGACGCGGTCGTAGGGGCTGTAGCTCTCGATCAGGTCGTAGGCGTCGGCGTCCTGCAGCGGATTGCCCCACTCGGGCCACTCGGGCGGGGTGAGCGGAAGCGTCGTGTCGCTCATGGTGTTGAGCACGTCGACGAAGGGTACGGCGGCGATGATCGCGCCCCAGAGGTCCGGGCGCAGGTTGGCGATGGCGCCCATCAGCATGCCGCCGGCCGAGCCGCCGTAGGCCGCTATTCTGCCCTTTGCGCCATAGCCCTTGGCGGTCAGGTGCTCGGCGCAGGCGATGAAGTCGGTGAAGGTATTGGGCTTCTTCTCTTTCCTCCCGTCGAGGAACCAGCCCCAGCCCTTGTCGGAGCCGCCGCGGATGTGCGCGGTCGCCCAGATCCAGCCGCGGTCCACCAGGCTCAGGTTGCGGATCGAAAAGCTGGGCTCCATGGCGATGCCATAGGCGCCGTAGCCGTAGAGCAGCAGGGGCGCGGAGCCGTCGAGCGGGGTGTCCTTGAGCATCAGGACGGTGATCGGCACGTCCTCGCCGTCCGAGGCTTTGGCGTAGAGGCGGCGGGCGACATAGCGGGACGGGTCGTGGCCGGAGGGGATCTCCTGGGTCTTGCGCAGCGTCCGCTCGCGGGTCGCCATGTCGTAGTCGTAGGTCTGACGCGGCGTGGTCGGCGACTGGTAGACGAAGCGGGTCGTGGTGGTGGCGTACTCGTAGCCGCCCTCGATGTGCAGGGCGTAGGCCTCCTCGTCGAAGGCGACCTCGTGCTCCTCACCGCTGCGGGCGGTGACGACGAGGCGGTCCAGCGCATTGACCCGCTCGGCGCGGACCAGGTGGCCGGCGAAGGCCGCGAAGCCGGTGATGTAGCGGCCGGGCTGGTGGGCGATCCAGTCGCTCCAGGTGGCCTTGGCCGGGACGTCCGCCGTGCTGACCGCGAGCTTGAAGTCCACCGCGCCGTCGGCGTTGGTGTGGATCACCCAGCGGTCGCCCCAGTGGTCGAGGTTGTACTTCACGCCCACCTGGCGCGGCTCGGCGACCACGGGCGCGGCGGTCGGGTCGGAGGCCGGGATCAGCAGGCTTTCGGTGGTCTCCTGGTTGCCGACGCCGATGACGATGTGGCTGTCGTCGGAGGTGGTGGAGATGCCTAGGAACATGCCGTCGTCGGCTTCCTCGTAGACCAGCACGTCCTCGCCGCCCTTGGCCGGGCGGCGGAGGACCTTGGCTGGCCGGGCGTTCTCGTCGCGCCAGATCCAGAACAGCCACTGGCCGTCCGGCGAGAAGGTCAGTGAGCCGTAGGCGCTCTCCGCCGGCGTCCCGAGCTCCTCGCCGGTCGCCAAGTCCTTGACCCGGATCGTGTAGTACTCCGAGCCCTGCTCATCGGCGGCCCAGGCGTAGAGCGCGTGGTCGGGGCTGTGGCTGGCCGCGCCCACCTCGAAGAACGGCTTGCCCTTGGAGAGCGCCTCCTCATCCAGCAGGACCTGTTCGCCGTCGGCCGCGCCTTTGGGGCGCCGCGCGTGGATCGGATGCTGCGCGCCAAGGTCGTAGCGGACGTAGTAGTCGAAGGGACCGTCGGTCGAGGGGACGGACGAGTCGTCTTCCCTGATACGCCCCTTCATCTCCCCGAACATTTCGGCCTGCAGGACCTCCGTCCCGGCCAGCATGGCCTTGGTGTAGGCGTTCTCCGCGTCCAAGTGCTCGCGCACGTCGCCGCGCAGGGTCTTGGGGTCGCGCAGCACCTGCTGCCAGTTGTCGTCCTTCATCCAGGCGTAGTCGTCGGTGCGCACACGGCCGAGCTGCTCGATGCGCTTGGGATGTTTGGTGGCGACGGGCGGGATCAGCTTACTCATGCGGCGTTAGATGCCGTCCAGGCGGGCGGCTGTCTATGCGGTCAAGCCGCGACGCCATAGCGCCTTGCGGAAAAAGCCCGTTCCGATTCACTGTACGGCAATCGAGCCCGCGCACTCTAGCGCCGCGATCCGCAGCTAATCGAGTTGGGAACCAGCGACCATGGTCATGGACCTGTCGGCGCAGATGATGCAGGCGACCGTGCAGCTGGAGCAGCCGCTGGGCGACGGCACCCGCACCGTCGGCACCGGCTTCCTGATCACCGAGACCACGCCGGACGGCAAGCCGCACACCATCCTGGTCACCGCCAACCACGTCTTCGACAAGATGCCCAAGGCCAATGCGCGGATCGGCTACCGCTTCGCCAACCCCGACGGCAGCTGGAGCTACTCGCCGCAGAGCCTGAAGATCCGCGATGGCCAGGGCCATCCCCTGTGGACGCACCATCCGTCGCGCGACGTGGCGGCGATCGCCATCACCGCGCCGGCGGCCTTCGCCAAGGCGGCGATTTCGGAGGACTATCTGGCGGCCGACGACACCTTCGCCAAGTACCAGGTGGGCGCGGGCGACCAGATGATGACGCTGGGCTTCCCGCGCGGACTGGCGGCCAATTCAGCGGGCTTCCCGATCCTGCGCGCCGGCCGCGTGGCCTCCTATCCGATCGCGCCGGCGAGGATTTTCCCGACCTTCCTGCTCGACTTCTCGGTGTTCCCCGGCAACTCCGGCGGCCCGGTGTTCATGAGTGGCCCGGCGCGCCACACCGCGACCGGCGATAGCGGTCAGAATGGCCCGGACGTGGAGTTCATCGCCGGCTTGCTCACCCAGCAGGTCGAGCTGAACAGCGAGCGCCTGGACATCGGCATCGTCACCAATGCGCGGTTCATCCGCGAGACCATCGCGCTGATCAAGGACCCGGACGCGCCGGTCACCGAGGTGGCCAGTCAGGAACCGATCTCCGGCGCCAAGGCGGCGTCGGCCGAGGAAGCCGCCCGTCCGGAATAGGCTTCGGCTCCAGACGCATTGACGGGCCGGCTGGGCGCGGGCGATCACAGACCCTGCTGTGGGTGGGGAAATTCCATGAACCGAATGATGGGCGTGAGCGCCTTGGCGCTGGCTGGGGTGTTGTGGGCCGGGCAGGTTGCATGGGCCGCCGAGCCGCCGCTGAACGACAGCGTCCGCAATGTGCGCGACCTGCGCGAGATCGCGTTGTCGCCGGACGGCCATCAGGTAGCCGCGGTGATCGCCGCCTCCACCGCCGAGGGCGGCCAGACGCACCTGTGGCTGAGCGGGGCGGACGGCAAGCCTGCCCGGCAGGTGACCCGTTCGACCGCCGACGATCAGCCCGGCGAGCACGGCCCGGCCTGGGCCAAGGACGGCGCGAACCTGTTCTTCCTGGCCAAGCGCGACAAGGCCAACCGGCTCTATCGCCTGCCGATGGCCGGCGGCGAGGCGCAGGCCCTGGTGCTGGCGCGGCCGGCGAAGGGCGCGGTGCAGGCCGGCTGGGAGCTTAAGGGCGACGACGCGGTCGCCGCCGACCTGCGCGCCTATGAGATCGCCCCCAACGACAGATGGATCGCGGTCGTGGCCGCCGACGGCGAGACCGCCGCGCGCGCCGGCGAGGTGAAGAAGAAGGACGACGCCGTGCGCGTCGGGCGTGACGACGGCAAGACGGTGCGGCTCTACCTTGTCGACGCCGCCACCGGCGCGGCCAGGGCCGTGGAACTGCCGGACAACGTCCAGTCGGCCCGCTGGAACCCGGCGTCCGACCAACTCCTGGTGGTGACCGCGCCGGAGGACGAGGACCTGGGCCCGGCGGCGCGGCTGTGGATCGTGAGGGCGTCCACCGGGGCGGCGAACCAGGTGGCGGCCGGCGTGCCTAAGACCGTGCGCCAGGCGACCTGGGCCGGGATCGGCCTAGTATACCTCGCCCAGTGCGAGGAGGACGCGCCTCCGGGATGCGCAGAGCTCTTCGTCCATGACCTGGGAACCGGCAAGGCGCGCGGCCTGACCAAGGGGCTGACCGGCACGCTGACCGACGCCTATGTGCTGGAGGCCGGCGGCAAGTCGGTGGTCATGCCGATCTTTGTGGGGGTCGACGAAAAGCTGGCGCGGATCGACCTGGTCAGCGGCGCGATCAACTGGATCGAGGCGCCGCAGCCGGTGGTGGCCGGTGTGGCAGCCAATCCGGCCGAGACCGCCTGGGCCTTCACCGCCAGCGGGCCGCTGCAGCCGCCGGCGCTCTATATGGCGGCCAGGCTGGGCGAGGCGGCGGTGAAGCTGGACCTGCCGCCGATCGTCCCCGCCGACTGGCCCGCCGCGCCGAGCGAACGGGTGACCTGGACCAACGGCGCGCTGAAGCTGCAGGGCCTGCTCTATCAGCCGAAGGGCGGCGAGACGCGCCCACCCCTGGTGGTGATCGTGCACGGCGGCCCGTCGGGGCTCTTCGTGGACCGCTATTCGAACCTGGCGAACCTGCTGGTCGCCCAGGGCTGGGCGGTGCTGGAGACCAACCCGCGCGGCAGCCAGGGCTATGGCGCGGCCTTCGAGGCGGCCAACAAGAACGATCTGGGCGGCGGCGACTACACCGACATCATGACCGGCGTGGACACGGTGCTGGCCAAATACAGCGTCGATCCGGCGCGGATGGCGTTGATCGGCTACAGCTACGGGGGCGAGATGGCGGCCTTTGTCGAGGGCCGCACCGACCGGTTCAAGGCGCTGGTGTCGGGTGCACCGGTGATCGACCAGTTCAGCGAATATGGGACGGAGGACAGCTCGTTCTACGACCGCTGGTACTTCGGCAAGCCCTGGGACCGGTTCGCCGACGCCTGGCGGCAGAGCCCGCTCGCCAAGGTGACGCACGGCAAGACGCCGATGCTGCTGCTGCAGGGTGAGGACGATCCCACCGATCCGCTGGGCCAATCCCAGGAGATGTACCGGGCCCTGCGCCAGGTCGGCGTGCCCGTGGAACTGATCACCTATCCGCGCGAGACGCACCGCACCCTGGGCGCGGGCTTTTCGGCGCAGACGACGCGGGAGCCATGGCACGGCCAGGATCTGCGCCGCCGGATGATCGCTTTCATCGCCGACGCCTTCGCCGGCAAGGATCCGGCGCAGCAATCCTCGCCGGCCCCGGCCAGCGCGGCGGAGAAGCCTCCCGCCGCGCCGCCGAAGTAGGGTCTAGCCGCCGTAGACGATCGAAATCGTCTCGGCGATGCAGGCGGGCTTTTCCTCGCCTTCGATCTCGATGGTGCATTCGTTCTTGATCTGCATGCCGCCGGCCTTGGGCTCGGCGCCGATCAGCTTCTGGCGCATGCGCACGCGCTTGCCGACGCGGACCATGTTGATGAAGCGGACCTTGTCGGAGCCGTAGTTGATGCCGCGCGTCACGCCCTTCACCGGCAGCATGCCCTGGCCCAGGAACGGGATCAGCGACAGCGTCAGGTAGCCGTGGGCGATCGGGCCGCCGATCTCGCGGGTCGCGCGTTCCACGTCGACGTGGATCCATTGATGGTCGCCGGTCGCCTCTGCGAACATGTTGACGCGGGCCTGGTCGATCAGGACCCAGTCCGAGACCCCGACTTCCGTCCCGACCAGTCCGGCCAGATCTTTGATTTCCACCGCGTCCATCGTTCGCTCCCTCTTGGATTAGCTTAGCTGCGAACCGATCTAGCACCTGCCCACCGGCGAGCAAGCCGCATGGGAGCAAGTGTGCCGCTTAGAGGGGGCGACGATGGCCGACTTCATTTTCCTGATGCACGAGGCCGAGCCCGCCGACCCGGCGGAATGGGAGGCCTATATCAGCCGCTTGAACGAGAGAGGTGTTTTGCGCGGCGGCTCGGCGATCGGGCGTGGATTCTGCCTGAAGAAAGACGGCCAGGCGCCGCCGATCAGCAGCCACATCGTTGGCTACGTGCGGGTCGAGGTCGAAGACATGGCAGCCGCGCAAGGCCTGCTGGCTGGCAATCCGGTCTATGAGGCCGGCGGCGTCATCGAGGTGCGAGAACTGCCCCGTGCGATCGGTCCAGCTCAGGACTAGGCCGGGCGCGCACCTTCGCGCAGCCGGCCGATGATCCCGGCGAGCGCGGCCTCCGTCGAGGCGGGGTCGAGACCCATGTCGGAAATCTCGCCCTCGGCGAGTACGTCGGCCAGTCGCTCCATCTGGAAGAGCAGGGGGACAATCTCACTCTCACTCTGGGCGCGGTCACCCTGGATCATGCGGATCACCTGAATCTGCCGGGCGCGACTTTCCGCGCGGGCGGCCCGCACCTTCGGGTTTTCCTGGGTCAGGAAATTCAGGCTGCGGCGGAATTTTAGGAAGGCGCGGTGGTGATCGATGGCGGCGCGGACCAGCTGGGCGTCAGGGGCGTTTTCACGCAGCAGGGCGTTGAGGGTTCCGGCCTCCTGCATCTGCCAGGCGTGATAGACGCGGATGAAGATCTCGGTCTTGTCCTCGAACCAGCGATAGAAGGTCTGTGGCGCAAAGCCGGCGCGGCGGGCGATCCGGTTGGTGTCGGTGCCCGCGAAGCCGTGCGCGTTGAACTCATCCGCCGCCGCGTCCAGCAGCCGTTGCGCGGTGTCGCCGGACTTGTCCTTGGGGGCGTCATTTCCAACCATTCCAGCCCATATCGCGAGCGGCCCGCCGGGCCGTCAATGGCCGTCGCCCTAGACAATCGCCGTGCTGGCAAGCACGAGCAGGCCGCCGGCGATCGCCAGGTCCTTCACGAACAGGGTGCGTTCGGCCTTGTCGGCGAAGTTGCTGTGGAAGATCAGCGCGGTCGCCACGCAGAAGGCGGCCAGTGCTCCGGCGGTGAAGGGCAGCTTCCAGCCGATCAGCACGCAGATCCCCGCGCCCAGCTCCAGCGCGATGACCCCGATCAGCAGGAAGGCCGGCACGCGATGCTCGGCCATGTGGGCCAGGAACGGCGCCGGGCCGATGATCTTCAGCGCGCCGGCCAGAATGAACAGCGCCGCCAGCAGCAAGCGGCCGGCGATCAGGACGTATCTGGCGGCGCCGCTCTGGACGGCGGGCGCGAGGCTCTGGGCGACTTGGCTCATGCGGCGATCTCCGGCTCGGCTCGCGGCCTCGTGTGATAGATCAATCACTTGGAGGACGCGGGCGTTTCAGGTTGGGGACTCCCAACTACGGTAAGGTGATATATCTATCACTTACCGTCAAGCCACGTCGGCGACAGGGCCAGCCAGTAAGCGATTTCAGGCTATGCGCGCGCCGTCCTTGGCCCAGTAGGCGTCGCGGATCAGGCGCTTGTAGAGCTTGCCGGTGGCGTGGCGCGGCAGCTCGGCCATGAAGTCGATGACCCTGGGTGATTTCACGTGGCTGAGGTGCGCCCGCGCGTAGGCCATAAGCTCGGCGCGCAGCTCGTCGCCGGCGTCGGCCCAGTCCATCGGCTGGATGACCGCGACGACCTTCTCGCCCATCTCCTCGTCGGGGGCTCCGACCACCGCGGCGTCGGCGACCTTGGGGTGGCCGATCAGCACGTTCTCAAGCTCCTGCGGATAGATGTTCACCCCGCCGGAGATGATCATGAAGCTCTTGCGGTCGGTGAGGTAGAGGAAGCCTTCCTCGTCCACCCAGCCCACGTCGTTCAGCGTGGTCCAGCCGTGCTTGTTGCGGCTCTCGGCGGTCTTGGCGGGGTCGCCGTGATACTCGAACTGGCCGCCGCCTTCGAAGAACACCATGCCCTCGGCGCGGGGCGGAAGGACGTTGCCCTCGTCGTCGCAGATGCGCACCTGGGCGGTCATGCCCCGGCCGACCGAGCCCCTGTGGGCCAGCCACTCTTCCGAGTTGATGATGCAGAAGCCGTTGCCCTCGGTGCCGGCGTAGTACTCGTGCACGATCGGGCCCCACCAGGCGATCATCTGCTCCTTGACCGGCACGGGGCAGGGCGCGGCGGCGTGGAACACCGACTTCAGGGATGAGTGATCGTAGCGGGCGCGGGCCTCCGGCGGCAGCTTCAGCATCCGCACGAAGTGGGTCGGCACCCACTGGGCCGAGGTGATCTTGTACTGCTCGATGAAGCGGAGCGCGTCGGCGGCGTCGAAGTGCTCCATCATGACCACCGTTCCGCCGAGCGCCTGGACCGCCATGGACCAGCCCAAGGGGGCCGCGTGATAGAGCGGCGCGGGCGACAGATAGACCGTGTCCGACGTCCAGCCGTAGAGCGCCTGGCCGATTATCCCCAGGCCGTTGGGCGCATCGATCGCCGGATCGATGGCGGCTGCGCGGCGCACGCCCTTCGGCCGCCCGGTGGTGCCGGAGGAATAGAGCATGGCGCTGCCGGCCGTCTGGTCGGCGACGGGCGTTGTGGGGAAGGCCGCGCGGGCCGCTTCGAGACTTTTGAACGGCCCGGCTTCGCCGCCGACCATGTAGAGCGTCACGCCGGGGATCAGCGGCGCCACAGCCAGCGCCAGTTCGGTGAGGGCGGCGGAGGCCACGAACACCTTCGCCTCGCAGTCCTTCACGATGTATTCGACCTCGCCGGTGGTGAGCTTGGTCGACAGACAGGTAAACCGCAGGCCCGACCGCTGCGCGGCCCACAGCAGTTCGTAGTAGCGCGGGTTGTTGTCAATGCAGAAAGCGACGGCGTCCCCGGCCTTGAGGCCCAGGCTCTGGAACAGGTGCGCGCCCTGGTTGGATCGCGCATCGAGCTCGCCGTAGGTCACCGTCTCGCCGGACGACGCCATGATCAGGGCGGCCTTGTCCGGGGTCGCCGCGGCGTGGAGGTAGGGATGCATGGTCTCAACTCCCACTGGGGCCACCTCTTGCGGGCCGCCGCCAACTTATCTTCGTTCAGTCGCTATAGCGGGCCTTGACCTACTGTCCGTCAAGCAGGCGGCATGGGCCAAAATTCGCGCTCAAAAAAACGGGAGAACGCCATGGCCGCCGCGCCGACCTTCGAGACCCTGCTCTATGCCGTCGAGGATGGCGTCGCGACCATCACGCTGAACCGGCCGGAGAAGCTCAACGCCTTCAACACCCAGATGATGAAGGACATGATCGACGCCTTCGATGTGACCGACGGCGACGACGCGGTGCGGGCGGTGATCGTCACCGGCGCGGGCCGGGCGTTCTGCGCCGGCGCGGACCTGTCGGCCGGGGCGCAGACCTTCGACTATTCGAGCCGCGCCGGGGATGGCCAGGCCGACCTGAGCGCGCGCACCCGCGACGGCAAGCAGCGGGATGGCGGCGGCCTGCTGACCCTGAGGATCTTCGAGAGCCTGAAGCCCGTGATCGCGGCGGTGAACGGCGTGGGCGTCGGCGTGGGCGCGACCATGCAGCTGGCCATGGACATCCGGCTCGCCTCCACCGAAGCGCGCTATGGGTTCGTCTTCGCGCGGCGAGGCTTGAACCCGGAGGCGGCGTCCTCGTGGTTCCTGCCGCATCTGGTGGGCGTCCAGACGGCGCTGGAGTGGTGCTACACCGGCCGCGTCTTCCCGGCGCAGGAGGCCTACGACCGCGGCCTGGTGCGTTCGCTGCACGCGCCGGACGACCTGCTGCCTGCGGCCCGCGCGCTGGCCCGCGAGATCGCCGACAACACCGCGCCTGTTTCGATCGCCCTGACCCGCCAGCTGATCTGGCGCAACGCCGGCGCGGCGCATCCCATGGACGCGCACCGTGCCGATAGCCGCGGCATCCAGGCGCGCGGCAGGTCGGGCGACGCGCGCGAGGGGGTGACCTCGTTCCTGGAAAAGCGCCCCGCGGTCTATCCCGACAAGGTGTCCAGCGAGCTGCCGGACATCTGGGACCACTGGCAGGCGCCGGATTTCCGTTGAGAACAGCCGCTTAGGCAGTGGCCACCCAGGTAGAGACATTGGCGCTTACTCGGCGAAACCGGTTCTTTGAACTCAACTGCCTGTTTCCACCTCAATTTTGGCGCCGTTACGCTGAAATAATCTCTATTTGTGTGCTTGTGCCGGGCATAACTTCCAGATAAGCAACGCGGTACTGATGTTGTGAATCAACTCAGCGCCCTCGACGGCGCGCTTCCTATGGAAAACAAGAATGGATGAGAAGTCGGAAGTCATCGAGATGACGGCGGATATTGTCTCCGCTTATGTGGGCAACAATTCCGTTACGGCAGCTGACCTGCCTGCGCTGATCCAAAGCGTGCACCGGGCGTTGGCCGGAATCTCCACCGGCGGCGAGACGGCCGAGGTGGCTCCGAAGGAGCCGGCGGTGCCGATCCGCCGCTCGATCACACCCGATTTCCTGATCTGCCTGGAAGATGGCCGCAAGTTCAAGTCGCTGAAGCGGCACCTGCGCACCAAGTACAACATGAGCCCCGAGGAATATCGCGCCAAGTGGGGCCTGCCGAAGGACTATCCCATGGTCGCCCCGAATTACGCCAAGGCGCGTTCGGACCTGGCCAAGCAGATGGGCCTGGGCCAGGGCGGCCGCCAGGCGCCGCGCAAGAAGCGCTAGGCTTCTACATTCAGTTTCGAGTTCGGGACGCCCGCCGGCTTCGGCGGGCGTTTCCGTTTGTGGGGCCAGCCCCAGCGCCACCGATTCATTTGTGCACGCATTGCGCGAATTCGGCCCGCGTTAACCCTTTTCCGCTTGCCGCCGATTCGCGCAATCAGCGATAAGTGATTCGTTGTGAATCCAACCGGTTGTCGGGGTATCTGCACATGGCGGCGCAGATAGGGGCTCCCGGCGCGGCAGTACGCGCGCACGAGGAACTCTTCGCCTATTGGGCCTCTTTGCGGGATGGCGCCCGGCTGCCCGGACGCGCCCATCTGGACCCGGGCGGGATCAAGCGCCTGTTGCCCACCATCAGCCTGATCGAGGTGGCCGCGGACGCGTCGGGCGCGGCGGCGGACTTCCGCATGCGGCTGGCCGGCACGGCCCTCTACGGCGTCTATGGCCGCGAGATCACCGGCAAGCGGCTTGGCGACATCTACAACACCGCGGCGGCCGACTACTGGCGCGTGGAACTGGGCAAGGTGGTCACGCAGAAGCGCCCGGCGGTGGGCCTGCACAGCCTGGCCTGGCGCGGGGCCTCGCACCTGTCGATCCTGTGGCTGCGCCTGCCGTTGGCGTCGGACGGCGATCAGGTGGACATGATCCTGGGCTTCGACGCCGTGGTCGGCATGAGCCAGGGTATAAGCGGTATCCGCGCGGCCTAGCCGCCCGGCTTCTAGGCCCGGACCTCGGCGTCCCGGCGGATGCGGGCGACCATCGAGGCCAAGCCATTCGATCGCTGCTGCGAGAGCGCACCCTTGAGGCCGAGGGTCTCGAAGGCGGCCTCTGCGTCGAAGGCGAGGATTTCGGCCGGCTGCCGCCCGGAGAACAGCCGCAGCACGATGGCGATCAGGCCCCGCACAATATGGGCATCGCTATCGCCACGGAACTTGAGCGCCCCGTCACTCTGGGGCTCGGTCACCAGCCACACCTGGCTGGCGCAGCCGCGCACCTTGTTGGCGTCGGAGCGCTCGGCGTCGGTCAGGGGCGCGAGGTCCTTGCCCAGGTCGATGACATAGCGGTAGCGCTCTTCCCAATCGCCCAGGATCTCGAACTCGGCGGAGAGCTCGGCGAGTTCGTCTTGGATGGCGCCCATGGCCGCGACTTAGGGGGCGTAGCGGCGGCGCGCAACCGCTGCTAAGCGCGCTTGAGGCGAACTTGGGCGGTCATGCCCTGGCCGGGCGCGGAGGTGAGCGTCAGGCGCGCGCCCATGGCGCGGCAGGTGAGCTCGCAGATCGCGAGGCCCAGGCCCGCGCCTTCGGTGCGGCGGACCAGCGCATTCTGGCCCTGCTCGAAGGGCAGCAGCAGGCGGGGCAGGTCGGTCGGATCGACGCCCTCGCCGTCGTCCTCGACCAGGACGTCGATGTGCCGCTCGCTGACCACGGCGCGCAGGCGGACCTCGCCGTCGTCAGGCGCGAACATGGCGGCGTTCTGCAAAAGGTGGCTCAGCACCGTGCGCAGGCCCCAGGGGTCGGCCAGCACCAGCGGTAACTCGTCTGCCTCGATCACCACCGGGCGGACGCCGCGGACGAAGTCGGTCGCAGACGCCGCGATGGCGGAGTCGAAGGCCGGCTCCAGCGCTTCCGCGCCCACCTCGAGCTCGACGCCCTCCAGGCGGCCGATCTCCAGCACCTGGTTCACCAGGCGCAGCAGCTTCTTGCCGCTGCCGCGGATGATCTCGGCGTATTCCCTGTACTGCGGGGCGCCGAGCGGGCCGTAGAGCTCAGCGGCGAGGATTTCGGAGAAGCCGAGGATCGAATTGAGCGGCGTGCGCAGCTCGTGGCTGACCAGCCGCAGGAAGGCGCGCTTCTGGTCCTCCAGAGCGGCGATGCCCCCGGTCTTGCGCCCGCGGCGCGAGGCGGCAGCGGGCGCTGGCGGCGCGGACGCCGGGGTGTTGGGCGCGGGTTCGGCCTCTGGCGGCATGGGAGGCGCTTAGCCCTCGTTCGAAGAGGCTGTATTTTGGCCCCTGCCGCTTACGATTTCCTTTCGCAACCGGCTCTCGCCTGTGGAGCAACGATCGCCCGCTGGGCGAGCACACTTACCTGGACTCACCTCAGACGCTAAACTAGCCGGCCATGTCACGCGCACAGATCATCCAGGCTTGCCGCTGACCAGTCCCAAACGACGGCTGCGCCCCCGCGCCGCCACCGCCGCTGGACGGCGCTTCCCCGTGAGCTGGCACCTTGCGTGGACGCTCGTCGTGGGGCTGAGCGCGGGCGGGTTGGCGCTGGGCGGCTCGGGATTGCCGCCGGCCGAGCTTGCCGCCCTGGGCGCGATCGGCGCGGCGGGTCTGGCCGGAGCCCTGCTGGCGCAGGCCGGCGAAGAGACCGGGGCTTTCGGTGCGATTCTGATCTGGGCGCTGGCCGGCGCGTCTGCGGCGCTGCTCACCGGCGGGACGGCTGGACCGCTGGCGGTCTGGTGCCTGGCGCCGCTGGCGGCGAGCGCGGCGTTTGGACGGCCCAAGCTATTGGCGCTCGGCGCCGCCGCCGGCGTAGCGGCCGCGGCCACCGCCGCGATCGGCTCATCGATCCTGCTGCTGCCCCTGCCGCCGCAGGCGCTGACGCCCTGGCTCAGCCTGCTGGCGCTGGGGACGACCGGCCTGGGGTTCGCGGCCGGGCTGGTGGCCCTGCAGGGCCGGGTGGCCGGCGAGGACGCTCGCGCCCACGAGGCGGAGCTGAAGCTGCGTGAGGCGCTGGATCACCAGCCGCAACTCCTGCTGTCGGTCTATCCGGGCGGGCGGATCCTGGAGGCCTTCGGCGAGGCGCCGGTAGGATTGGAGACCCGCGACCTGCCTAACCGCAATCTGGGCGAACTGGCCGCGGCGGAGGAACGTGCGGGTGTCGAGGAGGCGCTGCTCCGCGCCGCCGCCGACGGCTCGGCCGAGATCGCCTTTACCCCGGCCCACGACGTCCAGGGCTGGTGCGTGCTGACCGTGCGCCGGATGGGCGCCAAGCGGCTGGTGGTCGCTCTGCGCGACGCCCGCGCCCAGAAGCGCCGCGAGCTGGAGCTGGACGAAGCCCGCGTGGTCGCCGAACAGCAGAACGCCGGCAAGTCGCGGTTCCTGGCCAATATGAGCCATGAGCTGCGCACGCCGCTGAACGCCATCATGGGCTTCTCCGACATCATGCGGCAGCGGCTGTTCGGGCCGATGTCCGACCGCTATTCGGAATATGCCGAGCTGATCCACGAGAGCGGTGCGCACCTTCTGGAGCTGATCAACGACGTGCTCGACATGTCGAAGATCGAGGCCGAGCGGTTCGAGCTGGCGCGGGAGGACTTCGACGCCCGCGACGCCATCGCCGCGGTCCTGCGCCTGATGCGTGGCCAAGCCGACCGGCAGGGCGTCAGCCTGCGGGGCGAGCTGTCGTCGGAGTCGTTGGAAGCGGAAGCAGACCGGCGCGCGATCAAGCAGATCGCCTTCAACCTGATCTCCAATGCTTTGAAGTTCACGCCCAAGGGCGGTTCGGTGACCGTCTCGGCCCATCCGGTCGGGGAGGTGCTGGAGATCGTCGTGGCCGACACCGGCGTGGGGATCTCGCCGCAGGACCTGGCGCGGCTGGGCCGCCCCTACGAACAGGCCGGCGACGCCGAGCACCGCGCGGCCGGCGCGGGCCTTGGTCTGTCGCTGGTCCGCGCCTTCGCCCGCCTGCACGGCGGCGAGATGACCATGGAAAGCACGCTCGGCGAGGGCACCACGGTCACGGTGCGCATGCCGGTGCTGGTGCAGTCGGAGCCCGTGGCCCTGGCGGCCGAAGCCTAGCGCCCCGACACCGTCAGGAAGGCTCGGCCGGCGGCGAAGTCGCCGACTTCGACGTAGGCGCGGCGGGTGACGTCGCCGGGGAACAGGAAGTCGACGGCGACGGACTCCCGCGGGTCCAGGCTCGCGAGTTCTTTGGCGGCGGTGTCCGGGAAACGGAAAGCCCAGCCGGACGTAGCGCCCTTCGGGAGGATGTCGGGGCCGGCCGGGGCGCGGGCGGCGGCGGCGTAGGCTTTCTGGGCGCCGGCCGGCGGCAGTCGCTGGGCCAGCGGCAGGCCGGCGGTCGAGCCGCCGGTCAGGCGGGCGAGATAGGGCCGGTCGCTGCGGGTCCCGTCGCGCAGCACCAGGCGCGCGGCGTAGGGCTCGGCGCCGTCGGCGAAGCGGGCGACGGCCACCAGGGCGCCGGGGCCATCCTTGCCGATCAGGCCAAAGGCCATCCGGTCGGCGCCGAAGCTGGTGTCCTGCGACAGCTGCCAGCGGGCGCTGCGGTAGATGTTGCGGTCGGCCTGCCAGCCGGCGACGTCGCCGGCGTAGGTTAGCCGAGTAAGCTTCGCGAAGCCTGAGAAGGCGCTGCGAACCCGAGCGGCGGCGGTCTGGATGTCCGACGAGCGGCAATCGGCGGTGGCGGCGCGGGCCTGGGCCATACGTTCGGTCTGGCGCAGCACTTCGCCGGAGGTCCCGGCGCGCAAGGCGGCGCCACGCGCCTGCGCGGTCGCGGCGGCCAGGGCCGCGCCGACTTCCGGGGCGAACAGTCCGCAGCGCTGATCCGCCGCCGACATCACCGCGCGCTCGTAGAACAGGTCCGCCGGTTGCGCGTGCGCAACAGCGGGCGAAAGGGCAAGAGCCCCCCACAACAACCCCATCCACCGAGACGCCGGCTTCGCGCTTCTGCGCGAGCTTTTCATGCGTCTTCTTTCGCTATGGCCTTGCGACCAGCCGGTGGAGTAGCGCAGTCAGCGTTGCCACTCCGTTATCGAGACCGGAACAAAAGCTTAAATGCTGCTCTCCACCGACATCTGGGTCTCGGCCCTGATCCGCAGGGCGGAGCTCTCCGGCGCCTTTGGCATGGTGATCCGCAAGGGCGACGCCCGCGCCGGCGCGGTGCTGGTCAAGGTGCTGAACCGCCCCGAGGGCACCGCGAAACTTTATGCCGAGGCGACCCGGCTCGATGGCGAGCGGGTGTGGATGCAGCCGGCCAACTCGGAGCTGGAGCCGGAGCTCGACGCCTATATCGAGCGGGCCGTGCGCGTCGACCCGGACGTCTGGGTGGTGGAGATCGACGACCGCCAGGGCCGCCATTTCCTCACCGAGCCGGTGGAGAAGGGCTGAGAAACTTTAGGGTTTTTCGCCGGTTAACCGCCTTCGTGAACGGGCATGAAAGCCTGCCTATGCGATCAAGGCGTCATGCTCTTCCTGCTCAACGATGTTGTCCTTCGCCTCGACTGCGTCGCCATGGACGCCCAGCTGGACGGCCAGCGGATGCTGCGCCTGAGCTTTCCCTCGATCCTGCGCATGGGCCAGGAGCTGTTCGCCCGCGAGCCGCTGCTGGCGCGGACCAATCCTGAACGGGCGCGCAGGCTCTGCGCCCTGATCACCGCCAAGGCGCCGATGATCAACGCCGCCCTGTTCATCGCCCCCACGCTCGATTGCTCGCCCAATGAGGTGACGGTGCGGTTCGTCGCCTGCCAGTTCGAGGTGATGGCCGAACTGCATAACCTGCAGCGTGACGGCGATCTCGACGCCGTGGTCGCTGACCGCAAGATCTGGCGACGGCTGGCGGCCTGACGCCGCAATCCCCCTAGCGGCGGGCGCGCGAGTCCGCTTAGCTGCCCTCAGGTATGCGTGATCCGCTTGGGGGAGCGGCTTCCATGGACATCCACAAGCCCAAGCCCTGGCATGGCCTTCGCGAGTTCGCGAAGGAGCCGGGCGCCATCGTGCTGAAGGCCGCTAAGCCTTGTGGGCGCACCATGCATGGACTAAGTTAGTCCATATCGGGAGTGAACCGCATGGCGACCGTAAACGTCCACGCCGCGAAGACCCATTTCTCCAGCCTGCTCGACCGTGTGGCGGCGGGCGAGGAGATCGTGATCGCCAAGGCTGGCAAGCCGGTGGCGCGGCTGACGGGCCTTGCCTCCGGTGACCGACCCAGACGCCGGCTGGGGAGCCTGGCAGGCCGGGCGGTGGTGCCCCCGGACTTCGATGCGCCGCTGCCGGATGATCTCCTCGACGCCTTCGAAGGCCGCTGACCCCTGCGGCTGCTCGTCGACACCCACTTGCTGATCTGGGCGGTGATTGACCCGGACCGGCTGACGCCGCAGGTGCGAGCTCTGCTGGAAGACCCGGACCAGGATGTCCTGTTTAGCGCGGCGAGCATCTGGGAGATCTCGATCAAGGCCGCCCTGGGCCGTGCGGACTTCAGGGTCACGCCGCGTGAAATCCTCGAGGCCGCGCTGAGGGACGGCTTCGTCGAATTGCCGGTGACGTCCGCCGCAGCCCTGACCGTCGCCGACCTGCCGCTCATCCATCGCGACCCCTTCGACCGGCTGCTGGTCGCCCAGGCCCTGACGGAGCCGGCCCGGCTCTACACAGTTGACGCGACCCTTCAGGCCTATTCCGAACTCGTCGTCCTCATCTGACCCCGGAGCTCACGCCATGGTCGACAAGGTCACCCCGTTCCTGATGTTCCAGGGCGACGCCGGCGCGGCGATCGCGCTCTACCGCGAGTTGATCCCGGGCGCTGAGCTCAAGCGGATCGTCCACTACGGCCCCGGCGAGCCGGCGCCCGAGGGCCAGGTCAGCCGCGCGGTGCTGGTCATCGCCGGGCAGGAGCTGATGATCATCGACAGCCCGCCGGTGCACGATTTCAGCTTCACGCCTTCGATCTCGCTGTTCGTGGACTGCGCCGACGAGCTGGAGATCGAGCAACTGTTCGCCGGCCTTTCCGAAGGCGGCGTCGTGCGGATGCCGCTCAACAACTACGGCTTTTCCCTGCGGTTCGGCTGGGTCGACGACCGGTTCGGGGTGTCGTGGCAGCTCAATCTGCCGGCGTCCTGACGCGCCTGCATTTGCGGAAAGCCGGCGCACACGCTACCTGCCGCGCCCATGACCCTTTCCCTCGCCGCCGAGGCCGCCCGCCGGCGGACCTTCGCGATCATCTCCCATCCTGACGCCGGCAAGACGACGCTGACTGAGAACCTGCTGCTGGCCGGGGGCGCGATCCGCGCGGCGGGGCAGGTGCGGGCGCGGGGCGAGAACCGGCGCACGCGGTCGGACTGGATGAAGATCGAGCGCGAGCGGGGGATTTCGGTCTCAGCGTCGGTGATGACGTTCGACCACGCCGGCCTAATGTTCAACCTGCTGGACACGCCCGGGCACGAGGACTTCTCTGAAGACACCTACCGGACCCTGACCGCCGCGGACGCTGCCATCATGGTGCTGGACGCGGCCAAGGGGATCGAGCCGCAGACGCTGAAGCTGTTCGAGGTCTGCCGCCTGCGCGACATCCCGATCATCACCTTCATCAACAAGATGGACCGGGAAGCCCAGGACCCCTTCGCGATCCTGGATGAGATCGCCGGCAAGCTGGCGCTGGACCCGGCGCCGCTCTACTGGCCGGCCGGCTCGGGCGGTCGCTTCAAGGGCATGCTGGACCTGGCCAGCGAGCAGTTCATCCCCTTCGCCAAGAAGGGCGGCGGGCCCGCGGGGCAGGAAGACGGCCATCCGGACGCCCAGGCGTTCAAGGGTAATTCGATCTCGAACTATCTGGACGCCGACGAGCTTTCCGAACTCACCGACAGCGCCGAACTGGTGCAGGGCGCGTCCAAGCCCTTCGATCCGCAGTCGTTCCTGGAAGGGCACATGACGCCGGTGTTCTTCGGCTCGGCGCTGCGCCATTTCGGGGTGGACCAGCTGCTGCAAGGGATCGGCGCCTATTGCCCGCCGCCGAAAGCGGTGGCGGCGGTGCGGGGCGGCCAACCGACGCCGGTGATCCCCGGCGACAAGGAGGTCTCCGGTTTCGTGTTCAAGGTCCAGGCGAACATGGATCCCAACCACCGCGACCGGATCGCCTTCCTCAAGCTCTGCTCGGGCCAGTTCACCCGCGGCATGAAGCTGAAGGTGCAGAACACCGGCAAGCAGCTCAGCGTCAACGCGCCGATGATGTTCTTCGCCTCCGACCGCGAGCTGGCCGAAGACGCCTACGCGGGCGACGTGATCGGCATTCCGAACCATGGCGTGCTGCGGGTCGGTGACAGTCTTTCCGAGAGCGGTGGCCTGCGGTTTGCCGGTCTGCCCAACTTCGCCCCGGAAATCCTGCAGCGGGTGCGGGTGAAAGATCCGCTGAAGGCCAAGCACCTGAAAAAGGCGCTCGAGAGCCTGGCGGAGGAGGGCGTGACCCAGCTGTTCCGCCCGACCATGGGCGCGGACTTCATCGTCGGCGCGGTGGGGCAGCTGCAACTTGAGGTGATGGCCGACCGGCTGGCCAACGAATACCAGCTGGAGGTGATCTTCGAGCCCAGCCCCTATGCCGAGGCGCGCTGGACGCTTGGCGACAAGTCCGACCTGGAAGACTTCATGGGCAAACACCGCATGCAGATGGCCACCGACATCGACGACCAGCCGGTGTTCCTGGCCAAGACCGCCTGGGAGACCGGCTACGTCGGCGAGCGCTATCCCAAGGTCCGCTTCGAGCGGTCGAAGGAACGGGCCTGAAGGCCGTGGCGGCGCTGCTCTATGGGACGCCGGCGCCGGGGTTAATCGAGGTCCCGGCTGGCGCGGTGCAGCTGTCACCGCTGGTCCCGGGTTCTGCGGATATCGCGAGCCTTGCCGACGCGTCGGCCGATGGCGCCACGGTGCTGGCGCCGCCTGGGACGCTGGAGCGGGACTATGTACTGGCCCAGGCGCTGCGGGCGCTGAAGCCCGGTGCGCCTATCACCGCCTTCGCGCCCAAGGACAAGGGTGGCTCGCGGCTAAAGAAGACGTTGGAGGCCTTTGGCTGCAAGGTCACCGAGGACGCGCGCAAGCATCACCGGTTCTGCAGCGCGCCGCGGCCGGCGGAGCTCGTGGGCGTCGACGAGGCCATCTCCGCCGGCGCGCCGCGGATCGTGCCGTCGCTCGCTCTGTGGTCGCAGCCGGGCGTGTTCAGCTGGGATCGGCCCGATCCCGGCAGCCTGCGGCTGCTGGAGGTCCTGCCGGCGCTCTATGGCGAGGGCGCGGACCTGGGCTGCGGCATAGGGCTCCTGGCGCGCGCGGTGCTGACCTCGCCGAAGGTGAAGGCGCTGACCTGCGCCGACATCGACGGGCGCGCGATCGCCTGCGCCGAGCACAATCTGGACGCTGAGCGGGCCAAGCTCATCTGGGCCGATCTGCGCCGCCCGCTGGAGGGCGTGGACGATCTCGACTTCGTGGTGATGAACCCGCCGTTCCACGACGGCGGCCTGGAGAACCAGGCGCTGGGCGTGGCCTTCATCGAGACGGCGGCGAAGATGCTGGGCAAACGCGGGGTCTGCTGGCTCGTGGCCAACCGGCACCTGCCCTACGAGGCGGCTCTGGCCAAGGCGTTCGAGACGGTGACCGTGCGCGGCGACGCGGGCGGCTACAAGATCTTTGAGGCGCGCAAGTGAGCAAGCTGCCCCTCGCTCGCTTGGATCGCCTGCTGGCCAACCTCGGCTACGGCTCGCGCCGCGACGTCACCGACCTGATGAGCCGCAAGCAGGTGCTGCTGGACGGCGTGGCGGTGAGGGATGGCGGCCTGAAGGTCCCTATCGGCCCCGACCTGCCGACCCGGCTCACCGTCTCCGGCCAGCCCCTTGACCCGCCGGCCCCGCTGACGCTGCTCATGCACAAGCCCCTGGAGGTGGTCTGCTCGCACCGCGAGCCGGGACGATCCGTCTACGAACTCCTGCCGCACCGCTGGCGCGCGCGCATCCCGGCCCTGTCGAGCATCGGACGGCTGGACAAGGACACAACGGGCCTGCTGCTCATCACCGACGACGGCCCGTTCCTGCATCGGGTGATCTCGCCCAAGAGCAACATCGCCAAACGCTATGTCGCGACCCTCGACCGGCCCCTGAAGGGCGATGAGGCTGAGGTCTTCGCCGCCGGGACCCTGATGCTGGAGAGCGAGACTGATCCCCTGGCGCCGGCGGTCCTCGAACCGCTCGGCGAGCGCGAGGCGCGCCTGACCATCACCGAAGGCCGCTATCACCAGGTGCGCCGGATGTTCGCCGCGGTGGGCAATCACGTGACCGGCCTGCACCGCGACCGGATCGGTGGGCTGGCCCTGCCGGAGAGCCTCGCGCCAGGTGACTGGCGCATCCTCACCGCCGACGAGCAGGCCGCGATCTTCGGCTAAGCGCGGTCACGGCGTTAACGAATTCAAGTGCGGCCGCCACGGAACTCCTGAATCCGTCGCGCTTTACTGTGGATCGTAAGACACGGTTAACCATACTTAGGAAATTAACCACTTGTTTACGATCCCGGCTCCGGCTTTGCTCTTATCCGTCAAAGCGCGCGGCCTTCGTCTCATACCGGGACGCAAGGTCGCCGGGAGTGGCGGAATGTTCGAGTTGGGTCGTGAGTTGATGCGGCTGTTGGGCGCGGAGCGGGTGCGCCCGCACGCCGATGGCCTGACCGGCGGCGACACGACCCTGCTGGAACTGCTCGACCTCAACCTGCTGCAACAGGAAGCCAAGGCCGCTGACGTGGCCGCCGGCCGGATCAGCGCCCACGACCGCGCGCAGCGCCGCCTGGACGCCGCCATGGTCTGGCGCGAAGTGGCGCGGCGTTCGGGCGACGCTGTGGCGCTACGCAAGGCCGCCTGCGCCGCCGAGACCGCCTGCGCCGCCTTCGATCCCGTCCGCCGCCCCGACGCCTGGGCCCGCGCCCGCTGCGAGCAGGCCTTCGCCGGCCTGCTGGGCGCTGAGCTGTTCGGCGATCCCGGCCTCGACGCCGCCGCCGCCGCCACCTTCCGCGAAGCGCGCGGCGTGGCCCGCGGCGGCATCGCCGCGCCGCTGGCCGACGTCGGCCTGGCCCTGGTCGAGGGCCGCGAGGGCCTGGGCAAGGGCGATGCGCAGGCCGCCTGGGCCGCCGTCGCCCGCTTCAACGCTCCGATCGCGGCGCTGGACGCCATGACGCGTCGCTCGCCGGCCGCCCGGCCGCTGGCCGCCGAGGCGCGGCTGATGCGCGCCGACCTGCTCTGCGGCTGGGGCGCGCGGCTGAAGGACGAGGCGCTGTTGCGCGCGGCCATCGATGACGCCGCCGCCGCCGCCGACCGCGTCGACCTGGCCTATGAGCCGTTGACCTGGGCTCGCGCCGAGATCTTGCGCGGCCAGGCGCTCGCGCTGTGGGGCGAGGCCTCGGGCGACATCGACGCGGTGGCCGCCGGCGCGACGACGCTGGCGGGCGCGCTGGACCACCTCAGCAAGGACCACAGCCCGCTGGACTGGGCCCGCACCCAGATTGCGCTGGCGCACGCCCTGCAGACGCTCGGCGACGCCAGCGCTGACGAGCGCGCCTACGAGCAAGCCGTCACCTGCTACGACCGCGCCAACCTGGTGCTGAAGGACGCGCCGGCGACCCCGCTGCGCGGCCTGGCGGCCGGCGAGCGGGCCATGTGCCTGGCGCGCTCCGCCGAGCTGACCGGCGACCTCGCCGTGCTGGACACCGCCCAGGCGGCGCTGAAGATCGAGCTTTCCACGCTCCAGCCGCGCCGCGATCCTGTGGCCTGGGCGCTGGTGCAGCTGCACCTGGCCCGGCTCTACGAGGCTCGCGTCGACATCACCGGCAAGGATCGCGGCGAGCGCGCGGCGGGCGTCATGGCGCTGGACGCCGCCCTCGACGTCTTCGCCGATCACGGCCTGCGCTCGCTGACCATCATGGCGACCGAAGCCCTGGAACGGCTGCGCGCCGGCCCGGCGGCCAAACGCACCGCCGTCTAGGTCTTCTCAAAGTCCGCCGGACCGTGGCAAGGTCGCCCCCAACACCGGGAGCGTTTGTTATGTCTCTGAAAATCCCCGCCTTGATGATCGTTGGCGCCGCCGCTGTGGCCGCCTGCGCTGTCGCCGCCCAGGCCGACCCGCAGGTCGACGGCGCGTCCTGGGTCGAGGCCCCGACCGTCGCCGACATCGCCGCGGCCTATCCGGCCAAGGCCAAGGCCGCCAACATCGGCGGGACGGTCACGCTGACCTGCGAGATCGGCCGCGACCTGCGCCCGCGCGACTGCGAGGCGTTGAAGGAAAAGCCCGGCCTCTATGGCTTCGCACCGGCGGCCCGCAAGCTGGCCGAGAAGCTGAAGGCCGGCGAGTCCGACATGATCGGCCGCAACGTCTTCATCCCGGTGACCTTCGACCCCGCCGTGCTGACCGGGGCTGCGGTGGTGACCAAGCCCGCCTGGACCGCGGCGCCGGGCATCGACGACTATCGCGCGACCTTCCCCACCACCCAGAACGGCGTCAACGACGTGCGCGTCGTGCTGGGCTGCACGGTGGCCTCCGACGGGTCCCTGAGCGGCTGCGCGGTGGCGCAGGAGACGCCGGCCGGCCAGGGCTATGGCGCTGGCGCCCTGGCGCTGACCACGAAGTTCCGCATGGCGCCCTGGAGCACCGACGGCGAGCCGACGGTCGGCGCGAAAATCCGGCTGCCGATCCACTACGTCCTGACGCCGGTCCCGCCGGCGAAGTAGGGTCCTAGCGGCCGCGCCACCAGCGCAGGCCGGCCTTTTCCAGGGCGCGAAGGGCGGTGTTCAGGCCCGCGCCCATCAGGCCCAGGACCACGACCGCGGCGAACATCTTGGCCGTCTGCATGCGGTGGCTGGCCTCGAGGATGCGCCACGCCAGACCCTGGGCGCCGCCCGAGCCCGCGACGAACTCAGCCACCACCGCGCCGATCAGCGCCAGGCCGGCGGCCACCTTGTGACCCTCCAAAAGCTGCGGCACGGCGGATGGCAGGCGCAGCTTGACCAGCCGCTGCAGGGGGCTTGCGCCATAGAGGTCGAACAGGCGCTCCAGGTCCGGATCGGCGGCCTTCAGGCCCGCCACGGCGCCCGAGAAGATCGGGAAGAAGGCGACGATGGTCGCCAGCGCCATGATCGCCCGGTCCGCGTGATCGAGGCCCGCCCAGATCACCACCAGGGGCGCGATGGCGACGACCGGCGTCACCTGCAGGACGACGGCCAGCGGCCACACCGTCCGCTCGATGGTGACGCTGAGGCTGACGGCGAGCGCCAGGGCCTGCGAGATCAGGCTGGCGAGCAGGAGCGCGATCAACGCCATCGAGAGCGTGCTCCAGGCGGACTGCAGCAGCTCGCGCCAGTCGGCGGCCATGGCGACGACGATCGCCGACGGCGGCGGCAGGAAAAACAGCGGCACCTGCAGGGCGCGGCAGGCGATCTCCCAGGCGGCGAGCAGCAGCGCGATCAGCACGACGGGCGCCAGCGCGCGGAGGAGCCTAGTCACGCGGCCATCCCCTTCACCAGCAGGGCCGAGACCGCCTCCACCTGGGCGCGGAAGGCCTGGGTGGTGCGGAAGCCCGGCGCGCGTGGAAGGGCGCCTTCGACCGCCACCTCGCCGACGGTGCGGCCCGGCCCCTTGCTCATCACCACGACGCGCGAGGCCATGTAGACGGCCTCCTCGACATTGTGGGTGACGAAGACGATGGCGGGCCGGGTCTCCGCCCAGAGCGCCAGGATGTCGTCGGCGAGCGCGCGCCGGGTGATCTCATCCAGGGCGGCGAAGGGCTCGTCGAGCAGCAGCAGTTTGGGGTTGGTGACCAGGGCGCGGGCCAGCGACACCCGCATGGCCATGCCGCCGGAAAGCTGCGCCGGCCGCGCGGCCTCAGCGCCCTTTAGCCCGACGCGGGCGAGCGCCGCGTCGGCGCGTGCGCGGGCTTCAGAGCCGTCGACGCCGGCCAGCTCCAGCGGGAGCGCGGCGTTGGCGCGGGCGGTGCGCCAGGGCGCCAGCGTCGGGGCCTGGAACACCACGGCGGTCTCACCCCGGCCGGGTGTCCGCGAAACCTCGCCCCGCGTCGGCGCCTCCAGCCCGGCCAGCAGGCGCATGGCCGTCGACTTGCCGCAGCCGGAGGGCCCCACCAGCGCCACGATTTCGCCCGCCGCCAAGGCCAGGCCGAACGGCCCCAGCGCCGGCCCCCGCGGGTAGTCGACCTCGACGTCGGTCAGGGCCGCGGTGGTCACTTGGCCGCCGGCGCCGGGGGCAGGAACTCCAGCGAATAGCCCTTCCTGTAGTCCAGGGTCTTGGGGAACACGCCCTGGTCCGAGGCCATGTCGAAGAAGGCCTTCCAGCCGGCGTCAGTCATGGCGCCGGTCCCGCCCGTCTTGGCATCGCCGCCGTTGACGATGGCATAGGACTTCAGCTTGGCGCGGGCCTGGTCGAGGACGTCCTGAGTCATCTCCGGATTGTCCTTGAGGATCAGGGCGTCAGCGGGCTTGGGGTCGCCGTTCAGATAGTCGTCCCACCCCTTGGCAGTGGCCTCGACGAAGGCCTTCACCGCCGCCGGGTTCTTGGCGATCAGGGCCTCGGGCGCCAGCAGCATGTTGGCATAGCCGGGGTAGCCGTTGTCGGCGAGCAGGAAGACCACCGGTTTGAGGTGAGCCTCTTTCTCGATGGTGTAGGGCTCGCTCGTGACATAGCCCTGCTGGGCGGCGCGTTTGTCGGCCAGGAACGGGCCGTTGTTGAAGGCGTATTTGCGCACCTGGGCGTCGGTGAAGCCGTACTTGGCCTTCAGCCACACCCAGAACCCGGTCACCGAGGCGTCGCCCAAGAGGATCGGGTGGCCCTTGAGGTCGGCCAGGGTCTTCACCCCGGCGTCGGGGTGGGCCAGCAGCACCTGCGGGTCCTTCTGGAAGACGGCGGAGACCGCCTTCACCGGCACGCCCTGCTGCACCATGTTCATGACGATGAAGGGGTTGGAGCCGACGCCCATCTCCACGGCGCCGGCGGCCAGCAGCTGGGGCACGTTCACGCCTGGGCCGCCCTGGATGATCTTCACGTCCAGGCCGCGCTTGGCGTACTCGCCCTCGGCCAGCGCCTCGTAGAAGCCACCCTGTTCGGCCTCTGCCTTCCAGTCGGTGGCGAAGCGGATCGCGGTCCGGCCCGAGGGGTTGGCGGCCTCGTCCTTCTTGGCCGGCGAGCAGGCGGCCAGGAGCGCGAGGGCCAGGACGGCGGCGGCAGGCAAGGCTTTCATGAGGACCCCCGAATACGGAGGACGAGGGTAGGGTGCTACGGCTCCGGTTGGAAGAGGAGGGCGGCGCTGGCCCCCTCCGTCGGCTTCGCCGACACCTCCCCCGCTTCGCGGTGGAGGATACATAGCAAGAGGGCGGCGCTCCGGTTTCCCGGGGCCCCGCCCTCTCATCCAGATCCGTTGGGGGATCTGTGCCTTCCAGGTCGATCGCGCCTTCGGTTCTCGGGGTCGCCCCCGATGGTTTTCCGTCGCGGCCGGTGTCTCTTGGAAGTCTGTCCCGGGTCGCCCCGGTCCTCGCCTCTAGAAACCTTCTGCTCGTCTGACTTCTGGGTCCGCCGTTTCCGGCCTCTCCGTCCGCCCGCGCCGCAGTCCCTCTCGGCAAGTGAACGGTGCTCCTCGAACTGAAATCCGGCAAGCGGCTGTTTGGGCCGGGGTGTGACTCGACCATCGAGAAGCGGTGGAGAACCGGTGTAGAACCTGGGATCAAAGTCGAATTTCCCAGGTGTTTTCAATGGGAAAATCTATCCACAGGAAAGCGGGTCTATGTCGAGCGGGCGGCTTCCAGGGCCTCGCGGCGCTCTTCCAGGGCGAGCCACTCCTCTTCGCCGGAGGCCAGCTGGGTACGGACGAATTCGAGGTTCTTGGTGAGGCGCTGGAAGGCGGCGGGATCGCGGCTGTAGAGGCCGGGGTCGGCGAGGCTGGTTTCGAGGGCGGCGATCTTGGCGGGGGCCTGCGCGATCAGGGCGTCGAGCTCCTCGAGGCGGCGCTGATCCTTGTAGGTGAGCTTGGCGGCGGGCCCGGGTTTGGGGGCGGGCGGCGGCGCCGCGGCCTTGGGCGCGGTGAAGGCGGCGACCGGGAGGCGGGCGAAGAAGCCGGGGTTCTGGGAGATGAAGTCCTGCCAGCCGCCGGGCGTTTCGATGGCGTTCCCCTTGCCGTCCAGGCCGATGGTCGAGGTGGCGAGGCGGTCGATGAAGTCGCGGTCGTGGCTGACCAGGATCAGGGTGCCTTCATAGTCGGCCAGCAGGTCCTCGAGCAGGTCGAGGGTGTCCATGTCCAGGTCGTTGGTTGGCTCGTCCAGCACCAGGACGTTGGCCGGGTTGGCCAGCGCCTTGGCCAGCAGCAGGCGGTTGCGCTCACCGCCGGAAAGCGTGCGCACCGGCTGGCGCAGCTGGGCGTCGGTGAACAGGAAGTCCTTGGCGTAGGAAGCGATGTGCTTGGGCTGGCCGCGGACCATGATCTGGTCGCCGCCCTTGGGCAGCAGCACTTCGCGCAGGGTGGTTTCGGGTGAGAGCGTGGCGCGGGCCTGGTCGATGTAGCTGATCTCCAGATTGGTCCCGAGCTTCACCTCGCCGGCGTCGGCGGGGATCTGGCCCAGCAGCACCTTCACCAAAGTGGTCTTGCCGGCCCCGTTGGGGCCGACGATCGCCACCCGGTCGCCGCGCAGGATGCGGGTGGAGAAGTTCTTCAGCAGGACCTTGTCGCCGAACGCCTTGGACAGGCCCTTGGCCTCGACCACGCGCTTGCCGGAGACGCCGGAGCTGGCGATGCCCATGTTGAGTTCGCTGCGGGTGTCCTTCAGCCGGTCTCGGCGGTCCTGGCGCAGGCTTTCGAGGCGGCGCTTGCGGCCTTCGTTGCGGGCGCGCCTGGCGGTGACGCCCCGGGCCATCCAATGGGCTTCGCGCTGGATGAAGCGGTCGAGGCGCCGCGCTTCTTCCGCCTCCTGGGCGGCGATCTTCTCGGCCCAGTCCTCGAAGCCGGCGAAGCCCTCGTCCAGCCGCCGCACCAGCCGGTATTCCAGCCAGAAGCAGCGCTTGGTCACCCGCTCCAGGAAGGCGCGGTCGTGGCTGACGATCAGGGCTGCGGCCTTGGAGGCGGCGAGTTCCTCCTCCAGCGTCTCGATAGCCAGGATGTCGAGGTGGTTGGTGGGCTCGTCCAACAGGATGACGTCGGCATCCTCGGCGAAGGCGCGGGCCAGCGCCGCGCGGCGGATCTCGCCGCCGGAGAGGCCCTGCGTGCTCTTGGCCGGATCGAGGCCGAAGTCGGTGAGCCGCGCTTCGGCCTGATAGTCCTGTGCGCCGCCGGCGATGACGTAGTCCAAGAGGGTCGCGCCGGTGATCTCCGGCTCCTGCGGCACGAAGGCGATGTGGGTCCCGGTGGTCAGGTTGCGCTCGCCGCCGTCCGGCTCGATCTGGCCGGCCAGGATGCGCAGCAGCGTCGACTTGCCCGCCCCGTTACGCCCGACCAGGCAGGCGCGGACCCGCGCATCCAGGGCGAGGTCGACGCCGTCGAACAGCATCAGCGGACCGTCCGCCAGGCGGACGTCCTTCAGGGCGAGTATGGGAGCGCGCATCGGGGGCGGGACATATAGGCCCGGGCGAAGAGCGCAAGGGTGTGGCGGTTAACGACCCAGCTGGAGGTCGACCAGGCGGTCGAGATCGAGGTGGCCGGTGTCGTTGTCCCGGTGGCTGTTCACCGGGCTGCGGAACTCGGCGACCACCAGGGGGCCGGCGGTCGGGCCCTTGGCAACATAGCCGACGGCGCGATAGCCCGACGAGTAGCGATGGCTGCCGGCCAGCACATAGACCAGCGACGCATTGTTGCGTCCGACCTTGTCGGCGACCACTTCGGCGCCGTGCAGGCCGGCGTGGACCGAGGTGTGCTCCTGCCCGCGGTCCTTATCGAAGTCGCTGTCGTGGTCGTGGCCGACGATGTGGAAGATGCCGAACAGCCGCACGTCCGCCCGGTCGCCGTCCTTGTGGACGTGGACGAAGGGCACATCGACGTCGGCGCTGTCGCCGCCGCTGTAATTGATCGGCATCGGCTGGTGGTAGACGGGCACCAGGCCATGCAGCTGGGCCCGCATCGGCGCGAGCGCGTCGGACGGCGTCTGGCCGTTCAGGGGCGTGAGCCGCAGGCGGACGGTTTCCCCGTGCTGGCCGGCGTAGTCGCACCATTGGCCATCGGGCGACTGCACGGTGCGGGTCAGGTCGGCGGCGTTGGCGGGGCAATCGAGCCTGGCCGGGGCGTGCAGCGGTGGGCCGTCGGACAGCACGCCCGCGTGGGCCAGGGTCGCGGCGGAGGCCAGCGCGGCGGCCGCGACCAGGGATAGGGTTTTGCGCATCGGTCGGCGTCTTCCATGAGTATTCGTTGTCTTCAGCCTCGGTCCTGGCGAGGGCGGAGTCCAATGAACTCGCGGTAAGGCGCGGGCGCGCTCAGTCGGCCCTGTCGCCGCTCGGGCTATTGCCGCCGTTGAAGCGGCCGAACCGCTGGGACAGCGGATAGGCCAGCACCAGGGCCCCGGCGAGGGCGGCGGCGAAGTGCTCCGGCGCGCGAATGTCGAAGGCGCCGACCTTGGCCAGCAGCAGCCAGGCCGCCACGACGTTCGCCGCGCCCCAGAGTGTGTTGACGCGCGAGCTGGAGAGCCCCTGGCCCGGCGGCTTGGCGAAGGGCGACTGGAAGCCCTTGCCTTGCAGGCCGGCGACCACGTGCGGCAGGGCGTTGATCAGGAAGGCGCCGCCGAAGAAATAGGCGACCTCGTGCAGCCAGTTCATGTGCGCTCTCTCCCCAGGCGCGCGACCCGCGCCCCTCGACCTGTCGATGCGGGCAGCCTAGATCAAGCCGCATGGCTGGCGAACCCTTCTGGCGGCGCAAGACGCTGCAGCAGATGACCGCCCAGGAATGGGAGAGTCTCTGCGACGGCTGCGGCCTCTGCTGCCTGGTGCGCTTCGAGGAGGAGGACACCGGCGAGGTCACGCCGACCCGGGTGCACTGCAAGCTGTTCGACGCACAGGCCTGTGTCTGCACTGACTACGCCAACCGCCAGGACTATGTGCCCGATTGCGTGAAGCTGACGCCGGGCAATATCGAGCAGTTGGCCTGGATGCCGCTCTCCTGCGCCTACCGCCGCCTGCACGAGGGCCGCGATCTGGCCGACTGGCACCCGCTGATCAGCGGCGACCCGGAGAGCGTGCACCGCGCCGGAGTGTCCGTGCGCGGCCAGACGATCAGCGAGAGCGTTCTGGCCGAGGCCGAGGACGCGCTGGACTTCGCCGCGCCGGACCTGATCGCGGAGCGGGGGCGGCGTTAGGTCGCCGGCGAGGGCGCGGCCGTGGGCAGATCTCCGAAGCGATTGGTGGCGGGATCTCCGCGCAGGAATCCGATGATCAGCAGGAACGCGAGTGGCGCCAGCAAGCCCAGTCCCTCCGAGGCGAAGGCGCCGTCGGAACCTCGTCCGAATTTCGCCACGCCCAGCCCGGTCACCAGGAGCGCAACCGCCATCGGAAGCAGCATCCACCAGCCGCTTCGACTCAGGTCGTGTAGGCGCTTGGCCATGTTGAACACACCAACCGCCAAGGACGCGACGTGGAGCAGCAAGGCGAACAGCATCACAGGCGTAGCCGGAAACAGCGCCACCATGGCTTGTAGGCACGCCTCGAAGACGGCCAGCAGAAGCTGCACGGTCCAAAATGTGGTCCGATCAATCCGGCCTTTGCCGGAAAACAGGCTCTTCAAATCGAGCGCCATGTTCATTCCTAGACTGTCCAGGAACAAACTAAGAACGATCTCGCCTGGCTTGGCAACCGCTGTCTCTGTGTCTTTTCCGCCACACAAACCCTTGCGTGCGGAACCGAACCGACCAATCTAAAGCTAGTCTCACTATCAAGAGTTTGAAGGGCTGAATCCAAGTTGGCGAGCGACCCCTATCAGGTCCTGGGCGTCCCGCGCACGGCGAGCGCGGACGAGGTCCGCAAGGCGTTCCGCAAGCTCGCCAAGGCCAATCACCCCGACACCAACCCGGACAACAAGGCCGCCGAGGAGCGCTTCAAGCAGGTCTCCGGCGCCTTCGACATCGTGGGCGACGCGGCCAAGCGGAAGAAGTTCGACGCCGGCGAGATCGACGCCGACGGTCGCGAGACGTTTGGCGGCTTCGCGCGCGGCGGCGGCCAGGGCGGTCCCTGGGGCCCTCCGCCCGGCGGCGGACCGTTCGGCGCGGGCGGCCCTCACGGGCAGAGTTTCGAGGGCGTCGACCTGGGCGACATCCTGGGCGAGATGTTCGGCGGCGGGCGCGGCGGCCCGCGGGGCGGCGGCGCGGGCGGCGGCTTCGGCGGCTTTTCGCAGCGCGGCTCGGACGTGCGCGCGCGGCTTGAGATCGACCTGGAAGACGCGATCAAGGGCGGCAAGAAGCGCATCTCGTTCTCCGATGGCCGCACCATCGACGTGACCATCCCCAAGGGCGCGCAGGAGGGCCAGACGCTGCGCCTGAAGGGCCAGGGCTCGCCCGGCCGCTCTGGCCCCGGCGACGCCTTCATCGAGCTCTCCTTCGCCCCGCACGCCGTGTTCCGCCGCGAGGGCGATGTGCTGGTGATGGACGTGCCGATCCCGGTCTATGACGCGGTGCTGGGCGGCAAGGTCGAGGCGCCGACGCCAGATGGGCCGGTGACGCTGACCGTGCCCAAAGGCGCCAATTCCGGGACGCGCCTGCGCCTGAAGGGCCGCGGACTGTCCGACGCCAAAGGCCACCGCGGCGACCTCTTCGCGCGCCTGGTGGTGACCTTGCCGGACACGCCGGACGCGGCGCTCGACGCGTTGGCCGAGACCTGGAAGCGCGAGCGGCCCTATTCGCCGAAAAAGAAGTAGCCAAGGGCTCCGCTTCTCGCTGCGCGTCCGCATAGCGGAAGAAAAGATAACCACGGAAAACACGGAAAGAGCACGGAAAGGGAATTGGCCCGGCTTCCGTGTTCTTTCCGTGCTCTTTCCGTGGTTCCAAATCTTTCTTGCCGCTGACGCGGCGGTCGCGTG
Source organism: uncultured Alphaproteobacteria bacterium (assembly GCA_903822175.1). GTDB lineage: Bacteria > Pseudomonadota > Alphaproteobacteria > Caulobacterales > Caulobacteraceae > Phenylobacterium. The sequence goes on from CAIJOB010000006.1 coordinate 63,641, forward strand.
ACAGTGTCGGCGACCCGCCGCATAAGCGGAGGCGTTCAGCCCCGGTTCAGTCGGGGCCGCCTAGGTCCTGGCCCATGAAACGCACGCTCCTCGCCGCCGCTCTGGTGCTCGGCCTCGCCGCCGCCGAGGCTTCGTGGGCGCAGCCGCCGGGCGCCGACCATGGCCAGGCCTCGGCCCGCGAAGCCGTGAAAGAAGGGCGCCAGGCGCCGCTTTCAAGCGTTCTGAAGATGATCGCCAAGAGTCACCCGGGCCGGCAGTTGAACACCACCATGGGGCAGTCGGGCGGTCGCGCCGTCTATCTCGTGCAATGGCAGCTCGCCAACGGGCAGATCAAGGTCTTCACCGTGGACGCTCAGAGCGGCGAAATGTTGAGCCAATAGGCGGCCGCGGCCGCCGGAAGGAAGAAGGAAGCGACCATGCGCATCCTGTTAGTCGAAGACGATCCCGACCTGAGCCGCCAGCTGAAGCTGGCGCTGGGCGATGCGGGCTATGCGGTCGACCACGCGCCGGATGGCGAGGAGGCCCAGTTCCTGGGCGAGACCGAGCCCTATGACGCGGTGATCCTCGACCTCGGCCTGCCGAAGGTGGACGGGGTGTCGGTGCTGGAACGCTGGCGCCGCGAGAACATGGCCACGCCGGTGCTGATCCTCACCGCGCGGGGCGCATGGAGCGAGAAGGTGGCGGGCTTCGACGCCGGGGCCGACGACTATCTGACCAAGCCCTTCCACACCGAGGAACTGCTGGCCCGTTTGAGGGCGTTGCTGCGCCGTTCGGCCGGCCATTCGGCGCCGAACCTGGCGTGTGGCGGCCTGCGGCTAGACCCGCGCGCGGCGCGGGCGAGCGTCAACGGCGAGCCCCTGCGGCTGACCTCGCTGGAGTACCGGCTGCTGCACTACATGATGATGCACCAGGGCCGGGTGATCAGCCGCACCGAGCTGGTCGAGCATCTCTACGATCAGGACTTCGACCGCGATTCCAACACCATCGAGGTGTTCATCGGCCGGGTCCGCAAGAAGATCGGCGCCGACCGGATCGAGACGGTGCGGGGCCTGGGCTATCGCCTGACCTGCCCGGAAGGGGAGTTGAGCGACGAGGCGCAGGCCTCGTGAGCACTGCCTGATCGTGTTTGGGGGGCTGAGCAATCCGTCGCTGGCGCGGCGGCTGGTGCTGCTGGCTCTGGTCTGGAGCCTGGCCGCGCTGGTCCTGACCGGCGTGGTGCTGGCGGTGCTGTTCGAGCGGGCCGCCCTGCAGGGCGTCGATCAGACGCTGAGCGACCTGACGGTGAACCTGGTGGCGGGTTCGACCGTCGACCCCAGCGACGAGCGCCAGGTGTTCGCCCCGCCGCTGACCGACGAACGCGCCGAGCGCGCCTATTCCGGCCGCTACTGGGAGATCGCCGAGCCGACGCCGGACGGCAAGCTGCACGCGCTGGCGCGGTCCTATTCGCTGTTCGACTCGGTGCTGGGGACGCCGGCCGACCTGGCGGCGAAGCTGAAGGCCAAGCCCGGCGGGCACATCAGCTACCAGACCGAGGGCCCCAACAACGAGCCGCTGCGGGCGCGGGCCCAGCAATACCAGCTGCAGGGGCGCAAGGCGCCGGTGATCTTCCTGGCGGCTGAGGACCAGAGCTCGGTCAACCGCGACGTCCGTGGCTTCGTCACCGCCACCGCCTGGCTATTCATCCTGCTGGGCGCGGGGCTGGTGGCGGCGATCTTCGTGCAGGTGCGGGTGGGCCTTCGCCCGCTGTTCAATCTGAGCAACGAGGTGGCGGGCCTGCGGCGCGGCCAGTCGCAGCGGCTGACCGGGGTCTATCCCAGCGAACTGACGCCGCTGGCCGAGGAGCTGAACGCGCTGGTGGCGCACAATCAGCAGGTGGTCGAGCGCCAGCGGACCCACGTCGGCAACCTGGCGCATGCGCTGAAGACCCCGATCTCAGTGATGATCGCGGAAGCCGGCCAGCGGCCGGGCCCGCTCGCCGACGTGGTCTCCCGCCAGGCCGACGCCATGCAGAAGCAGGTGGACCACCATCTGCGCCGCGCCCGCGCCGCCGCCCGCTCGCAGGGTTCGGGCGAGCGGACCTCGGTCGCCGAGGTGCTGGACGAATTGTCGCGGACGCTGGGGCGGATCTATCGCGACAAGGGGATCGACATCGACTGGGACGCCGAGGAGGACCTCTATTTCCTGGGCGAGCGGCAGGACTTCCTGGAAATTGCCGGCAACGCCATCGAAAACGCCTGCAAATTCGGCCGCTCGAAGGTCCGCGTGCGCGCCGAGGAAGCGAGCGCCGACCGCCTGCGCCTCCTCGTGGAGGACGATGGGCCGGGCCTGCCGCCGGCGCGCCATGCCGAGGTGTTGCAGCGGGGCGCGAGGCTCGACGAGAGCGCGCCGGGATCAGGCCTGGGCCTTTCGATCATCGACGAGCTGGCCAGGGCCTACGGCGGCTCGCTGGCGCTCTCGCAATCCAGCCTTGGGGGCCTCCGTGTCGAAGCCGTCCTGCCGCGCGCAGGCGTTTGATTAGGCTGGACCTTCGGACAACCTTAACCCGCGTTATGCCAAGCTGAAGGTGAGGAACCGGGTTCCGTCCGGGGGTTACTGTCAGATGGTCGCGCTGTCCGACCGCAAGATCGAAATCGTCAAGACGCTGGTTCAATCGGCGCCGGACAAGATCGTGGGCGGACTGCAGAAGGCTCTGGCGGAAACCGGCGGCGACACGGTGCTGGCCAGCGTGCGCCAGCTGGTCGAGGCCGAGGCCCGCGACCGGCTGCTGCGCAATGCGGTGTTCCAGCCGGTGGCGCCACTCTTCGTCGGCGACGGCTCCGACCTGCACAGCCTGGTGTTTCCGGCCCAGGCGCTCACCTACATCTGGCGCGGCCTGAAAGCGTCGGCGAGCGCGGAGATGGCCACGGTGGCGGCCGCGACCGCAGCCATCGAAAAGGCCATCGCCACCGAGCAGCGCGTGCCCGATCCCAGCATGCCCTACAATGCAGTGGTGAAGCTGGCGGCCGAGGGGCTGCGGGCCGCCGAGCAGCGCGACTTCAAGACCGCCGCGGAGATCTGCGAGCACTGCCGGCCCGGCGCCGCCGAAGCCCTGGCCGCCTGCCTCGACATCACGCCGATCGTGCGCCGCACCCTGCCGCGCCTGGCCGAATGGGTCGCCCAGGCCGGCGACGAGACCAGCGCGCCGGCGAGGCTCGCCTACAAGGACTCGGTGGCTATCGCCGAGGACGCTGGGCCGCGCTTCTTCGAGATGCTGGCCGCCCAGCTGACCCCGCCGTGGATGGTGCTGCGGATCATCTCGGCGATCATGGACAAGCCGACCGAGCGCTATCTGGCCGATTCCGAACTGGGCGGCTTCCCCGAGCGGGTGATGGCGGAGATCGACGACGCGCTGAAGGCGATCAGCAAGCTCGACCTTGACGGCGGGCCCGAGGCCGGGCGCCGGGCCGGGCGGATGGTGGAGCTGATCACCCAGCAGGTGTTCGAGCTGGAGGTCTGCATCGAGCTGACCCGCGAGCACGGCTGGGGCCACAGGATCGTCGGGCAGAAGAAGACGCTGGCGAACCTGGTGGAGGCGCGTCTGCGCGAGGCGGAAAAGCTGACCACCGCGGCGCTGCCCATGCAGTCCTCGGGCTTCGCGCGGCCGCGCAAGAGCGGCCCCAAGCTGGACGAGCCGCCGGAAGCCCGCAACGTCGTCCGCGCCATGACCCTGCTGACGCTGGCCCACGAGATCCGGCTGTGCACCAACTACGGCGGCTTCTCGGCCGTCCACGCCAAGGTCACCGAAAAGCTTTCGGGCCTCGCCGACCACTATGTGGAAGAGGTGCTGGACCACCTGCGTACCGGCGATGTGGCCGAGGTCGGCAACGCCCACGCCTTCCTGCTGATCGCCGCCGATGTGGTCAGCCTGACCCGCGACGACAAGGCCGCCGAACTGGTGCGCCGCCGCGCCGCCAGCGCCTGTGTGCCGCCGCCGGACAGCGCGGTGGTTCTCGACGCCTGAGGGCGGCGGGCCGCGCGGTATCGGCCGCGCCCCGATGTCCCCTCGCGCTCGGTGGCGCTTTCGGCTAAACGCGCGGCATGATCGCCTTGTGGGTTCTGGCCGCCTTGCTCTCGGCCGCAGCCGTCATCCTCATCCTGTTCCGCGCCGCCCGCGCCGCGACCGCCGCGGAGACCGGCGACACCACCTCTATTTTCTATCGCCGCCAGCTGGCCGAGATCGGCGATCTGGCCGACCGTGGGCTGATCGGGGCCGATGAGCGCAAGGGCGCCGAGGCCGAGGCAGGCCGCCGCCTGCTGGCCGCCGCCGACGCGCCTGTCGAGGTCTGGTCCGCGGGGCCGCACCGGGCCGTGATTCTCAGCGCCGCGATCGGTGCGCCGCTGCTGGCGCTGGCGGTCTATATGGCGGTGGGCTCGCCGCAGCTCGGCGACCAGCCGTTCAAGGCGCGGCTGGCGCAATGGGCGATGACGCCGCCGCAGGAGCTGCGGGCGCAGGAGCTGGCCGCCCTGGTGGCCGACAAGGTCAAGGCCCGGCCCACCGATCCGGACGGCTACAAATACCTGGCCCTGGCCCGGGGCGGCGCCGGCGACCTGATGGGCGCGGTCGAAGCCCTGCGCCGCGGCGTGCGGGTCGCGCCGGAGCGGGCCGACCTGTGGCAGATGCTGGGCGAGGCCGAGCTCTATCAGGCCAATGGCGAACTGACGGACGATGCGGTCGACGCCTTCCGCCATCTGATCAAGCTGGAGCCGGGTAGCCTGCCGGCCCGCTTCCAGCTGGCCGCGGTGAAGATCCGCGACGGCGACAAGGCCGGCGGCGTCGCCGACTGGAAGGCGCTGCTGGCCGAGATGCCGGCCGCCGACCCGCGCCGCGCAAACGTCCAGGCCGCCATCGCCAGCGCCGAGGGTACGCCTGCGCCGCCGCCCATGGCCGCCGCGGCGGCCGCGCCACAGGGTCTTTCCGCCGACCAGATGACCGCGGTGCGCGGGATGGTGGCGGGCCTCGCCGCGCGGCTGCAGACCAGCCCGGACGATCCGGCTGGCTGGGTGCAGCTGGTGAAGGCCTATTCTGTCCTGGGGGACACACAAAAGCGCGATGCGGCGCTTAAGACGGCCCGTGCGCGCTACGCCGGCAAGCCCGATGTGCTTGCGCAACTGCGCGAGGCCGCGGCGACGGAAAAGATGAAATGAGCTGGTTGCCTAAGTCCCCCAAGGCGCGTCGGCGCCTGACCCTGGTGGCGGTGATCGCGCCGGTGCTGGCGCTGGCCGTAGGCCTGACGCTGTGGGGCCTGCGGGATTCGATCTCGTTCTTCTACACGCCGAGCCAGGCCGCCGCGGCGCACCCCCCGGCCGGCCGCTCGGTGCAGCTGGGCGGCATGGTGCGGATGGGCAGCGTCGCCAAGCATTCCGACGGGCGGGTCGAGTTTGTGGTCGCTGACCGCACGGCGACCGACAAGGTGGTCTTCCAGGGCGACCTGCCGGACCTCTTCCGCGAAGGCCAGGGCGTGGTCGCCGTGGGCGCGTTCCGCGAGGACGGGACCTTTGAGGCCAAGCAGGTGCTGGCCAAGCACGACGAGAAATACATGCCGCCGGACCTGCAGAAGGCGCTCAAGGCGCAGGGCGAATGGCGCGGCGACGGCTCGACGCCCGACTACGCCAAGGCGCAGCCCGCCACATGATCGCTGAGTTTGGTTCCTTCGCGCTGATCCTGGCGCTGGCGTTCGCGGTCGCTCAGTTCGGGCTGTCGGCGGGCGCGCGCATCCGCCGCTCGACGGTGCTGGCGGCGGCGGGCGAGGGCGCGGCGGTGGCCTCGTTTGCCTGCGTGGCGATCGCGTTTGCCTGCCTGCTGCACGCCTTCATCACCTCGGACTTCTCGGTCGCCAACGTGGCGCAGAACTCGCACACCGAAAAACCGCTGCTCTACAAGGTGGCCGGCGCCTGGGGGAGCCACGAGGGCTCGATCCTGCTCTGGTGCCTGATCCTGACCGGCTATGGCGCGGCGGCGGCGACGCTGGGCCGGGGCCTGCCCAAGGGGCTGAAGGCCCTGATGGTGGCGACGCAGGGCGCGCTTGGGACGGTGTTCCTGGCCTATACGGTGTTCGCCTCCAATCCGCTGGCGCGGCTGGTGGGGGACAAGATGCCGGTGGAGGGCGCGTCCCTCAATCCGCTGTTGCAGGACCCGGCGCTCGCGATCCATCCGCCGTTCCTCTACTCGGGCTATGTCGGGATGTCGGTGGTGTTCTCGCTGGCGGTCGCGGCGCTCATTGAGGGCCGCGTAGATGCGGCGTGGGCTCGATGGGTCCGGCCCTGGGCGCTGGCCGCCTGGAGCTTCCTCACCGTCGGCATCACGCTCGGAGCCTTCTGGGCCTACTATGAGCTGGGCTGGGGCGGCTGGTGGTTCTGGGACCCGGTCGAGAACGCCTCGTTCATGCCCTGGCTGATGGCCACGGCGCTGCTGCACTCGGCGATCGTCACGGAGAAGCGCGGGGCGCTGGCCGGCTGGAGCCTGTTCCTGGCGCTGGGGGCTTTCACATTCTCCATGCTGGGCGCCTTCCTGGTGCGCTCGGGCGTGCTCACCAGCGTCCACTCCTTCGCGGTCGATCCCAAGCGCGGCGTGCTGCTGCTGATCATCCTGGGCGTCACCGCGGGCTCCGGCTTCACGCTGTTCGCCTGGCGGGCCCCCAAGCTCGCGCCCGGCGGCGTCTTCGCGCCGGTCAGCCGCGAGAGCGCCCTGGTGCTCAACAACGTGCTGCTGGCCGCGGCGACGACGGCGGTGATGCTGGGGACGCTCTATCCCTTGATCCGCGAGGCCCTGACCGGGGCAGCGATCTCGGTGGGGCCGGGCTTCTTCAACATCGCGTTTGCGCCGCTGATGGCCGTGCTGGCGATCATCCTGCCGGCGGGGCCGCTGCTCGCCTGGAAGCGCGGCGATCTGCAGGGTGTCGGTCAGCGGCTGTGGGTGGCGGCTCTGATCGCGGTCGGCTGCGGCCTACTCACCTACGCTTTCGTCAGCCCCCGCAAGGCGCTGGGCGCGCTGGGCATCGCCATCGGCGTCTGGCTGATCACCGGCGCGGCGGTGGAAATCCTTGAGCGGACACGCGCCTTCCGCGTCCCCGCCGCCGACAGCTGGCGCCGCCTGACCGGCCTGCCGCGCGGGGCGTGGGGGATGACGCTGGCGCACCTGGGCCTGGGGGTCTTCGTGCTGGGCGCCTGTTTCGAGCTGGGCTGGAAGGCCGAGGCCGCCGAAGCTCTGCCGCTCGGCGGGTCGCTGAACGTGGCGGGCTACCACCTGACGCTGGAGACCGTGGGCCCGGTGGATGGCCCCAACTTCGACGCCGAGCGGGCGATGATCCGGGTCTCCAAGGACGGCAAGCCGGTCTGCACGGGCGAGCCGGACCGGCGGTTCTATCCGGCTGGCGGCCAGACGATCAGCGGCATCGCGCTCTGCTACCGCGGCGCCTCGCACCTCTACATGGTGCTGGGCGAGCGGCGCAGGACGACGGCGGGCACGCCGGTCTGGCTGATCCGCGCCTATTGGAACCCGTGGGCCAGCCTGATCTTCCTGGGCCCGGTGATCATGGCGCTGGGCGGCCTGACCTCGCTCTCCGACCGGCGCATGCGGCTGGGCGTGGCGCGCAAGCGTAAGCAGGAACAGCCGGCATGAAATGGCGGGCGCTGGCGGCGATGGCGGCAGGCGTCCTCTGCATCGCCGCGGCGTCGGACCCGGCCGACCGGCTTCCCGATCCGGCGCAGGAAGCCCGCGCCCGGCACATCATGCAGGATGTCCGCTGCCTGGTCTGCCAGAACGAGTCGATCGACGATTCGGAGGCCGAACTGGCCGGCGACCTGCGGCGCACGGTGCGCGAACAGGTCAAGGCCGGGCACAGCGACGCGGACATCAAACATTATCTCGTCGACCGCTACGGTGAGTTCATTCTGCTGACGCCCGCCTTCTCCTGGATGAACCTGTTGCTCTGGGGCGGGCCGTTCGCGGTGGTCGCTTTGGGGGCAGGTCTGCTGGTGACGAGGGTTAGGAACCGACCGGGCGACGCAGAACTCTCGCCGGAAGAGGCGGAGCGTGTGAGACGGCTGTCAGAAACAGATGCCGCCTGACATGATGGCGCCCTACAACGGACGGAAAGCCCTATGACTTTGAAAACATGGCGCAGGGTGACCTAACCGTAACTTGAGAGCCATTGCGCTCTCGTGCATCGAACCTAGGTTTACGAGGCGCGGCCTTAAGGCGCGCAGAGGGAACAGAAGTCTTATGACCTCCAAGAAGACCGGTTATTTCCTGGGCGCCGTGGCCGGCGCGGGCGTGATGGCCGCCGCCGTGGCCGGCGCGGGCATGCGGTTGCCGCAGGCCAATGCCGAACAGGGCGGCCACCTGATCAAGGCGTCGACCGCACCGATCTTCGCGCCTCCGCCCGGCGCGCCGATGTCGTTCGCCGACATCTTCGACCGGGTCTCGCCGGCGGTGGTCTCGATCAATGTGACCAGCCGCGTCGACACCAGCGCGCTGCGCAAGATCCCAGGCTTCGAGAACTTCAACGGCGGCGGCGGTGGCGGCGGCGATGACGAAGAGGGCGGCCCGCCGGAAGGCGGCCGGTCCGGACCTAAGAACGGCCCGAAACTGCCGACCCAGCAATCGGCCGGCTCCGGCTTCTTCATCTCGGCCGACGGCTACATCGTCACCAACAACCACGTCGTCGAGAACGCCGAGACCATCAAGGTCGTGCTGAAGGACGACACCGAGCTGGAAGCCACCATCGTCGGGCGCGACGAGGGCTCCGACCTGGCCGTCATCAAGGTCAAGGGTGGCCGCACCAACTTCCCGTTTGTCAGCTTCGAGAACGCCGGCAAGCCGCGCGTCGGCGACTGGATCATCGCGGTCGGCAACCCCTTCGGCCTGGGCAGCACGGCCACCGCCGGCATCGTCTCGGCCTATGGGCGCGACATCGGCGAGACCTTCGTCGACTACATCCAGATCGACGCCCCCATCAACCGGGGCAACTCCGGCGGTCCGACCTTCGACATCTACGGCCGGGTGATCGGGGTCAACACCATGATCTTCTCGCCCTCGGGCGGGTCGGTCGGCATCGGGTTCGCGATCCCCGCCGAGGTGGCCGAGAGCGTCACCAAGCAGCTGATCAGCGGCGGCAAGATCCAGCGCGGCTACATCGGCGCGACGATCCAGAATTTCACCACCGACATGGCCGAGGCCCAGGGCCTGGGCGCGCAGAAGGGCGCCATCGTCTCCGACACCGTCCCCGGCGGCCCCTCGGCGCGCGGCGGCCTGCAGTCGGGCGACGTGATCGTCTCGGTCAATGGCGTGGCCATCAAGACCTCCACCGAGCTGACCCGCGAAGTGGCCAAGGCCAAGCCCGGCGACACCCTGCGCCTCGACGTGATCCGCGAGGGCAAACACCACACCATCGAGATCAAGTCCGGCATCCGGCCGTCGGAAAAGGACCTGGCCTCCAACGACAACACCTCCGGCGGCGACCGCGCCAATCCGGCCCTGCCGCCGCCCGCGCCGCATACGACGGTGCTGGGCATGGCGCTCGGCCCGCTGGACGAGGCGACGCGCCGCCGCATCAACGGTCCGCCGGAGCTGAAGGGCGTGGTGGTCGAATCCATCGACCAGAACTCCGACGCCGGCCAAAAGGGCCTGCACCGCGGCGATGTGCTCGTCCAGGCGAACGGCCACCCGGTGACCACCGCCGCCGATGTGACCGCCGCTGTCGACGCGGCCAAGAAGGCCGGCCGCACGAGCGTGCTCCTGGGCATCTTCCGCCAGGGGCGCACCACCTTCCTGCCGATCAAGATCGCCGGCTAAGGCTCGCTAAGGGGGCGGAGACAGCATGCGGATTCTGATCGTCGAGGATGATCTCGAGGCGGCCGACGCCATGGAGCGCGGCCTGACCGAGACGGGCCACGCCTGCAGCCGCGCGGCCGGCGGCGACGATTACCTGGTCAAGCCCTACGCCTTCGCTGAACTGATCGCCCGGGTCGAGGCGCTGTCGCGCCGCCGCGAGACCGGCTCGGTGCAGACCCTGCTGAAGGTCGGCGAGCTGGAGATGGACCTGATCGG
>CAIJOB010000007.1 GCA_903822175.1 uncultured Alphaproteobacteria bacterium
CCCGTCGACCGACCAGGAGATCGGCAGGATGTGGGCGGCGCGGCGGCCCGGCAGCTTGATCTGGGCCAGCGCATTGCTGATCGCGCGGACCAGGTCGTGGTCGCTGATCGGCCGGGCGCCGATGGAGACGCGGCCGGCCACCCGGTTGGAGGTGAGCTGGCCGCCGGCGGTGGCGACGGTGACGCTCTGGACGTTGACGCCGGCGACGTTCTCGGCCCGCTCGACGGCCTGGGCGATGGCTTCCGAGGCCTCATCGAGATTGACGATGGAGCCGCTGCGCACGCCGCGCGACTGCACATACCCAACGCCGGCGGTGGTGAGAGTTCTGTCGCCCTTGTGGACGCCCTCGGGTTTCATGATGAAGCAGGTGACTTTAGACGCGCCGAGGTCGACGGCGGCGACCACCGGCGGGCGCACCAGGGCGGCCTTCAGCCCGTCGCGGCCATCGCGCCGGTCGCCGGTCGCTGGGACCGGTCCCTGGGACTTGCGGCGCTCGGTCAGCTTCTCGGCAGCAGCTTCAGCGCGCGTGGCCAACTTCAACATCGACTAGGCTTCCATCTGGGTCATTGCCCCGCCGCGGTCGGCGAGGGTTGTTGGACTTGGGCGGGCAGCACCTGATTGGGCCTCGGGCGGACCGAGACCAGTTCGGGATTTCGCAGATCGATCCGGTCGAAGCCGAGCTCAAGGATGCGCGAGCGCTGGTCGAGGCGCTCGAGTTGCATCAGCGCGCTTTCGACATTGTCGGCCGGCAGCTGGATCAGCGAGCCGTCCTTCATGCGCACGTCCCAGCGGCGGTCGTCGACGCGGACGAGCGCGTCCATCTGACCGATCAGCCGTGGGCGCTGGGCGATCACCGGCAGGATCTCCGGGGCGTGGACGGCGGCGCCGTCGCCCACCACCAGCGGCAGGGTCGCGAACCGCGCCGGGTCGGCTTCCTTGATCACCTGGCCGTGGTCGTCGATGACGAACTGGCGCCCGGCGTGTTGCCAGACCGCGAGCTGGCGATGCTCCACGACCGCGACCACCAGGGTGTCGGGCAGCAGGCGGACGATGCGCGCCTCCTTCACCCAGCCGACCTTTTCGACGCTTTTGCGCAGGTCGGTGAGGTTGAGGCCCAGGATCGGCTGGTTCTTGTAGACGCCGGCCGCCTTGACGATGTCGGCGGTGGCCATGGGCGAGGCGCCCTGCACCTGGATGGTCTTGAGACGGAAGCCGGCGGCGCCAAAGCGGGCGTCGATGCCGGTTCCGATGGCGTCGGCCAGGCGCTGGCCGCGATGGCCGGTGGCGAGCGTGGCGACTGTGGCGAGGGCTAGGATCGCGACGGCGCCGATCAGAGCGACTTTCGGCGACAGGCCGTGGTGTTCGCGGGCCTGTTTGGGCGCGCGGCGCGCAGCCCTGGCCGGTGCGGCGCCCGGACCCGGGCGCGCCGCCTTCTGGGGCGCTCTAGCCGGGGGCTTCGCCTGTACGCGCGAGCCTCCCCGCACCGCCGCCGCCATACGCGTCCTCCGTGATCCAAAGCACCAGTCGGTCGAAATCCACGCCCTGCGACGCCGCCTGCTCGGGGACGAGCGAAGTCGGCGTCATGCCGGGCTGGGTGTTCACCTCCAAGAGGACAAGAACATCCTTAACATCGTCGTAACGGAGGTCGGCCCGGGTAACCCCTCGGCAACCCAGGGCGGCATGCGCCATCTCGGCCAGTTTCATCGCCTTTTCAAAGGCATGCGGTGGGATCGGAGCCGGTACGACGTGCGTCGATCCGCCCTCCCCGTACTTCGCCTCGTAGTCATAAAATCCTGTGCGCGGAATAATGTCGGTGACGGTCATGGCCTTGCCGTCCATCACACCCACCGCGAGCTCCTTGCCGGCGATGTAGGGCTCGATCATCACCTCCTCGCCAAAGGTCCAGGACGGGGCCACGATCTCCTGCGGCGGGCGGTTGGCGCCCTCGAACACCAGGAACACCCCGACGGACGATCCCTCGGCGTTAGGCTTGACCACATAGGGCGGCGCCATGACGTGATCGGCGGCCGCCTCGAAGCGGTTGAAGAGGCCCCCGCCTGGGACGGTGACACCGGCTGCGGCCAGCACCGCCTTGGCCTTGGCCTTGTCCATGGCCAGGGCCGAGGCCAGCACGCCGGAATGGGTGTAGCGGACGCCGAGCGTCTCCAGCACGCCCTGGACGCAGCCGTCCTCACCCCACTCGCCGTGCAGAGCGTTGAAGCAGACGTCGGGCTTAAGCTGGGTGAGCACCTGGGCGAGGTCGCGACCGGCGTCGACGCGGCTGACCTTGGCGCCCAGCCGCTCCAGGGCGTCGGCGCATTCCCGGCCGGAGACCAGGCTCACCTCCCGCTCCGACGAGAGGCCGCCGAGGAGGACGGCGACGTGGACGCCGGAAAGCGGTGCGGTCATGGGGATCGACTCAAGGACAGTGGGTTTTGGCGAAGATGACACGGCGGTGGCCGAGACGGCAGGTCCGGTCAAGCGTGGGGGTCAGGCCCGCCCGATCCGCTTGATCTCCCACTCCAGCTCGACGCCGGTCTTGGCGCGGACGTCGGCGCGGACCGCCTCGCCCAGGCCCTCCAGGTCGGCGGCGGTGGCCTCGCCGGTGTTGATCAGGAAGTTGGCGTGCAGGGGCGAGAACATCGCCCCGCCAAACGGTTTCCCCCGCCAGCCGGCCTCATCGACCAGCTTCCACGACGAGTTTCCGGGCGGGTTCTTGAAGGTCGAGCCGCCGGTCTTCTCGCGGATCGGCTGCGTCTGTTCGCGCCGGGCGGTGATCTCGTCCATGCGGGCGGCGATGGCGGCAGGATCGTCGGGCCGGCCCTCGAACAGCCCGCCCAGGAAGACCAGCGGCTCGGCCGCCGCGCGGGCGGACTTGCGGTAGCTGTAGCCGAGGTCGGTGTTGGAGAGCGTCAAGCGCCGTCCGTCGCGGGTCAGGGCATAGGCCTCGACCAGCACGTCCTTGGTCTCGGCGCCATAGCAGCCGGCGTTCATCACCAAAGCGCCGCCAACCGAGCCCGGCACGCCGCGGTAAAACTCCAGGCCCGCGATCCCGGCCTTGCCCGCCTCGCGCGCCAGGACAGCGTCCAGCACCGCGGCGCCGGCGAAGATGCGGTTCCCATCCTCTTTGGCATTTTTGGGAGGCTCTACGGCAGCGAACGCCTTGCCGAGCCGGATCACCACCCCTTCCACCCCGCCGTCGCGCACCAGGGTGTTGGAGCCCACGCCCAGCAAGGTGACTGGGACGGCCGCGTCGAGACCCTGCAGGAACTGCGCGAGATCGTCCTCGTCCTGCGGCAGGAACAGCACGTCGGCGGGGCCGCCTACGCGGAACCAGGTGAAGGGGCCGAGCGGCTCGTCGCGGACCAGCCTGCCGCGCACCTCGGGCAGGTTATCCCGCCAGCCGCTCATTCCGCCGCGAGCGCCGTCAGTTGGTCCGGCAGGGCGTAGGACCAGGCGGTGATGTCGCCGGCGCCCAGCAGCACCACCAGATCGCCGGGCTTGGTCTCCTCGCGGATGATGCTCGGCAGGTCGGCGGGATCATCCAGGGCCAGCGCCCGGCGGTGGCCATAGCGGCGCAGGCCCTCCACCAGGGCGTCGCGGTCGACGCCCTCAATCGGCGCCTCGCCGGCCGCATAGACGTCGGCCACGATGACCACATCGGCGTCGTTGAAGGCGTGGCAGAACTCGTCGAACAGCTCGTTCAGTCGGGTGTATCTGTGGGGTTGGACCACCGCGATCACCCGGCCCTCGGTGACCGCACGCGCGGCCTTCAGGACCGCGGCGATCTCCACCGGATGGTGGCCGTAGTCGTCGATGATCCGCACGCCGTTGGCGACGCCCGTGGTGGTGAAGCGCCGACGCACGCCGCCAAAGCCCGCCAGGCCCTTGCGGATGTCGTCCGGCTTCACCCCTAGCTCGCGCGCCACGGCGATGGCGGCCAGCGCGTTCATCGCATTGTGGTGCCCGGCCATCGGCAGGTGCAGGGCGTCGTAGCGGATCGCCGCGCCATCCAGCGGATGGATCACCACGTCGAAGTGGCAGCCATCCGGACCCATGGTCAGGTTCTCGGCGCGGACTTCGGCCTGCGGATTGACGCCATAGGTGACGAGGCGCCGGTTCTCCACCCGGCTGGCCATGGCCTGGACCTCCGGGTGGTCGGTGCAGACCGCGGCGAAGCCGTAGAACGGGATGTTCTCCACAAAGTCGCGGAAGCCCTTCTTCACCGCTTCGAAGTCGCCCCAGTGGTCCAGGTGCTCGGCGTCGATGTTGGTGACGATGGCGACCGTCGACTTGAGCTTCAGGAAGGTGCCGTCGCTCTCATCCGCCTCGACCACGATCCAGTCGCCGGCCCCAACCTTCGCATTGGTGCCATAGGCGTTGATGATGCCGCCGTTGACCACGGTCGGGTCGAGGCCGCCGGCGTCCAGCAGGCAGGCGACCATCGAGGTGGTGGTGGTCTTGCCGTGAGTGCCACCCACCGCAACTGAGAACTGCAGCCGCATCAGCTCGGCCAGCATCTCGGCGCGGCGGACCAGGGGCAGGCGCCGCTCGCGGCCTGCGACCATCTCCGGATTGTCGGCCTTCACGGCGGTGGAATAGACGACGGCCGAGGCGCCATCGACGTGGGCGGCGTCGTGGCCGATAAAGATCCTGGCGCCCAGCTTCTCCAGTCGCTCGGTGTTGGCGCTGGCCTTGGCGTCGGAGCCCTGCACCTGATAGCCGATGCGCAGCATGATCTCGGCGATGCCGCTCATGCCGATGCCGCCAATGCCGATGAAGTGCACGGGGCCGATGTCGAAGGGCACGGGGCGTCGGGTCATGCTGCGGTGCTAGCGTTTTTCGCACGTCCCCGAAATGGCGAAGTCCTCGCATCTGGGTTGTCTTGCGTTGCGGCTCGCGATCCAGCCGCCATGCTGAAGGCTGCAGAAGCGGCGCCTAGGCTCCGCGTAAGGAGCTTCAGATGCGTAAGACTTTCCTCTTGCTGGCCGCGGGGGCCGGCGCGCTCAGCCTCGCGGCGGGCGCCGCCAACGCCACGCCGATCACCGTCACCGGCAGTGTGATCGGCACCGGCAGCCTCGGCGGTGACGTGTTCACCGACGCCCTGGTGACCTTCAAGGCCCTCACCGACACCGACGACGTGATCGGCGCCTTCCAGATCAACAACATCCCGCTCGACGTCACGGTGGCGGGTCTGGGCAGCGCGGCCTTTACCGACAGCATGGCGGTCGTCGCCAACCCCAACCCCCTCGCGCAGGACATCGGCTTTGGCGACTTCAGCAACGGCTTTGCGCTGCTGTTCGTCGGCGGCTTTCCCGGCGGCTACGACCTGAAGAGCAACTACACGCTCACCGGAAACAGCATCTTCAACGTCGGCAAGACCTACGGCACCACCGGCGGCGATTTCAGCTTCCGCAGCACGGCCGAGACCGCGACCTTCACCGCCACGCTTGGCGCCGTGCCGGAGCCGGCGGCCTGGGCGCTGATGATCGGTGGCTTTGGCCTCACCGGGGCCATGTTGCGGCGTCGGCGCGCCGTCTTCGCCTAGCCGCTAGACGCTCTCGCAGGTCAGACGCCCGGCGTGCAGCGCGCACCGGGCGATCGGCTTGTCCGTGAGATCGTGGAAGACGCCGATCCAGTCGTCGCCGCGCCCCTGGCGGTCGAGGACGAAATAGCCGAACCGGTCCATGCCGAAGGCCTGGGCCTGGCTGCCGTCCACGGGAATCGTCACCTGGACGACCGCCTGAGCCTTGTCCGAATCCAGCACATCGCCGCCGGTGCCGACCACCAGCTCGCTCGGCCGCCCGGCCCCGAAATCCAGGCTGTAGAAGGTGTGCAGGTGGCCGGCGATGATCGTCTCGGTCTTGCCCAGCCCCTGCGCCTTCACCGCCTGACGCTCGTTGACGTTGCCGCCGGTGTCGACCAGCGCAGCGCCGATGCGGAAGATCTCCCAGAGCGGGCGGTGGGTGACCAGCCAGACGGGCTGTTTCGCCGCCGCCAGCGGCTTCAGGTCATGAGCGAAGGCCTCGGCCTCGGCGGCGATGGGCTTGGTGTCGTCGGGGTCGGCGCTGTCCAGCACGCCCAGGCTGACGCCACCGATATCCACCAGGAACGTGTCGCTGTGGGCCGGGCAGCTCCTCACCTGAGAGTCGGCGTCCAGCAGGCGGAACCAGCCCGCGCCGCCCCGATTGCAGTCCTCGTGGTTGCCGCGCGCGAAGACCCAGGGCGCGGCGGCCAGCAGGCCCGCCGCCGGGTCGAACAGCTCCGCCTTCCACGACGGCCAGCGGTCGCCGTAGGGGCTGCCCGCGCAACCCGCCGCCCCGGTCGGGCACGGCGTCTCGCGGTAGTAGTAGTCGCCCACATGGATCACCAGGTCGGGCTTCTGGGCCGCAGCCAGGTTGGCCACCCGGGCGAAGGGCCAGCCGGCGACCGGATCATTGCAGTTCTGGATTGTCTTACCCTTCAGCCGGCAGCCGCTGTCGCCCAGGATCACGATGCGGCGCGGCAGGGGCCTGGGCAGCGGCAAGGCCTGACCTGCAACCATTGCGTGTTTCGCGCCGCTGGGCAGCGCGGCCTCGCAGACGCTGTTGGCGAAGGCTTCGTTCGGCGCGGCCCGCAGAGTCATCGGCGCCGCCTTGCCATCCACCTCCAGCACCGGGCAGGCCTGGCCCTCGGCCACGGCGCGAACCTGGGCGCCCGAGCCGGTCATCTCCACCCAGGCGGCCAGCGGCGCAGCGGCGGCGGGGCCCGTCAGGCACAGCCATGAGACGAAAGCCGCAGCGATGATTCTCATGGGCGCTCTCCTCGCGGCCGGATGGCCCGCGGGCGGATCATAGCCGCTAGAGAACCCGGCGGCACCGTCGTTGGCTTGTCTCAGGCGCCGTTGCAAACACGTATCAAAAACGACGAATTCGCCTGTGACGGTAACGGAATTGACAATATCTCTTTCAGGCAGACACTACCTCAGGTGGAGGGGGCGTGCAGGTGGCGCGTCGTGGCGTCGCCGAATAGCGAATTCCCTCTCAGGCGGGCCGTGTGCGGCCGTTGGTTCGCGAGGAGCGGGCGTCCGTTCATCGCGCTTTTGGGGAGGCAGTACATGTCCGGAATTCGGGGTCTTGACCGTAAGCGCCTGCTGGGCGCGGCGGCGGCTGCAGCACTCGTGGCGGCGGCGAGCCAGAGCCACGCCCTAACCATCAACGCCACCTTCGACTCCTCGATCACGAGCCTGTCGAACGCGGCCGCCGTCGAGGCCACCATCAACAACGCACTGCAGTTCTACAACCAGTTCAGCAACCCAGTGACGGTGAGCATCGACTTCCAGACCGGCGGCGGCCTTGGCGGCAGCGATACCGGTCTCTTCGGCGACACCTATGCCGGTTACACAGGCCAACTCGCGGCAGACTCGCTGCTCCACCCGCAGAACACCGTCCTGCAGACGGGGCTCTCCAACCTGGGGTCCGGAAATCATAAGGACCTGATCATCGGCACGACCGCCAACGCACGCATGTTGGGCTATAGTGGTTCGGATGGTTTCCTGGACGCCGACGGTAATTTCGGCGGCACGTTCGACGGCATCGTCAGCCTCAACACCGCGATCATGAATTTCACCGGCACGCCCGACGCGGCCCTCTATCCGGCCAATCAGGTCATCCAGCACGAGGTTGATGAGGTGTTGGGCGTCGGTGGTCCCGGCACCTTCGTCGACCAGCCCTTTGGCTCGAATCCCTTCGGCGACGGTTCGACATACATGGGCCTTGAGGATCTCTATCGGTACAGCTCCCCAGGCCACGCCAGCTTCACCACCAGCCCTACCGCCACTGCCTATTTCTCCATCGACGGCGGCAACACCGACATCCGCGACTTCAACCAGGAGGGCGGCGGCTCCGACTATGCGGACTGGAAGACCGACTGCGGCGGCACGCAGAACGTCCAGGACGCGTTCGGTTGCCCGGGCACGCCGCAGCTGGCCTTGAATCGCCATTCGCCCGAGGCGATCGGCCTGCAGTCCATCGGCTATGATCTCGCGGTTCCTGAGCCTTCGGCCTGGGCCCTGATGATCGCGGGCTTCGGTCTGGCCGGTGCGACCCTGCGCCGGCGCCGCCCGGCCGTCGCTTAAGCCCCGGCGGTCTGTTCCACCACGTCGGCGAGGCGCTCGGCCGCGTCGGGGATCGCGACGGCGCGGGAGGCCGCGGCCATACGGGCCAGGCGCTGAGGATTGGTCAGCAGCTTTTCCAGGGCGCCCGAGAGGCTCGCGACGGTGAGTTGGCTCTCGCGGGCCACCTCCGCGCCACCGGCGTCAGCGAGCAGCTTGGCGTTCTGGCCCTGGTCGTCGTCCAGCGCGATGGCCAGCGGCACCAGGATCGCGGGCTTGCCGGCCACCGCGAACTCGCAGACCGAACCCGCGCCGGACCGGCCGATCACCAGATGGGCTGACCCCAGCCGCGTGGCCATGTCGCGGAAGAACGGTGCGATCTCCGCCTCGACCAGCGCGTTGCGATAGGTGCGCCGGGCGATCTCCATGGATTCCGGCCGGGTCTGCTGCTGGACCATCAGCCGCTGGCGCAGGCCCTCCGGCAGAGCCGCGATGGCTTCCGGCACCAGTTCGGAGAGCAGGCGCGCGCCCTGGCTGCCGCCGGTGACCAGCAGGCGGATCGGGCCTTCGGCGCCCGGCGGCGTGTAGGGCAGATCGGCGAGCGCCTGGATCGCCGGGCGCACCGGATTGCCGACCACGGTGGCGCGGCCGGCCACGTCGGCGGGCGCCTTGAGCAAGGTGGGGAAGGCGCAGGCGACGCGGGTGACGCTGCCCGCCAGCATGCGGTTGGCGCGGCCCATCACCGCGTTCTGCTCGTGGATCACGGTCGGGCGCTTATCGATCAGCGCGCCCACCAGGGCGGGCGCGGAAGGATAGCCGCCAAAGCCCACCACCACCCGCGGCCCGATCTCACGGTAGAGGGCGCGGGCCTGCATCGCGCCGCGCAGCACGGCGATCCCAGCGCGCGCCATGCCGATGGGGTCGCCCCGGCGGAAGGTGGCGGCGGAAAGCCCGATGCGGCGCTCGGCGGGGAAATCCTGGCTCAGGCCCGCGACCCGCTCGTCCGACGCCAGCACGATCGACCAGCCCCGCGCGATCAGCGCCTCGGCCAGCGCCTGGGCGGGGAACAGATGGCCGCCGGTGCCTCCGGCGGCGAGAACGGCTATTTTGCGCATGGGGGCTCGCTTAGGCGAACGCGCCGGCCTTGGCGAGGCCCTCGCCGACCGTATAGGCGCCGGGCCTGCGCCGGGTCAGCGCCAGCGCCATGCCCAACGTCAGGCCCATGGCCAGCATGGACGAGCCGCCATAGCTGATGAACGGGAGCGTCATGCCCTTTGTCGGGATCATGTCGAGGTTCACCGCGATGTTGATGATCGCCTGCTGGCCAACCAGCACGAAGAGGCCGGCCGCGGCCACCTGCTCGAAGGGGTCGTTGAGCTTCATGGCCCGGTAGAGGCCGCGCACCACCACGAAGCAGAACAGCGAGATCACCAGGATCAGGAACACCAGGCCGAACTCCTCAGCCCCAACCGAGGCGGCGAAGTCGGTGTGGGCGTCAGGGATGGCCCGCTTCAGCACGCCCTCGCCCGGGCCGCGCCCGAAGAAGCCGCCGGCCGCCTGCGCCACCTTGGCCGCGTCCACCTGGTGGGTGTCGGCCTTGTCCGGCGACAGGAACCGGTCGACCCGGCTGGCCACGTGGGGGAACAGGAAATAGGTCGAGCCGAGGCCCGCCACGGCCACCGCGCCCAGCCCCATCACCCAAGACATCGGCACGCCGGCCATCCAGAACGCCGCCCCGAAGGCGACGGTGATCAGCACGGTCTGACCGATATCGGGCTGGATCAGCAGCAGCGCGATCGAGATGAAATAGAGCCCGAAGGCGATGGAGACGCCGGGCACGCCATTGCCCTTCTGCCCCTCGGAGAACATCCAGGCGACCAGGATGATCAGGGCCGGCTTCATGAACTCCGACGGCTGCAGCGAGAAGCCGCCAAACTCCACCCAGCGCGTCGCGCCCTTGGCGTTGTGGCCCAGGAGCGGCAGCGCCACCATGATGGCGATGGCCAGCAGCCAGATGAAAAACGCGCTTCGTCGGACGTTCTTCACGTCGAGCATCGAGACGACGATCAGGATCATCGCCGCCCCGGCGGCGAACACGCACTGGCGCACCGCGAAATGGAAGGGGTCGCCGATGTTCATCCGCGCCGCCGCCGCCGGACTGGCGGCGAAGGCGATGACCATGCCGATAGCGATCAGCAGCGCGACGGCGCCCAGGATCCAGTGATCCACCGTCCACCACCACACGCCGACCGGCGAGCGGTCGGAGCGGGCGAAGGCGTGGGTCGCCTGGGCTCCCATGCGCCGAGGTTCGGGGGTCGCGGCGGTCATGAGCAGTTCCTCCCCCGTAGCGGCAGCGTGCGGGGGAGGTGGCAGCGAAGCTGACGGAGGGGGCGTTGGGATGGGCAATGCGCCCGCAGCGCCCCCTCCACCACTTCGTGGTCCCCCTCCCCCGAAGTGTTCCCTTCGATGGAGGAACTCTGGGCCATGGCTCTCCAGCTCATGCCGCACCTTTGGCAGCATGGGCGAGTCGTTGCACGGCCGCTCTGAAGGCTTCGCCGCGCACCTCGAAGTCCGGGTACTGGTCGAAGGAGGCGCAGGCCGGCGAGAGCAGGACGATGGTGTCGCCACCGGCCTTGGCCGCGTCGGCGTAGGCCTGGGCCACCGCGACGTCGAGCGTGCCGCATTCGATCGCCGGCGCCTTGCCCTGCAAGGTCTTCGCGAAGTCGGCCGAAGCCTCGCCGATCAGATAGGCCTTGGCGACGCGGGGAAAGAGGTCTTCCAACGGGGCGATGCCGTCGGTCTTCGCCCGGCCGCCGGCGATCCAGTAGGACTTGGGATAGCTGGAGAGCGCCTGGCGCGCGGCGTCGGCGTTGGTGGCCTTGCTGTCATTGACGAAACGCACGCGGCCGAGCGTCGCCACGGTCTCCATCCGGTGCGCCAGGCCCGGGAAGGTCAGGAGATGCTCGGCCGCTTCTTGCGGGTCGATGCCCAGGCCCTTGGCCGCGGCGTAGGCGGCCGCCGCGTTCTGCCAGTTGTGGCGGCCCGGCAGGGATCGGGCGCGGTTCAGGTCTGCGACCTCCTGGGCGCGCTCAGCGGTCGCGTCATAGAGCAGGCCGTTCAGCACATAGACGCCGCGGCCCATGGCCTTGGACGCCGAGACCGGCACGATGGTGCGGCGGTTGGCGGCAGTGATCTCGGTGCAGATCTGCTGGCCCCAGGCGTCGTCGACGCCGATCACCGCGGTGTCGCCCTTGCCCTGGTTGGCGAGGATCCGGCGCTTGGCGGCGACGTAGTTCTCCATCGTCCCGTGCCGTTCCAGATGGTCGGGCGAGATGTTGAGAATGACCGTGACGTCGGCGTGCAGGCTAGAGGTCAAGTCGAGCTGGTAGGAGCTCATCTCCAGCACGTAGACGGCGCCCCCGTGCATGTCCTCGAGGTCGAGGACGCCGACCCCGATGTTGCCGCCGATGCGCACGTCGCGGCCGGCCTGGGCGCAGACGTGGCCGATGAGCGCGGTGGTGGTCGACTTGCCGTTGGTGCCGGTGACCGCGACGATCTTCGGGCGCTTGTGCTCGGGCGCGGCGTTCACGGTGCGGGCGAAGAGCTCGATGTCGCCGACGATCTCGACCCCGGCGGCCTTGGCCTTCTCCACGGTCCAGTGCGGCGCGGGATGGGTCAGGGGCACGCCCGGCGACAGCATCAGGGCCGCGAACTGCGACCAGTCGGCGGCGGTCAGATCGACCAGCGGCAGGCCCTCAGCCTCGGCGGCGGCGCGGCTCTTCGGGTTCTCGTCCCACAGCGCCACCTGCGCGCCGCCGGCCACCAGCGCCCGCGCGGCGGCCAGCCCGGTGCGGGCGAGGCCGAACACGGCGACCGTCTTTCCCTCGAAGCCGCGGACCGGGATCATGGCGTGTGCTTGCCCTCCCCTACCGCAGCTTAAGGGTGGCCAGGCCCAGCAGGGCCAGCATGATCGAGACGATCCAGAAGCGGATGACGACGGTCGATTCCGACCAGCCGAGCTTCTCGAAATGGTGGTGGATCGGGGCCATCAGGAAGATCCGCCGGCCGGTCCGCTTGAACCAGGCCACCTGGATGATCACCGACAGGGTCTCGGCCACGAACAGGCCGCCGATCAGGGCCAGGATGATCTCCTGCCGGGTGGCCACCGCCACGGCGCCCAGGCCGCCGCCCAGCGCCAGCGAGCCGGTGTCGCCCATGAAAATCCGGGCCGGTGGCGCGTTGTACCAAAGGAAGCCCAGGCCGGCGCCGATCATCGCCCCCAGATAGATGGCGATCTCGCCGACCCCGGGCACGAAGTGGAGCTGCAGGTAGTTGGCGTAGATGAAGTTGCCGACCAGGTAGGCGATCAGGCCGTAGGCGGCCGCGGCGATCATCACCGGCACGGTCGCCAGGCCATCCAGCCCATCGGTGAAGTTCACGGCATTGGCGGCGCCGACGATCACGAAGGCTCCGAACACCAGGTAGAACCACGACAGGTTGACCACCACGCCCTTGAGCAGCGGGAAAGCCACCGAGGTCAGCAGGTTCGGCGCCTCCGGCGGCTTGGCGGCGAAGAGGATGATCAGGGCGATCGCGGCCATGGCGATGGCGCTCTCCATGACCAGCCGCGCCTTGCCGGAGATGCCGTCGGTCGAGCGCTTGGTGACCTTGGAATAGTCGTCGAGGAAGCCCAGGAAGCCGTAGCCGGCGGTCACCAGCAGCACCGCCCAGACGTAGATGTTGGAGAGGTCCGCCCACAGCAGGGTGCCGACGCCTAAGCCGGCCAGCATCATCACCCCGCCCATGGTCGGCGTGCCGGCCTTTTCGACGATGTGACGCTGGATGCCCTCGGCGCGGATCGGCTGGCCCTTGCCCTGCTTGGCCTGCATCCAGCGGATGAAACGCGAGCCCATGGCGACGACGACCAGCTGGGCGGTCAGCACCGACATCAGGGTGCGGAAGGTCAGGTAGCGGACCAGGTTCAGGATCGGCACGTGGCCGTGGCCACCCATCGAGAAGTGCTCATAGAGCCAGTAGAACATCAGCCGGCTCCCCCTGAACGGCGTCCAAGCGCGGCCAGCGCCTGCGCGACGGCGCTTGCCTTGGAGCCCTTCGAACCCTTGACCATCACCACGTCGCCAGGCTCTGCGGCCCGGACGACAAGCGGCGACAACGCCTCCGCTGTCTCGGCGTAGCCGCCACGGCGAGTCGGCGGAAGAGCGTCCCACAGGGACTTCATCAAAGGCCCGGCGCAGAACACCAGATCGACCTTGGCGTCGGCCAGCGGCCCCGCCAGCGCGGCGTGGAAGCCGGGCGCGCCGGGGCCCAGTTCCAACATGTCGGTGAGCGCCGCGATCCGCCGTCCGGCGGTCGGGCGGGCGCCCAAGGTCGCGATGGCCGCGGCCATGGACAGCGGGTTGGCGTTGAAGCTCTCGTCGATCAGGGTGACCGCACCGCCGGCCAGGTGGATCGCGGTCTCGGCGCCGCGGCCCTCCAGCGGCTCGAAGCTGCCCAACGCCGCCAGACTGTCGCTTAAGGTCACGTCCAGCGCCTCCAGCATCAGCAGCACGGCCATCGCGTTCAGGCCCCAGTGGGCGCCGGTCTGCAGGATCGGGAAGTCGAGGCTTTCGCCGTGAAGGCGGGCCTGAACGACCGCGTGGTCGCCGTCCCGCTGGAAGTCGATGAGGCGCGCGTCGCAGCCTTCGCCGCGGCCGAAGGTGCGCACCTCAGCGCCCGCCTTGCCAGCCGCTTCGCTGAGCATGCCGAACCACTGGCTGTCGGCGTCCAGCACCGCCACGCCGCCGCTCTGCAGGCCCTCGAAGATCTCGGCCTTGGCCTTGGCGACGCCGGTCTCGCCGTCCGGGAAGTTCTCCGTGTGGACCGGGCCGACATTGGTCACCACGGCGGCGTGCGGGCGGACCATGCGGGTCAGGGGCGCGATCTCGTCGGCGTGGTTCATACCGATCTCGAAAACCGCGCGCTCGGTGTCGGCCGGCATACGCGCCAGCGTCAGGGGCACGCCGATGTGGTTGTTGTAGGACTTGACCGAAGAGTGCGCCCGGCCGGCGAGCTTCAGCCCCACCATGATCGCCTGGGTGACGCTGGTCTTGCCGACCGAGCCGGTGACGGCGCCGCGCTTGGCCTTCGGCGCACGTTCCCGGGCCGCCACGCCCAGCCGTTCCAGCGCCTGCAAGGTGTCGCCGACCATTATCGCCGAGCCCGCCACGGGCTGCGAGGCGAGCGCGCCGGCAGCGCCCTTGCCCCGCGCCTGGTCCACGAACTCATGGCCGTCGCGCTCGCCGCCGAGGGCGACGAACAGGTCGCCGGGCTCAATCGTGCGGGTGTCGATGGAGACGCCGTTGGCGACGAAAGCGTCGCCGGAGAGCTTGCCGCCGGTGGCCGCTGCGATCTCAGCAGAGGTCCAGAGCGGCTCAGCCATGGAAGTCTTCCAGAGCCTCGACGGTTTCGTGGACGTCGTCGAAGGGATGGACCACGTCGCCGACGGTCTGGCCCTGCTCGTGACCCTTGCCGGCGACGACCAGGATGTCGCCGTCGGCGAGGTCGGCCACGGCGGCACGGATGGCGTCGCGGCGGTCGCCAACTTCCTTGAGGCCAGCGTTGCCCGCCATGATTTCGGCGCGGATGGCGGCGGGGGTTTCGCTGCGCGGGTTGTCGTCGGTGACGATGGCGAGGTCGGCGAGGTCGGCGGCGATCTTGCCCATCAGGGGACGCTTAGTCCGGTCGCGATCACCGCCGGCCCCGAACACCACGATCAGCTTGCCGCGCACATGCGGGCGCAGCGCCTTGAGCACTGTCTCGAGCCCGTCGGGGGTGTGGGCGTAGTCCACATAGGCCTCGCCGCCCTTGGGCCCGGTCCCGACGCGCTGCAGACGGCCCGGCGCGCCCTCGATCTTTTCCAGGCCCGCGAAGGCTTGCTCGGGCGACAGGCCGGCGGCGATGCAAAGGCCCGCCGCGACGAGCGCGTTGGAGGCCTGGAAGGCGCCGGCCAGCGGCAGGCGCAGGTCATAGGTCTTGCCCTGGAAGGCGATCTTCAGCGCCTGGCCGCCCGGCAGCAGGCTGCGCCCCAAGAGCTTCAGGCCCTGGCCGGCTTCGCCGACGCTCATCACGCCCTGGCCGGCGCTGACGGCGGTTCCGGCGAAGGCGGCGTAGGCGTCGCTGTCGGCGTTCAATACCGCGGTCCTGCCGCGGGTCAGCAGGGTCTCGAACAGGCGCAGCTTGGCGGCGCGGTAGACGCCCATGGTGCCGTGATAGTCGAGATGATCCTGGGTCAGATTCAAGAACCCAGCTGCCGCCAACCTCACCCCGTCCAGGCGCCGCTGGTCGATGCCGTGGGAGGAGGCCTCCAGCGCCAGGTGGGTCACGCCGGCCTGCGCCACGCGGGCCATCAGTTCGGCGACGTCGGCAGCGTCGGGGGTGGTCAGGCCGGGCGGGGTGATCTGCTCGTCCGCAACGCCCGGCGCGCTGACGCGAACGCCGAGCGTGCCCATGGACGCGGATTTGAACCCCGCGCTGGCGAACATCTGGCGGCAGAAGCCCGCTACCGAGGTCTTGCCGTTGGTGCCGGTCACCGCGACGCAGGTCGCCGGCTGCGCGCCCCAGAAGGCGGCGGCGGCGAGCGCATAGGCGCGGCGCGGGTCCGACGCGATCACCATCGGCGCCGAGACGCCCTCGATCTCGCGGCCGGCCAGGATGGCGGCGGCGCCCTGCTCCAGCGCGCGCGGCGCGAAGCTGCGGCCATCGACCTTGGCGCCCGGAAGCGCGGCGAACAGCCAGCCGGGGCGGACCTTGCGGCTGTCAGCGGTGATCCCCTGGATCTGCGGATCGACCGACAGGTCGCGCTTCACGAGGTCGGACAGGCGCAGGGTCAATGCTCCTCTCCCACGTCGGGGGCGGCCGCGGAATCGGGCGGCGGGAAGGGATTGGTCTCGGCCCGCTTCTGGATACCCAGGATCGACGCGATCCGCTCGATCACCCGGCCGGCGGCCGGGGCGGCGACGACGCCGCCGGTGGGGTCGCCGCTGGTCGCGGTGTGCTGCGGCTCGTCCAGCAGCACCAGCACGAAGTAGCGCGGCGCGGTGAGCGGGCCGTCGGTCGGGAAGACGGCCGCGAAGGACGAGACTTGCCGGGTGTTGGAATAGCGCTTGGCCGCAGGGTCCCACTTCTCGCCGGTGCCGGTCTTGCCGCCGACATTCAGGCCCGGAATGTTGGCCGACTTGCCAGAGCCGCAGGTGCAGGAGACGTTGGAGCGCATGATCTGCAGCAGCGTCAGTGCTGTGCTTTCCTGGATCATCCGCGGGCCGTGGACCACCGTACCCGGCGGGAGCTTCTTGATGGTCAGCGGCAGCAGCTCGCCGCCGTTCATCAGGCCGGAATAGGCGCGGGCCACCGCCAGCGGCGTGACGTTGATGCCGTGCCCGAACGAGGTCGAGGCGATGGCGTCCTCGTTCCAGATCTTCGGCGTCAGCGGCCGCGCACTCTCAAGCAGCTCGGTCTTGGCCGGTTGCGTCAGACCGAACTTGTCGAAATAGGCGTGCAGCCGTTCCGGCCCGATCTGCTCGCCCAGCCGCGCGGTGCCGATGTTGGAGGAGTGCTGGAACACCTCCACCAGGGTCAGCATGGCGTGGGTGGCGTGATAGTCGGTGATCGTCCGATAGCCGAGCTGGAACGGGTGGGTCGCATCGAAGGTCGAGGTCGGGGTGGCGACCCCGGTGTCGAGGCCGGTGGCGACCGTGAAGCCCTTGAAGGTCGAGCCCATTTCGTAGATCGCATTGGCCGGCCGGTTCTGGCGGGCGCTGAGGCTATAGGCGCCCGGCTTGTTGGGGTCGAAGGTGGGGTAGCTGGCCAGGCCCAGGATCTCGCCGGTGTGGACGTTGACCACCACGCCCGCCGCGCCCTTGGGGTGGAACTGGGCGGTGGCCTTGTAGAGCTCGTCCTCCAGGGCGGCCTGGATGCGCAGGTCGATGGAGAGCGGCACCGCGCCGTGGCTGGCGGCGGCCTCGCGGACCTCCTGGTTCAGGGCGGCCTCGGCGCCGGCCAGACCCTGGCCGCCGGTGTCGGCGAAGCCCACCAGGTGGGCGGCGGTATAGCCCAGCGGATAGACCCGCTTCTGCTCCGGCTCGAAGCTGACGCCGGGCAGGCCCAGGTCATGGATCTGGGCGCGCACTTCCGGGGTGAGCCCGCCGATGACGAAAGTGCGCCGGCCGCCGCGCAGCGCCTTTTCCAGGCGCTCCGCCGTCAGGTCCGGCAGGTTGGCGGCCAGCACGCGGCGGGTCTCGCTGGCGTCCCAGATTTCCCGCGGGTCGATGTAGAGGCCGTAGTGCAAGAGGTCGGCGGCCAGCATCTGGCCGTTGCGGTCGACCAGGTCGGCGCGCGCCGCACCGATCGGGGTGGTGTAGCCATCGCCCTCGCCGGCCTTGGAGAACAGCGCGGCATGCGTCGCGCCGATCGCCAGCACGACAAAGCCCAGGCTGAACAGCAACAGCACGAAGAAGATGCGGATGCGGGTGTCGTCCTCGGCGCGGCCCGAGGCGCGGGCGCGCTCGAAGGCATGCTCGAAACGCCACATCATCCCGGCCAGGCGGCGGGAGAACCACGAGGGCCCGAAGCTGAGCGGGGCGAGGCTCATCGGGCGGCGACCTGGGTCGGGACCGGCAAGGGCGCGGCCGGCTCGGGCGCGGCGGCGGCCATCGGGTCCGGCGTCACGTCGATCGGCTTGCCCGAGGGTGCGATGGGCTTGCGCGCCAGTTCCGGCAGAGCCTCGAGATCGGCGACGCGCCGCTCCGAGACCGGGGCCAGGCCCAGGTAGGTTTCCGACAGGCGCTCGATACGGGCGGGCTGTTCCAGGTGGCTGACCTCGGCCTGCAGCAGGCGCACGCGGGCCTTTTCTTCGCCGATCTGGCGTTCGACGGCGGCGATCTTGGCGCGCTCGCCGCCGGCCATGGTCTTAGCCAGGTAGACGCCCAGGATCAGCATGGTCAGCAGGCCCAACGCGACGAGATCCACCAGCCGGAATCCGCGAACCCTGCGATTGAGCCAGTTCATGCCGCAGCCCTCCACGCGGGCGCGTCGGTGCGCACCGCCGCCCTCAGCTTCGCGGACCTCGACCGGGGGTTCGCCGCCAGTTCCGCCTCCGAGGCGCCTTGCGTCCCGTTGAACAGCAGCTGGAAGCTCGGCGCCGCGGTGGTGGCCACCGGCGGCGCATGGCGCGATCCCGCCGGGGTCTTGCCCGCCCGCACCGCGAAGAAGGTCTTCACGATTCTGTCTTCCAGCGAATGGAAGGTGACGACGCAGAGCCGCCCGCCGGTCTTCAGCGCCCGCTCGGCGGCGGCCAGGCCGGCTTCCAGTTCAGCGAGTTCCTCGTTCACCGCGATGCGGATCGCCTGGAAGGAGCGGGTCGCCGGATGCACCTTGGCGCCGCGCCGTCCGCCGAGCGTCTTCTCGATGAACTCGGCCAGTTCCAGGGTGCGGGTGAAGGGCTGCTCGTCGCGGCGGCGCGCGATGGCGCGCGCGATCCGGCGGCTTTCGCGCTCCTCGCCATAGACGAACAGGATGCGGGCGATCTCGGCGGGATCGGCCTCGTTGACCAGGTCGGCGGCGGTGGGGCCGTCGGCGGCCATCCGCATGTCCAGCGGCCCGTCGCGCATGAAGGAGAAGCCGCGCTCGGCCTCGTCGAGCTGCATAGACGAGACGCCGATATCGAGCACCACGCCGTCGACTGCGGCGAGGCCGGTTTCCTCGTCGAGTTCGGAGAAGCGGCGCTCCACTAGGCGGAAGCGGTCGGACGGCAGGCCGTCGGCGAACTTGGCGGCGCTGGGGTCGCGGTCGAAGGCGATGATCGAGGCGCCCTTGGCCAGCAAAGCGCGGCTGTAACCGCCGGCGCCGAAGGTCCCGTCCACCAGCGTCTTGCCGGCGGCCGGCTGCATCGCATCCACGACCTCGTTCAGCAGAACGGGGATGTGCGGTGCGCTCATCCGGCAGATCCTGAGGTGAGCTTCGCGGCGCGCTGTTGCGCGCGCATGGTGGCGAGGCCCTCGCGGGCCACGTCGCGCTGGCCGGCGCGGTGCGCCTGGAAGGCGTCGCGGTTCCAGATCTGGAAGCGGTCGCCCAAACCCACCACCACGACCCAGTCGGTCAGGCCGAACTGCTCGCAGAGGATCTCAGGCAGCGTGATGCGCCCGGCGGTGTCGTAGGAAAGCTGGGCCATGCCGCCCAGGACCGAGACCTCAAGGGCGCTGCGGATCGGGTCGCC
The DNA here is from genome assembly GCA_903822175.1 of uncultured Alphaproteobacteria bacterium. GTDB lineage: Bacteria > Pseudomonadota > Alphaproteobacteria > Caulobacterales > Caulobacteraceae > Phenylobacterium. The sequence goes on from CAIJOB010000007.1 coordinate 19,362, forward strand.
GAACTCCAGCTCCTCGATCACGCCCACGTAACGGTCGAACAAGGATTTGCCGCCACCTTCGATGCAGTCGGCCTCGATGGAGGGGAAACAGAAGACGCCGTCGAACGGTCCGGCGGTCTGGGCGCGGAAATCCGCCGGCACAACGATGCGCCGCTTTCCGTCCAGCTGTTTCTCGAAGGTCGAGAGAAACACAGCCCAAGCCCCTGAAACCAACCGCCCCGCCAGCGGCCCCGCGCCTCGCCATCCAACCCCTGTTTGCCTTGGAAGAGCGCGAGCGGGTTTGGTTAGCGAAGTACGAACGGGGTAACATGGGATGAATTGGGAGTAAATGACTCCAATTGACCTTTTGTTAGAGAAACCAAGGTGTCGCAGCCAAGTATGGTTAACCGGATATTGTTATCAACAGAACATACAGCGAACTTTGGCCACACCTGTTAACGAACTCAGCCGTGGGCGCGGTGTGGGTGTCATTCCGTCCCAAAACCCAAAGTTCCTCCCCCGCACGCGGGGGAGGTAGATCGCGCTGAAGGCGCGAGACGGAGGGGGCAGGTGTGGATTCGAACGAAGGCAGAGGGCAGCCATCACTTGCCCCCTCCGTCTCGCCGCGGCGCAGCGAGCTACCTCCCCCGCTTCGCGAGGGAGGAACTGTGGAGGAAATGGACCAGACGGCCTGTAAGCCGGGTTCTGTGCCGCCCAGGCCGAAACCTGGACATTGGCGATCATTCCTCTGGACCGCCCCTCGCGGGACGGTTCTCGCGACCTACCCGGACCGCTCAGGCCTACGACAGCCCTACCCCCATTGCTGAAGGCGCACGGTCCCTATTCGGTCTTGCTCCTGGCGGGGCTTGCCATGCCGTCCCTGTTACCAGGCACGCGGTGGGCTCTTACCCCACCCTTTCACCCTTACCGCTCCGGAGAGCGGAGGTTTGCTTTCTGTGGCGCTATCCCTGGGGTCGCCCCCGGCGGGCGTTACCCGCCGCCATGTCGTCGTGGAGCCCGGACTTTCCTCGACCCTCTTGCGAGAGCCGCGACCGCCCAGCCGTCTGGTCCGCGCGGAACCTGAGGGTTCAAGCCCGCGAGGTCAAGCAAAGGGCCGGGCCGCCTCCTGGGGGGAAGAGACGGCCCGGCGGTTACGTCAACGCTGTCAGAGGGGCTTGGCGGCCTAGCTCTGGTGGTGACGCAGGCGCATTTCCTGGCGGTGCAGGCGGTGGGCCTGGACGCGGGTCAGGTGGCCGCCGTGCATCCGCGCGTGGCGGGCGATGTGGCGGTCGACGACGCGCATGCGGTGCGCCTGCTTCGCGCTGATCTCGCCGCGGCGCTCTTCGCTGCGGATCTGTTCGCGGTGGGTGGCGATCTCGGCGCGCGCCGGCGGGGCGAGCGGTTGAGCAGCGGCCGCGCCGGCGGCGCCAAGCGCGGTCGCGCCGAGGATCAGGGCGATGGCGGTGGTCTTGAAGGTCATGTCGCAGTTCCTTTTGATCAGGTTCCGCTTGCGCGGCGGGCCGAAGCCGTCGCCAAGCCCGCACAAGATGCGGCCCGGCGGCTGAACCCGATCTGAGGACTAGGAATTTGCGCCGTTCATCAACGTGGCGGGATTGCGGCGCGCATCAGAGGGACGATGGGCGCGTCGCCGAGCGCCGCGATCACGCCTTCCCGGTCCGCGTCGGTCTTGTTCTGCGACAGCTTCCACGTGCCCTCGAACCGTTCCACCGTCAGTCGGCCGCCGAGGATCGACCGCAGCAGGCGCTCGAATTTGCCGGGCGCCATCTTGGCTCGCAACCACGGCGGCTTGGGCAAGAGCCGCGCCTCCTCCTGGGCGGTGAGGTCATCGACCTGGGCGATCAGACCGGCGTCGTCCAGGGCGGTCACCGGCCCCTCCACCTCGGCAGTCACATAGTTCCAGCTCGGGACCGAGCCCTTGTCCTCATACCAATCGGGGCTGACGTAGGCATCGGGCCCCAGGCTCACGGCCACCGCCCGGAAGCCGCCGGCGATGAAGGGCGCCAGCGAGTTGCCGCGCGAGAGATGGAAGTCGAGCGCCAGGCCCCCGGGCTCGAGTCGCCGCAGGATCGCTGGCGCGTGAGCCACCCGCGGGCGGCCGTCCGGCGCGGCGGTCAGGGTGACGAACGGATGGCGGGCGAGGTGGGCGATCAGCCGTGCCTCGTCGGTCTCCAGGAAGGCGGGCGCGGGATGCATCAGCCGGCAAGCCTCAAGAGCGCGATCAGGCGGGCGCGGGTTTCGCCATCAGCGATCCCGTCGACCTTCTCCTGGCGCCAATGCCGCTGGAAGGCGGTGACCACCTGCTCTGTCGCTTCATCGAACTTGCCCGATGGCGGCAGGTCGTAGCCGAGCCGCGTGAAGCCCGCCTGCAGGGCGAAGACCCCCACGTCCTCCGCGCCCAGCGCCAGCGGCAGGCCGGGCGCGGCGGGCGCCTCGACCCACAGGCCGTGGCCGGCTTCGGCAAGACGCTTCCAGGGGAACAGCTCGCCCGGATCGTCCTTGCGAGCCGGCGCCACGTCGGAATGGCCGACGATGCGGTCGTCGGGGATCTGCCAACGGCTGCGGATATCAGCGACGAGGGAGATGACCGCGGCGATCTGGGCGTCCGGGAACGGCCGGTAGCCGAACTCGTGGCCGGGATTGACGATCTCCACGCCGATCGAGACGCCGTTGATGTTGCGCTCGCCCTTCCAGTAGCTGACGCCCGCGTGCCAGGCGCGCCGCTCCTCGGGCACCAGGCGGAAGATGCGCCCGTCTTCCTCGACCATGTAGTGGCTGCTGACCCGTGGCGCGTTGGGGTCGCGCAGGCGCTCAAGCGCTTCGGGGCCCGTCTTCATGCCGGTGTAGTGCAGCACCAGGATGTCCGGCACGCCGACGCGGGCGTCGAAGTTCGGGCTGGGCGCGTCGATAAACTCGATCATTGGGCGCGGTTCCGGATAGCGAGCAGCAGCGGCATGACGTGGTTCCTTCGGACCGCGATGATCAGGACGCCAGAGAGCGCCAACAGTGTGCCCGCCGCCATCCGCAGGCCGAACGGATCGTGGAAGATCGCGACGCCCAGGGCAATCGTCGCGAGCGGCGTCATCAGGGTCAGCGGCGAGATCAGGTTCGCCTCATAGCGTCCGATCAGGAAGTAATAGCCGGTGTGCGCGCCCACCGAGACCACCAGACCCGAATAGAGCACGGCGGCCACGAACGGCCAGCCGGCGGTCAGCGCCTGCTGCACCTGCCCGGGCTCCAGCCAGGCCGAGAGTACGGCCAAGGGGAAGAACGAGGCGAAGCCGACCCAGGCCTGGAACTGCAGGGGTTTCACGCCCTCGATCTGCTTCATCATCACCGCACCCAGGGCGCCGGCGAAGGCGGAAGCGACCACGTAGAGCAGACCTGGCGACAGGGCGAAGCCGCGCGGGTCGTACATCACCGCCAGGCAGCCGGCGAAAGTGAGCGTGATGCCCAGCGCGCGCCGCCAGCGGATCTGCTCCCCCAGCATCAGCATCGACAGGAGGGTGGTGATCGGAACCCCGATCTGGCCGATCACCGCCGTGGCCGACGGCGTCGAGGTCTTCAACCCCAGGAACAGCAGGGCAAAATTGCCGCCGCCCATCAGCGATGCGACCACCAAGAGCCGCCAGCGCGGCCGGGGCATCGGCAAAAGCCACGGCAGCGTCGCCGCCGCCACGATCCCGAACCGCACGGCGGCATAGAACAGCGGCGGCAGGCCCAGGTGGCTCACCACATACTTCGAAACGATGTTGTTCGAGGCCCAGACCAGACAAACCAGCGTGAGCAGCCCGAAGTCGCGCAGGGACATGAAACCTGCCCATAAGCTGCGTCGGGCGCCCGGTCACCTTCCCGGACGGACCCCGCCGAACGCGACAGGACTGCGTCAATCCCTGCCCGCCCAGCCCTGATTTCCGTCAGGAATGTTTCCAAGATTACGAAATCAGTTGTTCGATCAGTATTCGAGCAATCTCGCGGATACACTACAATAACCGGCCATTATTATTTTGATCCAATAATATCTCCGGGGGTTGTCAAATTACGGAGCTTTCAAATGTCAGTGTCATCCATCTCCAGCACTACGCCGCCGCTGCCGCCCACGCCGCCGGCCCAGGATCCCAGCACCGGCGGGACCGGCAAGGCGCACCATCACCACCATCACGGCGGCCCGAAGCCGACCGGAGCGCAGTCCGGTTCGAGCTCGGCGAGCAGTTCGTCCACCGACAGCACGACCACGACCGACACCACCGCGACCGCGGTCGCGACCTCGTCCAGTAGCAACCTGCTCGACGTCACCGCCTGATCAGCCAACGGCCGCCGCGGACCAGCGCGGCGGCCGACTAACTCTGCGCGGTCTCGTCCAGCCAGCTCAGGATCTGCGGATTGAGTTCGCGCGGGTAGGTATGGCTGAGATCGGGAACCTCGATGTAGGTGACCCGGGCTCCCGCCGCCGCCAGCGCTTGCTCAGCGCCGCGCGCCATCTCCACCGGAAACATCCAGTCGAGCGCGCCGTGGGCGATGTGGATCGGCAAGCCCTGCAGCCGGTCGGGATCGGCCATCTGGGCCAGCATGGGATGGAAGGCCGCGGCCACCGGCGCCAGGTGGGTGAAGGGCGAGCCCGGCTCCAGGCCACTGACATAGCTGAAGGTGCCACCGTCGCTCATGCCGGTGAGCAGCAGGCGCGTGGGATCGACGTTCCAGCGCCCGCGCACCGCGTCCACGATCCTCGCCAGGTTCGGCGTATCGGGGTCCGCATCGGTCAGCGCCCAGGTCTGGCCGATGGCGGTGGGCGCGGCCAGGATCGCACCATAGCTGCGGGCGTCGCGCAGCCAGCTCCACAGGAACGAACGCCCGCTCCCTGCGCCGCCATGCAGGGCGACGACCAGCGGGCATGGGCGATCCGGGGAATAGGTCTCCGGCACATAGAGCGACACGCCGCCGCGCGCGCCGGGCTCGCCGATGTGCATCACGCCGGTATCGTCGCGCTCGGGTGCGTCCGCCAGCCGCGCGACCAGGGCGGCGTCGCTGCGCAGGTTGGGCGACAGGAAGAAGCGGCTGACTGGCGGCAGGCCCGCGGCGAACGGATAGAGCGCCTCCTGCGCCCGGGGCAGGCCGCGCAGCGCGCGGAAGATCGCGCCCATGTCTCCGCCGATGGCGTCGGCGGCGCGCAGGCCCTCGAACGCTTCCAGCACATGGCCGCAGGCGGCGTCGAGCGCGCCCCGCAGGAAGGTGAGTTCGGCGGGCCATTCCGAAAGCCCGGCCATGGCGTCGCGCAGCGGCGCCTCCGGTTCGCCGACCGCGGCCAGCACGCCGGAGAGGTCCGGCGGGGTCAGGTAGCGGGCGATCAGGCCGAGCGCCTCCAGGGCCGAGAGCAGCGGCGGGATGATCGCGGCGAGGTCCTCAGGCGTGCGGTCCTCGCTCATGGGCCTAAGTCAGGCGCCGCACGAACCGCAGGGATGTGTGGGTGTCGGAGAAGCTGACCACCTTGTTGTCGACCAGGCCGTGAGCCTTGGCGGCGGCCATCACCTCGACGTCCTTGACGGTCGCGGCTTTGCCCTTGCGGGAGACGATCCACAGCGCGCCCTTCGGCCCCAGCATCGGGACCAGGGCCTCGACGCGGGCCAGATCCTCGGCGCTGTCGGCGGCGTAGAACAGCAGGTCGAGGTCCGCGAGCTCGTTCACCGGCGAGGCGCCGCGTTCGGCCAGCTCCGCCGAAAGGGTGTCGTCGGCGACGCCCAGGATGGCGGCGCGCATGCCGGGCTTCACCCCGATCTTGTCCATGCGGCCCTTGGGATTGAGGATCGCGTCGGCCCAGCTCGCCGCCTGCTTTTCGCCCAGAGTGAAGCGCGAGCCGTCAGCGGTCACCAGATCCGCGCCCTCGGCCCGGACGCCTTTCAGCGTCTCGCCCTCGAAGACCCGGCGCTGGGCGCCCCGGAACAGCAGCTTCGGCGGCTCGTACTGCAGCCGGCCTTCGTCAGCCCCGTCCGCGAAGACCGCGGCGACGGTGGCGTCCTTACCCACTACGCCGCCTGCCCCAGGCTCAGGAACTCGTAACGGGCCAGGAAGTGGTCGGTCGAACCGAAGGCGCTCTCGATCATGGTGGCGCGCTTGAAGTAGTGGCCGATGGCCATTTCGTCGGTCATGCCCATGCCGCCGTGCAGCTGGATGGCGTTCTGGCCGACGAAGCGGCAGGCCTTGCCGATCTGCACCTTGGCCGCCGCCGCCGACTTCGAACGCTGCTTGTCGTCGGAGAGCTTGATGGTGGCCATGTAGGTCATGGAGACCGCCTGCTCGACCTGGATGAACATGTCGACCATGCGGTGCTGCAGCACCTGGAAGGCGGAGATCGGCTGGCCGAACTGCTTGCGCTGCTTGGTGTATTCGAGCGTGCCTTCGTGCAGCTTGGCGAGCACGCCGCAGGCCTCGCCGCAGGTCGCGACCACGGCCTCATCCACGACCTTCTCGATCAGCGGCATGGCCTGGCCCTCAGGACCGACCAGGGCGTCGGCCCCCAGCTTCACGTTCTCGAAGATGACCTCGGAGGCGCGGAAGCCGTCGACCGTCGGATAGTCGCGGGTCGAGACGCCGGCCGCGCCCTTCTCCACGATGAAGACGCTGACGCCGTCCTGGTCGCGCTGGCCGCCGCCGGTCCGCGCGGTGACGATGAAGTGGCTGGCGTAGGGGCCGCCGATCACCACGGCCTTGGCGCCGTTCAGCACCCAGCCCGACCCGTCCTTCTTCGCCGTCGTCTTGAGGTCGGCGAGGTTGTAGCGACCCTGCGGCTCGGCATAGGCGAAGGCGAAGATCGTCTCGCCGGCGATGATCTGGCCGATCAGCGCCTCGGCGCCGGCGTAACCCGAGTGCTTCAGGAAGCCGCCGCCGATCACCACCGTGCCGAGGTAGGGCTCGACGACCAGCGCGCGCCCCATCTCCTGCATGACGATCATGTTCTCGATCGGACCGCCGCCCAGGCCGCCCAGCTCTTCCGAGAACGGCGCGCCCAGAATGCCCAGCTCTTCGGCGAAGGCCTTCCAGACCGCGGGGCTCCAGCCCGGCTCCTTGGCCAGCAACGCGTGCCGCTGATCGAAGGAATAGTGGTCCGCCAGATAGCTGGCGACCGTGTCGCGCAACATCGATTGTTCGTCGGTGAAGGAGAAGTCCATCTAGGCAGACCTATTCATGTTCCCCTCCCCCTTGCGGGGAGGGGTTAGGGGTGGGGGTGTCGGCGCCAACCGAAGCGAGGATCATCTGAACCACGCCGGAGGTGTCCGACACCGCTGGTTCGTTAGGGAACCGCATAACCCGGTACCCTCGACCTGTCAGCCAGAGGTCGCGCTCGGCATCGCGTGCAGCCACCTCGGGCAAATTGTGTACGCCGCCATCGAGCTCGACGATCAGCCGATGCGCGTGGCAGACGAAATCGACGATGTAAGGCCCGAAAGGCGCTTGTCGCCGAAAGTGTAGATCGGTGCTCCGCAGTAACCTCCAGAGCCGTTTCTCTGCGTAGGTCGGTTCGCGCCGCATCCGCTTCGCGCTAGCTTCGGCGCGGTCGGACTTATGGATCGCTCCTGGTGTTCGTTCTGGCACCCCCACCCCCAACCCCTCCCCGCAAGGGGGAGGGGAGCTTTCGGCGCTATAGACCCAGCACGGCCTTGGCGATGATGTTGCGCTGGATCTCGTTGGAGCCGCCGTAGATCGAGGTCTTGCGGCCGTTGAACATGTCGCCGGCCAGGCCGTCGGCGTAGTCGGGCCCGATGCCGGCGTTGTGGCCAAGGTCGCGCAGGAAAGGCGCGCCGTAGTGGCCGACCGCCTCGAGCGCCAGCTCCTGCAGGCGCTGCTGGATCTCGGTGCCCTTGATCTTGAGGATCGAGCTTTCCGGCCCCGGGCCCTTGCCGCTGCTCTCGCCGGCGAGCGTGCGCAGTTCGGTGAACTCCAGCGCCGTCAGGTCGATCTCCAGCTCGGCGACCTTGCGGCGGAAGAAGGCGTCGCTGAGCAGCGGGCCGCCGGCGTCGGAATGCTCCGTCGTGGCGATCGACCGCAGCTTTTCCAGATTGCGCTTGGACCGCGCGACGCCTGCGATGCCCGAGCGCTCGTGCGCCAGCAGCGCCTTGGCGCAGGTCCAGCCCTGGTTCTCGTGGAAGATGCGGTTCTCGACCGGCACCTTCACGTTGTCGAGGAAGACGTCGTTCACCTCGTGGCCGCCCTCGAGCGTTATGATCGGCCGGACCGAAATCCCCGGGGTCTTCATGTCGATCAGCAGGAAGGAGATGCCGGCCTGTGGCTTGGCGTCGGGGTCGGTGCGGACCAGGAAGAAGCCCCAGTCGGCATATTGGCCCAGCGTCGTCCAGGTCTTCTGGCCGCTGACGATGTAGTACTCCTTGCCATCGTCGGCGGTGACCCGCTCGGCCTTGGTCTTCAGGCTGGCCAGGTCAGAGCCCGCGCCCGGCTCGGAGTAGCCCTGACACCACCACACATCGCCATTGTAGATGCCCGGCAGGAACCGCTTCTTCTGCTCCTCGGTGCCGAAGGTGTAGACCACCGGCGCCAGCATCGAGACGCCGAACGGCAGCGGCGGCAGGGTCTCGGCCTCCGCCGATTCCTCGGACCAGATGTACTTCTGGGTCGGCGTCCAGTCGGTGCCGCCAAACTCCTTCGGCCACGACGGCGCGAGCCAGCCCTTCTTGGCCAGCACCTTGTGCCACATCAGGTATTCTTCCTTGGTGAGCGGCCGGCCGGCGTCCTGCGCGGCGCGCAGCGCTGGCGGATAGTTCGCCTTGATGAAGGCTCGGACCTCCTGGCGGAAGGCGTTCTCTTCGGGTGAGAAATCGAGGTTCATCTGGGGCTCCCTGGACGCCTGGCTTACGGCGTATCCGCTCGGTTGCGACCTTACGCCGGAAGCTGCCGCTTAGGGAAGATGACGTTGACGTAAACGGAATGAACTAAGGGCTGGCGGACGGCAGGGGATCAGGTGGAGACGCCGGTGCACGGAACCGAATTGGAATTACGATCGTGCCACCGGCCACTGAGGCTCCGTCTGTGGTCTTCGGTCGCATCTTGAAAAAATGCACTGCGAGGCTGAGCGCCGCGGGCCCGAAACCGGCGCCGACAGGCTCTTCAGAGTCAACGACGCAATCGACCAGGAGCCCTCGGGCAGTCACCTGGCATCGAATTGTAGCCTGGCCCTCGACACCCGCTTTCGCCGCTTCGGCCGGATAGTACTTTGTCATCGCGGCCGCGTCCGGGAGGCGAAGCCATCGGGCTTGGGTTATGGGGACAGACGGCGGTGCGCCCGGATCAGCGGCAGGCGCGGCGGCCTGCATCAGTAGGGCGGCCAGAACGGACAGCATGTCGCCTCCCGTGTGATAGGCTTCCGCCCCTAGTGGGCTTGCGGCAGCCAGAAGTGGATCGGCACGTCTATGGCCTTGCCGGCCGCCGCCGCGCCCACGCCGTCCTTGGTGTCCATCTGCAGCTTGGAGACCAGGTGCATGGCGGCCAGTCCGAAGTCCTGGCGCGCCGGGGCCTCGCTGGCGACGGCGCAGTCGGCGAGGTGGCCGTCGGCCTGCACCTGGCAATGCAGCACGACCTCGCCCTGCATGAAGTTCTTCTTGGCGCTGTCGGGGTATTCGCGGGCCAGAGCCCCGTCATCCAGCTTGTGCAGCCACTTCGGTGTGACCGCGACCTTGAAGCTTGGCCGGGGATCAACCGCCTGCGGGCTCCAGCTGAAGTTGAACTCGATGGGAATCCGCACGGTGCGGCCGACCGCCGAGGCGCCGGAGCGCGTCGTGGTCTTCATCTTGAAATTGCCGGCGACCTTGGCCGCCGCCTCGCCAAACTGCATGTCCTTCGGCGTCTCAGCGAGCACCTTGCAGGGCGACAGCGCCCCGTTGGCGGCGACGGTGCATTCCAGCGCCGCGGCCCCGCTTGCGCCCTGGGCCAGGGCGGCGGGCGGATAGGCGCGCTGCAGCTCCTCGACGGAGACCTTCGGCTGTTCCCAGAAGGGATCGGTGATCGGTGCGTTGGCGGCTGCGGCGGCCGGCGCCACGTCGGCGGCCAGCATGGTCAAGATGATCGGCATCGCCGCATCCCCCCGGTTGCGCTGCGCTGAGCCTACACGCGACTTGCCGCGGATTGCCAGCCCCCAATGCCGTTGCAGCATGAGGCCGGGTCAAGGCTTCGTCGCTACCCACGGCCTGGCCCTATTCGGGAGCGGGGAAGCCGTGGATGTGCGCCTCGAAGGTCACCGGCAGGCTGATGGGCTTGCCCTCAAGCGACGCCCCAGCCGGGACCGCCACCGCCCGGAAGAACGGCGCCAACTTCAGCGCCGCGGCGCCGAAATGGCGGCCCGCCGGCTCCTCGGAGGCCACCGTGCACCCGGACAGCCGTCCGGCGGCGGTGAAGACGCAATCCAGCACCGCGTGGCCCGGCGTCGCGTTCCAGCCGGCCTGCGTGGGATAGGCGCGCAAGAACTGCGCCTGGGTGGGTTGCGAGACCCAGGTCGCGCCGCTCGCCAGGGCGCGCGCGGGCGGCTCGGCCACTGGGTCGGCCTGTATCGCGAACATCAGCAGAAACGCGGCCAGCATGGAGCGGTCCCTCCCAACGCCATGGAGCCTATCGGCGAAACCGCGCGCCTCACAAGCCGTTCCCTCAACCTTGCCCCCGCCACGGAAGCGGTGCACGCCGAGGCCCGATGCCCAGGATCGTCACCTATAATGTGCACCGCTGCGTCGGGAACGACCGGCGCCTCGACGTGGGCCGGGTCGCAGCCGTGCTGGCGGCGCTGGAGCCGGACATCGTGGCGATGCAGGAGCTGGACGTCGGCCGCGCGCGGACCGGCCGCGTCGATCAGGCGCACGAGATCGCCAGACGCCTGGACATGGCCTGCCACTTCAACGCGGCGCTCACGGTCGAGGAGGAGCGCTACGGCGACGCCATCCTGACCCGTTATCCCGAGCGCCTGGTTCAGGTCGGCCCACTGCCCGGCCATCCGGCGATCCCGCAGCTGGAGCCGCGCGGCGCGCTGTGGGTCGAGGTGGAGATCGCCGGCGCCACGGTGCAGATCGTCAACACCCACCTGGGCCTGGTGCCGAAGGAACAGCAGATTCAGGCGGCGCACCTGGCGGGCCCGGCGTGGCTCTCCCATCCGCACTGCCAGGGGCCGCAGATTCTGCTGGGCGACTTCAACGCCACGGCGACCTCGGTGGTCTACCGGACCTTCCTGAAGCACCTGTCGGCGGCGCGAACCCTGGCCAAGGTGAAGAGCCCGACGGCGACCTTCCCCTCGCAGCTGCCGGTGCTGCGGATCGACCACCTGTTCGTCAGTCCGGAAATCCGGGTGAGCGACGTCTTCGCCCCCTTCTCACCCCTCACCCGCGTCGCCTCCGACCACCTGCCCCTGGTGATGGACTTCGAGGTCGTCTAGCCGGGCCTAGTTGTCGATGGTGTCGACGGCGGCGGGGCCGCCGAGCATCTGGAAGCTGCGGACGGCTTCGTAGAGGCGGGCGCGGCGGCGGCCGGGGTTCCAGCTGTCCTTGGGGTCCTGGGGGTCGCCCAGGTGGTACTTGGCTACGAACTCCCCAAAGGCGGTGACCTTGGGCGGTTCGATCGGACGCAGGCGGCCCTCGCGGTTCAGCGCGTCGATCGCGCCCACCAGCCCGCCGTAGTCGGCGCGCGCCTTGGCCACCGCATCGCCCGTCAGGCCCATGAAATGGCCTACTAGCCGGTCGCGGAAGGCGGTGATCGCCACTCTTCCCGCCTCGTCGTCGCCCTCGACGGCCAGCTCGCACTCGGTGTCGAAGCCGCCGGAGCGATTGTTGAGGTTGGCCGAGCCGACGCGGGCGATGCGGTCGTCGATGACGCTGGTCTTGGAATGGACGATCACCGTGTCGCCCCTGGCGGTCGCCGGCCAGAAGGCGCGGAAACGGCCGAAGACGTCGGCGGTCCGCAGCCGCCAGATCATCGCGCCGCGCGCCCGATCCATGGTCAGGTGGTCGAACCAGCTCGGCGCATGGCCGGTGGAGACCAGCACCACCTCGGGCCCGTCCGGCTCGGCCAGCCGCGCGGCCAACGCCTCGGTCATCAGCGGCGAGGTGAAGTACTGGTTCTCCAGATAGATCGTCTGTTTCGCCGCGGCGATCGAGGCGAGCGTCAGGCGGCGGATCTCGTCGACCTCGGCCTGGCGCTTCCAGGTCGGCACGGTGCGCGCAATGCCGACCTCGACGTCGAACAGCGCCGGCGGCACGTGCTCGGGCCAGGGATCGCCGCCGGCGTCCGGCGGCGGGTCGAGCACATCGCCGGTCGCCTTTTCCCAGCGGGCGCGGGCGAGGTCGCCGAGCGCGGCGGCCGCGGCGCCGTCGACGACCATCATCACCTCGTGGCGCGGCGCGTGGAATTCCTGGTCGGGCATGATCCGCCGGGTGTCGTCGTCGCGGTGGCCGGGCGTATCCCAGCGGTCGACGCTGATATCGCCCCCGCCGCAGAAGGCCACCCGGTCGTCGATCACCAGCACCTTCTGGTGGTGACACGCGCCGAAGGGGACCTGGTCATCCAGCCGGAACTTCACCGGCGTGCCCTTGAACCATTCGCGCGCCCGGTGCGGGAAGAACTCCTGCTGCGCCGCGATCGGGAAGGCCGAGCGCCAGATCAACAGGCGCACGTCGAGGTCCGGCCGCGCGCAGGCCAGCTCGATCAGGATGCGGCCGATCTCGTCGGGGTCGTCGGGACCGTCGTAGCCGTCCGGGAACAGCCGCGTGCGCGGATCGAACCCCCAGCCGAGCAGGAGGACCGAACGGCGCGCCTTCTGCAGGGCGTCGAAGACGGCGGTGAAGTAGGCCTCGGTGTCGACCAGGAAGGCCGCGCGGTCAGCCCGCGCCGTGCGCCAGCAGGTGTCGCCCGCCTTAAGCACACTGGGCCGCAGGACGCTGGACCCCACAGGGGCGGCAGTCTCCAAACTCAAGCTGTCACGGCCCTTTCACGCGCCCCGCCTCTCACGAGGAGGAAAGGCGCACGCGAACCTGGGGTTCCCGGACCTTCACCGCAAGAAAAAGGGCGTCACCGCAAGAAAAAGCGCGCCAACCGGGGGGCGGCGCGCTGGCTTAGAGGCCGAGTTGGGGCAATGGCTTAGTGGACCGACGGGTTGCTCACCTTGGCCGCGGCGTCGTGGCCGCCGTTGAGGTAGGTCATGCAGGGTCCATTGAGTTCGGCGCTGAGGCGGTCGCGGGCGTCCTGGCTGGTGGCGTCACGCTTGCCGCGGGCCAGTTCCTGCTGGCCACGCACATAGACGGGCTCCAGGCGGCTGCGGCCCTCGGTCTTGATCAGGCCGTCGAGGCCGGCGGTGTCGCCCGCGCCCAGGCCCTCGGCCAGGCCCCGGCAGCGGTTGGCCTTCAGATAGTCCACGTCGCTGAGATGGTCGGCCGCGGCGGCGGCGCCGGCGGCGCAGAAACCAAGGCTCAGGGTCGCGAGAAGGATGGCGGCGGTCTTCATGATGATATCTCCCTCAAAACAGTCCCCGCGCTGAAAATGGTCCCTGACTTGTGATTTCTCAAATTAATTGGAAGCAATGAACAGTATTTAATGTCCTTAGTAACAGAGTTACATGATGTATTTACTTATGACTACAATTTACTTGTCCGTGAGCCGGCGTGGCTGGCATGAAGGCCCATGGCCGAGCTGACCCCCTTGCTGGACGCCGCGGGCGTCAACGCCCTGCTACGCAAGGCCTTTCCGGACGCCGTGCCGGCGGCCTTCCCCACTGTGCTGGAGGTCGCGCCAGGGCGGGTGAAGGTGATGGCGCCCTACCGCGAAGGCCTGCTGCGGCCCGGCGGGGTGATCTCCGGCCCGACGCTGATGTCGCTGTCGGACACCGCGGCCTATGCCCTTGTGCTGGCCCACATCGGCGACCAGTTGATGGCGGTGACCTCCTCGCTGACCATGAATTTCCTGCGCGGCGCGAAGCCCGGCGACTTGCATGCGGAGGCCGAGATGCTGCGCCTTGGGCGGCGCAACGCGGTCTGCGACGTGCGCCTCTGGACCGAGAGCCCCGACCGTCTGGCGGCGCAGGCTGTGGTCACCTACGCTCTGCCGCAATGAGCGAGCCCCCAAAATCGCTGAAGGACGCCCCGAAATCGTTGAAAGACGGGGGCGGCCCGCCGAAAGCCATCGCCACGCCGTGCATCAAGGTCTGCGTGGTCGACGGCGAGAGCGGGCTCTGCATGGGCTGCTATCGCCAGCTGTCGGAAGTGGCGCAGTGGCAGCGCTTCAGCGACGACGAGCGCGCCGCGATCATGGCCGATCTGCCCACCCGCCGCAGCCGTATCCGGCCGGAAAAGCTCGCGATGTTCGGTTAAGCCTGCCCGTTCATCCCTTCAAAACCCCCGTGACTTAGTCTGCTCGATCGAACAGGGGTCCGTGAGGGCCGCGGCGGACTGTCAGAACGCGTGACCGAGGCCTGGAAATTCATCCTTGTGGCGGGACTGGCCAGCGTCTCGGCCCTGATCAGCGCCGAGACCGTGGTCGTGGTCTCGCAGCGCGTCGCGCCCCTACGCGCGGCGGCGGCCCAATCGCTGGCGCCCTTGGACCAGACCGGAGCCGCCTCGGCATCGGGCTCGGGGACCATCGCCAAATCAAGCGACGGCCACTACTGGGCCGACGGCCAGGTGAACGGCGCGTCGGTGCGCTTTCTGGTCGACACCGGCGCGACCGCCGTGGCCCTGACCCCGGACGACGCGCGCCGGCTGGGCTTCACCCCGGCCAACCTCACCTACGGGTACCGTGTAGTCACCGCCGCCGGCCAGGCCCGCGCGGCCTCGGTCAAGCTCGCCTCGGTGACGGTGGCGGGCGCGCGGCTGGAGAACGTCGACGCCCTGGTGATCGAGAAGGGCCTCGATACCTCGCTACTGGGGATGACCTACCTAGGCCGCCTCGCCAGCTTCCAGGCGACGCGCCAGGCGCTGATCCTGCAGCCTTGACACGGCGGCCAGCGCGGCGTCCACGACCTCGAGCCCCGCGCCCGGCTTGACGCTTTCCACAGTTAGAATCCGCCGCCAAGTGCGCGCACCCGGCGCGCCGTGGAACAGCCCCAGCATGTGCCGAGTCATCGCCGCCAGATGCGTGCCGGCCGCCAGTTCGCGGGCGATATAGGGCCGGTAGCGCTCCACGGCCTGAGCGGCGGTCACCACCTCGCCCTCGCCAAACAGCCGCGCATCGATCTCGCCCAGGATCGCGGGCGTGTGATAGGCCGCGCGGCCGAGCATCACGCCGTCCACATGCGCCAGATGCGCCTGGGCCTCGTCCAGCGACGCGACGCCGCCGTTGATGGCGATGGTCAGCTCCGGCCGCTCCGCCTTCAGCTGGTAGACCAGCGGATAGTTGAGCGGCGGCACGTCGCGGTTTTCCTTCGGCGACAGACCCTTCAGCAGCGCCTTGCGCGCATGGACCACGAAGTGGCGCACGCCGGCCGCCGCGCAGAGGTCGACCAGCCGGAACAGGCTCTCCTCCGGGTCCTGGTCATCCACCCCGATGCGGCACTTGACGGTCACCGGGACGGCCACCGCCGCGCCCATGGCCGCCATGCACTCGGCCACCAGCTCCGGTTCGCGCATCAGGCAGGCGCCAAACCGCCCCGACTGCACCCGGTCCGAGGGACAGCCGACGTTGAGGTTGATCTCGTCATAGCCCTCCGCCTCACCGATCCGCGCGGCGGCGGCGAGGTCGGCTGGCTCAGAGCCCCCGAGCTGCAGGGCCACCGGATGCTCGCCCGCATCGAACGCCAAAAGCCGCGCCCGGTCGCCGTGCAGGATCGCCCCGGTGGTCAGCATCTCGGTATAGAGCAAGGCGCGCGCGCTCAGCGTCCGGTGCAGACTGCGGCAATGCCGGTCCGTCCAGTCCATCATCGGGGCTACGGATAAAGTGCTGCTTTTATTCACGAATTTTGGCCGTCGGCGGACCCGTATTGGGCTGGACGGACCCAATAGCATTTTCAAGCCCTTAGTCGAAGACGCGTGCGGCCAGACCCTGTTGGTTTGTCGGCATGGGGAGCTGTTCGCGCCATGACGAAGAACAGCTGTCTTCGCCGGCCGAGGCCAGTCTACCCGCGAGGCCGCCGAACCCATCTTGATTGTGGCGCCGCTTAGGGGTGGATTGTCGACGGCTGCGACGATGCGGCGAACAGTTGGATTCGAATGCTCTCGCAACGCGGTCGCTACGCCCTCAAAGCGCTCCTTTACCTCGGCCGTAGCGGCGGTGAATCGCGCGGCGTGACCGCAATCGCGGCGAGCGAGCAGATCCCGCGCAAATTCCTCGAATCCATCATGTCGGAGCTGCGGCGCGCGGAGCTGGTCGAGAGCACCCGGGGCTGGACCGGCGGCTATCGCCTCGCCAGGCCGGCGGACCTGATCACCTTCGGCGAGGTGGTGCGGCTGACGGATGGCCCCCTCGCCTTGCTGCCGTGCGCGAGCCGCAATTTCTACAAGCGCTGCGATGACTGCGCCGACGAGGCGGCCTGCGCGCTTCGGCGTGTGATGGCCAGTGTGCGCAACCAGGTGGCCGAGATCCTCGACCGCACGACCCTCGCCGACGCGATCGCCGGCTCCCCGGCCAGCGGGGCGGTGCTCGAGGGCGAGACAGCCGAAGCCGTCTCGCGCAAGTGAGGAACGGCGCTGGGGCGCGGGCCTGCGCGCCGCTTCGGCCGCCGCGACGACGCGCCGGACACCTCGACGCCAAGTGATCACCTATCGCTCGAGTATGAATTGCAATCCAGATTCTCTCAGTAGGCTTTCAGACGACTTCGGTAGGTCGCCGCGGACCAGCCAGCGAGGATCGGGCCTTGTTTCGCCCGAGGAGCAGGACATGGACCGGCGCCAAGACCTCGCCGACTACGCGCGAATCCGGTCGGACGCGGCCGAGGCGGAAATCCTGCTGATCGAGAGTCTGTCCGCCTATCAGGCCGCCGCCGACGCGTTCGCGATTGAGCGGCTCGCCGCGCTGGGGCATGGCGTGGAGCTGGCGCGCCGCCGCCTGTGGGCGCGGGTCCGCCACGCCGAGGCGGTTCAATGGCGCCTGACCGGCGGCCGGCCGATCGACGAGGCGATGTGGTCGCTGCCGGACGATCTCTGATCGCCAAGGCTCCGGTCCGGCCTAATCGCTTCGTTAGAAAATCTCTCCGGACTTAAATCCTATTGAAACGGTAGGTTTTGATTGAAGACGCCTTTCGCGAGGTCCTTCACCGGCCGGAGCGGGCGTGTTTTTCGCTCCGGCCGGTCATTCGTCTGGAGGAGGCCACACCATGACCGCAGGGCTGCCGATCCACGCAAAAGCCGCCGCGAGCCTGGTGGCGGTCCTGGCGATCGCCATGGCGACGCCGGTCTTGGCTCACCATTCCTTCTCCGCCGAGTTCGACGGGAACAAGCCCGTCCGGCTGGTCGGCAAGATCACCAAGGTCGAGTTCCAGAACCCCCACTCCTACTTCTATCTCGACGTCCCCCGGAAGGATGGGACGGTGGTGAACTGGGCCTGCGAAGGCGGCGGCCCGGGCGCGCTCTCCCAGCACGGCTGGAAGAAGGGCGACGTGAAGATCGGCGACACCCTGGTGGTCGATGGCTACCTGGCGCGCGACGGCTCGCATCTGTTGAACGCCAGGTCCGGCGAACAGCCGGCGAAGCCCTGCGGGTTGAGCGGCAGGACATTCTGGAACCGCAGGATCAGGTAGAGCACCACGAAGCTGGCGATCGAGAAGGCCAGGAAACTCATGGCGTAGGCGAGCCAGTTCTGGCCCTTCTCGGGTTTGACGCCGCCGGCCGCATAGACCAGCCGCTCCACGGGTTTGAACACCGGATCGAGCCAAGTCTTCTCGCCCTGCCAG
This sequence comes from uncultured Alphaproteobacteria bacterium, assembly GCA_903822175.1. Lineage (GTDB taxonomy): Bacteria > Pseudomonadota > Alphaproteobacteria > Caulobacterales > Caulobacteraceae > Phenylobacterium. Next base: position 37,213 of record CAIJOB010000007.1, read on the forward strand.
ACACGGGCCATGTAGATGCCCAGCGGCCACGCGAGCGCGACCGACACGGCGATGGTGATGGCGATTTCCGCCCAACCCCGGGGATCCATCAGAACTTCTCCGGGCGCAGCAGGGCGACGATCATGTAGCCGCCGATGACGAGGGCGCCGGCCCCCCAGATCAGGTTCGCCAGCATCAGATGCGCCTCAGGGCCACGGCGTAGAGCGCGAAGAGGGCGAAAACGCCCACCCCGGCCGCCAGGTAGATCAAGTCGAGCATGTCAGCCTCTCGTCGCAGCCGAAAAGGCCGCGGTCAGGCTGCAAAGTCGCCCGGATCTCGATCAGCGTTCGAGAGGGGGTTCAGACCCCCGGCATAAGGGACTTGTAAGGGCGCGGGACCGGCAGCCGCGCCGGCCCCTGAACGCCGGACCGGACTTTTTCTGCGACGATGCTGAAATTCCATCGCCGCTGAGGCCGTGATAGCGTCGCCGCGTTCAGCTTGTGGGGGAACAGCATGCTGGCTCAGATTCTCGCGCTTATGGCGGCCGCCGCGCCGGCTCAGGGCGCCGCGTCGGCCCCTGCCCCAACCCCCGCGCCGGCGTCAGCTCCAGCCTCCAACACCGTCTCGCCGGTCACCGTCTCACCCACGCCTGCGCCGCCCAAGGGGCCGAGCGACAGGAACGTCAATGTCAGCAGCGAACAGCTGAGCCCCTGGGGCGGTGACTTCACCGCCATCTGGCCGGCGGGTGCCTACAACGCCGGCGTCGACGGCCACGTGATCCTCAACTGCGTGATCGACGCCCACGGCCTGGCCGAGTCCTGCCGGGTCGCCAAAGAGACCCCGGCCGGCAAGAAGCTTGGCGACGCGGCGCTGGAGCTGCGGGCGACCTTCAAGCTGAAGCCCGCCACCGACGTCGACGGCGCGCCGGTAAGCTCGGTGATGGCGCTCAATGTCACCTTCAAAGCGCCGGCTCAGGACTTCGACCAGCAGAAGCTGATGGATCAGGTCTACAAGCACAGTTGCAGAAACTGCTTCGGCACCCTCGACATCCCGCCAAACCCCAGCAAGCTGGTCATGCGCGGCGTGACCATGATGGACAATCCGATCTGGACCGACGCGGCCAGCTTCGACGATCTGGCGGCGGCCTATCCGGCCAAGGCCAGCGGGGTCGAGGGCTATGTCGCCGCCCATTGCCGCGTCGAGCGCTCGGGCGACAAGGCCGGAACCCTGCGCGACTGCCAGGTCATCAAGGAAGCGCCTGCGAACCTCGATTTCGGCAAGGCCGGGCTCGCACTCGCGGCCAAGTTCCACGTCGAGACTGCGACCCTGGCCCGGCTCACCGGCCATGAGGAGGTGTGGGTCGACATCCAGATGCGGCTGCCCGCCCCGACGCCGGTGCAGACCGAGCGCACCATCACCTCGCCCCGCTGGATCGTCACGGTCGATCCCAAGATTCTTCCCAAGCTGTTCCCGCCGGAGGCCGCGGCCAAGGGCCTGAGCGACGGCCGCGGCGTCGCCCGCTGCCACGTGGCCGGCGACGGCTCCCTGACCGGCTGTGTGCCCGAGGACGCCGACCCGGACGGCCTGGGCTTCGCAGAGGTCGCAGCCCGGATCGCGTCGAAAATGCGCATGAACCTGTGGTCGGCGGACGGTGCGCCGGTCGACGGCGGGGTCGTGCATGTCCCCATCCACCTCAGTCTCGCGGAGACCAACTGACTCATGAAAGTTCAAATCATCGCCCTCGTCGCCCTGGCCGCCGCATCGGCGGCGGGCGCGGCCGCCGCCCAGGACAACCTCCCGGTCGCCGGCGAAGTCGTCCTGCCCTTTCCGGGCGGTGGGAGCGCGGTCACCGAGGGCCATGTGACCCTGCAGTGCCTGGTCGACGCACACGGCCTGGCCGAGACCTGTAAGGTCGGCTCGGAGAGCCCCATGGGCAGGAACCTCGGCCGCGCTGCCTTGCGTCAGCGCACGATGCTGAAGCTGAAGCCCGCCACCGGCCCTGACGGCCAACCGGCGAGCGCGGTGATGGCCATCAACGTCCGCTTCAGTCCGCACGTCCACGAGTTTGACTCGACCGAGCTGGCGCGCCAGCTCTCGACGCCAAGCGCCAAGGGCTTTGGCACCTTGAACGTCCCCCCCAACGACAGTCCGGTATCCTCGGGCGACGAGGCCCGGATCGAGTATCCGATCTGGGCCCAGGCGCCGACCTTCGAGGCGCTGGCGGCGGCCTATCCGGCCAAGGGCGGCGGAACCGAAGGCTACGCCGCGGCCCACTGCAAGATCGAGCGGGACGGGGCCAAGGTGGGAACGTTGCGCGAGTGCGGAATCCTCAAGGAGTTCCCCGCCGACCAGGGCTTCGGCAAGGCCGCGCTCAGTCTCACCGACAAGTTCCGCGTCGAGCCGGCGACGCTTGCAAACCTGCCGCGCAGCGAGCCGATCTGGGTGGCCATCCCGATCCGCCTGCCGCCGCCGGGCGCCGCCGACCAGCGCACCGTCGGCTCGCCGCAATGGATCGTCGGGCTCGACCCGAAGAACATCCAGCGGATGTTCCCGGCGCAGGCTGCCGCGAAGGGCGTCTCAGCGGGCCGCGGGATCGCCCATTGCACGGTGGCCGCCAACGGCGGGCTGACCGCCTGCGCGCCCGAACCGACCGAGGCCAGCGGCCTGGGCTTCTCGGAAGCCGCCGCGCAACTGGCGACAACCATGCGGATGAACCTCTGGTCGGCGGACGGCGCGCCGGTGCAGGGCGGCGTCGTGCGCATCCCGATCCAGCTCAGCCAGGGCGGCTAGATGGCCGCACAGTTCGTCGTGCTTTTCGCGGCGGCCGCGGCGCTGGGGGCCGCTCCGGCGACGCCGCCGGCCCCGACACCGGCCTCGACCGCCAACACCGTCTCGCCGGTGACGGTGTCGCCCTCGGCGGAGAAGGCGCCGATCGCCGCCACCGTCGACATGCATGGCGAGGAGGACAGCCCCTGGGGCGGCGACTTCACCGCCATCTGGCCGGCGGACATGACCCACTCCGGCGTCAACGGCCAGGTGATCCTGAACTGCCTGATCGACACCCACGGCCTGGCGGAGTCCTGCAAGGTCGCCTCGGAGACACCCGCCGGCAAGAAGCTGGGGCGCGCCGCCCTGGAGCTGCGCTCGACCATCAAGCTGACGCCCGCCACCGGCGCCGACGGCCAGCCGGTGAGCGCATCGATGACGATCCGCATCGTCTTCAAGGCCCCGTCGCAGGACTTCGATAACCAGGAGTTCCAGCGGGCCCTGACCCGGGGCAAGGGCGGCTTCGGCACGCTCGACATCCCGCCGACCCACAATCCGATCCTGACCCGCAACGAGGCCATGCTGGACAATCCGGTCTGGGCGACGGCGGCGACCTTCGACGACCTGGCGGCGGCCTATCCGGCCAAGGGCGGCGGCGTTGAGGGCTATGCGGCGGCGCACTGCCGGGTGGAGCGCGACGGCGACAAGGCTGGCGCCCTGCGCGACTGCCAGATCATCAAGGAAGCGCCCAACGGCCACGACTTCGGCAAGGCCGCGCTGGCGCTGGCGCTGAAGTTCCGCACCGCGCCCGCGACGCTTGCCGCCATCCCCAAGCGCGAGCCCTTGTGGGTCGATATCCCGATGCGCCTGGAGCCGCCGGCAGAGGTAGCCGAGCGCCTCATCAAGGCGCCGCGCTGGCTCGCCGGGGTTGATCCCAAGGCGGCGCCCAAGCTGTTCCCGCCCGAGGCCGTGGCCCAGGGCCTGACCACCGGACGCGGCGTGGCGCGCTGCACCGTCGGCCCCGACGGAGCGCTCACCGCCTGCGCGCCGGAGCCGGGCGATCCCGACGGCCTGGGCTTCTCCGAGGCCGCCGTGCGCCTAGCCTCAGGCATGAAGATGAACCTCTGGTCGGCGGATGGCGCCCCGGTTGAGGGCGGCATCGTCCACATCCCGATCCGCCTGAACCTGAAGGGCGGCTAGCTTTCTCAACTCCGCTCATCCCAGCGGGAACTATTTGGACGCCACCGCGGTTGGCGCCGCCTTCTCCTCCAGCCGGGCGCCCGCCAGGATATTGGGAAGCGAATAGTTGCCCTCGTGGCAGGCGTATTCGTAGATCGGCCCCTTGGCCGCGCGCATCGGCATCTCCGCCTTCCAGACCTTGGTGAAGGTCGCCGGATCGTCCACCGAGAACTCGTAGAGGATCTGATCCTTGGCCGTGCGGGTGAAGCGTTCAGTGATCTTGGTCTGCGGCGAATAGGGGAAGCCGCCGCCCAGCGAATAGACGTGGCCCTTGAGGTTCATATTGACGGTCTCGACCACCAGGGTGTCGCCCTCCCACCAGCCCACGGAATCGCCCAGCCACGGCTCCAGGACAGCGGACTGGTGGATGCGGTCGCCCATCCGGATCATCCTGACGTTGTGGTTCATCTCCACATGGATGGCGACATAGTCCTTGGTCTGGATGATCTGGGAGTTGCCGTTGAAGCCGGTGTTCATCATCGGCGGCCCCTCGGGCGAGCCGATGGCGGTCAGGCAGCGTTCCTGGGTGTCGCGGCCCTCCGGATTGGCGAAGTCCTCCGGCGCCTTGGCGGCTTCCGCGCGGGCCTTCTTGGTCGCCTCGTTGAACGGCAGTTTGCCGTCGGCGGGATCGACGATCCAGGAGGTGCGTGGCTGGCCGTTGATGCGCGCCAGACGGATGTCCATCTCGAGGTAGTCGGCCTGCGGCGCCTCGGTGACCACCGGCGGGGCCGGCGACTTCGGGTCGACGGGCTTGGGATCGATGATGCTGCCGGCCATCTGCTTGAAGCCGGCGATCATCATCGCCTCCTCCTTGTCGGTGGCGATCAGGGCTTTGAAGATCGGCGGCCGCTGCAGGAAGGTCAGCGCGGTGTTGGTCCACAGCCCCTGCAGGTCAGGCGCGCCGTAGACGGTGCGCGGCGCCTTGTAGGCCGGGGCCGCGGCCGGGGCGGCGGCAGCTTCGGCGCCGAGCGCGGCGGCCGCGACGGCGATGCAGATCAGGGTGAGGGTTCTCATGACGGGACCTCCAGGGTGACGGGGTTGTCTATGCGTGGCGCGCATGGCGGTGGCGACAGGGGCAGGTGCGGCCGGCGGTCAGGGTCAGCACGACGGGCGCGCCCGCGGCATGGGCGGCCGAGGCCTCCCCCACCTGCATCGCAGCGTCGATCGGGTCGGCGCGGACGCCGGGCGTCTGCATCAGGACCGCGAAAACCACGGAGATCAGGACGTGCATCGTCATTCGCTCCTGCTTAGGGCGTTGTGGGCGGCGTCCCCGGATCGAAAGGGGGACGCCGGGCGGGCGGTGGTGGGTCGGCTAGATCGGTTCTCGGCGCCGTCGCATCCAGACCGTGGCGGCGAGCATCCCGGCGGCGACCACGAGGCCGACCCATAGGCCGGGCGTCGAGACGAACTTCGCCGGATCGATGTGGGGGAACATGGCGCTCGGATCCATGCCCGGCGTCTTGTGCACGGTGACGAAGGCGACATCACCGCCGCCCACAAGCCGCGACTGGATGAGCCCGCCGATGCGCGTGGTGCCGAGGGCGACCTTTTCCAGCAGGGCCAGGCCGAGCGGCGGCAGGACGGCCCACAGGAACGGCGCCCGCTTGGCCCAGCCGGAGACCAGCAGCAGCCAGGCATAGACCGGCGCCCACCACAGGGTCATCGCGACCACACCATAGGCCTCCATGCCGATGATGTCGGCGAGCGGGATCGAGAGATCGGCGTCGATGCCCCTCGAGCGGCTGGCGTAGGCCATGGAGCCGATCGCGAACATGATGAGCTGGGTCCCCGCGGCGACCACGAAGGTGACCACGGGCAGGATCGCCATCGGCACGACGGCCTTGGAGAGCACCGTGGTCAGGTCCGGAACCGGCAGGGATTTCCAGAACAGGATGCTGCGGTCGCGGCGCTCGTTGTACATGCCGCCCAGGCAATAGAAGACCGCCACCAGGAACATGGTCAGCAGCATCGCAGCCGCGATCATGTAGAAGGGGATGGACTCCATGGCCCGGCGTTGTTCCGGCGTCGGCGGCGGGGTCGGCGGCCCTTCCACCTTCACCACCTTCTGCATCGCAAGGGTGCCGTCGGCATTGGCGGTCTTGGTGACGGTGACCGTTTCGTTTGGCGAGATGGTCTGCGAAACCGTCGTGGCTGTGCGTCCCACGCTCTTGACATGGTGCGCACCGAGCGCCGCGACGAGTGTGCCGAACACCACCAGGGCCGCCACCGCAAGCGGCGCGATCCAGACGGATTGGTTCTCCCAAAGCTCCCGGCGCACCGACCAGAAGAACGGGCGGACCGGACGGGCGGGCGCCGGCGGCGGAGCCGTGCGGTCGAACGGAGAGTCAGGGATGGTATCGGAGGCGGTCATGCCGCGGCTCCCTTGGCTTGGCCGCCGATCATGGCGACGAACAGGTCGGCGATGCTGGGCGTGCGGACTTCGCCCAGCGGGGCAAGGCGGGCGCGGTCCACGCCGTCGAACAGCAGCACCGTGCGGCCGAACACCTGGCGCTCGTGGATCGGGCCCAGGCCCCGCGCGGCGATCAGCTGCTCCGGCGCGACCATGGCTTCGGTGAACCGGGCGTCGAGCGCCTCCATGCTGGTGTCGAGCACGATCTTGCCGCGGTCGATGAACATCAGGTCGGTCAGGATGTCCTGGATCTCTTCCACCTGGTGGGTGGTCACCACGATCGTCCGGCTCCGGTCGAAATAGTCGTTGAGCAGGGTGTCGTAGAACTGCTTGCGGTAGATCAGGTCGAGGCCGAGCGTCGGCTCGTCCAGCACCAGCAGCTTGGCGTCGATAGCCATCACCAACGCCAGGTGCAGTTGGGTCAGCATGCCCTTGGAGAGCTCGCGCACCTTGCTGGCGCGCTTGATGCTGGTCTTGGCCAGGAAGCCTTCGGCCTTGGCGCGGTCGAACCGCGGATGGACGCCCTCCACATAGTTGAGCGCCTGGGAGACCTTCATCCAGCGCGGCAGCACGGCGACGTCCGCGATGAAGCAGACGTCGGCCATCAGCTTGTCGCGCTCGGTCCAGGGATCGCGCCCCAGCACCCTCAGCTCGCCCTCAAACGGCGTGAGCCCCAGGATGGCGTTGAGCGCCGTCGACTTGCCGGCGCCGTTGGGGCCGATCAGGCCCAGGATGCGGCCCTCCTCAACCTTCAGGTCGACGCCGTCCAACGCCGTGGTGGTCTTGTAGGCCTTGCGCAGGCCGCGGGCTTCAATGCAGGCCATGGCTCAGCCCTCTCCCTTGGGGCTTGCCGCCAGCAGGTCCTTGGTGGTGAGGCCCAGGCGCTGGATGGTGGCCTGGATCTGCGGCCACTGCTCGGCCAGGAACCGCTGACGCTCGCCGGCCAGCAGCACGTCTTTGGCGCCGGTGTTGATGAACAGGCCAAGACCCCGGCGCTTTTCCACCAGGCCCCCGTCGGCGAGCTGTTCGTAGCCCTTCATCACCGTCAGCGGATTGACGCGGTACTCCGCCGCCACGTTGCGGACGGACGGCAAGGGATCGCCTTCGCCCAGCACGCCGTCGAGGATCATCGCGACCACCCGGTCGTGAATCTGCCGGTAGATCGGCTGACTATCATTCCACTCTCGATCCATCGTCTGTTCCAGATAGTCCCTTCGAAGCGGCGGACGGCCGCTCGCGATGACTTCCCAACCTTGCGGCGATTCACGTCTGAGCCCTTGCCCGATGTGTTACGCTGAAATGGTGTTGTAGTGTACTATATCACCAACGACAAGCGGTTTCTTTCAGACCCCCTCTTTGGCCCGCCCCCCGTTCCCATCTGACCCAAGGTGAACTATCTGGTTTCCGCGCGCGGCAACCGCGCCTCGAACGCGTCTAAGAGTGGGTGTCCCTTGGCCGACCTCGCCGTTTTCTACGAACACCCGCAGTGGTTCACCGCGCTGTTCGACACCTTGAACCGTCGAGGCCTGGACTGGACCGCCATCGAGATCCAGGACCACACCTTCGATCCCGGCGACACGTCCCTGCCCGCTCCGGTGATCCTCAACCGCCTCGCCATGTCCTCCTTCCTGCGCCAGGAGGAGCACGCGCTGTTCTATTCCATGGCCGTCCTCGACCATTGGCAGGGCCTGGGCGCGCGGGTGATCAACGGCCCCGGCGTGCTCGCCTACGACACCAACAAGGCCCGCCAGCTCAGCCTCTTCCGCAAGGCCGGCCTCGCCATCCCCAAGACCCGCGTCGCCCACCGCCGCGTCGACGTGCCGAGGCTCGCCGCCGAGGTCGGCTATCCGGTGATGGTCAAGGTGAATGTCGGCGGGTCCGGCACGGGCATGATCCGCTACGACAGCGCCGAAGAGCTGGAGGCCGCCGTCGCCGACCAGCTGACCCCGGTGGGCGTCGATGGCGTGGCCCTGATCCAGGAATACATCCCGGCCCGCGATGCGCGGGTGATCCGCTGCGAAGTGCTGGACGGCAAGCTGCTCTACGCGCTCGCGCTCGACGGCGCCGGCTCGACCTTCGACCTCTGCCCAGCCGACGTCTGCATGGTCGACAAGCCCACCATCACGCTCAGCGAATTCAAGCCGCCAGCCGACATCACCAAGGCGGTCGAGAAGGTCGCGCGGATGAGCGGCCTGGACGTCGGCGGCATCGAATACATGATCGACGACCGCGACGGCGTGGCACGCTTCTACGACCTCAACGCCATGTCGAACTTCGTGGCCAAGCCGCTGGAGGTCCTGGGCTGGGACCCGCACGACAACCTGGTCGACTACCTGCTTCCCCTGATCGCCGCTCAACAGAAGGCCGCCGCTTGATGAGGTATGGGTTTTGGACCCCGGTGTTCGGCGGCTGGCTGCGCAACATCCCCGACGAGCACATGGCGCCGACCTGGGAATATACGAAGCGCCTCTGCCAGCGGGCCGAGAAGATCGGCTACGACCTGACCCTGGTCGCCGAGCTCAACCTCAACGACATCAAGGGGACCGACCAGCCGGCGCTCGACGCCTGGTCGACCGCCGCGGCGCTCGCCGCCGTCACCGACACGCTCGAACTGATGGTCGCCGTGCGGCCGAACTTCCACCAGCCGGCGCTGTTCGCGAAAGCCGCCGCCAACATCGACAATATCGCGGGCGGCCGGCTGGCGCTGAACGTCGTCTCCTCCTGGTGGGCGGAAGAGGCCACCAGCTATGGCCTGCAGTTCGACCAGCACGACGACCGCTATGGCCGCACGTCCGAATGGCTCGACGTCGTCGACGGCCTGTGGACCCAGCCGAAATACACCCACGACGGCGCCCGCTATCAGCTGAAGGACGCGATCTGCGAGCCCAAGCCGGTGAGGAAGCCGGTGGTCTACGCCGGCGGCGAGTCCGAGGCCGCCAAGACCCTGATCGCCAACCAGTGCGACGCCTATGTCATGCACGGCGACACCGCAGAGGTGATCGCCGAGAAGATCGCCGACATGCGCGCGCGCCGGGCCAAGACCGGCAAGCCGCCGATGAGCTTCGGCATGGCCGCCTACGCCATCGTCCGCGACACCGAGGAAGAAGCCCGCGAAGAGGTCGCGCGGATCACCACGCTCGACCCCAACGCGCCGGGTTTCGGCAATTACGACCAATGGCTCTCCGGCACCCAGCTCGAGCGGGAGATGAAGATCGCCGAATATTCGGTCTCCAACCGCGGCCTGCGCCCCAACCTCATCGGCACGCCCGCTCAGATCAAGGCACGGATCGCCGCCTACGAGGAAGCCGGCCTCGACCTCCTGCTGTTGCAGATGAGCCCGCAGTATGAGGAGATGGAGCGGTTCGCGGAGAAAGTGATCAACTGAGCGAGGCGGCGACATCCCGGCAGGCGGCCTGGCGAAAGATCATCGCCTATTGCCTGCTCGTGCCGTTGCTCAGCCTCCCCGGCTATTACCTCGGCGTGCACCATCACGGCCTGACCGGGCGCCAGGCGGCCGCGGTGCTGATGTGGGGCGGCCCGGCGCTGTCGGCGATCATCGTGCGGCTGGTCACCGAGCGCAGCTTGGCCGGCATCGGCTTTGGGCTGATGGATCCCAAGTGGCTGTGGATCGCCGCGGCGCTCCCGCTGGCCTATGGCTTGCCGCCCTATCTGATCGCCTGGGGCGCCGGCCTCGCCGACTTTGTCCCCAGCCGCTGGTCGACCGTCCTGCCCTACGGCCTCCACGTCGAGGGCGTGTTCCCGGCGCTCGGCGCGATCCTCACCGTCGGCCTGTTCGACAAGGTCAGCCGGGCGCTCGGCGAAGAGATCGGTTGGCGCGGCCTCCTCGTGCCGGAACTCCTGAAGGTCGTGAGCTTCCGCAACACCGCGCTGATCTCCGGCGTCATCTGGGCGCTGTGGCATTTCCCGCTGATCGTCTTCGCCGACTACAACGCCGCCGGCACGCCGGTCGCGTTCCAGCTCTGCTGCTTCGCCGCGATGATCGTCAGCTCGTCCTTCCTCTACGCCTGGCTGCGCCTGCGCTCAGCCAGCGTCTGGCCGCCAACGATCCTGCACGCCGCGCACAACCTCCTGGTCCAGTCGGTGTTCGACCAGGCCAGCGTCAACAAGAACGGCGCCTTCTACCTGACCACCGAGTTCGGCTGCGGCATCGCGCTGTTCACGATCCTGATCGCCTGGCTGATCCTGCGGCGCGGGCCCGGGCCGGCCGCGCCCACATTGACGGCGGCCTGATCCGGCGCAGGATGGGGCGACGTTCTTTGGGGAGATATCCATGCGCAGACTGCTGATCGCCGCGGGCCTTGCGGCCGCGCTCGCCACGCCCGCCTTCGCCGACACCGTGCAGGAGGTGACCGCCCACGGCATGATCATCACCATCGGCGACATGCAGATCGACGTGGACTACACGCCCGACGGCAAGTTCACCGCGCTCGGCGGCCAGATCGCCGGCACCTGGCGGATCGACGGCGACAAACTCTGCACGGTCGCCGCCATCGCGCCCGAGGAGAACTGCATCGTCTATCCGAAAGGCAAGAAGTCCGGCGACAGCTTCGAGGTCACCGGCCCGCAGGGCTCGGCCACGGTGAAGATCAAATAGGCGGCGCTAGATCTTCTTGGCGGCTCCGGCGCGGAACAGGAGCGCCATCAGAGCCAGGAACGGCAGGCACGACAGCAGGTCCGACCAGGCGCCGTTGAACACCGGATTGGCGCTCTCCATCAGCTTGGTGATGTCGCGGTCGAAGTTCCCCAGCACGCCGGCCGAGAACGCGATACCGATGCCGGCGATGGCGCCGCCAGCGATGTAGCCCGAGGCCATCAGCACGCCGGGGCTGCGGTCGGACTGGGCGGCGAGCTCGGCCTCCGAAAGGGCCTCTTCCCCATCGCTGGTCTTGGGCGCCAGGCCGCGGCTTCGCCGGTCCACAAGCCAGCGCACCGCGCCGCCCACGAAGATCGGCAGCGAGGACGAGATCGGCAGATAGACCCCGACCGCAAAGGCCAGCGAGGGGATGGCGCACATCTCCAGCACCACCGCGATCATCACGCCCAGCAGGACCAGCGCCCAGGGCAGCTGGCGGTTCAGGATGCCCTTGATGATGTAGCTCATCAGCGTGGCCTTGGGCGCGTCGAACTTGGTGACGCTGGTGCCGTCGGGGCGGACCTTCACGTGGCCATTGATGCCCGGGTCGACCAGATAGGCGAGCGTGCCGTCGTTGCGGACCAGGTAGCGGGTCGCAGCCCCGCCGGAGGGGTCGGCCTTCTGCCAGACGTGATAGACGCCGCCGTCCTGCACATGCTGCGGCCCGGCCAGCGCCTCGGTCGGGAGCGCGGCGGCGGCGGCGGGGGTGATCGCCGCGACCGAGGCCGGTTGCGGCACATAGACGGTCGCGGCCTGATTGAGCGACAGCAGGATCGGGCCCAGCGCGATCGCCGAGGCGAGCGAGCCCACCAGGATCGCGATCTGCTGGGCCCGGGGCGTGGCGCCGACCAGGAAGCCGGTCTTCAGGTCCTGCGAGGTCGAGCCGCCGTTCGAGGACGCGATGCAGACGATGCCGCCGACCGACAGCGCGGTGACGAAATAGCTCGGCCCCGTCCAGCCCAGCAGCAGGAAGATCAGGCAGGTCAGCAGCAGCGTCGCCACGGTCATGCCGCTGATCGGATTGGAGGACGAGCCGAGCTCGCCGGTCAGCCGCGAGGACACCGTCACGAACAGGAAGCCGAACAGCACGATCAGCATGGCGCCGGCGATGTTCATGTGCAGCGATGGCGACAGCAGGATCGCCACCACCAGGACGACGACGCCCGCCGCCACCCACTTCATGGAGAGGTCGCGGTCGGTGCGCGGCACGGCCGAGCCCTGGCCTTCAGCCACGGTCGAAGCCTTGCCGCCAAAGTCGCCCAGGCCAGCCTTCAGGCTGCGCCAGATGGTCGGGATGGCGCGGGCGAGACTGATGAGCCCGCCGGCGGTGACCGCGCCCGCGCCGATGTAGAGGATGTAGGCGCTGCGGATATCGCCCGGCGACATGGCGCTGATCAGGGTCTTGCCGGGCGGGATGACGCCAGTCGCCATGCCGCCGAAGAACTGGATCGCCGGGATCAGCACCATGTAGGCCAGCACCCCGCCGGCGGCCATGGTCGCGGCGATGCGCGGGCCGATGATGTAGCCGACGCCCAGCAGCTCCGGCGAGATCTCCGCGGCGATCGAGGCCTTGGCCAAGGGCGCGGCGAACAGCTTTTCCGGCGTGTCCTTCCAGAGTTTGAAGACGCCCTCGCAGAGCTTGTAGACGAGGCCGATCCCAAAGCCGGTGACGATGGTCCGGGCGCCGCGGGAGACCTCGGCCTCGGTCTGGGCGCCGCCGGCCTCCTGGCCGATCTCGTGCTCCTCGCGCGTCGCGCCGGCCTTCAGCACCTCGGCGCAGGCCGTGCCCTCGGGATATTTCAGAATGCCATGCTGCTCGACGATCAGGGCGCGGCGCAGCGGGATCATCATCAGGATGCCCAGCAGGCCGCCCAGCACCGCCACCAGCATCACGTGGGCGATCTCCATGTCGAAGCCCAGGATCATGATCGCCGGCATGGTGACGCCCAGGCCAAAGGCGATGCTCTCGCCGGCTGAGCCCGCGGTCTGGACGATGTTGTTCTGGAGGATCGACGCCTTGGCGATCCCCAGCCGCTGCAGCAGGCGGAACAGCGTGATCGAGATCACCGCTACGGGGATCGAGGCCGAGACCGTCAGGCCCACCTTCAGCACGAGGTAGAGCGACGAAGCCCCGAAGATCACACCCAGCAGCGCGCCGATCACCACATGCAGGATGGTGAGCTCGGGCAGGATCACATTGGCCGGAATGAACGGCCGGAAGGCGGACTTGGCGCGCCCGCCCTTGGTCGCGGCGGCGGGCTTGATGGCGGTATCGGTCACGCAGGTCTCCCCAATCGGCGCCAACTAGAGCATCGCCCGGCGCCGACCGCTAGCTGTCGCGGGGCTTGGCCCGCCCTTCCCGCGCGCAGATGTAGCGCTCGATCGGCACGGACAGGGCATTGAGCATGAAGCCCATCGGCGCCCAGGCCGTGTGGAACGATCCCACCACGGCCGTCGCAGCGGCGGCGAACAGGAAGACGATCAGGCCCGCGGTCTCCTCGGCGGCGGAGCGCTCCCCCGGGGGCGCGGCGCGGCCGATCATCCAGCCGCAGACAGCCATGCCGGCGAGGTTCGCCGAATAGAGCCAGATGGCCGGCGCCAGCGACGCGTAGCGGCCGATCAGCAGGGTTGAGAACGGCACGAAGGTGACCAGCAGCAGGTTCGCCAGCGACCAGTTCACATAGCGCTGGCCGACCTCGTGCTGCGAGGCCCGCTCCGCCACCAGCTCGCGCCAGCGGATGCCCAGGACCAGGAAGCTCAACCCATAGGGCCAGATCTTGGGCCAAAGGCCGATCAGCAGGGCGACCAGCTCGGCGTCGGTCTTCGGGTCCAGGCCGTCGGGTACGCGGATCTCCAGCACCAACAGGGTCATGGCGACCCCGAAGATGCCGTCGGCCAGGGCTTCGAGACGGTGGCGCGGATACATGGCGGGCACTGTGCGATGTTTCGCTCAGGCCCGCCAAGCCGGCTTAGCTCGCGTGCTGCGCCTTGCCGCCGGGCGCCAAGACCATCAGCTTGACGATCGCCTCGGTGACGTGCGGCTCCAGGCCCTCGGTGTGGCCCTTGTCCAGCCGCTCGAAGTCGGCCACGACGCGGCCGCCCTTGCACTTGGCGTAGATCCATTCCTTGGCCTTGCCGGGCCGGGCCTTCATGCCCCACACCGGATAGCCCTGGCGGGCGTAGTCCCAGACATAGCCGGGCTGGTCGTCGGCGATTTCCTTCTCCTCGACGCGCGGGCCGCAGCCGAATTCGTCGGCCAGCGGCGAGGTGGCGGGCAGGCTGATGATCTCATGCTCGCCGGTCTCGAAGATGTGGCTGAACTGGCAGGCCGGCAGCGCCGGAGCCCCCGGCGCCGGCGCGCCCAGCCCGGTCCCCGGCGGACGCGGATCGGGCGGCGAGCCGTCGGCCTTCGGCGGGCCGAAGCGCGGGTTGATCTCGGCGCGCCCGACCCGGCCGCCCGAGAGGCTGAGCAGGCCGTCGACCTTGTCCTTGAAGAAGTCGGAACAGACGATCCGGTGCGAGGTCGCCCCGCCCTGGCTGTGGCCGGCCAGCCAGAAGGACTTGATGTTCTGTTTGCCGAAGGCGTCGAACACCAGGTTGGTGATGTTCTGCAGGTGGGCGTCATCGGCGTCGGCCACCCAGACGCGGACGCCGGGCTGGCCGGCGACGCGCGACGGCGAGGTCGCCGCGGTCGGAGTCGCCACCACCAGCTTGTACTTGTCCTTGTAGTCCATGGCCGGGAAGTAGTGGCGCTGCCACTGACCGATCGAGCCGGCGCCATGGATGTTGAGGATGAAGACGACCTTGTCGCCCGGCTTCAGGTCGCAGGGATAGTCGAGCCAGAACTTGCGGCCAGTCTTCGGGTCGGTGGCGTTGCCCGGGTCGCCCAGCAGCGGCGAACAGGCGTCGCCCGAACAATGTGACGGCGGCGGGCTCTTGCAGGCCACGCCCAGCATGTCCTTGGCGTTCGCCGCGCCGGCGCCGGCCAGCAGGGCCGCACTCGCGGCGATCAAGGTTGCGATTGTCCGGTTCATCTGAAATCCCTCCCATCCTGGCGCTCATCTCGCTCGTGTGGGCGGCGCCTAGGCCACGCCACCCTAGCAATGCTAGACAAGGCTGGCGAGAGCAGGAGTCTTAAGGTTGGCGCTGGAGCGCAGGTTTATCGTCGAGCGCGCCCTGACCCTGATGGACGAGGTCGGGATGGACGGGCTGTCGACGCGCCGTCTGGCCGCTGAGCTCGGCGTGAAGGGGCCCTCGCTCTACTGGCACTTCAAAAACATGCAGGAGCTGTTCAACCACATGGCCGAGGCCTTGCTGGAGACTGCCCTGCCCGCGCCCGACGCCTTTCCGCACGACTGGCAGGCCTGGCTGGCCGATGGCGCGCGGGGCATCCGCCGCGCTGCGCTGAGCCACCGGGACGGCGCGCGCCTGCTGGCGGTCTCCCGGCCGCCCAGCGACAGCCCGGTGATCGACCTCGCCGCCATGGTCGGGCGGCTGCAATCGGAAGGCTTCCGCCAGAAGGAGGCCGTCGCGACCCTGCTGGGCCTTGGCCGCTACGCCCGCGGCTGGGCGCTCTACGAACAGGCGCAGCCGGGCCGGCCCGCCGACGAGGCCTTCGAGTTCGGCCTGCAGGCGATGATCGCCGGCGTCGCGCTGAAGGTGCCCGCCGCGACACAGGTGCGTGGGGAACGCCTGCGTCCCGCCTGAATCGGCCTATCCTGTCCGCCGATGGATGACCGCCGATGATCCTGCGCCTGTCGCAATTCGCCCACCTGTTGCCGGTGGCCGATGGCCGCGTGCTGGTGATCCACGCCATCACCCACATGCGCCTGGTGGCCGACGCGGAGCTGGCCCAGATCATCGAATTCTTCCGCGAGCCGCGCGAGGTCGATGCTGACGGCCCGGGCGCGGCGGGCTTCGGCGCCCTGATCGAGCGCGGCATCCTCACCGAACAGTCGCCGGAAGAGGAGCTCGCCGAGCAGACCCGCGAGCTGGGCGCCTTCTATGGCCGTGACCCGGCCGAGGCGCTGGAGAAATTCCGCCTGGGCGCCAAGGAGGGGGTCGAGCCCTATTGGTCGGCGGGCGCGGCGCTTTCGGCGGGCGACCTGACCGGCGGCGGAACGCGGCTGGACGTGCTGCTGTTCGGCGACTGCGTCTGGCGGCGGAAACTGCCTTAGAAGGCCAGGCTGAGCTTGGCGCCGACGAAGCGGCCGTGCGGGTCGGACCCATAGGCCGCCGCGCCGCCGCTCTCGGTATGCTCCGGCTGGCGGCCGCAGAGCAGGCCAAGCGATCCGGTGAGGTCGTCGCGCTTGCCGAACTTGCGGTCGACGGCGGTGGTGGCGAAGACCTCGCTATCAAGGCTGCTCGCCACGAGCTTGGGCCGGGCCATGGGATCGAGCGGGTCGGCGAGATCTGGCGTCGCCTTGGCCGCGACGCTCGCGGGCCGCGCAATCGGCGTCGCAGAGGCCTGTGACCGGCTGGCGGGGACATGGCTGGCCGGGGCCAGATGCAGGTCGAAGAGGGACGGCGCCTGCGTCTGAGCCGAAGCCGCACCCGCGCTCAGCGCGGCGGCGATAGCGATCAGCAGGATCGGCGAAGGCTTCATCTGGCGTCCATCCGCGAGAACTCTCTTAGACCATTGTACGGACATCGTGGCCACAGGGAGGCGTGGGGCCGCGATCGCGGTCGCCGGATCGACGGACGCCTGCTAGGCCTAGGGCTCTGCAAGGGGGCGAGACATGACCAAGACCGCAGCCGGCGCCGTGGCGCTGGCCTTGAGCGTCGCTATGGCCGGGCAAGCCGTCGCCGCTGGACGGCCGATCACCCCCGACGACATCGCCCACCTGCTGCGGGTCGGCGAGCCGCAGGTCGACGCCGACGGCAAGTGGGTCGCCTACGCGGTCTCCGGGACCGACGTGGCCGGCGACAAGAGCTACAGCCACATCTGGATGACCTCCTGGGACGGGACGCGGACCATCCAACTCACCCACCGGGCGGCCGAGAGCGAGAACACTCCGCGGTTCAGCCCCGACGGCCATTGGCTAGCCTTCGTCTCGGGGCGCGGCGGCGGCGACCAGGGCGATGCGGCCCTGTGGCTGATGGACCGGGCCGGCGGCGAGGGCCGCAAGCTGCCGGGCATCAAGGGCTCGGTCGGCGACTACGCCTGGTCGCCGGACTCCAAGTGGATCGCGCTCGTTCTGGACGACCCGGACGAGGACGCGGACGGCGCCAAGACCACCACGGTGACCGTGACCACCAAGCCCGACAGCGCAGCCTCCCCGTCCGCCAAGCCGGACGCAGCCTCGGTGACGCCCGCCACCGTGGTCGCCGCCAAGGACAAGCCGCCCAAGCCGATCGTCATCGACCGCTTCCACTTCAAGCAGGACCGTGAAGGCTATCTGGGGAAGAAGCGCCAGCGCCTGTGGCTCTACGACGTGGCCAAGGGGACAGCCACGCGGCTCACCACCGGTGACTATGACGAGGGCCTGCCGGCGTGGTCGCCGGACGGCAAGAGCCTCGCCTTTTCCTCCAACCGCGCCGCCGATCCCGACCGCACCTACGACACCAACGTCTATCTGGTGAAGGTCGCGGCCACGCCCCAGGCGCCCACGGCGCTGACCACCTACGACGGCGAGGACAACCCGATCCAGTCCGGCAGCTATCCGGCCTGGAGCCCGGACGGCCGCGAGGTCGCCTATATCCAGGGCGGCCCGGTCAAGCAGATCGGCTATGGCGTGCGCAGCTTGGCGGTGATCCCGGCGAGCGGCGGCAAGCCGCGGCTGCTGACCGCCGGCCTCGACCGCAACGTCTCCCACCCCATCTGGTCGGCGGACGGCCAGACGATCCGCTTCACCGAAGAGGACGACGAGGCCAGCGTGGTCGCTGAAGTTCCGGCGGCCGGCGGGCCGGTGAAGACCGTGGCCGGCGGCTGGCGCATCATCAGTTCACCGGCGCCCGCGGCTGGCGGCGCGCTGGCGGTGCAGCTCACCACGCCCACCACGCCGACGGAGATCTACGCCGTCGACGCCGCCGGCGCGGTGCGCCAGCTCACCCACCAGAACGACGCCTGGCTGAAGGAGGTGGAGATCGCGCCCACCGTTCGCACCAGCTTCAAGAGCCGCGACGGGACCGAGGTCCACGGG
This sequence comes from uncultured Alphaproteobacteria bacterium, assembly GCA_903822175.1. Lineage (GTDB taxonomy): Bacteria > Pseudomonadota > Alphaproteobacteria > Caulobacterales > Caulobacteraceae > Phenylobacterium. The sequence goes on from CAIJOB010000007.1 coordinate 55,403, forward strand.
CTGCAGGTGCTGCCCGCCAACGCCAAGCCCGGCGTGAAACTGCCGACCATGCTGTTCAATCACGGCGGGCCGCAGTCGCAGCTCGGCGGCGGCTTTACGATGGACTGGCAGATTTACGCCGCGCACGGCTATGCGGTGGTGGCCGCCAACTTCCGGGGCGGCACCGGCCGCGGCTCGGCCTATTCCAACGCCATCTACGCCAAGTGGGGCACCGTCGATGTGCAGGACACGCTCGCCGCCGTCGACGACGCGGTGGCCCGCGGCGTGGCCGACCCCAACCGACTGGTGGTCGGCGGCTGGAGCTATGGCGGCATCCTGACCAACTACGTCATCGCCAGCGACAAGCGGTTCAAGGCGGCGGTCAGCGGCGCCTCGATCTCCAACGTCTTCTCTGGCTACGGCACCGATCAGTACACGCTCGACTACGAGACCGAGCTTGGCCGGCCGTGGGAGCATCCGGAGGTCTGGATGAAGCTCTCCTACCCCTTCTACCAGAACGGCCGGATCACCACGCCGACGCTGTTCATGGGCGGGGACAAGGACTTCAACGTGCCGCTGCTGAACGGTGAGCAGATGTACCAGGCGCTGAAGAGCCGCGGCATCGATGGCGGCCTGATCATCTATCCCGGTCAGTTCCACGGCCTGACTCGGCCGAGCTTCCTGAAGGACCGCATGCAGCGCTGGCTCGCCTGGTACGACAGCCACCTGCCCAAGCAGCCGTAAGCGCCGAAGCGCTGGCCTAGCTGGCGTTCGTGGCCGCCAGCGCCAACAGTTCGCCAAGCGCGGCCTTCACCTCGTCGCGCTGGTCGGCGAAATCGATCTCCGGCTCGATCGCGCCGTCGTTGGCCGCCACGCGGTCTCGCCCCAGCTTCAGGCCGGGCGTCGTCGCCGTCAGCCGAACGTCGAGGCCGCCAAGGATGTCGCGCAGTTGCGCCGCGCACTTGTCGCCGCCGCGCGAGCCGTAGGTGACGAGCAGCACGGGCTTGCCCTTCCACTCGCGGTAGAGGTGGTCGATGGCGTTCTTCAGCGCCGCCGGATAGCCCCAGTTGTACTGCGGGGTGACGAAGACCACCCCCTTGGCGGCGGAGACCATGGCGCTCCAGGCCCGCGTGGTCTCGCAGACATAGTCGTGGATCGCCGGGATCCCCGGCTCGTCGTCCAGGCCCAGGTTCAGGTCGCGCAGGTCGACCACCGAGAACTCCGGGCCGCCCAGGTCCGCCACCCATTGGGCGATAACCGGTGAACGGCGCGTCGGACGCGTGCTACCGCCCACCACCAGATAGCCGCCTGTTTCCGTCATCAACGCCTCCGCCCGGCCTTCATGGCCCGAAAAGCCTATGATTGCCCAGCGGGCATTGGGCGACCAATCTGGCCACGCAGGAAAGAGTCGCCATGACCGAGATCACTCGCCGCGCCGCGCTTGCCGCCGGCATGGCCATCGCCCCCGCCGCCCTTGCCGCGCCGGTATCCGGGCCCGCGCCGCCACCGGTCTCCCCCTGGCCCGACGCCACCGCCATGGCCGCCGACATCCGCGCCGGCCGGCTCTCCGCCGCCGAGGCCGTGGAGACCGCCATCCGCCGCTGCGAGGCCCTGCAGGGCACGCTGAACATCATCGTCAATTCCGACTTCGACCGGGCGCTCGCCAAGGCCAAGGCCGGCCCGCCGCCGGGGCCGTTCAGCGGCGTGCCGTTCCTGGTCAAGGACCTGGTGGACTACAAGGGCCTGCCCAGGCGGGCCGGCTCGCAGTCGCGGCGGCTCGCCCCGCCCGATACGGACCAGGACCCCAACATCGACGCCTTCGAGCGCGCCGGCCTGATCACGCTGGGCAAGTCGGCGACCCCGGAGTTCGGCTTCCTGCCCACCACCGAACCGATCGCCACAGGCCTGACCCGCAACCCCTGGGACCTCAACCGTTCGTCCGGCGGCTCGTCGGGCGGCTCCTCCGTGGCCGTGGCGGCGGGCGTCGTGCCGGTGGCCCACGCCACCGACGGCGGCGGCTCGATCCGCATTCCGTCGTCGCACTGCGGCCTCTTCGGCCTGAAGCCGTCGCGCGGCCGCATCGTCGGCACGGAGGGCCAGCACACCATCCAGGACTTCGGCGTCGAGAACGTGGTCTCCCGCACGGTGCGCGATTCCGCGGGCATGTTCGCGATCACCGAGAGCAACGCGCCGCGTGCGCCCTTCCCGCCCATCAGCCTGGTGACCGGCCCGTCGAAGCGGCGCCTGCGGATCGGCGTGCTCCTGGAGAACAGCGCCGGCCACAGCCCGCAGCCGGACGTGGTGGCGGCCAACGACCACGCCGCCAAGCTGGTCGAGAGCCTCGGCCACCATGTCGACCACGTCCACCTGCCCTATGACGGCGCCCAGTTCATGCAGGACTTTCTGTTGTTCTGGGCCAATGGCGCGGTGTTCAACGCCAACCAGGCGGCGCGCGTGCTCGGCCGTGCGCCGGATGAACGCGACCTGGAACCCTTCAGCCTGGGTCTGGTGGAGATGGCCAAGAAGGCCGGGCTCGCCGCCATGGGCCCGGTGCTGCAGCGGCTGCAGGCCAATGCGCTGGCCTACGACACTTGGTTCGCGGCCTATCAATTCGACGTCGTGCTCTCGCCCGTGCTGTCGTCAGGGGCGCCGCTGCTGGGCGAGGTCGGGCCGCTGGTCCCCTTCGACACCCTGATCGCGCGGCTCATCGAATACGTCGGCTACACCCCGATCCACAATATCGTCGGTGCGCCGGCCATGAGCGTGCCGCTCTATTGGACGCCGCAGGGCCTCCCCATCGGGACCCAGTTCGCCGCCCGCGCCGGACAGGAGCGGATGCTTTTAGAGCTGGCCTATGAACTAGAAGCTGCCGCGCCCTGGGCCCAGCGCATCCCGCCGACGCACGTTTAGTCTAGGCAGACCTAGAAGGGCTTGAGGGTCGCGATCTCGCCGCTGTCCAGCGTGAAGCGGACCTTTTCGCCCACCGTGATCCCCTCGAGCATGGCCGACTTGGCCACGGGGAACGGCTGGGTTCCGGGAGGCCAGTTGATCACCTCCACGGCGTCGTAGCTGATGGTCAGGCGCCCGGTCGCCGCATCGATCGACTTCACGATGCCGATGAACTCCGGCGTGGGCGCCCGCTTCTTCGGCGCCGAAGGCGGCGCGCCGCCGCCACCACCGCCGCCACGCCCACGGCCGCCGCCGGGCTGCGCGGAGGCCGCGCTCGCCGCCAGCAGGCAGATGAGAACTGGAATGAGGAGTTTGCGCATGATCTCGACCCGACGAAGCAACTGATGACGCAACTATCACGATGCCCCCGGCGCCGCGCAAGGCGAGCGGGCGCCGGTCACTTGCTCTTAGCCGCCCCCGCCGCCGCGGCCCGCTCTGTCGCCCGCGCGCCGGCCAGGATGTTCTCCAGCGCGTAGTTCCCCTCATGGCAGGCGTATTCATACTGCCGCGCCTTGGTCGCCCGCAGCATCATCTCGCCGCGCAGCCCGTGGCTGTAGATCGCCGGATCCTCGATCGTGAAGCCGTAGAGGATCTCGCTCGGTGAGACGCGGGTCAGCCGTTCCGTGACCTTCGCGCCGGTCGACACATAGAGGATGTTCGGCCCCGACGAAGCGCGGGGCGGCCAGCACGTTCTGGTCGACGGTCTCGATGATCAGGGTCTCGCCCTCCCACCAGCCGATCGAATCGCCCATGTGCGGATGGGTGGGGATGGCCGCGTGCTTGGCGCCCATATGGACGATCCTCACATCGTGGATCATCTCCGTCAGGATGGCGATCTCGCCCTTGGTCTGGACGATCTTGTAGTTGGCGTTCTGCGGCTCGCCGATCATCGGTGGCCCGGCGGAACTCACGACGCCGTCGATGCAGCGTTCGTCCGACATCCTCGCCTCCGGCCCGCTGAAATCGTGGTCGTCGCGGTCCTCGGCGTCCTTCACCAGGGCCTTGCCCTTGTCGGTGTAGGCGATCTTGCCGTCGGCCGGCTCGACCAGGATCGAGCTGCGGAACTGGCCGCCGATCTTCAGCATCTCGACCTTGCGGTCGGGAAACTCGCTCGTCGCCTGGCCGACGTCATCGTCGTTCGGCGGCGGCTTGCCTGCGGCGTCAGGCGCCGGCTTCGGTTTGATCCCGTCCAGTCGGTTGTGGAATTTGGTGACCTCCGCGGCGGCCTCCGCGTCGGTGACGATGAGGCCCTTGTAGGCCTTGGGCCGCTCGAAATAGGTCAGGCTGAGATTGGTCCAGTCGCCTTGCAAGTCCGGGGCGCCGTAGCTAGTGCGCGGGGCGCGATACGGCGCGGCGCCGCTCGCGGTAGCGATCAGCGCGAGAGCAAGGGCGGCGGCGAAACGAGTCATGCGCCCAGTGCGCCAAGGCGCCGCCGCGTCGGTCAAGGCCGGGTCGATGAGTGCGCAGCCTTTCGCGTCAGGATGCCAAGGCTTCAGGCGGCCAGGCCCTGCAGGCGCGCGGCGATCTCGCGCACCCGTTCCGGACCGCCGAGCAGCTGGCGATTGAGGCCCAGCCGCTTAAACCAGAAGTGCAGGCCCAGGAGATCGGTGATCCCCATGCCGCCGTGCACCTCGGTCGCGGTGCGGGCCACGAAGCGCCCGACCTCGCTGGTGAGCGCCTTGGCGTGAGCGGCCATCAGCGAGGCCTCCGCCGGCGCCGAATCGAAGGCGTAGGCAGCGTACCAGACCAGCGACCGGCAGGGCTCCAGCTCAGCGGCCATCTCGGCGCACATGTGCTTCACCGCCTGGAACGAGCCGATGACCCGGTCGAACTGGCGGCGTTCCTTGGCGTAGGCGACGGCCTTGTCGAGCATCACCTGCGCCGCGCCCAGGCTGTCGGCGGCGATCAGCACCCAGCCGGCGTCGCGCAAGCGCGCCAGCAACGCCGCGCCGCCGCTGAGCGGCTCGGCCGGGGTGTTGTCGAAAGCGAGCTCCGCGAGGCGCCGCGTCTCGTCCAGTCCGGGCATCAGGCTGCGCGTCAGGCCGGGCGCATCGCCGCGCATCAGGTGAAGGCCGCCGGCGGTGTCGGCGACGATCAGCAGGCCCGCCGCCAGACCGCCGGGCACGAACAGCGCCTTGCCGGTGAGCTTGCCGGCCTTGGCCGTGACGCCGGCGCCGTCTCGCGCGCCGGCGATCGGCTCGGAGATCGCCGCCGCCGCCATCACGGCGCCTGACGCCAGCTTCGGCAGCCATTCCGCCTGCTGCTCCGCCGTCCCCCCGCCCATGAGCGCGAGCGGCCCCAGCACCACGCCCATGAACGCCACCGGCGCTACGGCTGCGCCCAGCGCCTCCGACGCCAGGGCCGCGTCGAGCATCGTCAGGCCCAGGCCGCCGTGTTCTTCCGGGATCACGATGCCGGTCAGACCGAAATCGGCGACGGCCTGCCAGACGTCACCGCCCTTGTCGGTGAGGTCGCCGGCAAACTTGCGGACGCGGTCCAGCGAGCTGGCGTCGGCGAGCGTGCGGGACAGGCTTTCCTGCATCAGCTTCTGGTCGGAGGTGAGCGCGAAATCCATGGCGTCTAGGCCGCCGCCGGCTTCGGTTCGCGCGGCATCCCCAGGCCCCGCTCGGAGATGATGTTCTTCTGGATCTGCGCCGTCCCGCCGCCGATGATCAGGCCGAGATCGAACATGTAGTTCCACTGCCAGCGGCCCTTGGCCCGCAGATGCGGCCCGTCCGTGTAGAGGATGCCGAGTTCGCCCAGGGCATCGATGGCCAGGGCCGCCAGCTGGTGGTTGAGCTCGCAGCCCTGCAGCTTGACGATCATCGCCGCCAGCCCCGCCGGCTCTCGCGTGATCTGTGAGGTCAATAGCCTCAGCCCGTTGAATTTCATCGACAAGACCCGGCCCTGGAGCTGCATTAGCCGGTCGCGGAAGACCGGATTGTCGATCACCCGCTGGCCGTCGACGGTCTCGGATTTCATCAGCTCAATCAGGGCCGCAAGCCGCGCCTCGGTGGCGTTGGGGTCGCCCAGCATGCCGCGCTCGTGCTTCAGCGTCGCATTGGCAACGAACCAGCCTCGCCCGCGCCCGCCGACCACGGCGCTCTGCGGCACGCGCACGTCGGTGAAGAACACCTCGTTGAACTCCGAGCCGCCGGTCATGGTCTTCAGTGGCCGAACCTCGATCCCCGGCGTGTCCATCGGGAAGAGCATGTAGGAGATGCCCTCATGCTTGGCGGCCTGCGGCTCGGTGCGCACCAGGCAGAACATCATCTGGGCCATGTGCGCGGTGCTGGTCCAGATCTTCGAGCCGGAGATTATGAAGTCATTTCCGTCCTCTACGGCCTTTGTCTGAAGGTTCGCCAGGTCCGATCCCGCGCCCGGTTCGGAATAGCCCTGGCACCAGAGGATCTCGCCCCGCAGCGTTGGGCCGATCCAGCGGGCCTTCTGCTCCTCCGACCCCACCTCCAGGAGCGTCGGGACCAGCATGGAGATGCCCTGCCCGGCCATGCCGCGCGGCGCACCCGCGGCGATGAATTCCTCGGCGATGATCCGCGACCTCAGGATGTCGGGCTGCGCGCCATAGCCGCCGTACTCGCGCGGGATGGTGCGGGCCGCATAGCCCGCCGCGATCAGCTCGCGTTGCCAGGCCAGCACGTCCTTGGCCGCGCCTTGGGCGTAGTCGTCGCGGCGAGCGTCGAGGAACCCCCGCACCTCACCTCTGAACGCCGCCATCTCCGGCGTTTCGCTCAAGTCCATGTTGCGTCTCCCTGAAGACAGCTTGGACGCCTTTCCCGGCGGCAGGCAACACGCCAGCGCAAGCTTGGGCTATGCTGACCGCACGGAGACGAAACGCCGATGACAAAAGCCACCCTCTTTGCCGCCTCGACGCTGGCGGTCCTGACGCTCGCCGCCTGCATGCCCGCGGGCTCTTCCGACCACTGGGCGGGCTATGGCCCCAACCCGCCATTGCCCAAGCCGGCCAAGGCGTTGCTCCCGACCGTCGGGATACCGAAGGTGGTGGGCTGGGCGGCGGACGGCGCGCCCAAGGCGCCGGCTGGCTTTACCGTCACCCGCTACGCCGAGGGCCTCGACCATCCGCGCTGGCTCTACGTCCTGCCGAACGGCGACGTGCTGGTCTCGGAAAGCGCCTCTGAACCCAGCCCGGCGGATGTCACCAACCAGGGCATCAAGGGCTGGTTTCAGAAGCATCTGATGGCGAGCGTCGGCTCCTCCAAGCCCAGCCCGAACAAGATCTTCCTGCTGCGCGACGCCGACGGCGATGGCGTGGCCGAGAGTCGGATGCTGTTCGCCCAGGGCCTCAAGCAACCCTTCGGCATGACGCTCATCGGCGCCAATCTCTACGTCGCCAATAGCGATGGCGTGGTCAGCTTCCCCTACGCCGATGGCCAGACCACGGAGACCGGAACCGGCCAGAAGGTGTTCGACCTGCCCGGCGGGCCGATCAACCACCACTGGACCAAGAACGTCGTCGCCAGCCTCGACAAGACCAAGCTCTACGCCACCGTGGGCTCCAACTCGAACGTCGGCGAGAACGGGCTGGAGAACGAGACCGGCCGCGCGGCGATCTGGGAATACGACCTGGCGACCGCCAAGACGCGGATCTTCGCCAGCGGCATCCGCAACCCCAACGGCATCGACTTCGAGCCGACGACGCACGTCATGTACGCGGTCTCCAACGAGCGCGACGAGATCGGCAATGACCTGCCGCCGGACTTCCTGACCAGCGTCAAGGACGGCGCCTTCTACGGCTGGCCCTGGAGCTACTACGGCCACAACGTCGACGTCCGCGCCAAGCCGGCCAACCCGCAGATGGTCGCCAAGGCCATCGCGCCGGACTTCGGCCTGGGCGCGCATACCGCGTCGCTCGGCCTCACCTTCTACACCGGCGCGGCCTTCCCGATGTCGTACCGAGGCGGGGCCTTCATCGGCCAGCATGGGTCGTGGAACCGCAAGCCGCTGAACGGCTACCAGGTTGTCTTCATCCCCTTCGCCAATGGCCAGCCGCAAAACGCGCCGCAGGCCTTCCTCACCGGCTTCCTGGACAAGCACGACAAGATCCAGGGCCGCCCGGTCGGCGTCGCCGTCGACCGCACCGGCGCCCTGCTGGTCGCCGACGACGTGGGCGGCATCGTCTGGCGCGTCACCCCGACGCCGGCCGGGGCGAAGGCGCGCTAGCCCATCTGGAAGACGCAGAGCTTGTTGCCGTCGAGGTCGCGGAAATAGGCGCCGTAGAAATTGTCCATCCGCTGACCGGGCGGGCCTTCGCAGGTCGCCCCGGCCGCGATCGCCGCGGCATGGACCTGATCGACCTCGGCCGGCGAGGCGGCAGCCAACGCCACCATCACCCCGTTGCCGACGCTGGCCGCCTCGCCGTCGAACGGCAGGGTGACGCCCAGCATCGCGCCCCGGGTGGGGCTGCCGTAGTAGGTCGAGCGCTGATAGCGCAACGTCCGGCGCCCGCCCAAGGGGGCGAGCGCCGCATCGTAGAAGGTCAGGGCGCGCTCGAGATCGTTGGTCCCAAGCGTCGTGTAGCCGATCACTCGGTTAGCCCATCTTGAAGACGCAGACCTTGTTGCCGTCCAGGTCGCGGAAATAAGCCCCGTAGAAGGTCGGCAGGCGCTGGCCTGGCAGGCCGTCGCAGGTCGCCCCGGCGGCGATGGCGGCGGCATGGGCGGCGTCGACCTGCTCCTTGCTGGCGGCCGGCAGGCCGAACATCGAGCCGTTGCCGACAGTGGCCGGCTGCTCGTCATAGGGCTTGGAGATGGCGATCATGCCGGGCGTCTCCTTGCTGCCGTAGAACTGCATCCGATCGCCGTTGGCGAAGGTGCGCCGGCCGCCCAGCGGCTCCAGCACCGCGTCGTAGAAGACCTTCGCTTTTTCGAGGTCGTTGGTTCCGATGGTTGCATAGCCGATCATGGCGTTCTCCCTTTCTGATCTTGCCGGCAATCTAAGCCGAGAGGCGGCGATAGCTGCAAGACCGCGTGGACGAAAGCCGCGATCTGTCGTCAACTCTTCACAGGTGTAAGTCGAGGGAAGCGCGATGAGCAGGTTCGGCAAGGCGTTTCTTCTGGCCATGGCGCTCGCGGCGTTCGCCGGGGCAGCAGCGGCGCAGGACCCGCCATCCACCGCGGTGAAGCGCGAGACCTGGAGCGTCGCCGGCCTGAATGCGCCGGCGCAGATGGTCGTCGATCACTGGGGCATCCCGCACATCTACGCGGCCAGCGCCCGCGACGCCTTCTTCCTGCAGGGCTACAACGCCGCCCGCGACCGGCTCTGGCAGATCGACCTGTGGCGCAAACGGGGCCTGGGCCGGCTCGCGGCCAGCTTCGGGCCGTCCTACGTGGCGCAGGACCGCGCCGCGCGCCTCTTCCTCTATCGCGGCGACATGGCGGCGGAATGGGCCGCCTATGCGCCCGGCGCCAAGGACGCGGTCGAGGCCTTCGCCGCCGGGGTGAACGCCTATGTCGCCGAGGTGAAGGCCGGCAAGAAGCCCTTGCCCATCGAGTTCAAGCTGAGTGGCAGCCAGCCGGAGGCCTGGGCCGCCGAGGACATCCTGCGCATCCGCAGCCACGCGCTCGTCTCCAACGTCACCTCCGAGGTCGCCCGCGCCCAGGTGGCCTGCGCCGGCGCGCTGCCGCTGGATCGCCTGCGCCGCACGATCTCGCCGCCGCACACCACCGTGGTCCCCGCCGGCCTCGACCCCTGCGTCGTCCCCGCCGACGTCCTGAAGGACTATCTGCGCGCCACCGAACCCGTCAGCTTCGAAGAGCTGGCCACGGGCGGGCGCAAGGCGGAGATCGCGCCCCAGATCCAGCTCGCTGAGGCGATCAAGGCCTATGAGAACGAGGGCTCCAACAACTGGGCGATTGCACCGTCGCGCACCGCCACCGGCCGCCCGATCCTTGCCAACGATCCGCACCGGCCGGTGGGTGTGCCCAGCCTGCGCTACATCGCGCACCTGAAAGCGCCGGGCCTCGACATCATCGGGGCCGGCGAGCCGGCGCTGCCCGGCGTTTCCTTCGGCCACAACGCCGACATGGCCTGGGGCCTGACCATCTTCTACATCGATCAGGAGGACCTCTACGTCTACGAGACCAAGGGGGATTCCTACCGCTACAAGTCCGGCTTCGAGCCGATGAAGGTCCTGCACGAAACCATCGAGGTGAAGGGCGAGGCAGCGCGCGACGTCACCCTGAAATTCACCCGCCACGGCCCGGTCATAGATGAGACCGCTGGTCACGCCTTCGCCATGCGCACCGTCTGGAACCTGCCCGGCGCATCCGGCTATTTCGGCTCCTCTCGGATGTGGCGGGCCAAAAACTGGGCCGACTTCAAGGCGGGGCAAGAGGCGTGGGGCACGCCGCCCCTGAACCTGGTCTTCGCCGAGACCGGCGGCGACATCGGCTGGTCGGCCGCGGGCCTCACGCCGATCCGCCCCAACTGGGACGGCCTGCTGCCGGTGCCGGGCGACGGGCGCTATGAGTGGGCGGGCATGATGCCGGAGAGCCAGCTCCCGGCCCTGCACAATCCGCCCCGGGGCTTTGTCGCCACCGCCAACCAGATGAACCTGCCGGACGGCTATGCGAAGCCGACCAGCTACGAATGGGCCGACCGCTCGCGGATCACCCGCATCGAAGAGGTGCTGTCGGGCCTGCCGAAAGCGACGCTGGCCGACTCCATGGCCCTCCAGACCGACAGCCACGACGCGCTCTCGCGCCGCACCATCGCGCTCCTCAAGGGCCTCTCTTCGCCCGATCCGCAGGTGCAACGCGCCATCGAACTGCTCAGGACCTGGGACAACAACGAAACCACCGGCAGCACAGCCGCGGCCATCTATCAGGTCTGGACGGCCAACCACCTGGGCCACACCGTCGTCGCCGCGACGGTTCCCGAGGCGGCGCGGACCCTGGTCGGCTCCGGCTCCATCGACGGGGTGGTGACCTGGCTGGAATCCCCCGATGCCGCCGCCACGCGCAACACGATCCTGTTGGACAGCCTGACCGCCACGGTGGCCGACCTGAAGAAGGGCCTCGGCCCCGACATGGCGTTGTGGACCTGGGGCGCCCTGCACCACGCCGACTTCAAGCCCGCCGCCGCCGTGCTGGCCGACAGCCGGCTGGCTAAGCAGATGGGCACCGGCGCCCTGCAGATCCCCGGCTCCGCCCAGACGCCGCGCGCGGCCACCTACAGCCCCACCACCTTCAACCAGACGGCCGGCGCCTCGATCCGGCTGGTGATGGACGTCGGCGCCTGGGACAACTCGGTGGCGGTGAACACGCCCGGCCAGTCCGGCGACCCCTTCAGCGCCCACTACCGCGACCTCTTCCCGCTGTGGGCGTCCGGCGCCTACGTGCCGCTGGACTACAGCCGTGCGGCGGTGAACCGCGACGCCGAGCTGGTGGTGAGCCTGGCGCCGGGGCGCTGAGGAATCAGATGCTCCCCGTAGGGGGAGCTGTCAGCGAAGACTGACTGAGGGGGTTTCCTCTCCGGCGCTCGGGATGTCGGCTGTCGCGGACTCGGCGGGTGAAACCCCCTCCGTCTCGGCGCTTCGCACCGAGCCACCTCCCCCTCAATCGCGCTCCGCGCTGGGGGAGGAACTATCTAGACCCGCCCGGTCACCGGGATCAGGGCGCCAGTGACGGCGCTGGCCTGCGGGCTCGCCAGGAACAGCATCACCGCGGCCAGTTCCTCGGTCCGCACCCACGAACCGAAGTCGGCCTTCGGCATGTCGGCGCGGTTGGTCGGCGTATCGATGATCGAGGGCAGGACGGCGTTGACGGTGACGCCGCTCGACTTCAGCTCTTCGGCGAGGGCCTCGGTCAGCCGGTGGACCCCGGCCTTCGACGCCGCATAGGCGCCCATGCCGAGCCCGGCTTTCACCGCGCCATTGGCGCCGACATTGACGATGCGCCCGGCCGGACTGGCCTTCAGGTGTGGGATCGCCGCGCGGCAGACGTTGGCCGCGGTCTGGACGTTGAGCGTGAACAGCTTGGCCCAGGTTGCCGCGTCGCCCGCCTCGACGGTTTCCCAGGAAAACCCGCCGGCGATGTTCAGCACCGCGTCCAGCCCGCCGAACCGCGCGGCCGCCGCGTCGATGGCCGCCTTGGCGCTGGCCGCGTCGGTCAGATCGACGCCGCCCTGGATCATCACGCCGTCGCCATCGACCAGGCCATGGGGCGTATGATGGGCGTGGTCGATCAGGGCCACGTGGCAGCCTTGGCTGACGGCCGCCGTGGCGACCGCCGAGCCCAGGACGCCGGACGCGCCTGTGATGGCGATGACGCGTCCGGGCATGGCGCGGGCTCTAGAGCCGCCCCTCTTAAAGCCGTTCCACGATGGTCACGTTGGCGAGGCCGCCGCCTTCGCACATGGTCTGCAGACCCCACTTCTTGTTGCGGGTCGCGAGCGCGTTCAGCAGCGTGGTCATCAGCTTGGTGCCCGACGCGCCCAGCGGGTGGCCAAGCGCGATGGCGCCGCCGTTGACGTTCAGCTTCGACGGGTCCGCGTGCGTGTCCTGCAGCCAGGCCACCGGCACCGAGGCGAAGGCCTCGTTCACTTCGAAGAGGTCGATGTCGTCGATCGACATGCCGGCCTTCTTCAGAGCCCGGTGCGTCGCCGGGATCGGGGCTTCCAGCATGATCACCGGATCGTGGCCGATCAGGGTCAGGTGGTGGATGCGGGCCAGCGGGGTCAGGCCATATTCCTTCAGGGCCTTTTCCGAGACGACCATCACGCCGGACGCGCCGTCGCAGATCTGGCTGGAGGTCGCCGCGGTGATCGCGCCGCCCTCGCGCAGCAGCTTCACGCCGCGCATGGATTCCAGACTGCTGTCGTAGCGGATGCCCTCATCGCTATCGTGGACGACCGGGTTGCCCTCGGCCTCCTTGCCGTCCTTGCCGGTGACCGCGACGATCTCGTTCTTGAAGGCGCCGGCCTGGGTCGCGGCGATGGCGCGCTGGTGCGACTGGTAGCCGTATTCGTCGAGCTGATCCTTGGTCAGGCCGTACTTGGCCGCGACCATCTCGGCGCCCATGAACTGGCTGAACTGGATGTTCGGATAGCGCTTCTGCTGGTTCGGGCTCATCGGGACGCCATAGCCCTCCTTGGCCGGCAGCATCACCGACAGGCCCATCGGCACGCGGGTCATGCTCTCGACGCCCGACGCGATGACCACGTCCATGGTGCCGCTCATCACCGCCTGGGCGGCGAAGTGCAGGGCCTGTTGGCTGGAACCGCATTGGCGGTCGACGCTGGTGGCCGGCACGCTTTCCGGAAGCTTCGAGGCCAGCACGGCGCCGCGCGCGATGTTGGTCGACTGTTCGCCCACCTGCATGACGCAGCCCATGACCACGTCCTCGATCACCGAGGGATCGATGTCTGTGCGGGTGACCAGTTCGTCCAGGACGACGGCGGCCAGATCGGCCGGATGCCAGTCGCGGAGACGTCCGCCCTTGCGCCCGCCGGCGGTCCGCGTCGCAGCTACGATATAGGCTTCGGCCATGGCCCTAAGCTCCCTGATGAGATGAGGTCGACCCTAAAGAGCCGTCAAAACGACTGTATGAAGGCGCCGCAACGGAAGACAAGACCGGTTGACGCGAACGTCAACGTGGGCGGAGACCGCTCCAGGCCGGAGCCTCACACGAAATCTGACATCTCGTAGAGCGGACGGATCTCGATCTCGCTGGGGCCCGGCATGGGATTGGGGCAGCGCTTCACCCAAGCGACGGCCTCGGCCATGTCCTTGACCTCCCAGAGCCAGAAGCCGGCGACCAGCTCCTTGGTCTCGGTGAAGGGCCCGTCGATGACCATGCGGTCGGCTCCGTCGAAGGCCACGCGCGCGCCGGCCGACGAGGGTTTCAGGCCATCGGCGACGCCGCTCAGGATGCCGGCCTCGGTGAGCGCCTCGTTGAACTTGCCCATCGCTTCCAGCATCTCCGGCTGCGGAAGATCGCCGCGTTCGCTGTCCACGGTCGCCTTCACCAGCACCATCACACGCATCGCCCGTCTCCCTGTCGTAGCCAGCCGCGCCGGCCTGGTGTCGGAACGACGAACGGGCCTGGCGGACTCCGACATCGTCCGGCGAATTGTTCGGCGGCGCCCGGCCGCCGCGCCGTCAGCTCAGCAGCGTCGCGATCTGGGCGCGGAGATCGACGAGGTTCGCCTCGACCCTCAGCTTGTAGCGTGTCACCGCCTCACGATCGACGGCGAAAAATTTGTCTTCGTCGAAGGATCGCCCAAATATATCATAGAGTTGCGAGCGGAATTTTCCCGAATGGCTTTGCCGGGGGTCCTCGCTCTGCTCCTGGTATTTGACCTCGTCGGCGCTGGTGAGCGCGCAGAGCAGCGGATGAATCCGGGCCGACGACACCCGCTTGTAAGCCTGGATCCGCTGGATCGTCCGGTCCAGCGGCACGTCCTGTGATTTGAAGTCGGCCGGAATGACCAGGTTGCGGTCGAGCGTCGGCGTCGCCAGCGGAAAGGCCGAGATCAACAGGTCGCCCAGGTGCCGCACATTGCTGCGCCCAACACCGAAGGCGGCGATGTCCTCCTCATAGCGCGCCCACCAGGTGGTGAGTTTGCTGAGCAGGCTATCGAACAGCTTGGGGTCGATCAGCTCGCGGTACTGATAGCGGTAGGTGGTGCCGAAGACGCCCAGGGTGTGCGGGGTCGTCTCCAGCAGGCGATGCAGGTCCGGTCGCATCACCGTCGCGGCGTTGAGGCTGTTGCCGATGCCCAGGATCAGGAGGTCGAAAGCCTCGTCAGGAACGGTCCAGGGCTTCACCGAAGCGTGGGTGACGATGGCGCCGGCCGGGACCAGGCCGTTGATCACGTGATAGCCGAGCCGGTCCCCGAAGTTGAAGTCGTTGTAATAGGACAGCACCAGCACCTTCTTGGGCGCCGCCAAGGGTGGGATGGCCGGGCCTTCGGGCTCCCATTTGAAGACGTCCTGCAAGGGGTCGATGGTCTGGCGGCAGCGCAGGACGAAGCCGGCCTGATGCATCAGGGCCTGCAGGGCCGCGAAATCGAAACTGTTGATCCAGCCCTGCGCGGCGCGGTCGAGCCCAGGCCTGCGGTCGGTGATCGAATAGCTGCAGACCAGCGGGCGGTTCAGCGCACGCACCTTGCGCAGCAGGTCCAGCGGCTCGCGGATATATTCCAGCACGCCCAGCATGGTGACGACATCGGGCTCGACCCCGTCCGGGAACTGGCCCGCATTGAGGTCACAGACGATGGTGCGTTCATCGCGGGCGACCAGGTCGCTGGGCTGGTATTGGCAGCCCTCCGGCAGCACGCGCTCCAGATCCATAGCGCCGCAGCCGATATCCAGCACCTTGGCGTAGGCCGGGATCATCTGGGCGGCGAGCCCGGCGCGATAGGCCCAGGCCGGCGCGAAGGACCCGCGCTGCGACCAGCGATCCACGTCCGTCGCCTGGGCGGCCACCACCGCCTTGCGGCGTTCGATCTCGTCGTTCATGGCCTACCCCGCAAAGGTGTCTTGCAGGATGCGTTCGAGCCACTGCGCGTCGACGCCATCGAACGCGCCCGTCACCTCAGCGTCCACATCGAACACCGCGATCAGACGGCCGTCGGCGTCCACCACCGGCACCACGATCTCGCTCTTGGAGCGGCTGTCGCAGGCGATGTGGCCCTCGAAGGCGTCCACGTCCTCGACGATCTGGGTCTTGCGCTCGCGCGCCGCGGTCCCGCAGACGCCGCGTCCAAAGGCGATGCGCAAACAGCCGAGCGTCCCCTGATAGGGCCCGACCACAAGCTCCTCGCGCTTGTCCGGATCGACCACGTAGAAGCCGGTCCAGAAGAAATGCTCAAAACTGGCGGCCAGCATCGAAGAAACGCTCGCCATGCGCGCCGTCAGGTTCGGCTCCCCCGCCAGAACAGAGGCGATCTCCTGCGCCACGGTTGCGTAGCGCTCTGCCTTCTCGGCGGGCAGGATCTTGTCGTTGAACGCTTCAGCCATGGAACAAGCATGTAGCGATACCCGCCGGTCTGGACAAACCCTGCCGGGGCGGCTTTCTAGGCGCGATCTGTTTCGGGGAGCTTCCATGCGTCTTGCCTTGCTCGTGTCCGCGCTCGCGATCGCGTGTGCGTCGTCTTCGGTTGCTCAGGTCACGGAGGGGCCGAACAAGCTCTTCCAGCCCCGCGACATCTTCGGATTGCGCGCCGCGGGCGATCCGCAGGTCCGGCCCGACGGCGGCGCCATCGCCTATGTGCGCACGACCCAGGACATCATGACCGACAACGGCCACCCGTCGATCTGGCTGGTGGACCCGGCGACCGGCGCCCAGACCCCGATCGCCGCCGACGACACCGCCAACCTGCGGCCGGTCTGGTCGCCGGACGGCTCGCGGCTGGCCTATGTCTCCGCCGGCCCCGGCGGCGCGCAGCTCTACGTGCGCTGGATGGCCTCGGGCCGCTCGGCCAAGGTCGCCAACCTGGAACAGGCGCCCAGCTCCGTCGCCTGGTCGCCGGACGGCAAGACGCTGGCCTTCATCATGCTGGTCCCGGCTCCCCCGCAACCGCTGGGCCAGCCGCTCGCGCCGCCGCCCGGCGCCAAGTGGGCCGACCCGCTGCGGGTCATCGACCGGGTCACCTACCGCCGCGACGGCGCGGGCTATGTGCGCCCCGGCTACCGCCACATCTTCACAGTCTCCGCCGACGGCGGCACGCCCCGCCAGCTGACCTTCGGCAAGTACGATGAGGGCGGCGACCTGGCCTTCGCGCCCGACGGCAAGACCCTCTACTTCGCCACCAACCGCCAGCCCAATCGCGAACGCGAGGCGCAGGAGAGCGACATCTATTCGATGGCGATCACCGGCGGCGAGATGACCCGCCTGACCACCCGCGACGGGCCCGACCAGGCGCCGACCGTCTCGCCGGACGGGACCAAGATCGCCTACGTCGGTTTCGACAACCACGGCTACCGCGGCTACGAAAACACCCACCTCTACGTCATGGACCGCGACGGCAAGAACAGCCACGCGGTCACCGGCGGCTTCGACCGCAGCGTCGGCGCGCCGACCTGGGCGGCGGACGGCAAGAGCCTCTACGTCGACTACGCCGATCACGGCGTCACTAAGGTCGCCCGCCTCACCCTCGACGGCAAGATGACCGATGTCGCCACCGGCCTGACCGATGGCGCCGAGATGGACCGGCCCTACACCGGCGGCTCGTTCTCGGTGGGCAAGAACGGCCTGATCGCCTTCACCATGGGCGACGCCTACGGCCCGCCGGATCTGGGCGTGGTGCGAAACGGCAAGACCGAGAAGCTCACCAGCCTGAACGCCGACCTGTTCGCCGACAAGACGCTGGCCAAGGTCGAGCCCCTGCCGGTGAAATCGTCCTTCGACCAGAAGGACATCGACGCCTGGATGGTGACCCCGCCCGGCTTCGACCCGTCGAAGAAATATCCGCTGATCCTGGAGATCCACGGCGGCCCGTTCAGCGCTTACGGCCCGGTGTTCTCCACTGACGATCAGCTCTATGCGGCGGCCGGCTACATCGTGGTCTACGCCAACCCGCGCGGCTCGACGTCCTACGGCGACGCTTTCGCCAACACCATCGACAAGAACTACCCCAGCCATGACTACGACGACCTGATGAGCGTGGTGGACACCGCCATCGCCAAGGGCGCGGTCGACCAGGGCCACCTCTATGTGACCGGCGGCTCCGGCGGCGGCCTGCTCACCGCCTGGATCGTCGGCAAGACCAACCGCTTCCGCGCCGCGGCGGCCCAGAAGCCGGTGATCAACTGGACCAGCGAGGTCCTGACCACCGACGGCTACAACTTCATGGCCACCTCGTGGTTCGGGAAGATGCCGTGGGAGGACAACGACTTCTATTGGAAGCGCTCGCCGCTCTCCCTGGTCGGCAATGTGAAGACGCCGACCTTGGTGATCGTCGGCACCGACGACCATCGCACCCCGCCGTCCGAAGCCGAGCAGTTCTTCGACGCCCTGCAGCTGCGCGATGTGCCCACCGCCATGATCCAGGTGCCGGGCGCTTCGCACGGCGGCCTGGCCGAGCGGCCCTCGCAGTCGGGCGCCAAAGCCAGCGCGATCATCGCCTGGTTCCGCCGCTTCCAGTGAGGAGCGCAAGCGCCCTCGCCGCCCTGATCCTCGCCGGCGCGCTTGCCGGCGGGGTGCAGGCCGAACCGCTACGGTCCGCCGGGATCACGGACCCCGACACCAAGGCCTGGTGGCAGATCGCCGAGGCGATCTCCGGCGACGCCATGGAGGGCCGTGACATCGGCTCCCCCGGCTATGACCGCGCCGCCGATATCGTCGCGGCGAGGTTCAAGGCCGCGGGTCTGAAGCCGGCGGGCGATAACGGCGGCTGGTTCCAGGTCTTCCCGGTGCATGAGAGCCGGGTCGAAAGCGAAGGCACCAGCATCGCCATCGCCTACAGCGCGCGCCAGACCCGGGCGCTGACCTTCCTGCACGACATCTCGGTGCGCCCTACCGATACGCTCGCGACCAAGCTGGACGCACCGCTCACCTTCCGCGGCTACTGCGCACCGCGCGACCTGACCGACGCCAAAGGCAAGGTGGTCGTGTGCTTCAACACCAAGCGCGCCGGCCTCACCACCGCCGGCCAGCGGATCGCCGCGGCAGGCGCGGCGGGCGCCGCCGGCCTGATCCAGGTCGACGACCCCTATTTCACCATCGAGCCGCCACGCTGGCCGGCCGCCTATGCCCGCACGGTCGCCATCGCCGGGACACCTGCGCCGGTCGCCGCCACCCTGCCGGTGATGACCATGAGCGCCGCGGCGTTCAAGGTGCTCGCCGTGGGCTCCGACCACGATCCGGACGAGGTGCTGAAGCTCGGCGGCGAGAAGCAACCGCTGCCCAGCTTTGACCTGCTCGGCCATCTGCAGGCCCAATTCCACCTGACGACGCGCGACTACACCGCCAAGAACGTCATCGCCGTCCTGCCCGGCCGCGATCCGGCGCTGAAGAGCCAATACCTGGCGCTTTCGGCGCACCTGGACGGCTACGGCTTCGGGGAGCCGGTGAAGGGCGACGGACTCTACAACGGCACGCTGGACGACGCGGCTTATGTCGGCACGCTGATCCGCTTCGCCGACAAGCACAAAGCCACACCTCTTCGTCGCAGCATCGTCTTCGGGGTCTTCACCGGCGAGGAAAAGGGCCTGCTCGGCGCGCACTGGTTCGTGGACCATCCGACCGTGCCCAAGGCCGATATCGTCGCCGACCTGAACCTCGACCAGTTGCGCCCGCTGTTCCCGCTGGAGCTCCTGACCGAACTGGCGGTGGACGACACCAGCCTCGGAACCACGGCCCGCGCGGTCGGCGCGACCATGGGCATTCGCATCCAGCCGGACCCGGAGCCGGAACGCACCCTGCTGACCCGCGCCGACCACTACCCGTTCATGCAGGCCGGCATTCCCGGCACCGGCTTCATCTTCGGCTATGTGGCCGGGACCGAGGCCGAGCGGCGCTACCGCGAGTGGTACCAGGTCCGCTACCACCGCCCGCAGGACGACCTCACCCAGCCGATGGATTTCGAGGCCGCCGGCAAGTTCAACCGCTTCTTCTACAAGCTGGCGGAAACCGTGGCGGATTCGGATCAGCGGCCGAGCTGGGTCGCGGGCAGCAAGCTCGCGCCTAAGCCTTAGGCCACCTCGGACATCGCGCCGCCGCCGGGCTTGGCCTGCGGCGGGACCGCGGCGCGGGTCAGGGCCGCGAACAGTTCGGCGGCCTGGATCGGCTTGGCGACGTGGTCATCCATGCCGGCGGCGACGTACTGATCGATCTGATGCGACATGGCGTTGGCGGTGAGCGCCACGATCGGCGTGCGCGGCCGGCCCTCGGCCGCCTCGCGGGCGCGGATCTGGGCGGTGGCGGTCAGGCCGTCCATCACCGGCATCTGGATATCCATCAGGATCACGTCCCAGTCGCCGCCAGCCCAGGCGTCCACTGCCAGCTGGCCGTTCTCGACCACCGTCGGATCGACGCCCATCTGGTGCAACAGCGTCTTGAGCACCAGATGATTGATCGCGTTGTCCTCGGCGGCGAGCACCCGCAGCGCGATCGCCGGCTGTTCGCTGACCGTCTCCGCCACCGTCCCGACCGCCCGCTCCTCGCCGAGGAACTCCAGCGGCACGCGCAGGGTGAAGGTCGAGCCCAGGCCCAGTTCGCTGGTGACGCTGATCTCGCCGGTCATCAGCTGGGCGAGCTCGCGGCAGATGGCCAGGCCCAGGCCCGTGCCGCCGAACCGCCGCGTCGTGGATGAATCCAGCTGATCGAACTTGGCGAACAGCTTCGACAGGCTATCCGGCGGGATGCCGACGCCGGTGTCGCGCACCGAGATTTCCAGGACCTCGTCGTCGCGGCGCGCGATCACCCGAATCTCGCCCTGCTCGGTGAACTTCAGCGCGTTGGAAATCAGATTGTAGAGGATCTGGCGCAGGCGCGTCGGGTCGCCGAGGTAGCGGCCCCGCGCGCTTTCGATGTCCAGCGCGAACGAGAGCCCCTTCTTGTTGGCTAGCGCGGTGAAGGCCGAATAGGCGCCGCGCGCCACCTCGGCCAGCTCGAACTCCATCTGCTCCAGCTCAAGCTTGCCGGCCTCGATCTTCGACAGGTCGAGCACGTCGTTGAGGATCGCCAGCAGGGCCTCGCCAGAACGGTGGATGACGCTGAGCCTGTCGCGCTGGCGGTCAGTAAGCTCGTCGCCGGCCATGGCCTGGGCCATGCCGAGCACGCCGTTCAGCGGCGTGCGGATCTCGTGGCTCATGGTGGCCAGGAAGGTGGACTTCGCGGCATTGGCGGATTCGGCAGCCTGCTCGCCGTCGCGGGCCCGGGCGCGGGCCTGGCGTAGCGCCGAGCGCGACCGGTCCAGCAGCCGGCGCGACAGGAAGAAGAAGTTGGTGATGCTCACCGCCGCGGCGATGCAGGCGATCACCGCGCCCATCCGCCAGTGGGCGCCTCGGCTGAGGTCGAAGGCCATGTAGAGGAACGTCGCGACGTAGGGCGTCAGCAGCAGGCGGAAACGCTGCAGGTCGGAATAGTATTGCAGCAGCACATAGGTCGAGCCGACGAAGGTCGCGACGATGGCGAAGGCCCGGCCGAGTTCGTCGCCGGTCGCCCAGATCGCCGCCAGAATACCGGCCTGCAGCAGGGTGGAGACCGCGGTGTTCAGGTTCGCCAGCCGGGTGACGCGCCGCTGGACCGCCGGGTCCTGGGCGCGCTCCGCCGCCTCGACCAGGCGCAGGCCGGCGACCAGACCGATCCAGATGGTGGCGAGCCAGGCGACCACCCAGACCGCGCCGATCGACTCCACGGCGACCGCCCCGACGGTCGAAGACGCGATCAATCGCGGCCACATGTTGCGCGCGGACGCGCCATAGAGGCGCATGCCCTGGGAGAGCTGCTGGCGCCCCTCGGACGCCGCCTGGACACTGTTGGCCTGATCGCTCAACAGCTATTCCCCCATTATCGTTGGGGGTATCCTGCCGGAGCCGAGTTAACCAAACACATACCGATGTTTTAGATGCCCCCGCCCTAGGCTCAGGGGACGTCTCAGACTCCGGGCACGCCCAGTCCGGAGGCCGTCTGGCGCAACGCCTGCTGATCGCCGGGCGAACCGGCGAAGGCCTTGGCGGCATCGCGATAGGCCTGGGCCGCGGCGGCGGGCTGGCCCAGCACCATCCGCGCACGGATCAGCCGCTCCCAGCCCTCCCGGTCATGGGGATTGGCCTTCAGAGCGGCAGCCTGTTTGGCGACCATGCCCTCGATCATCTGTTGGCGGCCCTGGTCGCTCATCTGGCCGGCGGCGGCGACCTGATCCGCCGAAGGTCCAGGCGCCGACGCGGGCGGTCCGGCGTCGGCGACGGCGGGCTGGCCAGCCGGCGCGGGCGGCAAGCGGCCGGTCAGGTCGATGTGCCGATCCTGGGCCACCTTCGTGACGAAATCGCGGACCTGCGGCGCCCAGGGCGCGTCCGGCGGCGCGGTCTTCAGCATCGCGATCCAGTCGTCCATGGCCCCCTTGGAGTCGCCCTTCTGATCCTTGGCGACCGCCAGATAGTAGCGAGCCGGCGGATTGGCGGGGTCGAGCGAAAGCGCCTTGCGGAACATCGCCTCGGCGGCCGGGGTGATCTGCCCCTGGCCGGCCAGGACCGTCGCCTCCGCCTGCGAGGACAGATAGTCGGCGTTGTGCGGGTCGAGGGCTGCGGCCTTGCCGTAGGCCTGGGCGGCGTCGGCGTTGCGGCCGGTCTGCAGGTAGGACCAGCCCAGCATCCGCCAGCCCTCGGCGTCGTTGGGGGAGGCCTTCATGCGCTGTTCGAGCTGGGCGACCATGCCGGCCACCTCGCCGTTCGGATGGCCGGCCGGCAGGGTTCCCGAGCTCGCGGCCTGCTGGCTGATCGGCGGCGCGGACGCGGTGTTGGGCTGGCCGATCTTCAGATAGAGGCCCGTGGCGGCCAGGACGACGACGGCGACGAGGCCCAGCGCCAGGATCAGGAGGGTGCGCTCGTTGAGCGGGCGCGACGCGGGCTCGGCCTCGCGCCCCTCGGCCAGCACCCGGCGTTTGACGTCGCCCTTCAGGGCCTCGGCCTCCGCGGGCGGCAGGGCGCCGGCCGCCGCCTGGGCCTCGATCTCGCCGATCTGGGCCTTCAGCACCTCGGCGACGGAACCGCGGGCTTGGCGCGCGGCGTCGTGCCGGCGGATCAGCGGAATGGCGAGGCCGACGGCCGCGAGCGCGACCATCAGGGTCAGGATCATCCAGAGCATCAGTCGCCTTTGTCCGTCACCGCTTTTGGCGTCATAAGCCGGGCCGCCTCGGCCTCTTCCGCCGCCGAGAGCGGCGCATCGCCCGCCCTCGCCCGTCCCCGCATGTAGAGCGCCGCGCCGGCTCCGCCCAGCAGCAGGATCGCCGCCGGCCCGAACCAGAGCGCCCAGGTGTCCGGCTGGAAAGGCGGCCGCAGCAGAACGAAATCGCCGTAGCGGGCGACGAGATAGCCCACGGCCTGTTGGTCGCTATCGCCCGCCGCCAGGCGTTCTCGCAGGATCACCCGCAGGTCGTGCGCCAGCGGCGCGGCGGAATCGTCGATCGACTGGTTCTGGCAGACCAGGCAGCGCAGCTCCTGGCTCAACGCCCGGGCGCGGGCCTCGAGCTTCGGGTCCTTGAGCTGTTCGTCGGGGGTCACCGCAAGCGCGGGCCCGGCCAGCGCCAGGGCGGTCGCGGCGATCAGGGCGAGACGCCTCACGACTCGGCCTTCAGCTTGGCCATCAGGGGCGCGATCGTCTCGGCCCAGATCTGCGGCGTGATCGCGCCGACCTGGCGGTAGCGGACGACGCCACGGCGATCGAGCACGAAGGTCTCGGGCACGCCGGAGACGCCCATGTCGATGCCGGCGCGGCCGGTGCGGTCGTTGCCGCTCTTGGCGTAGGGGTCGCCGTTCTGGTCCAGCCAGTGGGCGCCGGCGTCGGCCTCCTCCTTCCAGTCCAGGCCATCGATGGTGACGCCCTGGGCCTTGAGCTGCAGCAGCACCGGGTGCTCCTCGCGGCAGGGGCCGCACCAGGAGGCGAAGACGTTGAGCAGGCGCGGCTCGCCGGTCAGTTCGGCGGAGGTCAGGCCGGCGGCCATCGGCTTCACCGGCGGCAGGGCGAAGGCCGGCAGCGGCTTGCCGATCAGCATCGACGGTAGGATCGCCGGATCGCGCTTGAGGCCGATCATGAAGCCCACAAGCACGATGACGAAGGCGGCCACCGGCAGGATCGCGATCAGGCGTCTCATTCCGCGGGAACCGGGGACGGAACCAGCACCGGCGCCGGCGCGCGGGCCGCGACGCCTAGGCGCAGTCGGCGATCGCTCAGTGAGACCAGACCGCCCAGCGCCATGGTGAAACCGCCGATCCAGATCCAGACGATCAGCGGATGGTCCCAAAGCCGCACGACGATGCCGCCGCTCACCTCGTCGCCACCGGAGATGTAGAGGTTGCCCAGCGGGCTCACATGGATCGCCGCCTCGGTGGTCTGGTTCGAGGCATAGGCGCGCCGCTCGGCCACCAGGGTGTAGGGCCCGCCCCGGCCGGTGATGTCGAACCGCGCCTGGCGGGCCTGGTAGTTGGGGCCGTCGGCGAGGTTGATCGAGTGCAGGGTCAGGGTGCGGCCGGCGAAGACCGTGCTGTCGCCCGGCCGCATGGTCAGGACCTTGTCGCTGTGCCAGGCGGTGACGCCGGTGACGCCGAGCAGCAAGAGACCCAGGCCCGCGTGCGCCAGGCTGAGGCCGAGGACCGCCGGCGGCGTGGTACGGATCGAGCGGCGCAGGTTCGCCCGGCCCGCCCACCAGCGGCGGCCCGGAATGGCGAAGGCGCCCGCGACCAGCCAGGCGGCGAGGCCGAGCGCGGCGGCGCTGACCACGCCCTTCCAGCCGACGGTGATCAGACCGATCAGCACGGCGGCGAGCGCCAGGGCCGCCGGGACCCGAACGCGCTTTAGGACCGCCGCCACATTGTCCCGCTTCCAGTTCAGCATGGGTCCGAAGACCACCAGGGCGAGCAGCGGGATCGCGAGCGGCGCGAAGGTCCGCGTGTAGTAGGGCGGCCCGACAGAGATCTTGTCCTTACCCATGATCTCGATGAACACCGGGCTGAAGGTGCCGAGGAAGACGGTGGCGGCCAGCGCGACCAGGAAGACGTTGTTGAGCGTGATCCCGCCCTCCCGCGACAGCGGCGCGAAGAGCGCGCCGGTGCGAAGGCTGGGTGCGCGCCAGGCGTAGAGCGCCAGCGCCGCGCCGGTCGTGACCGTAATGATTCCCAGGATGTAGATCCCACGCTGCGGATCGACGGCGAAGGAGTGGACGCTGGTCAGGATGCCGGAGCGGACGAGGAAGGTGCCCACCAGGCTCAGCGAAAAGGTCAGGATCGAGAGCAGGATCGTCCAGCTGACCAAGGCCCCGCGCCGCTCCAGCACCAGCGCCGAGTGCAGCAAGGCCGTGCCCAGCAACCAGGGCATCAGGGAGGCGTTCTCCACCGGGTCCCAGAACCACCAGCCACCCCAGCCGAGTTCATAATAGGCCCACAGGCTGCCCAGCGTGATGCCGGCGGTCAGCGGCACCCAGGCGGCCAGCACCCAGGGCCGCACCCAGCGCGCCCAGGCCGCATCCACCCGCCCCTCGATCAGGGCGGCGACCGCAAACGCGAAGGCCACCGAGAAGCCGACGTAGCCCAGGTAGAGCAGCGGCGGATGGCTGACGAGGCCCGGGTCCTGCAGCAAGGGATTGAGCTCGGTCCCCTCGGCGGGCGCGGGGCTCAGCCGCAGGAACGGGTTGGAGGTGAAGATCAGGAAGCCCAGGAAGGCGACGCCGATCAGCCCCTGAACCCCCAGCACGCGGGCCTGCAAGGTCTCGCGCAGGGTCCCGCCGAACGCCGCCACCGCCCCGCCATAGATCCCCAGGATCAGCACCCAGAGCAGCATCGAGCCCTCGTGGCTGCCCCAGGTGGCGGCGAACCGGTAGGCCAGCGGCTGCTGGCTGTTAGAATGCTGGGCGACCAGGGCGACGGAAAAATCGCAGGCGATGTAGCTGGCCGCCAGGCAGCCAAAGGCGAGAATCACAAAGCCCGCCTGCAGGGTCGCCGCGGCCCGGCCCAGCGCCATCAGCACCGGCTCGCCCCTGTGCGCGCCCCACAATGTCGCCAGGGCCTGGACCATGGCCAGCACGAAGGCGAGGATCAGCGCGAACTGACCGACTTCCGCTGTCATGATCTTTTATGCTCCCCTAGGATCGTGCAGCGCTTTGGGGCGCATTGTGTCGGCACGGGAAATGCTACAGTGCCAAAGGTTGTTGGGGGCGGGAAGCGCTAAGCCGTCAGGCGCGGCGGCGATCTAGGGGTCTTCTGGGGTTAAATTTCGGGGTCGGGGAATGTCCGAGGTGGTTCGTATCGCGATCGTGGGGTCTGGGCCGTCGGGTCTCAGCGCCGCCGCGCACGCCGCCGCCAAGGGTCTCAGCCACGTCCTCCTGGAAAAGACCGACCACCTCTCCGACACCATCTTCCGCTACCAGAAGGGCAAGCACGTGATGGCGACGCCGTCACAGCTGGTCCTGCGCTCGGACTGCGACTTCGCCGCCGGCAAGCGCGAAACCATCCTCAAGCAGTGGAACGAGGACGCGGCCAAGGCCGGCGTCAACGTCCGCTACAATTCCGAGGTCAAGGCGATCACCGGCGCCAAGGGTGACTTCACCCTGACGCTGGCGAACAACGACACGGTCCGCGCCGAAAACGTGGTCCTGGCGATCGGCACCCAGGGCAACCCGAACCTTATGCGCTGCGAAGGCGCGCCCCTGCCGCACGTGCAGTACCAGCTGGACGACCCGGCCGAGTACATCGACGAGCACATCTTCGTCTTCGGCGGCGGCGACGCCGGCATCGAAAATGCGCTGGGCCTCTGCGCCGACCAAGCACAGGGCAATGTGGTCACCCTGGTCAACCGCTCCGCCGACTTCGCCCGCGCCAAGGACGCCAACGTCAAAGGCATCATGCAGGCCCGCGACACCGGCCGCATGACCATCCTGACCGAGACCACGCCCAGCCTGATCGAGACCGGCTGGATCACGGTGGAGACGCCGCAGGGCACCGCGCGGCACAAGTGCGACCGGATCATCGCGCGCATGGGCTCCAACCCGCCGCGCAAGTTCGTGGAAGCCGCCGGCATCGCCTTCACCAGCGATGCGCCCAGCGCCTTCCCGCAGCTGTCGCCGACCTTCGAGGGCACGGCGCCCGGCATCTATGTAATCGGGGCGCTGGCTGGCTATCCGCTGATCAAGCACTGCATGAACCAGGGCCACGACGTGGTCGAATACATCTGCGGCGCCACCGACCTGAAGCCCGCCGACGAACCGATCCTGGAAGCCAAGCTGGCGCACCTGCCGGGCAAGCTGTCGGTGGCCGACTGGCTGGAGTTCCTGCGCAGCCGGGTGGAGATCCTATACGGCTTGTCGTCCCTGCAGATGCGCGAGTTCCTGCTCGACTCAGAGGTGAAGGCCTTCCGCAAGGGCGAGGTGATCTTCGAACGCAACGGCGTCGGGTCCTCGCTGTTCGGCATCGCCCAGGGCTCGGTGCTGGTGGAGGTCGACCCGAAGGATCCCAAGATCACTGTGCCGATTCCGGCCGGCTCGATCTTCGGCGAAGTGGGCCTGATCTCAGGCCGCCGCCGCGGCGCGACCATCCGGGCCGGCGAGGACTGCATCGTCGTCGAAATCCCCCGCACCGGGGCGCTGAAGCTGATGGCCCAGGTGGCCGAGGCCCGCGAAACAGTGAACCGCATCACCACCGAGCGGCAGATCCTGCAGATCTTCAAATCCGGCCTGACGCCTGCCGACCTGGCCGAGGTGCTGCCCGAGGCCCAGACCATGGAGGTCAAGGCCGGCCAGCCGATCATGAGCGAGGGCGACGAGGGCGACGACCTCTTCATCATCCGCTCCGGCTCGATGATCGTGGAGAAGATGGTCGGGGGTAAGAACGTCTTCCTGTCCTACGTGCCGGCCGGTTCCTACTCCGGCGAGATGGCGCTGCTGGACGGCGGACGGCGCACGGCGACGGTGAAGGCGGCGATCCGCAGCCAGGTGGTGCGCCTGCCGGGCGAGCCGTTCCGCCGCCTGCTGGAAAAGAAGCCGGCGCTGTTGAAGCGGATGCGCGAAGAGGTCGCCTCGCGCCGCAAGGTCAACGCCTTCGTCGAAGAGCAGAAGGACAGCTTCGGCGGCGTGGTCGACATGTACTCCTCCGTCGCCAGCTTCCTGATCGATCAGGGCCTGGGCGAGGCCACCGACGTCCTATTGATCGACGAGAGCCTCTGCGTCGGCTGCGACAACTGCGAAAAGGCCTGCGCCGACAGCCACGAGGGCCTGTCGCGGCTGAACCGCGAGGCCGGCAAGACCTACGCCCAGATCCACGTGCCGACCTCCTGCCGGCACTGCGAGCACCCCTATTGCATGACCGACTGCCCGCCCAACGCCATCCAGCGCGGGCCGGACGGCGAGGTGTTCATCTCCGACGCTTGCATCGGCTGCGGCAATTGCCAGCGCAACTGCCCCTATGACGTGATCCAGATGGACAAGCCGCCGCCGGAGAAACCGGGCCTGATGGCCTGGATGCTGTTCGGCATGGGCCCGGGCCCCGGCGAGCCGGACAAGGCCTGGCGCGAAAAACAGCCCAAGGCCAAGGTTGAAAAGGGTAAGGTCGCGATCAAGTGCGACATGTGCATCGGCAAGGCCGGGGGGCCTGCCTGTGTCCGAGCCTGCCCCACCGGGGCGGCGATCCGCGTGTCGCCAGAGGAGTTCCTCTCGGTGGCGCTTCTGGAACGGGGGTAGGGCTTAGCTTTGGCGGCGGCGCGGGGGAAAACACAGAGACGAAGGACGGCGACGCACGAGAGCTTCCTGCGTCATGGCCGATTCCTGTTCCTGCGCGCGGCGTTGATTCTCTGCGCCGCGGCGATCACCGCCTACATCCTGCAGAAGCCGATCCCACGGCCGAGCGGCGGGACGGCGCTGGGCTATGTGCTTGGGACGATCGGCGCCCTGTTGATTGTCTGGCTGGCGCTCTTGGGCATCCGCAAGCGGGCGATCACCGCAGGCCACTATTCGCTGAAGGCCTGGGTCTCGGCGCACGTCTATCTGGGCCTGTCGCTGATCGTCGTCGCCACCCTGCACACCGGGTTCCAGTTCGGCTGGAACGTCCACACGCTGGCCTACGGCCTGATGCTGCTGGTGATCGTCTCCGGCGCGATCGGCGTCTGGGCCTACGCCACCCTGCCCCGAACGCTCAGCGACAACCGTGGCGAGACCACCCGCAAGCAGATGCTGGCGCAGATCGCCAGCCTGGACGAACAGATCCTTGAGGCGGCGCAGCCGCTGTCGCGCCAGAACGCCGACATCGTACGGCTCTCGCTGGAAGAGACCGATCTTGGCGGCGGCTTCTGGCGACGCCTGCTCGCCCGCTACGGCGACTGCGCCAACGGCCAGGCCCTGTCGAAGATCGGCGGCGCCCTGCGCGGCGCCAGCGGCCCCGAGGCCGTGGCGCTCGCCAAGGTCGAGGACCTGATGCAGCGCAAGGCCGAGGCGCTGGCCTTGGCGCGCCGTCAGATGCATATCACCGCGATGCTCGAAGCTTGGCTTTTCGTGCACGTTCCCGCCACCTTCGCCCTGCTGGCGGCGCTCACCGCGCACATCGTCAGCGTCTTCCTCTACTGGTGACATGACCCAGGCGATCTCCCTTCGGCTGATCACCCGCCAGGCGGGAGGCGGAGAGATCGTCCGCACGCGCCGGATCGAGACCGGCGAGGTCTTGATCGGCCGCGCGCCCGCTTGCGACATCCACCTGCCCGACCTGTCGGTGGATATGGAGCACGCCCTGCTGCGCGCCCTGGGCCAGGGCCGGATCAGCATCGAATCCCTGACCGGCGAACCGTTCCAGGCGGGCGGCAAGCCGGCGCTGCGCGTTGAGCTGGACGCCGCCAACGCCCAGGTGGTGAGCTTTGGCGCCTATGAGCTGGTGTTCAGCCTGGGGACCGAGGACGACGTGGTCGTCACGGTGCTGCGCAAGGAAGACGACTACCATCCCACGCCCGGCCTGTTCTCGCTGCGGGCGGCGATGTTCGGCCGCCGCCGGATGGCCTGGACGCTGGGCCTGGCGATCCTGGCGCTGTGCCTGATCCTGCCGGTCGCCGGCGCGGCCTGGTTCAAGAACACCCACATCCATCCCGACCAGCAGTGGTCCACCGGCCCGCTCTCCAAGGCCCACGCCTTCCTCGATAAGGACTGCCAGGCCTGCCACCAGAAAGCCTTCGTCGCCGTGCGCGACACCGCCTGCCTCTCCTGCCACCAGTCCGGCCGCGATCCCGCGGTGCAGGCGGCGTCGGATGCGCGGGTGACCCGTGAAGGCAGCCCCTTCCTGCCGCTCTTGATGAGCGACCACGCCGCCCACGCCAAGCTGACCCGCGCCATGCCGCCGCCGCCGACCATCACCGGCAAGGTCGCCGGGGTCTTCCAGATGGCGCTGAACCATCCGACCGACCGCTGCGCCAGCTGCCACCGCGAGCACACCACCGCGCCGCCCGATCCCAACGTGCCCAAGACCGCCGACGTGGTGCGGCCCGGCAAGCCCGCGCTCATCGTGGTCACCGACTGCGCCGGCTGCCACAGCCGCCTGAAGATGCGCCTGCCCTCCACCGGCCTGATCGACACGCCGGACTGGAACCGCCACCCCGATTTCCGCCCGCTGGTCACCGTCGGCTTCGACGGCCCGCAGCCCAGGATGCAGCGCATCTCGGTGACGCAGCATCCGCTGGAAGCCAACGGCCTGACCTTCTCCCACCGGGTGCACATGAGCGCGACCGGCGGCGTGGCGCGGCAGGGCGAGGTGCTGGGCGCGGCCAAGGGCTATGGCGCGGCGCTGACCTGCCAGTCCTGCCACCGGCCGGACGGCGGCGGCTTCAAGCCCATCGAGATGGAACGTGACTGCGGCTCCTGCCACAGCCTCGCCTTCGCCGGCGGCCCGGGCAATCTGCAGACCCTGCGCCACCACGACATGCGCAACATCCTTGGCGTGCTGCGTGGGTCTCTGACCCCGGCGACCGGCCCCAAGGTCGATCCGGGCGTGCTGCGCCGGGCCATGGCGCCGGGCGGCCTTTGCGTCGACTGCCACACCATTCGCCCGTCCGGCGGACCGTTCGGCGCTGACATCTCGCCGGTGCATCTGGCCAACCGGGTCCTGCCCTGGGGCGACTTCAACCACGGCGTCGCGGCCCACGCGGGCGTTGGCGCGGGCTCGGCGGCCTGCGCCGACTGCCACAAGGCCAAGACTTCGGACAAGACGCAGGACTACCTGATCGAGGGCATCGCCACCTGCAAAGCCTGCCACGGCAAGACCGAGCACCAGACCCCCGCCTTCGCCGGCGCCCAGTGCAGCGAATGCCACAGCTTCCACCAGCCAGGCGAAGCGCCGCGCACCGGCCAGGACCGCCTCTTTACGGTGCTCGGCCTCCCCGCCGGCGAAAAGCCCCGCGGCCTGCCGACGCTCGGGCCACAGGCGCCGTAGGGCGCAGGCCTTGCGGGCCATTGCAGCGGTTCCTGGAGTTCGCTTACCGTCCGAACAAGCGAGACGCCCGATCCGGGACAGGCTTCGCCGAGCGATGCTTGCTGGACCGGGCGCGGCATGGGGAGGCGAAGATGATGAAATGCGCTTGGATGGGCTGCGCGGCGGCGTTGCTGCTAGCGGGTTGCGATAAGGCCGCGGCGCCGCCGGTGGACCCGGCCAAGGAAACGGCGGCGATCAACGCCCAGGTCGACGCCTTCAACGCCGCCATGAAGGCGGGCGACGTGGAGCGGGCGATCGCGGTCGAAGCGAACGACATCCACACCTATGGCGGCGGCCCGGACGTCACCAGCGCCACCCAGGACCTGACCGACACCAAGGCGCTGATGCACGATCCGAACTATTCGCTGCGGGTGAAGCCGGAGCACACGGAAGTCGCCAAGGCCGGCGACATGGCCTGGCAATACGGGTCGTGGGACGCCTCCGCCAGCGATCCCAAGACCGGAAAGCCAGCGAAGGCCTCGGGCCACTGGGTGGCGGCCTGGCGCAAGGACGACCAGGGGCGCTGGAAGCTGGCGGCCGTCAGCAATGCCCCGATGGGGCCGGACCGGGCCGCGGCGAAGAACTGAAGTCACCCCTGCGTCCCGGGGCGCTTGCACGCGCGGCTCGGCCTGCCGACGCTCGGACCGCGGGCGCCGCAAGGAAAACCCCGCTTCGACGGTGTCGAAGCGGGGCTCTCAGTAAGCCTTCAAAGACCGTCGGAGATCAGGTGATCCCGTAGGCCAGCATGGCGTCGGCGACTTTCTTGAAGCCGGCGATGTTGGCGCCGCGGACGTAGTCGATGACCTTGGTGCCGGGCTTGCCGCCGTATTCCGCGCAGCGTTCGTGGATGCCGGACATGATGTCCTGCAGGAGGCGTTGCAGTTCCTCTTCCTTCCAGGAGATGCGGGCCGAGTTCTGGCTCATTTCCAGGCCGGAGACCGCCACGCCGCCGGCGTTGGCCGCCTTGCCGGGCGCATAAAGGATGTTGGCGGCTTTGAACTTGTGCACGCCCTCGAGGTTCGTCGGCATGTTAGCGCCTTCCGACACCGCGATGCAGCCGTTGTTCAGCAGGGTGTCGGCGTCGGGGCCGAGCAGTTCGTTCTGGGTCGCACAGGGCAGCGCTAAGTCGCACTTGACGCCCCAGGGCGTCTTGCCGGCGTGGAATTCGGAGCCCTTGAACTCCTTGGCGTATTCGCTGATCCGGCCGCGGCGCTTGTTCTTCAGCTCCTTCACCCAGTCGATCTTTTCCTGGGTCATGCCGGCCGGGTCATAGATGAAGCCCTCGGAGTCGGAGAGCGTCAGCACCTTGCCGCCCAGTTGGGTGCACTTTTCGGCCGCGTGGGTCGCCACGTTGCCGGAGCCGGAGATGACGACCGTGTGGCCGGCGATGTCCTTGCCCTGGGTCTTGAGCATGTTCTGCAGGAAGTAGGTCGCGCCGTAGCCGGTGGCCTCGGTGCGGATCAGGCTGCCGCCGTATTCCAGGCCCTTGCCGGTCAGCACGCCCTCGAAGACGTTGGTCAGGCGCTTGTACTGCCCGAACATGTAGCCGATCTCGCGGCCGCCCACGCCGATGTCGCCGGCCGGCACGTCCACGTCGGCGCCGATGTGCCGATAGAGCTCGGTCATCAGGCTCTGGCAGAAGCGCATGACTTCGTTGTCGCTCTTGCCCTTCGGGTTGAAGTTCGAGCCGCCCTTGCCGCCGCCCATGGGCAGGCCCGTCAGCGCGTTCTTGAAGGTCTGTTCGAAGGCCAGGAACTTCAGCACGCTCTCGGTCACCGAGGGGTGGAAGCGGAGGCCGCCCTTGTAGGGGCCGATGGCGTTGTTGTTCTGCACGCGCCAGGCGCGCTGCACGCGGATGTTGCCCTTGTCGTCTTCCCAGCAGACCCGGAAGGAGATCACCCGGTCCGGCTCAGCGATCCGGCGCAGGATCTGGGCCTTATGGTACTTTTCCTTGTCCTGCATGAAGTCGAAGATGTCCTCGGCGACTTCCTGCACCGCCTGGACGAACTCCGGCTGGCCCGGATTACGCTTGCGGACACCCTCGACGAAGGTGTTGAGATCGACGTGGTCTGTGACGGCCATTGGCGCTACCCCAAAAATTGTCTGGCCCGCGCGGGACACTCCCAGCGCGACTCAAGCCAGTCCCCGAAGCCTACATAACAACGGATTTGGCCCAAGCTTAAGCCCATTCGGTGAAGCTTATTACGCGTGACGTGCGAAGCCTCTTCACAAACCGGCCCAAATGACCCCAACTCGCAAACTTCGAGCGAAGGGGCGCACGCAAATGACTAAGGCATCGGATCTCTTTATCGCCTGTCTGGAAGAGGAAGGCGTCGAGTACGTGTTCGGCGTACCGGGCGAAGAGAACCTCGATTTCCTCGACAGCCTGTCGCGGTCGACCAAGATCCAGCTGATCCTGACGCGGCACGAACAGGGCGCGGGCTTCATGGCCGCCACCTACGGCCGCCACACCGGCAAGGCCGGGGTCTGCGTCGCGACGCTGGGCCCAGGCGCCACCAACTTCGTGACCGCGGCGGCCTATGCCCAGTTGGGCGGCATGCCGATGATGATGGTCACCGGCCAGAAGCCCATCAAGAGCTCCAAGCAGGGCCGGTTCCAGATCCTCGACGTCGTGGCGATGATGGGGCCGATCACCAAATACACCCACCAGCTGGCCAGCGCGGACAACATCCCGTCCCGTATCCGCGAGGCCTTCCGCCTCGGCCAGGAAGAAAAGCCAGGCGCGGTCCACCTGGAATTCCCCGAGGACGTTGCCCACGAACAGACCGACTCGACACCGTTCGTGAAGAGCAACGCGCGGCGTCCGGTGGCCGACGAGAAGTCCATCAAGGCCGCGGCCCGGCGCATCGAGAAGGCCAAGTCGCCGATCCTGGTGATCGGGGCGGGCGCCAACCGCACCATGACCAGCCGGATGCTGGCCCAGTTCATCGAGAAGACCGGCATTCCCTTCGTCTCGACCCAGCTCGGCAAGGGCGTGGTCGATGAGACCAGCCCGAAGTTCCTGGGCTGCGCGGCGCTCTCGTCCGGCGACTTCGTCCACCGCGCTATTGGAGCGGCGGACCTCATAATCAACGTCGGCCACGATGTGATCGAAAAGCCGCCGTTCTTCATGCAGAAGGGCGGCGCGGAGGTGATCCACGTCAACTTCCGCTCGGCCGAGGTCGATCCGGTCTACTTCCCGCAGTACGAGGTGATCGGCGATATCGGCAACGCCATCTGGCAGATCAAAGAAGACATCCTGCCCCAGGCCGGATGGGACTTCTCCAAGATGATGAAAGCCCGCGCGGCCGAGGTGGCGCACACCGCTACCCAGGTCGATGACATGCGCTTCCCGGTCTACCCGCAGCACCTGGTGCAGCAGATCCGCAAGGCCATGCCGCCGAACGGCATCATCTGCCTGGACAACGGGGTCTATAAGATCTGGTTCGCGCGCAACTATCCGGCGCGGATGACCAACACCGTGCTGCTGGACAATGCGCTGGCCACCATGGGCGCGGGCCTGCCGTCCGCCATGGCGTCGTCGATGGTCTATCCGGACCGCAAGGTCATGGCGATCTGCGGCGACGGCGGCTTCATGATGAACAGCCAGGAGATGGAGACCGCCGTCCGGCTGAAGCTCAACATCACCGTGCTGATCCTCAACGACAATTCCTACGGCATGATCCGCTGGAAGCAGGCCAACATGGGTTTCAAGGACTGGGGGCTGACCTACAACAACCCCGACTTCGTGAAATATGCCGAGAGCTACGGGGCCAACGGCTACCGCGTCGGCGCAGCCGACGAGTTGCCGGCCCTCCTGGAAAAGTGCCTCAACACGCCCGGCGTGAACCTGATCGAGGTGCCGGTGGACTACTCCGACAACGACCGGATCCTGAACAAAGAGATCAAGGAGCTGAGCGCGAAGGTCTAAGGACCGAAAGCGCTCCGTCCCGCCATGGCCGCCCCCGCTCTCAAATCCAGCTATCCGCTGTACCTCGCCAACGAAGCGAAGACGCCCAACCAAGACCTGGTCGTCACCGACAAATACACGGGCAAGGAAGCGACCCGTGTCGCCCAGGCCGACGCCGCCACCATCGACGCCGGCATCGCCGCCTGCGTCGAGGCCGCCGAGCCGATGGCCAGGATGGCCGCCTACGAACGCCAGAACGTGCTGGCCCACTGCGTCACCCGCTTCCAGGAGCGGTTCGACGAGCTGGCCATGGCGCTCTGCATCGAGGCCGGCAAGCCGATCCGCGACAGCCGCGGCGAGGTCACCCGCCTGATCGACACCTTCCGCATCGCGGCGGAGGAGAGCGTGCGGATGACCGGCGAGGTGCAGCCGCTGGACATCTCGCCGCGCGCCAAGGGCTATCAGGGCATGTGGAAGCGGGTGCCGATCGGCCCCTGCTCCTTCGTCTCGCCGTTCAACTTCCCGCTGAACCTGGCCGCCCACAAGATTGCCCCGGCGCTCGCCGTCGGCTGCCCCTTCGTGATGAAGCCCGCGTCGCGCACGCCGCTAGGCGCGCTGATCATCGGTGAGGTGCTGGCCGAGACCGATCTGCCCAAGGGCGCGTTCTCAATCCTGCCCGCGCACCGCGAAGGCGCGGACCTGTTCACCACCGACGATAGGCTTAAGCTGTTATCCTTCACGGGCTCGCCGGACGTGGGCTGGGACCTGAAGGCGCGGGCCGGCAAGAAGAAAGTGGTGCTGGAGCTGGGCGGCAACGCCGCGGTGATCGTCGACGAGGACATCACCGGCGAAGACCTCGACGACGCGGTCGAGCGGATCATCTTCGGCGCCTTCTACCAGTCGGGCCAATCCTGCATCGGCGTGCAGCGGATCATCATCCACGCGAAGATCTACGACGAGCTGCGCGACCGCCTGGTGGCCAAGACCAAGACCCTGATCGCCGGCGACCCGAAGGACGAGAAAACCTTCATCGGCCCGATGATCGACGTGAAGGAAGCGACCCGCCTGGACAACTGGATCCAGGCCGCCCAGGCCGGCGGCGCGAAGATCCTCTGTGGCGGCAAACGCGACGGCGCCATGCTGGAAGCGACCCTTCTGGAGGGCGTTGGCCGCGACGCCAAGCTCTATGCCGAGGAGGCGTTTGGCCCCGTCGCGATCCTGTCCAAGTTCGACAATTTCGAAGCAGCACTGGACGAGGTCAACGACTCGAAGTTCGGTCTACAAGCTGGACTATTCACCCGCGATCTGTTCCGCACGCTGACAGCCTGGGACCGGCTGGACGTGGGCGGCGTGGTGGTGGGCGATGTGCCCAGTTACCGGGTCGACAACATGCCCTATGGCGGGGTGAAGGACTCGGGGTTGGGGCGTGAGGGCGTGAAATTCGCGATGGAAGATATGACGGAAATTCGGAACTTGGTCATCCGTCGGCGCTGAAGCTACGTACTTCGTAGATGGTAAAGTGCGTAAGGCCGGGGAGAAGCCTGTGTTAACCATCGCGCAGATCACAGACCTGCATGTCACGACAGGTCAGGATCCGCTGAACCAGCTGCGCAATGAACAGCGTCTGCGCCAGGTGCTGCGGACGATCCATGAGCTGCGCCCAAGACCCACCGCGATCATCGCGTCCGGCGATCTGGTGGACCATGGCGACCCGGCGGAATACGCCGAGCTCAAACGCATCCTCGGCGACAGCCAGATCCCCATCTACTACGCGGTCGGCAACCACGACCGCCGCCAGCCCTTCCTGGACGCCTTCGGCGGCGAATACGCACCCACCGACGCCAACGGCTTCGTCCAGTACGCGGTCGATTTCGACGGACTGCGGATGGTGGTCTGCGACACCCTGGAAGAGGGCCGCGACCGGTCCGGCTTCACCCCCGAGCGCGCCGCCTGGCTGGCCCAGACCCTGGACGCTCAACCCGACACGCCGACCATCGTGGTGATGCACCACCCGCCGATCCTGTCCGGTGTG
This sequence comes from uncultured Alphaproteobacteria bacterium, assembly GCA_903822175.1. Lineage (GTDB taxonomy): Bacteria > Pseudomonadota > Alphaproteobacteria > Caulobacterales > Caulobacteraceae > Phenylobacterium. The sequence continues at coordinate 92,405 of CAIJOB010000007.1, forward strand.
AAGTGGATGGACCCCGACCCGAACGCGCCGTGGATCGGCCAGCTGGCCGACGCCCTGCGCGGCCGGGAGCAGGTCCGCGTCGTGCTCTGCGGCCACGTGCACCGCGCCTTCCATGGTCTCCTGGCCGGCCAGGTGGTGGCGACGGCGCCGGCGACCTCGATCCAGGTGACGCTGAACCTGTCGCCGGTCGACATGGAACGGCCCGATGGCCGCGAGATCCTGGTGGCCGAGCCGCCGGGCTTTGTGCTGGTCGTGGCCGACGAGGGCCGCGTCACGACCCATGTCTGCGTCGCCGGAGAGTTAGAGCCGGCCGTGGCCTACACGCGTCCCTTCGGATTCGACTAGATGGCCGGTCGGCCCGAGGGGCTCTTCAAGCGCTTTGTGGCCTACCTGTCGGCCTTGCGGGCCGCGCGCGGGGCCTGGGCCGACATCGCGGTGATGGCCGGCGTCGCGCTGGCCGCCACCCTGGTGACCATGTTGCTGCGCGCCACCCCGCCGCTCCAGGCCGTGGAGAACCTCACCTACGACTACCGCGTCGCCCTGATGGCGCCGCCGGCCCAGAACGACTTCGTGATCATCAAGATCGACGGCCCGGCCACCGACGCCATGCGCGAGGCCTCGCCGTGCCATTGCTCGGCGCCGATCAACAAGGCCTGGCTGGGCGACCTGATCGCCGCCCTGGACGCCAAGGGCGTGAAGGCGGTCGGCGTCGACTACCTGCTGGACACCTGGGCGTCGCCGGAGGAATTCCAGGACTTCAACGCCCGCATCGCCAACACCAAGGCCCCGATCGTGGTGGCGGTCGATCCCGCTTACACGGCCGGTAAGGACTATCCCGTTTCGCCCAAGCTGCTCTATTCCGACGCGCGGGCGCTCCTGAACACCGACTACGACAACGTCATCCGCAGCTACGACCCCAAGCCCAGCGCCAACTATTCCCTGGCGGCGCGGGTGGGCATGGCGGCCACGGGCCTCAAGGCGCCCACGCACCCCTTCCTGATCCGTTATCGCCACGCTGATCTGCATGTCACCGCCGAGAACGCCGGCGCCATCAGCCCCTCCTATTCGGCGGCCTTCGTACCCTTCCTTCCGCCGGCCTTGCTGAAGGGCAAGATCGTCTTCATCGGCGATGTCACGCGCTCGGCCACCGCCGACGCCGACGCCCCGAAGGAGGACCTGCACGAGACCCCGCTGCGGTTCACCAAGGGGCACTATCAGGGAACCCCCGGTGTCGAGGTGCATGTGCATGCGCTGTCGCAAATGCTGGCCGGTGATCGCATCCACGTGCCGGGTGGGCTGGTGGTCGAGCTGATCGTGCTCGCCGCGGCGTTTGGCGGCGCGGCGCTTGGGCGGGGCGCGCTCAAGTGGTGGGCGTCCATCGGCATCGTGCTGGGCGGCCTGGCCCTGGCCACCGGCGTGGCGGTCGCCCTGTTCTACGGGTTCAACTTCGTCGCCCCGATGACCGCGCCGTCGATGAGCTTCGCCTTCGCCTTCTTTGTGATGAGCCGAATCGAGGCCGCCGAGCTGCAGAACCAGCGCGCCTTCTATTCCTCGACGCTCGAACGCTACCTTGCCCCGCAGGTCATCGACCGCATCGTCGAAGGCCGGGAAGCGGTGAAGATCGGCGCCGAGGCGCGCGAGATCACCGTCATGGTCTCCGACCTGGAGAACTTCTCGAACCTGGTCGCCACCCTCCCCGTCGACACCTTCGCCGAGGTGATCAACGCCTACTTCGACGGCCTGATCGAGATCCTCTGGAAGCACGAGGCGATGATCGACAAGATGACCGGCGACGGCCTGATCGTGCTGTTCGGCGCCCCGGTGGTCTTCCCCGACCACGCCGACCGGGCCATCGCCTGCGTCCGCGAGATCGACGTCTTCGCCGAGGAGTACCGCAAGAAGATGATCGAGAAGCACGGCATCTTCGGCCACACGCGGATGGGCCTGGATTCCGGCATCGGCCTGGTCGGCAACTTCGGCGGCGAGCGGCGGTTCAACTACACGGCCTATGGCGAGGTGGTGGTGATCGCCGCGCGACTGGAGGCGGCCAACAAGACCTTCGGCACCCGCATCCTGTTCTCCGCCGAGACCCTGCGCCTCGCGCCCAACGCCGGCGCGACCCGCGCGGTGGGCGAAATCGACCTGAAGGGCGTGCCGATCCCCATCGAGGCCTACACCGCGATTTGATGGCGGGCGCGGGCGCAGCGGGGGAAATTGAGACGCAGCGCCTGCGGCTGCGCCGCGCCCGGCCCGACGATCTGGACGCCCTGCACGCGATCTTCAGCGACCCACGGGCCATGCGCTACTGGTCGAGCCTGCCGCACAACGATCCCGACCAGACCGCTGATTGGCTAGCAAGCATGATCGCCTCGCCTCCGGATCAGAGCGACGACTTCATCATCGAGCGCGACGGCGCGGTGATCGGCAAGGCCGGCTGCTGGCGCCTGCCCGCGGTCGGTTACATCCTGCATCCCGACCACTGGGGCCTGGGCCTGGCCACCGAGGCGCTGAGCGCGGCCATCGCCCACGTCTTCACGACCTTCGAGGTCCGAGAGCTCACCGCCGACGTCGACCCACGCAACTCAGGCTCGCTGGCCGTACTCGCCCGGCTGGGCTTCCGCGAGACCCACCGGGCGGAGCGCACCTGGCTCATCGGCGAGGAATGGTGCGACAGCGTCTACCTGGCCTTGCCCAGGCCCAATCCCGCTACTTCGGCTGCACCGCCTCGGTAAGGTCCATGCGGGCCTTCAAGGGGTCAGGCGTCGCCGCCGCCACGCCATCGCCGCGGAACAGCATCAGCTCGTCCTTGGCGGCGTCATAGCGCGGCCAGTGGGGCAGGCCCGCGCCGTTCGGGTCGCCGGTCTTGGCGAAGTTCAGCCAGTAGCTGTGGATCGTCCGCGCCACCGCCTTGTCTTTGGCGCTGGCGTCGCCCGAGTGGGTGGGCGTGACCATGGCGATGTAGCCCTGCCCGTACTTGTCGAAGACATAGGGAATCTCCGAGGCGTGCGGCGCGCCGTTCGGCGAGCGGGCCTTCAGCGCGTCGCCCACATAGTCGAAGCGGAACTCGTAGGCCGGCAGGCCCTGGGCGGCGAAGGTCTTGGCGTCGAACCGCGCCGGCTCTTCCATCAGCTGATCCATGCCGACCTTGCTGCGGACCCGCGCCAGATTGCCGGTCCCCTCGGGATCGTAGGCCGCCAGCGCCTTGGCCTTGTTGGCCCCGAACGGCGCCATCAGCGCATCCATGGTCGGCGAAGCGTTGAAGCCCAGGTCCGCCCCATTGGCCCCGACCATCAGCGCGACCTTGGCCTGATGGCGCGCGAGGTAGGCCGCCTGCGGCGTCTCGACCAACAGCTTCCCGTCGGTCATCGGGCCCGGATAGGTCATGGCGTTGGCGCCGGAGGTGAACATGTTGAGATTGCCGGTGACCGCCGCCGCCGGAAGCGCGCGCAGCTTGGCGAGCGCCACGGCGTCGGAGCCTTCGACGCCCTGCGCCTTGGCGAAGGCGATGCCGGTGGCCTCCCCGGCTTTCACCGTGAAGGCCGGACCTTCGGCCCCTCGCCCGCCGCCGCTCTCGACGATGGCCCGCTGGAACAGCCCCTTGGCCAGCGGCGAGGCGACCATGGTGTGCACCGAGAACCCGCCGGCCGACTCCCCAAACAGGGTCACCTGCTTCGGATCGCCGCCGAAGGCCGCGATGTTGCGCTGGACCCACTGCAGGGCGGCGAGCTGATCCATGTAGGCGTAGTTGCCCTTCAGCTCGTCGGGATGCTCGGCGCTGAGCGCCGGGTGCGCGAAGAAGCCGAAGCGGCCGAGGCGATAGTTGATGCTGACAAACACCACGCCTTCGCGGGCGAACTGGTCGCCCTGATAGATCGCCGGCTGGCTGCCGCCGTTGACCAGGCCGCCGCCGTAGATCCACACCATCACCGGCAGCTTCTTTGAAGACGCCTCGGCGGGCCGCCAGACGTTGAGGAAGAGGCAATCTTCGCCCAGGTCCGTGCCCATGCCCGGGTCGCCCTTCACCTCGGCCTGCAGGCAGTCGTGGCCGTTCTTCAGCGCGGGCCGCACGCCGGTCCAGGCCTTGGCCTTCTGCGGCGGGCGCCAGCGCAGGTCGCCCACCGGTTGCTCGGCGAAGGGGATGCCCTTGAAGGCGACGACGCCGTTGTCCGCCGCGCCCTGCAACTGGCCGGTCTCGACCTTGACCACGGTGGACGCCGGCGCGGCGCTGACGGCGCTCGCGGCCAACGCAGCGGCACAGAGCGCCACGGCGAACAGTTGAAGACGCATCGGTTTGCCCCCGGATATCGCGGCTCTCGCAGGGCCGCGTCGCTTGCGAGCATGCGGGGGTGAGCCCACCGGCGACAAGACCTAATCGCCGGCGGCTGACCTGAGGAAATCCAGCAGCAGCGCGCCGACCGCCTCGGGCTGTTCCTGCTGCACCCAGTGGCCGGCGCCCTCGACCAGATGGCAGCCGCGCAGGTCGGCGCAAGCGCTGTTCTGCATGGCCTCCAGCACGCCCGGCGCCTGATAGACGCCCCAGTCGCTGGCCCCGGCGATGAACAGCGACGGGACCTCGATCCGGCGGCCGGCGAACAGCGAGATCTCCCGCGTGTTCAGGCCGCTCGTGCCAGCGCGGTACCACTGCAGCCCGCCCTGGAAGCCCGTGCGGGCGAATTCCTGCGCATAGACCGCGAGCTCGGCGTCCGGCAGCCAGCGGCAGGCGGCGATCTCGGCCTTCGACGGCATGTGCGGCGCCACCGTCGCGGCCATGCCGTCACCTAAGTCCATGATGTAGTAGGTCGGCATCTTCGCCAGTTCGGCGGCCGCCCAGCCGGCCAGCCTGTGCGGGGCGTTGCCCGGCCAGTCGGCGCTCTTCACATGGTAGTAGGCGCGCAGGAAGTCGTGCACGCCCTGCGGGGCGTTCGCCATGTCGCCCTGCGCCTCCCGCGTCGAATAGTAGGCCTGATAGTTCTTGCGGGGCCGCGCAAGGGCCGCCAGCGCGGCGTTCAGATCCCCGGCGGGCTTCGGCAGCGGCAACGGCGGTGGGCCGCCGAAGGGCGCGCTCATCAGCACCACGGCGCGGAAGAGGTCGGGGCGGATCACGGCGCAGTGGGCCGCGACGGGCGAGCCGAAATCATGGCCGATCACCGCGGCCACCGATGTGCGGCCGAGCGCCGCCAACAGCGCCACGGCGTCGCGCACCAGGTTCAAGAGGCCGAACGGGCGAATGTCGCCCTCGTAGCGGGTGTCGGCGCCTGTGGTGCGTCCGTAGCCGCGCTGGTCCGGCGCCACGACGTGATAGCCGGCGGCCGCCAGCGCCGGCATCACCTTGCGCCAGCTGTAGGCCAGCTCCGGAAAGCCGTGCAGCAGCAACATGCAGGGGCGGTCCGGCGTCTCGAAGCCCGCCTCCAGCAGATGCACATTGAGGCCGTTGACGCCGTCCACGAACCGGGACCGAACCCCCTCTGGCAGCGGCAGCGGCGGCGGTAGGTCGCTCACGACCTTTAGCGTCCGGCCGAGACCCAGGCGGTGAAGTCGGGGTCGTCGGTGACCCGGTAGGGCCGGTCGAAGGCGTCGATGAAGAAGTGCTCCATCTCCGGCCGGTTGAACGGCCGCGAACCGAGGCGCCCGAACACCGCGATCTGGTGGCCGGTCTCGTCGACGGCGCGGTCGCGGTCGAGGCCCTTGGACACGGCCAGCGCCGGACTGGCCGTCTTGGCCCAGGCGATCAGCTCCGGCTTGGGCGCCGGCGAGAAGCCATAGAAGTTGGGCTGGCTCGACGGGCTGGTCAGCTGGATCACCTTCATGCCGTTCTTGCCGTCGGCGACGTAGGCGAAGAACGAGGCGTTGGTGGAGGCCACGATCACGTCCTCGGCGTCGTTCATCTGCCCGCCGAAATCGACCTTCTGGTAGATCTTCGGATGCTCGGGCTGCTTCACGTCGACGATGACCAACCCGTCCTTCTTGGCCGCCACATAGGCGTAGGTGCGGGCGATGTAGACGCGGCGCGCGTCGGCGATCGGCACCGTGGCGCCAGCCACCAGCACCGGCTTTTCGAGGCGGGTCACGTCGACCACCTCCAGCCCCCGCGCGTCGGTGACCCAGAGGTAGCGGAACTGCAGCGCGGTCGCCCGCACGTCGGGCAGGTTGAGCGTGGTCACGTGGCGGGGCTTTAGCGGATCGTTCAGGTCCAGCACCACCAGGCCGGCGTCGGCGGCGATGTAGGCGTAGTGGCCGCCCAGCGTGATGTGCCGCGCGCCCTTCAAGAGGTTGCCCGGGTTCCAGGTCAGCGCGCGCGTCAGGTTGTTGTTGCGCGGGTCGCCGTCCGACAGCGTGTCGACGTTGACTTCGATCAGGCCCTCTTCGGCGTCGGTGATGAAGGCGTAGTGATAGATCGGGTGGAACGGCTGTTCCTGGTTGTCGGTCTGCATCAGCGGCGTGTTGCGCCCGGGCGCGATCGACTGGTTGGTCGGGATCGCCATGCAGGTCGCGTTCTTCGACGCGATGTGGGTGTCGTCGCCCAACGGTGAGAAGGGCGCGGTCAGGATCTTGTCAGAGACGTCCTTGTTGGCGATCGAGGCGATGTCGTAGGCGCGGAAGCCGCCCCTGCCCTCGGCCACGTACATATATTCGCCGCGCATCTGCAGGCAGCGGGCCGCGCCGCCGGTCTTGTGCGTGACGTTGTTGATGTCCTCGGCCGCGTCGGTCTCGCCGCCTTTCAGGCCCTTCACGAAGGGTTTGCCGCGCCGCCAGTTGATTAGCTCGCGATGGTTCTTCTCGACGTGCAGCTTGTAGAAGTCGGGATAGGCGTACTTCTGCAGATAGGAGCCGAACACCGCCTGCGGCTCGCTCCACTCGGTGACCCGCACCGCCTCGATGCCCTGGTCCAGGCCGACCCAGGCATGCATGCCCACGAAGTTCATGGTGTTGGTGCCGAGCAGCAGCAGCTGGGACATTATGGCGTTGTTGTCGTTGGCCACCGAGACGTGACAGTCGCTGCAGGTCTTGGTCTCGGTCTTGCGGACCGTGTGGGCGAAGTGCGGCGCAAACGCCTGGCTGGAATAGCCGCCGGCCGAGATCGGCGGCTGCTGCACATAGATCTTGGCCCGGTTGATGTTGGTCGAGGACAGGACCAGGGCCGACGACGAGCGCACCGGGGCTACGGTGTGGCCCTTGATCGTCGAGTGGACGCCGAGCTGGAACACATCATCGCGCGCCACCTGCGGGTTGTAGGTCGCGTAGTTCCGCGTCTCCTCGCCCTCGTACTTGTGGCTGGTGGTCTTCCAGTTGGCTTCGATCGGCAGGTGGCAGCCGCCGCAAGACGTCGTCCAGGAGGTGTGGCAGGCGTAGCACTCCATCTCGCCGTCCTTGTGGGCGAGGTTGGCCTTGTCGACGCCGGGGCCCCATTGGAACGGCTTTCCGTCGGCGGAAATCTTGCTCATCAGCTTGGCGCGGGCGGCCTTGGGATTGAAGTCGGGGCTGGCCCGGTCAACCGAGTCCTTCACCAGGTGGATCTGCCATTCGATCTTCGGGTCGATGATCGAGCGCTGCATCAGGACGCGGCGGCCATCCTTCTCCACCCATTCGAAGCGGCGCTGGCCGTCAGGGTTGCGCAGCTGGGTGAGGTCGGTGCCGGACGGGCTGGCGGCCACGTTTGAGGTCTTCAGCGTCGGATAGGCCGAGGTGGTGCCGTGGCAGTCGCGGCAGCCGATTTCCACGGCGTTGGCGACTTCACCAATGATCAGGCCCGAGCCGTGGCTATCCTGCGCGAAGTGGCAGTCGGCGCACTGCATGCCCTTCTCGGCGTGGATGTCCATCATGTGGACCGCCTTGCCGGCCTGGGAGCCAGGCTCAGCGAACTTGCCGGAGCCGGCCTTGCGCCACTTCTCCGGGTCGTCGTTGGCGACGATCTTGCCGTCGGCGTCCAGCAGGTTGCCTTCGCGGTCGCGCTTGAAGATCGCCCGGAAGTTCCAGCCGTGGCCGTGATAGTCGGCGAATTGGGTGTCGTGCAGCTTCGGGTTCAGGTCGAAGACGTTGCGCAGGAAGTCGAGGCTCGACCACAGGCCCCGCGGCGCGGCGCCTTCCGGGTTGCGGTCCAGAACCTTGCGCATTTCGGCGGCGTTCGGATAGCGCTGCCGCTCCGGCCACATGAACGGCGCGTCCGACTCGTAGTCCCACATCGTGTAGCCATAGTAGGTGTTCAGGAACATGTTCGGCTGGTGCATGTGGCAGTTCATGCACTGCGAGGTCGGGATCGAACGAGTGAAGGCGTGCTCAATAGGGTGACCGCTCTCGGTCTTGCTGATCGTCGGGTCCACCGTCGCCGACTGGCCGTCGCGGCCGTACTTCGCCCAGGTCAGCGAATGGGTCGGCTCGCGGTCGTTGGCGTAGACCACGTGGCAACCGGCGCAGCCCGATGAGCGATAGTCGCCCGGCTGGTCGTTGGTGCCCATGAACCACATGAAGGGGTCGTTCAGGCGGGTCTTGTGGACGTTCAGCACCGGGATCGCCACGCGCAGGCCGGTGCCGGGACCGCGGTTCGACTGACGGATGTCGGGCCGGCCTGGCTCCTCCAGCTTCTGCAGCTCGCCCACCGAGTCCGGCAGGCCGATTTCCGGGAAGCCCGAGCCGATGGTCCGGCCGCCGCGCTCGAACACCCGGAAGATGTCGCTGGGCGGGGTCACCTGCCAGGTGGGCACCGGATAGAGGGTGCCGATCGCGCCCTTGGCCTTCTGCTCCGCTGTCACCGTGCCGGGCGGCGACCCGGGCGACATCACCCGCGCCGGCTCGCCGTTATGAGTGTAGGCCTCGCCCAGGATGCCGGTCTTGTTGGGGAGCACGCCGTTGTTATAGGTCGCGCCCTCCAGAAACATCGTCCCGTTGGCCATCAGCGAGCGCTCGGCCTTCTGGATGACCTCCAGGTGGCAGGCGCCGCAGGATTCGCGGGCGACGCGGTAGTCGGACGGGTTCACGAAGCGCACGAACTCCGGCGCCTCGCGGTTCAGCAGGGTGTAGCTCTGCTGCGGCTTGGCCGAGGACGGGAAGTGCCAGGCCTGGGGATAGCGCGGCAGGACGTGGGCCTTGTCGCGCAGGGTGGCGTATTGCGGCGAGGCCTTGGCCAGGCCCTTTTCAGCGGTGACCGTCGCGTCGCCGCCGTGGCAGTCGACGCAGCCCAGCACCACGGCCGAGGACTTGTGCATCGAAGGCGCATCGGACGCGGTGTGGCAGCTCTCGCAGCCGACGCTCTTGGCGTGGGCGTCGGCCTCGCTCTCGCCGGCCGGCGCGGCGGCCTGCATGTGATAGGTCCGTGCGACGGGCTTTTCCTCGTCGCCCGCGGCGCGCAGGGCCATAGGCGCGGCCAGGATCAGCGCCGCCAGCGCCGCCACCCTCCAGCCGAATTTGCCTAGCCGCCCCATATCGCCCCTAGAAGTTGAGAATCGCGTTCAGCAGCACCGAATAGTACCGGCTGTCGCCGCTGCTGTTGGACAGAAGATCGCTAAAACCGGAACTCGGCTGGAAGACCGCCGCCGAACCGCGCAGCACCAGGTTCTGCGTCATCTTCGGGCGCCAGATCAGCGAGGTCGAATAGTCCCAGCCCAGGCTCTTCGGAATCGAACCCTCGTCGCGCAGGGTCTGCAGGACAGCGGTGTTGTCGAACCACAGATGATTGACGTTGACGCTCCAGCGCACGCGCGGCGTCAGGTCCATGTCCGTGCCCGCGCCCAAGAGAATGGTGCCGGGGTTGTTGAAGTTGGACTGGCCCTCGTCCTTCGACGAGCGCAGGTCGTTCAGGACCCCGTTGCGGCCGTTGATGCCGATGGCGCGACCGCCGCCGACGAAGGGGATCGACTGGCGGATCCAGTAGCTGGTGTCGGCGCCGGCGAACTGCGGGTTCTCGTAGATCGCGTCGAAGCCGGTTTCCTTGTTGTCGAACGGATGCTTGTCGCCCGACGCCCACAGCGCCGAGCCGCGCACCCGGATCCAGTCGAAGTCGTAGGACGGCTCGACCGCAGCAAACCACGCCTGGATGTCCGCCGGCTTGCTGGTGAAGATCGAATTGCGGTCCTTGCCGGTGACGCTGTAGGCCGAGCCGGTGAGGTTCAGGCGGCCAATGTGGCCGTCGACGTTGTAGCCCAGATAGACCGCGTCGTAGTTGCGGCCCCGCTCGTCGCCGATCAGCGCCGGGCGCACCGGGAAGCCGTTGTCGTCGAAGTGGATATGGCCGGCCTCGCGGTCGCGGTCATAGACGACGCTGACCTGCGAGGTGAGGCCCGGGAACGGCAGATCCTGGCGGTAGAGGTTGGCGATGTAGATCGTGTCGTTGCGCAGCGACTGGCCGATGTCGTTCAGGCCCGAATTGGTGTCCTTCTCGATGCGCTGGAACACCGCCAGATTATATTGCCAGCGGTTGTTGTCGCGGTCGCCGAACAGCCGGATTCCCAGTTGATTATCTTGGAAAAGAAATCCCCGGAAGTCACTGGAAAATGGCTGAATTCCCACCCGGATCGAATCGAAATCGTAGCGATCTGAGACATTGCGGATGTGGTAGTCGACGAAGGCTTCCTGCACGCCCACGAAGGCGTCGGTGCGGTGCGTCGGATTACTCGGGCTGATCGACAGGATGCGCTTCTCGGGCACCTCGGCGTAGTTGTAGTTGAACGCCAGGGTCAGCCGGAACTCGATCTCCGGCGGCTTGTAGGCGGTCGAGCCCTTGGTCAGCGCCAGGCCCGTGATGATCGTCTGCGAGCCGACGAAGCTTTCGGTGCGCCCGAAGTTGTCGTTGCTGCCGGGCCTGACCGTCGTCTGCGCGCCCACCGGCAGAGGGAAGCTGCGCGGCTCGATCACGCTGTCGGAGACGCCAGTGAGCGTGAAGAACCAGTCCTGCGTGCCCTTGAGCGGCCGGTCGCCCTTGATGGTGTTCTGGTTGTAGGGGTCGAACCAGCGCGAGTGGACGCCGACCGCCTCGATCAGCCGCCAGCGGTCGGGGATCGGGATCTGATCGGTGGGGAAGGCATCGGGCGCAGGCGCGTCGATACCCTTGGGATTGACCTGTACGGCCTCGGCTGGCGGCAGGTCCTTGGGGCGGCCCGGACGGCGGCGGCCATCCAGCGGCGGCGGGTCGGGCGGCGCGTCTGCGACCGCGCCTCCGGCGGCCTCCAGCAGGTCGCCGATGACGTCAGCCGCCATCGCCCGCTGGGCGAGCGGGAGCGTGCAAATCACAAGGGCGAAGAGCAGGCCGCTCCGCATTCCCTTATTTTCCCTGACAGACGTTCTGGTCCTGGGTGTCTAGGAACGGTGCAAACGGACAGTTAACGTAAAGTAGCCGTTGCGCCGGCGCCGGACCCACAACCAGCTGATCCGCGCGGATCGCGGTGGGCGCTTCGGTGATGCCGACGCGAGCTGAGGCATTGAAAACACCCAGGAAAGCAGTCATGTCGTCCTGGTCGATGCCGTCGCCGGACACCCCGATGCCGCCGACCAATTTTCCGCTCCGATAAATCGGCACACCGCCCGGAAAAATCTGCAAACCGTTCTGCAGGCGATTCTGCCCCGGCGTTGCGTCGGGCAGGAAGGTGCAGCGGGGCGCCGTGTCGGTGGCCGCGGCCCCGGTCACATATTGCAGGTGCTGACCCAGATTCGTGAGGATCAGCGCCGACTGCAGGCCGGTGGAGAAGATGCTCCACTGGGCGATCGGCCGCGACAGCGGACCGTTCGGCCGCCCCGCCTGACCATCCGGGAAGAACGGGCGCGCCAGATTGCCGATCGAGCGCATGCCAAACGCGGTCTTGCCGGTCAGCGCGGTCTGGTCGGGGAAGAAGTCGCGGGTCTTCTGCACAAAGCCGCGGACGTCGGCGCTGGGGTCGCCCAGCAGGTCCGACGCCGCCGATGGGCCGGAGAAGAAGGTCGCCGAACGCGCCTTCTGCACGGCCACGTCGGTGCCGAACACCGAGGCGTCCGGCGCGCGCACCAGGCCCAGGATCACGCCATGGGTGTCGGTGACGGCGATCGACATCTGGGCGGTGGAGTCGGCCGGTTGGCGGATCGCGCCGCGCGCGTGGGCCATCACCTTGAAGGCCTCTTCCAGGAGCGCGGTCACCTCGGTGGCGCTGAGCGGGGTTCCCACCTCCGCGTCGCTGCCGGCGCGCGGCGGATAGCGGTTCTGGCCCGCGCCGTTGGAGAGGATAAAGCCGCCCGGCACCGAGAACTCGGCGGTGGACGCCTGACGGACGCCCGACGCCTCCTGGCCGAACACCTGGCCGGCCAGCACCGCGCCGCCCGGATAGTACCCCGTCACCGCCGTCAGCGTCCCCGTCCCGGCCGGCAGGGCGGCGAAGGCCGGCGCGCTGGTCGGGCTGACCTTCAGGGTGGCGCTGGTGGCGTCGGAATAGCGCAGCGTGGTGCCGGCCAGCGCCACCTTGTCGGCGGTGATATTGACCGGCGGGGTGAAGCCGTTGGTGGCGGCCAGCGCCACGTTCTCTTCGTCGTCGTTGTCGATGTTGGAGACGTCGGGGTCGAATGCGTAGTCGCCGTCCGACATCACGCCCACGCCGCCGACCAGGACGCCGTTCTTGTAGAGCGGGAAGCCGCCGGGATCGCCGGCCAGGCCAAGCGGCGCGCGCTTGGGGCCGATGAGGGCGCCGGTCCCACCGGCCGGGGCGAACCGCGCCACCAAATCCGAACACGGCAGGGACGAGAACTGCACCCCGAACAGCGGACCGCCTTCCAGCCCCTGCGACGCCGGGGCCGGCGGGAAGTGCTCCTGCACGATCATGCTGGCCGTGCGCGTCGAGAACGCCTGCCCGGCCGAGGACAGATAGGCCCCGGTGATCGCCTTGCTGATCGCCGCCGCGGCGGCCGGCACGACCACGCCCTGAACATCCAGGTTGCCGCTGGGACCCGGCCGGATCGTCGCGGTCGCCCGCGCGCCGGTCATCGAATAGACCGCCAGCACATTGCCGACCCGGTCGGTGACCGCGATGACCGCGGGCGTGTTGCGCGCCTTCGCCTCGTTCACCGCCTGGGCGATGACCTGCTGGACGTCGGTGGTGCTCAGCGACTCGGCGCCCGGGAGCGCGTAGGGGCCGGCGGTGACCACCGGCGTCGTGGGGTTGGTGGGCGTGGAGGTGGAACCGCCGCCACCGCCTCCCCCGCCGCACGCGCCCAGCGCCAGGGCCGCGGCGCAGGCCAGGAAGGTTCCAAACGGCCCACGCTTCACTTCAGCCCCCTCACCTTTTCGGCCACGGCCAGCAGCGCCGCGCGCGCCTCGGCGGGATGGAAGGCGTTGGGATCGCGCACCGCGGAATAGGCGCGGTCGAGATCGGGCCGCACGCGGGCGGCCTGGGCGCGGTCGATCGCGCCCTCGGCCACGAGGCCGTTCAGCAGGGTGTCGGCGGCCATCACCGCCTGCGAGGCGCCGGTGTAGTCGGTGTAGCGCTTGGCGGTCTCGCCGCTCAGCAGGCCCTGGAAGATGGCCAGCGTCTCGGCGCGGCTGAAGTCATGCCGCGCAAAGGCGTCGGCCAGCGACTTCGAGGTCGCGGCCAGCGCCGTCGCCTTGGCCGCCGCCACGCCGCCGTTCTGGGCCAGCGCCTGGTGGAAGTCGCGGCTCTCGGTCTCGAAACGTCCGGCGAGGGCGGGCGCCGCCACCTTCGCGGCCGCCGACAGCATGATCATGTTGGCGTCGTTGAACGGCGGCGCGCCTACCGGGATCGGCCGGCCCGGGTTGGGCTCGGAGACCGGCCGCCACTTGGGATCGTCGGACGAGAAGGTCCGGTGGCAGCTCTGGCAGTCGAAGAACACGAAATCGGGGAAGGCGCCGCCGGTGTGGCGCGGGCCGTAGAGCGTCAGCGTCCGATCCAGCGCCATGGCCTGACCGACCGCCCAGGTCTTCACCGGCCCGGCGATGACCTTGTGGCGAGCCGAATAGTCGGCGTCGATGTCGTGGTGCTTCTGCAGGCTGGTGAACAGGTCGAGTTCGAAGCTGATCTGCGGGTGGCCGGCGGCCATCAGCCGGTGGCTGACGAACTGGTGCTCGCCCGAGCCGCCGAAGTGGCAGTCGAGGCAGCGCGCGGCGCGGGTCTTGGGATCGTCCAGCGCGATCATGCCGCGCTCGACGTTGGCGGCATGAGTCGCGCCCACCGCATAGTGGCTGGCGATCCAGCCGCCGGCCCCGCCGTGGCAGGCCTCACAGCCGACGCCGTCGGAGATCTGGAAGCGCGCGCCGCGCTGGCCGGCCGCGACCGGATCGGCGTGGCAGGCCAGGCAGGCCGGCGCCTTCTCGGCCGGCCCGATGTCCAGGCGCTTGGCGATGGCCTCGGCGCGGGGCTGGGTCAGCACCTTCCACGCGCGGCTGTGGGCGCCGGCTTCGGTGTGCGGATCCTGCCAGGTGATCAGCTCGTTCTGGCGCACCACCAGGCCGCTGGCCACCGGACGGCTGTGGCAGGTGGAGCCGGCGCAGGTGGCGACGCCCTCGTGGACGCCGGCGCGGCCGGCGACGGGTTCCGGGTCGGCCAGCACGCTCGGCGCAAGGCTCAGCGCCACGACGGCGGCAAGCGCGGCGCAGAGAAAGCCGATCACTCCGTTTGCATGTCCCCGCCCCATCGCCACTCCAACGATGCCCCAGCGGGAATCTTAGCGCCCCGCAGTCGGCTTAGGTAGCAGTAATCCCGGGCGCCACGAAACACTGTCCGCCGTCAGCACCAGTGAGACAGATTCAGGGTTCCAGCTAACGGAGGGTTTTGGTCTCATCGCAGTGACGTAGGAACGAAGATGAGATCAAAACCCTTGCCCTCGAAGACGACCCCCGGTGAACGGGTGGTGAA
>CAIJOB010000008.1 GCA_903822175.1 uncultured Alphaproteobacteria bacterium
CCGGCTCTTGGATGCCGGGCGCGCTACAGGGTTCCCTACTTCGGCTTGCGGTACTTCAGGATGAACTGGTCGGTCTTGCCGCGGATCGAGGGGTCGAAGACGCTCTTGTCGTGCGTGTCGGCCGGGTCGGCCAACAGCTTGTCGTCCTCGGTGACCAGCTTGAAGCCCGCCGCCTCGACCTCCTTCTTGACCGCCGCCTCGTCGATGCGGTGCAGCTTGTTGGCCGCGTCGTCGGTGGGGGTGCCGGGCAAGGCCGCATGGTCGACGATCAGGTAGATGCCGCCGGGCTTCAGCGCCTTGAAGATCTCCTTGTTGGCCGCCTCCGCCGTGCCGGGCGGCATACGGTTGAGGTGCAGGTCGTGGTAGTTCTGCACCGTCAGCACCAGGTCCAGCCCGTCGGGCAGCCCGGCCGAGGCGATCGGCGCGGCCAGCGGCGTGACGTTCGTATAGTCGGCCACCACCTTGGTCTGGTCGGTGCCGTAGGCGGGGCGGAAGCCGATGAACTCACCCGACTGGAAGGCCCAGACGTGGCCCTTCTCGCCGACCGCCGCCGACAGGATGCGGGTGAAATAGCCACCGCCCATCATGAAGTCGGCGACCTTCTGCCCTGGCTTCACCTCGCCCATGGCCAGCAGTTCGGCCGGGTGGCGGGCCACATCGCGCGAGCTGTCGGCCGGCGGCCGCTTGGTGTCGCCCAGCGCCGCGGTGATGTTGGCGGGCACGGCGGCGACCGCCACGCCGGCGACAGCCCCCACTGTGACGGTAAGCGCCGCCAGAACCGAAATCGTCAGATTGCGAGCCATGCCCGAAAGTTCTCCATAAGCTGTGCCTTCGCGCTGAACCTATCACCGGTTTCCGGCTGAGCGCAGCCGAGCTTCCCAGAAAAACTTAGCGACGACACGGGGACGACCTGGGGATGAGACGCAAGGGCGCCGTCATACCTGCAAGGCCAGTGTCCATGCCCAGGACACGCAGGCTCCAGGCCCCGGCGACCCCCGATCGCCGGGGCTTTTATTTTGCCCCCTCTTCCCCTGCCAGAATCCCCACGCTACGCCTTACGTGTTCGGGGAACCTTGCCATCATGAGCGGTGAAACAGCGGTCGAGGAAATCCCCGGCGTCCGCGCCACGCCCCTGCCCGGGCCCGAGCGAACCCGGCTCCTGCTCTGGATCGCCCTTCCGGTCCTGGTGCTCAATTTCGCCGCCCCCTACCTGCAGCTCATCGTGCTGCCGCTGAACTTCTTCCTGAAGAACCGACTGCATCAGAGCCCCGACCAGGTCGCGATGTTTGGCTTCCTGGCCGCTTTCCCGACCTATCTGGGCTTCCTGGGCGGCTTTGTTAGCGACCGCTGGAGCCCGTTTGGGGCCGGCGACCGCGGACACCTCGTGGTCTTCGGCCTGGGCGCGGTCGCCGCCTACGCAGCCCTCGCCTTCGCGCCGCCGACCTATGGCGTCCTCTTAGCCGGCGGCATCGTGGTCGGGATCCTGCTGCAGTTCGTGACCGGGGCGGCCAGCGGCCTGGCCACCGCCATCGGCCGGCGCCACGCCATGTCGGGCCAGATGTCGACGGCGATGAACACCGCCATCATCGTGCCTGCGGTCGCCTGCGGCTCGCTGGGCGGCCTGCTCGCAGCCTCCATCGAGGACGTGCCGGCGGCGCACGCCCTGCGCTCGGTCTTCCTGATCGGGGCGGGGCTGATGGTGCTGGTCGCCGCCTTCGGCGCCTTCGGCCCCAAGCGGGTGTTCGAGGACGGCGCCACCCAGCCCGAGGCGATCTCGTCGGGCCGCGACTTCCTGCGCCTGTTGAAGTGGTGGCCGATCTATCCGGCGCTGTTGATCCAACTGCTCTGGCAGTTCGCGCCGGGCGCCGGCGTCGCCATGCAGTTCCACCTGAGCAACGACATCCATGCCTCGGACGGCCAGGTGGGGATGTTCTACACGATCTTCTACGGCGGCTTTATCCCGATGTACGGGCTCTACGCCTGGCTCGCCCAGCGCATCTCACTGCGCCCGCTGGTGTGGATCGGCGGCGTCCTGGCGGTGCCGCAGATGGCCAGCCTGCTGTTCATCCACTCGCCCAGCGGCGCGCTCTGGGCCGCGGTTCCCATGGGCTTGCTGGGCGGCATCGGCCAGGCGGCCTTCACCGACCTCACCATCCGCTCCAGCCCCAAGGGCCTGGAGGGCACCATGATGATGCTGTTCCTGACCATGTACTGGGTGGCCAACCGGGTCGGCGACCTCTGGGGCGCGGACCTCTATTCCCACCACGGCGGCTTCAACGCAGCCCTCCTGGCGACCATCGCGGTCTACGCCGCGATCCTGCTGGTCATCCCGTTCGTGCCCAAGGCCATCACCGCCGGTCACGACGCCTGAAGCGCGTTCGCAAATCCCGCCGCACCAGCCGGAACGATGCGCCGGTCTCGGGATTTTAAGTCTGTATGGCCACCCTCGACATCCGCCCGCATTCGCCCCGCGTCAGCGGCTGGGCCGTCAGCGGCCTGATGCTGCTGGGCGCGGGCGCCTTCGCCGCCGGCGTCGTCCATCAGCTGACCCCGGCCGGCGCGATTCCCTTTCCACCCGCGCAGCAGGCCAGCCTGCAGATCGCCATCGCCACGCCGGCCCCCGAGCCGCTCCCGGTTGAGTCGCCGAAACACCGTGACGCGCCGCCGGCTGCCGCCGCCCCGTCCAACCGCTCGGCTCTGACCGTGAACCTCGCCCAAACCGCCCAGACGGCCCCCGGCGCCGACGCCTCGGCGAGCGCGCCCGCCCCTCCGGCGCCCGCGCCTCAGGCGTCTCCGGCGCCCGGCGACGCCGACCCGCCGACCTAGCGGCGAGCGCGCCAACCTTCGCTATGGTTCATCTGCCGGTCAGACTCGCTCCGGCAAGAGACCGCATTCGTCCCCCAGGCGGCTGCGTAACTTGTCGCGGAGGGGCGTCCGACGGTCCGCGCCTGGCGCGCTCCCCGGCGGAGCCCCCGGCGCCGGGAGAGTATTCAGCGTCGGGGGCTCTGGACCGGGCCGCCCCCGGAGGGACGGGTGGAACCTGCTCGGGGATGGCGAGCGGGATAGCGGACCGGTCAAGCTCAGCTTAAGCGCCCGGACTTCGGCAAAATCACGCCCTTCGGACGCCGTTCCTGAAACAGTACCGCAACGATGGAAGCGCAAAGGGGCGCCGCGACGAAAAGCCTTGCCCCGCGATAGACTGGGGCCGACCCCTGGGACGCATTGCCCAGGCGTCAGGCGGGCCGTAGTTTGCTAGATCAACGCGACGCGCCGTCCGGCGCCAAGCTTCACCACTGGAGTCCGCCGTGAACCGCGCTCTCATTCTCGCCCTCGGAACCGCGATCTGCGCCGTTCCGTTCGTGGCTTCCGCCGCTGAGTCGAAGGCCCAGCCCACCGACCTCAACGGCTTCTGGTCGAACGCCACCCTGACGCGCGAAGTGCGCCCGTCGGCCCTCGGCGAGCGCCTCGTCTACACCCCGGAAGAGGTGAAGAAGATGGAGGGCGCCGTCGAAGAAGAGGTGAAGGACGGCAACAAGCCGACCGATCCCAATTCGGGCGTCGAGGGCGGCAAGGAAAACCCCAAGAACCTGCGTCCGGAATTCGCGGCCGCCGGCGGTGACGTGGGCGGCTACAATCGCGGCTGGCTCGATCCGGGCTCGGCGGTGATGCGCGTGCACGGCCAGCCGCGCACCTCGTTCCTCACCACCCCCAACGGCCAGCCGCCGGCCCGCATCGCGGCGGCCGCCGGCGGCGGCGGCTTCCCGCGCGGCGGCGGCATGGGCTCCTTCGACAATCCGGAGAACCGGTCGCTGGGCGAGCGTTGCATCCTGGGCTTTGGCCGCAACGCCGGCCCGCCGATGCTGCCCAACGGCTTCTACAACAACAACTATGAGTTCGTGCAGACCCCGGACTCGATGGCCATCGTCGTCGAGATGGTCCACGACACCCGGGTCATCCGCATGAACGGCGAGCACCGCACCGATGGCGTGCGCCCCTGGATGGGCGACAGCGTCGGCCACTGGGAAGGCAAGACGCTGGTGGTCGAAACCACCAACATCCCGCAGACCCAGGCCTACAACGGCTCGTGGAAGAACCTGAAGGTCACCGAGCGCTTCACCCGCGACGGCGCTGACCGGGTCCTCTACCAATATTCGATCGACGACCCGACCACCTGGGCCAAGCCCTGGGGCGGCGAGTACGAGTTCTACAAGCTGCAGGGCATCGTCTACGAGTACGCCTGCCACGAGGGCAACTACGCGCTCCCCGGCATGCTCGGCGGCGCCCGCCGCCAGGAACAGGAAGCCGCCGCCAAGGCCGGCAAGCCCGGCGCCGAATAGGACTTCCTCCTCTCCACCGGCGCAGCCGAGAGGGAGAGGATCGAGGAGAGGGCGGCGCGCAAGCGCCGGTCCTCACCGCGAGGATAAAAAAGGCCCCTCTCCCTACCCTCTCCCTCTCGCTTCGCGGGGGAGAGGAGACCGGAGCAGGGGCTTTTTGCTATCTATTTGACAGTGTTAAGCAACTTGCTTCACGCACGCTTAGGCATGGCGCGATTACGCTCCCGCTGGGACGCGTTTTAAGGTTCATGGCCATGAGTTCGGCCGTTCATCAGGGTCTGGAATTCTTCAGCCGTCTACACGGGCTGGCGGCGCACCCGCTCGCCCTGGTGGTGTGCCTCGCCCTGATCGCCGCCCTGGTCGAGCAGCGCGTCGCCCGCCGCCGCACGCCGGACTTCTCCGCCGCCTGGAAGGGCATCAACGGCCCACCCCCGAAAGCGCCGCGCCCGCCCCCGACCTTCGACCACGACTGAGCAGCGCCTGCTGAGCGCCCAACCGCGCCGCCAACGCCCCTGCTACCCAAGCCTTCGCCGCCGTGGCATGCTGGCGTTGGAAGACGTCCATCCCTTGGGGGGATCCGCCATGCTCCTTCAGATCCTGGCCCTGCTGGCCGCCGCCGATCCGCAGGTCGCCCAGCCGAACGGCCCGCCCGCGGCCACCGGGCAGGCCAGCACCGTCTCGCCAGTGACCGTCTCGCCGGAGAGCAAGGCGCCGACGCCCGACCTCAAGATCGACATGCAGAGCGATGACGACGACATCAGTCAGATGGTCGTCATCTGGCCGGGCTCCGCCTACACCGCGCGCCTCAATGGCCGGGTGAGCTTGCGCTGCAAGGTCGACGTCCATGGCCTGGCGGAATGGTGCGAGGTCACCAACGAGACGCCTAAGAACAAGGGCTTCGGCAAGGCGGCGCTGGAGATGCGCCCGACCTTCAAGCTGCCGATCCCCATGGGGCCGGACGGGCCGCTCCCGGCGATGCGCAACATCGCGCTCACCTTCAAGGCGCCGGACACCACGCTCACCATGGCCTCGGTGCTGAAGAACGGGACCACGCGGGGCGGCGGCAACGCGCTCGCCATGCGCCCGGTGACCATGCTCAACTATCCGGTCTGGGTGCAGGCCGCGACCTTCGAGGATCTCGCCGCCGCCTATCCAGCCAAGGCCAATGGCGCCGAAGGCTACGCCGTCGCCCACTGCCACATGCTGCACACGGGCCTGCTCAGCGGCTGCCAGGTGATCGCCGAGACGCCGGACAGGCTCGGCTTCGGCAAGGCCGCGCTCAGCCTGGCGTCGAAGTTCCGGGTCGCGCCGGACCTCGCCGCCGTGCGCCAGTCGACGCCGGTCTGGGTCGATGTGCCGGTCCGCTGGCCGGCCCAGAGCGCGCTCGCCGACCGCACGGTGATGGCGCCGGTCTGGATCACCGGGGTGGACCTGGCGTCCGCGCCGCGGGTCTTCCCGCCGGAAGCCTCGGGCAAGGGCCTGACCAGCGGCAAGGGCGTCGCGCGCTGCGTCGTCGGCGTCGACGGGACGCTCAGCCAGTGCACGCCGGAAGCCTCCGACCCCGCCGGCCTCGGCTTCTCGGAAGCGGCGGTGAAGCTCGCCTCGACCATGAAGATGAACCTCTGGTCGGCCGACGGCGAGCCGGTGGAAGGCGGCGTCGTCCACATCCCCATCCGCCTGGACTTGAAGGGCGCGAACTAGCGGGAGGCGGCCACCCCCAAGCTAAGCCATTGAAGCTTCAGTATAACCTCGCCTGCGGCCAAACCGCCCACTGCCGAACGCCGGTCGCCATACAACGGCCTCCCGCCGCCTCGAAAGGGCGCGCGAACCTACGGCCAGTGAGCCCGGTCAGATGCGCCGCGCGTCAAACCAACGCATCGGTTTTGGTTAACGGGTGGCGCAGACCGGCGCTGGGGGGCTTCCACTCGGGGGTCGGAGTAGATGACTGCGTCTTTGCCACGCGTGCGTATGTGGCTTGCAGGGTTTGGTTGGCTGGCGGGAGCCGCCCTGTTCATACGCTTCGCGCAGATTCTACCCTGCTGCATACCGACGCCCGTCGAGATCGCGCTGCGCTCGCACATCTGCCAGTGCACCGCCTCGTTCGTAGCCCCGTGCCCGAGCTACGATGACTCCTCGCCCCGCTAGCGCACCGCCACGATTTCCACCTCAGCGCCATTGACCAGCGCCACATCGCCCACCGCCTTGCCCAGCAGGGCGCGGGCCAGGGGCGAAGCGTAGGAGACGCTGCCCTTGGTGGGGTCGGCCTCGTCCTCGCCAACGATGCGGAAGCTCTGCTTGCGGCCGTCCTCGCGCTCGAATTCCACCGTGCGGCCGAACAGCACCTTGTCCGCCTCGCCCTGCGGCTCCGTGAGCTGAGCGCTGGCCCGGCGCGAGCCCCAATAACGCAGGTCGCGGGTCGCCCGCGCCATGGCGGTTCGGTCGGCGCTGATGCCGCCCTCGCTCTGCGCCTGCCCATAGGCCGCCCGCGCCGACGCCAGCTCCGTCTCGATCGCGGCAAGCCCGCTGGCGGTCACCAGATTCGGATGCGTGGAAACCGGCCGGTCCGGCAGATCGGCGGCCTGGGACTCGTAGTCCTCTTCCCGGGTGAACGCGACGGCCATGGCAAAACCCTAGGCCTCCAACGGCGAGCGGGAAAGCGTCCTCCTCCCCGAGTGGAGGGTTATGGCGACCGTGGGATCGATCGACACCTTTGACCGGTGACCGACGTCAAGCCGGAATGCCCGAAAGCGGACTCTCTGAATGTCCGCTATGGGGGAAAGCGGACCTTGATGTCGCCAGTTGGCGCGCCGACTTACCGCGTGTCAGGGCTGATCGGCGCGCAGGGGGCAAAATATAGATTCCCTGACGGCGGCAACGGCGGCGGCCCCGGTCCATCCACGGCCATGCGCGAACCCGGACCCGATACGAGGTCGACATTGTTGCGACGCAGGGCTTCCCAGACCCTGGCCAGACCAATGGCCTCGCGCAGGCCTCGCAGCTCCTCCGCATCCGGCTTCTGCTGATTGGCCAAGGCCACGATCTGCGCCCAGGCGCGCCGTTCGTCGTTGATCGAGTCGCGCAGATTATCGAAGCGGGTGAACAGGTCCGCATAGAGGATCTTCGTCTCCAGGGGGAAGTGCGACGTCACCTGGCCCGTATTGGCGACCTCCCAGGCGTGGGTCTGAAGAACGTAGTTCAAAGGCATCCGTACGGCCCCGACCGGCCGTGGGCCTGTCCCGGACGCCCAGGCCGCAAGCGCATCCATCCGCTCCAGAAGGCAGCTGTTCTGCTGGTCCATCCGCTTGAGCGCCTTGATATTATAGGTGATCTCGCGGCCCAGAACGTTTTGGGCCTCAGCGATCTCGTGACGCCAGTGCAGCCACTCGACAGCCTGCTCCGCCCCGAGCGCCGTCAGGACGCCAATCACGATGATGGCGTATTCCTTCAGGAACTCGCGGATGCCATGCCAGGGCTTGGGTTTGTGGATGTCCATGCCGCCCCCCAGCGATCAAGCTTGACCGCATCGTAAGCGGACTCGCCGAAGGTCCGCTATGGCTCGAAAGCGGTCATCGGCTCCTTGCCCGAAAGCGGCCCCTCCAGGAGGCGGACCGGCGGCCTAAACGCCCTACTCGGCGTCCAGCGGCGCGCTCCAGCGCTCGCGAGGGACGGTCACCCCGCCGCGCAGCCCCCGCGTCACCGATCCAAACCGTTCGGCGAACACCACCGGCAGGGCCTGGGCCTCAGGCGGGGCCAGCCACAGGCGCAGCAGATGGCGCCGCCGCGCCGGCTCGGCCCAGTCCTCGAAAGCGGTGCGGTCGTGGAACAGCACGTGGTTGTTGACCAGCTGGATGTCGCCGGGCTGGAAATCGATCTCCAGGTGGAAGGCGGGGTCTTCGGCCAGCGCATCCAGCAGGTCCAGCGCCGCCGTCTGCGCCGCGCTCAAGGGCGCCACGCCCTCGAACCGCCGGGCGCTCTCGATGTACTGCCGCTGATAGATCCCCGCGAAATGGCCGGCGTGCCAGTTGAACACCGGGATCGTGAACCAGCCCCGCTCGCCCGCCGCCGCCTCGCCCCGCCGGTCGGTCTCGATCGGCTCGAACAGCACCGCCGCCAGCTCCGGCGCCCGGGCCGCCATCTCGTTGTGGATCGCCACCGAGCTCACCAGGCTGGAGCGCCCGCCGGCCTTGGCCGGCATCAGGCACATCAGGCCGACCACGTCGCAGCTGTCGGTGTGATAGGTCTGCCGCTCGTGGGTCTGGTAGAGCCGCGCGGTCGGGTCGTCGGCGGAGCGGCCCAGGTCCTTCACATGCCCCAGCACATGGCCCGCCGCGTTCTGCGGCCGCAGAGCCCCCCAGTGCGCGCCGAGCCCCAGGAACGCCGCGGCCTGCTCACGCCGGCTCAGCTGCGCCGGGTCGAGCCCCCGGATCACCGCGAACCCGCGCCCCTCCAGCACCTCGGAGAGCAACACCTCGCGCAACCGCCCGCCCACGCCCGGCAGCGGGAAATCCGCCGCGACCACGCTCGCCAGGGCCTCGCCTGACGCCGCCAGCGCCCGCGCCGCCGTCTCGATCTCCGCGACCTCGACGGCGTTCAGCTGATGGACCCATTCGCCGGGCGTCAGATCGGCGGCGCGCCAGGCGGCGGGCCCCGCGATCACCGCCGGCGCGGTCGTCACCTCTGCGCCTGCCAGAACAGCCCGACGGTCAGCGCCACGCCGATCAGCACCACGCACACGCGCAGCGCCCTCTCGTTCACCCGCTTAAGCATCCGCGCGCCCACCACGCTGCCCAGCACGGCCGCGACGCAGGCCACCGCCGCCTCCAGCCAGCGCACCTGGCCGGAGAACAGGAAGATCAGAACGGCGGTGAAGTTCATCACGCCCGCCAGCACGTTCTTGGTCGCCCCCGCCGCCCGCATGGCCAGCCCGCTCACCGCCAACGCCGCCAGCATCAGGAACCCGATCCCGCCGCCGAAATAGCCGCCGTAAATGGCGATCAGGAACTGCACGATCCCGCCCCACAGCGGCCCCAGGCGCCCCGCCGCGCCGTCCGCGCCGGGTTTCTTGCCGAAGCTCCCCCAAGCAAACGCCCCGGTCGCGAACAGCACCAGCCACGGCACCAGCCGGGCGAAGAAGCTGGACGGCGTCAGCAGCAGCAGCACCGCGCCCACCGCGCCACCCGCCAGGCTGATCAGCACCAGGGCCCGCAGCGACAGCCCCTCGGTCCCCTGGGCGGACTTGCGCCCGACCCAGCCGCCGGTGACCTGCCCGGGGAACAGCGCCACGGTCGAGGTGATGTTGGCGGCCCGCGCGTCCATCCCGGCCAGCATCAACGCCGGCAGGGTCAGGAACGAGCCGCCGCCCGCCAGCTGGTTCTGCACGCCCGCCCACAGGGCCGCGGCGAACAGGATTCCCAGGCGGAGCGCCGCATCGGCGTGAGGCATGACCATGGCTGGCGTCCTAGCCGATGACGCTCGCCGGGCATAGCGGCGCGCGCCTGAATTTCGGACTCGCCTCGGCCTAAATGTTCTGTTTTTGTTCTGGTCATGAAGAGCCGGAACATGGACACCAAGAACATGCGCGTCCTGGCGCTGGGCGAGGAGGCGACGCTTGGCGACACCCGCTTCTATCCGGGCGCGCGCCTGCTGATCACCTGCAGCCTGTGCGGCTGGGCCAAGAGCTACAATGTCGAGCGCGTCATCGAGCGGTTGCGTCAGCTCAAGTCCGGCGGCCAGCCCACGCGCCTGGGCCAGGTCGCGCGGCGCGTCGCCTGGCCCTGCCCCGGCTGCGGGCGGGTGAAGTGGCGCGCCCAGTTCGCCTATCCCCCCGGCTTCAGCGAGGCCGACCATCGCCGCCTCACCAACCGCTACCGGAACTGAAGTTCCTCCCCCACAGGGGGAGGTGGCGGCGAAGCCGACGGAGGGGGTTTCATCCACCTCGTCCGCGGACTATGCGAAAGCACGCAACCGACCACCGCAGGAACCCTAAGTGACGATGAAATCCCTCTGGCTTGGGGCGCTCGCCCTCACCGGCGCCGCGCTCGCGCCGTTCGCCGTTTCCGCCCAGCCCGCCGAGCCGGCCGCCGCCGCGCTCCAGGCCCCCGCCGCCTACTTCGCCGCCAACGCCAAGCAGCCGGGCGTCCAGACCCTGCCCGACGGCTTGCAGTACAAAGTGCTGTCGTCCGGCCCGGCCACCGGCCCCTCGCCCAAGGCCGACGACATCATCAAGGTTCACTACGAAGGCGCGCTCACCAACGGCCAGGTGTTCGACTCGTCCTTCGAACGCAAAAAGCCGCTGGTCATGCCGCTGGCCAACCTGGTGCCGGCCTGGATGGAGGCGCTGCCGAAGATGCACGTGGGCGACGAGTGGATGCTCTATGTGCCGCCCGAGCTCGGCTACGGTCCGCAGGGCCAGGGCCCGATCCCGCCCAACGCCGTGCTGGTCTTCCGCATCAAGCTGATCGGCATGCTCAGCGCCGACTAAGCTCGCCGTCAAAAATGTGCACTGGCGGGCGCCCGCCCGGCTCCTAGTCTCTCCCCCCGGACAAGGGGGAGCAGATGCGGGGGACCGATGCAGGGCGTCTCAGCCGGCGCGCGTTCGCCGGCGCGGCGCTGGCCGCCGTCGCCGCGGCGCCCACGCTCGCCCGGGCCGCCTACCGCGCGCCACGCACCGCCCAGGGCGCGCCCGACCTGCAGGGCATCTGGTGCAACGCCTCCTACACCGACCTCGAACGTGACGACGCCTTCAAGACCCTGGTGATCTCGCCGGAAGAGGCGCGGAAGGCCGAGGCCAACTTCGCCCGCACCGGCGACTTTTCCGGCATGGTCGACCCGCTCGGCCAGAAGGAGTCCGAATACTGGGACACCGGCCCGGGCCTGGCCCGTGTGCGCGGCGAGATCCGCACCTCCTGGATCGTCGACCCGCCGAACGGCAAGCTCCCCTACAATCCCGAGACCATCAAACGCTTCCACTACGACGACCCCAAGTGGCATACGCCGCTCGACAACCCCGAGGACCAGACCGTCACCACCCGCTGCGTGGCCTCCGAGGGCGGCGCCCCGCCGAACATCAACAGCCCCGACGGCAACTACCTGCAGATCGTCCAGACCGACGGCTACGTCCTGCTGCTCTCCGAGAAATACAACGACCTGAGGATCGTGCGCCTGCGCGAGACCGCCCACCAGCCGGCGGCGATCCAGTCCTGGCTGGGCGACGCGGTCGGGCGCTGGGAGGGCGAGACCCTGGTGGTCGACAGCACCAACCTCTGCCCCTCGACGGTCAAGCGAACCGACGGGATGAAGATCTCGCCCATCGGCTTTGCCACTGTCGAGCCGCGAAAGCGCCCCCTCAGTTCGGCACGTTCGCTGTTGGCCCGAACCACCCCTACCCCGCCTCATAGTTCAAAATCGACCCCAGCCACCGCTCCACTTCCGCGACGCTCATCCCCTTGCGCCGCGCATAGTCCTCGACCTGATCCTTCTCGATCCGCCCCACCCCGAAGTAGTGGCTCTCCGGGTGCGCGAAGTACAAACCTGAGACCGCCGCGGTCGGGTACATGGCGTAGCTCTCGGTGAGCATCAGGCCGGTGGCGGCTTCGGCGTCCAGGATCTTGAACAGCACGCCCTTTTCGGTGTGATCCGGCTGCGCGGGATAGCCGGCGGCCGGGCGGATGCCGCGGTATTGCTCGGCGATCATGTGGTCGATGTCCCACGCCTCGTCCGGCGCATAGCCCCACAGCTCGGTGCGGACGCGGCGGTGCAGGGCTTCGGCGAAGGCTTCGGCCAGGCGGTCGGCGAGCGCTGCGGCCATGATCGCCGAATAGTCGTCGCCCTTGTCTTTGAAGGCCTTGGCGATCTCCGCCTCGCCGTGGCCGGCGGTGACCGCGAAGCCACCGATCCAGTCGGGGCGCGTGCCGATGGGCGCGATGAAATCGGCCAGCGCCACGTTGGCCCGGCCGCCGTCTTCCTGCTTCTTATCCTTAGCCATCTGCTGGCGCAGCGAGTGCAGGCGGGCGAGCTCGGTCGTCCGCGTCTCATCGGTGTAGAGCACGATGTCGTCGCCATCGGAATTGGCCGGCCAGAAGCCGACCACGCCCTTGGCGGTGAACCACTGCTCACCGACGATCCGCTGCAGCATGACCTGCGCGTCCTTGTACAGGTCGCGCGCGGCCTCGCCGACCACGTCGTCCTCCAGGATCTGCGGGTATCGCCCGATCAGCTCCCAACTGGCGAAGAACGGCGACCAGTCGATGTGGCGGGCGAGGTCGGCCAGGTCATAGGTCTCAAACGTCCGGGTGCCGATGAACGACGGCGCCGGCGGCTCATAGGTCGTCCAGTCCGGCGTAAAGGCGTTGTCCCGCGCCTCGTCGAGCGTGGAACGCGCGCGCTTATCTTGGCCGCGGGCAAAAGCGGCGCGCACCTTCACATAGTCGGCCGCGGTCTCGGCCATCAGCCGGTCTCGCTCGGTGGGCGACAGCAGCCCCGAGACCACGCCCACGGCGCGGCTGGCGTCCAGCACATAGGTCGTCTGCCCGCCCTTGTACTTGGGCTCGATCTTCACCGCCGTGTGGGTCTTGCTGGTCGTGGCCCCGCCGATCAGCAGCGGGATTTTCATCCCCCGTCGCTCCATCTCGCCGGCCACATAGGCCATCTCGTCGAGGCTGGGCGTGATCAGGCCCGACAGGCCAACCATGTCGACCTTCTGCGCCACGGCCTCGTCGAGGATGCGGTCGGCAGGCACCATGACGCCCAGGTCGATGACCTCGTAATTGTTACACTGCAGGACCACGCCGACGATGTTCTTGCCGATGTCGTGGACGTCGCCCTTGACGGTGGCCATCAGGATCTTGCCCGCCGCCTCGCGCGGCTTGCCTTCCTTTTCCTTCTCCATGAAGGGCTCGAGATAGGCCACGGCCTGCTTCATCACCCGGGCGGATTTCACCACCTGCGGCAGGAACATCTTGCCCGCGCCGAACAGGTCGCCGACCACGTTCATGCCGTCCATCAAGGGGCCTTCGATGACGTGCAGCGGCCGCGCGGAGCCCGCGCGGGCTTCTTCCGTGTCGGCCTCGATGAAGTCGGTCAGGCCGTTGACCAGCGCATGCGTGATCCGCTGGCCGACATCGCCCTGGCGCCAGGTGAGGTCGGGGCCCTTGGCCTCGGACTTCCCGCCTTTGTATTTCGGGGCGAGCTCGACCAGGCGTTCGGTGTTGGAGATGTTCGTGCGCTGCGGCCGATTGAGGATCACGTCCTCCACCGCCTCGCGCAGCTCCTCCGGAATGTCGTCATAGACCGGCAGGTCGCCGGCGTTGACGATGCCCATGTCCATACCCGCCGCGATGGCGTGGTAGAGGAACACCCCGTGGATCGCGCGCCGCACCGGCTCGTTGCCCCGGAAGCTGAAGCTGACGTTCGAGACCCCACCACTGATCCGCGCGTGCGGCAGGGTCTGTTTGATCTCCCGGCACGCCTCGATGAAATCGACGGCGTAGTTGTTGTGCTCGTCGATCCCCGTCGCCACGGCGAAGATGTTCGGGTCGAAGATGATGTCTTCCGCCGGGAAGCCGATCTGCTCCGTGAGCAGACGATAGGCCCGCGTGCAGATCGAAACCTTGCGCTCCGCGGTATCGGCCTGCCCCACCTCGTCGAAGGCCATGACCACCACCGCGGCGCCATAGCGCTGGCAGGCCTTGGCCTGCTCGATGAACTTGGCCTCGCCCTCCTTCATGGAGATCGAGTTGACGATCGCCTTGCCCTGCACGCAGCGCAGCCCCGCCTCGATCACCTCCCACTTCGATGAGTCGATCATCACCGGCACGCGGGCGATATCAGGCTCGGCGGCGATCAGGTTCAGGAAGGTGACCATGGCGGCCTGCGAATCCAGCAGGCCCTCGTCCATGTTGACGTCCAGCACCTGGGCGCCGGCGTCCACCTGCTGGCGCGCGACGGACAGCGCCGCCGGATAGTCCCCGTCGGTGATCAGCTTACGGAATTTCGCCGACCCCGTGACATTGGTCCGCTCGCCGACATTGATGAAAAGGGGCCGCATCAGTGGGGACTAAACAAGTTCAAACGGCTCCAGGCCGGCCAGGCGCATGGCGGTCGGCCGCTCCGGGATCGGGCGCGGCTCGAGGCCGCGCACCGCATCGGCGACGTGCTTGATGTGGTCCGGCGTCGTCCCGCAGCAGCCGCCCAGGATATTGACGATCCCCTGCTCGGCCCAGTCGTGCAGCATGTGGCCGGTCTGGTGCGGCTCCTCGTCGTACTCGCCCATGGCGTTGGGCAGGCCGGCGTTGGGATAGGCGCTGACCAGCGTGTCGGCGATGCGGCTGAGCTCGGCGATGTGCGGCCGCATCAGCTCGGCGCCCAGCGCGCAGTTCAGACCCACCGCGAAGGGCTTGGCATGCCGCACCGAGTTCCAGAACGCCTCCACCGTCTGGCCGCTCAACGTGCGGCCCGAACGGTCGGTGATGGTGCCGGAGATCCAGATCGGCAGGGCCTCGTAGCCTTCGTCCTGCAGATCGAGGATCGCCTTGATTGCCGCCTTGCAGTTCAGCGTGTCGGTGATCGTCTCGATCAGGAAGAGATCGACGCCGCCATCGTGCAGCGCCAGCACCTGCTCGCGGTAGGCCGCGTAGACCTGCTCGAAATTCACCTTCCGCGCGCCCGGATCGTTCACGTCGGAGCTCATCGACAGCATCACCGGCAGCGGCCCGATGGAGCCCGCCACGAAGCGCGGCTTGTTCGGCTCCTTGGCCGTCCAGCGGTCGGCGACCTCGCGGGCGATCCGCGCGCCCTGCAGGTTGATGTCGCGCACCGCGGCTTCCTGGGCATACTCGCCCTGGCCGATCGAGGTGGCCGAGAAGGTGTTGGTCTCGGAAATGTCGGCCCCGGCGGCGTAGTAGGCGTCGTGCAACTCGCCGACGATATCCGGCCGGGTCAGGCACAGGATGTCGTTGTTGCCCTTCATCTGGCCCGGGTGGTCCTGGAACCGGTCGCCGCGGTAGTCAGCCTCGGTCAGGCCGCGCTTCTGGAACATCACGCCCCACGACCCGTCGAGGATCAGGACGCGCTCCTTCGATGCGGCCTTCAACGCCGCGATGCGCTCCTGCCGGGTCATGCCGCGGCCTCCTTAGCTGTCTCAGGTTCGCGCACGCCCAGCACGCGGCAGATCGCATAGGTCAGGTCGGCGCGGTTCAGCGTGTAGAAGTGGAAGTCGGAAAAACCCTCTTCCGCCAGCCGCGCGCACATCTCGGTCGCCACCGAGCACGCCAGCAGCCGCCGCGTGTCCGGGTCCTTGTCCAGGCCGTCGAACAGGTTGCCCAGCCAGTCCGGTATCTGGACCCCCATAGGCCCGGTCATCTTCTTCAGCCCCTTGAAATTGCTCACCGGCATGATCCCAGGCGAGATCGGGATCGTGACTCCGGCGGCGCGGACCCGGTCCATGAACCGCAGGAACCCTTCGAGGTCGAAAAAGAACTGGGTGATCGCCCGCGTCGCGCCCGCATCGATCTTGGCCTTCAGGACGTCGATGTCGTGGTCGATCCCCGGGCTCTCCGGGTGAACGTGCGGATAGAGCCCGACGCTGACCTCGAAGTCGCCGATGGCGCGGATGCCAGCGGTCAGCTCCGTGGCGTTGCAGTAGCCGTCGGCGCGCGGCGTGTAGGCCCCGCCGATCTGCCCCGGCGGGTCGCCGCGCAGGGCCACGATGTGGCGGATGCCGGCGTTCCAGTAGTCGCGGATAACCTCGTCGACCTCGCCACGGCTGGCCTCGACGCAAGTCAGGTGCGCGGCGGGCTTTAGGCGCGTCTCCTTCAGCATCCGCAGCACCGTGCGGTGGGTGCGGTCGCGCGTCGAGCCGCCGGCGCCGTAGGTGACCGAGACGAAGGTCGGGTCCAGCGGCTCCAGCCGGCGGATCGCCTCCCACAGGGTCTCCTCGGCCTCCGGCGTCTTCGGCGGCGAGAATTCGAAGGATACGTTGGGCCGAGTCCCGGCGCCGATGCCGGCGCGGGCGACGGGGCCCAGCACGCCGTCCGGGCCATCGGTCTTGCGGCGCAGTAGGCTCATGCCGCGCTCCTCTGGTGCGCCCGGCCGCGCTCGGCGGTCCAGATCTTGACGGTGAGGCCGGCCTTGTCGGCCGGCGGCAGCGAGGTGACCCGCAGGTCGCTGAGGCCCGCGTCGGCCAGCCAGCGGGCCATCTCCGGCTCCGGGAAGCCCAGGCGGCGGTGCTGGTGCTGCTCGCGGAGGAACTCCAGGCGGTGCGGGGCGAAGTCGGCGATGATCAGCTTGCCGCCCGGCGCGACGATGCGGGCCGCCTCCCTCACCGCCACGGCGGGGTCCGCCAGGTAGTGCAGCACCTGGTGCACGACCACCAGGTCGGCGCTCGCGTCGGGCAGGCGGGTGGCGAAGATGTCGCCGTGCCGCAGCTCGCAGCCGGCCAGGCCCGCCTCGGTCACCCGATTGCGGGCCAGGTTCAGCATCTGTTGCGACAGGTCCAGGCCCAGCGCCGCCTCGGCGTGCGGGCCCAGCAGCGTCAGCATCCGCCCGGTGCCGCTGCCCAGGTCCACCAGCCGGCGGAAAGGCCCCGGCCCCGCGGCCTGGCGGATCGCGTCTTCGACGTCGGCGTCGGAGACATAGAGCGAGCGGATTTCGTCCCAGCGCGCGGCGTTGCGGGCGAAATATTCGCCGGCCGCGTCGGCGCGCTCGGACCACACCGCCTGCAGCCGTTCTGCGTCGCGGTGCAGCACCGGGTCGGCCGGATCGATCCGCGACAACAGTTCGGTGATCAGGGCGTCAGCGGCGCCGGCGCGTGTCAGGCGGTAGAACACCCAGGCGCCATCGGGGAACCGCTCCACCAGTCCGGCCTCGGCCAGCAGCTTCAAGTGGCGCGACACACGCGGCTGGCTCTGGTCCAGCACCCGGCAAAGCTCCAGGACAGCGAGTTCTTCCCGGGCCAGAAGTGCTAGGATGCGCAGCCGCGAGGGCTCGCCCGCGGCGCGCAGCACCTCAACAGCCTGGTTAGCGGTCAAATTCATGGACCGCATAAAGATATCTTTATGTCTTTATGTCAAGTAAACGCGCCCACTGTGCGTCGACCGGCCTTAGGCCTTCGCGGGCTCCCACAACTCCACCTTCACACCGGCCGGATCCATCAGCCAGGCGAACCGGCCGTAGGTATTATCGTTCATCGGTTCCCCGACCAGATCGACGCCCTCGGCTTTTACCCTGGCCAAGACACCGTCCATGTCGTCGACGATGTAGTTGATCATGAACGGGGCGGCGGACGGCGCGAAATTGTCGCTGTCGAGTTTGGAGACACTCCAGGCAACCTTGCCGACAGTCGGATGGGGAAACGCGACCCCTCCCCATGCGGTGACCTCGAAGCCAAGCACCCGGGCGTACCATTCGCGCACCGCCACCGGGTCGTCAGCCTTGAACATTACCCCACCGACGCCGAGAACCTTGGCCATGTCGTCCTCCGATTTAGGTCGCCGCCGCGGGTGGAACCGGGCTCGCCAGCTCGTCACCCTTCAGGAACCGCTGCACGTTGTCGATAGCCTGGGCGACCATCAGCGGCACAGCCTCGTTGCTGGAGCCAGCGCTGTGGGTGGTGAGCACGGCGTTGGGGACATCCGCCCAGCGTTCCGCCGGCGTCGGCTCCTGCTGGAAGACATCGAGCGCCGCACGCCAGAGCTTGCCGCCTTTCAGCGCCGCGATCAGAGCGTCCTCGTCGATGAGCTGGCCGCGGCCCACATTGACGATCATCCCCTGCGGCCCGACCGCCTCGATCACTTCAGCCGAAACCATGCCCCGGTTGGAGGCCTCGGCGCGGGCGCAGACCACCAGGATGTCGCTGGCCTGCGCCAGGGCGAGCAGGCTTTCGGCGCGGGGCCAAGACGCCTCGGCGTTGGGCCTGGGGCCCCACCACTGCACGTTCAGCCTCAGCGCCTGCGCCCGCCGGGCCACCGCCGCGCCAATGTGACCCAGGCCGACGACGCCCAGGGTCCGGCCGCCCAGGCTGGGCTGGGAGCCGATGCGCTCTTCCTGCTTCCAGCGGCCTTCGCGCACGATCCGGTCCAGCGCCGGGATGTTGCGCCAGGCCGACAGCATCAGGCCGATGGCGTGGTCGGCCACGTCCTCGGCGTTCAGGCCGCGCGCATGGGTGACCTCGATGCCGTTGGCGCGGCACCAGGCGACGTCGATGCCGTCATAGCCGACGCTGACGCAGGCGATGAGGCCCAGCGCCGGCAGGGTCTTCAGAAACTCCGGCGTCAGCACCACCTCGCCGGCGTGGACGATGCTGCGCACCCGGGCGCGCTCGTCGTCGCTGAGCTCCCAGGCCCGCGCCGTCGAAAGCCCGCCGCCCTGGAAGGCCGGCTCCAGCACGGTCAGGAACGGGACGGCGATCAGGGCAAGCGGTTGCGGCATCGGTTCCCCTCAGAGTCGAGCACGTCTGTCCTATAGCCGGGCCCCGCGGGCAAGCTTGACTTGAACAGCCCCCACCGCCACTAAGCCCGCCACGGTGGGCCGCGGGCGGCCGAAAAACACATCGCCCACCGGCGTCTCGTCCTGCAACGCAGGACGGCTCAAGCGGTCGCATGGCCGCGTTCCCGACCGGCTGACCGATCCCATGTCTTCCCGAACAACCCCCAGGAATCCGCTCTGGCGACAGAGCGATTTCCTGCGCCTCTGGGGCGCACAGACGGTTTCCGATTTCGGTGGGTGGATCACCCGCACCGGGTTGCCGATCATGGCGGTCCTCGGACTCGCCGCCACGCCGGGCCAGCTCGGCCTGCTCGCAGCGCTTACCAGCGGAGCCGCTCTCCTGGTGGGCCTTGCCGCTGGCGATTTCGTGGATCACACCGCACGCCGTCCGATCCTGATCGCCATGGACCTGGTTCGCGCGGCGATCCTCATCGTCCTGCCGATCGCGGCCTGGCTCGGCCTGCTCAGCATGTTGCAGGTCTACGCCGCCGCCATGATGGTCGCTGCGGCCAGTGCGCTCTTCGACATCGCCGATCACGCCTATCTTCCGGGTCTGGTGGGCAAGCCGCGGGTCACCGACGCCAATGCGAAGCTCAGCGTGACCGAGTCCCTTGCCGAGATGGCCGGACCGGGCGTGGCCGGCATCCTCTTCCAGTGGCTGACGGCGCCGATCGCGGTCATTGTGAACGCCGCCACCTACCTGCTCTCAGCCCTGTTGCTGGCGCAGATTCGCGCGCCCGAGCCGCCGCCTGAAGCGGGCGTCAAGCGGCGCGGCTGGGTCGACGGGGCGGCCACCGGGGCGCTGACGTCGTGGGGTGAGCCCAGGGTGCGCGTCCTCCTGATTATGACCGCCACCGGCGGTCTGTTCGGCGGCTTCTTCAGCGCCCTCTACATCGCCTTTGTCCTGCGCAGCCTGGGCCTCAGCCCCGTGTTGCTGGGCTTGGGCATCGCCACCGGCGGGTTTGGCGCCTTGGTCGGCGCCCTGATGGCCCAGCCCATGGCGCGCCGGCTGGGCGTCGGGCCGGCGATCTGCGTGGCGGGCATCCTCTCGGC
Source organism: uncultured Alphaproteobacteria bacterium (assembly GCA_903822175.1). GTDB lineage: Bacteria > Pseudomonadota > Alphaproteobacteria > Caulobacterales > Caulobacteraceae > Phenylobacterium. The sequence continues at coordinate 19,869 of CAIJOB010000008.1, forward strand.
GCTGGGCACCCTGATCGTGCTCCTGGCCCCGGCGGCCAACCCGGTGGGCGGCATGGCCTGCCTGGTGGTCTCGCAGCTGCTCGGCGACGCCTTCGGGGTCGTGCCGCTGATCCTGGCCACCAGCCTGCGCCAGGTCGTCCTGCCGACCAGCGTGCTGGGCCGGGTCGGCGCGACCTTCCGCGTGGCGGGTGGCGGGACCGCTGTCGTCGGCGCCCTGGTCGGCGGCGTGCTGGGCGGCGTGGTGGGGATGCGCCAAGCGCTGCTGATCGCCATCGGCGGCCTGATGATCGGGCCGGTGTGGGGTCTGCTCTCGCCGCTGCGCCGCGTCCGCGAAATGCCGACGGGCTAGGCGAAACCTTAGGCCGCCTTCGTGGGTTGACCGGGCGCCGCCTTGCGCGGCGTTCGTCTTGAGGGAATTCCCATGAAGACCATCCTGTTGGCCGCCGGCGCGGCCGCCATCGCACTTTCCGCCGGTCTGTTTTTAGCGGAGACGGCCTCCGCCGCCCCAACCGCGGCCGGACCCAAGCAACCGATCCCCTATGCGCAGCTCAACGCCTACATGAAGGCCTCGCCCAAGGCCCGGGGCCAGAAAGATTGGTGGAGCGGCCAGACGGCCAGCGCCGAAACCGGCGCGGGCGCCAACACCAGCGCCACCGCCCCCAGCCTGCCGGCCGACACCGCCGGCGCGGCGAGCAGCGCCACCAGCCTCAACCCGCCGTCCCTGGGCGGTGAGACCAAGGAAGCCTCGCCGCCGCTGGCCAGTCCGCCGCCGGTGAACGCGCCCGCGCCCGGCGCGGTCAATCCTTCCGCCGCCGCCACACCCGGCGCCCCGGCCTCAACCACGCCGCCGAAGTAAACCGCCAAGCCGCCTCCGGCGAGCGCCGCGAGGCGGTAGGGCTAGGCCCCGAAGATCCAGCCATCCTTCAGGGTCGAAAGCTGGGTGGCGACCAGGATCATCTCGTTGCCGTTGCCCATGTCGATCACGGTGTCGGTGCCGACCTGGCTCAGCGTGTAGGTGGTGCCGGGATCGAGCATCACCCGGTCGCCCTCGGACGGCGTGAAGTCGAGCACCTTGTCGATGCCGGCGTCCTGCGAGCCGTGGAAGATGTCCGCGCCGGCGCCGCCGACCTCGGTATCGTTGCCGCGGTCGCCGGAGATGTAGTCGTCCCCCGCGCCGCCCGAGATGCTGTCGTCGCCCTGGCCGCCCCGCACCTGGTCGGCGCCGTCGCCGCCGTCTAGGGTGTCGTTGCCGAGATTCCCCCAGACGATGTCGTTGCCGGCGCCGCCAGTCTGGCTGTCGTCGCCCTTGCCGCCGACGACCCAGTCGTTGCCGTCATTGCCGGCGATGGTGTCGTTGCCCTGGTTGCCGTTGATGTCGTCGAACACCGGGCCGCCGGAGATCGAGTCGTCGCCATCGTCGCCGCGCAGATAGTCGTCGACCGAGGTCCCCGACACCGTATCGTTGCCGGCTCCGGCGTGGATTTCGGTCTGGCCGGGGATCGCGGTCAGATGGTCGTCGCTGTCGGTCGGGACGGTGGTCAGCGTCGCGCCGCCGCCTCCACCGCCACCGCCGGCGTTGACCGCGACGACGACGACACCGCCACCGCCTCCACCGCCGCCCCCGCCCAACGGCGGCGGCGGCGGCGGCGGGGGCGGCGGCGTGACGTAAGTCGGGCCGATGTTGCTCGTGGAGATGCTGGAGAGGATCTGGCCCTCCAGGACCACCGCGTAGCCTTCGTGCGCCGCGAACACGATCGAGTCCTGACCGACGAACGCGACGGTGTATTCGATGCCGTGGGCGGCGAAGTCGGACTGCGCCCGGGCATAGGCCGTGTCGTAGTCGTTGACCGTGATCTCTTGGAAATTCGCGCTGGTGGCCACCGGACCGTTGAAGATCTGCAGGAAGTCCGCACTCGTCCAATCGGTGATGTGGTCGATCTTCTCCAGGTGACCGTGCAGGGCGTCGGCCGCGGTGCTCTCTCCGGGCAGGTTGTACTGGAAGACGTTGACGCCATCCCCGCCGGACAGGGTGTCGGCGCCCGGGCCGCCCAGGATCAGGTCGTCTCCGTAGCCGCCGTAGAGCGCGTCGTCGCCTTCGCGGCCCTCCAGCGTGTCATTGCCGCCGCCGCCGGCGATGGTGTCGGCGCCCGTCCAGCCGATGATATGGTTGGGGCCGTTGTCGCCAGACAGCTGATCGTCGAACAGGCTGCCGGAGATGTTCTCCATATTGACCACGGTGTCGACACCCTGATCGGCGCCGACGGCCTGCGGTCGGCTGTCGCCCAGGGTGACGATCACGCCGCTGGTGGCGTTCAGGTAACTGAGGGTGTCGATCCCGGCGCCGCCGTCGATGAGGTCGTTGCCCGGCCCGCCTTGCAGGTCGTCGTCGCCGGCGCCGCCCAGCAGGGTGTCCGCGCCCGCGCCAGCCTGCATCTGGTCGTCGCCGTCGCCGCCGAGCAGGCTGTCGTCGCCGTTGGAACCGACCAGAATGTCGTTGCCGGCCAGCGCATTGACCGTGTCGTTCCCGTCGCCGCCGTAGAGGGCGTCTGCGCCGGCCGTTCCCGTGAGCACGCTGCCTGGGCCGCCGCCGCCCTGGCCCGGATCGACGACCGGCGGCGGCGCGGCCTGTCCGGAGAAATTGCCGAAGTCGACGTCGCTCAGCGTCTTGCCGCTGAGGATCACCGCGTCGTCGGCCGAGCCGTTGTCGCCGGCGCTGTCGGCGAACACCACCACGTCGCCGCCCACCTGCACTGCGACGATATCGGCCGTGCCGCTGGCAATGTGGCTGTTGGCCAGGTTGAGCGCGGAGGCGTAACTCACCGCCGAGCCTTCGAAATAGACGCCCGCACCGACCGTGACGTTGGCGAAGGTGATGGTGTCGCCCGAGTTCCAGTCGGTGATGACGTCGAGCGCGCCCTGGGTCACGCCGGAGTCGCTCTGAGCGAAGACGAAGTGGTCCGTCCCGCCGCCGGTCAGGTGATCCGCGCCCGTCCCGCCGCTCAGGGTGTCGGCCCCCGCGCCGCCGACCAGGGTGTCGTCGCCGGTTCCACCGGAAAGCGCCGCGCCGTCGTGGCCCGCCGCGATGGAGTCGGCGCCCGCGCCGCCGCTCAGGCTGTCGGCGCCGCCATTGCCGATGATGGTGTCCGCGCCCGTTCCGCCGGACAGAGTCTCGGCCCCGATGCCGCCAATGATCGAGTCCGCCCCGTCCCCACCGTCCAGGGTTCCGTGCAGGACCCCGCTATGGCTGTCGAAGGTGTCGTCGCCGGACCCCAGGCTCACCGCTCCGGTGATCGTGCCGGTGTTGTGGAAGATGTCGCTCATGCCGGTCAGGTTGACCGCGCCGGTCATCGTGCCGCTGTTGGAATAGGCGATCGGGTTGGCCGGGGACGTATAGATGCCGGCGTTCAGCGCCACGTCGCCCTGGATGAGCCCCTCGTTGCTCCAGCCGGTATTGAAGACCCCGAAATACCAGGACACCGCGATCGCCTGGCCGGCCGCCTGGCTGACCACGTGAATCGTGCCGGTGTTGTCGAAGGTTTCGTTGTGCGCCGCCGTCTCCACGCCGACCGCGAAGGTATTGCCGAACACCTCGATGTCGCCGCTGTTGTGGAAGACGCCGCCGTTGCCCATCTCGATCCCGGCCGCACGCCCGGCGGACGAAACGACGTGGAAATAGCCCTCGTTGTCCACCGGCAGAGGCTTGGGGTCGTCGGTCGTCAGCCCGACTGCGTCGCCGACGCCAGTGACGTTGAAGATGCCCTTGTTGGTGAAAGGCGGCGACCAGCTGCCTGAGCTGTAGCCGATCACCGACACCCCGCCCGCGTTCGAAGTCACATCGAACTCGCCGGTCACCCCGATCGTCACGGGGTTGTTGTAGAAGCTGCTGCCGCCGATCTGGATGCCGACCAGCGCCCCGACTGCGCCCGGCCCGCTCGACACCACATGGACCGTCCCGTCGACGGTCAGCGACGGGTCCGGCGGCCCGACATCCATGTAGAACCCGGTCTCGTCGGTGAAGGTCAGGGTGTCGGTGGAGAGGACGTGATAGCTCCCGCCCGGGATGGTGATCGTGGCCTGGGCCGCGGGCGGCGGGGGCGGCGGTGACCCCGGCGGCGGCGGGGGCGGCGGTGGCGGCAGGGCCGCGCCCGGCAGGAAGTTGCTGGCGTCGACATCGCTCAGCGCCCGGCCCGACAGCACGATGGCGTCGTCGGCCGAACCATTGTTGCCGGCGCTGTCGGCGAAGACGATGACATCGCTGCCGACCGACACGGCGACGACGTCGGCCGCGCCGCTGGCGATCTGGGTGTTGGCGAGCGTGAGCGCCGCCGAATAGTCCGCCGCGCTGGCCTCCGCATAGGCGCCGGCGGTGACGGTCAGGCCGTTGAAGGCGATGCCATCGCTTGAGGACCAGTCGGTGATGACGTCGATGGTCCCCTGCGTCACGCCGGAGTCGCCCGGCGCGAAGATGAAGAGGTTGGCCCCCGTCCCGCCGGACAGCTGGTCGTGCCCCGTTCCGCCGGCCAGAGTGTCGGCGCCGGCGCCGCCGATCAGGGTGTCCGACCCCGCCGCGCCGTTCAGGGAATCCGCCCCGATCGCTCCGTTCAGCACCTGGTTGGTGGCGTCGCCCGTGGCGTTGATGTGCAGGCTCTGGGTGAGGTCGATGATCTCGGCGCCACTGCCGGTCCCGAGCAGCAGGCCCTGGCCGTTGTCGATGACATTCATCGTCCCGCCCGAATTGCCGACAGTCCCGACTCCTTCCGGGGTCTGCACCGACATCGTGCCGACCTGCCGCCAGGTGTTCGTGTCGATCACCAGGATCTGCTGGACGTGGCCTTCCCAGAGGAACAGGTGGTTGCCGTCGGTATCGAACCCGGCGCCGAGCACCGCGCCGGCCTGCTGGAACGAGGTGAGGTCGGCCACCTTGTTCAGCTGGGCGTTGAGCACGAAGATGTTGTTGTAGGTGACATCGGCGACCAGCCCGCGGGCCTCGTTGTAGGCGCCCTCGCCGTCGTTGAAGCCGCTGGTTCCCAACGCATAGAGGTCGTTGGTGGCGGTGATCGAGTCCGAGCCGGAGCTGAACACGTGCAGCGGGCCGTCGGAGATGTCGGCTTCCTGCACCAGCACGTGCTGGCGGGTGTCCGAGACCAACAGATAGCTCGACTGCTGGACGCTGGTCAGGCCGTGGACCGTGCTGAAGGCCGGGGTCGCGGCCTCGGCGTTGAAATCCCGGAACTGGTTCCCTCCGGAGCCCGCGAAGTCAGTGGTGACCAGCGCCGTGCCGTCGGCGGCGACGGCGATGTGCGACACGCCGCGCTCGAGGTTGCCGTAGTCGATCGAGAACTGAATGTGGTCCACCGCGTGGGTGGTCAGGTTCAGCCGGGTGATGTCGTCGACATAGGTCGCCGGCGCGCCCGGCGCGCTGGTCAGGATCGGCGTCCTGTTGCCGATCAGCAGGTATTGGCCGTCCGGTGTGATATCGACGCTGCCCGGCGTCCCGCCGATTCCGGTGCTGCCGACGAACGCCTTCTGGGCGACGTCCCAGTCCTGCACGGTCCCGTTGGACGAGACGAAGTGGATGACGTTGCGCGACGGGTCGTAGACGTAAGCGCTAAAGCCCGCCGGACTGATGACGGCTTCCAAGCCCATGAATTGCGCCCCATCGACGGCTGCGCGGCTTCAGCGCGGCCTCCCCCAAGCACGAGTCCTTTCAACGAACCCGTTCGTCCAAGGACACGCTAGAGGCGCAACCTGAGAGCGTCCAGCCCTCACACGCTGAGGGCGAGCGAGTTCAACCCAAGCAGATCGAATCCGCGTGCAGGCTCGACATCTGAACGCCGGCCAGGATCATCGGGCTGGCGCCTAGGCCCCGAATATCCAGCCGGGCGTCAGCGTCGACAATTGCACGCCGACGAGGATCATCTGGTTTGGCGCTCCCCCAACACTGGCGCCCATGTCGATGACCGTGTCCGCGCCCACCTGGCTCAGCGTGTAGGTGGTCCCTGGGTCGAGTTCGACCCGGTCGCCCTGCGCCAGGTTGAAGTCCAGCACCTTGTCGATGCCGGCGTCCTGGCTGCCGTGGAAGATGTCGGCCCCGGCCCCGCCGCTTTCGGTGTCGTTTCCCCGATCGCCGGAGATGAACTCATTGCCCGAGCCGCCGGCGATGGAATCGTCGCCCTGGCCGCCGCGCAGCTGGGCGTCAGCCGCACCACCGTGCAGGGTGTCGTTGCCAAGGTTGCCCCACAGGATGTCGGCCTGCTTTCCGGTGATCAGGTCGTTGCCCTGACCGCCCACCAGCCAATCGTGGCCGCCTGACCCGCCGTCGATGGTGTCATTGCCCTTGTTGCCGTTGATGTCGTCAAAGTCCTGGCCGCCGGTGATGCTGTCGTCGCCGTCCTCGCCGCGCAGGTAGTTCTTGCCGCCGGGGTCGCTGATCGTGTCGTTGCCGGTTCCGCCGTAGATGGCGTTGGCGCTGAGGTTGCCGGTGAGGAGATCGTCCGCCGTGCCGCCCCGCAGGTCCTCGATGTTGATCAGGGTGTCGGAGGTCGGGAAGATCGTCGTCTGCTGTTTGGTGGTGATCGACAGGTCCACGGTGACGGAGATCGGCGCGAACTCGAAGCTCGCCATATCCTCCCCAGGGCCACCGTCGACGACATCGTCGCCGCCGTCGCCGATCAGGGTGTCGTTGCCATCGCCGCCCAGCAGCGTGTCGTTGCCCTCCCCGCCGTGCAGGTAGTCGTCGCCGCCCAGACCGTTCATGACGTCGAAGGTGGCGGCCCCGTTATTGTCGATGATGTCGTTGCCGCTGGTTCCGGTGTAGGTGGGCATGGTGCTCAGGCTCCTCGCGCCTGCACGTCGCAGGCGAGTCCAGCCTCGGCCGCGCGCCTCTCGGCCCGCCACACCCCCGACCTTACGAACCGATTATCTTCTTGTGATGGCGCGCCGCTTTGGGCCTCTTAAGCGCTCCAGAAACCGCGTCAGCTCGGGGGGGCTTGCGTGACGTCAGACGATCCGCCGATCCGGCTGGCCCATGAAGCCGCCTTCAGCCTGGGCGGCATGACCGTGACGCCGGCGACGCGCCAGGCCGCGTGGGCTGGGCAGGAGCGCACCCTTGAGCCGCGGGTCATGCAGGTGCTGGTGGTCCTGGCGGGCGCGCGGGGCGCAGTCGTCGGCCGCGACGACCTGATCCAGCGCTGCTGGGACGGGCGCGTGGTGGGCGACAACGCGATCAACCGGGTCATCTCCATCCTGCGCCAGCTAGGCGCGGAGACCGGCGCCTTCAGCCTCGAGACCGTGACCAAGGTCGGCTACCGCCTGAGGGAGACCGGCGCACCGAGCATGGACTCGCAGGCGCCGCCAGCTCGCCGCAGCCGCCGCTGGATAGCCGTCGCCGCCACCTTCGCGGTCCTAGCGACCGGTCTGCTGGGCTGGTGGTGGGTGGGCCGCGACGGCGGCCTTCCGCGCGACCAGACCGGCCGGGTGGAGGTGGCGCCGTTCCAGCTCCGTCAAGGCGACGCGGAGCTCGCCCGCCTTTCCACCGACCTCGACGAGGCCCTGGTCCGGGTGCTCACCCGCTCGGGCATCGACACCGTCCGCGCCGGATCCGCCGCCCCCGCGGAGCTGCGGGTCACCGGATCCATCGGCCGGCAGGGTGATGACGTCTCGATCAGCATCGAGGTGCTCGACCGCAAGAGCGGCGTGGTGCTGTCATCGCGTCAGCTGACCCGGCCCGCCGCCGCCGCGGCTCACGGCCTGGCCGACCGGGCTGCGCTCAGCGTCGCCGGCGGGCTGGATTGCGCGCTCACCGACCGCCGGCAGTCGCGGCGCGGCATGGCGCCCAGCATCCTGGCGCTCTACCTCAACACCTGTGAAGCGGTCGCCAGCGAGGGCAATGCGCAACGCATGCTGCAGTCTGGGCGCCGCCTGACCGAGGCCGCGCCCGACCTCGCCGTCGGCCAGGCCCTCTTTGCCGTCGCTCAGGCCCACGCCGCCGCCGAGACGACTCTCGATGCGCCGGAGGGGGAGGCCTTGCGCCGGGCGGCCCGCGCCTCGGCGGCCCGCGCTCTGCAGCTCGATCCACGGACGCCCAAGGCCTACCTCGCTATCGCCGACAGCTATCCCAGCGGCGGCCATTGGCTGGAGCGGGAAGACAACCTCATCAAGGCCCGGCGGATCGACCCCAACCTGATGCCCACCCGCATGCTCGATATCGCCCTGCTGCGAGAGGTCGGACGCCTCAAGGAGGCCCAGGAGGTCGATGACCAGCTGATCGAGTCCGGCGATCCACGCACCCTGAACCCCGCCCTTGCCCAGCGGATCTACATCGACGGCGCCCGGGGCGACGCGTCGGGCGCCCGCAGAGCTCTGGCGCAGTTCGCGATCAGCCGCCCCGAAAGCGTCGGCGGGATTGGCTGGCTGCTGGTCAGCGCCTGGGAGGAACCCGGGCCGGCGCTGGCGCACATGCGGGAAATGGATCCCCACGGCCCCTACAATCCGCAGACCTTCGCCTGCGTCGAGACCTTCCTGTCCGAGCTGCCAGAGCGGCTGGCCCGTCATGCGCGCGGGCTGCCCCCCGCCTGCGACAGCGTGCCGGCCGAGCGCCGCCTGCAGATGCTGTCCCGCGAAGGTGACGTGGATGGCGCCTACGCGGAGGCGCCCACAACCCTGGCTGGGCCTGAGCTATTCCTGGGCTACCTGTTCTATTCTTCGATGAAGGCCTTCCGGGACGATCCGCGGTTCCTGCCACTCGCCGCGCGCCTGGGCCTCCTCGACTACTGGCGCCGCTCCGGCCACTGGCCCGACTTCTGCGCCGAGCCCGGACTGCCCTATGCCTGCCGGAAGACGCAGCCCTAGCGCGTGAACTTCTGGAACTTGATGCGGTGGGGGATCAGGCTGTCGGCGCCCAGGCGACGCTTCTTGTCCTCTTCGTAGGCTTCGAAGTTGCCCTCGAACCAGTCGACCTGGCTGTCGCCTTCGAAGGCCAGGATGTGGGTCGCCAGGCGGTCGAGGAAGAAGCGGTCGTGGCTGATCACCACGGCGCAACCGGCGAAGTCCTCCAGCGCCGATTCCAGCGCGCCCAGCGTTTCCACGTCCAGGTCGTTGGTCGGTTCGTCGAGCATCAGGACGTTGCCGCCGGCGGCCAGCGTCTTGGCCAGGTGCACGCGGTTGCGCTCACCGCCGGAGAGCAGGCCCACCTTCTTCTGCTGGTCGGCGCCCTTGAAGTTGAAGGTGCCCACATAGGCCCGGCTGGGGATTTCCTTGCTCCCCACCTTCATGATGTCGTTGCCGCCGGAAATCTCTTCCCAGACGTTCTTGGTGGGATCCAGCGTATCGCGGCTCTGGTCGACGTAGGCCAGCTTCACGGTCTCACCCAGGCGGACCGAGCCTTCGTCCGGCGTCTCCTGACCGGTGATGATCTTGAACAGCGTCGACTTGCCCGCCCCGTTCGGCCCGATGACGCCCACGATGCCGCCCGGCGGCAGCTTGAAGGTCAGGTCCTTGAACAGCAGCTTGTCGCCGTAGGCCTTCTCGACGCCATTGACCTCGATGACCATCTGGCCAAGGCGCGGACCGGGCGGAATCTGGATCTGGGCGAAGGTTTGCTTGGCGTTGTCCGAGGCGTTCTGCAGGTCTTCGAAGGCCGCGAGGCGGGCCTTGGACTTTGACCGCCGCGCGCTGGGCGAGGATCGCACCCAGGCCAGTTCGCGGTCGATCGCGCGCTTCTTGCCGGCTTCCTCGCGCTCTTCCTGAGCGATCCGCTTGGTCTTGGCCTCCAGCCACGAGGAGTAGTTGCCCTCGTGCGGCAGGCCCTTGCCGCGGTCGAGTTCCAGCGTCCACTTGGTCACCTGGTCCAGGAAGTAGCGGTCGTGGGTCACCAGGATGATGCAGCCCGGGAAGGTCTCCAGATGGTGCTGCAGCCAGGCCACGCTCTCGGCGTCCAGGTGGTTGGTGGGCTCGTCCAGCAGCATCATGTCGGGCTTCGACAGCAGCAGCCGGGCCAGCGCCACGCGCCGCCGCTCGCCGCCCGAGAGCGGCCCGACCGCCGCGTCGTTGGGCGGGCAGCGCAGCGCGCCCATGGCCATCTCAATGCGGCTGTCGATGTCCCAGAGGTCGCCGGCGTCCAGCTTTTCCTGGAGCGCGGTCATCTCTTCCATCAGCTCGTCGGTGTACTCCTCGCCCAGCTTCATCGCGATGGCGTTGTATTCGTCGAAGAGCTTCTTCTCCTCACACCAGGCGATGACATTGCCCCAGACGTCGAGCTTGTCGTCGAGCTTGGGCTCCTGCTCCAGATAGCCGCGCTTGACGCCCTCGGCGGCGAAGGCCTCGCCCTGGAAGTCCTTGTCGAGGCCCGCCATGATCTTCAGCAGCGTCGACTTGCCCGAGCCGTTGACGCCGACCACGCCGATCTTGGCGTCCGGATAGAACGACAGCCAGATGTCCGAGAAGGTCTTCTTCGGCGCGCCTGGGAAGGCCTTGGTCAGGCCCTGCATCTGGAAAATATATTGCTGCGCCATGGGGCGTCCGCACCGCTCGACTAAGAATGACTGGGAATTGACGCGTGCAGATAGCGGTCGAGAGGCCTGCGCGCAATCTCCCCTCCCCTTTCCGGGGAGGGACAGACGGCGGAGCCGTCAGGGTGGGGAAGTCGCGATCAAGCACTGACTCAGCATTCCGGCCCACACTTCCCCACCCGTCTCACCTTCGCTCGCCACCCTCCCCATCAGGGGAGGGCAGCGGAACCTTGAGCTTGGCTCTGCGTATTCGTCGGCGAGGGGTCAGTCAGGCCCCGCCACACCAAGCTCAAGGAGTGCTCCCATGCACAAGGACCAGGCCAAAGGCGCCACAAAGGACATCGCGGGTTCGATCAAGGAAGGCGTCGGCAAAGCGACCGGCAACGACAAGCTGGCCGCTGAAGGCGCCGGCGAGCGCGTCGAAGGCAAGGTGCAGAAGGCCGTCGGCTCGGTGAAGGACGCCGCGCGCCAAGCCCTGAAGAACTAAGACCTAGCGCTCAGGATCGCCCTCGCTCCCCGAGCGGTCTGGCCGGCCTCCCCAACGGAGCGCCATCCGCCGCTTCGCGAGAGCGATCCTTGAGGCCAGAGGCCGCGCTGCGAAGCGCGGCCTCTGTTGCGTCTGGAGGTCAGCCGGCGATCTCGGCCAAGCGGTAACCGACGCCCGCCTCGCTCACCAGCAACGGCTCGCCGCCGACATCGCCGAGCTTCTGGCGCAGCTGGCCCACATAGACCCGCAGATACTGGATGTCGGCCCGCTCGCTCCCCCAGACGCTGCGCAACAGGTCCTTGTGGCTGACCGTGCGGCCAAGGTTGAGCGCCAGTTCCGCCAGCAGGTCGTATTCCTTCGGCGACAGCTTCAGCGTCTCGGCGCCTTTCACGACCCGGCGCAGACCTAGGTCGATGGTAAGGTCCCCGGTGCGCACCAGGGGCGCCGAACCGCGCGCCTGTACCCCGTGGCGCAGGCCGGCGCGGATGCGCGCCAGCAGCTCCTCGACCCCGAACGGCTTCTGCACATAGTCGTCGGCGCCCAGGTCCAGCGCCTCGACCTTCATGGCCGGCGCGTCGCGGGCCGACAGCACCACGATCGGCGTCTGGCCCCCCTCTTGTTGTTTACGGCCCCTGATCTCGCCGATCACGCTCAGGCCGTCGCGGTCGGGCAGCCCCAGGTCCAGCAGCACCAGGTCCGGCGCATAGTGGGCGAACCAGCGGAGACCCTCGGCGGCGCTGCGCGCGCTGACCGGCCGGTAGCCCGCGGCCTTGAGCGTGGCGCAGAGCGCGGCGTTCAGGCTCGCGTCGTCCTCGACGACGAGGATGGTGGCAGGATCGGCGTCACTCATGCCGCCTGACTATGCAGGCTGGGCGACCGCCTTGGCCAGGGGCGCGGAGAGCCGCACGCGGGCGCCCTTGCCGCCCTGCAGGTTCACGGCCTCGACCGACCCGCCCTGCGCTTCCAGGAAGCCGCGGGCGATGGAGAGCCCAAGGCCCGTGCCCGGCGGGCGGCCGTCGCCGCTGACGCCGCGGGAGAACTTCTCGAACATCGGCTCGATGGCGCCGGGGAAACCGGGTCCCTCGTCCTCGACCTCGATCCAGCCGGCGCCGCCGGCCTCGCCGCTGCGCAGCCGGATCGGCGCGCCGGCCGGGGCATATTTGGCGGCGTTCTCCAGCACATTGGCCAGTGCTGTCTCGAACAGCGAGGCGTCCACCTCCAGTGGCGCGGCCTGGGCGCTGACCTCGTTGACCACCTCGCGCCCGGCCAGGGCGACGGACGCGCTGCGCAAGGCCTCGGCCGCCAGCTCGGCGGGCTCCACGGCCGCGGTCTTGACCACCACCGCGCCGGCGTCGATCCGGTTCATGTCCAGGAGGTTCGCGACCATGGCCGACAGCCGCGAGGTCTCGGTCTCGGCCAGCGTCAGCAGCTCGGCGCGGGTCTTGGCGTCGTGCGTCTTGGCGAACTTCTGCAGGCTCTGCAGGGTGAACAGCACCGTCGAGAGCGGCGTCTTAAGGTCGTGGCTGACGGCGGCCAGCAGGTCGGCCTTCAACCGCTCGCTCGCCACCTCGACCCGGCTTTCCAGCACCTGGGCGGCATAGGCCTCGCGGTCCAGCGCCACGGCTAGATAGCCGGAGACGATCTCCACCAGCCGCTCAGGATTGTCCGGCCGGCCGGCTTCGCCCAGTGAGATCGAGACCCCGATCACCGCCTGCTGCCGCTGCGGCGTCACCACCGGCCAGAAGTCGTAGGCCGCGGACTCCACCGGATAGGCGCCGCCGCGGGTCGGTATCCGGGCCGCCAGCGCCCAGCCCGCCGCCTCGCGGTCGGCGGGGCTGAGTTCGCCGCCGCCGGCCTGGCCGGTGACCGCCAGCTCCGTCTCGCCCTGCAAGAACACCACCGCCGGCGAATGGAAGAGCCGGGCGAGCGCGTCGGCGCTGGCCTGCGCCGCGCCCGCGCCGCCGTTGGCCGCCACCAGGCTGCGGGCCAGCGCCTGCAAGGCCGTCGCCTGGTCGGCCGCGCTCCAGGCCTCCATGGCGCGGCGGCGCGACTGGGCCGCCACCCCGCTGACGATCGCCGCGGTGACCAGCAGCAGGAACAGCGCCCAGATGTTCGCCGGATCGGCGACCCGCAGCGTGTAGAGCGGCGCGATCAGGAAGAAGTTGTAGGCCAGCGCACCGGCCACCGCGGCGGCCAGCGAGGGACCCCAGCCGAAGCTCACCGCGGCGATCACCACCGGCAGCACGAACACCAGCGACAGGTTGGGAACCGTCTGGACCTGATCGACCAGGATCGCGGCCAGCGTCGCCGCCGCCACCATCAGGAACGACAGGGCGTAGGCCGCCGCAGGATGCAGCCGCCCGACGCGAAACTCGGGGCGGTCTTCAGGGATATCGGTCGAAAGGCTCATGGCGCGCCTCCCCGGCGCAATACAAACGGCGCAACTCGAACGGCGCAAACAAGGCCCTTCCGACCCTCCGGCGCAAGCGTTCCGGGCCGCTAAGCCCAACAACCACATGGGATCTTTATGTCACTCGGCGCGACAAGCCCGCCTCGATATTGCCGCAGGATTCCGCCTTGGACGCCGCCACGCCCGTCACCGAAACCGCCACCGACGCCGCCACGCCGGCGCCGAACCTGCGCGGGTTCCTGGGCCTGGCGCTGGGCTCGGCGGGCGTCGTCTATGGCGATATCGGCACCAGCCCGCTCTATGCCTTCAAGGAATCCATCAGCCACCTGTCCCGCGCCGGCGGCCGGCTGGCGGCGGGCGACGTGATCGGCGTCGTCTCGCTGATGCTGTGGACCCTGATGGTCATCGTGACGCTGAAGTACGTCGCCATCCTGATGCGCTTCGACAACCGCGGCGAAGGCGGCACGCTGTCGCTGATGGCGCTGGTCCAGAAGGCCGGCGGCCGCGCGGCCGGCGCGATCCTGATCATCGGCATGATCGGCGCCGGCATGTTCTTCGGCGACGCGATGCTGACGCCGGCGGTCTCCGTGCTCTCGGCGGTCGAAGGCCTCGAGGTGGTCAAGGGACTCAGCGGCCGCATCGAACCCTTCGTGCCGCTGATCGCCCTGGTGCTGCTGGTCGGCCTGTTCGCGGTGCAGAAGCGCGGCGCCGGCGGCGTCGGCCGTTGGTTCGGTCCGGTCTGCGTCGTCTGGTTCGCGACCATCGCGGTGCTGGGCGTCGTGCCCCTGTTCCACGCGCCCCAGATGCTCAAGGCGCTCAATCCCCTGCCGGGTCTCGCGCTGCTGGCGCACCATCCGCGCATCGCCCCCGCCGTCCTGGGCTCGGTCTTCCTGACCGTCACCGGGGCCGAGGCCCTCTACGCCGACATGGGCCATTTCGGCCGCAAGCCGATCCAATGGACCTGGGTGGCGCTGGTCTTCCCCTGCCTGATCCTCAACTACCTGGGCCAGGGCGCGCTGGTCATCACCGACCCCGGGGCCATCGACAATCCCTTCTTCCACCTGGCCCCCAGCTGGTTCCAGATCCCGCTGGTGGTGCTGGCCACCGCCGCCACCGTCATCGCCAGCCAGGCCGTTATCTCCGGCGCCTTCTCCATGACCCAGCAGGCCGTGCAACTGGGCCTGCTCCCCAGGCTGACCCTGAAGGTCACCTCGGAGGCCCACGTCGGCCAGATCTACGCGCCTCAGATCAACTGGATCCTGGCGCTGGGCGTCGCCGCCCTGGTGATCGGCTTCCGCTCTTCCGACGCGCTGGCCAACGCCTATGGCGTCTCGGTGGTGGGCGCGATGATCACCTCTTCGGTGCTCGCCGTCGTCGCCATCCACCGCCTCAAGCACCGGCCGATCTGGCAGGCGATCATCGCCTTTTCGCCCTTCCTGCTGGTCGAGGGCGCCTTCCTCGCCGCCAACCTCGCCAAGGTGGTGCACGGCGGCTATGTGCCCCTGTTGATCGCGTCCGGCGTCATCCTCCTGATGTGGACCTGGATGCGCGGCATCCGCCGGGTCCTGCGCGCCGAACAGAGCGACCTGAAGCTCTCCGACGTGCTCCCGATGCTGCTGCAGCGCCCGCCGTTGCAGGCCCGCGGCGCCGCCGTCTTCCTGACCGCCGACCCCGGCTCAGTGCCCGCCGCCCTGATGCACAATCTCAAGCACAATCAGGTGCTGCACGAGCAGGTGGTCCTGCTCACCGTCAAAGTCGCCCCGCGTCCCCGCGTGCCGGACTCCGAGCGGGTCGAGGTCCACGACCTGGCGCCCGGCTTCAAGGCCATGACGCTGTCCTTCGGCTTCATGGAGACGCCCAACGTCGCCAAGGGCATGACGCTGGCCCGCGCCAAGGGGCTGAAGTTCGACATCATGCGGACCTCGTTCTTCCTCAGCCGCCGCACCTTGCTGCCCCGCCGCAGCGTAGGCCTGGGCCACATCCTCGACGTCCTCTTCGTCTTCCTGACCCGCAACGCCGTCCGCACCGCCGACTTCTTCCAGATCCCGCCGTCCCGGGTGGTCGAGCTGGGCGCCCAGGTGGCGTTCTAGGCATAAAGACCGCCATCTGGCGTTTTCGCGCCGGGTCGGTTCCTATGCCGCGAGGGAAGATTCGGGGATGCGCATGCTCAAGACCCTCATGGCCGCCACGGCCCGGACTGCCCTCGTAGCGTCGGCCGCCCTCGTCGCGTCGGTCGCGGTCGCCCAGCCCGCCGCCGCCCCATCACCGATCAACCCCTTCGCCTCGGGCGCCGAGCAGCAGGCGGCCATGCGGGCCGGAACGCTGACCTCCGAGGCCCTGGTGCAGGCCTATCTGACGCGGATCGCCGACCTCGACCGCAAGGGGCCCAAGCTCAATGCGGTGATCGCGCTCAATCCCCATGCGCTGGCCGACGCCCGCAAGCTGGACGCCGAACGCAAGGCCGGGCGCGTGCGCGGGCCCCTGCACGGAATCCCGGTGCTCCTGAAGGACAACATCGAGTCCGCCGACGACACGGCCACCACCGCCGGATCGCTGGCGCTGAAGGACAACGTCACCGGCCGCGACGCGCCCCTGGTCAAGCGCCTGACCGACGCCGGGGCGGTGATCATCGGCAAGGCCAACCTGTCGGAATGGGCCAACTTCCGCTCGACCCATTCGATCAGCGGCTGGACGGCGATCGCCGGCCTGGCGCGCAATCCCTATCTGCTCGACCGCACCGCCTGCGGCTCCAGCGCCGGGTCCGGTGTCGCGGTGGCCGCCGGCCTCACGACGCTGGCGGTCGGGACCGAGACCGACGGCTCGGTCACCTGCCCGGCCGCCACCAATGGCGTGGTGGGCCTCAAGCCCACGCTCGGCCTGATCTCGCGCACCTACGTCGTGCCGATCTCGGCGGAGCAGGACACGCCCGGCCCGATGACCCGGACCGTCACCGACGCGGCGGCCATGCTGGGCGCCATGGCCGGCTCGGACCCCGCCGACGCCTGGACCAAGGACGCCGACGCCCACAAGACCGACTACCTCGCCGGGCTGAAGCCCGACGCGCTGAAGGGCGTCCGGGTCGGCGTCCTGCGCCTGACCGCCGGCCGTTCGCCCCAGACCGACGCCATCTTCGAGGACGCGCTGACAGCGCTGAAAAAGGCCGGCGCGGTGCTGGTCGAGGTCAAGGGCCCGGACGACGCGGCCTTCTCCGCCGTCTCCGCCAACGAGACCGAGGCGCTGCGCGTGGAGTTCAAGGCGGCGCTGAACACCTATCTCGCGGGCACCGACCCCAAGAAGGTCCCTTCCCGCACCCTCGACGCGCTCATCGCCTTCAACAACAAGGAGCCGCGGGAGACGCCGCTGTTCGGGCAGGAGATCTTCGAGAGCGCCGCCAAGGCGCCGCCGATCACCGACGCCGGCTACCTGCAGCGCCGCGCCGACGCGCGGCGGCTGGCCCGCGAGGCGATCGACAAGATGCTGGCCGCCAACACCGTCGAGATCCTGGTCGGCCCGTCGACCGGCCCCGCGACCATCGTCGACCCGATCGACGGCAGCCGCAGCCTGGGCTCCTATTCCAGCCTGCCGGCGGTGGCGGGCTATCCGCACCTGACGCTGCCGATGGGCAATGTTTCCGGCCTGCCGGTGAACCTGTCGATGATCGGCGCGGCCTGGTCCGACGCGCGTGTGCTGGCGCTCGGCTACGCCTTCGAACAGGCGACGCACGCCCGCATCGATCCGCAGTTCCTGCCCAACGTCGGCGCCCGTCCGGAGTACGCCCGCGCCTACGATCCGCGGTGACGCCCTTGCCCCGTCGGCCTTTCGCCCCATTTTGAGCGTGAAGCTTCAGCAGAAGAAGAAGGCGCAGGGTTCTGGCGCGACTTTGGAAAAAATCGGCGAGCCGCGCTAATCTGGCCAAGCTTCGGCGGGATCGAACGGCGGCGCTGTTCGTTGCGCCCGATGCGTTCGGGGAAAGAAGGGCTGAAAGCGTGTCGGACGTTTCTGCGGACAACGCCGGCGGCTTCCACCTGATCGACACCACCATGATGTACGCGCCCCGGTCCGGCGGGGTGAAGCGCTACCTCACGGCTAAGCGCACCTGGCTGGAAGACAACCGCCCCGACATCCGCCAGACCCTGGTGGTTCCCGGCCGGGCGACGCGCGCCGGTGGCTCGGGCCTCTACACCGTCAGCGCCGCCAAGCTGCCGTTCGGCGACGGCTACCGGATGCCCGCCAGCCCCAACAAATGGGCCGCGGTGCTGGAGCAGCTCAACCCCGACATCATCGAGGCCGGCGACGTCCTGGTGCCCGGCCACGCCGCCCTGATCGCGGGCCAGAGCCTGGGCGCGCCCGTCGTCGCCGTCTGCCACACCGACACCCCGACGCTGGCCGCCCTGCACCTGGGCGACTGGGCCGAGCAACCGACCTTCAATCTCTGGGCCCAGGCCTACCGCCGCTTCGACCACGTCGTCGCCCCCAGTCGCCATTCCGCCAGCCGGCTCGCCGAGGCCGGGGTCAAGCAGGTGAGTGTCCACCCGCTGGGCGTCGATCTCGACCTCTTCCATCCCAGCCGCGGCGACCGCGCGGCGCTGTTGAAGCGTCTCGACTTCCCGTCCGACACCCGCCTGCTGGTGTTCGCCGGCCGCCCGGCCAAAGAGAAGAACATCGACTCCATGGTCGCCGCCGTGGAGCTGCTGGGCGACCCCTACCGCCTGGTGCTGATCGGCGCCGGCAAGGACGCGAAATACACCTCCCGCGTCGCCTCCATCGAGTTCGAGGGCGAGCCGGAGGCGTTGGCCGGCGTCATCGCCAGCTGCGACGCCTTCCTGCACGCCAACGAGAACGAGACCTTCGGCCTGGTGGTGATCGAGGCCATGGCCGCGGGCCTGCCGGTGGTCGGCCCCAACAAGGGCGGCGTCGGCGAACTGCTCGACGAGGGCGTGGGCCAGCTCTCCAACGGCGTCGATCCGGCCAGCCTGGCCGAGGCCGTCGAGGCGCTGTTCGCCCGCGACCTGGACGCCCTGAAACTCGCCGCCCGCCGCCGCGCCGAGACGCGCCACAGCTGGGACCACACCTTCGAGGGCCTGACGAGGCTCTACACCCAGCTGCTCAGCCGCAGCCGTGCGCCCTGGAAGCTCAGCGCCTAGGCTCTCGCCGATCGCAGGACATGGCGTTCCAGCTTGTCGAGGGCGCCGCCCCAGCCGCCTTCATGGCTGATCCGCGTCGCCTCGCTGGCCAGCCGCGCATGGGTGAAGGTGAGTTCGGTGGCCGCGCCGCCGTCGATGGCGCGCAGATCGATCTCGATCTGGGAGTCGCCGCCCTCGTCTTCGTCGCCCTGCCAGCACCAGGTCATGGCGACCCGTTCGGGCGGGCGCACCTCGAGAAACTCGCCGGTGCTCTCGTGCTCGCTGCCGTCCAGCATCCGGAACCGGACCCGGTAGCGGCCACCGACCCTGGGGTCGCTCTCGGCGATGATCACCGGCCCGTCGTCCGGACCCCACCAGCAGGCGATGCCCTCCGCCGACGTCACAAGGTCGAAGACGATCGCGGGCCGCGCCGCGATCCGGCGCACGAGGGTCAGGCTGGTCACGCGTCGCGGTCCGTCTTGGCCTCGGCGGCCTTCAGCGCGGCCTCCCGTTTTTCCGCCTGCGCCGCGAGCCGGTCCAGGCTGGCCGACCAGAAGCGTTCGTAGCGGGCGAGCCAGTCCATCGCTTCCCTCATGGGTTCAGGTCTCAGGCGAACCGTCACCGTGCGGCCGGTCTTGGAGCGGCTGATCAGGCCCGCCTCGTCCAGCACATCCAGGTGTTTCATCACCGCCGGCAGCTTGATCGCGAACGGCTGCGCCAGCTCGCTCACCGACGCTGACTCCTGCGCTTCGAGCCGCGCCAGGATCGCCCGGCGCGTCGGGTCGGTCAGGGCCGCGAAGGTGCGGTCGAGCGAAGGACTATAGTTCACCATACGGAAAACCATTCCGCCACCGCGCCGCGATGTCAAGCTTCGCCACCGTGGACGGGCCGCCTAGCGCCCTGTCGGCATGTCCTTGAACGCCACGTCCTTGTCGACGCGGATGTCGCCCGGCAGGCCCAGCACCCGCTCGGCGATGATGTTCTTCAGGATCTCATCGGTGCCACCGGCGATCCGCAGGCCCGGCGCGAACATCACCGAGCTGTGGAAGCCCGCCTGCAGCGGCGCGAGCTCGGGGTCGTTGATGATCCCGAACTGGTCGAGCATCTCGATCGCCGTATTGCCCAGGTCCTGCATCTGCAGGGCCGAGACGATCTTGCCGATCGAGCTCTCCGGCCCCGGCGTCTGGCCCTTGGACAGCGCCGTCATGGTGCGGTTGCGGGTGTGCTTCAGCCCCTCAGCCTGGACGTACCAGTCGGCGAGCTTTTCGCGCAGCGCCTGGTCCTTCAGCGCCGGCGCGCCATCGAGGCCCGGCACGGCCCGCGCCGCCTCCATGAACTCCCGCCAGCCCGCGCCCGACGCCCCGCCGACCGCCAGGCGCTCGTTCATCAGGGTGACTAGGCTCACCTTCCAGCCGTCGTTGAGCGCGCCCACCCTCTGGCTGTCCTTCACCCGCACGTCGGTGAAGAACACCTCGTTGAAGCCCGAGCCGCCGCTCATCTGATGGATCGGCTTCACCTCGATGCCAGGGTCATGCATGTCGACCCAGAACATGGTCAGGCCCTTGTGCTTGGGCGCTTCGGGATCGGTGCGGCAGACCACAATGCCGAAGTCGGAGAACTGGGCGCCCGTGGTCCACACCTTCTGGCCCGAGATCAGCCAGTCGCCGGACCCGTCCGGCGCGGGCACGGCTTTGGTCCTGGCCGCCGCCACGTCAGAGCCGCCGGACGGCTCGGAGAACAACTGGCACCAGATCTCCTCACCGCGGAGGGCGGGCCCCACGAAGCGGTCCTTGGTGGCCTGGTCGGCGAAGGTGGCCACCGTCGGCACGCACATGCCCAGACCGATCTGGAACGGGTTGCCCGGCACCGGATAGCGGGCTTCCTCCTGGCTGAAGATCACCTGCTGGATCGGCGTGCCGCCGGCCCCGCCCCATTCCTTGGGCCAGGTGATCTGGGCGTAGCGGGCCGCCGCCTTCTTGGCCTGCCAGGCCTTGGACGCGGCCATCGAACCGCCGCCCTCGCCGTCATCGGCCACGGCGGTCTTCGGCGCATTGGCGTCCAGCCAGGCCTTCACCTCGGTGCGATAGGCGGCTTCTTCGGGGCTGTCGTTGAAGTCCATCAGGCCGCATTCCTTCTTTCGAGGTGGCTGACCAGCCGCTCCTTCCAGACCCGGGGCGCGCCGGCGACCAGGCCCAGCTGCCGCGAGCGCCGGTAGTAGAGGTGGCAGTCCATCTCCCAGGTGAAGCCGATGCCGCCGTGGGTCTGGATGTTCTCCTTGGCCGCGAACCAGAAGGCCTCCGACGCCGCGATCCGCGCGGCGCTGGCCGCCAGCGGCATCTCCGGCGCATCGGTGTTGAGCGCCCAGGCGCCGTAGTAGGCATTGGACCGCGCCAGCTCGTTCTTCACGTAGATGTCGGCCAGCTTGTGCTTGATCGCCTGGTAGGACGCGATCACCCGGCCGAAGGCATAACGCTCCAGCGCGTACGCCTTGGCCATCTCCAGGCACCTGTCGGCGCCGCCACACTGCTCGAAGGCCAGCAGGATCGCGGCGCGGTCGAACACCTGCTCCACGATCTCCAGCCCGGCGCCGGCGTCACCCACGCGGATCGCCGGGGCGTCCTTGAAGGTCAGCTTGGCCGCGTCGCGGGTCGGGTCCAGCGTCTGCAGCACCTCGCGGGTCACGCCCTCGCCGTCCAGATCGACGCTGTAGAGGCCGGGCTTGCCGTTCTCCTTGGCGAGCACGAGCGCGATATTGGCGATGTCCCCGTCGGTCACCGGCAGCTTCACGCCCGAGATCTTCCCGTCCTTCACCGTGGTCTTCAGCGACGCCTCGGTGGCGGGACCCGGCCCTTCCGAGGTCGCCATGCAGCAGATCACCTCGCCCGCCGCGATCTTCGGCAGCAGCCAGGACTTCTGCTCCTCATTCCCCGCCAGCATCACCGCCTCGGCGACGAAATAGACCGTCGACGCAAACGGGATCGGCGCCACGACGCGCCCCAGCTCCTCGGCGATGGCGCAGAGCTCAAGATGGCCAAGGCCCAGGCCGCCGTATTCCTCCGGGATCGCCGCGCCCAGCCAGCCCTGTTCGGCGACCGCTTTCCAGAGGGCCGCGTCATAGGCCTTGCCCTCATCGTCCAGCACGCCGCGCACACGCGCCGTCGGGCAATTGGCATCGAGGAACTTCCGCGCCTCGCCCTTGAGGAATTTCTGGTCGTCGGAAAAGTCGAAGTTCACGTGCGCCACCCTGCCGGTTGGCCCGGCTCTGCGAGGTTTACTTGCACGTCAACATACGCCTCGTGGAGACGCTGAAAAGTATGACCCGGCGTCAGGATCAGCCGGCGCTGAAAACCCCATCCTTCGACACCTTGCCGACGATGCGGCCGCCCTCCCAGAGCTCCGCGGTCCGGCCCCGCTGCGCGCCGCCCTGCGCCTGCGCCCCGGCCGTCGCGTCGTCCACGGCCTCGAAGGCCTGGCCCAGCTGCAGCCGGCCGTCCGGATCGACGATGTAGATACGATAGGACTTCACGCTCACGCCCCCCGGCGAAGCTTCGGTTGTAAGGCGTTTGCCGGCCTCGTCTGTCAGCTACCAGACGTGGGCGGAAAAAAGCCCAAGGGAACAATGCGATCCATTCGCAGGTTGGCCGCCCATGAGTGTTGGCAAGCCGACAGCGATGCAGATCATCGTCGCCTGGCGCGACAACAAGTGGGTCGTGCTGCGCAACACCGACGAGGTCGGCGCCTACGCCTATCGCGCCCACGCCATGGACATGGCCCGCACCCTTACCGCCGATGCCAGCCAACTCGGCGTGGACTGCTACATGCTGGTCCGCGAGCAGGACGGGCGTTGGGACGAGCATCCTTGCCCCAAACCCGCGCGGGACGGGTGAAACTCGCCGGCTAGCGCCTTGGCGCCGCCACAGGGCCGGGGATAGATGCAACTATGCGCACAGATACGCCCCAGGCCATCCGCCTCGCCGACTACCAGCCGCCCGCCTTCCTCATCGACGAGGTCCATCTGACCTTCGACCTGAAGCCCAACGCCACCCGCGTGAAGGCCAGGCTGCAGGTCCGCCGCAACGGCGATCACGCCGATCCCCTGAAGTTCAACGGCGAGCGGCTGAAGGCGATCTCGGTGGCCATCGACGGCCGCGTCCTGGCCGAAAGCGAACGGACCATCGACGGCGAATATCTGGTCATCCCGAACGCGCCCGACGCCTTCACGCTCGAGACCGAGGTCGAGATCGACCCGGAGGCCAACAAGGCGCTGGACGGGCTCTACATGTCCGCCGGGCGCTTCTGCACCCAGTGCGAGGCCGAGGGTTTCCGCAAGATCACCTTCTGGCCCGACCGGCCCGACGTGCTGTCGCGCTTCACCGTCCGCGTCGAGGCCGACAAGGCGTTCCACCGCCTGCTTTCCAACGGCAACCTGATGGAGAACGGCGAGCTGCCGGGTGGCCGTCACTACGCCGTCTGGAACGACCCCTTCCTCAAGCCCTGCTACCTCTTCGCGCTGGTGGCCGGCGAGCTCGACGTGCTGGAAGACAAGCTCGTCACCATGACCGGCCGCACGGTCGATCTTCGCATCTACGTCGACCCCGGCATGGCGCCGCGCGCCGCCTACGCCATGGACGCACTGAAACGCTCGATGAAGTGGGACGAGGCGACCTTCGGCCTCGAATACGACCTCGACCTCTTCATGATCGTCGCCGTGCGCGACTTCAACTTCGGGGCCATGGAGAACAAGGGGCTGAACATCTTCAACTCCTCGCTCCTGCTGGCCGACCCAGCCACCGCCACCGACATGGATTTCGAGCGCATCGAGAGCGTCGTGGCGCACGAGTATTTCCACAACTGGACCGGCGACCGGGTGACCTGCCGCGACTGGTTCCAGCTCTGCCTGAAGGAAGGCCTGACGGTCTTCCGCGACCAGAGCTTCTCCGCCGACATGCGCGGCCACGCGGTGCAGCGGATCAAGGACGTGAAGGCCTTGCGCGCCCGCCAGTTCTCCGAGGATCAGGGCCCGCTGTCGCACCCCGTGCGCCCGTCGAGCTACATGAAGATCGACAACTTCTACACCGCGACCATCTACGAAAAGGGCGCGGAAGTGATCCGGATGCTGAAGACCCTGATCGGGCCTGACGCGTTCCGCAAAGGCATGGACCTCTACTTCGAACGCTGGGACGGCCACGCCACCACCGTCGAGGAATTCATCCGCTGCTTCGCCGACGTGTCCGGCCAGGACCTGACCGCCTTCTTCGCCTGGTACGAACAGGCCGGCACGCCAGCGGTGACGCTCACCAGCAGCTATGACCCCGACCGCGGCGAGCTCACCCTGGAGTTCAGCCAGGAAACCGCGCCGACGCCGGGGCAGCCCACCAAGGGCGCGCTCCCGATCCCCGTCACCGTCGGCCTGCTGGACGCCGAGGGCCGCACTCAGGCCTTCCTGCGCGACGGCCAGGCCGCCGACGAGACCCTGGTCGTGCTGGAAGGCGCGAAGACCAAGGTCGTGCTGACCGGCGTCGACGAACGCCCGGTGATCTCGGCGCTCCGCGGCTTCACCGCGCCGGTAAAGCTCACCTCCAACGCCGAGGCCCGCGACCGCTACATCCTGCTGGCCGGCGACCCCGACCTGTTCAACCGCTGGGAGGCCGGCCAGGAGCTGGCCCGCGCGCTCATCCTCTCCCGCGCCACCGGCATGGCCGACGAGGTGGGCGAGGAACGCTACGCTGAGGCCGTCGGCCGCGCGCTCGCCGACCAGGCGTCGGACCCGGCGTTCAAGGCGCTCCTGCTGATCCTGCCGTCCGAGCCCGACCTGGCGCTGGCCATGAGCCCGGCCGATCCGGCGGCGATCCACGACGCCCGCGAGGCGCTACGCACCCGCCTGGCCCTGCATCTCGAGGCCGAGTTGAAGCGCCTGCACAACGGCCTGCAGGAGATCGGCGAGTTCTCTCCCGACGCCGCCGGCGCCGGTCGCCGCGCGCTGCGCAACGCCTCGCTCGACCTTCTGGCGGCCAATCCACGCGGGGACGTGGGCGAACTCGCCTTCGGCCACTACGAAGCCGCCGCCAACATGACCGACGCCATCGGTGGCCTCGCCGCGCTCGCCCTGATCGGCGGCGAACTCTACGAACGCGCGCTGGCCGACTTCTACGAACGCTGGAAGGCCGAGCCCCTGGTCATCGACAAGTGGTTCGCGCTCCAGGCCCGCGACCCGGACGAAAGCGCGCTCGGCCGCGTGCTTGCGCTCACAGCCCACCCGGCCTTCGAGGCCAAGAACCCCAACCGCCTGCGCGCGCTGGTCTCGACCTTCGCGAGCTTCAACCCGGTCCGCTTCCACGACCCCCGCGGCGCCGGCTATCGCTTCCTCGCCGACCAGATCCTGGCCACCGACGGCTTCAACCCGATGACCGCCGCCAGGCTCGTCGAGCCGCTCGGCGGCTGGCGGCGCTACAAGCCGGAGCTGGGCAAGCTGATGAAGGCGGAGCTGGAACGCATCCTGGCCTCGCCGGGTCTCTCGAAGAACGTCTTCGAGCTGGTCAGCCGGTCGCTGGCCGAAGACCAGGCAGCTTAACCGTAAACGGGACAATTCGCCGCTGAATGGCGGTGACGCTGTTTACCCTTACCGCGTAGACTCGCGCGTGATCGGGGTGATTTGCCTTGTCTTCGTAGGAGCTGCGAGCCTTGTCGGCACGCGACGGCGAGAGCGCTGCGGGCGCGCAGGCGGAGGATCGGTCCGCCGATCTGGCGCTGGCCAAGCCGCCGACGCAGCGCTTTGCGCGCATCGCCATACTCGCCGCCCTCCTGCTGCTCGCCACCTATACCGGCGTCGCCATCGACAAGGTGATGCATGGCCCACTCAGCCTGGTCATGCAGATCGCATCCCTGGTGGTCCCGCTGGCCGTCGCCGTCGCGCTGGGCATCCTGCTGCTGCTGGAATCCCGCCGGGTCGAACGCGCACACGCCGCCTACAGCGACAGCGAGCAACGCTTCCGCCTGGCCGTCGAGGCCGCCCGCTGCGGCATCTGGGAATGGGACCTCGGCGAAGACAAGATTTTCATGTCCGACGTCACCGCGGCCCTGTTCGGCTGGCGCGGCGGCGTGGTCGAAGGGCAACAGGTCCTGGAACGCGTCTCTGAGGGTCACCGCGACGGCCTGCGCGAGGCGCTGAGCACCGCGGCGGTCTACGGCGGTTTCGACGTCTCCTTCCGGGTGCCCAGCCTCTCCGGCGGCCGGCCGGTGTGGATCGACGCCCGTGGCCAGGGCTTCGGCAAGAGCCCGGAGGGCGGCTACGCCCGGATCATCGGGGTTGCGCTCGATGTCACCGAAGAACGCCTGGCCCAGGCCCGCGCCCAGGCCGCCGAGACCCGCCTGCGCGACGCCATCGAAAGCGTGTCGGAAGCCTTCGTCCTCTGGGACAAGCAGGGCCGCCTGCTGATGTGCAACAAGAACTACCGCTCCTTCTTCCGCCTGGAGCCGCAGGTGCTGAAGCCCGGTGTGGCGCGTGAGGAGCTGGAGGCCCAGGCCAAGCTCGCCGTACGCCAGGAGTTCCCGGCGCTGGGCGGCCGCAAGGGCGTGCGCGAGGCCGAGCTGGTCGACGGCCGCTGGGTGCAGATCTCCGAGCGCACCACCGCCGAGGGCGGCCTGGTGGTCACCGCCGCCGACATCACCGCGCTGAAGGCCCAGGAAGAAGCCCGCCGGGTCAACGAGGACGAACTGCGCCGCGCCGTGGTCAATCTGGAACGCAGCCAGGAGCAGCTCTCGGAACTGGCCCGCAAGTACGAGAACGAGAAACTGCGCGCCGAGGGCGCGAACCAGGCCAAGAGCGAGTTCCTGGCCAACATGAGCCACGAACTGCGCACGCCGCTGAACGCCATCAACGGCTTCTCCGAGATCATGGTCGCCGAGATGTACGGCCCGGTCGGCGACGCCCGCTACAAGGACTACGCCCGGGACATCCTCAGTTCCGGCCAGCACCTGCTGGCGCTGATCAACGACATCCTCGACATGTCGAAGATCGAGGCCGGCAAGATGAACCTGCGCTTCGAGCCGGTGGCGCTGGACGACGTGGCCGAGGACGCCCTTCGCCTGGTGCGCAACCGCGCCGAGGCGGCCGGCCTGTCGCTGCGCCTCGACTTCAGCGACCTGCCGGAGGTCGAGGCCGACTATCGCGCCATCAAGCAGGTGCTGCTGAACCTCCTGTCCAACGCCATCAAGTTCACCCCGCGCGGCGGGCTGATCACCGTCGGCGCCGAGCGCCGCGACGATCCGCTGGGCGAGCGGGTGCGGATCAGCGTGCAGGACACCGGCATCGGCATCCCGCCGGAGGACCTCGCCCGCCTCGCCCAGCCCTTCGAGCAGATCGAGAGCCAGCACGCCAAGACCCAGCAGGGCACGGGCCTCGGCCTGGCGCTCACCAAATCGCAGGTCGAGATGCACGGCGGCCTGCTCGACCTGCGCAGCGCGCCCGGCCAGGGCACCAGCGCCATCTTCTCGCTGCCGGTCCACCAGATCAGCGCGGCCCTGGCCAAGGCCGCGCTCTAGCGCCAAGCTCGGCCCACCGACGCGGAGGGCTGAATGTTCCAAAGATTCGAGCAGGCGCTGGCGCAGGCGATCGCCAAGGGCCGGATTGCCGGCGGCGTCGCCCTGATCGCCGACCGCGATGGTGTCGTCTACGAGCATGCCGCCGGCGTCCGCGCCGCGGGCGAGGCGGCGGCGATGGATGCGGCCACCGTCTTCTGGATCGCGTCGATGACCAAGGCGGTGACCTCCGTCGCGGCCCTGCAGCTGGTGGAGCGGGGCAAGCTCACGCTCGATGGCGATCTCGCGGACCTGATCCCCGAGTTCAGGGACCTGCAGGTCCTCACCGAAGGCGGCGGCCTTCGCCCGGCCAAGGGTCCGGTCACCCTGCGCCAGTTGCTCACCCACACCTCGGGCTTCGCCTATGGCTTCAGCAGCCCGGAGCTCGGGGCCTGGATGGAGGCGTCGGGCGTTGAGACCAACACGGGCTCCCGCGCCAGCTATCGCTACCCCCTGCTCTTTGATCCGGGTGAAGGCTGGATCTACGGCATCGGCATCGACTGGGCAGGCCTTGCCATCGAGGCCGCCAGCGGTCAGCGGCTGGATGCCTGGTTCCGCGAAAACATCTTTGCGCCGCTCGGCATGACCGACACCGGCTTCGAGCGCTCGCCGGACCGGACGGCGGGCGTGCATGTCCGCGGACCGGACGGCGGCCTGATGCAGATTCCGTTCGGCATGCCGCCGAACGCTGAAGTGCTGTCGGGCGGCGGCGGCCTCTACAGCACCGCGCGCGACTACGGCCGATTTCTGCGGATGCTGCTGAACGGCGGCGAGCTGGACGGTGCGCGCATCCTATCCGCAGCGACCGTCCGGGGCCTCAGCGCCATCCAGACCGGCGAGCGCCGCGCAGGCTACATCAAGAGCGCCATGGCCAACCTCAGCAACGACTTCGACCTCTATCCGCAGATGGCGACCGGCCACGGCCTGGCGACCATGGTGACGCCGCAGGCCACCGCCGAGGGCCGAGGCGCCGGCAGCCTCGCCTGGGGCGGCTTGGCCAACACCTACTACTGGGCCGATCCGGCGGCGGGGAAGGCCGGCGTCCTCTTGACCCAGCTGCTGCCGTTCGGGGACCCCGAGATCCTGGCCCTGTTCCGCGCCCTGGAGCGCGACGCCTACGGCACGGCCTAGACTCCGACGATGGCCTCATAGGCCTTGCGCGCCGCGGTCCTGGCGCGGTCCAGCGCCGGGCCCAGCGCCCGGAAATCGCGCACGCCGCCGGCGCGGGCCAGCAGGCTCTTGAAGGCGGCGGGTTCGGCTTGCGGATCGGCGCCGTCGTCCAGCGCGACCTTGAGGAGCTGGGTCAGATCCTGTTGCAGCCGCCAGGCCTGTTCGAGACCGGTGAGGGCCGCGGCGGGCGCGAGGCCGGCCTGCCGCTGCGCCGCCAACGCCGCGGCCGTATTGGGCTCCAGCGGGCCGCCGTCGGCGGCATGCGCCAGCTGCAGATATTGCGCGGCGAACTCGATGTCGACGAGGCCGCCCGGCGAAAGCTTCAGGTCCCACTCGCCCTTGGCCGGCCGCTCGCGGTGCATCAGTTCGCGCATCTCGCGCACGTCAGCGGCCGTCTGGGCGCGATCGCGCGGCCGGCGCAGCGCCGTGGCGACAGCGGCCTCAACATCCGAGGCGAAGGCCGGGCTGGTCGACCAGACCACCCGCGCCCGTGTCAGGGCCAGCAGTTCCCAGGTCTCGGCGCCCGAGTCCTCCGGCGCGTCGTAGTAGCCCTCGAACGCCGCGAAGCTCACCGCCACCGGCCCCTTTGTCCCCGACGGCCTAAGCTGCATGTCGACCTCGTAGAGCCCACCCTCGCCGGTCTGGCTGGACAGCGCCGCGATCAGCCGCTGGGTGAAGCGGCCGTAGAACGTCACCGCGTCCCAGCCCTTCACCGCCGACATGCCCGCCGGATCGGCGGCGCGGTAGAGCGTCATCAGGTCGAGGTCGGACCCGGCGCTCATCTCGCGCGAGCCGCATTTGCCCAGCGCGACGACCGCCACGTCCCCCTCGAACGCCCCGCCCAAGCGCCCGGTCTCGGCGAGCGCCGCGGCGGCCAGCGCGTCGATGCAGAGGTCGGCGAGATCGGCGAAGGCCTTGCCGGCGACCACCGCGCTCGCCGACCCGCTCATCACCTGGACGCCAACCCGGAAGGCCTGCTCGCGGTGGACGATACGCACTGCGTCCATGGCAGCCTCGAAGCCTCCCGCGCGATCCACGGCGGCGCGCATGAAGGCGCGGTCTTCGGCGATATCGATCGGCTCGAAGAAACCGCCGTCCAGCATGGCGTCGATGGCCGCCGGCCGCCGCGCCAGCGTCGCCGCGAGCCGGGGCGCAAAGGCCATCACTTGCACGATCAGCTCGAAGAGATTCGGCTGCGCCAGGAACAGCGACTGCAGCTGCACCCCCGACGACAGCCGCGAGAAGAAGTCGGAGAACCGCGCAAAGGCCGGGTCCGGCGCGCCGGTCGCCTGGGCGGCGTCCAGCAGCCGGGGCGCAAGCCTGGTGAACAGCTCCCGGCCCCGCTCGGTCGCCGTCGCCGGGATGTGGCCGTGGTGCCAGCTGCGGATGGTGGCGGCCACCTTCGGCGGGTTGGAAAACCCCATCCGCTTCAGCGTCGCCAGCGTCGCCGGGTCGTCCTCGACGCCAGTGAACACCAGGCTGCCGAACCGCGACGACAGCGGCTCCTCCGACGGGAAGAGCTCGCCATAGCGGGCGTTGACGCCCGTCACCGTGCGGGTGATCTCCGCGTCGAACGCGCGCAGCTGGTCGTAACCGCTGAGCGCCGCCACGCGCCGGCGGTCGGCGTCGGCCTCGGGCAGCTTGTGGGTCTGTTCG
This sequence comes from uncultured Alphaproteobacteria bacterium, assembly GCA_903822175.1. Taxonomy (GTDB): domain Bacteria; phylum Pseudomonadota; class Alphaproteobacteria; order Caulobacterales; family Caulobacteraceae; genus Phenylobacterium. The sequence continues at coordinate 49,800 of CAIJOB010000008.1, forward strand.
TCGGCCAGCATCTGGATGCGGTGCTCGACGCCGCGCAGCCGCTGGTAGGCCTCGGTCAGTTCGGCGCAGGTCGCCGCCGCGACGTGGCCCGCCGCGGTCAGCGCCGCGAGCGCGTCCAGCGTGCGGCGGTTGCGCAGGCCCGGATTGCGGCCGCCCAGGATCAGCTGCTGGGTCTGGACGTAGAACTCGATCTCGCGGATGCCGCCGGCCCCCAGCTTCACGTCGAAGCCCTTGGCGGTCATGCGTTCGTCGACCTTGTAGGCGTGGATCTGGCGCTTGATCGAATGGATGTCGGCGATGGCCGCGAAGTCGAGGTTCTTGCGCCAGACGAACGGCAGCAATTCCCTCAGAAACGCCTCGGCGGCGGGAATATCGCCGGCGCAGGGCCGCGCCTTGATGAAGGCCGCCCGCTCCCAGTTCTGGCCGACGCTCTCGTAGTATTCCAGCGCCGCCGGGATCGGCACCGCCACCTGGGTCGAGGACGGATCGGGCCGCAGCCGCAGGTCCATGCGGAACACATAGCCGTCGGCGGTGCGCAGCTGCATCAGGTCCGACAGCCGCTGCGTCAGGCGCACCGCGAAGGCCTCGCTCTCGACGCCGGGGCTGAGCGGCATGGCGTCGGGATCGAAGAACACCGAGACGTCGATGTCGCTGGAGTAGTTCAGCTCGAAGGCGCCCTGCTTGCCCATGGCGATGCAGAACCAGCCCGGAACCGGCCCCTCCGCGCCCTCGCCCAGGCGGGTCAACCGTCCTGCCTCCAGCTCGCCCCGCGCCGCCAAGGTGAGCGCCGAGGCCACCGCCGCGTCGGCGAAGCGCGTGAGCGCGCTGGTCACCTGGTCGAGGTCCCAGACGCCGCCTAGATCGGCGAGCGCGGTCAGCAGGTGCAGTTCCGCCTTCAGCACGCGCAGGCCGGCGGTCGCGGCCTCGGTCGAGAGGTCGGCCGCCGCCGCCGTCCGGGCCAGGATGTCGTCCAGTCGCGCCATCGGCTCATCTGCCAACAGCGCGTCCAGCCGCCCCGGATCGCGCCGGGCAAGGCTGGTCAGATAGGGCGAGGCGGCGAACATCGGCGCCAGCGCCGGCCAGGCGGCTTCCAGCCACGGCGTCCACGCCCGCTCGGCGAGCACCCCGCGCAGCCGCTCAGCCGCCTTCTCGTCGACGACCGGTCCGCAGGGCTTCAGGAAATCGGCGAGCGCCATGCCCCACGCTTAGCAGCCCTTCGCGCCTGACGGGAGAAGGTCGCTTCCGCCGCGAACTTCGCCGCCTTACAGTCGCCCCGTGCCCGACCTGCCATTCCCGTACGCGTAATGACGACGACCGCCGTCTCGTACCGCTATTTCCTCCCCGCGCCCGAGCTGCGCGCGATGATCACCACCTACTATGTGATCGAGATCGGCGGCGACGCCCCGACCGAGGAGCTGCTGTTTCCGGAGTGGGCGAACATCCGGCTGCTGCTCGACGGTGGCTGGAGCCAGACATTCGGCGACGGCCGCACGCTCAGCTTTTCGCCGGGCACGGCGCTGATGAGCGGCGTGATCAGCCGCATGGCGAAGATCCGGGGCGGACCCGGGCGCGTCGTCGGCGTCGGCTTCCTGCCGGCCGGCTGGGGGGTTTTCACGCCGCTCCCAGCGCGCGGCTATGTCGACGACCTCGTGCCGCTGTCGACCTTCGTGGGCGACGCCGCTGACGTGCTGCTGGCCGATGTGCTGGCCGCGCCCGATGACGCAGCCTTGGTCGCCGCCCTCGACGCCTGGTTCCGCGCCCAGGTGGCCGGCGCCAATCCGCCCGACCCCGCCGCGGTGACCGCGCACGCGGCGCTGCAGGACCCCGAGGTGCGGTCGGTGGCCGAATGGGCCAGGCGCCTGGGACGCTCGCCCCGCCAGGCGGAACGGCTGGCGCTCACCTACTTCGGCATGAGCCCCAAGGCCCTGCTGCGCCGTCAGCGGTTCCTGCGCAGCTTTGCGGCGATCCGCGAGCAGCCGCCCGGGCTGTGGGGCCGGATGATCGATCCGGGCTATGTCGACCAGTCCCAGTTCATCCGCGATTTCCGCTACTTCATGGGCATGCCGCCGCGCGCCTACTTCGCCCGCGGCGATTCCCTCCTGCGCACCGCCGGCAAGGCCCGCGCCGCCCTGCTCGGCGACCCCCTGCACGGCCTGCACGCCGCGACCCCGACGTCGGGACCTGACAAGGTGTAGCGCCTACCTCCCCCGCGAAGCAGCGGGAGGTAGAGGGTCGGCGCTAGGCCCGCGGCAACACCAGCGCCACCCGCAATCCCGGCCCCATCTCGCCGACCTTCCCCGGCCCCTCGGCCAGTTCCAGCCGCCCGCCGTGCGCCTCAGCCACCGCCGCGACCAGCGAGAGGCCCAGGCCCGCGCCCGGCTCATTGCGGCTGTTCTCCAGGCGCACGAACCGCTCGACCACCCGCTCGCGGTCGCCGTCGGGGACGCCGGGGCCGGTGTCGGTGACCGAGAACTCGATTTCACCGGACGAGCGGCGGCGCACCCGCAGCATGATCGCCCCGCCCGACGGCGTGTACTTCACCGCGTTGTCGAGGATGTTGGCCAGCGCCTGGGCCAGGAACTCGCGGTTGCCGCGCGCCTGCAGGTCCTTGGTGAACTCGGCGGCGAAGTCGATGCCCTTGTCCTCGCAGAGCGGCTCGTAGAGTTCGGAGATATTGGCCGCCAGTTCGCAGGGGTCGAACAGCACCGGGTCGGGCGCCGTCCCCGCCGCCTGCAGCCGCGCGATCGCCAGCACCGCTGCGAAGGTCTTCAGGACCCCGTCGGTGTCCTCCAGCGCCTGGGCCAGCGCCTGGGTCGGGTCGCCCTTGCCGGCCTCGACGTCCAGATAGGCCACCTCCAGCCGGGCCCGCAGGCGGGTCAGCGGCGAGCGCAGGTCGTGGGCGATGGCGTCGCCGGCGTGGCGGTGGCCGGCCATGGAGCGCTCCAGCCGGTCCAGCATCTCGTTGATCCCGGCCGCCAGTTCGTCGAACTCGTCCCGCGTGCCGCGCACCTGCGCCCGCGCGCCCAGATCGCCGTTGCGCACCGCGTCGACCGCCTCGGTCAGGCCCACCATGCTGCGGCTGACGTTGCGGCTCATCAGCATGCCGCCGGCCAGGCCCAGGATGATCACCAGGGCGCCGGAACCCTGCAGGGCGCCCACCACGCGGGCCACATAGGCGTCGTCGCCGGCGACGTCGGAGCCGACGAAGATGATCACCTCGCCGTGCAGCTTCTGCAGGCCGCGGACCGGCTGTTTGACGGTGTGGCCCTGAGCGTCCTGGTCGGTGACCGAGAAGCTGATCCAGGTAGGCTGGCCGCTGAATTTCTCCACCGGGCTGCCGGCGATGGAGCCGGAGATGCGCCGGCCGGTCTTGTCCATCAGGACGTAGACGAAGGGCCCCACGCCGGCCGCGCGCTCGATCACCGACTGGTTGACCGCGTCCACGCCGGCGCGGTCGTAGGTCGCCTCCAGCGAATGCATCTCGTGGGTGATTTCGAGATCGGTCCGCCGCCGCGCCTCGCCGGCGGTGGCGACGTAGATGTAGACGAACAGCGCACTCGCCGCGAAGACGAACGACGCCAGGAACAGCAGCGTCAGCCGGAACGGCGTGGTGCGGAAGATGCGCGGCAGGCGCATGGGCCCCGCCATCGCAGGCTAGTGTCCCGATTCCGAAATTCGCCAGCGCTTGTGGCAACCCTGGGCGAATTTCGGAATCGATGAGGACACTAGAGAGCCTATATTTCTAGTGTGCATCTTGGACTTGAAGTTCACTCGGCGCAGGACCCCGACTGAGGCGAACTTCAAGTCCTGCACACTAGGCGTCGAGCCGGTAGCCGGCGCCGCGGACGGTCTGCAGCATCGGGCGGTCGAAGCCCTTGTCGATCTTCGAACGCAGGCGGGAGATGTGCACGTCGATGACGTTGGTCTGCGGGTCGAAGTGGTATTCCCAGACCTTCTCCAAGAGCATGGTGCGGGTCACCGACTGGCCGGCGTGGCGCATCATGAATTCCAGCAGCTGGAACTCGCGCGGCTCCAGGTCGATCTCCTTGCCCTGGCGGTGCACGGAGCGACCGATCAGGTCCATCTCCAGCTCGCCGACCTTCAGCAGGGTCTGCACCGAGCCGGTCTCGCGGCGGCGCGACAGCGCCTCGACCCGGGCGATCAGTTCAGCGAAGGCGTAGGGCTTGACCAGGTAATCGTCGCCGCCGGCC
>CAIJOB010000009.1 GCA_903822175.1 uncultured Alphaproteobacteria bacterium
CAGGTGTGCACCGGCCACATCGGCATCTTCACCGCGAAGGAGGCGAAGAAGGCCAGCCACAGCCAGGTCTGCATCCCCACCGGGAAGCGGTACTGGAGCAGGGTCGGGATGTCGGTGGTGCCGGCCTGCCAGTACATCGCCATCACGGCGAGCAGCATCAGCACCGATCCGAGCAGGGTGTAGAGGAAGAACTTGAAGCTGGCGTAGATCCGCCGCGCCCCGCCCCAGATCCCGATGATCAGGAACATCGGCACCAGGCTGAACTCGAAGAAAATGTAGAACAGGATGATGTCGAGGGAGACGAAGACCCCGATCACCAGCGTCTCGAGGATCAGGAAGGCGATCATATATTCGAGGACGCGCTTCTCGATCGACTTCCAGGACGCGACGATACAGATCGGCATCAGGAAGGCGGTCAGTAGGACGAACAGGACGGAGATGCCGTCGACGCCCATGCGGTAGTTGAGGCCCGCGAACCAGGGCGCCAGCTCATTGAACTGGAAGCCGGCGTCGTTGCGATCGAACTGCACGACCAGCAGGACCGACAGCGCCAGCGTCGCCAGGGTGGTGACCAGCGCGATCCACTTCGAGGCCTCGACGGACTTCGGATCGTCGGCCTTGCCGAACAGGCGCAACGCCAGGATGCCGGCGACGCCGAGCAGCGGGGCGTAGGTGATGAGGGAGAGAATGGGCATGTGCTTCGTCTCCCTTAAGCGTTCCAGGCCCAGAGGGCGTAGGTGAGGATCACGGCGACCCCCAGCAGCATCACGAAGGCGTAGTGGTAGAGGAAGCCGGTCTGTAGCCGCCCTGCCCCCTTGCCGACCTGTAGCGACACCGCGCTGACGCCATCGGGGCCGAGGCCGTCGATGAGCTTCTGGTCGCCGCCCTTCCAGAAGAGGTCGCCCAGCAGCTTGGCGCCCTTCACGAAGGTCGCGTCATAGAGCTCGTCGAAGAACCACTTGTTGTAGAGGAACAGATAGACCGGCCCCTTCTGGGCGGCCCACTTCGCGCCGATGCCTTCCTTGACGATGTACATCCAGGCGGCGAACAGCAGGCCCAGGACCGAGACGATCAGCGGCGACTGGGCGAGCCACCAGGGTGCCTCGACTTCCTTGAGGACGTGATTGTTGGCGGCGGTGAAGATCGCACCCTTCCAGAATTCCACGTGTTCCTCGCCGATGAACTTGCCGGCGAAGACGAAGCCCGAGGCGATGGCGCCGATGGCCAGCAGGATCAGCGGCAGGCGCATGGTCCAGGGGCTCTCGTGCGGCAGGTGGACGTGGTCTCCGTGATCAGGCTCGGAGTGGGTCTCAGCCGCGTGCGCGTGATCGTCGTGGGTGTGATCGCCGTGATCATGATCGCGGTTGTGCCAGTGATGCTCCAGGTCCTCGCTGGTCCAGCGGGCGTGGCCGTTGAAGGTGAAAAAGGCCAGGCGCCAGGAATAGAAGGCGGTCAGGCCGGCGACGAACACGCCCATGACAAAGGCGAAGTAGCCGATCGGGTCGCCCGCGTGGCCGGCGGCGTAGGCGGACTGGATGATCTGGTCCTTGGAATAGAAGCCAGCGAAGCCGCCGATCCCGGGAATGCCGAGGCCGGTGATGGCGATGGTGCCGATGGTCATGACCCCGAAGGTCACCGGCAGGTACTTCGCCAGGTTGCCGTAGCGGCGCATGTCCTGCTCGTGGACCATGGCGTGGATCACCGAGCCGGCGCCCAGGAACAGCAGCGCCTTAAAGAAGGCGTGGGTGAACAGGTGGAACATCGAGGCCTGATAGGCGCCGACGCCCGCGGCCATGAACATGTAGCCGAGCTGCGAACAGGTCGAGTAGGCGATGACCCGCTTGATGTCGTTCTGGACGAGACCGACGGTCGCGGCGAACAGCGCGGTGATCGCGCCGATGATGACGACGACGTGCTTGGCCACCGGGGCATATTCGAACATCGGCGACAGCAGGCAGACCATGTAGACGCCGGCGGTGACCATGGTCGCGGCGTGGATCAGGGCGGAGACCGGGGTTGGGCCTTCCATGGCGTCGGGCAGCCAGGTGTGCAGGAAGAACTGGGCCGACTTACCCATGGCGCCGATGAACAGCAGCGTGCAGGCGAGGTCCATCAGCCGGAAGCTCTGGCCGGCGAACTGCCAGGTGTCGCCGGCGTGGGCGGCGACCAACGGGAAGACCTGGGCGAACTGGATCGAACCCAGCGACCAGAACACCGTCATGATGCCGAGCGCGAAGCCGAAGTCGCCGACCCGGTTGACCACGAAGGCCTTGATCGCCGCGGCGTTGGCGGTGGGCTTGTGAAACCAGAAGCCGATCAGCAGGTAGCTGGCCAGGCCTACGCCTTCCCAGCCGAAGAACAGCTGCATGAAGTCCGCGGCGCTGATCAGGCTCAGCATGGCGAAGGTGAACAGCGACAGGTAGGCGAAGAAGCGCGGCTTGCTGTCGTCCTCGGCCATGTACCCCCAGCTGTAGAGGTGCACGAGGCTGGAGACCGTGGTCACCACCACCAGCATCACCGCCGACAGACCATCGAGCCGGAACGACCAGTTGGAGATGAAATTGCCCACGTGGATGAACGGGGCATAGACGTTGGTGAAGGGCTCGAGATGGCCCCAGGTCCACTGGCTGAACACCACCCAGGACAGGACCGCCGACAGCATCAGGAAGCCGGTGGTCACCGTCTGCGAGGCGACGTTGCCGATGCGGCGGCCGAACAGGCCGGCGACGACCGCGCCGATCAGCGGACCGTAGAGGATGATCGTGACGAGGAGCTTGGGATCCATCCTCAGCCCTTCATCATCGAAGCGTCGTCCACGGCGATGTCGCCGCGATTACGGAAGAAGGTGACCAGGATCGCCAGGCCGACCGCAGCCTCGGCGGCCGCGACGGTGAGCACGAACATGGCGAAGATCTGGCCGGTGACGTTGCCCAGGTAGGCCGAGAAGGCGACCAGGTTGATGTTCACGGCGAGCAGGATCAGCTCAACCGACATAAGGATGACGATGATGTTCTTGCGGTTCACGAAAATGCCGAAGACCCCGATGGTGAAGAGGATCGCGGCGACCGCGAGATAGTGCTGCAGCCCAATGGTCATGCGTCGATTCCTTCGCCGGGCTTGGGCGAGACCATGCGCATGCCGGTCTTCGGCGTGCGCAGCACCTGGTCCATGATGATCTGGCGCTTCACGCCGGGCTTGTGGCGGAGCGTCAGGACGATGGCCCCGATCATCGCCACCAGCAGCACCATGCCGGCCGCCTGGAAGAAGTAGACGTAGTGGGTGTAGAGCACGCGCCCGATCGCCTCGATGTTGCTCATGCCGGCCGTCGGGTCCTTGCCCATGGCCATCGGCGTATCGTTCAGCCGGGCCGCGCCCTTGGTGGCGACCGTGGTGGAGACGATGATCATCTCGATGGCCAGGCCACCAGCGATCAGGCCGCCGAGCGGCATGTACTGCACGAACCCCTGGCGCAGCTGGGCGAAGTCGACGTCCAGCATCATGACCACGAACAGGAACAAGACCGCGACGGCGCCCACGTAGACGACCACCAGCAGCATCGCCAGGAACTCAGCGCCCAGCAGCACGAACAGCCCGGCCGCGGAGAAAAACGCCGCGATCAGGAACAGCACCGAGTGCACAGGATTCTTCGCCGAGACGACCGCGAGCGCACTCGCGAGTGTCACCGCCGCCATCAGGTAAAATGCGATCGCCTGCAGGGCCATCAGCCGGTTCTAGCTCCCGTCGTTCGTCTTCAGATTCGCTTACGCAAAAGGCCCGGGCGGGTCTTAGCGATAGGGCGCATCCAGTTCCAGATTCTTCGCGATCTCGCGTTCCCAGCGGTCGCCGTTATCCAGCAGCTTGGCCTTGTCGTAGTAGAGTTCATCGCGTGTCTCGACGGCGAACTCGGTGTTCGGGCCCTCGACGATGGCGTCCACCGGGCAGGCTTCCTGGCACAGCCCGCAGTAGATGCATTTGACCATGTCGATGTCGTAGCGGGTCGTACGCCGGCTGCCGTCTTCGCGGGGTTCGGCCTCGATGGTGATGGCCTGGGCCGGGCAGATGGCCTCGCAGAGTTTGCAGGCGATGCAGCGTTCCTCGCCGTTCGGATAGCGGCGCAGCGCATGCTCGCCGCGGAACCGCGGGCTCTGCGGGTTGCGCTCGTGGGGGTAGATCACGGTCGCCTTGGGCCGGGCCATGTACTTCAGGCCAAGGCCGAGCGCGCCAGCGAAATCCAGCAGCATCGCGCCCTTCATCGCCTGTCCGATACGGCTGAACATCAGGTCCCCTTGCAGACGTAGTCTTGGATGTATTGGCTATCGCCGCCGTCTTTCAGGACGAACTTGCCGCCCTTGGCCGCGCAGTCGGCGGATGCGCGTCTCAGGGTGTCGTAGTCGGCGGTGCCGGCGACGTTGGCGCCCTGCGTCTCAGCGCAGGCCGCGAGGCCAAGCGCGAGAGCCGTCAGTGCGGGCGCGAGCGCGCGCTTCATCCGATCACCGGAGCATAGACGCGCCAGCCGGCGACCAGCGCCACGGCCACCAGCGAAGTCGGCAGAAACACCTTCCAGCCCAGGCGCATCAGCTGGTCGTAGCGGTAGCGCGGCACCACGGCGCGGACCATGGCGTTCATGAAGAAGACGAAGAAGGTCTTCAGCACCAGCCAGAACAGGCCAAACAGGCTGATCAGGGTCAGCGGCCAGTGGGCGGTTAAGCCCGCGGTCGGGAACGGCGCCTGCCAGCCGCCGAGGAACAGGATCGCCATCAGCCCGCTCATCAGGATGATGTTGGCGGTCTCGGCCAGGTAGAACAGCATGTAGGGCGTCGAGCCGTATTCGATGGCGTAGCCGGCCACGAGCTCGCTCTCGGCCTCCGGCAGGTCGAAGGGCGGACGGTTGGTCTCGGCCAGGCCGGAGATGAAGAAGATCACGCCCATGGGGATCATCACGATCGCCAACGGCAGGTTGTGCAGGCCCGCGCCGCCGAAGATGTTCCAGTTCCAGAAGCCGCCGGCCTGCTTCTCGGTGATCGTCGTCAGATTCAGGCTGCCGGACAGCAGCACGACCGTGATGATCACGAAGCCGATGGAGACCTCGTAGCTGACCATCTGCGCGGCGGAGCGGAGGGCGCCCAGGAACGGGTACTTCGAATTGGAGGCCCAGCCGCCCATGATGATGCCGTAGACGCCCATCGAGGAGACGGCGAACAGATAGAGGATCCCCACATTGATGTTGGAGATCACCCAGCCGGGCGCGAGCGGCATGGCCGCCCAGGAGCCGAGCGCGAGCGTCACGCTGATCAGGGGCGCCAGCAGGAAGACGAACTTGTCGGCGCCGGCCGGGACCACCAGCTCCTTGATCAGGAACTTGCCGAGATCGGCAAAGGACTGCAGCAGGCCAAACGGGCCCACGACGTTGGGGCCTTTGCGCATCTGCACGCCGGCGAAGATCTTGCGGTCGCCATAGATCAGGAAGGCGACTGTCAGCAGCAGCACGACCGTGACCAGCAGGATCTGGCCGACGGTCAGCAGGGTCCAGCCGATGGGGGTGGTCCAGAAAGTCATCTATTCCGCCGCCATCTTCGCGGCGCCCGAAGCCTGGGCGGCGCATTCGGCCATGGTCACGCTGGCGCGGGCGATGGCGTTGGTCTGGTAGAAGCCGGTGACGGCGCTGGCGAAGGGAGCGTCGGAGACCTCAGCCTTGCCACCCAGCGCGCCAAGATCGAGCCCGGCGGCGGCCTCGCGGCCGTCCACGTGGTCGATGCGGCCGAAGCTCGGGTGGTCAGCGAACAGCTTGGCGCGCAGGGCGTCGAGGCTGTCGTAGGGCAGCTTGGCGCCCAGGCGTTCGGAGAGCGCGCGCAGGATCGCCCAGTCCTCCTTGGCCTCGCCTTTCGGGAACACGGCGCGGACGCCCTGCTGCACCCGGCCCTCGGTGTTGACGTAGAGGCCGTTCTTTTCGGTGTAGGCGGCGCCCGGCAGGATCACGTCGGCCTTGTGCGCGCCGCGGTCGCCGTGGGTCCCCAGATAGACAGTGAAGGCGCCCGAGGCCGAGGTGTCGATTTCGTCGGCGCCCAGCAGGAACAGCACGTCCGCACCGCCCTTGGCCGCCAGTTCGGCCGCCGTCTTGCCGCCCTCGCCCGGCGTGAAGCCGAGGTCGAGGCCGCCAACGCGGGAGGCCGCGCTATGCAGCACGTTCCAGGTCATGCCGAAGGTCTTGGCGATCGCGCCCGCCGCCTTCAGCACCGCGGCGCCGTCGGCGCGGGTCAGGGCCCCTGCCCCGATCACAATCGCCGGGGCCTTGGCGGCCTTCAGGGCGGTGACGAAGTCGGTCTTCGACTTGGCAAGGCTGGCCAGGCTCTTGGGACCCGCGCCCAGGTGTTCGTAGGGATAAGTCAGGTTGGTCTGCTCGCCGATGACGCCGACCTTCAGCGCGCCGGCCAGCCAGCGCTTGCGCAGGCGGGCGTTCAGCACCGGAGCTTCGGTGCGCGGATTGACGCCGACCAGCAGGACGACGTCCGCCTCTTCGATGCCGGAGATCGTCGAATTGAAGAGCCAGCTCTGGCGGGGCCCGGCGCCAAGCGCCATGCCGTCTTCGCGGCAGTCGGTGGATTGCACGCCCAGGCCCCGGAAGAGGTCCAGCGCCGCCTTCATGGACTCCGCGTCCTGCAGTTCGCCGGCGATGACGCCGATGCGGTCGGGCGCGGTGTCCTTCAGCTTGGTCGCGACGGCGTCGAGCGCCTCGGCCCAGGTGGCGGGGCGGAGCTTGCCGGCTTCGCGGAGGAACGGGCGGTCGAGACGCTGGCGCGCCAGGCCGTCGACAGCGTAGCGGGTCTTGTCGGAGATCCACTCCTCGTTGATGTCCTCGTTGATGCGCGGCAGGACGCGCAGCACCGCGGACCCGCGCGCATCCACCCGGATCGCCGAGCCCAGCGCATCCATCACATCGACGCTTTCGGTCTTCTTCAGCTCCCAGGGTCGGGCGTTGAAGGCGTAGGGCTTGGAGGTCAGCGCGCCCACCGGGCAGAGATCGATGATGTTGGCGGAGAGTTCCGAGGTCACGGCCTTGTCGAGATAGGTCGTGATTTCAACGTCTTCACCGCGAGAGATCAGACCGATTTCCGGCACGCCGGCGACCTCGGTGATGAACCGGACGCAGCGGGTGCACTGGATGCAGCGGGTCATGACCGTCTTGATCAACGGCCCCATGAACTTCTCTTCGACCGCGCGCTTGTTGTCGGCGTAGCGGCTGTCGTCGCGGCCATAGCCCATGGCCTGGTCCTGCAGGTCGCACTCGCCGCCCTGGTCGCAGATCGGGCAGTCCAGCGGGTGGTTGATCAGCAGGAATTCCATGACCCCGTGGCGGGCCTTCTTCACCATCGGCGTGTCGGTGAAGATCTCCATGTTCTCGGCGGCCGGCAGCGCGCAGGAGGCCTGAGGCTTCGGCGGGCCGGGCTTCACCTCGACCAGACACATGCGGCAGTTGCCGGCGATGGACAGGCGCTCGTGGTAGCAGAAGCGCGGGATCTCTTTCCCCGCGATCTCGGCCACCTGCAGGACGTTCATCCCGGGCTCGAACTCGACCTCGACGCCGTCGACCTTGCAAATCGGCATGGGCCTACTCCGCCGCCTGCAGGGTGTGGCCCTGCACATGAGGTTTGCCGGCGCGGTACTGGGTGATGCGGTCCTCCACCTCGTGGCGGAAGTGGCGGAACAGGCCCTGGATCGGCCAGGCGGCCGCGTCGCCGAGACCGCAGATGGTGTGGCCTTCGACCTGAGAGGCGACGTCGAGCAGGAGGTCGATCTCGCTCATCTCGGCTTCGCCGGTGACCATCCGCTCCATCACTCGCCACATCCAGCCAGTGCCTTCGCGGCAGGGCGTGCACTGGCCGCAGCTCTCGTGCTTGTAGAAGTAGGAGGCACGCGCGATCGCCTTCACCAGGTCCGCGTCCTTGTCGAACACGATCATGGTGCCGGTGCCGAGGCCCGACCCGCGCGCCTGCAGGTCCTCGTAGGTCATGATGGCGTCTTCGCACTGATCGGCCGGGATCATGCGCACCGAGATGCCGCCCGGGATCACCGCCTTCAGGTTCGACCAGCCGCCGCGCACGCCGCCGAAGTGGTCTTCGATCAGCTGCTTCACCGAGATGCCGACGGCGTCCTCGACCACGCAGGGCTTGTTCAGGTGGCCGGAGCCCGCGAACAACTTTGTTCCAGTAGATTTCTCGGTGCCGAACTGGGCGAACCAGCCGGCGCCCCGACGCAGGATGGTGCCGACGACGGCGATGGTCTCGACGTTGTTGACCGTGGTCGGGCAGCCGTAGATGCCAGCGCCGGCCGGGAACGGCGGCTTCAGGCGCGGCTGGCCCTTCTTGCCCTCGAAGCTTTCCATCAGGGCGGTCTCGTCGCCGCAGATGTAGGCGCCGCCGCCGTGCGCCAGGCGCACGTCGCAGTCCCAGCCGTGGACGTTGCCCTTGCCGATCAGCTTGGCGTCATAGGCCTGCTTGATCGCAGCCGTCATCCGCTCACGTTCGAAGACATATTCGCCGCGGATGTAGATGTAGGCGGTGTGGGCGCGCATGGCGCGGCAGGCGATCAGGCAGCCCTCGATCAAGAGGTGCGGATCGTTGCGCAGGATGTCGCGGTCCTTGCAGGCGCCCGGTTCGCTTTCGTCGGCGTTAACCAGCAAGTAGTGCGGCCGCTCGCTCTCCTGCTTGGGCATGAAGGTCCACTTCAGGCCGGTGGCGAAGCCCGCGCCGCCGCGGCCGCGCAGGCCCGACGCCTTGATCTGATCGCAGATCCAGTCCGGCGTCTGGGCGAGAATATCCTTGGTGCCGTTCCAGCAGCCACGCGCCTTCGCACCTTCCAGCCCCCAGTCGTGGCGGCCGTAGATGTTCAGGAAGATGCGGTCCTTGTCGGCCAGGATGCCAACCACGCCTAAACTCCCTTATTCGGGCGGCGCAGGCTGGCGATAAGCCAGGTCTGCGCGCCGAAACCGATGACCAGAGCGGCGACCGCGGCGATGCGCGCCCAGCCCTGGCCGAATTGGAAATAGAGCACGAAGCTCGCGATGGCCGCCAAGAAGGCGACCCCGGACACGGCCATCATCATGATGCCACGACGCTTCAGATCGGCGACGTCGCTCATGCTGGGGCCTTCGTCTTGGAAGGCTTCTCGGGCAGATTCGGGATCTTGATCTTCTTGGCGAGCGAGCCGTCGTAGAGCTTGGCGTCGGTCAGCGTGATCGGCGCGCCCTCCGGCGCCGAGCCCTGGCGCCCGATCGCCGAGCCGGGCTTGGGTTTCTTGCCGGCCGCGAAGTCGTCCAGCAGCTTCTCGAAGCTCTCCGGGGTCAGGTCCTCGTAGTAGTAGTCGTTGATAGCGGCCATCGGCGCGTTGGCGCAGGCGCCCATGCACTCGACTTCCTGCCAGTAGAACTTGCCGTCGGCGCTGCGATGGTTGGAGGGGCCGAACTTGCGCTGGCAGACGGCCAGCAGGCCTTCGGCGCCGCGGGTCTGGCAGGGCGTGGTGCCACAGACCTGGACCAGGGCCACCTCGCCCACCGGCTCCAGCATGAACATCGTGTAGAAGGTGGCGATCTCCAGCACCCGGATCACCGGCATGCCGAGCAGCTCGGCGACGGCGCGGATCGCCGGCTCCGAAACCCAGCCTTCCTGCTTCTGGACCAGCCAAAGGGTGGCGATCACCGCCGACTGTTGCCGGCCGGCCGGGAAATTGCCCATCCAGCCCTGGACGGCCTTCAGCGTCGCCGGCTTGAAGGCGAAACTGGCCGGCTGGTTTTGAGCTAAGCGGCGGACGCTCAACGGTCGATCTCCCCGAACACGATATCCAGCGACCCCAGGATGGCGGAAACGTCGGCCAGCATGTGGCCGCGGCTCATCCAGTCCATCGCCTGCAGGAAGGGATAGCTCGGCGCGCGGATTTTGCAGCGGTACGGGCGGTTGGTGCCGTCCGAAACGAGATAGACGCCGAACTCGCCCTTGGGCGCCTCGACAGCGGCGTAGACCTCGCCGGGCGGGGTCCGATAGCCCTCGGTGAACAGCTTGAAGTGATGGATCAGCGATTCCATCGAACGCTTCATCTCGCCCCGCTTGGGCGCGGCGATCTTGTTGTCGAGGGTCAGGGCCGGGCCCGGCGTCTTCATCAGCCGCTCGCAGCACTGGGCCATGATCTTCACCGACTGGCGCATCTCTTCCATCCGGCAGAGGTAGCGGTCGTAGCAGTCGCCGTGCACGCCCAGCGGCACGTCGAACTCCATCTCGTTGTAGCAGTCGTACGGCTGGCTGCGGCGCAGGTCCCAGGCGATGCCGGAGCCACGCACCATGACGCCGGAGAAGCCCCAGGCCTGGGCCTCTTCCTTGTTCACCTTGCCGATGTCGACGTTGCGCTGCTTGAAGATGCGGTTGCCGGTCAGCAGCTTCTCGATGTCGTCGAACACCCGCGGCGCGCGCTTGCACCAGTCGGCGAGGTCTTCAACCAACTCGGGCGGCAGATCCTGGCGGACGCCGCCGACGCGGAAGTAATTGGCGTGCATCCGGGCCCCGGACGCGCGCTCATAGAACACCATCAGCGCCTCGCGCATCTCGAAGCCCCAGAGCGGCGGCGTGAGCGCGCCGACGTCCATGGCCTGAGTGGTGATGTTCAGGAGATGGTTCAGGATGCGGCCGATCTCGCAATAGAGAACGCGGATCAACTGACCGCGGATCGGCACCTCGACGCCCATCAGCCGCTCAAGAGCGATGACGTAGGCGTGCTCCTGGTTCATCGGCGCCACGTAGTCGAGGCGGTCGAAATACGGGATCGTCTGCTGATAGGGCCGGGCCTCCATCAGCTTCTCGGTGCCGCGGTGCAGGAGGCCGATATGCGGGTCGACGCGTTCGACCACCTCGCCGTCCAGCTCCAGCACCATGCGCAGCACGCCGTGCGCGGCCGGATGCTGCGGGCCGAAGTTGATGTTGAACTTGCGGACCTTGGTCTCGCCGATCACCTCAGGCGCGAAGAAGTCGGAGTCCTTGGCGGGGGCATTGGCGCCGGTCATGACTTGCTCCCCGTGATCGCCGAGGGGCCCTTGGCGGCGGGGATCGATTTCTCATCACCCGGGATCAGGGGCGCATAGCCGGGCTCGGCGCCTTCCCAGGGGCTGAGGAAGTCCCAGTTGCGCCATTCGACCGATTTCACCGGCTCGTAGACCACCCGCTTCAGCTCGTCGTCGTAGCGGACCTCGACGTAGCCGGTCATCGGGAAGTCTTTGCGCAGCGGATGGCCGTGGAAGCCGTAGTCGGTGAGGATGCGGCGCAGGTCCGGGTGGCCGTCGAAGAACACCCCGTACATGTCGAAGGCCTCGCGCTCGTACCAGTCGGCGGCGGGATAGACACTGGTCACCGACGGCACGGCGGTGTCCTCGTCGGTCTGCAGCTTCACCCGGCAGCGCAGGTTCTTGGTCATCGAGAGCAGGTGGTAGACCACGTCAAAACGGTTCTCGCGCTCGGGATAGTCGGCGCCGCAAAGATCGATGAGGATCGAAAAACCGAACTCCGGCGTGTCGCGAAGCACGGTGAGCGCATCGATGATCCGGCCGGCCGAGGTGGTGAGATTCACCTCGCCGTACATCACCTCATAGCCCGAGAAGGCGCCCTTGGACTTCTTGACGATCTGCTGGCCGAGCTTTTCCAGGATCGGAAGGGGCTGGGGCCAGCTCATCGCATGATGGTCCCGGTGCGGCGGATCTTCTTCTGCAGCTGCAGCACGCCGTAGACCAACGCTTCTGCCGTCGGCGGACATCCAGGAACGTACACGTCCACCGGCACGATCCGGTCGCAGCCACGCACGGTGGAATAGCTGAAATAGTAGTAGCCGCCGCCGTTGGCGCAGGAGCCCATGGAGATCACGTAGCGGGGCTCAGGCATCTGGTCGTAGACCTTGCGCAGAGCGGGAGCCATCTTGTTCACCAGCGTGCCGGCGACGATCATCACGTCGCTCTGGCGCGGCGATCCTCGCGGCGCGAATCCGTACCGCTCCAGGTCGTAGCGCGGCATGTAGGCCTGGATCATCTCCACCGCGCAGCACGCCAAGCCAAAGGTCATCGGCATCAGCGAGCCGGTGCGGGCCCAGGTGATCAGGTCGTCGACCGCCGCGGTGACAAAGCCCTTGTCAGCGAGCTGCTGCGACACGCCGTCGAAGAACGGGTCGTGCGCGTCGGGGTTGAAGCCCTCGACCGCCGTGCGCCCGCCCTCATTTGCTGAAGGAAGCGGGGCTTTGCTCCGCGGGTCGGCCGGAACCACGGACGACGCGCTCCCGGTGGGAACGATCACTCCCATTCCAGGGCTCCCTTCTTCCACTCGTAGATGAAGCCCACGGTGAGCACGCCCAGGAAGCTCATCATCGACCAGAAGGCGAACTGACCGACTTCCGGTGGCAATTTCATCAGCGCCACCGCCCACGGGAACAGGAAGGCCACTTCCAGGTCGAAAATGATGAACAGGATGGAGACCAGGTAGAACCGGACGTCGAACTTCATCCGCGCGTCGTCAAAGGCGTTGAACCCGCACTCGTAGCTGGAGAGCTTTTCCGGGTCGGGCGCCTTGGGGGCCAGCGTGCTGGCGAACAGGATAAAGATGATGCCCAGCGCCGCCGCGATCCCCAGGAAGATCACGATGGGCAGGTACTGGAGCAGGAACGCGTTCATGGGAGTCTGGAGAGTCTCGCGGGGGAGTCGCGGGCCGTTCTAGACCACACGTCCGGCGGTTTCAAACAGGGCCTTGTTGCAACGCGGAAAGCTCACGAAACGCGGGCCGAAAGCTCACAGGAAAAGCACCGCTGTGAAGCCTGCGACCGCATCTTCCGTTGACACGATTCCACCTCGGACCTATCAGACGCGCCTCGCGTTTCGGCGCGAGCCAAGTATGCGGATGTAGCTCAGTTGGTTAGAGCGCCGGCCTGTCACGCCGGAGGTCGCGGGTTCAAGTCCCGTCATTCGCGCCACTTCCCTGAAATCCCAAGCCTTTCGAGTTCCGCGGTCAGCGGGCGAAGCTCTGTGGCGTAGCGGCGCCAGCGGGCGACGGAGCTGGCGTAGATCGGGCGGCGGACCTGGCTGGCGCTGGCGGTGGTGACCGCGCCGGCCCGTTCGTGGAATTGCAGGACGGCGGGGTCCCAGGCGAGGCCGACGGTCTCGATGAGGCTGCGGACCTGCGATTGCGGGTCACCGACCAGGGTTTCGTAGCCGACCTCCACGACGCCGCCCGGCAACACGGCGCGCCAGTGGTCCATCAACCCGCGGTAGCGGCTGTACTCGGCGGCGATGTCGGCCAGGTCGTAGAGGGTCTCGTTGCCGCCGGCGAAGAGCTGGCGGTAGCCGGCGAAGGCGGTGTCGATCGGGTCGCGGACGGCGTGGAGGATCGTGGCGCGCGGGAACATCAGGCGGATCAGGCCGCCATGGAGATAGTTCTCCAGGGTCTTGTCGACGAAGCGCGAGGCGCCGTCCCAGCCTCGTTCGCGCATAGCGGCGAGGTAGCGGGCGGCCAGGTCCTTGAGGCCGGCGGGCGTGTCCGGATAGCCGTGGGTGACGAGTTCGGGCAGGACGCCGGTCTCGCCAAGGCCCTGGACCTGCGGATGGCTCGCCAGGATCTGCTCGATCAGGGTCGAGCCTGAGCGCGGGAAGCCGACGATGAAGATCGGCGCGGCGGAGCGGCTCCCCTGCCCGGCCTGGGTAGCGATCCGTGCGGGGGTGATCTGGTCCCGGACATAGAGGGCGGCGGCGGCGTTGGCGCGCGCGGCGGCGTCGGCCGGCAAGGTCGCACGCCTGGCCCGGTTGCCGGCGGCATAGGCGGCGAAGGCCTCGGCGGACATGCCTCGCCGGTCGAGCACGTCGCCGAGCGCGAACCACAGGCCGATCCGGGTCTCGCCATCGAGGTTGGCCTCGTTGGACGCGGCTCGCATCGCGGCCAAGTCTTCATCGCCGATCGCGGCCGGGTCGATCAGGGTTATCCGGGTCAGCGCCGCCCAACGGTGGGCGGGATCGCGGGCCAGTTCGCGATGCTGAGCGATGGCGTCGTCGGCGCGGCCAAGCGCGGCCAGGGCCGCGGCGAGCCCTGCCCGGCTCTCGGCTGCCGCTGGCTGCAGGTCCACGGCCCGGCCATAGGCGCCCGCGGCCTGCGGCCAGGCGCCCAGGCGCTGGCAGACCGCGCCCAGATTGTGCTGGGCGGCCGCCAAGCCAGGCTCCAGCACAACCACGCCCTCCAGCCGCTTGCGCGCCCGTTCCAGGCGGCCTTGCCGGATGTCGATCGTGGCCAGCGAATAGGCCGCGCGCACATCGCCCGGCGCCTCCCGCTCAAGGCGGCGATAGACCTGGGCGGCGGCGTCGAGCCGATCGGCGCGGACGTGGGCCGCGGCCTCATCCAGCGCGCGCGAAAAAGCGGCCGGATCCGCGAGGCCCGGCGACGCCGCACGCCGCCCGCGCCGCAAACCCGGCCGTGGGGAAGTCGTCATCGAACGGGCTCGCGGCTCATGCGGCCATGCTAGTCACCGCGCCATGAGCCCGCCAGTGCGGGCGGCGTGCGTCCGGGAAGGACACACGCCGCCTACGCCTTACTGGAAGCGGTACCTGACTTCGACGCCGTAGGTCCGCGGCGCGATCAGGCCGAGGTTTTCGACGATCGCTTCCGGCGTGCCGGCGGTCGGCAGCCCGGCGGCGCGAAGCAGCGAGCCCGTCTGGCGGTCGTAACCCTGCCGATCGAAGGCGTTGTTCACGTAGCCGATCAGGTCATAGCGGCCCTTGGCGTCCTTGAACGTCGCCCGGAAGTTGGCGATGTCGTAGGACGGCGCCTTCGCGTACGGCCGGTTGAACAGCGACCCGTAGGTCTCGTCCTTCCAGATGTAGCTTCCCGAGAGGATCAGCTTCCCGGGCTCGAAGGTCCAGGTGTAGAGCGCGTTCAGCGACACCTTATTCGGCGGCGACTCCGGCAGTTTCTGACCCTTCAGGTTCTGGGTCGCCGGCGTGGTGATCGTTCCCGCGGCGCCGAAGACCGCGGCCTGACAGCCCGTCGTGTTGGCGCCCGGCTGCGAGGCCGCGGGGTCAACCGTGTCCTCGATACAGCCGCCCGGGTTGTCGATTTCCGCATTGAGGTGGGAGTACTGCGCACTCAGGACGAAATCGTCCGTCGGATGCCAGGTCCCTTCCAGCTCAATCCCCGAGATGTGCACGGTGGGAAGGTTGAAGAGCGCGGCCGAGATCAAGCCCTGGGCGTTCTGCACGCTCACCGGAATCTGGTCGTTCTTGTAGTCATAGTAGAACGCCGCCCCGTTCACCGTCAGCTGGTGATTGATGGTCTTCTTGAACCCGAGTTCAAAGGCGTCGACCGTTTCCTTGTTGGTCTCGGGGTTCGCGCCGATGGTGAAGGTGGTGAAGCCGCCCGCCTTATAGCCGCGGTCGTACTTGCCGTAGACCAGGGTGTCGTGGTCGGGGGTCCAGTCGACATTCACGCCGCCGGTGACAGCGCTCCAGGTCGCGTCGAGACTACGTTGGGCATAGCCGGTCGCCGCGTTGATGGTGGTGGGCCCGGCGCCCGGGAAGGACGTGTTCAGCGAGGCCGCCGTGGCGATCGAGGTCACGTCGATCGCCTGGGTGTTCGCGCCGAACGCCGGCGAGTTCAGCCCGCCGATGGCGTCGAATTCCTCGAAGCGCCACTGTTGCGACCCGCGCTTGTGGTCCTGGCTGTAGCGCAGGCCACCCGTCGCCTTCCATTCCTCATTGAACTTGTAAGTCACCTGACCGAAGGCGGCGTAGGAATCGTAGGTCAGGTTGGTCCGCGAGTTCGAGATCGCCGGGATGTTGTTGGCCGGCGTGGGCGCGAGACCCACCGTGACCGGGTGCAACAGCTGCAGTTGGTTAGGCTCAACCCCGGCCGACACGGGCTGGAAGTACTTCTCGTGGTACCAGTAGGCGCCGCCGACATATTGGAACGGCCCGGTCCCAGTCGACACCACGTCGAACTCGTTCGAGTAGAATTCGTCGTGTTCTTCGAAATTCGTCAGCGTCGGGCCCGGGTTGATCACCAGCGGCGCGGTGCAGCCCGAGGTCGGCAGGCCCAGCCCCGGAGATACCGCGAGGCAGGCCGCGCCGGCCGTCGCCGGACCGGCGAGCGAGAAGCTCGAAAGGCCCGCGTCGGCGCCGCTGACGAAGTTCAGCACATAGCCGAACTTCTGGTAGCCGCCGAGGTAGGTCAGGTCGACGCTCGGAAGGTGATAGGTAAAGTTCGTCGCCAGCGCGAGGTCAGCCTTCTCCTTGTTGGTGGAGTCGCCCGACTGGATGAAGTTGCGCGGATCCGCCGTCGAGGGATTGTTGCCGGCGAAGTTCGAGGCGAGCACGCCGGCGCCCCGCGGCGTCACGCTCACGACCGCCGGCACGCCGGGCGCCGTGCACCCTGGGTTCGCGGCCGCCACGCCCGCCACGCCGCAAAGGCCGAAGAAGCTCGACGGCGAGAAGCCGCCGTTGGCGATCAGGCTGATCGGGATGTTCCCGCTCACCGCGGTGTCGTGGTAGTTGGTGAAGTAGAGACCGCTGGAGGCCATGCCCCAGACATCCAGGTGATCGCCGATGTTGGCGTCGATCTGGGCCTCGACATATTGGCTCTTGCCGCTGTTGCCCTGGGCGATATCGCCGCCGACCTTCGAGCCATTGGACAGGTTGGTGAAGTAGCCGCCGTCCTGGTCGGTGTAGTTGCCGCCCAGGCTGAAGCGCACCCTGTCGTTGATCGGGCCTGAGACCCGGGCCTCGGCGAACCATCGGTCGAAGTTGGCGTAGCCGGCGCGGGCCTCGGCGGTGAACTCCTTGTTCGGCTTCTTGGACACGTAGTTGATCGTGCCGCCGTCCGAGTTGGCGCCGTGCAGGGTGTTCTGCGGGCCGCGGTCCACTTCGATCGTGTCAATGAACAGATCGGAGTGCTGCAGGATCGTGTTGGCGTTCGCCCCGTCGTAGATGCCGTTGTAGTAGATCGCCACGGCCGACGCGACGGCGAGGTTGTCGGTGTTACGGCCCACGCCGCGCAGATAGGGCCGGTTGTCGATCGAGCTGTAGGTCAGGCCCGGCGTGTAGTCGGTCAGGTCCTGGATGCTGTTGATGCCCACCAGCGACCGCTGCTCGGCGCTGAAGGCGCTGATGGCGACCGGCACGTCCTGCAGGCGCTCGGAGCGCTTTTCAGCGGTGACGATCAGTTCTGAGATCGTGCTCGCGGCGTCGGCGTTCGCGGCGCCGCCGGCGGGCGCGGCCGCTCCGGCGGCCTGAGCCTGGACGGCTGACAGACTCAGGGCCACAGCCATGGCCGTGCAGCCGTAGAGATAGCTACGCTTAGTCATTCCCCTATCCTCCCTTTGCGTTCCGGCTCAGCTCTGAGGCCAAGTCCTTGTGGAACAGTAGGCAATGGCGCCTAAAGGAAGGGCACAACGATGATGGCGCTTGGCAAGGCGTGTGTGTCCCGTTGGAAACCTTTCTTGCGTGAGGCGTATCTCAGAGGAAACACCCGAGGGGGACGTGGCGCCTGACGGGTTGCAAATCGGTCACAGTGGAACGCCGGTCTTTCAAAACTGACCGCTGATCACTTGGCCCGCGCGGCTCCCGTAGGGGTCATGGAATCGCCCGCGCCTTGCTCCAGCCAGTCCACGCAGGCCACCATGGTGGAAACCCAAACGAGAGGCGCCCACGGCGCAGGACCCCAGCATGGATGACGCCAGCCGCGCCCGACACGTCGAAGCCATCGGCCGTGATGGCTACACCATCGTCGAGAACGCCATCGCGCCGGAGCTGGTGGACAGGCTGAACGCGGCGCTGGATCGGCTGGAGCGTGACCTCGGCGCCAAACCGGCCGGCAACGGCTTCGAAGGCCACCGCACGGTGCGAATCTACAATCTTCTGGCCCACGGCGCGCCGTTCGCGCAGGTGCCGGTGCACGCCAACGTGCTGCCGATCGTCGAAGGCGTGCTCGATCCGCAGTGCCTGATCTCCTCGCTCTCCTCCATCGCCATCGATCCGGGCGAGACGGCGCAGCCGATCCACGCCGACGACCAGGTGATCCCGCTGGAGAAGCCGCATGCGCCGATCGTCTGCAATTCCATGTGGGCGCTCACCGATTTCACCGAGGCCAATGGCGCGACGCGGCTGGTCCCGGGCAGTCACCTGAAGCCCAATCCGGAGTACGGCGGCGCCTATCAAACCATCGCAGCCGAGATGACCAAGGGCAGCGTGCTCCTGTGGGATGGCGCGCTCTGGCACGGCGGCGGGGCGAACCGCACGGAGACGCGGCGAACCGGCATCGCCATGAACTATTGCGCCGGCTTCATCCGCCAGCAGGAGAACCAGCAGCTCGGCCTCGATCCGCAGACGGTGAAGGCCTTCCCGCCCCGGCTGCAGGAGTTGGTCGGCTACGGTGTCTACCGCGGCCTGATCGGCCACATCGACAAGACCAGCCCGGCGCAACGGCTGAACGGCGGCGGCGCGTTCCGTTCGATCTGGGACGGCTAGGAGGCCGGCGGACCCAGCGCCTCGTCGAACAGGTCGATCATCGCGGCCCACGAGCGGCGGTCGGTCTCGGCGTGATACTCAAAGCCTGGCCGACCCAGGGCGCCGACGCCCGGGTTGGTGAAACTGTGGCCCGCGCCGCCATAGACGTTCATCCGCCAATCGACGCCGCCCTGCGCCATCTCCTTTTCGAAGGCCAGCCGCTGGTCGGCCGGGATGATCGGGTCCTGATAGCCGATGCAGGTCAGCACCTTGGCCTTGATGTCCTTGGCGTCCTGCGGCCGGGTCGTGCCAAGGCCGGAGTGGAAGCCCACGACCGCTTTCAGGTCCGCGCCGCTGCGGGCCAGTTCCAGCACGGTCGTGCCGCCGAAGCAGTAGCCGATGGCGGCAAGCTTGCCGGCGTCGCATTCCGGCTGACGGGCCAGGACCGCCAGCGCCTCGGCCGCCCGGGCGCGGATG
This sequence comes from uncultured Alphaproteobacteria bacterium, assembly GCA_903822175.1. GTDB lineage: Bacteria > Pseudomonadota > Alphaproteobacteria > Caulobacterales > Caulobacteraceae > Phenylobacterium. Next base: position 18,974 of record CAIJOB010000009.1, read on the forward strand.
GTGCTCGGCTGGGCCATGAAGGCGCCGATCCTGGGCATGACCTCGTTCATGTCGGTGAGCGGCTTGCCGTCGCCGTAGTAGTCCATAGCAAAGGCCGCATAGCCGGCCTCGGCCAGACGCCGCGCGATAGACTTGGTCAGATCGACCAGCCCGCCGCCCTCCGGCGCGATCAGCACGCCGGGGCGTTTGCCGGGCTTGCTGTCATCCACGGCCAGATAGCCGACCAGGCGCGCGCCATCGGCGTGGTATTCGATGTCTTCGGTTCGCATGACGAGACTCCGGTCAGGGGCGCGGGCCGCCGGGCGGCGGCATCTTCGGGACCCGCGGCACGCCCTCATGCATCAGGTGCCAGGCCGGCGCGGAGTCGGTGTAGAGGTGAAGCGTGGGCTGCTCGATCGTGAAATCGTCCAGAGTGCCCACCTTGACGGGATAAAACGGAACGCCGGGCGGCTCGGACCACAGCGGCGTCCCACACTCTGCGCAAAAGGTCCGACCGATCTCAGTCCCGCTATCGGTGAGGCTGACGTAGGTCTTGCCCTCGCCCTTCGTCACCTCGAAGCCGCTCTTGAGCGCCAGCGCCATGTAGCCGGGGCCACCGCCCGACGCCTTCTGGCAGTCCCGGCAATGGCAGACGGCGACACCCAGGAACGGCTGGGTGATCTTGAACCTCACCTGGCCGCAGGCGCAGCCCCCTTCGATGTCGCTCATGGTGGTTCCCTCTAGGCCACGGGTTCCGGCTGCTTGCTCAGCACGAAGTCGTCGGGATTGGGCGCGAGCGTCGCCCGCCAGTAGTCGATGAGCCCGAAGGGCCAGTTCTGGCTGACCCGGCCGAACTCGTTCTTGTACCAGCTGGTGACGTTGGCAGAGCCCCAGGCCCAGCCCTTGTTGGCCTCGTCCACGCGGATGTTGAAGGCGTCGTGGACGCCCTGCTTGACCTCGATGGCCCGGGCCCCGGTCTCGGCCAGCAGCCGCACCGCGCCGACGATGTAGCGGACCGAGCACTCGGAGAAGAAGATGATCGAGCCGTTCACGACGATGTTGGTGTTGGGCCCATAGATCATGAAGAAGTTCGGGAAACCGGGCGTGGTCATGCCCAGATAGGCCCGCGCGTCGCCGGCCCAGACGTCGTGCAGTTCACGCCCTCCCCGGCCCGTCACCTTCAGGCCCGAGAGGAACTTCGAGGCGGTGAAGCCGGTGCCGTAGATCAGCACATCGACCTCGTGCTCCACGCCATCAGCGGTGACGACGCCCTTCGGGGTGATCTTGGAGATGGCCTGGGTGACCAGGTCGACGTTGGGCCGCTTCAGCGCGCCCAGCCAGACGCCGTTGTCCAGCACCGCGCGCTTGCCGCCCAGCGGATAGGTCGGCACCACGTTGGGCAGCAGGTCCGGACGGTCCTCGACCTGCGCGGCCAGCGCCGCGGCGGCCATCTCGCGCAGGCCCAGATTCGCCTCGCCCACGGCCGTCGTCGGCCCGTTCCAACCCGGATCGGCCTTGACCATCGGCAGGAAGCCCTCGGTCGTCGTCCAGAACAGCCAGAAGCGGTACCACTTGTCGTAATAGGGCACGCGGTCGAGCAGCCACTTCATGCCTTCGGGCACGTCCTCGTGGTAGTGCGGCACCGGCAGGCCCCAAGGCGGGCTGCGCTGGAAGACGGTCAGGTGGGCCGCCTTCGGCGCGATCTCCGGCACGAACTGATAGGCCGAGGCGCCGGTGCCGATCACCGCGATCCGCTTGCCGGTCAGGTCGACGTCGTGACGCCACTCGGCCGAATGGAAGGCCGGTCCCTCGAAGGTCCCGACACCCTCGATGGCCGGGATGCGGGGCTTGTTGAGTTGGCCGACGGCGGTGACCACGGCATTGGCCTCGACGGTCTCCGCCGAGCCATCCTTGCCTAGCAGCTCGATGCGCCAGACCGACTTCGCCTCGTCCCAACTCAGGCTCTCGACCCGGGTTTCGAAACGCACGTGCGATTTCAGATCGTACTTGGCCGCAACGCCCTGGAAGTATTTCAGCAGCTCCGGCTGAGGCGAGAAGTGTTGCGGCCAGCCGTGGTTCGGCTCGAAGCTGTAGCTGTACATGTGGTTGGAATTGTCCACCCGGCAGCCCGGATAGGTGTTGACCAGCCAGGTGCCGCCGACGTCGGCGTTAGACTCCACGATCTCGAAGGGGACGCCCGCCTGGCTGAGGCGGATACCGGCCAGAAGGCCCGACATGCCGGCGCCGATCACCAGCACCTTCAGCTTGCGGGCGGCGTCCTTAAGCTGCGGCTGGTCGAACTGCGGGTCCTTGGTCGACTTGCCCGAGATCGCCAGCTCGTCGGTCAGGAAGTCGGCGTATTCCTCCGGCACCGGCATGCCGCCGACGAAGTCCATCATCCGCCCAAGCGTCACACCGTCAGGCGCGGGCGCGGCGATCTTGCCGTCGGAGAGATAGGCCTGGATCACCACCTTGGCCTTGGCGCGGATCTCGGCCTGCACCGCGTCGCTGAGCCCCGTCTCGCCGCGCGACAGCGGCACATAGACCGGTGTCCACTCCGGCCGCACCCAGCTCGCGTCGCCGGTGATGTGCACCATGGCCGCGAGCAGCGCCGGCAGATGCGCCGACTCCAGGGCGAGATCGAGCTCGGTGTCCGCCGCGTTCGCCATGGTCGTTTCCCGCTATATTATCGTTGTTCAGCACCATGACTCGCGGCGCGGGCGGCTGTCATCTCCGAAAGCCGCTCAAGGTTGCCGGGCGCGGATCGCGGCCAGGGCCTCGGGCGGCAGGGCCACGCCTGAGGCGGCGAGGTTCTCGGAGAGGTGGGCCAGGCGCGTCGCGCCGGTGACCGCGCTGGCGACATTCGGGTTGGCCAGCACATAGGCGAGCGCCGCCTGGGCGCCGGTCATGCCCGGAAGATGGTTCAGGAAGCCGAAGCGCGCGCCCTCGCGCACCTCGCGCCGGTGGCGCAGCACGCCTCGCGCGGCATACCAGATATCGCGCGGCGCCCTGATCTTCCAAAGACGCACGCCGAGGTGGCCCATGGCCAGCGGCATGCCGGCCAGCACGCCCTTGCCGGCCTGGGCGGCGGCGGCGATCAGCGGCTCGCGATCAGAGCGCAGGACATTGTAGTCGACCATCACCACGTCGATGTCCGCGAGCGCGATGGCCCGGCCGATCACCTCCGGGTCGAAGCTGTTGACGCCCACGGCGCGGATCAGCCCCCTCGCCTTCAGGTCCGCCAGCGCCGTGCGCAACTCGTCGGTCAGTTCGCCGGCCGCCGGGCCGTGCAGCTGCAAGAGCGGCAGGGTCTCGAGACCGAGGTTCCGCAGACTCCGCTCGGCGCTGGCGACGATGGCGGCGGGTGAGAAGTCGCGGCGGACGCCACGGCCTGCCGCGAAGGTCCCCGCCTTGCTGGCGACGACCAGGCTGGAGAGATCCCTGCCCTTCAGCGCCCGGCCGAGACGCGCCTCGGCGTGGCCGCGGGAATAGCTGGACCCGGTGTCGAACAGCGTCACCCCGCCGTCGAGCGCCGCGTGGACCAGCCGCACGGCGGCGGCCTCCGAAAACTGGGCCATGCCCCACCAGCTGGCCGCGCCGAAGCCGATCTCAGAGACGTCGAGACCCGTACGGCCAAGTGGGCGGTAGAGCATGGTCGCTCAGCGGACCGGCGGCTGGGCCAGGTCCGTCGCCAGGTCATCCTCAAAGCTTGCCGGCGCCCTCAGCAGGTGCCCGAAGAGCAACCGGACGATGAAGAAGACGACCGCCGCGCCGCCGACCAGCGCAGCATGGATCAGCCAGAACTGCACGGCCGGCATCTTCTCCAGCTGGCCGCCCAGCCAGCCCACGAACAGGTTCCCGGCAAACAGGTGCAGGTAGTAGAGGCCGACGATGGAACCGGCGATCGCGCGGGGCGCCGAGCGCGCATAGAAGGCCAGGCCCACCGGCAGGACGTTGGCGAAGCCGATGTCATTGAACAGGTGGAAGGCGAGCAGCCAGCCGAACGACACCTTGTGGCCCGCCGGCGTCAGCGACGACCCCAGGGCCAGGCAGATCACGCCAAGCGCGCCGATCAGGCAGCCGATGATCAGCTTGCCCAGCTCATCCGGCTCGGTCCAGCGCTTGGCCCACCAGCGCCAGAACAGCACCATCAGGGCGATGGTCGCCACCGAGAAAATGGCATCCACCGAGATCAGCAGTTCGGTGATGAACTTGTGACCGAACAGCTGGAGGTCTGCGCTGCGCTCGGCCCAGATGAGGTAGGCGTTGAAAATCTCCTGGTTGCCGACGACCGACGCCGACAGCACCGGCAGCAAAAGCACCAGCAGGGCCGTGACCTGCAGCTCGCGTTTCGTGAACGGAGCCTTCGGGGCGATGTCGCCGGCGGTCTTACGTGGCGCGTCCGGCGGGATGAAACGGCGGCCGGAGATGTAGATCACCAGGGAGACCAGCATGCCGATGCCGGCGGCGCCGAAGCCCCAATGCCAGGCCACCTTCTCCGCCAGATTGCCGACCACCCAGGGCGAGACGATCACACCCGCATTGATGCCCAGGTAGAAGATCTGGAAGGCGTCGGCGCGCCGGCCGTCATTCTCCGCATAGAGGTGAGAGACCTGGGTCGCGATGTTGCCCTTGAAACAGCCAGTCCCCAGCATCAGGCACAGTAGCGCCGCCAGGAACGACTGGTCGAAGGCCATCAGGAAGTGTCCGAGCGCCATCAGGCAGGCGCCCAGGATGATGGTTTTCGTCCGTCCCAGCACCCGATCCGCCAGCAGGCCGCCGAAGAAGGGGGTCAGGTAGACCAGGCCCGTGTAGAGGCCGAACACCGCCGAGGCGAGCGCCTGATTGCTCAGCGGATGGTCGTGCTCGAGCAGCCCGCGGAACGGGATGAAGCCGGCGATGTTCTCCACGTGGCCCGGCAGCAGCAGCTGGTGGACCATGTACAGCACCAGCAGGGTCTGCATGCCGTAGTAGGAGAACCGCTCCCATGCTTCCGTGAAAGCCAGGAAGGCCAGGCCCTTCGGATGGCCGAAGAACCAGCGGTCGTCGGTTCCTGTCGTAACAGCGGCCATGGAATCTCCTCAAACAGCCGGAGAGTTAGGCACAAAAGCTGACGTAATAGGAGGGGTTCCTATTCAGTGGCCGAGCGCCTTCATTTCGCGGTCGAGGATGCTGACGATCTCGGCCCAGGCGGGCGTGGTCGGGATGACCAGGTCGAAATGGGCGGCGTCCGGGATGACCACGATCTCAGCCTTGTCGCCCGCCTTGCGGACCCGCAGCGCATAGTCGCGGCCGGTGTAGGGCGGCATCACAGGATCGAAGGCGCCGTGGACCATGACCACCTTGGCGCCGGTCGGCAGCAGCTCGACAGGCGAGGTGTCGGCGTAGGGCTGCGCCCGGTGCGGCAGGTCCAGCAGGCGCGAGAGCGTGTCGTCGCCGCAGGGCATGGCCCAGACGCCGGCCTGCCCCTTCAGGTCGCCGATCCCGGCCAGGCTGATCACCGCCCCAATCTTCAGGGGGGCGGTGGTGCGCAGCGGACTGGCCGCCGGCAGTTTCGCACGGCTGGCCGCCCAGAGCGCCAGATGGCCGCCCGCCGAATGGCCCACGGCGATCACCCGGGTCAGGTCGAGACCGTACTTCGGCGCCTGCGCGCGCAGGGCGTCGACGCCCATCGCCACGTCTTGAAAGGTGCCGGGATAACCCGCGCCGGCCTCGCCGAGCTTGCGATACTCCAGGTTCCAGACGGCGTAACCGCGCCCCGCCAGATCGGCGGCCAGTGCGCTGGTCTGCGCGAAGCCCTCGTACTGCTGCAGGAAACAGCCGCCGTGCAGCAGGATGACGACCGGGTGCGGACCCTTGGTCTTGGGGAGGAAAAGCTCGGCCACCTGCGAAGGCGCGGGCCCGTAATGGATCGCGGCGTCCGGCGCGTGGCGCGCCTGCTTCATGTACTGGTCCAGCGACGCCGGTTCAGCGGCCGCCATCGAAGCCCCCAGCGCCAGCGCAAGTCCCACGATCCATTTGATCACCCGACGCTCCAGTTCCCCAAGACGGAAGGCTTTCGGCGCGCAAGACTTTGAGCTGCGCGCCGATCTGGCTAGAACCCGCTGCTGCGGGCGGCTAGCTCAGTTGGTTAGAGCATCTCGTTTACACCGAGAGGGTCGGGGGTTCGAATCCCTCGCCGCCCACCAGTCCCAGCGATGACCGCTATTGGCCCGGCTGCGGCGCCTCACAGGCCGCGGCCGCCCTCGCCCCACAGGCGCCGCGCTGCGCCAGCTGCGTGGATTTGGGTGCGCGGTTCAGCTTGACCAGGGCGTCGGCGGCTTCCTTGCGGGTCGCGGGGTCGGCCTGCGGGTTGGTCGCGGCCCGGGTGAACCAGAGATTGGCCAAGGCAAGCTCGGAAGCCGGCGCGCCGGGCTTTTCGTAGAGGCGGCCCATCCAGAGCTGCGCGCCGGGATGCCCCTGGGCGGCGGCGCTGCGCAGCCAGCTGGCGGTCTCTTCAAGCTTGGCGGGGTCGGCCGCGGCGGCCGGGCGCGCGCGCGCCATGTCGACCTCGAAGCTGATTGAATAGGGCTCGACGTGCAGATGCGGACCCTCGGCCCCGTGCGCGGCCTCCGCGAAGATCACCTTCAGCGGCGCCTTGGAGACGCGGAGCTTCTTGGCCGCCGTCTCGGGCGTAAGGCCGTCCACCACCAGGTCGTAGGCGCCAGGCGCCTCGGGCTTGCCGAGGCTGTGGGCGGACTTCGCGCCTTGCGGGACGGTGAGCGCGCCCATGGCGCGAAGCTCGTTCTCGCGCTTGGCCGTGCGGAAGCCGCCGGTCTCGCGCCACTTCTGCGGACCGAAGACGCTGTCCATCAGGGCCCCGAAGCGCGCGTGCGGGGTCATGCCGCCCAGCCCGAGATCATATCGCGAAGAGAGCGTGGCGAGCTTGAACTGCGCGTCGGCGTCGCCCTGCTCGGCCGCCGCCCCATAGAGTTCGGCGGCGCGATTGGCATCGAAGGCGACGCCACGGCCGGCCACATATAGGTCCGCCAGGCTCACCTGCGCGCTGCTGAAGCCCCGGGCGGCGGCTTTCTCGTACCAGCCCGCTGCGCGCTCCGGGTCGCGCTTCACGCCCAGGCCCTGTTCGTAGATCCGGCCTGTGTCGTACTGCGCGCCGGGAATGCCCTGCTCGGCGGCCTTCTCGCTCCAGATAAGCGCCTGCCCCTCATCCCGTGGTCCGCCTTCGCCGCGCAGGAACATGCGGCCGAGGTTGAATTCAGCCCGGGCGTCGCCAGTCTGCGCCGCCGCGGCGAACAGCCCGCGGGCCTTGGGAAGGTCATGCTGCGCGGCCGCCGCGACGGCGTCCTCATAGGACTCCGCGCGCGCGGCAAGCGGCGCGAACAGGGCTATGCCTGCGAATGCAAGGAGCTTGAGCAAGCGAGCAGAACCCAACCGTGACCCGACCATATAGAGATTAAACGTTGAAATCGGGCGCTTGGCTGCAAACGGGGCGCCAAAAGTGGCCGCCGGCCTCAAGGGTTGAGCGCGCTCTTCAACGCATCGCCCACCCGGAAGCGGCAGGTCTGGGAGGCTTTGCGCTTCACCGTCTCGCCGGTGCGCGGATTGCGGGCCATGCCGGCCGGCCGTTTGATCGGCACGAAACTACCGAAGCCCACGACACGGACTTCCTTGCCAGCCTTGAGCGAGGTGGAGACCGAAGAGATGAAGGCGTCCAGCGCATCCTTAGCCTGCGCCTTGTTCAAGCCCGTCTTGTCGGCCATGGCCGCGACGAGTTCCGCCTTCGTCATGAGTGTCTCTCCCACCAGGTCTTTTTCTGTGGACGGAGAGCCCCCAAGCCCGTCGCCCTTTTTCGAATTAAGGCCTGTGGAAACCGAGCCGTCAAACGCGAGCGGCGCGGGATGTGCTCCCGCGCCGCCCTGTAACACAAGAAGTGATCAGCCGCTGATCAGGTGATCGGCGATCAGTGAGTCAGCATCGCCTCGCCACCGTCGTCGTCGGCCACCGAGACCGGCGGCGCGTCGGCCTCGGACCATTCAATGGCCACCGGCTGGCGCGTCAGCGCGTGGCTGAGCACCTCATCCATGGTGGAGACCGGGATGATCTTCATCCCTTCCTTCACGCTGGCCGGGACCTCGGCGAGGTCCTTTTCGTTCTCCGCCGGGATCAGCACGGTTTTCACACCCGAGCGCAGCGCCGCCAGCAGCTTTTCCTTCAGGCCGCCGATGGCGGTGACCCGGCCCCGCAGAGTGACCTCGCCGGTCATGGCGATTTCCTTGCGGATCGGGATGCCGGTCAGCACCGAGACGATGGCCGTGGCCATGGCCGCGCCGGCGGACGGACCGTCCTTGGGCGTCGCGCCGTCCGGCACATGGATGTGGACGTCGGTCCGCTCGAAGCTCGGCGGTTCGAGGCCGAACTTGGTCGCCCGGCTGCGGACGTAGCTGTTCGCCGCCGAGATCGACTCCTTCATCACGTCCTTCAGGTTGCCGGTGACCGTCATGCGGCCCTTGCCCCGCATCTTGACCGCCTCGATGGTCAGGATGTCGCCGCCGAAGTCGGTGTAGGCGAGGCCGGTGATGATCCCGACCTGATCCTCGGCGTCCATCTCGCCGTACTTGTACTTCTTGATGCCGGCGTATTTGGCCAGGCGGTCGGCATCGATGGTGATGGTGAGCAGGTTCTCCCGCATCAGATCACGCACGGTCTTGCGGGCCAGGTTGCCCAGTTCCCGCTCCAGCGACCGCACGCCGCTCTCGCGGGTGTAGTAGCGGATCAGGTCGCGGATCGACTCGTCGGGGACGATGAACTCTTCCGGCTTGAGGCCATGGTCCTTGGTCAGCTTGGCCAGGATGTGCCGCTTGGCGATCTCCAGCTTTTCGTCCTCGGTGTAGCCGGGGATGCGGATGATCTCCATGCGGTCCAGCAAGGGCTGGGGCATGTTCAGGCTGTTGGCCGTGGTGACGAACATCACCGGCGAGAGGTCGTAGTCGACCTCCAGATAGTGGTCGGCGAAGGTCGAGTTCTGCGCCGGATCCAGCACCTCAAGGAGCGCCGAGGACGGGTCGCCCCGCCAGTCGCTGCCCATCTTGTCGATCTCGTCCAACAGGAAGAAGGCGTTGGTCGACTTGGCCTTCTTCATCGACTGGATGATCTTGCCGGGCATGGAGCCGATGTAGGTCCGCCGGTGGCCGCGGATCTCGGCCTCGTCACGCACACCGCCCAGCGAGACGCGCACGAACTCGCGGCCCGTCGCCTTGGCGATCGAGCGGCCGAGCGAGGTCTTGCCGACGCCGGGCGGGCCGACGAGGCAGAGGATCGGACCTTTGAGCGAACCCACGCGGCTTTGCACCGCCAGGTACTCCAGGATCCGTTCCTTGACCTTCTCCAGGCCGTAGTGGTCGCCCTCGAGGATGTCCTCGGCCTGCTGCAGGTCGATGGGCTTGATCTTCGCCTTGCCCCACGGGATCGACAGCAGCCAGTCGAGGTAGTTCCGCACGACGGTGGATTCCGCCGACATCGGGCTCATGTTGCGCAGCTTCTTCAGCTCCGCATCGGCCTTGGTGCGGGCCTCCTTGGAGAGCTTCGTCTTCTTGATGCGCTTTTCGAGTTCGAGCAGCTCGTCGCGCTGATCGTCCTGTTCGCCCAGCTCGCGCTGGATCGCCTTCATCTGCTCGTTCAGATAATATTCGCGCTGGGTCTTCTCCATCTGCCGCTTCACGCGGTTACGGATTTTCTTCTCGGTCTGCATGACCGAGATTTCGCCCTCCATCAGGGCGTAGACCTGCTCCAGCCGCTTCACGACGTTGAAGACTTCGAGCAGCTGCTGCTTCTCGGCGATCTTGACCGACAGGTGCGAGGCGATCCGGTCGGCGAGTTCGCCGGGATTGTCGATCTGCGGGATGGCGGCCAGCGCCTCCGGCGGCACCTTCTTGTTCAGCTTCACATAGTTTTCGAACTGCTCGACGACCGCGCGGCTGAGGGCCTCGGCCTCGGCGGAGCCGGCGCCGTCTTCGGCCACATAGGCGATCTCGGCCTCATAGTATTCGGCCTGGTCGGTGAAGCGGGAGACGCCGGCGCGGGCGCGGCCTTCGACCAGCACCTTGACGGTGCCGTCGGGCAGCTTGAGCAGCTGCAGGACGGTGGCCACGACGCCGACGTCGTAGATGCCGTCGGGCGCCGGATCGTCGTCGTCCTTGTCTTTCTGGGTGGCGAGCAGGATCTGCTTGCCTTCGTTCTTCATCGCCTCTTCCAGGGCGCGCACCGACTTCTCGCGGCCCACGAACAGCGGCACCGGCTGGTGGGGGAAGACGACGATGTCCCGCAAGGGCAGGATCGGCAGGATTTTGATCTCGGACATATGCCTTTTACTCCTGACCGGCCGCTTTGGTTTCGCAGCCCGGCCTCCCGGATCGCGGTCACTCAGACGATGCGTCTGAGTCTTACGATCCGTCCGTCCCCGAAGGCGACGGCTTTCGGTGATTTATGTGGACCGTTTGGCCCGTGGTTCAAGCGGAGCAACAGCTTTGCGCGACACTGGGTCTCATCGCGGTTCACGAGCTAGCTAGAGCGGTGAATGCGAGGTCGTGCGCGCAATTCCATGCCCCGACCCTTGCAGCCTAGGTGGGAAGGGGCGCCTAAATTCTCAAGATGCCGGCAGAACGAGGGCTTCCTCGACGAAATCCATGCGGTCCTGGCCGAAGAACATCTCGTCGTCCACGAAGAAGGTCGGCGCGCCAAACACCCCGCGCGCCACGGCGGCCTCGGTGGTGGCCCTGAGCCGGTCCTTGACGTCCTCGCGCTCCACCAGCGCCTTGAAGTCGTCGGGCTCGAGGCCGGCGCGGCGGATCACCGGGGTCAGCTCGGCAGGCTCGCCGAGGTTCTTCGGGTCGCGCCACATGGCGTCGAAGACCAGGTCGCAATAGGTCATGAACCGGGTGTCGTCGATCAGGCCGGTGGCCGCCCGCATCAGGTGCATGGTGTTGATCGGGAAGTGCGGGTTGAAGTTGAACTCCGTCCCGTGCCGCTTAGCCCAGCGGCGGAAATCGACGCTGGTCCAGCGGCCCTTGGCGGGAATCGTCGCAGGCGAGGCGTTGCCGGTCGCCTTAAACACGCCTCCCAGCAGCATCGGGACATAGTCGATCCGCGCGCCCGTCCGGGCGGTCAGCGCGGGCAGCCGTTTGTAGGCGAGGTAACTCGCCGGGCTGCCGAAATCGAACAGGAACTCCAGAGTTTTCGTCATCGTCACGTCTTGGCTAGATCACCAAGTCTCCATCCAGGGGCGGAGGTCGAGCTCGTGGGTCCAGGCGTCCCGTGGCTGGACGTGCAGGGCCCAATAGGCGTCCGCGATATGTTCGGGGTTGAGTATCCCGTCCTCGTCCTTCAGGGCGTAGCGGGCGGGGAAATTCTCGGCGATCCAGGCGGTGTCGATGGCGCCGTCGATGATCGTGTGGGCGACGTGGACCCCCTTGGGGCCCAGCTCGCGCCCCATGCTTTGGGCGACGGCGCGCAGGCCGTGCTTGGCGGCGGCGAAGGCGGCGAACCCTATGCCGCCCCGGACGCTGGCCGTGGCGCCGGTGAAGATGATCGTGCCGCGGCCGCGCGGCGTCATCACCTTGGCCGCCTCGCGCCCCGCCAGGAAGCCGGAGAAGCAGGCCATTTCCCAGACCTTCTGGAAGACCCGGCTGGTGGTCTCGACAATGGAGAAGCGGACGTTCGCGCCGATGTTGAAGACGCAGACCTCAACCGGCGCGATCTCGGCCTCAACCCTTTCGAAGAGGGCGACCATCTGGTCTTCCTGCCGGGCGTCGACGCCGAAGGGATGGGCCTCGCCGCCGGCCTCGCGAATCGCGGCGGTCAGGGATTCGAGCTGGTCGGCATGGCGGCGGACGATGACGGCCGCATAGCCCTCGCGGGCGAACCGCTTGGCGATGGCGCCGCCTAGAGCGTCGCCGGCGCCGATGACGATGATGGCCCTATCTGCCAAGTCCAATATCCCCCTTGGGGGCATTAGATGCGCGCGCGTCCGGCGTGGCAACTGTCAGGCGAAATATTCCCCTATAGCGGGAATATTTGTCAGGACGCGCGACAGTTGAGTTCGAAGGTCACGCCGTTGAACTCGGTGACGAACATCTGGCGGATGCCGCCGTTGGGCGAGACCGTGGCGTCGTAGGCCACGCCCGCCGCCTGCAGGCGCAGCTCAGCGTCCTCGTAGTCGTCGATGGTGAAGGCGAAGTGGTCGAGGGAGGAGCCCTTGCTGGCGGCCCCTGCCCTGCTCACCTCGACCAGATGCACCACGTCCTTGCCGCCGGCGTAGAGCCAGGCGCCGCCGAAGGCGAAGTCCGGGCGCCAGCCGACGCTCAGGCCCAGCACCTCGGTGAAGAACGCCTGGGTGCGGGCCAGCTCGGTGGTGCGGATATTGATGTGGTCCAGGCCGGTGATCGCCATCGTGCGCCTCTTGGTTCGTGGGCCAAGTATCGCGCACGAAAAAGCCCCGCAGTCACCCGCGGGGCTTGAACGTTTCGGCCGGAAGGCGGTGGCTAGGCGGCCCCGCCCTTGTCGCGGCGCTCGGCGTAGATGATCAACGGCTGAGCGCGGCCTTCGACGACCTCGGCATTGACCACCACCTCTTCCACACCGTCGTAGGTGGGAAGTTCGTACATGGTGTCGAGCAGGATCGCCTCGAGGATCGAGCGCAGGCCCCGCGCGCCGGTCTTCCGCGTGATGGCCTTGCGGGCCACCGCGTTGAGCGCGTCGTCGGTGAAGGTGAGGCCGACGTTCTCCATGTCGAACAGCCGGACGTACTGCTTCACGAAGGCGTTCTTCGGCTCGGTGAGGATCTTCACCAGGGCCTTTTCGTCGAGGTCGTCCAGCGTCGCGATGACCGGCAGGCGGCCAACGAATTCCGGGATCAGGCCGAAGCGCAGCAGGTCGTCCGGCTCCACCTGGCGGAACACCTCGCCGGTGCGGCGCTCGTCCGGATCGGAGACCTTGGCGCCGAAGCCGATCGAGGCGCCCTTACCGCGCGCGGAGATGATCTTCTCCAGGCCCGCGAAGGCGCCGCCGCAGATGAACAGGATGTTGGTGGTGTCGACCTGCAGGAATTCCTGCTGCGGATGCTTGCGCCCGCCCTGCGGCGGCACGGAGGCGACGGTGCCTTCCATGATCTTCAGCAGCGCCTGCTGCACGCCCTCGCCCGACACGTCCCGCGTGATCGAGGGATTGTCGGACTTGCGGCTGATCTTATCGACCTCGTCGATGTAGACGATGCCGCGCTGCGCGCGCTCGACGTTGTAGTCGGCGGCCTGCAGCAATTTCAGGATGATATTCTCGACATCTTCACCCACGTAGCCCGCCTCGGTGAGCGTCGTGGCGTCGGCGACGGTGAACGGAACGTCGATGATTCGCGCCAAAGTCTGCGCCAGCAAGGTCTTGCCGGTGCCCGTCGGGCCGATCAGCAGGATGTTCGCCTTGCCCAGTTCGACGTCGTTATTCTTCGTCGCGTGGTTCAACCGCTTGTAGTGGTTGTGCACCGCGACCGAGAGAACTTTCTTGGCGTGATCTTGCCCGATCACGTAATCGTCGAGGACTTCACGGATTTCCTTAGGAGTCGGGACACCGTCCTTCGACTTCACAAAGGAGATCTTATGTTCTTCGCGGATGATATCCATGCACAGCTCGACGCATTCATCACAGATGAACACGGTCGGGCCCGCGATTAGCTTGCGGACCTCATGCTGGCTCTTGCCGCAGAAAGAGCAGTACAGGGTGCTCTTGGAGTCTCCGCTTGCGGCCTTTGTCATGGTCGGTTCTCACTCTCTAGGCGATCCCAACGGGCCTTACGGCCTGAATCGCCCCGCGGACGTCGTCGTCCTATCACTGCACTCTACGCGCCGCGGGTTGTCTAAGTCTTGACATTCCCCGATCCGAGCCGGGATCACAAGCCTTGCGGCCCGGTCGCGACAATTGGCGGCGCATTGCCGGAATGGCGGGCGCTTCGCAATCCTAGATGGGAAACAGGCCGAAATGGGACAAGACCAGCCGCGGATCGAAGCTGGCGCCTTTGCCCTAGCAGAAGCGGGGACGTTCGAAGACCGTGGAAGCGAGGATCGGCCCATCGTCGCGTTCGATTTCGACGGCACACTGACCATCCGCGACAGCTACACGGCCTTCCTGAAGTGGCGGGCGGGACGCAAAGCCTACGCGGCGGGCATGATCCGTCTGATCCCGGCGGCGCTGGCCTATCTGATCCACCGCGACCGCGGGCGCATCAAGGCCGCCGCCACGCGGGAATACCTCCGCGGCGTTCCCCGCGAGACGCTGGAGGCCGATGCGCGCCGCTTTGCCGAGCAGTTTTCGCGCAGCCTGCTGCGGCCCGACGCCATGGCGACCTGGAAGCGCTGGCGGGGCGAGCACGTGCGCCTGGTGATCGTCACCGCCTCACCCGACCTGGTCGTGGCGCCCTTCGCCCGAGGCCTAGGCGCCGACACGCTGATTGGGACGCATTTGGCGTTCGACGCGCAGGACCGGGCGACGGGCGGCTTCGACAGCCCAAACTGTCGAGGACCGGAGAAAATGGTGCGCCTGCACGCCGCCTTCGGACCCGGTTTCGAGTTAAGGGCCGCCTATGGCGATACCAGCGGCGACAAGGAGATGATCGCGGCGGCCGAGATCAAGGGCTACCGCGTCTTCGAGGGGGTTCCATGAGACACGCCCGCGACGCCGACCTCGACCGGATCGAGGACCTCCTGGCGCAGGTCCGCACCCTGCCCGGCCTGAAGGAGAAGAAGCGCGGCTGTTTCTATTGGAAGTCGCGCGGGTTCCTGCATTTCCATGAGGATCCCAAGGGCATGTTCGCCGACCTGGCGGGCGAGGATCGCATGGACATTCGGATCGACGTCACCGAGACGGACGGTCAGGCCGAGCTGATGGCTGCGGCGCGGAAGCGGTTGGGGGTCTAAACCCTCTCCCTACCCTCTCCCTCTCGCTGCGCGGGGGAGAGGAGGCTGAGGCGTGATGCGATCTCCTCTCCCCCCGCGTAGCGGAGAGGGAGAGGATAAAGGAGAGGGCCTCGGCCCTAGTCCTCGGTTTCGCGCTTTTCCCAGACGTGGTCGACGATGCCCCAGGCCTTGGCCTCTTCGGCGGTCATGAAGCTGTCGCGGTCGAGGACGCTTTCCACGGTCTCCACCGTCTGGCCGGTGTGCTTGGCGTAGAGTTCGTTCAGGCGGGTCTTGGTCTTGATGATGTCCTCGGCGTGCCGTTCGATGTCGCTGGCCTTGCCGGAGAAGCCGCCCGAGGGCTGGTGCACCATGATCCGCGCGTTGGGGAGCGCGATGCGCTGACCCGGCTCGCCGGCCATCAGCAGGAACGAGCCCATCGAGGCCGCCATGCCCAGGCACAGCGTGATCACCGGGCTCTTGATGTATTGCATGGTGTCGTAGATCGCGAGGCCAGAGGTCACCACGCCGCCGGGCGAGTTGATGTACATCTGGATTTCCTTCTTGGGGTTCTCCGCCTCGAGATGCAGCAGCTGGGCGCAGATCAGCGCCGCCATGCCGTCCTCGACGGGACCCGCCAGGAAGATGATCCGGTCCTTCAGGAGCCGGGAGAAGATGTCGTAGGCGCGCTCGCCACGGCTCGTCTGCTCGACGACCATCGGCACGAGGCCCAGCGCGGTGGTGACGGGGTCACGCATAGGGGGAAGTCCTTCTTGGGGTCTCTAGGCTTGGAATCTCTGGCGTGCCTGCCGATGGCCCGCTCAGGGTGTGGATATCGCGTGCCGAGGGGCCAGACGCAAGGTGACGCGAACGCGCGGGGTCTTTCGGCTTGATCCTGATGGCAAGGCGGCCATGGTGGCTGAAGTTCGTGCTGGGGGAATTAATGCCGTTCAAGTTCATCGCGCTCGCGGGCGCCGCAGCCGCCGCTCTCATCGCCCTACCCGCCTTCGCCGCAACGCCGCCGGCCCCCAAGGACGCCAGCGTCTGGGCCGCGGCCGAAGCCGCGAAGACCGGGGAGCTCAAGCTGCTTGAGCAGGTGGTGAATATCGACTCGGGCACCGGCGACGTTGAAGGCGGCCGCAAGATCGCCGGCATCCTGTCGGCGCGGCTGAAGGCGCTGGGCTTCTCGATCGAGAGCGTGAAGGCCGAAGCTGAGGGGTTGCCGGACAATACGGTCGCGACACTCAACGGGACCGGCAAGGGCCGCATCCTGCTGATCGGCCACATCGATACGGTGTTCGAGCCCGGCACCGTCGCCAAGCGGCCGTTCCGCATGGACGCCGAGAAGGCCTATGGCCCCGGCGTGAGCGACGAGAAGGGCGGCGTGATCGAGGGCGTCACCGCGCTGGAGCTCCTGCACGGCATGGGCTTCAAGGACTTCAAACAGATCGTCTTCCTGATCGAGACCTCGGAAGAGCGCGGCTCTTCGGGCACACATGCGCTGATTGGCAAGCTGTTGGCCGACGCGGACGTCGAGCTGAACCTCGAACCCGGCGACACGCCGGACGTCATGACCGTCTGGCGCAAGGGCGGCCGGACCTTCCATATCGACGTCCAGGGCCGCGCCGCCCACGCTGGGATCGCGCCGCAGGACGGGCGCAACGCCATCACCGAACTGATCCATCAGATCCAGGCCGACGACGTGTTTCCGAAGTCCGGGGACGGCCTGACCGCCAATGTCACCGTCATCGAGGGCGGCACGCGGGGCAACATCATCCCCGACCACGCCTCGGCTCTGATGAATGTCCGGGTGCGCGACAAGGCCGACTACGCCCGCGTCCAGGCGGTGCTGGAGAAGAACGCCAAGACGACCGTGGTGCCCGACACCAAGGTGACCGTCTCCGGCGAACCCTCCTATGGGCCGCTGGCCATCAACCCCGGCACCGAGGCGCTGGCCGACCGGGCCGAGGCAATCTACGCCGGCATCGGCAAGACCATCACCCGCGGCGGCAACGGGGGCTCCTCGGAATCGGCCATGGCGTTCGAATCCGGCATTCCCGCCCTGGACGGCCTGGGTCCGGCGGCGGGCGGCTTCCACGCGCCCAGCGAATATCTGCTGCTCGGCACGGTGACGCCCAGACTCTATCTGCTGACCAAGCTGATCCAGGAACTGGGCCACCAGCCGCCGCCGCGGCTCAAGTAGGTCCATGTACGCTCAGGACCTGGCCGGCACGCACTATGCCTTTCGGGACCTGAAAGCCCTGCTGGCGGCCGCCACGCCGTTCCGGTCGGGCGATCAGCTGGCCGGCGTCGCGGCGCAGAGCGCTGAGCAACGGGTGGCGGCCCGCTATGTGCTCGCCGATCTGCCGCTCAAGACCTTCCTCGAAGACCTTGTCGTGCCTTATGAAACCGACGAGGTGACCCGGCTGATCGTCGACAGCCACGACCGCGCGGCCTTCGCGCCGATCGCGCATCTGACCGTGGGCGCGTTTCGGGAATGGCTGCTCGCCAACGAGACGGACGGCGAGGCGCTGCGCGCTATCGCGCCGGGCGTCACGCCGGAGATGGCGGCGGCGGTCTGCAAGCTGATGCGCAATCAGGACCTGATTGCCATGGCGCGGAAGATCAGCGTGACCAGCGCGTTCCGGACTACGCTGGGCCTGCCGAGGCGATTGTCGGTGCGGCTGCAGCCCAACCACGCCACCGACGATCCGCGCGGCGTCGCCGCCTCGATCCTCGATGGCCTCCTGATGGGCTGCGGCGACGCGGTGATCGGGGTCAATCCGGCCACCGACAATGTCGAGACCGCGCGGACCCTGCTCGACCTGATCGACGAGCTGCGCCAACGCCTGGATATCCCGACACAGAGCTGTGTGCTCACGCACGTCACCAACACCATGGAGCTGATCGAGCTCGGCGCCCCGGTCGACCTGACCTTCCAGTCGATCGCCGGGACGGAAGCCGCGAACCGTGGGTTCGGCGTCGACCTGGCGCTGCTTCGCGAGGCGCACGACGCGACCCTGGCGCTTGGCCGCAACCCGCTCGGCGACAACGTCATGTACTTCGAGACCGGCCAGGGCTCGGCCTTGTCAGGCGGCGCGCACCACGGCGTCGATCAGCAGACCCTGGAGGCCAGGGCCTACGCGGTCGCCCGGCCCTTCCGGCCGCTACTGGTCAACACCGTCGTGGGCTTCATCGGCCCGGAGTACCTCTACGACGGCAAGCAGATCACCCGTGCCGGGCTGGAGGACCACTTCTGCGGCAAGCTGATGGGCCTGCCGATGGGGGTGGACGTTTGCTACACCAATCACGCCGCCGCCGATCAGGATGACATGGACGACCTGCTGACGCTGCTCGGCGTGGCCGGCGTGAATTTCGTCATGGGCGTGCCGGGTGCGGACGACGTGATGCTCAACTATCAGAGCACCAGCTTCCATGACGCCCTCTATGTCCGCGAGGTGCTGGGCCTGAAGCCGGCGCCTGAGTTCGAGGCCTGGCTGAGCGGGATAGGTCTGCTGGATAGCGCGGGACGCGTCGCGCAGGTCGGGCAAAGCCGTGAGGCTCAGCGGCGCCTGCTGGCGCATCTGGCCGATGGCTGAGGTTCCCGCCACCGACCCGCTGGAGGTTCTGCGCCAGGCGACCACGGCCCGCGTCGCCCTGGGCCGCGCCGGCCAGGGGTTGCCGACCGCCCCGATGCTGGCGTTCCAGCTGGCCCATGCCCGGGCCCGCGACGCGGTCCATGCGGTGCTCGACACCGAGGCGTTGCGGGTCGCGCTAGAGGGTGAGGTCATCGTCGTCGAGAGCGCAGCGCCGGACCGGGCGACCTATCTCGCCGACCCCGATCTCGGGCGGCGCCTGGCGGAGGGTACAGCCGCCCTGCCCTGCGGCGACCACGACCTGGCCGTGGTGGTCGGCGACGGGCTGTCGGCGACCGCCGTCCAGGCCCACGTCCCCGCCGTGGTGGCGGCCCTGAGGCTTCGTCTCGCCGGCTGGACGATCGCGCCCGTTGTCGTCGCCCGGCAGGCCCGCGTCGCGCTGGGCGATTCGATCGGCGAGGCCTTGGGCGCGAAGGCGGTCGTGGTGCTGATCGGCGAGCGGCCGGGGCTCAGCGCCGCCGACAGCTTGGGCGCCTACATCACCTGGGACCCCAAGCCCGGCCGGCGCGACAGCGAGCGCAACTGCGTGTCGAACATCCGCTGGCCCGGCGGCCTCGCCCCCGACCAGGCCGCCGACAAGATCGCCTGGTTGCTGACCGAAGCGCGCCGGATGGGCATGACGGGCGTGGCGCTGAAGGATCGCGAGACGCCGGGAAGCTTCCTGCCGCCGGGCTAAGGCGCAGGCGCCTTCGGCTTGCGGTACATGGCGTTGGAAATCCGCCCGTCGGCCGAAAGGGCGAAGGCCCATTCCAGCGCGCCGTGCTCGAAGGTGGTGAGGTAGATCTCCGATCCGTCCGACGCGACGCGTTCCAATGTCACCGATTGCAATGGTCCGAGCGCGGTCAACTCGGCCTGGGCGATCGCCTTTTGCGGCCGCACCATGTCGGCCAGGGCCGGGGTAAGCCTCTGTTCGTCAAGCTGGCCATGCGCGGCGGCGGCGATCAGGCCTCGCAACGCGGCTTCGTGGTCGGACACCATCGTCGCGTTCGAGCGGCCGGTGCTCAGCAAGCTGGCCGCGACGGCCAGGGCGACAAGGGCGGTTCCACGCATTGGCTGATCTCCTCGCGAGGAGACTACGCGTGTAATATTTCCTGTCAACGCGGCCTGTCGCGTCAGGCCTCGATCCGCTCCAGCCATTCCTTCAGGATGCTCACCACCTGATCGCCCGGCGCGAAGCCGCGGGTGACGACGCCGTAGACGCCCTCCGCGTTGGGGCCGGCGACGAGCGTCGGGAAGCCGGTGACGCCGGCGCGTTGCGAGATGGCGTAGTCGCGCCAGGTTTCCTGCTTGGCCTCTTCGCTGGACCAGGCCTCGACGAAGCCCGGGCGGTCCATGCCCAGCTCTTCGGCCAGATCGGCCAGCACGGCTTCTGTCGTGACGTCGCGGCCCTCGCCGTAGAAGGCCTGCTGGGCGCGGACCAGATAGGCCGCCGCCATCTCCTCGCCGTCGCGCCGGGCCACCACCACCGCGCGGGCGGCCGGGTCGGTGTCGTAGATGAAGCCGGGCGCCGACATGCCCGAGCCGTCGAATGGCAGGCCGGTCGCCTCGTGGACATGAACCCAATGGTTGGCGACCTCGAGCTTGGCCTCCTCGGTCATCGGCTGCTCGGTCCCTGGGCGCAGGCCCCCCATCACCACGCGGATCGGCAGCGCGCGGCCGAAGGCGCGGCGGATGTCCTCGACCACCGGCGAAAAGCCGTAGCACCAGGAACACATGGGGTCGGAAAAGTAGATCAGGTGCGGCGTCGCCATGGCCGTCAGAGCCTCCAAGCGGCGCCAGCATAGGCCGGAGATGCACGCGCGGTCACCTGTCGGGTCTTCACCTTTTGGCGGGCGCGGGCCATTTATCCGTTCATGGCGCACGACCACGACGATCATGATCATGATCATGACCACGGGCACGACCATGGGCATGGTCACCATCACCACGACCACGGCCAGGAGCCGCCGTCGGACATGGCGCTGCGGGTAAAGGCGCTGGAATCGCTGATGGTCGAGAAGGGTCTGGTCGATCCGGCGGCGCTGGACGCCATCGTCGATCACTTCGAGCACAAGGTGGGCCCACGCAACGGCGCGCGGGTGGTGGCCAAGGCCTGGAGCGATCCGGCGTTCAAGGCCCGCCTGCTGGCCGACGCGACCACGGCGATCGCCGAGCTGGGCTACGCCGGGGGCCAAGGCGACCACATGCTGGTGGTCGAGAACACGCCCACGACCCACAACCTCGTCGTCTGCACGCTTTGCTCCTGCTACCCCTGGCCGGTGCTGGGCCTGCCGCCGGTCTGGTACAAGTCCGCGCCCTACCGATCCCGCGCGGTAATCGATCCGCGCGGCGTGATCGCCGGGTTCGGAACCGTGCTGCCCGACGAGATCGAGGTCCGGGTCTGGGATTCCACCGCCGAGCTACGCTATCTGGTGTTGCCGGAGCGACCCGCCGGGACGCAGGGGCTGGACGAAGACGCGCTGGCCGCGCTGGTCACCCGTGACGGCATGATCGGGACCACACGCCTATGAACGGCGTCCACGACATGGGCGGGATGGAGAACCTGGGCCCGGTGATCCCGGAGCCCGAGGGCGAGGGCTTCCACGCCGCCTGGGAGGGCCGGGTCCACGCGATGAGCGTCGCCTCGCCCACCCGCTCCAACATCGACGCCGGGCGCCATCAGCGGGAGAAGATCCCGGGGCCGGAGTACCTGGCCATGAGCTACTACGAGAAGTGGTTCCGGGGCCTCACTGAGCTCCTGGTCGCCCACGGCCACGCCACCTGGGCGGAGATCGCCCGGGGCAAGGCTGAGCCGGGGTTCGCCAAGGCCACACCCCTGCTGCGCGCCGAAGAGGTGACGCCGCGGTTCATGCGTCGAGGCTCCTATGTGCGTGACGGCGCAGCGCCGGCTTTCGCGGTGGGCGATGCGGTCAGCGCCCGCGATCTAAATCCGCACGGCCACACCCGCCTGCCCCGCTATGTCCGCGGTCGAGAAGGCGTGATCACCGCCCTGCATGGCGCGCACGTCTTTCCGGACAGCCACGCCCACGGCCAGGGCGAAGATCCGCGGCCGCTCTACACGGTGCGGTTTGCGGCGCGCGAGCTGTGGGGCGAGGCGGCGAACCCGCGGGACAGCGTCAGCCTCGACCTCTGGGAGCCCTATCTTGAACGCGCCTGATCCGCTGACGCTGCCGAACCTGCCGCGCGATGAGGCGGGGCCGGTGTTCGCCGAGCCGTGGCAGGCGCAGGCTTTCGCCCTGGCTCTGCAGCTCCACGCCCAGGGCGCCTTCAGCTGGCCGGAATGGGCAGACGCGCTTTCCGAACGCCTGAAGGCGGCGGGGCCGGCTGACGACGGCTCGCGCTACTATGAGCACTGGTTGGCGGCGCTGGAGGACCTGGTGACGGCCAAGGCGTTGGCCAGCGGGCCTGAGTTGGTCGCGCGCCGATACGCCTGGGAGGATGCCTACCGGCATACCGCGCACGGACGCCCCGTCGAACTGATCAGGGAACTATAGCCGCGCCTCATGCGCTCAAGCTTGAGCAAGGGAACCGGCGCCCATGGTGCAATATGCGGTGACGCTTAAGGACGGCGACTGGACCGTCTTTTCCGATGGCCAGGCCATCGAGCACGGCCTTAGCCGTTCGGCCGCCGTGCAGATGGCCAAGGACCTGGCGTTCGAGGCCGAGGAGCGCGGCGACGAGGTCGAGCTGCTGATCCAGAGCTACTACGGAGCGCTCTCCCGCCGGCTGACGGGCGGGCCGGACCTCTAGCCGCGGCCCGTTCTAGCCGCGTCTTTGGGCTGACTTGGCTTCGCGCTTGGCGCGGGCCTCGGCCTTGGCGGCGGACTTGCGGTCCTTCCGCTCCTGGCGCTTCATCTCAAGCTGAGCCTCTTCGTTGTTGGCCAGCGCCTCGACGCGCGCGGCCTCGTCGGCCTCGGCTTGCAGGCGCGCGGCTTCCTTGTCGGCGGCCCGCTTGGCGCGGACTTCCTCAACTTCGCGCACCTTGCGCTGAGCCCGGGTCTCCAGGACTTCGGCTTGCACCGTCGGCTTCGGCTTGAATTTTTCGAGCAGGGCCTTGCGGGCTTCAGCCTGGGACGCCAGGCGTTCGTTGAAGCCCCCGATCTTGTCTTCTCTCATTGCGGCTTTCGAATGGGGTTAGGGACGAACGGCGGGAGAACCCGCCGGAGTCGAAACGGTTGCTATCAGCCGACGATGTCGGTTTCGGTAAAGAATTGCGCGATTTCCAAGGCGGCGTTGTCGGCGCTGTCGGAGCCGTGCACCGAGTTCTCGCCGACGTTCTGGGCGTAGAGCTTGCGGATGGTGCCGTCGGCCGCATCGGCCGGGTTGGTGGCGCCCATGACTTCGCGGTACTTGGCCACGGCGCCTTCGCCTTCCAGCACCTGCACGACGACCGGCGCCGACATCATGAACTCGACCAACTCGCCGTAGAACGGGCGCGCGGCGTGGACTTCGTAGAACTTCTTGGCCTGGGCCTCGCTCATGCGGATGCGGCGCTGGGCGACGATGCGCAGACCCGCGTCCTCGATCACGGCGTTGATCTTGCCGGTCAGATTCCGTTGGGTGGCGTCCGGCTTGATGATCGAGAAGGTGCGTTCGGTCATGGGTCTCTTTACGTGTCAGGACAGATGGGGATCCCGCGGTCATTCCGAGAGGTGGCGGGCTCTATACCCGCCTCGCCCTCTCCCGCCAAGGCGCTGCGCTGCAACACTCATGACGGATCGGCATGACGAAGCGGTGTCCCTCTGCTATGCACCCGCCCGGTCAGGCGGCGGCGCGGCGTTTCGAAATCCCTGACCCTCCCATTCCCCCGCAGATCCGGCGCGCGCTGGTCCGCGCCTATTTGCTTTAAGTTTCAATGCTTCAGATCAAAGATCTTACCTTCGACGCCTGGGGCCGCCGGTTCTTCGACCAGGCGACCGTCAGCCTGCCCAAGGACGCCAAGGTCGGCCTGGTGGGCCGTAACGGCGTGGGCAAGTCGACCCTGTTCAAACTGATCCTCAATCAGTTGGCGCTGGGGTCGGGCGAAATCGGGCTGCCGAAGGCCGCCCGGATCGGCTCGGTGGACCAGGAACACCCGGCGACACCGATTCCCCTGCTGGAGACCGTGCTGGCGGCCGACATCGAGCGCGCGAGCCTGCTGGCCAGCCTCGACACGGCCGAGCCGGAAGACCTGGGCGACATCTACACGCGGCTGATCGAGATCGACGCGGACCGGGCGCCGAGTCGCGCGGCGGAAATCCTCGCGGGCCTGGGCTTCTCCAACGCCGACCTGGCGCGGCCGATGGCGGAGTTTTCCGGCGGCTGGCGGATGCGGGTGGCGCTGGCCGCCTCGCTGTTCGCCGCGCCGGACCTGCTGCTGCTCGACGAGCCGACCAACTATCTCGACCTGGAAGGCGCGCTGTGGCTGGAGGCGCGGCTGCAGAAGTACCCGCACACCGCCATGGTGATCAGCCACGACCGCGAGTTGCTCGACAACT
This sequence comes from uncultured Alphaproteobacteria bacterium, assembly GCA_903822175.1. Lineage (GTDB taxonomy): Bacteria > Pseudomonadota > Alphaproteobacteria > Caulobacterales > Caulobacteraceae > Phenylobacterium. The sequence continues at coordinate 43,019 of CAIJOB010000009.1, forward strand.
CGATGGATCACATCCTGCATCTGAAGGACGGCAAGCTCGACCTCTACACCGGCGGCTACGACAGCTTCGAACGCCAGGTGACCGAGAAGCTGCGGCTGCAGGAGGCGATGCGCACCAAGATCGAGGCCAAGCGCGCCCACATGCAGGCCTTCGTCGACCGTTTCGGCGCCAAGGCGTCCAAGGCCACCCAGGCCCAGTCGCGCCTGAAGATGATCGCCAAGCTGCCGCCGGTCTCCAACATCATCGAGGACCGGGTCGCGCCCTTCACGCTGCCCTCGCCCGAGCGGCCGCTGCCGCCGCCGCTGATCCGGCTGGAAGGCGCCGACGTGGGCTATGGCGGCGCGCCGATCCTGCGGAAGCTGAACCTGCGGCTGGATATCGACGACCGCATCGGCCTCCTGGGCGTCAACGGCGCGGGCAAGTCGACCTTCGCCAAGCTGGTCGCCGGCGCGCTCGATGTGGAAAGCGGCACGCTGGTCCGGTCATCGCGCCTGAAGGTGGGCTGGTTCCACCAGCATCAGATCGAGGCGATGGACCCGACGGACACGCCGCTGGAAATCATCCGCCGCGCCATGCCGCAGACCTCGGAGAGCCAGCGGCGCTCGAAGCTCGCCCAGTTCGGCCTGAGCTATGAGAAGGTCGACACCACGGTCGCCAACCTGTCGGGCGGCGAGCGCGCGCGCCTGCTGCTCAACATGGTGGCGATGGAAGCGCCGCACCTGCTGATCCTCGACGAGCCGACCAACCACCTGGACATCGACAGCCGCCGCGCCCTGCTGGATGCGCTCAACGACTACGAGGGCGCGGTGATCCTGATCACCCACGACCGCTCACTGATGGAGCTGGTGGCCGACCGCCTGTGGCTGGCCGCGGACGGAGGGATCGAACCCTTCGACGGGGATATGGAAGACTACGCCAAGTTCGTCCTCGACCGCGCCCGTGTCGCCGCCCGCGCACCGAGCCAGGTGACCGAGGCGCCCGTCGCGCCGCCGCCTCCGCCACCGCCTGCGCCGCGCATCAAGGTTCCAACGGGCACCGCGCGGCGACGTGTCGAGGCCGCTGAAGCGGCGCTGGGCCGGGCAACGACAGCGCTCGCTCAGATCGACGCCCAGCTGACCGATCCGGCGGTGTTCGCCAAGGACCCCGCCAAGGCCGCTGATCTTGGGCGGCGCCGCGCTGCGGCTCAGACAACGGTCGATGGCGCCGAGGCCGAATGGCTGGCGGCGCAGGAGGCCTACGAGGCCCTGACCGCCGACTCCTGAGCCTCCACCTCCCTGAGCACGACGGCCTCGCGGGTGTCGTGGATACGGGTTAGGTCGAGTTCGATCATGCCGTCCGGCAGGTCGCGCAGCATGTCGATGAAGACGTGGCCGAACCGCATGTTCTCGCGGCGATAGGTCTGACGGTCATTGACCATCGAGGAGATGGCCTCGTCGAAGCCGTTGATCGACAGCATGACAGCCGGCTGCTCAGCCGCCATCCGCTCGTCGGTCATGCCCCAGAGCGGGCTCTCCTCGTCGATGACGTGGATGACTGTCCAGGAAAGCGTGAGCACCGGTATGCTGGTGCGCACCAGCTTGAGTTCGTCGAAGCGGCGGAAGCGGCCCTCACCGTAGGGCTCGTTGCGGAAATAGTTGAGGCGCGCGGTGGCCTCGCTGATCCCCTGTAGCCGGCGGCTCGCCACCCGCATCATCAAGGCCTGGCCCGCGCCATAGGGCGCCACGACCGCGGTCTCGCTGAACACCATGCGCGCTGACGGCCGCGCGAAGCGGGCGAAGAAGGCGCCCGTGGTCAGCGCGGTGAGGAACATGCCGCCGAAGATCTCGGCCGAGGCCACGACGTGGCCATAGACCGTGGCCGGCGTCATGACGCCGTAGCCCACGGTCGCCAGGGTCTCCACGCTGAAGAAAAAGGCGTCGCCGAACGCGCCCGGCCGGGCGTTCACGACCGACCCGGGCGCCGCCCAGAAGAGCGTCGCGAACAGCAGATTCGTCGCCAAGAACGCTCCCAGCACGACCGCGAGGAAGGTCGTCCAGCGCATCGACAGGACCAGGTAGTAGGGGTCCTGCAGGCTGAACCGGCGCACCCCGACCTTCACGGCGGAGAAGCCTCTTAGGTCGATGCGCGGCGGCGGGAGCTTCATGCGCCGAGTGCTAGCACGCGGCGGGCGGTCCGTCGAAAGCGCGGATCAGGTGATGTGCTTAGGGCTGATCGGGTCGCTTCCGGGGAAGGTCTCTTCCAGGGCCTCGTCGAGCAGGGCTTCCTGCCGGTCCTCGGCCGACTTTTCGCGCGCCGCCATATGGTCGTGCTTCTCGTCGGGGTTCAGCGCTTCCGCCTCACGGTGATGCGGGACGTCGATGTGGCGGTCCTCGTGGATCGGGGCGGCTTCCACCGCCATGTCGGCGTTGGCGCCGCCGGATCCGTGGGAGAACGCGCGCTTGGCCTCGGCTTCGGTCTGTTTGCGGGGCATCGGGTGTCTCCTCGACTAAGTGTCGGGGTGAAAACCCCTCAGCTCACCTTGGGTTGCCCGCAATCCGCCGCCAGCTAGAGGAACGTCCAGTGGCCGTGACCGCGCTGGCGCAGGTTGTTCTGCACGTGGCGCACGCCGTCGATCTCGGCGACGTCCTCGATCCGGCGCTTGTCGGCCTTGTGGCGCACTGTGCCGTTGAGGGTGACCTCAGCGTCCTCGACGATCACCTCAAGGTCGCGCAGGTCGAGGCCTCGCTCATCCTCCAGCCGTTCCACGATCACAGCCCAGAGGACCCGGTCGGAGGGGCCACGACGCACGGGCGCGGCGCGGGTCTCGGCCCGAGGCGTGCGAGGGCTGGGCGAGAAGAAGTCGCGCGCACCATCCATGAAAGACCGCGGTTGCGAGGCCCGGTAGTCACCGCCGTCCATGCGCCGGCCATAGTCGCGGTCTGGCCCAGACTCGATCGCGGACTCGCGCCGGTAGGCCTCCCGCCGCTCGGCGTCGTAGGCATAGTCGGTGGAATAGTCGGCCTGCCCGAAATCGTCGCGGTCGCGCAGCACGCGGCGGCGGCGCTCTTCCTCGCGGTCCTGCCAGTCTTCCCGGGCCATGACGCGTCTCCTTGTTGTCATCTTGTCAGGCGAAGAACCTGCGCCGTGCGCTTCGGTTCCCATATGAGTCGGGAACCCCGCAGAGCCGGCGGTCCTGACTCGGCGGCCCGACTCAATCGAGACTTCGTCCAACGTGACCTCGCCCGACCGCACCCGCGCCGAAACACCCAACGCCGCGACGCCGGGGACCCGCGTGAGGCGATGGGTTCGTCTGGGCCTGAAGATCGTCCCGCCCGTCATGCTGATCGCCGCCGGCTGGGTGCTCTGGCGTGAGTTCCACAAACTCTCCTGGAGCGCCGTCCGCGACACCATCGATCATTGGGGCTTCGTCGCCGTCTCGTTAGCCCTGCTGCTCTCGGCGACCAGCTTCCTGTTGATGGGGTTGATCGAATGGACCGGGTTGCGTTGGACCGGCGCCAAGGTGCCGCTGCGCACGGTCGCCCTGGGATCGTTCCTCGCCAACGGCATCGCGCATGCAGTGGGCGCGAACCTGCTGACGTCGAGCGCTGTCCGGGCGCGAACCTACGCCCGCCACGGGGTAAGCCTGACCCAGGTCGCGGCCGCCACCGCCTTCGACGCCACAGCGTTTGGCGTCGGCATAGCGGCCTTGTCGGGCGGCGGCCTGTTGCTGGCGTCCAGCGCCGAACTTGACGCCACCGCGATCACGCCACTGGTCGCGCGCTGCGTGGGGACAGCCCTGGTGGCCGGGGCGCTCGGCTATGTCGCTCTTTGCGCCTTCGTCCGTCGCTCGTTCCGGATCTTCGGGCGCAATATCACTCTGCCGGACGTCTGGGACGCGCTGGCCCAGCTCGTGCTTGGCGTTGTCGACAACGGCGTGGCGGCCGCCATCCTCTGGGTGCTGCTGCCCAAGGGCGATCCGAGCTACCTGACCTTCATCGGCGCCTTCGCGCTCTCTGCCGTCGTGGGGCTCTTGTCATCCGTCCCGGGCGGCGCTGGGGTGTTCGAAGGCACGATGATGACGCTGCTGCCTCAGGCCAACACCGCGGCCCTGGCCGCGGCGTTCCTGGGCTACCGCCTCGCCTATTATCTCCTGCCACTGGCGCTGGCCGCGGCCGTCCTGGCGATCGACGCCATCCGCCATCGCAAGACCTGAGCCGCCCAGTCCCTCGACGGCCGCGATCAGTCCTCGGCCTTGGCCGGCTCGATGGTGACGCTCTCGCCGCAGCCGCAGGCATCGGTCTCGTTGGGATTGCGGAAGGTGAACTTGGCCGAGAGCCGACTGACGTCGTAGTCGATCACCGTGCCGATCAGGAACAGCACCGCCTTGGGCTCGACCAGAATGGTGACGCCCTTGTCCTCAACGACCTCGTCCAGCGGCCCGGCTTCAGCGGCGTATTCCAGGACGTATTCCTGGCCCGCGCAGCCGCCGTTCTTCACGCCCACGCGTAGGCCGGCATAGGGTTTTTCCGCCTTGGCCATGATCTCGCGCACCCGTTCTGCCGCGGCGTCCGTCAGGGACACCACCTTGGGCCGTTCACGCCGGGCGCGGGTTGGAGTGGAGAGGTTCAGGTCCATCAGAACATGTTCAGCTGCAGCTTGGCCTCGTCGCTCATCCGCGACGGGTCCCACGGCGGATCGAACACCAGCTCGACCTTGCAGGATTTGACCTCCGGGAGCACCCGGATGGCGTCCTCGACCCAGCCCGGCATCTCGCCCGCCACCGGGCAGCCGGGCGCCGTCAGGGTCATGTCGATGACCACGTCCTTATCGTCGGAGACGTCGACCTTGTAGATGAGGCCCAGCTCGTAGATGTCGACCGGGATTTCCGGGTCGAAGACGGTCTTCAGCTGTTCAATCAGCTTGTCGGTCAGCGCATCGAGCTCGCCCTGCGACAGCGGGGCGGCGACTTCAGTCTCAACGGGGGCGGCGTCATCCATCGGGGTCATCTTAAGCGAAAAAGGCCTGAGTCTTCATGAGTGCGTCCACGAAGGCGTCGGCCTCCTCGTGGGTGTTATATAGGGCGAACGAGGCGCGCGCGCTCGACGTCACGCCGAAACGTTTCATCAGCGGCTCGGCGCAGTGGGTCCCGGCGCGGACGGCGACGCCGTATTTGTCCAGAATCTGAGCGACGTCGTGGGCGTGGGCCCCATCGACCGTGAAGCTGAGGATCGCACCCTTGCCGGGCGCCTCGCCCAGCACACGCAGCCAGTTGGCGCCGTTCAGCCGCTCGCGGACGTGGTCGTAGAGGGCGTGCTCGTGCTGGGCCACGGCCACGCGGTCGAGCCCCGCGAGCCAGTCGATCGCCGCGCCCAGGCCTATGGCTTCCAGGATCGGCGGCGTGCCGGCCTCGAAGCGATGCGGCGGGTCGGCGTAGGTAATGGCGTCCATGCTGACATTGGTGATCATCTCGCCACCGCCCTGATAGGGGGGAAGCGCCGCCAGCCGTTCGGGCTTGCCGTAGAGCGCGCCGATGCCGGTCGGGCCATAGAGCTTGTGGCTGGAGAAGACGTAGAAGTCGGCGTCCAGCGCCTTCACATCGACGCTCTGGTGAACCACGGCCTGGCAGCCGTCGATCAGCACGATCGCGCCGGCGTCATGGGCCAGCCGGATCAACTCGGCGACCGGATTCACGGTGCCCAACACGTTGGACATGTGGGTCAGGCCGACGACCTTGGTCCGCTCGTTCAGCAGGGATTTGAAGCTGTCGAGGTCCAACCGTCCGTCATCGGTCACGCCGGCGAACTTCAGCACCACGCCCTGGCGTTCGCGCAGGAAGTGCCAGGGGACGATGTTGGCGTGGTGCTCCATCTCGGTGAGCAGGATTTCATCGCCGGCCTTCAGGCTGGCGCCCAGGCCCGACGCCACCAGATTGATCGCCTCGGTCGCACCCTTGGTGAAGACGATCTCGTTGGGCGCCGCGCCCAGCAGGCCCGCCACGGATTTCCGGGCGGCCTCGTAGGCCTCCGTGGTCTCGTTCGCGAGCGTGTGCAGGCCGCGGTGCACATTGGCGTAGCTGTGCTCCATCGCCCGCGTCATGGCGGCGATCACCGCGCGCGGCTTCTGGGCCGAGGCGGCGCTGTCCAGATAGACCAGCGGCTTGCCGTTCACCTGGCGGGCCAGGATCGGGAACTCGGCGCGGATGCTGTCGACGTCGAAAGCCATGCTAGGCCCTCAGCCGTTCAGCGGCCCAGGCGCGGATCACCTCGCGCGCCTCGGCCTGGTCGATCCGGTCGATCACCTGGCCGACGAAGGCTTCGGTCAGCAAGGCGCGGGCCACAGTCTCCGGCATGCCGCGTTGCTGCGCGTAGAACAGGGCGTCCTCGTCCAGCGCGCCCACCGTATTGCCGTGCGCGCAGGCCACGTCGTCGGCGTAGATCTCCAGCTCCGGCTTGGCGTCGACCTCGGCGCGGTCGGAGAGGATCAGCGCGTGGTGGCCCATCTTGGCGTCGGTGCGGTCGGCGCCCTCAGCGACCACGATGCGGCCCTGGAAGACGCCGCGCGCCTGGTCGCGGACCACGCCTTTGGTCAGCTGTTCGGTCAGGCCGTCGAGGCCGTCGTGGGTGACCACGGTAGTGAGGTCGGCGTGGGCCTTGTCGGCCAGCAGATAGACGCCGTCGAGGCGCAGGTTGGCGTGGCCGCCGGGATGGCTGACCCGGGTTTCGATCCGCTGGCGGCGGCCGCCGGTGGTCGCGACAGTCTGGGCGAAGTCGGCGCGGGGGCTGAGCGACACCTCAGCCTGGCTGACCGAAACGCCGCCCGGGCTGTCGGCGGCCAAGACGACGCGCTCGACGCTCGCGGCCTCCGCCAGGCTGATGGCGAGTAAGGTCTGGGAGAGGTAGCCGCCCTCGCCTTCGTAGGTCTCGAAGAGGTGCAGGCGCGCGCCGGCGCCAACCTGGATGGTCACGCGAGCCGAATGCGCGCCATCGCCGCGCGAGATGACCCGCAAGGCCACCCAGGCCGTCTCGCCGGGCGGGACATCGATTGTCGCCTCGCCGCGGCCGTTGACCAGGGTAATGACGCGGGTGACCAGCTCGTCGAACGGGCCCACGCCGACATCGCCCCTAAACGCCAGCGAAGGCGTCGGCAGGATGCGAATCAGGCCGCGCAGGTCGGTCCAGCGCCATTCCTCGTCGCGCTTCGACGGCAGCTGGGCGACATCGCGATCGCGTATGGCGGCGGTGACGCTCAAGCCGCCGCCTTTTCATAGCGTTCGTAACCGCCGGCTTCGAGCTCCAGCGCCAGCTCGGGGCCGCCGGACGCAACGATCCGGCCGCCGGCCAGGACGTGGACGCGGTCGGGTTTGATGTAGTCGAGCAGGCGCTGGTAGTGGGTGATGACCAGCATGGCGCGGTCGGGCGAACGCAGCGCGTTGACGCCTTCGGACACGATGCGCAGGGCGTCGATGTCGAGGCCGCTGTCGGTCTCGTCGAGGATGAGGAAGCGGGGCGAAAGCATCGCCATCTGAAGGATTTCCATCCGCTTCTTCTCACCGCCGGAGAACCCGACGTTGAGCGCGCGCTTCAGCATCTCGAAGTCAATCTTCAGCGCCGCGGCCTTCTCGCGGGCGAGCTTCAGGAAGGCCGGCGCGGCGATCTCGTCCTCGCCCCGGGCGCGGCGCTGGGCGTTCAGCGCGGTGCGGATGAAGGTGAGCGCCGGGACGCCGGGGATCTCCAGCGGATACTGGAACGACAGGAAGACGCCCCGCGCCGCGCGTTCGTTGGGCGCCAGCGCCAGCAGGTCTTCGCCGTCGAGCGTCGCGGTCCCGCCGGTGACTTCATAGCCGGCGCGGCCGGTCAGCACGTAGGAGAGCGTCGACTTACCCGCCCCATTCGGCCCCATGATGGCGTGCACCTCGCCGGCCGGAACCTCGAGGGTCAGGCCCTTGAGGATCTTCTTGCCATCGACCGTGGCGTGCAGGTTTTCGACCTTCAACATGCTCATCAAAACTCAGCGAAACTCATCAGCGAGGAATTGGGCCATGACTGTCAGGGCCTCGGCCACCGTCTCGACCTGCTCGCGCTTGCGCGGCGCGCTGGCGCCGGGGAGCGTGGAGCGTTTATCGGCGGCGGTGACGTTGGCCTGGCCAGCCTCGAAATAGGCGGCGATGCGGAAGTCCACATGGTCGAGCGAGACGGTGTAGCGGCGGCGGTCCAGCACCAGGCCCCTGTCGGCCAGGAACAGGGCGTCGGCGCGCAGCGCGGCCTCCAGTTCCTCGGCGCGGGCCAGATCCTGTTCCTGCTGGCGGTGTTCCGCCTCCTCCCGCTCGCGGCGGGCGGCGGCGCGGCGCTGCTGCTCAGCCTCGAAGGCGGCGGCCAGGGACAGCGTGGCGGGCTTGATCTTCGAATTCATCCGACGCTCCCTTCCAGGCTGATCGCCACCAGCTTCTGCGCCTCGACGGCGAACTCCATCGGCAGTTCCTGCAGCACGTCCTTGACGAAGCCGTTCACCAGCAGCTGCACCGCCTCCTCCTGGGAAAGGCCGCGCTGCATCACGTAGAACAGCTGGTCTTCCGACAGGCGCGTCGTCGTCGCCTCGTGCTCGAACTTGGCGTGGCCGTTGCGGGCCTCGATGTAGGGCACGGTGTGGGCCGCGCAGTGTTTGCCGATCAAGAGGCTGTCGCACTGGGTGAAGTTGCGCGCGCCCTTGGCCTTGGGGTGCGCCGAGACCAGGCCGCGGTAGGTGTTGGAAGAGCGCCCGGCGCTGATCCCCTTGGAGATGATCCGCGAGCGCGTGTTGGCGCCCAGGTGGATCATCTTGGTGCCGGTGTCGGCCTGCTGGCGGCCGTTGGTGATGGCGATGGAATAGAACTCGCCGGACGAGCCCTCCCCGCGCAGGACGCAGGACGGATACTTCCAGGTGATCGCCGAGCCGGTCTCAACCTGGGTCCAAGAGACCTTGGAGCGGTCGCCGCGGCAGTCGGCGCGCTTGGTGACGAAGTTGTAGATGCCGCCCTTGCCGGTTTCCGGATCGCCTGGGTACCAGTTCTGAACCGTGGAATATTTGATTTCGGCGTCGTCCAGAACGACCAGCTCGACCACGGCCGCATGCAACTGGTTCTCGTCGCGCATGGGGGCCGTGCAGCCTTCCAGGTAGGAGACGTACGCCCCCTTGTCGGCGATGATCAGGGTGCGCTCGAACTGGCCGGAATTCTCGGCGTTGATGCGGAAATAGGTGGAGAGCTCCATCGGGCAGCGCACGCCCGGCGGCACATAGACGAAGCTGCCGTCAGAGAAGACCGCGGCGTTCAGGCAGGCGAAGTAGTTGTCGCTGACCGGCACGACGGAGCCGAGGTACTTCTTGACCAGCTCCGGATGTTCGCGGATCGCCTCGCTCATCGAGCAGAAGATCACGCCCACCTGGGCCAGTTCCTTCTTGAAGGTGGTGACCACGCTGACGCTGTCGAAGACGGCGTCCACGGCATAGCGCGGCGAGCCGATCACGCCGGCCAGCACCTCCTGCTCACGCAGCGGGATGCCCAGCTTCTTGTAGGTTTCCAGGATGTCCGGATCGACCTCGTCGAGGCTGTTGATCCCCACCTTCGCCTTGGGCGCGGCGTAGTAGTAGCTGTCCTGATAGTCGATCTTCGGGAAGGAGACCTTGGCCCAGTCGGGCTCGTCCATCGCCAGCCAGCGCTCGAAGGCGTCCAGGCGCCATTGCAGCATCCATTCCGGCTCATTCTTCTTGGCCGAGATGAAGCGGACGATGTCGGCGTTCAGGCCCTTGGGCGCGAAGTCCTGTTCGATGTCGGTGACGAAGCCGTGCTTATACTTCTCAAGGCTCTCGACGTGGTCGACGGTCTGTTTGACGGCGGCCATCAGGCGGCTCCCCGCGCCTGGCGATGACGGGCCTCATGGCGCGCGTGGGCGACCCTCCAGGCCAGGAAGAAGCGCTCCCAGTCGGCTTGGGTTGTGCTCCAGCCGCCGCTGACCCGGATGGCGCTGGCGGCGAGATCACCCTGCCCCATGGCCTCCAGCACCGGCGAGGCCTTCACCTTGCCCGACGAACAGGCGGAGCCCGCGCTGACCATCACGCCGGCCAGGTCCAGGCCCATGACCTGGACGTCGGCCGGGAAGCCCGGGGTAGAGACGCAGAGCGTGTTGGCCAGGCGCGGCGCGGCCTCGCCCATCACCACCGCGCCGTGGGCCTTCAGCTGCTGGGCGGCGGCGTCGCGCCAGGCCGCGCGGCTCTGGAAGTCTTCGAGGCCCTTCAACGCTTCAGCGGCGGCGGCGCCAAAGGCGGCAATGCCGGGGACGTTCTCGGTGCCGCCGCGCCGGCCGCGCTCCTGGCCGCCGCCGTGCTGGCGGCGCGAGAGCGTGGCGCGGGGGCCGAAGGTGAGCGCGCCGGTCCCTTGAGGTCCGCCGATCTTGTGGGCGGAGACAGAGAGGGTGTCGGCGCCGAGCGCGCGGCTATCGACGGCGATCTTGCCGGCCGCCTGGATGGCATCGACATGCAGCCAGCCGTCGGCGGCGCGGACCAACTCGGCGGCCTGCGCCACCGGCTGGATCACGCCGGTCTCGTTGTTGGCCAGCATCAGAGCGACGAAGGGCTTACCATCGGCGGCGTCCCAGCGGCCCAGGCGTTCGGCCAGCCAGGTGAGATCAGCCTGACCGTCGGCGTCTACCGGCAGGACCTCAACGGCGACGCCCTGCACGCGGGCCGTTTCCTGGATGCTGTCGTGCTCGATGGCCGAAACGATCAGGCGGCGCGCGCCGGCGACGACGGCGCTCTCGACGGCGAGCGCATTGGCCTCGGTGCCGCCGGAGGTGAAGACCACGGTGGAGGCCGGGGCTGCGATCAGGGCGGCGACCTGCTCGCGGGCGGTCTCGACGAGCGCGCGGGCGGCGCGGCCGGCGGCATGGATCGAGGACGGATTGCCGACGTGCGCCAGCGCATGCGCCATCGCCGCGCGGGCCTGCGGCCGCACCACGGCGGTGGCGTTGTAGTCGAGGTAGACGGACTCGCTCATGCGGCCTTCCGCTGGGCCAGGCGGCCGGAGATCACGTCGGCCAGGCTGACGGACGACAGATAGTCTTCAATGCGGTCGCCCAGATGCTCCCACAGGTCGTGGGTCAGGCAGCGCTCACCCTTCAGCATGCAGCCCTTGCCCTTTTCCGCACAGCGGGTGGCGCGGATCGGCTCGTCTACCGCATGGACGATGTCGGCGATGGTGGTCTCGGCCGCCGTGCGGCTCAGGCGATAGCCGCCGCCGGGGCCCCGCGCGCTCTGCACCAGGCCCTTGCGGCGCAGGCGTGCGAACAGCTGCTCCAGATAGGAGAGCGAGATTTCCTGCCGTGTGGCGATGTCCGAGAGCGCCACGGCGCGGCACGGCTCGTCCTGCCTGCGGGCGAGGTCGGCCATGGCCATGACGGCGTAGCGGCCTTTGGTGGAGAGACGCATGGAATGCGGTCCGTCTTGACGTTGCGCAGTTTTCTCGCGTTCCGCAGCGACCCTATGTTATAGGCCGCCGCCTTGCGCGGGACCGGTCTCGCCGGCGGGTCGGACTTAGGAAGACCTAGCGCAGTAGTCAAGTATTCTGGGTCGTCTTGTTTGGGCGGTCTGAGCTGAAAGGGATCTTATGCCAGAAGTGGTTCTGACCGGCGCCGCCGGGCGCATCGAAGGCCGCTACACCCAGGGCAAGAGCGAGACGGCCCCCGTCGCGCTGATCCTGCACCCGCACCCCAAGGCGGGCGGCCAGATGAACAATCCGGTGACCGTTCAGCTGTACCACCTGTTCATGAAGCGCGGCTTCTCGGTGCTGCGGTTCAATTTCCGCGGCGTCGGGCGCAGCCAGGGCGAGTTCGACAGCGGCATCGGCGAACTGGCCGATGCGGCCACGGCGCTCGACTGGCTGCAGTCCACCAACCCGGCGGCCTCGCAGTGCTGGGTGGCCGGCTACTCTTTCGGCGCCTGGGTCGGCATGCAGCTCCTGATGCGCCGGCCGGAGACGGACGGCTTCATTTCGGTCTCGCCGCCGACCAACGCCTATGATTTCTCGTTCCTGGCGCCCTGCCCGGCATCGGGCCTGATCCTGCACGGCGGCAATGACAGCGTCGTGCCGCCGATCGAGGTCGAGCGCGTGGTCTCCAAGCTGCGCACGCAGAAGGGCATCGTCATCGACTACGACGTGGTCGAGGGCGGCACCCACTTCTGGATGGAGAACCTGCCTGACGTGGAACAGCGGGTCGGCGCCTATCTCGACAAACGCCTGGCTGCCGACCCGGCCTGAGCCGACAGGTGACCGCCCCGGAAGACGCGATCCGGGCGCGGCGGCGCCTGACCAACAAGTTCATCGCTGAAAAGCAGGCTCAGAGGCTGCGGCCGTTCTTCGCCGGCGACGCGCGGGTGATCCCGGGCGGCGGCGGGCTGATGCTGGGCGTGGACGCCATCGTGGCCGCCTTTGACGCGCAGTTCCGCGAACCAGGCTTCGTGGCCTATGTGCGCACGCCCGATAGCGTGGAGATCGATGCCGCGGGCGAGACGGCCGCTGAGACCGGGCGTTGGACGGGCAATGGCATGTCCGGCGCCTATATGGCCGCCTGGCGCAAGGTCACCGGCCAGTGGGTGATCGAGAGCGAGCTTTTCGTAACGCTCGCCGGCTAGGCGGCGCGGCGCTGGTCAGCCTGGGACGTAGGCAGACCCGCGATGCGCACGTGCTCCCACAGCCGGCTACGCCAGATCGCGATATAGGCCAGGGCCTCGATGACCAGCATGGCGGCCTGCACGCCCACGACGCCCCGCAGGCCGAGCCCCATCGCTATGCCCACCGTCCAGAGGATCGGCAGCAGCAGGATCCCCTGCGTGACGAAGGCGACGGAGGTGGCGGCCTTGGTCGCGCCGGCGCCGCGGAGCGCAAAGCTAAGGATGCGGGCAAAGGCGTCCAGGCTCATGGCGGCGGCCAGCAGCTGCGCCGGCCAGACCGCCATGACGGCGGTGGCCGGGTCGTCGATGAACAGGCGCAGGACGGCCTGCGGCGCCACCAGGACGGTGAGCGCGATCGGTGTGGCCAGCGCCGCCCCGGCCCAGCCCGCCCGCCAACCCCATCGGCGGGCTTCGAGAAGATCGCCACGACCGAGCGCCTGGCCGACCAGGGTGGCCGCCGCGACGCCCAGGCCGACCGCCAGCTGCATCGGCAGCAGCATCAGATTGTTGAGCACGTTGATAACGGCCACCTCGGCGACGCCCAGGCGCGCGACGATGGCGAAGGCCCCCATCAGGCAGGCTTGGCTCAAGCTCTGCTGGAGGCTCACAGGCCAGCCGATGCGGACAATATCGCCCAGGCCGGTGCGGTCCGGCGGGCGCGCGAAAAGGCCGGGTATCGGGGCATAGCGCCAGGCGATCATGACCTGGAGGGCGAGCGTCGCCATGCCCGGCAGGCTGGTCGCCAGGCCCGCGCCGAGCGCGCCCAGTCCGGCGGTGTGGATCAGCAGGAAGCTCGCCAGGATCTGACAGGGCGCAACAGCGGCCGTGACCGTGAAGGCCACAGCAGGACGCCCCACGGCGATCCAATAGGCGTTGAAGGCGATGGTGACCCCGAAGAGCGCCAGCGCCGGCGCGGCCGCGCGCAGGAAGTCTGCGCCCGCGTCGGCGGCTGGGCCCGCGCCGAGCATGAGGCTCACCAGGGGCGGCCCCGCGGTCCAGGCCGCCGCCGCGAGCGCGAGGCCAAGCGGCGCGCCGAGCGCCAGCGCGTTGGTCAGAGCGGCGCCCGCCTCGCGGGGAGCGCCGGCTCCAGTGGCGCGCGAGACGATGGCCTGCGTCCCGGTGTCGAGGCCGTACAGCAGGGCCAGCAGCAGCGTGAACAGCACATTGCCCAGACCGACCCCGGCCAGGGCCGCCGACCCCAGCCGACCGACCATCGCCAGCGCCGCCAGGCTCACGGCGTTCTGGATCAGGAAGAAGGCGACCAGCGGCGCGGACAGGACGGCGATCGGTCGGACGACGCGGCGCAGATAGCCTTCCATGCCGCCGAGCCTAGCGCCTCACCGGCGCAGGGTCACGGCGCCTTGGTCCAGGTCTGGGCCTTGCAGAACACCAGCACGCAGCCGGAGACCTTGAGATTCCCGTCGGCGCCGATGCTCATCTTCGACTTATAGGTCTTGCCGTCGTTGGGGTCGTAGATCTTGCCATCGACCCAGTTGCCGGCCGCCTCGCGGGTGAAGTCGCTGATGATCAGCACGCCGAGCAGCGGCCGCGACCGCAGCGCCGGATTCGGGTTGTTGGCGTCGTGCAGCGGCCCGGCCGGCGCGTCGGCCGGCGGCTTCAGCCAGATCAGCGCCCCGCAAGCCTGGGCGGGATTGGCGGCGCAGGGGCCTACCCTCACCTTGCCGCCGCCGGCGTCGGTCAGCCAGTCGCCGAAGGTCGGATCGGCGGCCGGCGCGGCGTGAGCCGCATGGCCGACCGTCAGGGCCACCGCGAGAAGGCCCGCAACCCACACTCTGAGATCATTCATAGCGAAGCGCTCCCACTGGCCGGGCTCGGGCGACCCGCAAGGCATGGATGAAGACTGTGCCCCAGGCGATCAGCACCGCAAGCCCGACCGCGGCGGCGAAGGTCCACGGCGCGAGCGGCACCTTGTAGACGAAGCCCTGCAGCCACCAGTTCATCGCGAACCACGACGCCGGCACCGCCAGCAGGCTGGCCCACAGCACTGGCTGGGTGAACTGCCAGAGCAAGAGCTTGAGGATGTCGGCTGAGTTGGCGCCCATGGCCTTGCGGATGCCGATCTCCTTGGTGCGCCGCTCGGTGGTGTAGGCCGAGAGCGCAAAGAGACCCAGGCAGGCGATGGAGAGCGCGATCAGGGCGCAGGCGGTGATCACGGCGCCCTGCACGATCGTGTCGACGTACCAGCGCAGCATGAACTGATCGACGAAGTAGCGGATGATCGGGCCGTTGCCGAACCGCTTCCAAACCTTGTCGATGGCCGGCAGGGCCTGGGCCTTCTTGGCGCCGTCCAGCCGGACGTTGAGGGCCATGGAGTCATAGCGGCCGCCGCCGGTCTTGTAGGCGATCGGGAAGACCGCTGGGGGAATCTTGGTCCGTGCGGACCCGAAGTTGAAGTCCGGGATCACACCGAGGATGACCGACGGCAGGTTGGCGGTTCCGGTCCAGCACTGGCCCTTGCAGTCTGGCGCCGCCATGCCGGTCCAGTTCACCGACTGACCGACGGCCTTGGCCGGGTCGGCAAAGCCCAGTTCGCGGGCCGCAGACTGGTTGATCACCAGGGGCTGGTGAAACGTCGCGCCGTTGGCGGAGTCGCCCGGGCGGTTCGCATCGTAGAGCCGCCCCGCCAGGGGCTTCAGCCGATAGACGTCGAAGAAGTTCGCGTCCACCGGGCTGAGGACCATGTAGGGGTGCTTGCTGCCGAAATTCAGCACCACCTCGTTGTCCATCAGCGCCAGGCTGTCGCCCGACGAGCAGGCGGCGTTCAGCACGCCGGGCACGCGCCGCACCTCGTCGCGCAGGGTGTCGGTGCAGGGCTGGGCGAACAGCAGCATCACCTGGTCCTTGTCGAGGCCCGTGGAGGCGTTGATCGCGAACATGGTCTGGCGATAGATCGTGCCGGCGGCGAGGATGAGCGCGATCAGCACCGAGAACTGGAAGACCACCAGGATCTGGCGAACGCCGACGCCGCCGGCGCCCTGCACCGGGCCGCCCTTGAGCACCGCCGCAGGACGGAAGTTCGACAGCACGAAGGCGGGATAGGCGCCGGCCAGCACCGCGACCAGCAACAGCACGCCGACGATGCCGCCGGCCAGCACCGGGTCGTGCAGATAGTCGAAGTGGATGCGCCGCTGGACCAGCAGATTGAAGGCCGGCATCAGCAGCTCCGCCAGGGCTACCGCCACCAGACCGGCGAGCAGCACATAGACGAAGGCCTCGCCCATGAACTGGACGATCAGGTCCCGCCGCGAGGCGCCGGCGGCCTTGCGGACGCCCACCTCCACGGCGCGGCGCGCGGCGCGGGCGGTCATCAGGGTGACGAAATTGATCGCCGCCACCAGCACGATCAGGCCGCCGACCGCGCCGATGGACGCGACCACGCCCGGGTCGGCCGAGGCCTTGTCGAAGGAGGTCGACATGGCCTTGCGCATATGGATCGCGCCGATGTTGATCGGGGTCATGACGACGATGTTGGTGTCGCTGCTGATCCCATCGTGCCGCTTCACGAAGCTCGGCATCTGGGCGTTCACCGAAGCGATGGTCGCGCCGGGCTTCAGCCGGAAATAGGTCTGCACGCGGTTCGAGGTCCACGAGCCGTTGGCCGGATCGTTCATCACGCTGTTGGCGGCCAGGCTCGACAGGAAGATGTTGCCGTTGATCTCGGTGTTCGACGGCAGGTCCTGGAGGACCGCGGTGACCCGCACGGGTCGCTTGTCGACCATCAGAATCTTGCCCAGCGGCGTGTCCCGCCCGAAGTATTTGCGCGCCGTGCTGAGGTCGATGACGACGGTGTCGGGGGCGTCCAGCGCATGGCTCAGGTCGCCGGCCACCTTGGGCATGGGCATGACGCGGAAGAAGTTCGGGTCCACGGCCTGAACCCCCTGCTCGGCGGCGCTGATCTCGCCGTGGCGGACTTCCGGCGGAAAGCCGCCGATGGCGAAGCGGGTGACCTCCTTCATCTGCGGGAAGTCGAGGCGCAGCGCCTCGGCCAGCCGGACCGGCGTGTAGGCGTTGTCCGAGGGCTTGCTCCCGGGGATCGTGACGACCTGCGAGATGCGGTAGGTGCGCTGCCAGCTGGGGATGAACTTGTCGTAGCTGTACTCGTCGCGCACGAAGAGGGCGACCAGCATGGCGGCGGCAAAGCCGATGGCCAGGCCCGCGATGGTGATGCCCGCATAGAGCCGATTGCGGCCCAGATTGCGCAGCGCGGCGGCGAGGTAGTTACGCAGCATGGTCGTTGTCCTCAGGCCGCCAGCAGGGTTTCGGAGACCACCCGGCCGTCCAGCAGCTTGATGGTCCGCTGGGCGACGGCGGCATGGGCCAGGGAGTGGGTGACCATGATCACCGTGACCCCGGCAGCGGCGGCGGCGGTCAGCAGTTCCATCACCGCCTCGCCATTGACCGTGTCGAGGTTGCCGGTCGGTTCGTCGGCGAGGATCAGGCTGGGGTCGGAGACGAGCGCGCGAGCGACGGCGACGCGCTGTTGCTGACCGCCGGAGAGCTGTTGAGGCCGGTGCCGGGCGCGGTGGCCCATGCCGACCCGCTCCAGCGCCTCGGCGACGCGGCGTTTGCGCTCAGCGGTCGGCACCCGGCGGTAGAGCAGCGCCACCTCGACGTTCTCGGCGACGGAGAGGTCGTCGATCAGGTTGAAGCTCTGGAAGACAAAGCCGATGCGGTCACGGCGAAGCGCCGTCAGCTCACGCTCCGAACGCCTGGCCACCTGCTCGCCGAAAAACTCGAAATCGCCGGACGTCGGCGTGTCGAGCAACCCCAGCGTGTTGAGCAGCGTCGACTTCCCACAGCCGGACGGACCCATGATGGCGACGAACTCGCCGCCCCGGACCTCCATGGAGATCTCGTTCAGCGCCAGGGTCTCGACCTCGGCGGTGCGGTAGATCTTGCTGACGTTGGTGAGCTTGAGCATTCCTGCCCTCCAGATTGAATTACTTCGTCAAAACGACGCGATCGACTTTCTCGAAGCCGTTGTAGTCCGAGGTGATCACCCGCTCGCCGGGCTTGAGGCCGCCCAGCACCTCCACCTGATCGGCGCTACGCCGGCCGATGTGGATGCGCCGGCGGTCGGCGTGGGTCCCGCTGGCGTCGGCCACCATGGCCCAGTCGCCGCCGGTGCGCTCCAGGAAGGCGCCCGCGGGAAGGACGAGGGCCGGCCGATCGCCGCCAAGCGTCAGCCGGCCCTCCAGCGCCTGGCCGGGGAGGAGGCCATGCGGCATGGCGCCTTCGAAGGCGAAATCCACCTGGAAGGTCGCGTTCTTCACCTGCGGATCGACCCGCGTCACCCGGACCGGCAGCTCCTGATCGCCGATGGTGACGCGGCCGGTCTGACCCGGGCGCACCCGGTCGAGGTAGTATTCGTCGATCTGCGCCTGCAGCTTGAAGCCGGTGTCGGCGACGATCTGGCCCAGGCGCTGGCCGCGATTGCGGATCTCGCCGACCTTGATGTCCATGTCGGTCAACCGCCCGGCCACCGGGGCCCGCAACACCAGGCTGTCCAGCTTGCCGCGGGTGACCTTCAGGCTCTCCTGCAGGGTCGCCAGTTCGTTCTGGATCTGCGGGATCTGGCGGCGGCGCAGCACATCCTGCTCGGCGTTGGACGAGGTCTGCAGCGGGAGCAGTTTGCGGTTGTGATCCAGTTCGTCGTGCACCTGTTCATGCATGTCGCGGCTGATGTAGCCCTTAGCGACCAGCTCATCCCGCCGCTCGGCGGTGCGTTGCAGGCGAATGATGTCGTACTGGATCTGCGCCTCGGCCCTCTCGTTGGCGACCCGGGCGTCCTCGAGCTGCTTTTCGTAGGTCTGCAACTGGGTGATCGATTCCACGAGCCGGCCCTCGCGGTCGAGGACGTCGAGCTCCAGCTCGGTGTTGCGGAAGCTCAGCAAGGGCTGGCCGACCTTCACCAGGTCGCCGGCCTGGGCGAAGACCTCCCGCACCTGTCCGCCCTCCAGAGCGTCGAGATAGATCACGTCCTTGGGCTGGGCGGTGGCGCGCAGAGCGACGAAGTCGTGGAACACGCCGGGCTCGGCGGTCCCCAGGGTGACGTTCTGGGCCGGCACCCGGACGGCCGACCGGACGCCGCTCAGCGCCAGCGCGCCAAAGGCCGCGGCAACGAGCACGGCGACCGTCACGCCGGCCGCGATCAGCGTGCGCCGTTGTCGCCACCAGGGCGTTGCCATCTGCCTGTCCATCACCGAACTCATGCCGACAGTGTCGCTTGGCTTGGCTGTTCCGTGAAACGCCGCACGATCAACGGCTTAGCCGGAACGCGCGCAATTCCATGCAACATCGGTGTCCGGAAACGGACATCGGCGGCGGGCCGGTCGCGCCCGAGCGCGCGTAAGCCCTTGACCCAACTGGCTTTGCCGCAAGCTGCGCAACGCCGTAGATTCAAAGGGTGGCGACCAACCTCCTCATCGTCGACGACGACCCCGATGTGCTGAAGGCCGCCGCCTCGGCCCTGGCGCGGGCCGCTGATCGGGTCGACACCGCGCCGTCTCCCGAAGGGGTGGTTGAGCGCGCGCACCTCTACGACGCCGTCCTGCTGGACATGAACTTCGCCACCGGCGCGCGCGATGGGGCCGCCGGCCTCGACACCCTGGACCGTCTGCAGGCGGCCGACCCGGCGCTGTCGGTGGTGCTGATGACCACCTATGGCGGTGTATCCCTGGCCGTGCAGGCGCTTAAGCGCGGCGCCGCCGACTTCATCCTCAAGCCCTGGCGCAACGAGGGTCTGGTCGAGGCGATGACGACCGCCGCCGCGCTCACCGCCGAACGGCGCGCGTCGGGCAAGGCGCTGAACCTCGACGATCTGGAACGCCGCGCCATCGTCCGAGCGCTCTCGCTCTACGAGGGCAACGTCAGCCATGCGGCCCAGGCGCTCGGCCTGACGCGCCCTGCCCTCTACCGCCGGATGGAACGCCATGGCCTCTAGGCCCTTTGGCGGCGCGGCCGGTTTCGCGTTCGGCGCGGCGCTGCGCGCGGCGGCGATCAGCGTGCTGGCGTTCGGCGGCCTGTGGGCGGCGGAGCGCCACCTCTGGGCGACCGGCGTGGTGCTGGCCGGCGTGCTGGCCCTGGTGGTCGCCGACCTGATCCGCAGCACCCGCGCCGCGGACCGGACGCTGGCGCAGTTAGTCGACGGCCTGACCGCCGAGGGCTACGAGCGCCCGACGATCCCCGCGGGCCTGAACGAACTGGGCGTGGCGATCCGCGCGGCACTCGACCGGCTCGCCGTCACCCGCGCCGAGCGGCAGCAGCGCACGGACTTCCTGGAGGCGCTCGCCGACACCGTCAGCGCCGCCCTGCTGGTGGTCGACGACAAGGGCGCCGTCACCGCCGCCAACCGCGCCGCCCGCATTAGCCTGGGCGCGCACATCGGCGCCCTGGCCGCGATCCCGGCCCTGGGCGCGGAGACGGCCGGGCGGCTGCTGGCGCTGCCGGTGGGCGCGCGGGAGATCGTCCGGCTGGCCGACCAGCGGGCGATGCTGGCGCAGGTTTCCGGCTTTACCGCCGACGCCGGCGCGCGGCGGCTGATCGCCCTGCAGAGCGTCTCCGGCGACCTCGACGCGGTGGAGGTGAAGGCCTGGCAGGACCTCGTGCGTGTGCTGGCTCACGAGATGATGAACTCGCTCACCCCCATCTGTTCGCTCTCGGAAAACATCGCCGGCAAGCTCGCCGAGCCGCACACGCCGCAGACCCGGACCGACGTGATCGAGGCCGCCGAGGTGATCGCGCGGCGCAGTCACGGGCTGATGAACTTCGTCGAACGCTACCGCCGGCTCACCGACGTCCCGGCCGCGGTCAAGACCCGCGCCCCGGCCGCGGAGGTGGTGCACAACCTGGACCAGCTGGCCGCGGCGATGATCGGCGCCGACGCCATCGCCTATTCCAGCGCCGTGCAGCCTTCATGGCTCAGCATCGACGCCGATCCGGACCTGCTGGAGCAGGCGATGATCAATGTGCTGAAGAACGCGGTCGACGCCGTGCGGGGCCGCGACGGGGCTGCGGTGCGCCTGACCTGCACGCTGGAGGAGGGCCAGTTGGCGCTCACCGTGGCCGACGACGGGCCAGGCCTGCCGACCGACGATCCGGAGGGCGTTTTCGTACCCTTCTTCACCACCAAGGAAGGGGGTTCCGGCATCGGCCTGACGCTCGCCCGGCAGATCGCGCTCAGTCACGGCGGACGGTTGGAACACCGCGCCGCGAAGCCGCACGGCGCTGTTTTCCAGCTTCTGCTGCCCAGCGTTTAACCGGCGATCAGGGCGGCGCGCTCAGCCTCGCTCAGCACGCGCCACTTGCCCTCCGCCAGGTCGCCTAGCGTCAGCGAGCCGATGCGGATGCGGACCAGGTCCATGACGTGCATGCCCACCAGTTCGCACATCCGGCGGATCTGGCGGTTGCGGCCTTCCTTCAGGATGAAGCGCAGCTGCTGGCCCTCGACCACGCTGACCTTGGCGGGTTTCAGCTGGCGGCCATCCATGCTGAGGCCGTGGCAGAGGCGCGAGATCTTTTCCGGGGTGATCTTGCCGGTGACGCGAACCAGATACTCCTTCTCCAGGTCCGACTCCGGCCCGATGATCGCCTTGGCCAGCACCCCGTCGTCGGAGAGCAGCAGCAGGCCGCGGCTGTCCATGTCCAGGCGGCCCAGAGGCGCGAGCCGCGTATCGCGGTCGGGGATCGAGGGGCTGTCGCCGACCAGGGCCGCGCGGGTCAGCAGGCGCACGGCGGGCGTCTGGCCCTGCTCCGGCTGCGCCGAGACGATGCCCATGGGCTTGTGCAGCACCACGCTCAGCGCCGCCGGGCCGCCGCCGTCGGCGAGCGTCAGGGTCTGGCCGGGCAGGATTTTGCGGCCGGTGTCGGTGACGGTCTCGCCGTCGATGGAGATCAGGCCCTGTTCAATCAGCGCCTCGGCCTCGCGGCGCGAGCAGACACCGCTCTGCCCCAGCCACTTGTTGACCCGCTGCGGTTCGGCCTCGTCGTAGCGTCCGGTCCAGGCCATCAGAGGCCCTTCGGCGGATAGGCGTGGCGGCGGCCCGCGGGGTCCTCGACCGCACCCTCGGACAGATAGTCCGGGCCCACCGGGACCTTTCCGTGGCCGCCCGGGATGTCGAGGATGTAGGTCGGCTGGCAGAGGCCCGAGACCGCGCCGCGCATCGCCCGCATCAGAATCTGGCCGTGCTCGACGGACGTCCGCAGGTGCGAGGTGCCGGGCGCCAGGTCCATGTGGTGCAGATAGTAGGGCTTGATCCGAGTCTCGACGAGAGCGCGCATCAGGGCGGTTAGCGTCTCCGGATCATCGTTGACCCCGGCCAGCAGCACGGTCTGGCCCAGCATCGGGATGCCCGCATCGACGATCCTGGCGCAGGCGGCGCGGGCGGCGGGCGTCAGCTCGCGGGCGTGGTTGGCGTGCAAGGCGACATAGGTGGTTTTGCCGGGCGCCTTGAGCGCCGCGACCAGCTCGTCGGTCACCATCTCCGGCGCCACGGCGGGCACGCGGGTGTGGAAGCGGACGATCTTCACGTGATCGATCTTCGCCAGCCGGGTCATGGCGTCGGCGACGCGGCGCGGCGACAGGATGAAGGGATCGCCGCCGGTGATGATCACCTCCCAGATGTCGGGCCGCTGTGCGATGTAGGCCATGGCGGCGTCGAGCTGGGCGGCATCCAGCGGGCGCAGACCGTCTGGTCCCACCATCTCGCGGCGGAAGCAGAAACGGCAGTAGACGGCGCAGGCGTGATTGAGCTTCAGCAGCACCCGGTCGGGATAGCGGTGGACCACACCCTCCACCGGCGAATGGGCGAAGTCGCCGATGGGATCGCCAGATTCGCCCGGCCGCAGGTCGAGTTCGGCTTCACTCGGCACGAACTGGCGCGCGATGGGGTCGTGTTCAGCTTCGATCAGTTCGGCCATGGCGGGCGTGATCGCCACGGCATACTGCGCCGCCACGCGCTCCAGCCCGACCAGGCGCTCAGCGGCGATCAGGCCAGCGTCGGCCAGCGCCTTTGCGCTTCTCAAGGTCTTGCTGGTCATTCCGCGGGCTTATGGGCCGCCTGCCCCCTCAGGTCAAAAATGTGCAGTTCCGCCGGCGGCGCTTTCCGTTAGGCGTGAAGGGCCTTCTTGGGGGATCGGCGGCATGGCGGACGCTTCGAGCACAGCGATTGTCGACCCAACCGCCCGCGGAATCGCGCCGCCGCTCTGGGGGGTCGTCTTCCTGCCGGGTGGCCTGGGGATGGGATTTGTCACCGTCACCCTGGGCTATCTACTGTCGCACCATGGCGTCAGCGTCGCGGCCATCGCCGCGATGGTGGCGATCTATATGCTGACGAACACCTGGAAGTTTTTCGCCGGCCCGATCATCGACACCAGCCTGACACCCAAGGCCTGGTACATCATCGGCATCGTCGTGGCGGCGCTGATCCAGGGGAGCTTTGCCTTTATCCCTCTCGGCCTCAGCGCCATGCCGTTGATCACCACGCTGGCCCTGGTGATCGGGGTCTTTCACATGGTGGCGGGGACCGCCGCATCGGCCGTGGTGGCGCGCACGACAGCGCACGAAAAGCGCGGGTCCGTCGCCGGCTGGCAGAACTGCGGTAATCTCGGCGGCGTCGGCCTGGGCGGCGGCCTTGGCCTCTGGCTCGCCGAGCATGCCGGCGGCCAGGGCGCCGCGGCGCTGGCGCTGGCCGCTTTGAACCTCGCCTGCATCTGGCCGATCTCGATGATGCGGATTCCGCCGCGTCTGGCCGGCGCGCCGGCCGGTCAAAGGATCGCCGACGTGGGGCGAGGCCTTTGGGCCATGGCCAAGACTCGCAGCGGGGTGCTGGCGATGATCGCGGTGACAATTCCAGCCGGCCTCGGGTCGGCCACCTCGCTGCTGTCCAGCGTCGCGGGCGACTGGCGCGCGTCGGCCGACCTGGTGGCCCTGGTGCTGGGTGTGGCCACCGGCCTCGCCAATCTTCCGGGCTGCATCCTGGGTGGCTATCTCAGCGACATCTTCCCAAGGCGGATCGCCTTCATCTGGTCAGCCCTGGCCTTTGCCGCCGGCGAGGCCGCGATGGCGCTCGGCCCGCATACGCCGACCGCCTTCGCCGTCTTCGGGATTCTCAACGCCGTGCTGCTGGGCGTGGCCTGGGCGACGGTCGGCGCGGTGATCTTCGATCAGCTCTCGCCACGGGCCGCGGCGACGGTCGCTTCGGTGTTGAGCAGCCTTTGCAACGTGCCGGTCGTCGCTATGACGGCCCTCGTCGGCTCGGTCCAGGCCAGGCACGGGTCCACCGGCATGCTGCTGACCGAAGCCGTCGTTGGAGCCGGCGCGGTCATGGCCTACGGCCTGTTCGCCTGGCTATGGAAGCCGGCAGGCGCGGGGGTCCTGCAGCCAGCCGCCGCCTAGACTTCGGCTACGGGCGCCCAGAGCACCTGTTCGATGCGGCTGGCCCCGGTCGCCAGCATGACCAGCCGGTCGAGGCCGAGCGCGCCGCCGCTGGCTTGGGGCATCGACGCCAGCGCGGTCAGGAAATCCTCGTCGATCGGATAGCGCTCGCCGTAGACCCGTTGCTTCTCCGCCATCTCGGCCTCGAAACGGCGGCGCTGTTCGGCGGGATCAGTCAGTTCACCGAAGCAGTTGGCCAGTTCGACGCCGCAGGCATAGAGCTCGAAGCGCTCGGCCACGCGAGGGTCCGACGCCTTGGGCCGCGCCAGCGCCGCCTCACTGACCGGATATTCGCAGAGGATGGTCGCGCGTTCGCGGCCGAGGTTGGGTTCGATCTTCTCCACCAGGATCCGGCTGAAGACATCCGCCCAGGTGTCGTCGGCGGCGATGCGGACGCCCTGCGCCTGGGCGGCGGCGGCCAGGGCGTCACGATCGTCGAGGCGGGCCAGGAGGTCGATCCCGGCGAACCGATCAAAGGCCTCCGCCAAGGTCACCCGCTCTGGTTCATCCGTCGGATCAATGCTCTCGCCCCGAAAGCTCAACGTCTTCGATCCGGCGGTCTCCGCGGCCAGGGCCAGCAGGTCCGCGCAGTCGGCCATCAGAGTCTCGTAGGGCTCGCCGGTCCGATACCACTCCAGCAGGGTGAACTCGGGATGGTGCAGCGGGCCGCGCTCGCGGTTGCGCCAGACGCGGGCGAGTTCGAAGGTCCGGGGCTCGCCCGCCGCCAGTAGCTTCTTGGCCGCGAACTCCGGCGAGGTGCGCAGGTATAGCGGGGCGCGCACCCCGCTGAGGTCGATGGCCTCGGTGGCGAAGGCGTGCAGATGAGCCTCATTGCCGGGCGAGACCTGCAGGGCCGGCGTCTCGACCTCGACGAACTCGCGCGCCTCGAACCAGGCGCGGATGGCCGAGGTAATCCGATTGCGCGCCAGCAGGAACGGCCGGCGATCGGCGTGCCGTTCCGGGGTCCACCAGGGCGAAGGCGATTGATCGGACAAAGGGGCTGCGACCGGCTATGGGGTGGCGAAATCAGCGCCAATCGCTATAGGGGCGCGACAAGAAATTCATCAGCGGAATCGCGCGAGCTTACAGCGCGACCGCCGTGCCTAAGGAATATCCGTTTGAAAGTAGCCGCCAGCTCGCTCCGCAAGGGCGCCGTCGTCGACATGGAGGGCAAGCTCTACGTCGTGCTCACCGCCGAGAATATCCACCCCGGCAAAGGCACCCCGGTGACCCAGCTGAACATGCGCCGCATCTCCGACGGGGTGAAGGTTTCGGAGCGGTGGCGGACGACGGAACAGGTCGAGCGCGCCTTCGTCGACGACCGCAACTTCACTTTCCTCTACGCCGACGGCGAAGGGTTCCACTTCATGAACCCTGAGAACTACGACCAGGTGGTCTGCACGCCCGACGTGGTCGGCGACGCCGAGGCCTGGCTGCAGGACGGCATGACGGTGATGCTCTCGACGCACGACGGCGTGCCGATCGCGCTTGAGCTGCCGCGCCTGCTAACGCTGGAAATCACCGAGACCGAGCCGGCGGTGAAGAACCAGACCGCGTCCTCGTCCTACAAGCCCGCCATTCTGTCGAACGGCGCCCGCATCCTGGTCCCGCCCTACATCGCCGCCGGCACCCGGGTCGTGGTCCTGACCGAGGACTTCTCTTACCACGAGCGCGCCAAGGACTAGGGCGCGCGTTCCCCTCCCGTTCCGGGCAGGGATGCTAGGGCTAGGCGAAGGTCCGCCGGCGGCGTCGAAGAGCTGCGCCGGCCAGGCCGAAGCCCGCGATCATCAGCGCCCAGGCGTCGGGTTCCGGCACGGCCTGCACCGTGACCGTGCCCTCGCCGATGCTGACGCTGGTGTCCATGAAACTGCCATCCGCAAAGCTGAGACCGTAGTCGAAGCCGAAGCCTCCATATTCCCCGGGGCTCCCATCAAGGCTGGGGAAGTGGTTCAGGTCGTGTCCAGCCAGCGCGCCGTCAGTCGCGAAGGCGCCGGCGCCGAAGTCCATGGTGTAGGTGGATTGCCCGTCGGGGCTGCTCCAGACGGCGCCGATGGTCTGCTCATAGACCTCGTCGTAGCGGTCGATCTCGCCCAAAAAAAAGATGTCCGGGTTCGCGCATTTGCCAAACGTGGCGCAGGAAATGGTGACATCGCCGACCGTGAGGCTGGCCGCCAGGATCGGGGAACTGGCGAAGGCGCCGGCCGTGATGGTCGAGAGGGCGCCGGGCGGCAGTCCCTGGATGAGCGTCGTGACCGTCGACGCCCCTGGCCTCGGCGTGGTGTCAATCAGGAAGGTCGCCGTCGCCGTCTGTCCATCCAGGGGGATCACGCTGCTGAACAGGCCGAAGTCGTCTTGCGTGTACTGGGTCGTCCCGGTGTAGGTGACCAGGAATATGTTCGCTGAGGCGGCGCTCGCCGCAAATCCCAGCCCCGCCGCCGCAACGATCGCGGCCCCGATCTTCAGTTGCGTCTGTAATCTGACCATCGCCCAGCCTCCGTAGCCGCCCGGCGAGGGCGCACTAACAGCGGAGCTACCACGCCGCGGGGGCGATTTGTATTGGACTAAAGTCCTAAGACCTTCCCCTGACAGGGGAATTCGTCCGCCGCGCGGGCCCTAACCCTCCACGATCCGCCCGCCGGTCATCGGACGCGGCACGCCTGTCGTCTTGGGGAAACTGATCGGCAGGCCCTTGGCACACCGAGCGGCCAGATAAGCGAAGGCTTCGGCCTCGATGGAGTCGCCGCGCCAGCCGTGGTCCTCGGCGGTCTTGACCGGCATGGGCAGGCGGGCGGCGAGCGCCTTCATGATCTCCGGGTTGTGACGGCCCCCGCCGCAGACGATCAGCTCGGTCGGCGTTTCGCCCATCATCGCAAAGCCCAGCCGCACCGCCTCGGCCATGAAGGCCACCAGGGTCGCGGCCGCGTCCTCAAGCTCCAGCGGCTCCAGCGGCTCCAGCGAGAAATCGAAGCGGTCCAGCGACTTGGGCGGCGGCGCGGCGAAATAGGGGTGCCCCAACAGGCCCGCCAGCACCCCCTCATTGACCCGCCCCACGCTGGCGTAGCGGCCCTTGTCGTCGAAGCGGCCAGCGCCCCTCGCCTGCACCATCAGGTCGATCATGCCGTTGCCGGGGCCGGTGTCGAAGGCGGCGATCTCGTCGCCACCCGACCAGAAGGTGACATTGGCCACGCCGCCGATGTTCAGCACCGCCAGCGGCGCGCTGAGCCCCGACGCCACCGCGCGGGCCAAGTGGTAGATCGGCGCCAGCGGCGCGCCCTCGCCGCCCGCGGCCACATCGGCGGTGCGGAAGTCATGGGCCACCGGTACGCCAGACTTGCGCGCCAGCAGGCCGGCGTCGCCCAGTTGCATGGTGCGGCCCAGGCGATCCGGCTGAGGGCGCTCGTGCAGCACCGTCTGGCCGTGCATGCCGATCAGGTCGATGTCCGACCATTTGAGGCTGTTGGCGGCCAGGAATTCCTCAGCCGCGGCGAAATGCTCCTCGGCGCCCGCCGTCGCCGCGTCGGCGAAGATCGCCGGCTCCGGCGTTCCGCGCGCCCAGGTCAGGGCCTGCTTCGTCGCCTCCAGCATGATGTCGCGGGTGGCGTCGGTCAGCTTGCGCTCGCCGGCCGGCCCGAAGGCCGAGATCGTCTCGCCGTCGGTCTCCAGCACCGCCATGTCGACGGCGTCTAAGGAGGTTCCGGTCATGAAGCCCAGCACGCGCATGCGGCTTGACTGCCATGGTCCGCGCCCGTAGTCAGCCCGCCATGTTCGGCGCCTCCGCCCTCACCGGCCGCTATTACCGCCTGCCCTAGCCGCAGGCCGCCGATCCGACGCGCCTGCCCACCCGGCCGGCGCATCGTCCGAACAGACCCATCCAGCGCCGGCCTCCTCACTCAGAAGGAGCCGCCATGTCTCTCGAACTTTCCGCCGGGCCCGTGCTAGAGCCCGGCCAGCAGACCACCGAGAATCCCCGAATGTCCGACCAGCCTTTCAAGTCCGAGTTCCTGCGCGTGATGCAGGACCGCGGCTACATCCACCAGATCTCCCACCCGGAGGAACTGGACGCGGCGGCGTCGAACGGCGTGGTCACCGGCTACATCGGCTACGACGCCACTGCGCCGTCGCTGCACGTGGGCAACCTGATCACCATCATGATGCTGCGCCGCCTGCAGCAGACCGGCCACAAGCCGATCGTCATCGTCGGCGGCGGCACCACCAAGGTCGGCGATCCGTCCGGCAAGGACGAAACGCGGCAGTTGCGCACCCACGACGAGATCCAGGCCAATATCGCCAGCCAGAAACACGCCTTCGCCAAGTTCCTGAAATTCGGCGACGGGCCGACCGATGCGATCATGGTCGACAATGACGAGTGGCTGTCGAAGCTCGGCTACATCGAGTTCCTGCGCGACTACGGCGTGCATTTCACGATCAACCGCATGCTGGCGTTCGATAGCGTAAAGCTGCGCCTCGACCGCGAGCAGCCGCTGACCTTCATCGAATTCAACTACATGCTGATGCAGGCCACCGACTTTCTGGAGCTGAACCGCCGCTACGCCTGCACCCTGCAGATGGGCGGCTCGGACCAGTGGGGCAACATCCTGAACGGGGTGGAGCTGATCCGGCGCGTGGACCAGAAACCGGCCTTCGCGCTGACGACGCCCCTGCTGGCGACCTCGTCCGGCGCCAAGATGGGCAAGACGGCGCAGGGCGCGGTCTGGCTGAACGCCGACCTGCTCAGCGCCTACGACTACTGGCAGTTCTGGCGGAACACCGAGGACGGCGACGTGGGCCGGTTCCTGAAGCTCTACACCGACCTGCCGCTGGACGAGATCGCCAGGCTTGAGGCGCTGGAAGGCGCCGCGATCAACGACGCCAAGAAGGTGCTGGCCAACGCGGCGACCACCCTGCTGCACGGCGCCGAGGAAGCCGCCAAGGCGGCCGGCGCGGCGGATGCGGCCTTCGTGCAGGGCAAGCTCTCCGACGACCTGCCGACCTATGAGGTTCCGGCAGCCGAGCTGTCGGCCGGCATCGTCCTGGCGGCGCTGGCCGAGGCCGCGGGCCTGGCGGGTTCGCGGGGCGAGGCCCGGCGCCTGGCGCAGGGCGGCGGCTTGCGGGTCAATGACAAGGCCGAGCCCGACGCCAACCGCACGGTCACCGACGCCGACCTGGTGGACGGCGTCGTAAAGCTGGCCGCCGGCAAGAAGAAGATCGTCCTGGTGAAGCCCGTCTGAGGAGAGCCGAAATGCCGAAGATCGCCGAGGGCGCCAAGGCGCCGGCCTGGGAAATGGAAAGCGCGGGCGGGCCGATCCGGTCCGCCGACTACGCGGGCAAGACCTATGTGCTGTTCTTCTATCCGAAGGACGATACGCCTGGCTGCACCAACGAGAACAAGGACTTCACTGCGCTGGCCGGCGATTTCGCCAAGGCCGGGGTCGCCCTGGTCGGGGCGTCGAAGGACAGCCTGAAGGCCCACGAGAAGTTCACGGGGAAGTATGGCCTGACCGTCCCGCTCGGCTCAGATCCCGAGGGCAAGGTCATCGAGGCCTTCGAGAGCTGGGTCGAAAAGAAGCTCTACGGCCGCGAATATATGGGCATCGACCGCTCGACTTTCCTGATCCAGGACGGCGTCATCAAGGGCATCTGGCGCAAGGTGAAGGTGGCCGGCCACGCCCAGGCGGTGCTGGACGCGGCCAAGGCGCTGTAAGCACCGCGATGCGTTCTGGCGCTCCGGACCACTTCGTCCAGCCGCGATTTCCCTGGCTGATTTTCATCGGCAGTTCGCTCGCCGCCACGCTGACAGGGTGCTGGGTGGCGGCGGCGCACGGCGCGCCCGCCTCCTCCTGGGCCCTGAACATCGCGGCCTGGGGCGTCGGCGCGCTTGTGGCGGCAGTGATCTCGCGCGGCGGGCTCGGGCTCGGGCGCTGGTGGCCCACCCTCTCGCTTTTGGGACTGGCGGCGACGTTCCTCTCGCCCGGCCTGTCTGGCGTCCATCGCTGGATCCAACTGGGGCCAGTTCGCCTGAACGGCGCTGAACTGTTTCTCCCGGCCATGATCGTCACGCTGGCGGCCCGGCGCCGCTCTCCGCTTGTCACCCTCCTAGTCCCGGTCGCGGCCATGATCGTGCTGGCGTGGCAGCCCGACGCCTCGCAAGCGGCCGCCCTCGCTGGCGGGTCCATCGTCGCGATGACCGTTGTGGACGGGAATAGGCCGCGACGGATCGTCGGCGCGTTGCTCTTCGTGGCGCTCGCCGTGGTCGCCTGCCTGCGGCCCGATCCGCTGGCGCCCGTGCCCTACGTCGAAGGCATCATCCAGCTCGCCGCGGCGGCGTCGGTCCTGGCCGCCGGCCTCGCCGTCGTGGGCTTGGCTGGCGCAGCGCTCGCGCCGCTTCTCCTGGCGCGCCTGGGGTCCACGGCTGAAGACTTCACGCCGCTCAAGGCCGCCGCCTACGGCCTGACGACCTACCTCGCCGTATCTGCCGCGGCGCCCGCATTCGGCGCTTTCCCTGTGCCTCTGGTCGGTATGGGGGTAAGCCCCATCCTCGGCGTCTGGATAGGTTTCGGCTGCCTGATGGCGTTGAGCCGCAGATCTCCGGGGCTGGCCGTCAGCTAAACCGGTTTCCTCAGACGCGACCTGGCGTCGCATGGCGGGCGGCTCAAGGCGGCGCGGCGCGGGCGACCGGCGCGCGGTTTTTCCGCGTTTCCTTAGGCGTTTCGGAAGCCTGGAGCCCACCCTCTCCGGTGACCGCGTTCACCGAACAGACGCCCTGGTTCACGGTTGCGTTAAGCTTGTTCCCAAACCGAGCGCAAACCGTCTTGCGCCCCCGGAAAATCTCGTCGCATATCGCCGAGGTTCCTCGGGGTTCGGGACTTCAACCATCAGATGACACGCTTGGCGCGCCTCCGCCGCTCGTTCCTCGAGCTGTTTCCGGAACGGCATCTCTACGTCCGCTCGGGCGGTGAGATGAAGGGCTACGTCCTCACCCCGAAAACCCAGATGATCGCCGCCGCCGGCATCTCCGCCGCGGCGCTGTGGATGGGCGTCTGCAGCGCCGCCATGCTGGTCAATGTGCTGTCCGCCGGCTCCGGCGACCGCGAGATCGCCCGCACCCAGGCCAAGTACGAACGCTGGATCGCCGACCGGCAAGCGCGGTTGAATTCGGCGGTGGCTCAGCTGAACGCCGGCGGTGGTTCGAACACCGCTCTGGCCGCAGATATCCAGAAACGGCACGCGGCGCTCGCCATGCTGCTCACCGACATGAAGTCGACGCCCGGCGCCGCGGCGGCGCTGACGCCGGTGATCAACAGGGCGGTCGCCTCGAACGACAGCAACCCGGCCCACATCGTGGCCGCGGTCGGGGCCAGCCAGGAACAACTGCTCGACGCCGCCGACACCTTCGCCAAGAGCCGCGCCGACCGGCTGCGCCTGGCCTTCCGCCTCGCCGGCCTGACGCCCGGCGAATATATGCCCAAGGGCGGCGCGCTCGGCGGCCCGCTGATCGAGTCGAAGGACCCGCGCGCGCTGGCCGCCGTCCTCGACGTGGATGAGGGCTTCGCTGACCGCATCCAGCACGCCGCCAGCGACATGAACGAGGCGCACGCGCTTGAACAGGCCGCCCACAGCCTGCCCTTCGCCAAGCCGACGCCGGAGGCCAGCGACCGCTCCTCCAACTTCGGGTTCCGCGTCGACCCCTTCACCGGGCGCCCGGCCTTCCACTCCGGGGACGACTTCTCCGGCTCGCGGATGGAGGCGATCCATTCGACCGCGCCCGGCGTCGTATCCTTCACCGGCGTACGCAACAGCTATGGCAACACCGTCGAGGTCGACCACGGCCGCGGCCTGAAGACCCGCTACGCCCACCTGGCGGCGATCGCGGTCACGGTGGGCCAGCAGGTCGCGCTCGGCCAGCGGCTGGGCGGCATGGGCTCGACGGGGCGCTCGACCGGCACCCACTTGCACTACGAGGTGTGGCTGAACGGCCGCGCCATGAACCCGGACCGTTTCCTGAAGGCAGGCGACTATGTTCAGCAAGCCGAATAAGCCCGCGACCACCGCCTCCGCTCCGTCCTCCGGACGCGCCGATCCCATGGACGCCCCGCGCAAGGCCATCGCCTGCTCGCTGATCGCCGAGAATGTCAGCCTGGAAGGCGACCTGGTCAGCGACGGCGACGTGCAGCTCGACGGCGCGGTGCGCGGCGACCTGAAGCTCAACCACCTGACCATCGGCGAACCCGGCCAGGTCGACGGCCTGATCACCGCCGAGACCGTCGAAGTCCGCGGCCGGGTGACCGGCGCGATCACAGCGAAGACGGTGCGGCTCTATGCGACGGCGCGGGTGGATGGGGACATCACCCATGTGCAGCTCGCGATTGACGCCGGCGCGCACTTCGCCGGGCGCAGCGTGAAGCTGGTGCAGGCGGTTCCGGAGCAGTTGAGCCTGGTGGACGTGGCGGCGGAGTAGCCTTCCCTCCCCCTTGTGGGGAGGGTGGATCGCGCCGAGAGGCGCGAGACGGGTGGGGCAATTGCGGGCCAGATGGTGAGGCAGCGCTTGAGCGCGCTTGCCCCACCCGTCTCGCTCTGCTCGCCACCCTCCCCACAAAGGGGGAGGGAAAACTATTCCCGCGTCACTCCGACCCGCTGCGCCAGCGCCGCGCCCATAAACGGGTCCAGATCGCCGTCCAACACGCCCTGGCTGTCTGAGGTCTCCACCTCGGTGCGCAGGTCCTTGACCATCTGATAGGGCTGCAGGACGTAGCTGCGGATCTGGTGACCCCAGCCGATGTCGGTCTTGGCGTCTTCCAGCGCCTGCTTGTCGGCCTCGCGCCGCTGTAGCTCAGCCTCATAGAGCCGGGCGCGCAGCATCTTCCAGGCCTCGTCGCGGTTCTGGTGCTGCGAGCGGCCGGCCTGGCAGGCGACCGCGATCCCGGTCGGGATGTGGGTCAGGCGCACGGCGCTGTCGGTCTTGTTGATGTGCTGACCGCCGGAGCCGGAGGCCCGGTAGGTGTCGGTGCGCACATCGGCCGGATTGATGTCGATGACGATGGTGTCGTCCACCACCGGATAGACCCAGACCGACGCGAAACTGGTGTGCCGCTTGGCGGCGGCGTCAAAGGGCGAGATGCGCACCAGACGGTGCACGCCCGCCTCGGTCTTCAGCCAGCCATAGGCATTGGCGCCTTTGATTTGCAAAGTGGCTGACTTGATCCCCGCCTGGTCGCCGGAGGTCTCCTCCAGGAAATCGACCTCCATGCCGTGGGCGTTGGCCCAGCGGGTGTACATACGCATCAGCATGCCGGCCCAGTCGCAGGACTCGGTGCCGCCGGCCCCGGAATTGATTTCCACAAAGGCGTCGTTGCCATCGGCCTCGCCGGAGAGCAGGGCTTCGAGTTCGGCGCGGCCAGCGCGTTCCTTGAGGCCCTTAAGCTGCTGGCGCGCCTCTTCGAGCGAGGCCTCGTCGCCCTCCTCGTCGGCCATTTCGGCATAGCCGAGCGCGTCGGCCAGGTCGCGCTCCAGCGACTTCACCGCCTCAATGGAGTTGGCCAGGCGCGTGCGGTCGCGCATCAGGGCCTGGGCGGCCTCGGCGTTGTCCCAAAGGGTCGGGTCCTCGACCCGGGCGTTCAGCTCGTCGAGCTTACGGAGCGCAGGCTCCCAGTCAAAGACGCCTCCTGAGCAGTTCAACCGACTGCTCGATGTCAGCCTTGGCGGCCTCGACATCCAATCTCATGGGACAATTCCTAACAGGGTGGGCGCGCCAAATAGGCTGACGCGATCAAAGGTACAAGCCGTTGACCTCGTCCTTCTTCACCGGCGGCTTCGGCGGGGCCGGCGACGGGTTGACGGCCGAGGCGGCGTTCGGCGCCCCGGTCAGGCCGTTCTTGAAGACGGTGTCGTAGGGCTGCGGGCCCACGGCGTCGGCCTCGTCGGCGACCTTCGGCTCGGTGCCCGGCTTGAAGGCCTCGGTGATCCCGTGGACCACGGCGTAGCGGGCGTTGGGCGGGCGCTTGAAGTCGTCGGGCGGGAAGTATTTGTTCGCCTGCTGCATGAAGTCGATGAAGGTCGGCAGGGCCGCGCGGGCCCCCTGCTCGCCCTCGCCCAGGCTGCGGTTGTCGTCGAAGCCGATGTAGGTGCCGACCACGATGTGCGGGGTGAAGCCGACGAACCAGGCCGAGCGGAACTCGCTGGTGGTGCCAGTCTTGCCTGCGGTGGGACGGCCCAGCACGCTGGCCGCGGCGCCCGTGCCGCGCTGGACGACGCCCTGCAGCATGGAGGTGATCTGATAGGCGGTGATCGGGTCCCAGGCCTGGGCGCCGGCCAGCGGAATGCGCGGGCTCTCGTCGCCGTTGAAGCCGGCGTCGCAGCGGTCGCACTCGCGGGCGTCGGCGCGGAAGATGGTCTTGCCCTCGCGGTCCTGCACCAGCTCGATCAGGTGCGGCTCGACCTTGTGGCCGCCGTTTTCGAAAGCGGCGTAGGCGGCGGTCAGGCGGAAGACCGTGGTCTCGCCGGCGCCCAGCGCCATGGCCAGCACGTTCTCCATCTTGGTGACGACGCCCAGCCGGATCGCCGAGGCGCTGATCTTCGGCATGCCGACCCCTTGGGCCAGGCGCACCGTCATAGTGTTCAGCGACAGCTCCAGGCCTTTGCGCAGCGGCAGCGGGCCCAGGTACTCGTGCTCGTAGTTCTCCGGCTGCCAGAGCTTGCCGCCCGCGCCGGGCAGCGAGATCGGGCCGTCCACGACGATGCTGGCCGGGGTGTAGCCGTTCTCCAGCGCGGTCGCGTAGACGATCGGCTTGAAGGCCGAGCCCGGCTGCCGCATCGCCTGGGTCGCGCGGTTGAAGCTGGAGAGCGAGAAGGAATAGCCGCCGACCATGGCCAGCACCCGGCCGGAGTCGGGGTCCATCGCCACCAGCGCCCCGTTCACCGCCGGCACCTGCTTCAGCAGGAACCCGGGCCCCTTGTCGTTCGGCGCCACAAAGACCAGGTCGCCGGAGCCGATGCCCTTGCCCGCGCGCGCCCAGGCCACATCGGGGCCGGCGAGCGCGCCGACCTGGCCATCGAGGGTCTTCACGCGCACCCCGCCGCCGGCCACGTCGGTGACCACGGCCTGCAGCCAGGTGCGGCGCTCGGCGGGCTTCGCCGACTTTTTGGCGACATCCTCCCAGCCGACGAGCGTGGCCACATGGCCCCAGGCGCCCCGCCAGCCGTGGCGGCGGTCGTAGCGTTCCAGCCCGTCCATCAGCGCGGTGCGCGCGATGCTCTGCAGGCGCGGATCGAGCGTGGTCCGCATGTAGTAGCCGCCCTCGGTCAGTTTGGGACCAAGCGTCGCCAGGCCGCGGCGGCGGACCTCCTCGACGAAGTAGTCGGCGTCGCGGTACTTGGCCCGCGTCGGCTCCGGCTGGACCTTCAGGTCCTCCTTCTGCGCCGCCTCGGCCTGGGCGCGGGTCACCCAGCCGGCGTCGGCCATCTGGCCCAGCACCCAGTTGCGCCGCTGCATGGCCTGCGCCTTGCGGCGGATCGGGTGGTAGTTGTCCGGCCCCTTGGGCAGCGAGGCCAGATAGGCGCACTCGGCCAGGTCCAGGTCGGTGATCGACTTGCCGAAGTAGTTGTAGGCCGCGGCCCCCACGCCATAGGAGCGGTAGCCCAGCCAGATCTCGTTCAGATAGAGCTCGAGGATGCGCTCCTTGGAGAGCGTGCCATCCAGCTGCTGGGCGATCATCGCCTCCTTCAGCTTGCGGCCAAGGGTGGCGTCGTTGGTCAGCAGGATGTTCTTGGCCACCTGCTGAGTGATCGTCGAGCCGCTCTCCAGCCGGCGGCCCTGCGCCAGGTTGATGATGTCCTTGGCGCTGGCGCGCACGATGCCGGTGTAGTCGAGGCCGGAGTGCTTGAAGAAGTTGCGGTCCTCCGCGGCCAGGAACGCCTTGGCCAGCTGCGGCGGGATCGAATCGTAGGGGACGAAGATCCGCCGCTCGCGGGAGAACTCGCCGATCAGCGTGCCGTCCCAGGCATAGGCGCGCGTTGCGGTCGGCGGGTGGTAGTCGGCCAGATCGCTGGCGTCGGGCATGTCGTGGAACAGCCAGGCCGCCCAGATGGCGACGGCGAATCCCGCCACGGCGATCAGGCTCAGCACCGCCACGCCGGCGATTGCCACCCATCTCTCGCGGGGAAGATCCAACGGACTAACGGCCTCCAGAGGCGCCCCGCCCCTTGCCCGCCGGTCTAACCGGCTTCGGATGCGGCGCCAACGGGCGCGAGGCCGCAGCGGCTTGCCGCTGGCGCTTTGACACACTTCTCGGGCAAGAGTCGGTCATCCTCGGTTTGAGGCTGGAGAACGCGCGCTATGTCGGTGGTCGAGGATATCAAACACGATCTGAAGGACGCCGAGCGCCAGCTGCTGGTCCAGCTGCGGCTGATGCGCCGCAATCTGCGGACCCAGAACGGCGGGGCCAGGACGGCCGACGAGCTGACCCTCGGCCAGAAGATCGCCGACTGGGTCGCCGGCACCATGGGGTCGTGGAAGTTCATCATCATCCAGACCACGATCCTCTTCGTCTGGATCGTGCTGAACGTCACCGCCTACGTGCAGAAGTGGGACCCCTACCCCTTCATCCTCCTGAACCTCGCCCTGTCGTTCCAGGCGGCCTATGCGGCGCCCTTCATCATGATGAGCCAGAACCGTCAGCAGGACATCGACCGCAAGGTGGCGGAAGAAGATCACCGGGTGAACATCAAGGCCGAGCTGGAGATCGAACTCCTGCACCAGAAGATCGACGCCCTGCGCGA
The DNA here is from genome assembly GCA_903822175.1 of uncultured Alphaproteobacteria bacterium. GTDB lineage: Bacteria > Pseudomonadota > Alphaproteobacteria > Caulobacterales > Caulobacteraceae > Phenylobacterium. The sequence continues at coordinate 79,923 of CAIJOB010000009.1, forward strand.
GAAGGAGGTGCTGGCGCTCACCGGGGCGATCGCCGACCTGACCGAACTGCTCAAGGCGGAACGCGCGGCCAAGGCCCCCAAGACCCCAAAGGGCTGACCTGGGGAAGCCCCGTGCCGTCTGACCGCTTCGAACTGCCGATCCGCATCGTGGTCGCGGACCCTGTGCCGGGTCTGGCGATCGCCTTGCAACGGGGCAAGGCCGACAAGGCCACGCTGGTCCCGCCCGTGAGCCGGTCCGCCGACGAAGTCACCTTCGACCTGGAGGTGACCGTGGACGGCCGTTTGCCGGATAGGCGGCCCCGACTGCTCGGCGCCTATGTCCAGGGACCGCCGGAGGCGCGCTTCGTCTATCTGTCGGTGGGCCGGTACGCCGGCCAGACCGAGTCCGCCTGGGCCGGCCGGGTCAAGACGCCGCTTGGAGATATCGCCCGGGAGGTCATCGAGGCCTGCGCTCCTGGCGACCGGCTGACAGCGCGCATCGCGGGCCAGTCACCGAAGGGCGGCCCGGCGCTCGCGTCGGTGCGGCTTTTGCCGCCGGGTTGGATGACGTAAAGGCGGTTTGAGGCGCGGCCTCAGCGCGCGGCGAGCCGGGTGGCTTCGGCGAAGTAGTCGTCGATGGAGTCGCCGACGGCGTTCATCAGCCGTTTGCGCTGGCCGGCGTCGCGCAGGAACTGCTCGTCCTCGGCGTTGGTGACGAAGCCCATCTCCAGCAGCACGGCCGGCACGTCAGGCGCCAGCAGCACCATGAAGCCGGCGTCGCGCTGGCTGCGGCGCAGCAGGGGCGCCTTGCCGTCGATGTGGCTGACCAGCGTGTTGGCGAAGGCCGCCGAGCGGTTCTTGGTGGCCCGCTGGGTCAGGTCGAACAGGATGTCGCTGACGCCGCGGTCGCCGGTCAGGCTGGCTTTCATGAACCAGTCGTCGCGCTTCACGAAGCGAGTGGCGCGGTTCGAGGCCTTGTCAGAGAGTGTGTAGACGCTGGCGCCGCGAACCGTGGCGTCGCCGCCCGAGTCGGAGTGCAGCGAGATGAACAGGTCCGCGCCCGATCGCTGCGCGATCCGCACGCGGTCTTCCAGCGGCACATAGGTGTCGTCCTCACGGGTCAGCACCACGCGGTAGCGGGGCGAACGCTCCAGCCGCTCCTTGAGCGCAAGGGCGGCGGCCAGGTTGACGTCCTTCTCGAAGCCCTGAGCGCCAGAGGCGCCGGGATCGTGGCCGCCGTGGCCCGGGTCGATGACGATGACCTTGGTCAGCGAGATCGGCGAGGCGTGGGTCACCGTCGGCACGATCTGCGGGCGAAGTTTCAGCGCCACCGGCGTCGCGGCCGGGCCCTTGGCGCTGGTCATCCGCACCTGGCCCGGCGCCGAGATTACGTCGACGACATAGCGGTAGTGGTCGATGCCGTCGGCGGGCGGCAGCAGGAAGCGGCCCTTGATCCTGGCGTCGGGCGCGAGGTCGAGCTGCAGGCGGGCGCCGCCGGAGGTCTGGTCGATCGCCCAGGCCTTCACCAGGCCCTGGCCCGTCCCCTGCAGGCCGCCGGCCGCCGAGACGCTGGGCAGGACGAGGACGGCGTGGCCGTCGCTGGCGCCGTCGGAAACAAGCTTGGCGCTGGCCGCCTGGTCGAGATCCATGACCAGCCGGGTCTGCTGAGCGTCGCCGCCCAGGCGCACCTTCAGAAGGCCGCCGACAGCGCCCGCGGCGTGGCTCGCGACCGCGCCGGCCAGGCCCACGGCGGCAGCGAGCGCCGCGGCCATCGCCACACGCCCCCTATTCCGCAAAAGGCTCTGCACCCCTACCCGCATCGGTTCTCAACCCCCGACGATAGAAATCGCCGATCTTCAGAGCCATATACGCGTGAGCCGCGTGGACAAATGGTTAACGAGGTCTTGTCAGGTGCGGCCAATAGGTTCGGCTTTGCCTTTTGCGTCCTGGTGTTGCAATGTCCCGCCGCGCGCCAAACCGCCTCTCGCGTTGTGCGAGGCGAAGGGTCGCGCGAACCAAAGCCCGCGTCAGCTGACCGATATTCGGCGACCGACGCACCAATCCGATCCGCGCCACCCGGCGCGCCTAGGAACACACACGATGGGCAGCGCTGCTCACGCCACATACCGGCTTTACGCCCCCGGAGACGCCCTGAGCGTCTATCGGGTCGGCGCGCGCGCCCGTCTCACAAACAGCCGGCTGCCCCTGGCCTTGGAGTCTTCGGACTCGGAGTCCACCGCGCGCCGCGGAGATAATTCCAATGTCCAAGAATATGTTGATCGACGCCGCCCACGCCGAAGAGACGCGCGTGGTGGTGGTCGACGGAACCCGCGTTGAAGAGTTCGACTTCGAGAGTTCCAACCGCAAGCAGCTCAGAGGCAATATCTATCTCGCCAAGGTGACGCGCGTTGAGCCGTCGCTGCAGGCGGCCTTCATCGAGTATGGCGGCAATCGCCACGGCTTCCTGGCCTTCAACGAAATCCACCCCGACTACTACCAGATCCCCGTCGCCGACCGCGAAGCGCTGATGCGCGAAGAGGCCGAGGAAGAGGACGACCATCACCACGAGCCCAAGGGCCGTCGCGGCAGCGCCGCTTCGTCCGAGCCCTCGGAAGATGGCGAAGAGGATGAAGCCGAAGCCGCCTCTGAAGACGACGATGACGTCATGGAGGAAGAGGTTGCGCGCCGCCGCCGCCGGCTGATGCGCAAGTACAAGATCCAGGAAGTGATCCGCCGCCGGCAGATCATGCTGGTGCAGGTCGTCAAGGAAGAGCGCGGCAACAAGGGCGCAGCGCTGACCACCTACCTGTCGCTGGCCGGCCGTTACGGCGTACTCATGCCCAACACCGCGCGCGGCGGCGGCATCAGCCGCAAGATCGAGACCGCCACCGACCGCCGCCGCCTGAAGGGCATCGTCCAGAGCCTCGACGTGCCGCAGGGCATGGGCCTGATCGTCCGCACCGCCGGCGCCAAGCGCACCAAGGTCGAGCTGAAGCGCGACTACGACTACCTGCTGCGCCTGTGGGAAAACATCCGCGAGACGACGCTGCATTCGATCGCGCCGGCGCTGATCTACGAGGAAGAAGACCTCGTGAAGCGGGCGATCCGCGACCTCTATGACAAGGACATCGACGGGGTGTTCGTCGAGGGCGCAGCCGGCTTCAAGGAAGCGCGCGACTTCATGCGCATGCTGATGCCCAGCCAGGCGAAGAAGGTGCAGCTCCACACCGAGCCGATGCCGCTGTTCGTCAAGCACCGGGTCGAAGACCACCTCAGCCAGATCTATTCGCCGGTCGTCCCCCTGCGTTCGGGTGGGTATCTGGTGATCAACCAGACCGAGGCCTTGGTCGCCGTCGACGTCAACTCCGGCAAGTCGACCCGTGAGCGGAACATCGAAGCCACCGCGCTGAAGACCAACATGGAAGCGGCCGAGGAAGCCGCCCGCCAGCTGCGCCTGCGCGATCTCGCCGGCCTGATCGTCATCGACTTCATCGACATGGATGAGTCGAAGAACAACCGGGCGGTCGAGAAAAAGCTGAAGGACTGCCTGAAGGACGACCGCGCCCGCGTGCAGATGGGCAACATCTCCGCCTTCGGCCTGATGGAAATCAGCCGCCAGCGCCGCCGTTCGGGCGTGCTGGAAGGCACCACCCACGTCTGCGAGCATTGCGCCGGCACCGGCCGCGTCCGCTCGGTCGAATCGAGCGCCCTGGCCGCCCTGCGGACCCTGGAGCTCGAGGCTCTGAAGGGCGGCGGCGAGGTGACGCTGAAGACGCCGCGCGCCGTTGGCCTCTACATCCTCAACGAAAAGCGCGCCCACCTGGCCCGCCTGCAGCAGACCATGGGTCTGTTCGTCACCGTGCTGGTCGACGACGACATCGCCCACGCCGACTGCCTGATCGAGCGCACCTCGATGGAGCAGCGGCCGGATCACGCCGCGATCGCCGCGCCGGCCGCGGCCTACGCGCCGATGGTCGACGACGGCTATGACGACGAGGCCTTCGAGGACGAGGAAGACGAAGAAGAGCTGGAAGAAGACGTCGAGCGCGAGGACACCGACGACGACGAGCCCCGCGCCCGCACCGACCAGCGCCCGCAGCAGGACGACGACCGCGAGGACGGCGAAGGCCACCGCAGCCGCGGCCGCCGCCGCCGCCGGGGTCGCCG
>CAIJOB010000010.1 GCA_903822175.1 uncultured Alphaproteobacteria bacterium
TATGGGTTCCCGGGACAAGCCCGGGAATGACGATCAAGAATGGGGAGGGGGAAATGACCGCCGAGCCATCGCTTCGCGCCCTGATGCAGGCGATCGCCGCCGGTGACGGCCCAGCAACGGCTTCGATGCTGGCCGCCACGCCAGAACTCGCGCGGGCCGCGCTGGAGACCGGGGCGTCCCGGACCGACGCCAAAGCCTGGTATCTCACCGACATCGGGCATTACGCCTACGCCGGCGACACCGCCCTGCACATCGCCGCGGCCGGCCATCGCCCCGATCTGGCGCGCCGGCTGATCGCGCTCGGCGCCGACGTGGCGGCGCGCAATCGCCGGGGCGCCCAGCCGCTGCACTACGCCGCCGACGGCCACCCCGGATCGCCCGGCTGGGACCCGGCGGCCCAGGCCGCCACCGTGGCCGCGCTGATCGAAGCCGGCGCCGACCCCGACGCGGCGGACGCCAGCGGCGTCGCCCCACTGCACCGCGCGGTCCGCACGAGGAGCGCCCAGGCCGTCGCCGCCCTGCTGGCCGGCGGCGCGGACGCCAGCCTCCCCAACCGCAGCGGCTCCACCCCGCTGAAGCTCGCCCAACAGACGACCGGCCGCGGGGGCTCAGGCTCGCCGGAGGCGAAGGCCGAGCAGGCCGAGATCCTGCGCTTGCTGGGCGCTTAAGCGCGCCCACACCGCCTGACACCGTAAATCCGTGGGCTGGCCCGCCATGCGGCTGTGGTCTAGCCTCGCGCCTGCGCCACGCGAGGGCGCAGCGGGTGGCTAAGATGAACTCCGTCCCCGAAAGGCGGCCAGACTGGGTCAAGCCGGACGGGAGCCGGATCGACACCCTGCGCACCCGCGCGCTCGAGGTCGCCACCGAGCTGGTCGCCACCCGCGGCCCCGACCACGTCAATGTCCGCGACATCGCCGAGCTGCTGCAGACCGGCCCCTCCAGCCTCTATTACTATTTCAAGAGCAAGGACGCGCTGCTGGCGGAGGTCGCCGCCGAGGGCTTCCGCAGCCTGGAGGCCAAGGTCCGGGCGTCCCGCGCCGACCCCCAGCGCCCGCCGATCTCCGCCTGCGGCGGCGCCTACCTGCGGTTCATCCGCGAGAACCAGATGCTCTACAAGGTGATGTACAGCGAGCGCATCCTGGCCAACTTCGAAGGCGCCCAGGCCGCCGAGCACCGGGCCTGCGAGACCTTCGTGCGCCTCATCGCCGACGACGCGGACGCGCCGGAAGCCGAGGAAGGGGCGCTGGCGCTCTGGGCCTTCGGCCGTGGCGTCGCAGCGCTCGCCATCGCCAGCGAGACCACCGATCCCGGCTCCGGCCGCGACCTCACCCGCAAGCTCGTGCGCGGGCTCGAAGCCCTGATGGGCCGCCAGATCCGCTATCAGCCCGAAGGCGCTTCCGAGCCTTAGCCCTGCGCGTTCGTGACGCCCCCGTCACCAAAACTCAACGCTTGTGGAACAATGTTCGAACCGCGCTCATCGCGCCACTGTTGCGCGCTGCGCTTTTGTCGTATGTAAGCACTGACAAGATTGACCCAGGGGAGTCCGATGCGGTTCTTGAAAGCCCAAGTGTTCGGAGCGGCCGTCAGCGCCCTCCTGGTCTACGGTTGCTCCACCGGCCCGGCCGCGAACGCGCTGAACTCGGCCACCGGCGCCTCGGCGACCGAAGCCATGCCCGCCACGGTGGGTAACTTCCTGTTGGTCGACACCAACTTCGAGGCCCACGAGCTCTATCGCCAGACCGAGAGCAAGGCCGTGGTGCTGGTCACCCAGTCCAATGGTGACGCGGCGATCCGCGGCGAGGCCTCGGCGCTGAAGGCGCTGAAGGCGTCCTATGCCGGCAAGGGCGTCCAGTTCTGGATGCTGAACTCCAACCTCAAGGACACCCGCGAGGCCATCCTCGCCGAGCAGGCCAAGGCCGGCTTTGACACCCCGGTCCTGATGGACAGCTACCAGCTGGTCGGCGAAGGCCTGGGCGTCACCCGCTCGGCCGAAGCCATCGTCATCGACACCAAGAGCTGGAAAGTCGCCTGGCGCGGCAGCCTCGCTGACGCGGGCAAGGCGCTGGACGCCGTGACCGCCGGCCAGGCCGTGACCCTCGCCTCGTCCGCCGGCAAGGGCGCGGCCATCGACTTCCCGGCCCGCGCCGTGAAGATGCAGATCACCTACGTCAAGGACGTGGCCCCGATCCTGGAAGCCAAGTGCGTGGCCTGCCACGAACAGGGCGGCATCGGTCCGATGTCGTTCACCAGCTACGAGATGGTCAAAGGCTTCTCGCCGATGATCAAGGACGTGATCCGCACCGACCGGATGCCGCCCTTCCACTCCGACCCGCACGTCGGCAAGTTCTCCAACGACCGCCGCCTGACCCCGGACGAGACCAAGACCCTGGTCCACTGGATCGACCAGGGCGCGCCGCGCGGCGAGGGCAAGGACCCGCTGGACGTCAAGCATCTGGTCGCCATCGAATGGCCGCTCGGCAAGCCGGACGTCGTCCTCGACGTGCCCGCCTACACCATCCCTGCCTCAGGCGTGGTCGACTACCAGCATCCGTGGGTCAAGAACCCGCTGACCGAAGGCCGCTGGCTGAAGGCCTCGACCATCAAGGTCGACTCCCGCCAGGCCGTGCACCACATCCTGACCGGCTTCATGGCCGACGCTCCCAAGGAGGGCCAGCAGGCCTTCGAAAACCGCTGGGGCGCCTCGGTCGGCAGCTACGCCGTCGGCGCCGAGAGTGAAGTCGCGCCGGACGACGCCGGCACCTACATCCCGGGCGGCGGCGCCATCGGCTTCCAGAACCACTACACGCCGTTCGGCAAGGAAACCGTCACGCACTCCAAGATCGGGCTCTACTTCTACAAGCCCGGCGAGACGCCTGACATTGTCATGCACAACAACCAGATCGTGAACAACGCGATCGTGCTGCCGCCGAACGACGGCCACCACGAGGAGGTCGCCTACATGACCTTCCCGAAGGACGCGCTGCTCTATTCGGCCTTCCCGCACGCCCACTACCGCGCGACGTCCTCGGACCTGTGGATCCAATATCCCGACGGCAAGAAGAAGCTGCTGCTGACCTTGCCGCGCTACGACTTCGGCTGGCAGGGCCACTACAACTTCGCCGAACCGGTGAAGGTGCCGGCCGGCTCGAAGCTGATCGCCCACTACGTCTACGACAACTCCAAGTCCAACCCGCACAATCCGGACGCCAGCAAGACCGTCGTCTGGGGCGACCAGTCCTTTGAAGAGATGTTCTTCACCCGCATCCGCTACCGCTGGATGGAGGAGACCTCCAAGCACCTCGTGAACTATGACGAGCAGATGGGCGCCGGCGCCCTGATGGGCATGCTGGACGCCAACATCGACGGCAAGATCGAGAAGTCGGAACTGAAGCCGGAGAGCCAGATCGGCGCCATGCTGCTCAAGAACTTCGACGCGCTGGACAAGAACCACGACGGCGTCATCGACGCGGACGAGCTGAACGCGGCCATGAAGATGATGGGCCGCCGCCGCGAAGCCCAAGCCGCACCCGCCGCGGCCCCGACCGGCGGCAAGTAAGCCACCGTCTGAGCGTTAGATTTAAGGCCCGGCCCCGAAAGGGCGCCGGGCCTTTTTCTTTGCTTCATCCCTCCCCGTTCCGGGGAGGGTGGATCGCGCCGCAGGCGCGAGACGGGTGGGAAAGTGTGGGCCGGCGTGCTGAGTCAGCGCTTGAACGCGACTTCCCCACCCGTCTCGCTGCGCTCGCCACCTTCCCCTCAAGGGGAGGGATGACGCCCTACCCCTTCGGCTTGACGAACTTCAGCGCATATTGGTCCGTCTTGCCCTGGATGGCCTTGTCGAAGATCGGCTTGGTGTGGTCGTCGGCGGGGCGATTGAGGAACTTGCCCTCGCCCGCCAGTTTGAAGCCCGCCGCGGTCACCTCGGCGATCACCTGGGCCTTCTCGATCCGGTGCAGCACAGCGATCTGCTCCAGCGTCGTGCCGGGGTTGGCCTGGTGGTCCAGCACCAGGTAGACGCCGCCGGGCTTGAGCGCCTCAAACACCTGCTTGTTGAAGGCGGCCATGTCGACGGCGCCGTACTTGGCGATCTTCAGGTCGTGATAGTTCTGGGTGATCCAGAACAGGTCGATGGGCCGGCTCAGGGTCATCTGGCCAAAGGGATTGACCTGCAGCTCGACATTCTTCTGCGGCAGTTCGGCGATCATCTTGCGGTCGGCCTCGCCGGCGCCCTTCCAGCCGGCGTTCTCGATGGCGAAGATCCTGCCCTTCGGCCCCACCACGTCGCTGATGATCCGAGTGAAATAACCGCCGCCCGGGAACAGCTCGGCCACCGTCATCCCGGGCTTCACGCCGGCGAAGGCCAGCGTGTCAGCCGGATCGCGGATCGCGTCAGCCTCGACGTCGGCCTTCGGCCGCGATGGGTCGGACAACGCCTGGGCGACAAAGGCCGGCGCGGCGGCCATGGCTGCGCCCGAGACGACGCACAGGGCGGCCAGGGCGACGACGGTCGAAGATCTCATGGGACAGCTCCGGAAAGACGGCAGGATTGGTCGCCAGCCTGCCACCGCGTCCGCCCTGCCCCGCCAGTCCCTTGAGGCCGACAGGCGCGCCCACGCGACGAACGGCCAAGCTCAGGCGCTCAGCGCCGCCAGCTCCGCCTTCTGCTTCTTGGTCAGTCCCGCCGCCACCAGGTCGTACGAATGGCCGATCAGGCGGGCGACCTCCGCCGCCGGCACGTCGCCCGTGGGCCCGAAGTCGATGAAATGCCAAAAGCGGCGGTCGAGGTGCGTGCGGTGTCCGATCCCGGCGTATTGCTCACGCAGCACCTCGGCGAGGTGCGGGTCGAGCTTCAGGATCACGCCCTTGGTCTTCCCGTCCTCCAGCAGAGCGAAGAGTTTGCCCATGACCTTGTAGAGCGTCACCGCCGGCGCGGTCGGGAAGCGGGAGCCCTCGGCGCCCGGCGCCGCCTCGATCACAGCCCGCGCCGCCTCCACCATCGCATCCGTCATGGCCAGCCTCCGCTCGTCCGCGCGCAGGCGGGGATGCAAGCCAGGCTCGATCCTGTTGCGGCCGCATGCCACTGTCCAGCTTGGCCGCACAGCCTGGGAGCCCCCGATGAGCGCGATCCTCTTCACCAACGCTTCGGTGTTCGACGGCCATGGCCCCGACCTGCTGAAGGGCGCCCAGGTCCTGGTCGCCGACGGAACCATCCAGGAGCTGTCGGACAAGGCGATCAAGCCGCCCGCCGACTGCGAGATCATCGACCTGGCCGGCCGCACCCTGATGCCCGGCCTGATCGACGCCCACGTGCACATCTGGGCCACCGACCTCGACGTCCTGAAGCTGATCACCCGCCGCAGCGAATACCTCGCCGCCTTCGCCTACCGCTCCCTGCATCAGATGCTGAACCGCGGCTTCACCACCGTGCGCGATGCCGGAGGCACCGACGTCGCCTATGTCCAGGCGCTGCACGATGGCCTGGCGCCGGGCCCGCGCCTCCTGCCGGCCGGGCGCATGCTGACCCAGACCGGCGGCCACGGCGACTTCCGCCGGGCCGGCGAGTTCGCCTGCGCGTGCGAGCTGCGCGAAGGCGGCGGCGCCCGCTTCACCCATGTGGTCGACAGCCCCGACGAGGTCCGCAAGGCGGTCCGCGAGGAGCTGCGCCTGGGCGCCCACCAGATCAAGATCATGGGCTCCGGCGGCGTCGCCAGTCCGTCCGACCCCGTCGACCGCCTGCAGTTCAGCGACGAGGAAATCCGCACCGCCGTCGAGGAGGCCACCCGCCACGGCGCCTATGTCATGGCCCACTGCCACCCGGCCCGCGCGGTGCAGCGCTGCGCCGAGCTCGGCGTCCGCTCCATCGAGCACGCCACCCTGATCGACCAGGACGCCGCCGACGCCGTCGCCGCAGCCGACGCCTTCGTGGTCCCCACGCTCGCCACCATCTGGGCGCTCTTGGAAGACGGCGCGAAACTCGGCCTGCCACCGTCGAGCCAGGAGAAGCTGAAACAGGTCTCGGGCGGCGTCCTGCAGGGCCTGCAGGTCATGCGCCGCTCCAACCTCAAGGTCGGCTTCGGCACCGACCTCCTGGGCTCGCAACAGGACCGCCAGGGCACCGAGTTCGCGCTCCGCGCCCAGGTCTTCTCCCCGATCGAAATCCTGCGCCAGGTCACCAGCCTCAACGCCGAACTCCTCCAGATGAGCGACCGCATCGGCCGCGTCGCCCCCGGCTACGCCGCCGACCTCATCGCCGTCGAAGGCGACCCCCTGGAAGACATCGCCTGCCTGGGCCGTGGCGGCGCCAACGTCCCGGTGATCCTGCAGGGCGGGAAGTTCCACAAGCGCGAAGGGGTTTGAGCGGCGGGCGCCCCAGCACCCTTCCCCGCTCGGCCACGCCACTCCGCCGCTCGTCCCAGAACGCCGGAGGCCGGTCACCGCCGCCCAGCCGTTCGGCCCGGCGCGGTTGTTCCCGCCGGCGGATGGCGCGACGACTGTCGGCGACACCTGCGAAGGACTCCCCCATGCTGAGACGCCACCTCCTGAAGAGCGCCGCCGCCCTGCCGCTGGCCGCGGCCTTCGCCGCCCCGCTCACCGCCTTCGCCGCGGCTCCAGCCCGCCGCCGAGTCCGCCCGGGCGATGCCGGCTGGCCCAATGCGGGCGAGTGGGCGGCGCTCGGCAAGGCGGTTGGCGGACGCCTGAGCAAGGTCACCTCACCCCTCGCCGCCTGCGCCAAGGCGCCCGATCCCACGGCCTGCGAGCAACTCTTCAAGGACCTCAAGAACCCCTTCTTCCTCAACGACAGCGCGGCTCTGACCCAGACCCTCGGCTGGACCGACGCCTGGACCTCCAAGCCCAGCGAATACGCCGTCGCCCCGGAGAGCGCCGCCGACGTCGCCGCCGCGGTGACCTTCGCGCGCAAGCACAACCTGCGCCTGGTCGTGAAGGGCGGCGGCCACAGCTATCTGGGCGGCTCCAATGCGCCGGACTCGCTGCTGATCTGGACCAAGCGGCTGAAGGCGATCGAGCTGCACGACGCCTTCGTCCCCGCCGGCTGCCAGGGCCGCGCCCAACCGGAACACGCCGTCAGCGTCGGCGCCGGCTGCCTGTGGCTGGAGGCCTATGACGCGGTCACCACCAAGGCCGGCCGCTACGTCCAGGGCGGCGGCTGCACCACCGTCGGCGTCGCGGGCCTGGTCCAGGGCGGCGGCTTTGGCAGCTTCTCCAAGGGCTTCGGCACCGGCGCGGCGAACCTGCTGGAAGCCGAGGTGGTCACCGCCGACGGCGTGATCCGCATCGCCAACGCCTGCACCAACCCCGACCTCTTCTGGGCGCTGAAGGGCGGTGGCGGCGGCACCTTCGGGGTGGTCACCCGCCTGACGCTTCGCACCCACGAGCTGCCGGCCGTGTTCGGCGCGGTGAACGCCACCATCACCGCCAAGTCCGACGACGCCTTCCGCCATCTGGTGGAGCGCTTGGTCGCCTTCTATGGCGCGAACCTGATGAACCCGCACTGGGGCGAGCAGATCAGCTTCCGCTTCCGCCGCCAGGTCGAGATCAGCATGGTCTTCCAGGGCATCAAGCAGGCGGACGCCGAGGCCATCTGGAAACCCCTCTTCGACGAGATCGCCGCCCGGCCGGACGACTACACCTTCCCCAAGCCGAGAGTGCTCTCGCTCCCCGCGCGGATGTTCTGGAACCCGGCCATCATGGGCGCCATCCCGGGCGTCATCCGCAAGGACGACCGCCCCGGCGCCCCGGCCTCGCACTTCCTCTGGGACGGCGACGCGGGCCAGGTGGGCCAGGTCCTGCACGCCTATCAGTCGGTATGGCTGTCGAAGGACCTGCTGCAGCCGCAGCGCCAGGCCGCGCTGGTCGACGCCCTGATCCATTGCGCCGCCACCAGCGGCGTCTCCCTCCACTGTAACAAGGGTCTGGCCGGCGCACCCGCCGAGGCGCTGGCCCGCACCGGCGACACCGCCATGAACCCCGCCGTGCTGGACGCCTTCGCCCTCGCCATCGCCGGCGCCGGCGAAGGCCCCGCCTACCCCGGGATCGCCGGCCACGAGCCCAATGACGCGCGCGGCCGCCTGAACGCCAAGCGCGTGGCCGCCGCCATGGCCCCCCTGCTGGCGCTCCCCGCCAAGCCCGCTTCCTACCTCTCCGAGACCGACTATTTCGAACCCGACTGGCAAGCCGCCTTCTGGGGCGAGCACTACCCTCGCCTGAAACAGGTCAAGCGCCGCTACGACCCCGAAGGCCTGTTCTTCGTCCACCACAGCGTCGGCTGCGAAGGGTGGACAGAGGACGGGTTCACCCGAAAGGCGTGAGGCTAGCGGCCCCCGCGCGTGGGTTCTGTATAGGTCGCCACCAGGTAGTCGGTGATCGCCTTGGCGGCGTCATCCGGGATCGTCGCGCCATAGGCGTTGCGCATCTTGGTGACCTCGTTCTGCCAAAAGGCGGCCGGCATGTGCGGCGGCTGGGTCGAGACATAGTCCGCCGAATGGCAGGTCAGGCAGTACCTCTGGGCCGCCTCGACGCCGGGCGCGGCGACGAACTTCGAGGTCTCCGGCGGCGGCGCATAGGCTGGCGCCGTCTTGCCGACCGTCTCCCGCGCCGCGACGCCCCCGGCCGCCGCGACGGCTACCAGGACCAGCAAGGAACTCGCGAGCCCCCTCATGCCGCCACCACCCGGACCGGATCGGCGACGTTGCGCATATAGGCGCTGGGGTTCCAGTTGGCGGTCAGCGGCTGGACGTCGCCCGCCTTGCTCTTCGCCCGCGCAACCAGCAGGTGCTCGCCGTGCTCCAGCGGCACATGCGCCGACCATTCGCGGAACGAGTATTTGCCGTGGTCCTGGCCGAGGCTCGCCGGCGTCCAGGTCTTGCCGCCGTCGCTCGATAGCTCGACACCCGAGATGCCCGAGCCGCCGTCAAAGGCGACGCCACGCACCAGGGCCCGCGCCGAAGCCTTGGCGGTCTGGCCGTCGCTCAGGTTGGTGATGAAGCTGCGCACATTGAGCTTGCCGATCGGCCGCGTGGCGCTGGCTGCCGTCCCGGCCGGAACGCAGGCGCAGTCGTTGTCCGGGATGCGATAGGCCTTCTGCATCCAGTAGCTCTGCGACTCCTGCTCCAACACGGTCAGGTCGGTGAGATGCTTGACCCAGTAGGTGCCGTAGTAGCCCGGCACGATCAGCCGCAGCGGATAGCCGTTCAACAGCGGCAGCGGCGCGCCGTTCATCTCATAGGCGATCATCACCTCGCCGTTGCGCGCGTGGTCGACGCCCAGGCCCTTCACGAAGTCCGCGACCGAGGCCATCTGCGGCCTGTCGGCGCCGTTGAACTCCACCGCATGCGCACTCGCCTTCACCCCGGCGCGGTCCAGCAGGGCGCGCACGGTAACGCCGCGCCACAGGGCGTTGCCCATCATTCCTTCGCCCAGCTGCCCGCCCGCCACGCGCGGCGAGGAGAAGCCCCGGCCGTTGCCGGAGCACTCGTTCACGGCGGCCAGTTCGACCGCCGGGAAGTCGCGGCGCAGGTCAGCCAAGCTGAGGTCGAGAGGCGTCTCCACGGCGCCCAGCACCTTCAGCCGATGGGTCGCCGCGTCCAGCCCGCGCGGCGGCGTCCCGGCCAGGTGGTAGCGGACGAAGAAGGCGTCGTTGGGCGTGAAGGCGCCGTGATCGAAGACCTCGAAGGGCGTCTCCAGTTGCGGCGGCCGCTCGGTCAGCACCAGCATCGGGCGCTTCTCCGGATAGGTCTTGATCGGCCGCTCGCCATTGCCGAACGGCAGGGTCACGGCCTGCCCCCGCGCCGCGCCGGCCGCCAGCAGGGCCGCCGCTCCGGTCAACACGCTTCGCCGATCCGAAAGGTTCGTCGCCATGCCGCAGACTCCGTTGATCGACGGAGAGTGGCGCAAGCCCCGGCGCAACGCAATATGCAGCGCGCGCGCCGAACGGAGCGCCTCGGATCGCCACTGGTTTCCCCTGCAACTTTATTGCGGCGCGCGGCCCTATTGCGCGTCTCGCCGCAATGACTTAGGTCGCGACCCTTCGGTTTGGGGGAGAATTTGGCGCTTAGCCATGAGTGACGCACCGCCGCCATCTCTGGACGAGATCCGCAAGCGGATCGACTCCATCGACGCCGACCTGCTGCGGCTGGTGGTCGAGCGCGCCTCGCTCGCCAAGTCGGTCGCCGCCGCCAAGGCCGCGGCCGGCGACGGCGGAAAGTTCGGCCTGCGCCCCGGCCGCGAGACCGCGCTCCTCAAGAAGCTGCTGGCCGGCCCCCGCAACGGCGCCCGCCCGGGCCTGATCGTGCGCATCTGGCGCGAGCTGATCGGCGACAGCCTGGCGACCCAGGGCCCCTTCCACATCGCTGTCTGGGGCGGCAAGGATCCCGGCCGCGCCGTCGAGGTCGCCCGCCTGCGCTTCGGCATTGCGCCGGCGCTTCGGCAGGTCGCCAAGCCCGAGGACGCCATCGCCGAGGCCAAGAGCCTGGGCGGGGTCGGCGTCTGCGCGCTCACCCCCGACAACGCCTGGTGGGGCCGCCTGCTGGCCGAGCCGAAGCTGCGCGTGTTCGCCGCCCTCCCCTGCCTCGCCGCCTGGGGCCCGCTCTCCGCCCTCGCCGTCGCCGAGGTCGAGATCGAGCCCACCGGCGCCGACAACACCTTCTGGGTCACCGACGCGGCTCAGCCGGCCAAGGCCGTCGAGGACGCGCTCAGCCGCGACGGCGTCGCCGCCACCCTGATGGTCGAACACGGCGGCCTGAAGCTGTTCCTGCTCTCCGGCTACTACCAGTCCGACGACCCGCGCCTCGCCCGCGCACCCGGCAAGCTCACCGGCGTCATCGGGGCCGCGCCGCAGCCGCTAGACGTCTAAGTCTAGGCCGCCACCCGCCAGCGTTCGCCCACCGGCCCGGCGGCCGCGGACCGTGCATCCACGCAGCGGTCGAGGATCTCCGCCACGATCTCGGCGGACTCCACCAGCCTGGGGCCAGGGCGGTTGAAGTAGTGGTGGCCATCGACCGCGAAAACCCGGCCCGCCTTGACCGCGCTGAGGTCACGCCAGCCGGGCCGGCCGCGCAAGCTTCCCATCTCCGCCAGCGTCTGTGCGATCCGATAGCCGCAGGGCATCAGGATGATCACGTCGGGATCGGCGGCGGCCAGCGCCTCCCACTCCAGCCACGGCGAATGCTGGCCGGGCGCGGCGAACAGCGCCTCGCCGCCGGCCGCGTCGATCAGTTCCGGCACCCAGTTGCCCGCCGCCATCAAGGGCTCGATCCATTCGACCGCCGCGACCCGGGGCCGCCAGCCGCGCGCGGCGCTGCGCGCCCGGATCGCCGCCAGCCCATCCTGCAGCCGCCCGACCGACGCCTCGGCCTCATCGGCGGCGTCCACCGCCGCGCCGACGCGGCGCAGGTCCGCCCAGACGTCATCCAGATTGTCCGGCGCCAGCGACAGCAGGGTCGGCGGCGCGCCCACCCAGTCGCAGAGCGCCTCTTCCAGGTCCGCCGGCGTCACGGCACAGACCGCGCATTGCGACTGGGTCAGCACCACGTCCGGCTTCAGCGACCGCACCAGGGCGGCGTTGACCTCATAGACCGACAGGCCCTGGCGGACGATCTCCTGCACCCGGTCCTCGATCTGGCGCGAGGTCAGGCCCTTCTCCAGCTTGGTCCCCGTGCAGACCGGCAAGGCCTCGACGAACGCCGGGAAGTCGCACTCGTGGCTACGCCCGACCAGGCCCTCGCCACGCCCGACCGCGACCGCGATCTCGGTGGCGCTGGGCAGCAGGGAGAGGATACGCGGACTGGCCATCACGGCTAAGTCGCACAGGACTTCCCCAAGGTGAAGCCGTCACGCCGCCCGAATGTCGCAGTAGCCGAAGCCGTCGCGGACCTCGCGCGCGCCCACCTCGATGGGGATCGGGCGCGCGAAGTTAGGACCCTCGAAAACGAAGGTGTGAAACTCCCCGTTCTCGCCGCAGGGGTCGGCGCCGGCCGGCAGCTCGGCGATCAGCGCCGCATCCAGCTCGCGGCCCGCGAAGCTGAGATCTAGCCGCGCGAGGTCGACGCAGCACAACACCGTGCGGAACCCATAGGCCACGCACTCCGCCGCGAAGGCCCCGGTCTCGCGCCCCCAGACCGGATAGATCGGCGTCATCCCCAGCCGTGCGCACAGGCCGTCGCGATAGGCCCGGATGTCCTCCAGGAACAGGTCTCCGAACGCCACCGTCCGCACGCCGGCCGCCCGTTGCGCCGCGAAGAGCGCGCCGATCGCCGCCTCATACTCGACGTTGCTGGGGCGGCTCGGCAGCACCACCTCGTGCAGCGGCAGACCCAGCGCGTCGGCCTGCCGGCGCACCAGATCGCGCGGGACGCCATGCACGCTGACCCGGTCGGCGTCGCCCGCCACCATGGTCATCAGCCCCGCGATCTCGTGGCCGTCACGCTGCATTTCGTACAGCGCCACAGCGCTGTCCTTGCCGCCGCTCCACGACATCAAGACCGGTTCGCGCCGCGCCATGCCGACTCCCCAAAAGACCGCGCCCCCTCTGGCCCGGAAGCCGGCCGGTGGCAATCGGGGCGCTAAGGGCGCGCCCATTGAGGCTCGAAATAATCCGTCGTCCGGCTCGTCCAAAAACGCCCGTCCCGCGTTAGCGGCAGACCTCTTCAATCTGCCGACGGGAATTCGATCATATGGCCAAGTCCAAAAGCGCGCCCACACGCGCGCCGAGCTCCGCATCCAAGGCGAACAAGACCTCTGGCGCGCAATCGCCCATCGCCAGCCAAGCCGCCGGCGGCGAGACCCACCAGACCGCGTCGGCGCCCGACGACCGCATCACCACCAATCACGGCGTCCCGGTCAGCGATAACCAGAACTCATTGAAGGCCGGCGCGCGCGGCCCCTCGCTGCTGGAAGACTTCGTCCTGCGCGAGAAGATCCAGCACTTCGACCACGAGCGCATTCCGGAGCGGATCGTCCATGCCCGCGGCTCCGCCGCCCATGGCTATTTCGAGCTGACCAAGTCGCTCGGCCGCTACACCCGCGCCAAGATCCTCACCGAGGTCGGCAAGCGCACCGAACTCTTCGCGCGCTTCTCCACCGTCGCTGGCGGCGCCGGGTCGGTCGACACGCCCCGCGACGTGCGCGGCTTCGCGGTCAAGCTCTACACGCGCGAGGGCAACTGGGACCTGGTCGGCAACAACATCCCGGTGTTCTTCATCCAGGACGCCATCAAGTTCCCCGACCTGATCCACGCCGTGAAGATGGAGGCCGACCGCGGCTATCCGCAGGCCGCCAGCGCCCACGACACCTTCTGGGACTTCATCGGCCTGATGCCAGAGGCGACCCACATGATCATGTGGGCCATGTCCGACCGCACCCTGCGGCGATCCTTGCGTATGATGGAGGGCTTTGGGGTCAACACCTACCGGCTGCTCGACGACAACGACCAGCCGACCTTCGTGAAATTCCACTGGCGGCCGAAGCTCGGGACCCAGTCCACCGGCTGGGACGAGGCGGTGAAGATCGCCGGCGCCGATCCGGACTACCACCGCCGCGACCTGCACGAGGCCATCGCGTCCGGCGCCTTCCCGGAGTGGGAGTTCGGGGTTCAGGTGCTGAGCCAGGCCCAGGCCGATGGCTTGGCCTTCGACATCCTCGACGCCACCAAACTGATCCCCGAGGAGCTCTATCCGATCCAGGTGGTCGGCCGCATGGTGCTCAACCGCAACCCCGACAACTTCTTCGCCGAGACCGAGCAGGTCGCCTTCCTGCCGACCAACATGCCGCCGGGCATCGACGTGTCGGAAGACCCGCTGCTGCAGGGCCGGCTGTTCTCCTACCAGGACACCCAGCTGTCGCGGCTGGGCACGGTCAACTTCCACCAGATCCCGATCAACCAGGCCAAGGGCTGCCCCTTCCAGAACTTCCAGCGCGACGGCCAGATGCAGACCCACCTGCCGCAAGGCCGCGCCAACTATGAGCCCAACAGCCTGGGGCAGGCCAGCGAGATCGACGGCCCGCGCGAGGACCCCAAGGGCGGCTTCCGCACCGCCGCTGTCGCCGTTGAGGGGGCCAAGGTCCGCCTGCGGCCCGAGAGCTTCGCCGATCACTACAGTCAGGCGAGGATGTTCTTCCGCTCGCAGACCAAGATCGAGCAGGCTCACCTGGCCAGCGCGCTGGTCTTCGAACTGTCCAAGTGCAGCTTCGATCACGTCCGCGCCCGGGTGCTCGGCAACCTGCAGAACGTCGACGCCGACCTCGCCAAACGCGTGGCTGCCGGCCTCAACGTCCCCCTGCCGCCGAAGACCGCCGCCGCGGTCGAGCCGCAGGACCTGAAGCCCTCGCCGGCGCTGCGCATCGTCGGCAAATACCCCGAGACCCTGATGGGCCGCGCGGTCGGTATCCTGGTCACCGACGGCGCTGATGGCGCGGTGGTCAAGGCGGTCCGCAAGGCCTGCGAGGCCGAAGG
The DNA here is from genome assembly GCA_903822175.1 of uncultured Alphaproteobacteria bacterium. Taxonomy (GTDB): domain Bacteria; phylum Pseudomonadota; class Alphaproteobacteria; order Caulobacterales; family Caulobacteraceae; genus Phenylobacterium. The sequence continues at coordinate 14,465 of CAIJOB010000010.1, forward strand.
CGCGACCGTGAAGATCGTCGCCCCCAAGGTCGGCGGCGTCACGCTGAAGGGCGGCAAGACCCTGGTCGCCGATGGCCAGCTGGCCGGCACGCCCTCAGTCGTCTTCGACGCCGTGGCCCTGGTGGTCTCGGCCGATGGCTGCGCGCAGTTGATGGCCGACAGCGCCGGCATCGACTTCGTCCACAACGCCTTCGTGCACCTCAAGGCCATCGGCTTCACCGCCGAGGCGCAACCCCTGCTCGACAAGGCTGGCGTCGTCGCCGATCCGGGCATCGTGAATGTCGCCAAGGGCGCGGAGGCCTTCCTGCCGCCGGCCCGCACGCGGCAGTGGGCGCGCGAACCCTCCGTTCGCATGCTAGCCTGACCGGAAGGGCGCGATGGAGGTCCACGACGCGGTCGTCATCGGCGCCGGCCCGGCCGGCCTCACCGCCGCCATCTACCTCGCGCGGTTTCGCCGCCGCGTGCTGGTGCTGGGCGACATTCCCTCGCGGGCCAGCTGGATTCCGGAGAGCCACAACACGCCGGGCTTTCCGCACGGCGTCGGCGGGACGGAGCTTCTCGCCCGCCTGACCGCCCAGGCTCGGGAGTTCGGCGTGGAAATCCGCGAAGCGCGAGTCGAGGGGCTGGCGCTCGCCCGCGAGGGGTTCGAGGTCTCCGGCCGCAACGTCGGTCTCAAGGCTTCCACGGTCTTGCTCGCGACGGGCGTGATCGACCGCATGCCTGACCTGCCGGGCATCGAAGCCGCCGTCCGCCGCAGCCTCGTGCGCATGTGCCCGATCTGCGACGCCTATGAAGCGACGGACAAGCGCATCGCGGTCCTCGGCGACGGCGGCCTGGCGGAGCGGGAGGCCGCGTTCCTGCGGGCCTATTCCGACGACCTCACTGTCATCGGGACCGGGGAGGGCGCTCTGTCCTTCATCGGTGACACTGTGGAATGGCGCGGGTCTGGCGATGAAGCCCCCCGCGCCTTCGACCACCTCTACCTCGCGCTCGGCTGCGAGCCGCAGTCGGCCCTGGCGGCGGCCTGCGGCGCCCGGCGCGATGATGACGGCAACCTGCTCGTCGACGCCCATCAGATGACCTCGGTGGACGGCCTCTATGCGGCGGGAGATGTCGTCCGCGGCCTGAACCAGATCGCTGTCGCCACCGGCCAGGCAGCGGTCGCCGCCACCGCGATCCACAACCGGCTTCGGACCGCCGCGGAACACCTTCGCCAGGCTCGCGGCTGAACTGCGGGGGCCGCCGCGCCCGCCACCATGGTCATCAGTCCGGCCGGTGGCAATCGGGGCGCTTGGCGCGCGGGGCCGTCAAAAATGTGCACTTTCCCGTTCGGGCGCCTCCCCATAGGAGTCCGATGTTCGGGCATTGGGCGGTCTTCGCCGCCACGCGCCGCTGTTTCAGTTGATTGACGCGATCGCCGAAGCCGACGTTCGGCGGGCGCTTCAGATCGAGATCGGGCGGGGATGGCGACAGACGGTAGTCTTGCGATCGGAACGCGCGGCCGCCGCGCCTTTGGGCACCCCACGGGGCTTGTGCCCCTGGCCGGGACCGAGCTCTGGGAGCGGATCTCGTTCCACGGGATGCTGGCGCTCCTGACCCTGTACCTGGCCGAGCAGTTGCTGCTGCCCGGGCATGTCGAGAAGGTGGTCGGCTTTCCCGCCTTCCGCGCGGTGATCGAAGGCGTCACCGGACACCTCAGCATCCAGGCCCTGGCCGCGCAGATCTTCGGCCTCTACATCGGCTTCATCTACTTCACGCCGATCTTCGGCGGGTTCGTCGGCGACCGGCTGATCGGCCGCAAGAACGCGGTGAAGCTGGGCGCGGTCTTGATGACCATGGGCCATCTGGCCATGGCCTTCGACCAGTCCTTCCTGCTCGCTCTCCTGCTGCTGATCCTGGGCGCCGGGTTCCTGCGCGGCAACCTGATCGCCCAGGTCGGCAAGCTCTATGCGTCCGGCGATCCGCGGCTGGCGGCCGGCCTGCAGATCTATGTGGCCATGGTCAACACCGGCGGCTTCATCGCCCCGATCATCACCGGCCTGCTCAGCCAGACCTATGGCTGGCACTTCGGCTTCGGGTTCGCCGGCTTCGGCATGATGGTGGGCCTGGCGACCTACCTGCTGGGCTCGAAATATATCCCTGACGATGCGCCGCGGCATGAGATCCGCCAGACCCCGCCGCTCACCGGCGCCGAGTGGCGCACCGTGGGCTTCCTGTTCGCCCTGCTGCCGCCGCTGACCCTCTACTGGATCGTCAATTCGCAGGAGTGGAACGTCTACAACATCTGGACGCGGGACCATGTGAACATGGTCATCTTCGGATGGCAGGCGCCGATCGCCTGGATCCAGTCGCTCGGCAGCATCATCTGCGTGGCGCTGGTCCCGCTGGTGCTGGGGCTGTGGGACTGGCAGCAGCGGACCGGCCGCGCCTGCAGCGAGATGAGCAAGATGGCCTTCGGCTGCGCCGTAATGGCGGCCTTCACCCTGCTCGACGGCGCGGCCAGCGTCATCTTCGGCGCCCAGGCCAAGATCCCGCTGCTCTGGGTCGTCATGGACAATTTCGGGGAGTCGTTCGGCTATCTGTGGGTCGTGCCGGTGGCCATCGCCTTCTAAACCCGCATGGCGCCCAAGCCGGTGAACGCCATGATGGTCGGGGTCTATTACCTGTCGATCTTCGCCGGCAGCCTGATCAGCGGACGCTTGGGCGGCCTCTATGAATCCCTGTCGCCCACCGCGTTCTGGGGCCTGCACGCCGCCATCGTCGCCGGCGCCGGCGTCATCTTCGCGGGCCTCGCCCTGTCCGGCCTCGCCGAACGGGTCGCGCCCGAAGACGACGGCCCGGCCTTGGACCTACAGGCGCGGGGCGTGTAAGAGGCTCAGCCTCTGCCGCAAGGCTTCCACGACGGCCCTGAAGTCCCCAAAGAACTCCCATGTCCGACGACGCCCCGATCCTCGACCGCTCGAAAGCGGCCAAGCCGCTCCCCAAGGCGGGCATCATGGACATCCATGCCTATCAGCCTGGCAAGGCCCAGGCGGCGGGCTTCGCCGAGCCGGTGAAGCTGTCGGCCAACGAGAACCCCCTGGGCTCCAGCGGCAAGGCGCACGAGGCCTTCGCCAGCGCCGAGCGGTCCCTGCACGTCTATCCCGACCCCCGCGCCAGCATCATCCGCGCCGCCATCTCTGAGCGCTACAAGGTCGAACCCGAGCGCCTGATCTTCGGCTGCGGTTCGGACGAGGTGTTCCAGCTCCTCAACCAGACCTTCCTCGAGCCCGGCGACAACATGGTCCAGGGCCAGTACGGGTTCGCGGCCTTCGCCATCGGCGCCTATGCCTGCCAGGCCGAAGTCCGCCGCGCGCCGGAGCCCGGCTACCGCATCGATGTCGACGAACTCCTGAACTGCGTCGATGACCGCACGCGCCTGATCTTCCTGGCCAACCCGGGCAACCCGACCGGCACCTGGATCCCGTTCTCAGAGGTCCGCCGCCTGCACGAGGCTCTGCCGCCCAGCGTCGTGCTGGTGCTGGACGGCGCCTATGGCGAGTTCTGCGCCGACCCGGCCTTCGACGACGGCCTGGAGCTCGCGCGCACCTCGACCAATGTCGTGGTCACCCACACCTTCTCCAAGCTGCACGGCCTGGCGGCGCTGCGCATCGGCTGGGGCTATGCGCCCCTGGAGATCGCGCAAGCCGTCGACCGCATCCGCCTGCCGTTCAATACCTCGATCGCCGCCCAGCGCGCCGCCGTCGCGGCGTTGGCCGACACCGACTTCCAGGACGCCACCCTGGAGCTCACCGAAACGTGGCGGCCCTGGCTGACCCAGCAGCTGGGCGGGCTCGGCTTAGAGGTGGTCAGCGGCTCGGCGGCCAATTTCGTCCTGGTCGGATTCCCGAAACTGCCCGGCCGCACCGCCGCCGAAGCCGAGGCCTTCCTCGCCACCCGCGGCCTGCTGGTGCGCGGCGTCGGCCTCTATGGCCTGCCGGACCACCTGCGGGTGACCATCGGCCTGGAGCCGCACAACCGCGCCCTGGTCGACGCGCTCGCCGACTTCATGGCCCCCACAGCGGCGACATGAGCACCCCCATCTACGCCAAGATGGCCGTGATCGGCTGCGGCCTGATCGGCTCGTCGGTGATCCGCGCCGCCCGCGCCGCTGGCGCGGTGGGCGAGGTCGCGGTGTTCGACGCGTCTGAGGCCGCGCGCGCGCGCGTCGTCGAACTCGGCTACGCCGACACCGTCACCGACAATGCCGCCGACGCCTGCCGGGGCGCGGACCTGGTGGTCTTCGCCGTGCCGCCGATGGCCATGGGCGACGCCGCCCGCGCCGCGGCGCCCGGCGTCGGGCCGGGCGTCACCGTTACCGACGTGGGCTCGGTGAAAGCCGCGGTCGCCCAGGCCCTGGCCGAGGCCCTGCCCGACACCTGCTTCATCATCCCGGGCCATCCGATCGCCGGCACCGAGCAGTCGGGCCCCGACGCCGGCTTCGCGGAACTGTTCCAGAACCGCTGGACCATCCTGACGCCGCAGACGCCCCCGCCGGCGCCCTATCAGGCCGCGGCCGATACGCCCTACCAGGCCGCGCTCGAAAGGCTCACCGAGTTCTGGACGGCCATGGGCGCCAACGTCGAGCTGATGGACGCCGCCCACCACGACCTGGTGCTCGCCGTCACCAGCCATCTGCCCCACCTGATCGCCTACAACATCGTCGGCACCGCCGCCGATCTGGAGGGCGTCACCCAGGGCGAGGTGATGAAGTATTCCGCCGGCGGCTTCCGCGACTTCACCCGCATCGCCGCGTCCGATCCCACCATGTGGCGCGACGTCTTCCTGACCAACAAGGACGCGGTGCTGGAGGTGCTGGGTCGCTTCACCGAGGACCTGCAGGCCCTGTCGCGCGCCATCCGCTGGGGCGAGGGCGACAAGCTGTTCGAGCTGTTCTCGCGCACCCGCGACATCCGCCGCGGCATCATCGCCGCCGGCCAGGACAGCGCCGACTCCAACTTCGGCCGCGACAAGCGTCCGCCTGAGACCTCAGACACAAAGTCGCAATAGTTTCGGCGCTCCTATCCGCGTGGGACTCAACCCATGCGAGAAAACCGCGTCATGAGCGACGATCAGGAACGCGCCGGTTTCGAAGCCCTGGCCCAGGCCGGGGCGGACGATGACGACGCCGGCCGCGCGCTGGGCGCCCGCCTGAAAGCCAAGCATCAGGCCGCCGACCTCAAGGCGCTCGCCGCCCTCTGGATTCACGGCGCCGTCGCCGCGCCTGAGAGCCTGCCCGGCCTCTACGATTCCGTGGCCGAAGGCTATCTGGGCGAGCCGGTTGGCGCCAAGCCCGCCCCCACCGACACCGCCGCGCGCCCCGAGCCGATCCCCGCCGCCTTCTGGCGCGGCCTCTGGGAGCTGCTGGAAGAGCCCCGCGCGGGCCTGGGGGCCGTCAACCTGACCACCAAGACCGCGGCGCTGGCCGGCCTGATCTCCAAGGGCGTCGAGGCCCGGGTCGGCAAGGCCGCGCTCTGCTATCCGGGCGTCCCGGCCGCCGTCGCCCAGGGCTATCCCAAGCCCTTCACGCTGGAGGCCCTGGCCCGCTGTCCCAAGGACAGCCTGGGCCGCGAGTTCCACGCGCTGATCGTCGACAACGGCTTCGACCTGGAGGTGCTGGACCGCAAGGCGCTGGGCCTCGACAAGATGCCGCCGCCGCTCGACTACCTGAACGCCCGCATCCTGCAGTGCCATGACCTCTGGCACCTCACCGCCGGCTACCAGACCACCGCGCTCCACGAGGTCGCCATCTCCGGCTTCCAGCTCGGCCAGTTCGGCCACCACTATTCCTCGATGTTCCTCGCCATGGCGCTCACCCGCGTCGCCTTCGAGCGGCCGGAGGGTGGCGCGATCATGCTCCCCACCATCCTGTCCGCCTGGGCCCACGGCCGCCGCACCCCGCCGCTGCTCCCGGTCGACTGGCCCACCGTCTGGGACAAGCCGCTCGCCGAAGTCCGCGCCCAGCTCGGCGTCACCCCCTACGTCTCCCCCTTCCCCGCCGACCTCTTCGAACAGCTGAGCGTCGCCGCCTAAGAACCTCCCCCATCAAGATGGGGGAGGGGGACCA
>CAIJOB010000011.1 GCA_903822175.1 uncultured Alphaproteobacteria bacterium
TGCTGCTGACGGCGTTCATCAATGTTGTGATTGTGATTGCCGGCTGGGAAGTCATCACGCGACGTGTTAACCAGTACATGGGCGCTTTCCTGATCCTGAGCGGCCTGATGATCGGCGTCTTCTGCGCGCTCGATGGCATGTTGTTCTATGTCTTCTTTGAAGCGACACTGATCCCGATGTACCTCATCATTGGTATCTGGGGCGGACCGAACAAGATTTACGCGGCCTTCAAGTTCTTCCTCTACACGCTGCTGGGCTCGGTCCTGATGCTGGCCGCGATCCTGGCGATGATCGGCATCAGCCACACCAGCTCGATCCCCGAGCTGATGCACTATCACTTCGATCCGGCCGTGCAGACCTGGCTGTGGCTGGCCTTCTTCGCCTCCTTAGCGGTGAAGATGCCCATGTGGCCGGTGCACACTTGGCTGCCCGACGCCCACGTCGAGGCGCCGACCGCGGGCTCGGTGATCCTGGCCGGCATCCTGTTGAAGCTCGGCGGCTACGGCTTCATGCGCTTCAGCCTGCCGATGTTCCCGGCCGCCTCGCACCTGTTCACGCCGCTGGTCTTCGCGCTCAGCGTCATCGCCATCGTCTACACCTCGCTGGTCGCCTTCCGGCAGGTCGATATCAAGAAGCTGATCGCCTATTCGTCGGTGGCGCACATGGGCTTCGTGACCATGGGCATCTTCTCCGGCACGGCGACCGGCGAGCAGGGCGCGCTCTTCCAGATGCTGAGCCACGGGGTGATCAGTGGCGCGCTCTTCCTCTGCGTCGGTGTGGTCTACGACCGCATGCACACCCGCGAGATCGCCTTCTACGGCGGGATCGTCACCCGCATGCCCTGGTACGCGGCGACCTTCATGCTGTTCACCATGGGCAATGTCGGACTGCCGGGCACCTCGGGCTTCGTCGGCGAGATTCTGACCATGACCGGGGCCTACGGCGTCTCTACCTGGACGGCGATCGTGGCGGCGACCGGGGTGATCTTCTCGGCGGTCTATGCGCTCAGCCTCTACCGGCGCGTGGTGTTCGGCACGATCGTCAATCCCAAGCTCGCCGACATAACCGACCTCGATTGGCGCGAGGTGGCGATCTTCGCCCCGCTCATCGCCGCCACCCTGGTGCTGGGCGTGCAGCCCGGCCTCATCATGAACCTGACCCAGGCCTCCGCGGACCACCTTGTCTCGGCCTATCAAGCGGCCATCGGGGGCTGAAGACCTAAATGACCTTCTCCGCCGACCTGGGCCTCGCCTATCCCGAACTGATCCTGGCCATCGGGGCCATGGTGCTGCTGGTGCTGGGCGCGTTCGTGCCGAAGGCCGCGCGGCTCGTGGGCTGGGGCGGCGTGCTGGTGCTGGCCGCCGCCGCCTTCCAGGCCGCCACCGGCCCGTTCGGCAGGGGTTTCGCCGGCGGCATCATCGCCGACGACGCCTCGGCCTTCGCCCAAGTGGCGATCTTCGCCTCCAGCGCCATCTCCATCCCGCTCGGCCAGCGCTGGTTCGAGCGGCGAGGGGTGCACAATTTCGAGTTCCCGGTGCTGATCGTCCTGGCCGCGCTCGGCATGGCCATGATGGTCTCGGCCGGCGACCTTATCTCGCTCTACGTCGGCGTCGAGCTGCACAGCCTCGCCCTCTACGTGCTGGCCGCCATGCACCGCGACAATGCCAAGGCGTCGGAAGCCGGCCTGAAGTACTTCGTGCTGGGCGCGCTGTCGTCGGGCCTGCTGCTCTATGGCGCGAGCCTGGTCTACGGCTTCGCCGGCTCCACCCTGTTCAGCGACATCGCCGCCGCCGTCCACCACGGCGCCAACACCGGCGTCCTCTTCGGCTTGGTCTTCCTCATCTGTGGCCTGGCCTTCAAGGTCTCCGCCGCGCCCTTCCACATGTGGACGCCGGACGTCTACGAGGGCGCGCCGACGCCTGTCGTCGGCTTCTTCGCCGCCGCGCCCAAGCTCGCCGCCATGGTGCTGTTCGCCCGCCTGCTGGCCGAAGGCTTCGGCGGCGCGATCCCCCAGTGGCAGCAGGTGCTGGTGGTGCTGGGCCTGATCTCGGTCGGCGTCGGCGCCTTCGCGGGCCTGGCGCAAAAGAACCTCAAGCGCCTGTGGGCCTATTCCTCCATCGCCAACGTCGGCTACGCGATCATCGGCCTCTCGGCTGGCACCGCCGAGGGCGTGCAGTCGATGCTGATCTTCATGGTCCTCTACATGGTCGACGTGACGGGCTTCTTCGCCTGCCTGGCCGCGCTGAAGCGTCAGGGCCGCGACATGGAAACTTTCGACGACATGGCCGGCCTGTTCAAGGAACAGCCCGGCATCGCGCTGGCCATGACCGCCTTCTCGCTCTCGGCTCTGGGCCTGCCGCCGTTCTCCGGCTTCTGGGCCAAGGTGTTCGTGTTCAAGGCCGCGCTCGGCGCCGGCCTGCCGATCGCCGCCGCGCTCGGCCTGGTCGGCTCGGTCGTGGCCGCCTTCTACTACCTGGGCCTGATCAAGGTGATGTGGTTCGACGGCGCGACCGGCCAGACCGACACCCCGCCGATCGAGGCCAAGACCGTCGCCATCGGCTTGGCGCTCTTCAGCTTCCCTGTCGTCCTGGGCGCGCTGATCTGGATCTATCCGGCCGCCGGCCGGGCCGCCCACGCCTTCGGGCTCGCCTAGCCCGTTGGCCGACCACCCCCCGATCGAAGCCTACGACGAGATCGACTCCACCAACGCCGAGGCCCGCCGCCGAGCGGAAGCCGGCGAGGGCGGGCCGGTGTGGATCACCGCACGCCGCCAGACCGCCGGGCGCGGACGCCGCGGGCGAGCCTGGTCGACCGAGGCCGGCAATCTCGCCGCGACCCTGCTCACCACCACCGACGCCCCGGCCGCCGAGGCCGCGCAGCTGTCGTTCGTCGCCGCGCTCGCCGCCTGCGACCTGGCCGACACCTGCCTGGGCGCCGGGGCCGCGCAGCTGAAATGGCCCAACGACGTCCTGGTGTTCGGCAAGAAGGCGGTCGGCATCCTGGTGGAATCCGGCGCGCGCGCCGACGGGCGGCTCTGGCTCGCCGTCGGCATCGGCATCAACCTGGCGCACGCGCCCACCGACATCGAGCGTCCGGCCACCTCGTTCGCCGAGCACATGGCCGGTCCGCCGCCGAAGCCCGCGGACGCGGTCGAGGTGCTGGCCGGCAAGTTCGAATCCTGGCGCGAGCTCTGGGCCACCCAGGGCTTTTCGCCGATCTCTGCCGGTTGGACGCAGCGCGCCCACGGCCTGGGCGAACGCTGCGAAGCGCGCCTGCCCAACCGCACGCTCACCGGCGTCGCCGAGGGCATGGATCCTGACGGCGCGCTCAGACTCCGGCTGGACGACGGCGCGCTGGAGCGCATAACGGCCGGCGACGTGTTCTTCGGAGGCGCGACCTGATGCTGCTGGCCATCGAACAGGGCAACACCAACACCCTCTTCGCCGTGCACGACGGTAAGGAGTGGATCGCCCAGTGGCGCTCGGCCACCCATGCCAACCGCACGGCCGACGAATACGCCGTGTGGCTCTCACAGCTTTTGGCCATGGCGGGGCTGGAGCTCGGCGTCTTCACCGGCTGCATCATTTCCAGCGTGGTGCCGCAGTCGATCTTCAACCTGCGCAACCTCGCCCGCCGCTATCTGAAGGTCGAACCCCTGGTGATCGGCGAGAACGTCGACCTGGGGATCGAGGTGCGCATCGAAAAGCCATCCGAGGCCGGCGCCGACCGCCTGGTGAACGCCGTGGGCGCGCACATGGTCTATCCGGGCGCCCTGATCGTCATCGACAGCGGCACGGCCACCACCTTCGACGTCATCGCCGAGGACGGCGCCATGGAAGGCTGCGCCATCGCGCCCGGCATCAACCTCTCCATGGAGGCCCTGCACCAGGCCGCCGCCAAGCTGCCGCGCATCGCCATCCAGCGGCCGCGCGGCAACACCGCCATCGGCAAAGATACCGTCGCGGCCATGCAGTCCGGGGTCTTCTGGGGCTATATCGCGCTCATCGAGGGCCTGGTGACCCGGATCAAGGCCGAGTGGGGCAAGCCCATGACCGTCGTCGGAACCGGCGGCGTCGCCTCGCTCTTCCATGGGGCGACCAGTTCAATCGACCACTTCGACCCGGACCTCACCATCCGGGGCATGCTTGAGATTTACCGCCGGAACACGGCGCAGGGATAAATGGCCAAAGCTTCCAAGAACGACGAACTCGTCTTCCTGCCGCTCGGCGGATCGAACGAGATCGGTATGAACTTCAACCTCTATGGCTTCGGGCCATCGCACGACCGCAAATGGATCGTGGTCGACCTGGGCATCACCTTTGGCGACCAGACCACGCCCGGCGTCGAGGTGATCCTGCCGGACCCGACCTTCATGGAGGAGAACGCCGACCGCCTGCTTGGCATCGTGCTGACTCACGCCCATGAGGATCACATCGGCGCGGTCGCCTGGCTGTGGCCGCGGTTCAAGGCGCCGATCTACGCCACGCCCTTCACCGCCTTCATCCTGCGCGAAAAGCTGCGGGAAGCCGGCCTGCTGGAAGAGGCGCAGATCACCGAAGTGCCGCTCAGCGGCAAGATCTCGCTCGGCCCCTTCGAGCTGGAACTGATCACGCTCACCCACTCGATCCCCGAGCCCAATGGGCTGGCCATCCGCACCCCGCTCGGCACGATCCTGCATACCGGCGACTGGAAGATCGATCCAGACCCGTTGCTAGGCGGCGTCACCGACTCCGACGCCATCCAGAAGCTGGGCGACGAAGGCATCCTGGCTATGGTCTGCGACAGCACCAACGTCTTCGTCGATGGCCACGCCGGCTCCGAGGCCGACGTCCGCAAGGCGCTGATCCCGTTGATCGCCAGCCTGAAGGGCAAGGTCGCGGTCGCCTGTTTCGCCTCCAACGTCGCGCGCATGGACTCCATCGCCCGCGCCGCCGAGGCCAATGGCCGCCGCGTCTGCCTGGCCGGCCGCTCCATGCACCGCATGTCGGCGGCGGCCAAGTCGGTCGGCCTGATGCAGGGCCTGCAGCCGTTCCTCGACGACAACGAGGCCAAGAAATTCCCGGCGGACAAGGTGCTCTATCTCTGCACCGGCAGTCAGGGCGAGGGCAGGGCGGCGCTGGCCCGCATCGCCGACGGCACCCACCCGCACGTAAGCCTGGGGGCGGGCGATTCCGTGGTGTTCTCCAGCCGCGTGATCCCCGGCAACGAGATCCCGATCCGCAACCTGCAGGACAAGCTCGCCGACCGCGGCGTGCGCCTCTACACTGAGCGCGATCACCCCGGCATCCACGTCTCCGGCCACCCCTGCCGCGACGAGCTGGCCGAGATGTACCGCTGGGCGCGGCCGGAGATTTCGGTCCCCACCCACGGCGAACGCCGCCACCTCCTGGAGCACGCCGCCTTCGCCCGCGACCTGCAGGTGCCGCAGCAGGTGACGCCGCGCAACGGCGACATGGTCCGCCTGGCGCCCGGCCGCGCGGCGATCATCGACGAGGTTCAGGCCGGTCGGCTCTATGTCGACGGCGGCATGGTGACCGCCGAGAACGGCGACGCCTTGCGCGAACGCCGCCACGCCGCCTCCAACGGCATGTTGGCGGTCTCGGTCGTGCTGGACGGCAAGAACCGCATCGTCTCCGGTCCGCAGGTGAGGGCGCTCGGCCTGCCCTCGGAGCCGGGCTATTCGCTGGACGACATCCTCGATGACTTGGCCGACGAGGCCGAGCGGGCGCTGGACCGCCTGAAGGGAGAGCAGCGCGAACTGGACGAGGACGTCGAGGCCGCCATCTCCCGGGCCATCAAGAAGGCCAGCCAACGCGTCTGGGGCCGCCGCCCGGTCGTGGAGACGACGGTTCTCAGACTCTAGAAATTATCGATTTACAGAAAGATCTTTTTGCGAGACGTTGAGGGTGCGCCTTACGAAGGAGCCCTCATGGCCGCCATCGTCGATATCAGCCCGCCGCAGACCGCAGCGCCGCCCAGCGTGCGCAAGATCCGCATCGCCAGCCGCGGCCTGGAATGGCTGTTCGCCGGGCTGCTGGTCGCCTTCGTGACGATGACCGCGGTCGGCTTCGGCCTGCTGTTCTTCTACCACGGCACGATGATCGCCTTTGGCCCCAAGGGCGGCGTGATCAGCGCCGGGCCTGTGCCGGCCGGCTACCTCGCGCTGCGCGACTGGCGGTTCGACCAGAGGCTGGCCTATGCGCCGGTGTGGCTCGCCAGGTCCGCGCCCACCATCGGCCTCTTCTGGTGCCTGCGGGCGCTCTTCCGGCTCTATGGCGACGCCGAGGTGTTCACGCAGCGCACGGCGCGGCTGATCCGGTGGATGGGCGTTTGGCTTCTCGTCGACGCACTCGCCCCGCTCCTCTGCCACCTAATCCTCAGTGCCACCGGCTATGAGATCGACAAGGCCTGGGCCCACATGACCAGCGTGCAGGAGGCGGTCCTGGGGGCCATCGTCTTCGTCGTCGCGCTGGTCATGCAGGCCGGCCACGAGATCGAGGAAGACCGGGAGGGGTTCATCTGATGCCCATCGTGCTCCGCCTCGACGTGGTGATGGCCCGGCGCAAGGTGCGCTCCAACGTGCTGGCCCGCGCTATCGGCATCACCGAGGCCAACCTCTCTCTGCTGAAGTCAGGCAAGGTGAAGGGCCTGCGGTTCTCCACCCTGGAAGCGATCTGCCGGTTCCTCGAGTGCCAGCCCGGCGACATTCTGGAATTCATCCCGGACGAACATGCGGAGGCCGGAGACGTCGAGACGCTCCGCAAAGCCGGCTGACCTGAACCACCCCTAGGACCGAACGAAGGAGAACGACCGATGATCGGGCGATTGATGGCGCTTGCCTGCCTGCTGACCTTAGCGGCCGGCGGCGCGCAGGCGAAGATGGTCGATGTCGACGGCGGGCAGATCTATTACCAGACCTGCGCGCCCAAGAACGCGGACGCCCCTGCGCTCGTCCTGATCCACGACGGCGTGGTCAATTCCGCCAGCTTCGACGACATGTGGCCGATCCTCTGCCGCGACTTCCGCGTCGTCCGCTACGACCGCCGCGGCTACGGCAAGTCGCCGGCCGCCAAGGCGACCTATTCGCCGCAGGAAGACCTGGCCGCGGTGATGAAGGCCGCCAACTTCGACCACGCCAGCCTTGCGGGCTTCTCCTTCGGCGGCGGCCTGGCGGTCAGCTACGCCATCCTGCATCCGGAACAGGTCGACCGGCTGATCATCTCCGGCGCCGCGGTCAACGGCTTCCAGCCCAGCCCGGCCTTTGGCAAGCACATCACCCGCATCATGCTGCCGATGATCGTCGGCAACATGGACGCCGTGGCGGCGAATGCGGCCAAGTCCGGCTGGGTGATGGCGCCCGACCACCCGGAGGCCGTGGCCAAGGCCACGGTGCTGATGAAGACCTATCCGCAGGACCTGCGTCATCAGATGCGCGACCCGATCAAGCCCTGGCCCTCGGACCTCCCGCGGATGCCGGAGCTCAGGGTCCCGACCCTGATCATGACCGGCGATCACGACATCGCCGACAATCAGGCCACCTCCGGCGCAGCCCAGGCGCTAATCCCGGGCTCGCGGCGCATCGTCATCGACGACGCCGGCCACCTGATGCAGCTAGAGCATCCCAAGGAAATTGCCGAGCTGATCGCCGACTTCGTGAAGAAGGGGAAGTAGTGGGTTAGCTCTCCCCCAACCCGAGCGCATCGATCGCCGCGACCTGAGCCGCGTCCAACGGCCCCGCGGTCTCGCCGGCGAGACACTGAGCCAGTTCCGCGCGGTTCTTCACGCCCAGCACGACGGTGTCGATGTTGGCCATGCCGATCGCGTAGCGGTGGGCCACCACCGCCGGGTCCTCGCCCCACTGCGCGCAGAGGGCCCTGAACCCGGCGGCGCGCGCGAAGTCGGTGTTGTCCGGATTGTTGGCCGAGAGCGGACGGTCGATCCCGGCGGTCAGGGCGCCCGCCTGCACCGCGCGGATGCCCATGACGCCCAGCCCCCGCGCCTTGGCCGCCGCCGCGATCTCCCGTGGCCGCGCCGCCTCCGTATAGCGGCGCAGCGCGCCGGGGCTGTCCATCAGATTGGCGATGGTCTGGACGGCGTCGGGGCGGGCCGTGTGGTCGATCGCCTGCAACACGGCGGTCGGCACGCCGATCCCGGTGATCCCCCAGGCGCCGATCCGGCCCTGAGCCTTCAGCCGCGCCATCGCCGGCGCCACCTCGTTCGCATAGAGCGACCAACTCGTGGAGAAGCTGTCCTTGTGCGCGTCGCCATGGGCGTAGGTGAACCCGTCCAGATGGATGTTGGAGTGCAGGAAGAACAGGTCGACGCGGTCCAGCTTCATCGCCGCCAGGCTGTCGTTCAGCGACTGCTCCAACCGCGCGGCGACCTCGGAGGCCGGCGGTAACCCTAGCTGGTGCTTGGTCGTCACCTTGACGCCCGCCGGCAGGCGCCCGCCGAACACCTCCCCGATGAAGGCCTCGCAGTTGCGGTACATCGGCGCCGCGTCCAGCACGGTGATCCCGCCGTCGATGGCGGCGGTCAGCGTCGCCAACGCCTCGTCCTTGGTGTTCTCGCCCCAGATCTGGCCGATCCCGCCGCCGCCCAGCGTCAGCCGGCTGACCTCGCCCAGCGGGCCCAATGTCGCGGTTCTCATGGCTGGCGGCCTTTCATCTGTAGGCGCCAGGGCTTGTCGCGGACGTCTGGCCCGGCTTTCATAGCCGCCACGGCCAGATGCGGGAACCGCGCGGCCGAACGCACCGGGGAGAACGCGTCACTTGTCCGCCTACAAAGGCCTCCGCATCGCCGATTTCAGCCAGGGCGTCGCCGGCCCCATGGCGGCCATGCTGCTCGGCGATTTCGAAGCCGAGGTGGTCAAGATCGAGCCCCCCGGCGGCGACCGGGCCAAGGACCGGCCCGGCTACCAGGCCTTCAACCGCAACAAGCAGGTCGTGACCCTCGACCTTGAAACCGCCGATGGGCTGGCCGCCGCCCGCAAGCTGCTCGCCGGCGCCGACGTGGCGATCTTCGACCTCGCGCCCGGCCGGCTGGAAGCGCTTGGCCTCGATGGCGCGACGCTGACCGCCGCGCACCCCGGCCTGATCCATGCTTGGATGCCGCCCTACGGAACCTCGGGCCCCTGGAGCCAGCTCAGCCCTCATCACAGCCTGCTAGCCGGCCTGACCGGCACTGCGTTTCGGCAAGGCGCCTACGCCGACCAGCCGGTGCATCTTGTCCTGCCGGTGCTCTGGTACGGCCAGGCGGTGATGGGCGCCGCCGCCATCGGTTCGGCCCTCTACGAGCGGACCAGGAGCGGCCTTGGCCAGGCGCTGACCGTCAGCGGCCTGCATGGGGCGTCGGAGGTCTCCGGCCCAATGCGCCTGCTGGAACAGCCGCCCTTGCCGCGCGGCATCCCGCCCGGCGCCAATCCGCGCTACCGGCTCTACCAATGCCTGGACGGCGAGTGGTTCTTCCTCGGCACCCTCTTCACCAACTTCTACCGCAAGGCCTTCGAGGTCCTGGGCCTGGAGGACGCCTTCGAAGCGCTCGAACTCGACCAGCTTGCCGCCCGCGACCTGCTGGTCGAGATGTTCGCCACCCGCACCCGCGACGAATGGCTGGAGGCCCTGCAGGCCAACGACGTGCCCTGCGCCGCCGTCGGATCGCGGGAGGCCTGGTTCGCGGGCGCCGTCGTCGGCGAGGCGGGCCTGCGCAAGGTCCTGCTGCACCCGACGCTCGGCGAAGTCGCCATCCCCGAGCCGCCCGCCAAGTTCAGCGCGACGCCGCCCTCCATCCGGACCCTGCCGACCCCGACCAAAACCTTGCCCGCGTGGGAGCCACGGTCCCTGACGCCTGCGAAACCCTCGACCGCCGCGCCGCTCGCCGGCCTCAAGGTGGTGAACCTCGGCACGGTGATCGCCGGGGCCTATGCCGGCACGATCCTGGGTAACCTGGGCGCCGACGTCGCCAAGGTGGAGCCCCGCGAGGCCGATCCGTTCCGCTCCGACGGCCCCGGCTTCCTGACCTACAACCGCGGCGTCCGCGGCCTCGGTCTCGATCTCAAACAGCCGGCCGGGCGCGAGCTGTTCCACGACCTGGCCAGGACCGCCGACGTGGTGATCGACAACTACCGCCTGGGCGTCCGCAAGCGGCTCGGCATCGACTATGCGGCGCTCAAGGCCGTGAACCCGCGGCTCATCTCGTGTTCGATCAACGCCTATGGCGAGACCGGCGCGCGGGCGGCGCTCCCGGGGTTCGATCCGCTGTTGCAGGCCGAGGGCGGGATGATGGCCGGGCAGGGCGGCGCGGACGACCCGATCCTCTACACCATCGCCGTCAACGACGTGGCGACCGCCGGCGTGGTGGCCGCCTCAGTGATCGCCGCCCTCAACGCCCGCGAACGCACCGGCGAGGGCCAGGAAATCCTCACCAGCCTGCTCGCCCAGAGCCTGCTCTTCCAGATCGGCGAGATGGTGGACTACGCCGGACGCCCAGCGAACGATCCGGGCGGCCTCGACTGCATCGGCGTCGGCGCGCTGCACCGCTACTATGCCTGCGCCGACGGCTGGATCGGCCTGGTCTGCGACACCGACGCCCAAGCCGCCGCGCTCGGCCGCGTGCTCGGCGTGGACCTCCCGTCCGAAGCCCTGATCCAACCACGAGACGGCGATCTCGCGTCCCGCCTGGCCGCCAGCCTCGCCACCCGTCCCCGCGCCGCGACCCTGGAGGCCTTGCTCGCCGCCGGCGTCGCCGCCGCTCCGGTGCTGCGCGGCGCCGAGGCGCTGGAGAGCGAGTGGCTCTGGGAGAACGGCTGCCTGGAGGCCTGGGAGCATCCGCGCCTGGGGCCGGCCATCGGCGTGCGTGGCTTCGCCGATTTCTCCCGAACCCCGGGCGGATTCTGCGGCCCCACCCCGGACCTCGGTCAGGATTCGGTCGAGCTGCTCACCGACTGGGGCATCGCGCCGGAGCGCATCGAGGCCCTGCTCGCCAGCGGCGCGGTCTTCGTCTCGGACGGGCAGGGCGGCATCGCCTAGGCGAGAGCGTTTCGGCGGCCTATACCCACCGCATGATCGGTAAATTGAACCACGTGGGCGTCGCGACGCCCTCCATCGAAGCCTCTGTGAAGATGTACCGCGAGATGCTGGGCGCCACGGAATTCAGCGAGACCTTCTCGATGCCCGAACAGGGTGTCTGGGTCTGCTTCGTTAACCTGCCCAACAGCCAGATCGAGCTCATTGAGCCCTACGGCGACAAGTCTCCGATCACGGCCTTCCTGGAAAAGAACCCCAAGGGCGGCCAGCACCACATCTGCTTCGAGGTGCCAGACATCATCGCCGCCCGCGACGAGATGCGGGCCAAGGGTGCGACCGTGCTCGGAACCGGCGAGCCACGCATCGGCGCCCATGGCGTGCCGGTGATCTTCGTGCATCCCAAGGACATGGGCGGCGTGCTGGTCGAGCTGATGGCCGAACCGAAAGGCGGCCACTGATGGGCGGCCCGATCACGCTGATCGCCATCTACCTGACCATCTGGTGGACCGTGCTCTTCGCCATCCTGCCGATCGGGGTGCAGAGCCGCGCCGACGCGGGCCTGCCCAATGACGGCTCCGACCCCGGCGCGCCGGTCGATCCCAAGCTGAAGAAGAAGTTCTTCACCACCACCTGGGTCTCCGCGGTCGTCTTCGCGATCCTGTGGTTGGTGATCCACTTCAAGCTGATCGACCTGTCGAAGCTTCCCGGCCCGCATAACTGACGCGCGCGTTGCCAAGCAGAGCAGGCGAAGGCTATCAGAGCCCTCCGCCTACGGTTGTCTTGGAAAGCCCATAGATCATGCGCCTGTCGCGCTACTTCATGCCCACGCTGCGCGACGCGCCCGCCGACGCCCAGATCGTCTCCCACCAGTTGATGCTGCGCGCCGGCCTGGTCCGCCAGGAAGCCGCCGGCATCTACGCCTGGCTGCCGCTGGGCCTGAAGGTGCTGAAGAAGATCGAGCAGATCGTCCGCGAGGAAATGGACCGCGCCGGGGCCATCGAGGTCCTGCTGCCCACCCTGCAACTCGCCGACCTGTGGCGCGAGAGCGGCCGCTACGATGACTACGGCGACGAGATGCTGCGCATCAAGGACCGCCACGACCGCGACCTGCTCTACGGGCCCACCGCGGAAGAGGTGATCACCGAGATTTTCCGAGCCTACGTCAAATCCTACAAAGACTTGCCGAAGAATCTTTACAACATCCAGTGGAAGTTCCGCGACGAACGCCGCCCCCGGTTCGGGGTCATGCGCGGCCGCGAGTTCCTGATGAAGGACGCCTACAGCTTCGACATCGACGAGGCCGCCGCGCGCAAATCCTACAACCGCATGTTCCTGGCCTACCTCAACATCTATGCGCGGCTGGGCCTGAAGGCGATCCCGGTGAAGGCCGATCCCGGCCCGATCGGCGGCGACCTTTCCCACGAGTTCATCATCCTGGCCGACACCGGCGAGAGCGAGGTCTTCGCCCACGGCGACCTCGTGGAAATGGGCGCGCCCGGCCCCGACATCGACTGGGACGGCGACCTCGAACCGCTCGTCGCCCAGCGCGCCAACCTCTACGCAGCCTCCGACGAGATGCACGACGCCGCCCGGTTCGAGGCTGAAGTCCCCGAGGCCAAGCGGATGACCGCGCGCGGCATCGAGGTCGGCCACATTTTCTACTTCGGTGAGAAGTACTCCAAGCCGATGAAGGCGCTGGTCACCGGTCCCGACGGTAAGGACGTCCCGGTCCATGGGGGCTCCTATGGCGTCGGCGTCTCGCGCCTGGTCGGCGGGATCATCGAGGCCAGCCACGACGAGGGCGGCATCATCTGGCCCGACGCGGTGGCGCCCTTCGGTGTGGCGGTCGTCAACCTGCGGGTCGGGGACGCCGCCTGCGACGCGGTGGCCGAGCAGGCCTATGCAGCCCTCACCGCCGCCGGCAAGGAGCCGCTCTACGACGACCGCGACGAGCGGCCCGGCGCCAAGTTCGCCTCCCTCGACCTGGTCGGCATCCCCTGGCAGCTCATCGTCGGCCCCAAGGGCGTCGCCGAAGGCGTCGTCGAGACCAAGCGCCGCGCCACCGGCGAACGCCAGACCCTGACCCTGGACGCCGCGCTGAAGGTGATTTCCGGTTGATCCAAGGCCTCGCCCCCAAAACCTCCCCCGTCAAAACGGGGGAGGGGGACCACGAAGTGGTGGAGGGGGCGCTGCCGCCGCATTGCCCATCCCAACGCTCCCTCCGACCCTTCGGGCCACCTCCCCCGCAGGCGGGTGAGGTTTTCAGATGACTGACGCCACCACCGCGCCGCCGTTCGGCCGCTGGGAGCGGATGCTGGCGAGCCGCTATCTGCGCGCCAAGAAGAGCGAGGGCGGCGTCGCGCTGATCTCGATCATCTCGTTCAGCGGCGTGACGCTGGCCGTGGCGATCCTGATCATCGTCATGTCGGTGATGAACGGCTTCCGCGCTGAGCTCCTGAACAAGATCCTCGGCTTCAACGGCCACGTCTTCGTCACCGGCGGCCTGCTGGACAACGCCCAGATGCGCGACACCGCGCTGGAGCGGATCCGCAAGGTCCCCTCGGTCACCCAGGCGATCCCGGTCATCGAGGCCCAGGCCATCGCCATGGGCCCGACCCAGATCACCGGCGCTATCGTCCGCGGCCTGACGGCGAAAGACCTCGCCCAGACCCGCATCGTCGCCGGCAATATCACCAAGGGCGACCTCAAGGGCTTCGGCCAGGGCGAGTACGGCGGCAATACCGTCGTGGTCGGCGAACGCCTGGCCGAGCAGCTGGGGGTCAAGCCCGGCGACAACATCACGCTGATCTCGCCCAGCGGCGGCGCCACGGCGTTCGGCGGCACTCCCCTGCAGAAGGCCTATGTGGTCGGCGCGACCTTCACCGCCGGCATGAGCCAGTACGACCAGGCCTACATCTTCATGCCGCTCGACCAGGCCCAACTGTTCTTCGGCCGCGAGGGCAGCGTCGACGCCATCGAGGTCCGGCTCACCGATCCCGACAAGGCCGAGGGCGCCAAGGCCGCCATCAACCGCGCCGCCGGCCCCACCGCGCTGGTCGCCGACTGGACCCAGCGCGACAGCTCCTACTGGGGCGCGCTGAAGGTCGAGCGCAACGTCATGCGGCTGATCCTGATGATGCTGGTGGTGATCGCGGCCATGAACATCATCTCGGGCCTCGTCATGCTGGTTAAGAACAAGGGCCGCGACATCGCTATCCTGCGGACCATCGGCGCGGGGCAGGGCGCCATCCTGCGCATCTTCTTCATGGCCGGCGCGGCGATCGGGGCGGCGGGCACTCTGGCCGGTCTGGCGCTGGGCGTGCTGGTCAGCGTCTACATCGACCCGATCCAGAACTTCGTGGAATGGGCGACCGGCCAGCAGGTCTTCTCTTCGGACGTCTATTTCCTCTCCAAGCTCCCGGCCAAGGTCGACTGGGTGGAGGTGAGCATCATCGTCGGCTTCTCGCTCGCCATGTCGATGGTCTGGACCCTGCCGCCGGCCTGGCGCGCCTCGCGCCTCGATCCGGTGGAGGCGCTTCGCTATGAGTGAACCCGTCCTCACCATCCGCGGCCTGGAGCGGGCCTATGTCACCGGCGCCGGGCCGCTGACCGTGCTGCGCGGCGTCGACCTCGACCTCATGCCCGGCGAGATCGTCGGGCTGATCGGGCCGTCGGGCTCAGGCAAGTCGTCCCTGCTGCACGCCGCGGGCCTCTTGGAGCATCCCAACGCCGGCCGCATCGCCATCCAGGGCCGCGACTGCTCCGACCTGCCGGACCGCGAGCGCACGCGGGTCCGCCTCTCGACCATCGGCTTCGTCTACCAGTTCCACCACCTGCTTCCGGAGTTCTCGGCCCTCGATAACGTCGCCTTGCCGCTGATGATCGCCGGGGTGGGCCGCGCAGCCGCCCAGAGGCGCGCCGCCGAACTGCTGACGGAGATGGGCCTCGCCGACCGCGTCCAGCATCAGCCGGCCCAGATGTCCGGCGGCGAGCAGCAGCGCGTCGCCGTCGCCCGCGCTCTGGCCAATTCGCCGCGCCTGCTGCTGGCCGACGAACCCACCGGCAACCTCGACCCGACCACCTCGACGGCCGTCTTCGAGAACCTCTACGCGCTCGCGCGGCGCACCGGCGTCGCCGCCGTCGTCGCCACCCACAACCTCGAACTCGCCCGCCACATGGACCGCGTCTTCGCGCTCAAGGACGGCCATCTGGAGCCGCAGCCGAAGGGCTGACGGCGTAAACCCACGCTCGATCGGAAGTCTTTGTAAGACGGGGCTTTTCGCGGGCCACGGCAAAGCCTATCGTGCCGCTGGGACGCTTACCGTGGGCTTTCGGGCCTCGGCCTCTATGGAGGTCTAGTTGAAGACGTTAGTTGCGGCGCTGGGTTGCGCCTCCCTGCTTGCCACGGCCCTGCCGGCGGCGGCGGATTCCTCACATCGCGGCGGCGGCAGCGGGGCTGACAGCAGCAGCACCGCCAGTGGCGGCGGTGGCGGCGGTGGCTGGAGCCATGGCGGCAATGGCGGCGGCTGGAGAAACAGCGGCGGCAGCGGCGCGCAGGCCGCCCCAGGCGGCGGCTTCAGCGGCGGACGTTCCAGCGCCCAGGGCAGCGCCTTCGCCGGCCGCAGCGGCTTCGGCGCCAGCCGCGTCGCCGGCCACGGCTTCCATCCGCGCTTCATCGGGTTCCGCGGCTATCCCTACTATTTCGCCGACTTCGGCCTGGGCTTCGCGCTTGGCCTGAGCGTGCTGGACCCCTGGTACTATGACTACGGGCCCTACTATGGCGGCTACTATTACGCGCCCTATGGCCCGCCGCCCGGCGGCTACTACGGGGCGCCGCCGCCCGCCGGCTATGCCCCGCCGCCGGCTCAGGCCGCGCCACCCACTGGTGACGCTGCCCAGCCTCCGGCCGCCTGTGGCTCGTGGAAGTGGGACACCGAGAAGCAGACCTACAACTGGATCCCCTGCGCGTCCTAGCCCCGCCCCTCTAACCCGGTCTGGGATCTGAGCCCGAGGGCAGGGTGTCGCGGTCGAACACCTTCTGCTGCTCGGGCGTCAGCTTGCCGTAGAAGGCGTTCACCGCAGCGCCCTGCTTGCGGAAATCCAGGTCGTCCTGCGCCATGGTCGCCTCGATCAGCGCGATGCGCCGCGGCGTCGGCACCATCGGCAGCAGGTCCGATGTCGCCTGATGGCGCGCCTGGGTCTGCGGATTGGGCGCGATGGCGACGGTATAGTCCCGCCAGGCCGGCTCCTGGCCTTCGGTGAGCTGCAGATCGTCGTGCAGCCGGATCAGGTCCGCGCTGACCGCCTGCTCACCGCCGCCGCGCCGCTCGCTCCGCTGAGGTGGCTGGGCGAGCGCCGCTGTAGCCGAGGCCGCGAGACAAAAACCCAAGGCAATCCAACGCATTCCATCAAACCCTAAAGCGCGCCCCTTGCGAGCGACTATGGCATGCGGCCGGGCCTTGCGAAAACGGAATGAAGACCGCGGCCGGCTGAGCGACTCCCGCCTGTGCAAGAAGCGGCTTGACCATGAGAACAAAAGGGGAATAAGAACGAAAACGGAACACTACACCGCCTGTCCACAGGCCCGCCCACAGAAGGATTACCGCACATGGTTCGTCTGGCCCGAGAATCACTGGCCTTTGCGTCGGTGGCGAGTTTTGTCTGGATGATGTGCTCGGTGGCGGCGCACATGGGCTGACCGCCATGCGGATGGGAGAGGCGGCCAGCGTGGGTGTTGAAGTAGCTAGCGATACCGGCGGCTTCGTCCACCTGAGAGTCCGCTCGGCCTATTCGCTGCTGGAAGGCGCCATCAAGGCCGACAAGATCGGCCAGCTGGCGGCCGAGGCCGGGATGCCAGCCGTGGCGCTCACCGACCGGGCCAACCTGTTCGGCGCCCTGGAATTCTCCGTCATCACCAAGGAAGCCGGGGTCCAGCCGATCGTCGGCTGTGCGCTCCCGGTCACCGGGATCGGTGAGGCCCCACCCGAACGCTGGGCCAAGACGCCGACCATCGTGCTGCTGGCCCAGAACGAGCAGGGCTACGCCAACCTCTCTGAGCTGTCCTCGGCCGCCTTCCTGGAGGTCGATCCGGCCGACGAGCCCAACGTCGCCTGGAGCAAGGTCTGCGAGCATGCCGAGGGGCTGATCCTGCTCTCCGGCGGCCCGGACGGGCCGGCCGATCCGCTGTTCGCCGCCGGCAAGGTCAAGGAGGGCCGGGCGGTCCTGGCCGAGATGAGCCGCGTGTTCGGCGACCGCTTTTACATCGAGCTGCAGCGGCACGAGACGGCGCCAGAGGCCGCCGCCGAGCCCGCCCTGGTCGCCTTCGCCTACGAAGCCGACATCCCGCTGGTCGCCACCAACGACGTCTACTTCAAGGCCTCGTCCCTGCACCTCGCGCACGACGCGCTGCTCTGCATCGCCGACGGCGCCTTCATCGGCCAGGACGAACGCCGCCGCGTCACCGCCGAGCACTGGTTCAAGCCGGCCGCCGCCATGCGGGCCCTCTTCGCCGACCTGCCGGAGGCCTGCGACAACACCCTCGACATCGCGCGCCGCTGCGCGTTTGCGGTCCCCAAGCGCGACCCGATCCTGCCGCGCTTCCCCACCGAAGGCGGCCGTTCGGAGAACGACGAGCTGACCCACCAGGCCCGCGAGGGGTTGAAGGCGCGGCTGGCGGTCAACGGCGCCGCGCACCCGCTGGAGGTCTATGAGGAGCGGCTGGAGAAGGAGATCGGGGTGATCACCTCGATGGGCTTCGCCGGCTACTTCCTGATCGTCTCTGACTTCATGAAGTGGGCGGTGGCGCACGGTGTGCCAGTTGGCCCGGGCCGGGGTTCCGGCGCCGGGTCGCTGGTGGCCTGGTCCTTGATGATCACCGGCCTCGACCCCCTTAAGTACGGCCTGATCTTCGAGCGGTTCCTGAACCCCGAGCGGGTCTCGATGCCCGACTTCGACATCGACTTCTGCCAGGAGCGCCGCGACGAGGTGATCACCTACGTCCAGCAGCGCTATGGCCGCGACCGCGTCGCCCAGATCATCACCTTCGGCACCCTGCAGGCCCGCGCGGTTCTGCGTGACGTCGGCCGCGTGCTGCAACTGCCGCTGGGCCAGGTGGACCGCCTCGCCAAGATGGTGCCCGCCAACCCGGCAAATCCGGTGACGCTCGCCAAGGCCATCGAGATCGAGCCCCGCCTGCGTCAGGCTCGCGACGAGGACGAGGCGGTGGCGCGCCTGCTGGACATCGCCTTGCAACTCGAAGGCCTCTACCGCAACGCCTCGACCCACGCCGCCGGCATCGTCATCTCCGACCGGCCACTGACCCAGCTCGCGCCACTCTACCGCGATCCGCGCTCCGAACTGCCGGCCACCCAGTTCAACATGAAATGGGTCGAAAGCGCCGGTCTGGTGAAGTTCGACTTCCTGGGCCTCAAGACGCTGACCGTCGTCGACCGGGCCATGAAGCACCTCGAACGCCGTGGCGCAGGCTTCGCCCTCGAGACCCTGCCGCTGAACGATCCGGCCGCCTACGAGGTCATGGCGTCCGGCCAGACCGTCGGCGTGTTCCAGATGGAAGGGCAGGGGATGCGCGACACCCTGCGCCAGCTGCGCCCGCAGTCGCTGGAAGAGTGCACCGCGCTGATCTCGCTCTATCGGCCCGGCCCGATGGATTCGATCCCCGCCTACGTCGACTGCAAGATGGGGCGAAAGCCGCTCGACGTGCTGCACCCGCTGCTCACCGAGGTGCTCAGCCCGACCTACGGCGTTATCGTCTACCAGGAACAGGTGATGCAGATCGCCCAGATCCTGGCCGGCTACTCCTTCGGCGAGGCGGACCTGCTGCGCCGCGCCATGGGCAAGAAGAAGAAGGAGGAGATGGACAAGCAGCGGGCGCGCTTCATGTCCGGCGCCGCCGAGCGCGATGTCTCCCCCGACCTGGCCGACCTGCTGTTCGGCCTGATGGAGAAGTTCTCCGGCTACGGCTTCAACAAGTCGCACGCCGCGCCCTACGCGCTGATCGCCTATCAAACCGCCTGGCTGAAGGCCAACGCGCCGGTGGAGTTCTTCGCCGGCTCCATGAGCCTGGACCTCGCCAACACCGACAAGCTCTCGGCCTTCTACCAGGACGCCAAACGCTCCGGCGTGAAGATCCGCAGTCCCGACGTGAACCTCTCCGGCGCCGACTTCGAGGTCGAGGACGGCGAGGTGCTCTATGCGCTCGGCGCCATCCGCAATGTCGGCCTGCAGGCCATGGAGCATGTGGTCGCCGAGCGGCGCGAGCGCGGCCCCTTCCGTGACGTCTTCGATTTCGCGGAGCGGGTCGATCCAAAACAGGTCAACCGCCGGACCTTCGAGACCCTGGCGCGGGCCGGCGCCTTCGACAGCCTCAATTCGAACCGCGCGCAACTTGTCGCCGCCGCCGAGGTGCTGGTCGGCCACGGCCAGGCGCTGGCCGCCGACCGCGCCGAGGGCAAGCGCAGCCTGTTCGGCGACGACGCCGGCGGCCAGCATCGGCCGCGCCTGCCCAAGGCCGACGGCTGGTCGCCGGTCGACCGGCTGGACGAGGAACTGGCCGCGGTCGGCTTCTACCTCTCCGGCCACCCGCTGGACGATCTGGTCGAGGCGCTCCGCCGCCGCCGCACCGACCTCCTGACCGACGCCATCGCCAAGGCCGAGGCCGGCGCTGAGGCCCTGCGCATGGCCGGCGTCGTGCGCCGTCGCCAGGAACGCGCCGCGCAAAGCTCCGGCGAGAAGTTCGCCTTCGTCACCCTCTCCGATCCCACCGGCGAATATGAAGTCCTGTTCCCACCGGAAAGCTGGCGGCGTTGCCGCGACATCCTTGAGCCCGGGGCGGCGGTGGCGATCACCGTGCGCGCCAAGGCCAAGGACGGCGAGGTCCGCTTCTTCGGCGACAGCGCCGAGCCGGTGGCCAAGGCGGTGGAGAACGTGGTGGCGGGCCTGCGCGTGCACCTGGCGCCGCGCAGCGCCGAGATCGAAGCGCTGAAGAAGCGGTTGGAGGGCGTGGTCAATCCGCGCGGCGGCGAGATCATCCTGATCGCCGGCGTCGGCGCTGGCCGCGAGGTGGAGATGAAACTGCCGGGCCGCTTCACCCTGGATGGCGCGGTGCGCGGCGCGATCAAGACCGCGCCCGGCGTCACCTTCGTGGAGGACCTCTAGAGGCTAGAAGGGGCTGGCTGCGGCGTTGGAGCGCTTTTCCTCGGCCCGTTGGCGTTTGGCCTCACCCTCTGGTGAGAACGGCCCACCGCTCGGCATGGCGTTCGCCTTTCGCTCCCGCGCCGCCTCGCCGGCGGGCGAGAACGGATGAGTCGCCGCGATTGTGGGCTGCCGAGGCAGGCCGGGAACATTCGGAAGGCGCGGCTGAGCCGGCGGGTTCATGAAACTGGGCTGGCGCGGGGCGGCCGCGGCGGGCGCTCCGGGCGTCGTCACCCCGTATGGCCGGCCCGTGACCGGGTCGATCTGGGCATGAGCCGCCGCCGCGACGAGGCTGAGGCCGGCGGTCAGGACGAGAAGGTTACGCATTCATTTCCCCCAAGTTGCTGACTGAAACACTACAACGCCAAGGCGACGGTTCAACCCCTCAGGCCCACGGCGGCGCGCAAGCGGTTGATTTTTCCCGCAGTTGCTTTTTTGGGGCGAACCCCTTATTTGCCGCGCTCCAATCCACACGCAGGCGTTTGGCGACGTGGCGGGGAGACATCCCGCCCGCTTCCATTCCGGTCCTCCCTCTTGGGGGTGGTGCCTGCGGCGGTTCAACCGGATAAAGGACGATAAGACCCATGGCACTGCCCGATTTCTCTATGCGCCAAATGCTCGAAGCCGGCGCTCACTTCGGCCACCAGACTCACCGCTGGAACCCGAAGATGGAGCGCTACATCTTCGGCAGCCGCTCCAACATCCACATCATCGACCTCTCGCAGTCGATCCCGCTGCTGCACCAGGCCCTGGTGAAGGTGCGCGAAGTCGCCGCGTCCGGCGGCCGGATCCTGTTCGTCGGCACCAAGCGCCAGGCCTCTGAGCCGATCGCCACGGCCGCGCGCCGCTGCGCCCAGTACTATGTGAACCACCGTTGGCTGGGCGGCACGCTCACCAACTGGCGCACCGTCTCCGGCTCCATCGCGCGTCTGCGCGAGCTGGAAGGCGTGCTGGAAACCGAAACCGGCCGCACCAAGAAGGAGCTGCTGCAGCTGAAGCGCGAGCACGACAAGCTGGAACTGTCGCTGGGCGGCATCAAGGACATGGGCGGCATCCCCGACCTGATGTTCGTGATCGACACCAACAAGGAAGCGATCGCCATCCAGGAAGCGCGCAAGCTCAACATCCCGGTGATCGCGATCCTCGACACCAACTGCAATCCCGACGGCATCACCTTCCCGATTCCCGGCAACGATGACGCCGCGCGCGCGATCCAGCTCTACTGCGACCTGATGGCCGACTCGATCCTCGACGGTCTGGCCGCCGGCCAGTCGGCCGCGGGTGTCGACCTGGGCGCCTCGGAAGCTCCGATGGAGCCGGCCCTGGCCCGCTCGGCCGCCGAACCGGCTGCTGAAGCCAAGCCGAAGAAGGCCAAGGTCGAAGCGCCCGCGCCGGAACCGGTGGCTGAAGCCGCCCCGGAAGCCGTCGTGGAACCGGTTGCGGAAGCTGCGCCCGAGCCGGCTGCCGAGGCCGCGCCCGAACCCGTGGCTGAAGCTGCCGTCGAACCGGCTGCTGAACCGGCCGCCGAGCCCGATACCACCGCCGCCGTGGCGGAAGAGGCCCAAGAAGCGCCTACGGCGGCCGCGAGCGAAGAACAGGCCAGCTGAGGCGCGCTCAAAGCGTCTTACTGACCGGCTAGAACCCGATTTTAGGGGCGGAGTCCGCGAGGCCTCCGCCCGACATCCATAGCTTTGAAGGAGCTGACCATGGCGGAGATCACCGCTGCGCTGGTCAAGGACCTGCGCGAAAAGTCCGGCGTTGGCATGATGGACTGCAAGAACGCCCTGCAAGAAACCAGCGGGGACATGGAAGCAGCCATGGAACTGCTGCGTAAGAAGGGCCTGTCCAAGGCCGAGAAGAAGTCTGGCCGCGCCGCGGCCGAGGGCCTGGTGGCCGGCAAGGTGAGCGCGGACGGCAAGACCGGCGCCTTGATCGAGCTGAACGCCGAGACCGACTTCGTCGGCAAGAACGACACCTTCCAGGCCGCGGCCCGGGAGATCGCCGAGGTCGCCCTCACCACCGAAGGCGTCGAAGCCATCTCCGCGGCCAAGACCGCCGCGGGCGGGACCGTCCAGGAGACGGTCACCAACATGATCGCCACGATCGGCGAGAACATGCGCCTGCGTCGCGCCGCCAGCCTGTCGGTGGCCCAGGGCGCCGTCTCCCTCTACCTGCACAATGCGCAGGGCGATGGCGTCGGCCGCCTGGGCGTGATCGTCGCTCTGGAAAGCGCCGGCGATCAGGCCGCGCTGAAGGAGGTCGGTCGCAAGATCGCCATGCACGTGGCCGGTACCCCGATGCCGCCGCTGGCGCTCTCGACCGACGACCTCGATCCGGCCGCTGTCGAGAAGGAAAAGAAGTTCCTGACCGAGCAGGCCATCGAAAGCGGCAAGCCGATCGGCGTGGTTGAGAAGATGATCGAAGGCCGTATCCGCAAGTGGCAGGAAGAGGTCGTGCTCCTGAAGCAGCCCTTCGTCATGAACCCGGATCAGACCATCGAGCAACTGGTCGCCGACACGGCCAAGCAGGTGGGCTCGCCCGTGACCCTGAAGGGTTTCGTGCGCTTCCAGCTGGGTGAAGGCGTGGAAAAGGCCGAAGGCCTCGACTTCGCCGCCGAAGTGGCGGCCATGTCCGGCCAGAGCTAAGCTCTTCGCCGACTCAAAGAGCTTTGGGGGCGCGGTGCGTTCGACGCGCCGCGCCCTCAGTGTATGTTGCGTTTGAGACGAGAGACCGCGCCCCCATGCCCGATACCCAGCCCCGCTACAAACGCATCCTCCTGAAGCTTTCGGGAGAGGCGGGCGTCGGCGGTGAAGGGTTTGGCATCGACCCCAAGACCCTGGCGGCGGTGGCCGAGGAGATCGCCGAGGTCGCCCGCGCCGGGATCCAGGTCTGCGTGGTGGTCGGAGGCGGCAATATCTTCCGCGGCGCCGCGCTCGCCGAAGCCGGCATGGAGCGGGCCAGCGCCGACTACATGGGCATGCTGGCGACGATCATGAATGCGCTCGCCGTCCAGGCGGCCCTGGAAAAGATCGGCGTCTACACACGCGTCCAGTCGGCGATCCCCATGGCGGCGGTCTGCGAGCCCTACATTCGCAGGCGCGCGCTGCGGCACCTGGAAAAGGGCCGCGTGGTGATCTTCGCCGCCGGTGTCGGCGCGCCGTTCTTCACCACCGATTCCGGCGCCGCCCTGCGCGCCGCCGAAATGGGCTGCGACGCGCTCTTCAAGGGCACCAGCGTCGATGGGGTCTACACCGCTGACCCCAAGAAGGACCCGGACGCCAAACGCTACGAGACGCTCAGCTATCAGGAGGTCCTGGCCAAGGACCTGCGCGTCATGGACACCTCCGCGGTCAGCCTGATGCGCGACAATCACATTCCGATCGTGGTCTTCTCGATCCGCGAGCGGGGCAATCTTCTCAAGGTGCTGAAGGGCGAGGGCGTCTTCACGACGATCGCCTAGGCGCGCCAGAGGGCAGGGACCAAGGGAGCGAACATCATGGCCACTGTGGAAAAGCCGGAGCTGGCGAAATACCGGGCCCGCATGGACAAGGCGGTCGACGCCTTGAAGGAAGAATTCGGCAGCCTGCGGACCGGCCGCGCCTCGGCGAGCCTGCTCGACCAGGTTCAGGTCGACGCCTACGGGTCGCAGATGCCGATCAATCAGGTGGGCGCGATCTCGGTGCCGGAGCCGCGGATGATCAGCGTCAGCGTCTGGGACAAGGCCCTGGTGATCGCCGTCGAAAAGGCCATCCGCTCGGCGGGCCTGGGTCTCAATCCAGTGACCGACGGCCAGAACCTGCGCATCCCGATCCCGCCGCTGACCGAAGAGCGCCGCAAGGACCTGGCCAAGATCGCCGGCAAGTACGCCGAGCAGCAACGGATCGCCGTGCGCAATATCCGCCGCGACGCCAACGACGATCTGAGGGCCGCGGAGAAGGCCCACGTGATCAGCCAGGACGAGGAAAAGCGGATGGAATCCGAGGTCCAGAAGCTGACCGATGAGGCGATCAGGCGCGTCGACGAAGCCTTGAAAACCAAAGAACAAGAGATCATGCACGTCTAGCCTCGGCCTCGCCGAGCGCGCTCAAGGAACGCCTTCCAGCCCCATGGCCGCCAAAGACCCCACAGCTGTGCAAGGCGCCCCCGATCCCGGCGATCGGACAGGGCTGCATGTGGCGCTGGTCATGGACGGCAACGGCCGCTGGGCCAAGCGGCGCGGCCTGCCGCGGACGCTGGGTCACCAGGCCGGCGTCGAGGCCCTGAAGCGGATCGTCCAGGCCTGTCCGGACCTCGGTGTCCGCTGGCTGACGGTCTTCGGCTTCTCCACCGAGAACTGGAGCCGGCCGGTGGCGGAGGTCGCCGAGCTGATGGCGCTGCCGCAACGCTATTTCCGCAGCGACCTGCCGCGGCTGGAGCGTGAGGGTGTCCGCGTCCGCGTCGTGGGCCGCGACGAAGGCCTCTCCCGCGATCTGGTGAAGATCTGCCGCGAGGCGGAGGCGCGTACCGCCCACAACAGCCGGCTGTTCCTGAACATCGCCTTCAACTACGGCGGCCAGGCCGATATCGCCGACGCCGCGCGCAAATTCGCGCAGGACGTGGCCGCCGGCCGCGCCGACCCCGCCGACTTCGACGAGGCCCGCTTCGCGCAGTATCTGTCGACCGCCGAGCTGCCGCCGCCCGACCTGATTGTGCGGCCGTCCGGCGAACAGCGCCTGTCGAACTTCATGCTCTGGGAGGCGGCCTATGCGGAGCTCGTGTTCCAGGACGTGCTGTGGCCCGACTATGTGCCAGAGCATCTGAAGGCGGCCATCGCCGAGTACCACACGCGGGACCGCCGCTATGGCGCCGTCGTGGCCGATGACGTCCTTGCCGCAGGCTAAGCGCTTCAACTGGTCGAACCTGGGCTTGAGGGTCGCCTCAGGCTTCGTGCTGGTCCCGATCGCGCTTTACGCCACGCTCGGCCAGCACCAGCACTGGGTTCCGGCGATCAGCGGCCGCCAGGAGGCCTTGCCCTATCTGCTGATGGTCTCTGTCGCCGTGGCGCTTCTGGCGATCGAATGGGGATCGATGAGCGCGCCCATCGCGCCGGTGCGAGTTGCAGCCGCTGTGACGGCCGCCGTGCTGGCCGCGGTGTTCCTCGGCTACGGCGCGCACCACATGACCCGCTATCTCGAGGCCTGGTCGGTAATGGGCCTTGGTGCGCTGGCTTCGGCGCTCGTGGCGCGTGGCGTCGCCGAGCGGCCGGCCGACGCCGCCTACGGCGTTCTCTATTTGGGGCCGGCGGCGCTTTGCCTGGTCTGGCTCAGGGCCACCAACCAGGGGGTCTGGTGGA
Organism: uncultured Alphaproteobacteria bacterium; assembly: GCA_903822175.1. Taxonomy (GTDB): domain Bacteria; phylum Pseudomonadota; class Alphaproteobacteria; order Caulobacterales; family Caulobacteraceae; genus Phenylobacterium. The sequence continues at coordinate 25,567 of CAIJOB010000011.1, forward strand.
CGCTGATGCTGTTCGCCTGCACCTGGGGCGCGGACATCGGCGCCTTCGCCATTGGCAGCATATTCAAGGGTCCCAAGCTTTGGCCCCGGTTCTCGCCGAACAAGACCTGGTCGGGGTTCGTTGGCGGACTGCTGACCGCCATGGGGGCAGGGACCTTCATGGCGGCGTTGCCCTATTTTCAGCTCAGCCTGTGGGCCGCCGCCTTCATCGGACTTTCAGTCGGCCTGGCGACCATGGCGGGCGACCTTTGGGAGTCGGCTTTGAAGCGGCGGTTCGGCGTAAAGGATTCTGGCGATATCATCCCGGGTCATGGCGGCCTGCTGGACCGAGTCGACGGGCTGATGTTCGCCGTGGTGGTGATGTCGGCCGCCCGCCTCGCCAATGAGATCGGATGGGGTCATTGAGCCTGCCGCGTAAGGTCAGCGTCCTGGGATCGACCGGCTCCATCGGGGTCTCGACGCTGGACCTCTTCGAACAGGCCAAGGCGCCGGTCGAGATCGTCGCCCTGGCCGCCGGCAAGAACGTCGAACGCCTGGCCGACCAGGCGCTGAAATGGCGCCCGCAGATCGCGGTCATCGAGGACGAGGCGGCCCTGCCAAGGCTTCGAGAGCGGCTGGCCGGGTCTGGCATCCGCACGGCGGCTGGATCATCCGCAGTCGCCGAGGCCGCCGCCATGGACGCCCAATGGGTGATGTCGGCCATCGTCGGCTTCGCGGGTCTCGCTCCAACGCTGGCCGCGGCGCGGGCAGGGGCGGTCGTGGCGCTGGCCAACAAGGAAAGCCTGATCTGCGCCGGGCCGCAGCTGCTGCGCACCGCAAAGCTGGCCGGCGGCGCGGTGATTCCGGTGGATTCCGAGCACTCGGCGATCTTCCAGGTGTTCTCCCCCTCCAACGCCCAGCACGTGGCGCGGCTGATCCTCACCGCGTCCGGCGGCCCGTTCCGTGGCTGGACCCGGGAGCAGATGAGCCGCGCGACGCGGGCCCAGGCGCTGGCTCATCCCAACTGGTCCATGGGCGCCAAGATCTCCATCGACTCCGCTACCATGATGAATAAAGGCCTGGAAGTCATTGAGGCAGCATATCTTTTCGCCATGCCGCCAGAGCGCATCGACATCCTCATCCACCCTCAATCGATCGTCCACTCGATGGTCGAGTACGCCGACGGCTCGACGCTGGCGCAGCTTGGCCCGCCGGACATGCGCAGCCCGATCGCCTGCGCCTTCGCTTGGCCCGACCGGTTGCCCTGGCCGGCGCAGAAGCTCGACCTCGCCAAGGTCGGCCCGCTGGAGTTTGAGGAGCCGGACCTGGAGCGCTTCCCGGCGCTCCGAATCGCCAAGTCCGCCCTGCTGGCCGGCGGCGCCGCGCCCGCGGCGATGAACGGTGCGGACGAGATCGCCGTGGCCGCCTTCCTGGACGGGCGCATCGGCTTCCTTGATATTGCCGAAGTTGTCGAGGAAACCCTCAGCCGGATGGATCGCCAGAACCTGCTCACGCCGCCTGAAAACGACCCGGTGGACGCGGCCCGCGTCACCGATGCGACCGCGCGTCGCGTGGCGGGCGATGTCGTAAGCGGCCTTATGGCCCCGGCCCACGCGTAGCGGGCGAAGGAACAGACGCACCCATGTCCGGCTTCCTGCCCAATCTGGCCTTCTACATCCTGCCGTTCCTGCTGATTGTCGGCATCGTGGTGACCTTCCACGAGTTCGGCCACTTCCTGGCGGCCAAGGCGCTGGGCACCAAGATCGACCAGTTCTCCATCGGCTTCGGCAAGGCCTTCGCCCATTGGACGGATAAGTCCGGTGTCGAATGGCGTCTGGGCTGGCTGCCGATCGGCGGCTTCGTGCGCTTCGCCGGCGACGAGAACGCCGCCAGCGTTCCCGACCAAAACGACCTGGACGCGATGCGGCGCGACCTGATTCGGCGCGAAGGCGAAGCCGCGCTCAGTCAGTACTATCATTTCAAGCCCATCTGGCAGCGCGCGGTGATCAGCGCGGCGGGGCCCTTCGCCAACTTCCTCCTGGCGATCGTCGTGTTCGCAGCCATGCTGATGGCGTTCGGCGAGCCGATGGCGCCGGCGCGGGTCAGCGCCGTGGTCCCGGGCGGCGCAGCGGCCGCGGCGGGCTTTATTCCCGGCGACCGAATTGTCTCCGTGGGCGGACATCTGGTGAAGTCACCGGGCGACGTGAAGCAATATGTGATCCTGCGGACGGGCCTGCCGATCCCCTTCGTGGTTGAACGCGACAACAGGCAGGTGACCCTCATCGCCGTGCCGCGGCGCGGACCCGTGACGGACGTGGTCGGCAAGGTCCACCAGCTCGGCCGGCTGGAGCTCGCCTTCAACACCGAGCAGGCGGAGTGGAAAACCAAACACTATGGGCCGATCGCGGCCGTGGTTCGCGGGGTCGGCCAGACGGGGGAGGTCATCGACACGACGGTCTTCTACGTGGGCCGCATGATCTCCGGCCACGAGAGCGCGGATCAGATTTCTGGCCCGCTCGGCATGGCCCAGGTGTCTGGGGACCTCGCTAAGCAGACGGCGCAGAGTTCATCCAACCTCGGCATCGTGGCGCTGAACGGCCTGCTCACGGCGCTAAGCCTCGTCGCCAACATCTCCGTCGGGATCGGTTTCCTGAACCTCCTGCCGATTCCTGTGCTCGATGGGGGACACTTGCTGTTCTATGCCTATGAAGCGGTCGCGCGCCGCCCACTTGCTGCCAAGGTTCAGGCGGCAGGGTATCGCGTAGGCCTTGCGCTGGTTCTCGGATTGATGTTGTTCGCCACCTGGAACGATCTGCAGCGCCTGCGTGTGTTCAATTTCATCGGCGGGCTATTCTCCTAACCCCCGACTTTTCCTTAAACGGCTGATTCGATGCACAGACACCGCGCCCGTAGCGCTGCGCTAGTTTCCGGTCTTGCCGGTCTTATGGCGACGACCGCTCTAGCCACGCCAGGGTTGGCGTTCGCACAGCCGGCTCCCGCCGCGCGGGCGGCGCAACCCGCACCGACGGCCGGCGCGCCCGTGCCGACCGCGCCGCCGCCTGCACCGGCGCCGATTGCGCCGCCGCCGATCCAGACCGGCGTCATCCAGCGCTTCGTCGTGCGCGGCAACGAGCGTATCGAGCCCACCACGGTGATCTCCTACCTGCCGCTCTCGGTGGGCGAGACGGTGGACCAGGCGAAGATCGACGCGGCCTACAAGTCGCTGTTCAGGACAGAGCTGTTCTCCGACGCGACCATGGAGCTGGTGAACGGCGATCTGGTCGTCACCGTCGTCGAGAATCCGATCATCAACCGGGTGCTGTTCGAGGGAAATTCCTCGATCAAGGAAGACAAGCTGCGCGACGAAGTGACCGTGCGGCCGCGCGGCATCTTCACCCGCGCCAAAGCGCAATCGGACGTCGGCCGGATCATCGAGCTCTACCGCCGCGCCGGCCGGATCTCGGCCGAGGTGACGCCGCAGATCGTCGAACTGCCGCAAAAGCGGGTCGACCTGATCTTCAAGATCAACGAGGGGCCTAAGAGCGGGGTGCTGCGGGTCAATTTCCTCGGCAACAAGGCCTTCTCCGACGACGATCTGCGCGATGTCGTCGTGACCGAGCAGAGCCACTGGTACAAATTCTTCTCGTCGAACGCCAACTTCGACCCCGACCGCCAGGAGTACGACAAGGAGCAGCTGCGGAAGTACTACCGCAACCGCGGCTTCTACGACTTCCGCGTGGCCTCGGCGGTCGCCGAGTTGTCGCCCGACAAGAACGGCTTCGTCATCACCTTCACGGTGGACGAGGGACCCGAGTACAAGTTCGGCAAGATCAACGTCGAGACCGACCTGAAGAAGCTCGACAAGAACGTGCTGGCCTCGCTGGTGCCGTTCTCGTCCGGCGACATCTACCAGGACGAAAAGATCGAGCAGGCCACCGACGCCCTGACCTTCGCGGCCGGCGCCGCCGGCTTCGCGTTCGTCGATGTGCGTCCGCGCTACACGCCCAACCGCGCCAAGGGCGTTGTCGACGTGACCTTCGACGTGAAGGAAGGCCCCCGCGTCTACGTCGACCGCATCGATATCGTCGGCAACACCCGCACGCTGGACTACGTGATCCGCCGCGAGATGAACGTCTCGGAGGGTGACGCCTACAACCGCGTCCTGGTCGATCGCTCGAAGAACCAGATCAAGGCCCTGGGCTATTTCAAGGACGTCGATATCACCGAGACCCCGGGTTCGGCGCCTGACCGCACGGGCCTGCAGGTGAAGGTTACCGAGCAGCCGACGGGCGAACTGTCGTTCAGCGCCGGCTACTCTTCCATCGACAAGCTGGTGATCGACCTGGGCGTCAGTGAGCGTAACTTCCGCGGCCGCGGCGAGGACGTTCGCGCCCGCGTCTCGATCGGCTCATTCCGCCAGTCTATCGACCTGGGCTTCACCGAGCCGCGCTTCCTGGGACGCGACCTCTCGGCCGGCGTCGACGCCTACTACTACCAGTACGACCTCACCCAGTTCTCGGCCTACAAGCAGTCGACCATCGGTGTGGGTCTGAGGCTCGGCTTCCCGCTCAGCCTGAATTCACGCGGCTCCTTGCGCTATACCCTGCGCGAGGACGATGTGCAGATCGATCCGACCTTCTGCGACCCCTCGAACCTGCTGTTGTCCGCGTCGCTCTGCCAACAGCGTGGCAACTTCCTGACCTCGCTGGTCGGGTACGGCTATTACCTCGATCACCGCAACGACTCGATCAACCCGACGCGTGGCTACTTCGTCCGCTTCGACCAGGACTTCGCGGGTCTGGGCGGCGACGTGAAATACGTGCGTACCGAGGCCGAGACCGGCTGGTATCACGGCTTCAACAAGACCTTTAACCTCAGCGTCACCGGCGCGGCCGGCGACATCGAGGCGTGGGGCGGCGACCATGTTCGGATCAACGACCGCTTCTACAAGGGTGGTAACAGCTTCCGCGGCTTCGAGGTCGCCGGCATCGGTCCGCGCGACCTGACGCTGAGCACGACCGGGCAGAACGACGCGTTGGGCGGCAAGGCCTATGCGATCGGCTCGCTGGAGCTGACGGTGCCGACCTTCCTGCCCGAGCAGTATGGCATCAAGGCCGCGCTCTTCACCGACTTTGGTACTGAAGGCCTGTTGGATTCCTTCGACAAACGGACCATCAACACCACGACGGGCCTGCCGGTCACCGATCCGAATATCAAGGACGACCTGGGCCTGCGCGCATCTGCCGGCTTGAGCGTTCGCTGGAAGTCGCCGATGGGTCCCATCCAGTTCGACTTCAGCCAGATCCTCAAGAAGGAAAGCTACGACCGAACCGAAACCTTCCGGTTCTCCACTGCAACCCGGTTCTAGGATTATCATGACCTCCAAGCCTATCGTCGCAGGCCTTTGCGCCGCCGCCGTCGCCCTGACCACGGGCTCCTCCGCCCTGGCGCAAGCCGCCGCTCCGGCCGCGGGTGTCGCCCAGGTTCCCGTGACCCACGGTCCGGCGCTCACCGGCGTCTGCATCTTCTCCTTCGAGAACGCCATCGGGCTGTCCAAGGTCGGGCAGTTCGTTGATGGCCGCATGAAGCAGATCATCGCCCAGACCAACGCCGAGCTGACCGGCGAGAAGAACCAGATCGACAACGACGCCAAGGCCCTCGACGGCCAGCGCGCCACGCTCGATCAGACGACCTTTGAACAGCGTGGATCGGCCCTGCAGATTCGCGCCAGCGCCCTGCAGCGCAAGGCTCAGCTTCGCGACCGCGAAGTCCAGGCCACGGAGCAGAAGGCGGTCGCCCGGATCAGCCAGGAGCTGGAGCCCTACGTTCGCCAGGCCTATCAGGCCAAGGCCTGCAGCATCCTGCTGCAGCGCAACTCGGTGATCATCGGCAACCCGGCCATGGATCTCACCCAGGCCGTGGTCAACGGCGTCGATGCCAAGATCACCCAGTTCACCTTCGACCGCGAACGTCTCGACCAGCCTGGCGTCGCCACGCCGGCCGGCGGCGCGCCGCCGATCGTGCAGACTCCGGGTCCGGCCCGTCCGGCGCCCACCAAGAAGTAAGCAAGGCTGAAGAGGGCGTGGGTCGCCGCAGCTAAGCCATGCCCGATCCGCGCTTCTTCGAAGATCTCGGCCCCGTCACGCTCGCGGACCTCGCGGCGCTGACGGGCGCCGTCCTGGCCGATCCCGCGCAAGGCGGGCGGCTGGTGCGTGCGGTCTCGATCATGGCCGGCGCGACGGCCGACACCATCACCTTCATCAGCGACCGCAAGTTCGTGGCCCAGGCCAGCGAGACCAAGGCCGGGGCTTGCTTTGTCACCAAGGACAACGCCAGCGATCTGCCGGCGACCTGCGCAGCGATGGTCATGGCCTCGCCGCAGGTCGGCTATGCGCTGGCCGCGGCGCGCCTGCACCGGCCGCGCATCTCCACCGGCGACAAGGGCGTGCACGCCACCGCCCAGGTCGAGCCGCAGGTGCAGCTGGGGCCAGGCGTGGTGATCGGCGCGGGCGCCCAGATCGGCCGCGGTACGCGGATCGGGGCCAATTCGGTCATCGGCCCAGGGGTCGCCATTGGTCGCGACTGCGAGATTTCCGCCAATGTGACCATCGGTTTCGCCCTGATCGGCGACCGGGTGCGGATTCTGGCCGGCGCGGCGATTGGCGAACCGGGCTTTGGCGCCACCGTCGGACCCACGGGCCTGCTCGATATCCCGCAGCTCGGCCGGGTGATCCTGCAGGACGGTGTGGGCATCGGCGCCAACAGCTGTGTCGACCGCGGCGCCTTCGACGACACGGTGCTGGGCGAGAACACCAAGATCGACAATCAGGTGCAGATCGCCCACAACGTCCGCGTGGGGCGTAACTGCGTGATGGCCGCCCATACGGGGATTTCCGGCAGCGTCACCATCGGTGACGGCGTGCAGTTCGGAGGCCGCGCGGGGGTGGCCGATCACGTGACCATCGGCGACCGCGCTCGCATCGGCGCGGCGGCGGGCGTGTTGAAAGATGTTCCCGCCGGCGAGACCTGGGGCGGTTTTCCCGCCCGGCCGATCCGGCAATGGATGCGCGAAAATACTTGGCTCGCCAGACAGGCGGGCCGCAAGGAAGGGGATTCATGAGCCGCAAGGCGCCGGTGAGCGAGGCTCCCACCGACATCGATATCACCGAGATCATGGCGCGGATTCCGCACCGTATCCCGTTCCTGCTGGTCGACCGCTGCGAGAAGTTCGTCCACAGCACCTCGATCGTCGGGATCAAGTGCGTGTCGGTCAACGAGCCGTTCTTCGCCGGCCACTTCCCTGAGTATCCGGTCATGCCCGGTGTGCTGATCGTCGAGGCCATGGCCCAGACCAGTGCTGTGCTGATGTCGAAGTCGCTGGAGATCGATCCGGCCGGCAAGGCGATCTTCTTCATGTCGCTCGACAACTGCCGCTTCCGTGCGCCGGTGCGCCCGGGAATGGTCTTGCAGATGCATGTGGAGGTCACGCACTCGCGGCGGGATATCTACAAGTTCAAGGGCCGCGCCCTGGTCGACGACAAGGTCGCGGCCGAGGCGGAGTGGGCCGCCATGGTGGTGGACACCAAGTGAGCGTCGAGATTCATCCGACAGCGATCGTCGCCAAGGGAGCCGAATTCGCCGACGGCGTCAGCATCGGTCCCTACTGCATCATCGGCGAACATGTCCGTGTCGGCCCGCGCACCACCTTGGGCAGCCACGTGGTCCTCGAAGGCCACACGACGATCGGCGAGGACTGCACGGTGCGCAACTTCGCCAACCTGGGCGGGCCGCCGCACCACACCGGCTACCAGGGCGAGCCGACCCAGCTGATCATCGGCGACCGCAACAAGATCTGGGAACATGTGACGATGCACATCGGCACGCCCCAGTCGGAGGGCGTGACGAGGGTCGGCAACGACGGCATGTACATGGCCACCAGCCACGTCGGCCACGACTGCACGGTCGGCGACAACGTCATTCTGGCCCACTCGGCGACGCTCGGCGGCCACGTGGACATCGGCGACTTCGTGATGGTCAGCGGCCTGGCCGCGGTCCACCAGTATTGCCGGGTCGGGCGGTATTCCTTCATCGGCGGCCTGGCCGCGGTGACCAAGGACGTGATTCCCTACGGCCTAGTCTGGGGCAATCACGCCCACCTGGAGGGCCTGAACCTGGTCGGGCTGAAGCGCCGCGACTTCGGCCGCGAAACGATCAGCGAATTGCGCTCAGCCTACCGGCTGCTGTTCGCCGAGGAAGGCACCTTCCAGGAGCGCGTCGACGACACCGCCACCACCTTCGGCTCGTCCGCGCCGGTGATGGAGATCATCGACTTCATCCGCGCCGACGCCGGCCGGCCGCTCTGCCTGCCCGAACGAGAAGTTTAGATGCAAAAGCTCGGGCTGATCGCCGGCGGCGGGAGCCTGCCCGTCGAGATCGCCGAGCATTGCCAGCGCTCCGGCCGCCCACTGTTCGTCATCCGCCTGAAGGGCTTTGCCGGCGCGGGGCTTGAGCGGTTCGCGGGCGCCGAGGTGGGTCTGGCGGAACTTGGCAAATGCTTTAAGGCGCTGAAGCGCGCCGGCTGCAAGGCCGTCTGCCTGGCCGGCCAGGTCAACCGCCCGGACTTCGCGACCCTTATGCCGGATCTTCGGGGTCTGGCGGCGCTGCCGGCCGCCATCGCCGCGGCGCGCAAGGGCGATGACGCCTTGCTCCGCATGCTGGTCGCCGAGTTCGAGAAGGAAGGCTTCTCCGTCGAAGGCGCCCACGAGGTGATGGACGATCTAGGCCTCGCCGCCGGACCGCTGGGCCGTCATGCGCCGGGCCCTGAGCATCAAGCCGACATCGCTCACGCCCTGCAGGTGGCGCGCGCCATCGGCCGCCTGGACGCCGGGCAGGCCGCCGTGGTCTGCCGCGGCCTCGTCCTGGCCCTGGAAGCCGCAGAGGGCACAGACGCCCTGCTGGCTCGCGTCGCCGACCTGCCGACTGCTCTGCGTGGCAGCCCGGGCGCGCCGCTGGGCGTGCTCGCCAAGGCGCGCAAGCCCACTCAGGAGACCCGCGTCGACCTGCCGACCATCGGGCCCGCCACTGTCGAAGCCGTGGCCCGCGCGGGCCTGGCCGGCATCGTCGGCGAGACGGGGCATCTGCTGGTGCTGGACCGCGAGGCGGTGATCGCGCTGGCGGACGAGCTGGGCCTGTTCATCGTCGGCGTCGAGCCGCTCGGGTCGTGAGCAAGCCGCTCACGGTGATGCTGGTCGCCGCCGAGGCGTCCGGCGACGATCGGGGCGCGGGTCTGGCGCGAGCACTCAAGGTGCGGCTCGGCGATGGCGTCCGCTTCGTGGGCGTTGGTGGCGAGCGAATGGCCGCCGAGGGCGTCGAGAGCCCCTTCGACATCGCCGACATTTCCATCCTGGGCCTCTTCGAGGGCCTGATGGCCTATCCCCGCATCGTGCGGCGCGCCGACGAGACCGCGGCCCTGGCTGTGCGCGAAAAGCCTGATGTGGCCGTGCTGATCGATTCCTGGGGCTTCACCCTGCGTGTCGCTCAGCGCCTGCGCCGCCAGATGCCCGGTCTGCCACTGATCAAATACGTCGGGCCGCAGGTCTGGGCCACGCGCCCAGGCCGCGCCAAGACGCTGGCCGCCACGGTCGACCATCTGCTGTCGATCCACGCCTTCGACGCACGGTATTTCGAGGCCGAGGGCCTGCCGGTGACCTTCGTCGGCAACTCCGCCCTGACCGTCGATTTCTCTAAGGCCAAGCCGGCGAGGTTGCGCAAGGCGATCGGCGTCGGTCCGACCGACCCGATCCTGATCGTCCTGCCGGGAAGCCGGCCGGGCGAGATCGCCCGCATGCTGCCGCCGTTCGAGGAGGCCGCGCGCCGCCTGAAGGAAACCCACCCGAACCTGCGGGTCGTCGTGCCCGCGGCGCCCACCGTCGCCGAGATGGTCACGTCGCGGGTCGCCGGCTGGGCGCGTGTGATCGAGGGCGACGAAGGCAAACTGGACGCCATGAAGGCCGCGACCGTCGCGCTCGCCTGTTCCGGCACCGTGACGACCGAACTCGCGCTCGCCGGCGCGCCCATGGTGATCGGCTACCGGCTCGGGCCGGTTACCGCCTGGATCGTGCAGAACCTGCTGCTCCGCACCAAATGGGTCACGCTGTTCAACATCGCCGCGCAGGATTTCGTGGCGCCTGAGCTCATCCAGAAGTTCTGCACCGGCGAGATCCTGGCGCGTGAGGTCGCGCTTCGCCTCGATGACGCCGATCTGCGCGCCAAACAGGTGCTCGCCCAGTACGCCGCCCTCGACAAGATGGGCCGCGGTGGGCCCGATCCCTCCGAGGCCGCCGCCGACGCGGTGCTGAAGGTGCTGGCGGCCCGCGCCGCGTAGGGCGTCTTGGCCTTGCCGAGCGGCGCGCCGCGCAGCGTGCCGTAGACGCCATCGAGGGTCTTCAGCGTCGCCAGCTCCGGCGGCGGCCCGGGCCTGATCGTGTCGTCCAGCCGCAGCACCGGGCCACCGTCAGTCGCGCCGAGCCTCGGCCACGCCGGGCGGCCCGGTCCATTCGGACCCCCAGTCTTGGCGAAGCTCACCCAATAGCTGGCCATCTCATCGGCCAGGTGGCGGTCGGCTTCGGTCCAGGCCCAGGTCTCCTGGTCCAGGTGATCGAAGACGTACCAGAGCTCGGCGAAGTGCGACGCGCCCCAGCCGGCGCGCACGGAGCCAGCCGGGAAGGGGGGCTTGTGCTCGAAGCGGTAGGCGTAGGCCGGTTGGCCGGCCATGGCCTGCAGCCGCGCCCAGGCCCAATCGTCCCAGGCGAAGCGCAGGTCGCGCTCGAAGTCCCCGCGCGCAATGACCGCCTGGGCGTCATCCGCATGCGGGTAGGCGTCGATCAGAGCGGCGGGCAGGGGCCCGAAGGCATTGTGGATGTCCTGGGTGAAGGTCGCGGCCTTGGCGGTGCTGAGATCGGTCAGCGAGCGGGCCTCCTGCGCATTCCAGCCGACCAGGATCGGCACCTTCGCCTGCCGCCCGGCGACAAAGGCGTCATAGGGGGCCATCGGCAGGGCGTAGGGCTCGACGACGGGGTGCGAGATCTTCCAGCCTTGGCCGTGCAGCAGGGCCGCGCCCGGCAGCGCCCGCAGCTCCACCAGGGAGGCCGCGCCAACCGACTTGGCGTAGGCCTCGCCATCCTTCTCGGCGACGCTGAGACTGTACTGGGGGGCCAGTTCCAGCGGTTCAAACAGGCCGCCGCTCTCGCCAATTGCGCGCTGGAAAAGTCCCTGGGAGAGCGGCGAGACCATGAGCATGCTGACCGACATGGCGCCCGCCGACTGGCCGAAGATGGTCACCTGGCTCGGATCGCCGCCGAAGGCCGCAATATTGCGCCGGACCCAGCGCAGGGCGGCGGCCTGGTCCATCAGGCCATAGTTACCGGAACTGCGGTGGGGCGACTCCGCCGTAAGCTCGGGATGCGCCAGGTATCCCAGCGGACCCAGGCGGTAAGCCACCGTCACCACCACGACACCGCGCTTGGCCAGCCGGTCACCCCAGTAGAGCGGCAGCGAGGTCGCGCCGTTGGTGTAGCCGCCGCCCGGAATGAACACCATCACCGGCAACTGGCCGTGATGCGGCCCGTTCGGCGCCCAGACGTTCAGATAGAGGCAGTCCTCGCTGGTCTTCGGATCCGGCTCTCCCGGCATGGAGACGCCAAGCTGCAGGCAGGCCGGCGCGAACGCGGTGGCATTGCGGACGCCTTTCCAATGCGCGGCGGGCTGCGGCTCGCGCCAGCGTAGCGGCCCCACGGGCGGTGCGGCGAAGGGCACGCCCTCGTAGGCCGCGATCCCATGGCCTTCCGTTCCGCGCAGCAGGCCGGTGTCGATCCGCACGGTCGCCGCCGACACCGAAACGGGCGCCAGACTTATGATCGCCGCCAGCAGGGCCGTTCGCCAATTCATCTCTCATCTCCAGCAACACCCGCTGAATCTGAAGCCGCGCTGCGGACCGCGCCAGTCATGGGCTCTGCGGTTCGTCCCGGGCCATGAACACATCGTCACAATTCAACCGATGGACGCCGGCGAAGGGCTCTTCCACACTCCAGTCATGACCTCGATGCCGCACGCCGACACCCTGGATCTCCGCAACATCGTCCGGCGAACGCTGCGCGATCTGAGCCTAGGTTTCCTCTATTGGCTGGGTTTCGTCCTGGTTCTCGAACCCGACAACCTCATGCGCTGGACCCCGCCCAATGGCGCAGCATGGCTGCACGAGGGCCTGCGCCTGTTCGGCGCAAGCCTGTTGGGCGCTGCCGCCACACCGGCGATCCTGGCCTTGACGAGAAGGGCCCCGATCGAGGGGCCGTACGTCTTGCGGCGCGGCCTGCTGCATTTCGGGGTGAATCTCAGCCTGACCGTGACGCTGATCGTGGCGTCTTGCCTGCTGGCCCGGCTGCTACCTTTCGCGACGCATCGGCCCCTGCTGCGGGACATCGCCGCCGAGCTGGGCGCCAACGGGGCGCTCGTCGCCGCTTGGATCGCGGGTCTGACGGCCTTGGCCCACGCGGCGCGCCGTCGCCGTCGAGGCGAGCCGGCGGCGAGGCTGGCGATCAGCCAACGCGGGCGGTTCGAGCGGCTGGAGCTGTCGCAGGTTGCCTGGATCGAAACGCAAGGGAACTACGTCGCCCTGCATGGTTCGGCTGGAACCAGCCTGCTGCGTCGCACCGCCAAAAGTCTGGAGCCGGAACTCGATCCGGCGCGGTTCGTGCGCGTTCATCGGCGCGCCATCGTCGCTCTGGATGCGATCCAAGCGGTGACGCCGCTCGCCGCGGGCGACGCGATTCTGCGCCTCAGCTCAGGCGAGACCTTGCGCGTCAGCCGAAGCTGCCGCGCGCAGCTGCATCGCGCCCTGAAGGCGGCCGTCTAGCGGTTTTCGACGGGGGTGTAGGGCCGCTGCAGGGCGCCGGTGTAGAGCTGGCGCGGACGGCCGATCTTGTAGGCCGGGTCCTCGATCATCTCTTTCCACTGGCTGATCCAGCCGACCGTGCGGGCGACGGCGAACAGCACCGTGAACATCTCGGCCGGGAAGCCGAGCGCGCGGAGCGTGATGCCCGAATAGAAGTCGACGTTCGGGTAGAGCTTACGCTCGATGAAATACTCGTCGGAAAGCGCGATACGCTCCAGCTCCATCGCCACCTTCAGCAGCGGGTCGTCCTCGTGGCCGACTTCAGCCAGGACCTCGTGGCAGGTCTTCTGCATCACCGTCGCCCGCGGGTCGTAGTTCTTGTAGACGCGATGGCCAAAGCCCATCAGCCGGTAGCGGCGATCCTTCACCCCCTGGACGTATTCCGGGATGCGGTCGACCGTGCCGATCTCCTTCAGCATGTTCAGCGCTTCCTCGTTCGCCCCGCCGTGCGCGGGGCCCCAGAGGCAGGCGATGCCGGCGGCGATACAGGCGAACGGATTGGCGCCCGACGAACCGGCCAGGCGCACCGTCGAGGTCGACGCGTTCTGCTCATGGTCGGCGTGCAGGATGAAGATGCGGTCCATGGCCCGCGTCAGCACCGGATTGGGCTTCCAGTCCTCAGCCGGGACCGAGAAGCACATGCGCAGGAAGTTCTCGGCGTAGGAGAGGTCGTTGCGCGGGTGCACGAAGGGCTGGCCGGTGAAGTATTTGAAGGCGCGCGCCGCGATGGTCGGCATCTTGGCGATCAGGCGATGGGCCGAGATCATCCGCTGCTGCGGATCGTTGATGTCGGTGCTGTCGTGATAGAAGGCTGAGAGCGCGCCGACCGCGCCGGTCATGATCGCCATCGGGTGAGCATCCCGACGGAAGCCCTGGAAAAACCTGTCAAACTGCTCGTGCAGCATTGTGTGGTGGGTGATCGTGTTCTCGAAGTCGGCATATTGCGCGGCGTTCGGCAGCTCGCCGTTCAGCAGCAGGTAGCAGACGTCAAGGAAGGTCGATTTCTCGGCCAGTTCGCCGATCTGGTAGCCACGGTGCAGCAGGATGCCCGCGTCGCCATCGATGTAGGTGATCTTGCTTTCGCAGCTCGCCGTCGAGGTAAAGCCGGGGTCGTAGGTGAAGGCGTCGCTCTCCGCATAGAATTTGCGGATATCGACCACATCCGGGCCCGCCGTACCCTTGAGGATCGGCAGATCGATGGTCTTGCCACCGATGCTGATTTTCGCCGTGTCCGCCATGCCCGTCCCCTTCGATGAAAGCCTGTTCGAACGGCTTATAGCGCGTTAGCCGCCAAGCGAAAGCGCGTCGTCGAGCCTGCCCAAGCTTTCGTCTTTCCCGAGTGAAACAAGGGCGCCGGCAAGGTCGGGCGCCGGCGATCCGCCCGAAAGCACCTGACGGAGCGCCGGACCGATCTTTCCGAGCCCAACGCCCTCGCTTTCGGCAAAGCCGCGGTTCACGGCCTCCAGGCTCGGGACATCCCAGACGCCCTGGGTGGCGTAGACGTCGCGCAGCCGGCCGAGCCGCGCGCGGGTCTCCTCGTTGAGTAGTTCCTTGCCCTTGTCGCTCATCGCCAACGGGCGGCGCTTCAGGGCGAAGATCACCGCGTCGGCCAGCTCCAGCGTCGTCTTGGCCCCATCGCGGACAAAGGGGATCACGCTGGCGAGCTTCTCCAGGTCGCCGTCGTGCGGCGGCCAGTCGCGGCTCTTCAGGATCGCGGCCACCAGGTCGGCCAGCCGCCCCGGCTCGGCCAGGCGGATGTAGTGGTTGTTGAGGTGGTTGAGCTTGTCCCAGTCCAGGCGGGCCGGCGCGCCGACCACATCCTTGATGTCGAACCAAGCGATCGCCTGCTCGTCGTTGAAGATCTCGTCGTCGCCGTGGCCCCAGCCGAGCTTGGCCAGGTAGTTGCGCATGGCCTCGGGGAGGTAGCCCATGTCGGCGAACTCGCCGACCGCCTGGGCGCCGTGGCGTTTGGAGAGCTTGGTCCCGTCCGGCCCGTGGATGAGCGGCAGGTGCGCCCAGACCGGCGGTGTCCAGCCCAACCCTTGATAGATCAGAGTTTGCCGCGCCGCGTTGTTCAGATGGTCGTCGCCACGGATCACGTGGGTCACGCCCATCTCATGGTCATCCACGACGACCGCCAGATTGTAGGTCGGCGTGCCGTCGGTGCGCAGCAGGATAAGGTCGTCGAGATCCTTGTTCTGGAAGACCACGCGACCCTTCACCTGGTCGTCGATCACCGTCTCGCCGTCGAGCGGCGCCTTCAGGCGCACCACGAAGGGGCGGTCCGGCGCATCGTTCGGCGCGGCTTCGCGCCAGGGCGAACGCACGACCCGGCCCTCGGCGCGCGCTGCAGTGCGCTCAGCCTCCAGCTCGTCGGGGGTCATGAAGTCGCGATAGGCCGAGCCCCGCGCCAGCATCTCCGCAACCGCGGCGGCGTGACGATCGGCGCGGCTCGCCTGGAAGACCGGCGTCTCGTCGGCCTCGATCCCCAGCCAGCTCAGGCCGTCGAAAATCACCTGCACGGCGGCCTCGGTAGACCGCTCGCGATCGGTGTCTTCAACCCGCAGCAGGTACTTGCCACCCGTGTGGCGAGCATAAAGCCAGTTGAACAGAGCCGTCCGGGCGGTGCCAATATGCATGGCGCCGGTCGGCGAGGGGGCGATACGGGTGACGACGGGCTTGTCGGACATCGAACTGAGGGAACCTGGGGAAGCTGCGGCGGGAGCCGGGGCGGCGCCTATTAGCACGCCGCCAAAGGCGCGTCCTAGCTTCGCGGCGGCTGGCGCCTGGATCGGCGAGCAGATCGAGAAGCAGGGCGAGCGCTGGACGCTGTGGAGCCCGGTAGCCTTCGGCTGCGGCGCCGGCCTCTACTTCACGCTGCTGCGTGAGCCGCAGGTCTGGGTCGGGTTCGCCGGCGTGGCGGTGGCCGCCGCCGTGCTGCTGGGCGCGAGCCGCTGGAGCCGGGCGAGGGCGCTGACCGCGCTCCTGGTGCTTTTGGCCTGCGGTCTGGGCGGCTTCTCCATGGCCAAGCTGCGCACAGAAGGCGCCAAAGCGCCGGTCGCCGGCGTCGACACCCATCCCCAGCGGTTGGAAGGCTGGGTGGTGGACATCGTCAGCCCCGGGCAGGGTGGGCCACGTCTGCTGGTCGCGCCGTATCGCATCGGTGACTGGGCGCCGGCCGCGACACCGATCCGGGTTCGCGTCACTTTACGGGGTGGCTATCTCCCCGCGCCCGGCGAGCCGATCCGCCTCTTGGCGGTGATCAATACGCCGCCGCAACCGGCCAGTCCCGGCTCCTACGACTTCGCCCGCGACGCCTTCTTCCAGAGCGTCGGCGGCGTCGGCTTCGCGCTCGGACCCGTGCAGACCTGGTATCCGCCTGATCTGCCGCCGGCGCGGCTGCGACTGACCATGCGGATCAATGCCCTGCGCTGGGCGCTGACCCGGCGGATCGTCGACACGCTTGGCATCCAGAGCGGCGGGCTGGCCGCCGCCATGACCACGGGCCATGACGCCTTCATCCCGAAGAATGAGGTCAACGACCTGCGGGCCGCGGGGCTGGCGCACATCATCTCGATCAGCGGCCTGCACATGGCCATCGTCGGTGGGTTCGTCTTCGCCATCGCCCGGTTCGGCATCGCCGCCTGGCCGTGGCTGGCGCTGCGCGTGCCCGGCAAGAAGGTCGCCGCGGCCTTCGCGCTCGCCTCGGTGCTGGCCTATCTGGTGCTCTCCGGCTGGCCACCGCCCGCCGAACGGTCCGCGGTGACCGCCGCCGTGGCCTTTGGCGCGATCCTGGTCGACCGACAGGCGATCAGCCTGCATGCGCTCGCGCTCGCCGCCCTGGTGGTGCTGCTCCTGCAGCCCGAGGCCGTGACCCAGCCCGGGTTCCAGATGTCCTTCGCCGCCACCGCCGCCCTGGTGGCGCTTGCCGAGGTCTGGCGGCACCCGGTGCGCGAGATCAACACGCCCTGGCCCATCAAAATCCTGCAGGGCCTCTGGACTTGGACGCTGGCCGGCGCGGCGGCGAGCTTCGTGGCCGGCACGGCGACCGGGCCCTTCGCCATGCAAGACTTCAACCGCGTCTCCACCTGGGGGCTGATCTCCAACATGGTCACCGAGCCGATTTCCGGCTTCCTGATGATGCCGGGGTTGGCGATCGGGGCAGTGCTGGCGCCGTTCGGCCTGGGGAAGTGGCCGCTGGAAGTGGCGGGCTTCGCCATCGACCTGATGAACCGCGTGGCCCACATCGCCGCCAACGCGCCCTACGCCCAGCTCAATGTGGCGAGCGGTCCCAACTGGTCGCTGCCGGCCGCCTTCCTAGGCCTGCTTTGGCTCTGCCTTTGGAAGGGCCGGCTACGGTGGCTCGGCCTGCCGCTGGCGCTGGCCGTGAACCTCGCGCCCAAGCCGCCGATCCCCGACGTCTGGGTCGATGGCGCGGGCTCGGCCGTGGCCGTCCACGGCGGCAAGGACGCCATCCTGTTCCGCCCCGACGTGAAGCTGTTCGGCGCCGAGCTCTGGGCGCGGCGGCGAGGCCTGGTCCCGCAGGAAAGCGATACGGTCCGCGACGCCAGCTACGACTGCGATCACTGGAGCTGCACGCCGCTCGCCACCGCGCCGGTGAAGGTCGCGGCTGCCTGGAACATGAAGCGGCCGCTGAAGGACGGGCGCTTCGCCCAGATGTGCGGGTCTTCCGAGGTGGTGATCCTGCGCAACGACGAAGCGCCGGAAGCCTGCGCCGCGCCGCTGGTGCTGACTGGCGCCGATTTCGCCCGCGGCGGCTCGGCCGAGCTGTTCCGCGAAAGCCCCACCAAATGGCGGATCGTCTGGGCGCAGGATGCTCGGGGGCGCCGGCCGTGGACCTGGGGCCCTGATCCGCGATGATGTTCACTAAGCGCCTGCGTGAGCCGGTGATGCGGGGCGAGGTCACCTGCAGCGTGCGCATCTGGCAAAGGCCGCATGTGAAGGTTGGCGGCCGCTATCCGCTGGGCCCGGGCGCCATCGAGGTGACCGCGATCCGAGAGATATCACTGCAGGACGTCACACCGGACTTGGCGCGTAGGTCCGGTTTTCTGGGTGTCGTCGATCTGTTGAAGGTCGCCAAGCACGGACCCGGCGAAAAGGTCTATCTCGTGGAGTTCGAATACCACGACGCCGCCTGAGGCGGCGATGGCGCCCCGGCCGAAGCCAGGGCTCCGAAGTCGACTACTTCTTGGCCGCAGCCTTGTCGGCGCTCTTCTGAGCGTCCGCGGCCTTATCAGCGTGGTCAGTGGCCATCTTCGACGCGTCGGTGGCAGCCTTGGCGTCGGCCTTGGCGGCGTCCGGCGTGGGGGCCGCCGCAGCCGCCGAGGCGTCCGTGGCCGCGGTGGTGGCCGCAGTGCTGGCCGCGGCAGATTCGGCGCCGGCCTTGGCGGAATCGTCGGCAGCCTTCTCGGCCGGCTTTTGGCAAGCCGCGAGGGACAGGCTGAGGGCGGCGATGGCCGTCAGAGTCAGAATGCGCATGGATGGTCTCTCCCTATCGACGCGGCTTGAGTGCAGCGTCTTCGACAACAGGAGCGATTGTCTGTTTGCAAACGCCCCGGCCCGACGTGTGAACGCTGGACCAAGGCGAAGGTTGCACGCGTTCGGAACCTAGTGATAGCGGCGGATCAGACCCACCAGCTTGCCCTGCACATCCACCTGATCCGGTCCGAAGATACGGGTCTCGTAGGCGGGGTTGGCGGCTTCCAGCGCGATGGAGGCGCCCTTGCGGCGCAGGCGCTTCAAGGTGGCTTCTTCGCCCATCACCAGGGCCACGACGATGTCGCCGGAGGTGGCGGTGTCGCCACGGCGGATCACCACGTAGTCGCCGTCCAAGATGCCGGCGTTGATCATCGAGTCGCCCTGAATCTCTAGGACGAAGTGCTCGCCCGCGCCCAGCATGCTCTCAGCGACCGGGATGCGGTCGCGCTCCTGCTGGATCGCCTCGATGGGCGTGCCGGCGGCGATCTTGCCCAGGATCGGCAGTTCGCGGGTGTCGTTGGCCGCGGGCGGCATGGCCGGTCCGCCATCGACGATCTGCGGCTTGAAGGGGGCTCGGCCCTTGGGCGGGGCGGCCATGGTCGCCTGCTGCGGCAGCTTCACCACCTCCAAAGCCCGGGCCCGGTGGGGCAGGCGGCGCAGGAAGCCGCGCTCTTCCAGCGCGGTGATCAGCCGGTGGATCCCGGACTTGGACGCCAGGTCCAACGCCTCCTTCATCTCATCAAAGGACGGCGAGACACCGCTCTCCTTGATCCGTTCATGGATGAACATCAGCAGTTCGTGTTGCTTGCGGGTGAGCATCGGTGCGGACCTCGACTAGGGCGCTGACTAGAGCGCTTGGAGAACAAAGCGCAAACGTTGGCGATGTTCTCTAGGTGTTCCGCATTAATGTCAAGTTACGGCGCTCGTCGCTGAAACTTCACAGGAAATTCCGGCCCCAGATCTGCGCTAAATCCGACTCAACCGGCCAACAGGAATCGAGTCGCCGCTTCGACGTCGGCCTGCCGCATCAGGCTTTCGCCCACCAGCATGGCCTTGGCGCCGGACCGCTCCAGCCGCGTGGCGTCGGCGGGGGTGAAGATGCCGCTTTCGGTCACCAGCAGCGCGCCGGCCGGCGCGGCGGCGGCTAGGCGTTCGGTGATCGCCAGATCGACCTCGAAGGTCCGTAGGTCGCGGTTGTTAACCCCGATCAGATTGGCCTTCAGCGCCGCGGCGCGAGCCAGTTCGACCTCGTCGTGGGTCTCGACCAGCACGTCCATGCCGTGGGCTTGGGCCGCTTCCATCAGGTCGGACGCGAGGGTGTCGTCGACCATGGCCAAGATCACCAGTATGGCGTCGGCGCCCAGCGCGCGGCTTTCGGCGACCTGCCAGGGATCGACCAGGAACTCCTTGCGGATACAGGGGAGGCCGGTCGCCATCCGCGCCACCACGAGATAGTCGTCCGCGCCCTGGAAGCTCGGCGTGTCGGTGAGCACCGAGAGACAGGCCGCGCCGCCAGCTTCGTAGGCCTTGGCGAGCGCCGGTGGATCGAAGTCGGCGCGGATCAGGCCCTTGGACGGCGAGGCCTTCTTGATCTCGGCGATCAGCGCCAGACGTCCCGGCCCATGCGCCCGCTCCAGGGCGGCGCGGAAGCCGCGCGGCGCTGAAACGTCACGAGCGGCGGCCTCAACCTCGCGCAGCGGACGGACCGCCTTGCGCTGGGCGACCTCCTCGCGCTTGTAGGCCGCGATGCGGTCGAGGATGTCGCTCATCCTGCTTCGCTCCTGAGCGGAGCTTCGCAGGATCTGATGTCCCGCCCTCCGAAGCCTTGGCGAAGGAGGGTCATGCGCCGGCCAGGCTTCTGAGCTTGTCGAGCGTCGCCTTGGCGCGGCCGTCGTCGATGACAGCGGCGGCCAATTCGACGCCCTCGCGCAGGGTTTCGACCCGCTCGGCCACCAGGAAGGCCGCCGCCGCATTCAGGGTTACAATGTCGCGATAGGCGCCCTTTTCACCGTCCAGCAGGCCGGTGAGCGCCGCCGCATTGTCCTTCGGCGCGCCACCGGTCAGATCGGCCAGCGCCGCCCGCGGCAGGCCAACCGCCTCCGGCGTCACCGTGAACAGCCGCACCTGACCGTCGCGCAACTCCGCGACGCTGGTCTCGCCGGTCGTGGTCATCTCGTCCATGCCCGAGCCGTGCACCACCCAGGCGCGTTCCGAGCCCAGCACCTTCAGCGCCTCGGCCAGCGGCGCGACCCACCGCTCGGCGAACACGCCGACCACCTGGCGCTGGGCGCCGGCCGGATTGGTCAGCGGCCCCAGCAGGTTGAAGATCGTCCGAAAGCCCAGCTCCGCGCGGATCGGCGAGACGTGGCGCATGGAGCCATGGTGCGCCGGCGCGAACATGAAGCAGATGCCGGCCTCGTCCAGCGCCTGAAGCTGGCGGTCGACCGGCATGGCGATGTCGACGCCAAGCTCGGTCAGCACGTCGGCTGTGCCGGACTTCGACGACAGCGCGCGGTTGCCGTGCTTGGAGACCTTCAGGCCCCCACCCGCGACGACGAAGCCGACCGCTGTCGAGATGTTCAGGGTGTGCAGCCCGTCGCCGCCGGTGCCGCAGACATCGATGGTCGGGTAGGGCGGTTCGATCTGCACGGCGGCTTTGCGCATGGCGCGCGCGCAGGCGACGATTTCGCCCAGGGTCTCGCCGCGCATCCGCATGGCGGTCAGCGCCGCGCCGACCTGGCTCGGCGTCGGCTCACCGCGCAGGCAGGCGGCGAAGAACTCGCCGGCGTTGTCTTCCGAGAGCGTGCCGCCATCGGCCAGCAGGCTGAGCAAAGGCTTGAAAGCGTCGGACATGGTCGCGTGTCAGGCGTCCACGGCGCGCTTGACGCCGGCGATGTCTAAGAAGTTGGCCAACAGGTCGTAGCCGCATTCCGTGGCGATGGATTCCGGATGGAACTGCACGCCATGCACCGGCCGGGTCCGATGCTGCACACCCATGATCTCGCCGTCTTCGGTCCAGGCGGTGACTTCCAGGTCGGCCGGCAGCACGTCCTTCTCGACTGACAGGCTGTGATAGCGCGTCGCCGTGAAGGGGTTCTTCAGGCCAGCGAACACGCCCTTACCCTCGTGATGGATCAGGCTGGTTTTGCCGTGCATCAGCGCCTTGGCGTGCACCACCTCGCCGCCATAGGCCTGGCCGATCGCCTGGTGGCCGAGACACACGCCGAAGATCGGCAGGTCGGCCGGCGCGGCCTCCAGCAGCGCCAGGCAGATGCCGGCGTCGTTCGGCGTCTTCGGTCCCGGCGACAGCAGCACGCCTTGCGGCTTCATCCCCAGCGCCTCGCGCACGGTGATCGCGTCGTTGCGCACGACATGCGTCTCCGCCCCCAACTCGTTCAGGTAATGGACGAGGTTGTAGGTGAAGCTGTCGTAGTTATCGATCACCAGGATCATGGCCGCCTATCTAGGCTGTGGCGCGGTCAGCGCCAAGCTCGGCGATTGGCGAGGCGTGCGACTCCGGCGATCCTCCCGCCATGACCACCGCGTCATCCGCCCTCGACCCCGAAGCCATGGCCCGCGCGAAGACCTTGCTGCTCAAGTCGGAGAAGCGTGAGCGGATGTGGCCCGCGCTGGGCGCCGCGGGTCTGTTGGCCGTCGCCGCGCTGACCTTCGCCACTGCCATGATTATGGCCCCGCCGCTGCACACCGAGCACACCACCAAGGGCGCCGCCGAGTAGGGGGCCTAGACGAACCGCCAGCTTTCCTCGGCCGCGCTGCGCAGGGCGCGGGCCTTTTGCAGGGTCTCTTCGTATTCGGCGTTGGGATCGCTATCGGCGACCACGCCGCCGCCCGCCTGGACGTACATCACCCCGTCCTTGAAGAGCGCGGTCCGCAGAACGATGCAGGTGTCCACCGACCCGTCGCAGCCGAAATAGCCCGCCGCGCCCGCATAGCCGACCCCGCGCTTTTCGATCTCCAGCTCGTCGATGATCTCCATGGCCCGCACCTTGGGGGCGCCGGAGAGTGTGCCGGCGGGCAGGGCGGCCATCACCACGTCCACCGGATCGAGGCCGTCGGGCGCATCGCCCTCGACGTTGGAGACCAGGTGCATCACGTGGCTGTAGCGTTCGACGAAGAAGCTGGCGGTCACCCGCACGCGCGGTGACTTCGGAGTTTGCGGCGGGGCGTTGGCCCCACGCTCCTTCAGCATCGCGACGCGGCCCACGTCGTTGCGGCCGAGGTCCAGCAGCATCAGGTGCTCAGCGCGCTCCTTGGGATCGGCGATCAGCTCGGCCTCCAGCGCGGCGTCCTCGGCGGGCGTCGCGCCGCGCCGCCGGGTGCCGGCGATCGGGCGGATGGTGATCTTGCCGTCACGCAGCCGGACCAGAATCTCCGGCGATGAACCGGCCAGCTGGAAGTCGCCGAAGTTCAGATAGAACAGGAAGGGCGAGGGATTGGTGCGCCGCAGCGACCGGTAGAGCGCGAATGGATCGCGGTGGAAGGGGCTGCGGAACCGGTGGCTCGGCACCACCTGGAAGACATCGCCGGCGCGGACGTAGTCCTTCGCCTGCTCGACGATCTCGCAATAGCGCTCGCGGCTGACCGGCGAGGTGAAGGCGTCGGGCTCGGGCACGCCATCGCCCTTCAGCGGCGGTGCGGGCTTCTTCAGGTCGGCCTTGATCGCGGCGATGCGCGCCTGGGCCGCGGCATAGGCGTCTTGGGCTGAGCTCGCATCGGGCCGGACCGGCGTCACCAGGATGATCTCCTGGGCGATGGCGTCGAAGATCGCCACGATCGAGGGACGGGTCATCACCCCGTCCGGCAGGTCCAGCGGGTCGGGGTTGATGTCCGGCAGCCGCTCCACCAGCCGGATCATGTCGTAGCCCATGGCCCCGAAGACGCCAGCCGACGGCGGCGGCAGGTGTTCCGGCCGCTCGATCCGCGAGGCGGCGACCAGGTCGCGCAGGCTGTCCAACGCCCCACCAGCCTGCGGCGTGAAGCGGACCGCCGCGATGTCCGCGCCCTCCGCCACTTCGGCCTGATCGCCCCGGCAGCGCCAGACGAGGTCGGGGTTGAGCGTGATGATCGAATAGCGCGCGCGGAAGGCGCCGCCTTCGACGCTCTCGAACAGGAAGGCGTAGGGCCGCCCGTGGCCGATCTTCAGATAGGCGGAGACCGGGGTCTCCAGATCGTCGATCAGCCGCGTCCAGACAAGCTGCGGACGGCCCGCCCGGTATGCCTGCTCGAAAGCTGGATACGCAGGCTCGACCGTCATTTGGCCAGCGGCGCCTTGCCGGGCTTGCCAGGCGCGGCCTTGCCGCCCGCCGCCGCGGCCTTGGGGTCGATCGGCTCCAGGCCGATGGCCTCGCGGGCGCGATTGGAGTCGATGGTCACCTTGATCTTCTGGCGGGCGTAGACGTGGGCGCTTTCGCCGACCTCGCGCAGGTATCCTTGGCTCATCTGCGGACGCAGCTGCTCGACCATCTGGGCCAGCTGGGCCGGATCGCCGCTGTGTACGGCCTCCAGCTTGCCGACCGTATATCCCTTGGCGTCCGAGGCGGTGAACACATCGCCGGGTCGCGAGGTGAAAAGCTTGCCCAGCAGGTCCTGGCCGAGCGCCTGGTTCTGGCTGGCGTTGCGGCGGTCGATGCCGGGAATCTCGGACACGCTGGAGCCGGCGGACGCGGCCACGGCGGCGAGGGTCTCGCCCTTCTTGATCCGCGCCACATAGCCGTCGGCCTTGGCCTGCAGGGTCTTGGCCAGCTGCTGCTGGGTCCAGGCCTTGGTCAGCATCGGCTTGATCTCTTCCAGCGGCGGCATGGCCGGCGGGGTGACCTTCTCGACGCGCACGGCGAAGAACTCGCCGTTTCCGGCGTCCTCGACCTCGCTCTCGCCGCCCGCCGGCAGCGACCAGGCGGTCTCCATCAGCTTCTGGGTCAGGCCTTGCACCGGCTGGCCGGTCAGGTCGCGGCCGCCCTGGGTCACCGGGCCAATGGCCGTGGTCGCCACGCCGGCCTTGGTCGCGGCGGCGGCCAGCGTCGCGCCGCCCTGATGGGCGTCGTCATAGGCCTGGGTCAGGGCATAGACCTTCTCCGACGCCTGGTCCTTGCGGATCTCGGCCTCGATAGCCGGACGCACCTCCTCGAGGGTGACAGAACGGCCGGCCGTCACGGACATCACCTTCACCACGGCCGCGCCAAGGTCACCCTTCACGGTCGCGATCTGGCCCGCGGGCGTCGCGAAGGCGGCCGCGGCCACCTTCTTGTCCGGGATCGCCGACTGCGGCTTGTTGGCATAGGTGATCGCCTCGACGCCGGCGGCCTTGGCCACGGCGTCAGCATCCGCGCCCTTGGCGAGTCCCTGAGCGATCTGGGTGGCGGCGGCCGGAGTCTTGGCCGGGATCTGGATAACGGTGCGGGTCTCGGGGCTCGACAGCGTGTCCTTGCGGAAGTCGAAGCGCTTCTGCACCTCTTTCGGGTCGATCGGCGCGTTGGCCGCGACCTGGCTCGGCGAGAACTTCACGACGGTGAGCGTACGGAACTCGGGACGGGTCAGCTGGGCGGCGTTTTCCTTCATCAGCTCGGTGAGCTGGGCGTCGGTCGGGGCGGGCGGTTGCGGGACGCTGGCCGGCGCGATGCTGAAATAGCCGAGGTCTCGGCTTTCCACGGTGTAGATCGCGCCCATGGCGGCATAGGCGCGCGGCACCTTGAGGCCGGTGATCAGGCCGGTCGCCGCCTGCTGCTCGCTGAGCTGATCGCGCATCTGGCCCTCGAAGACCGCGGCGGTCAGATTGTTGTCGGCTAGGCGCTTCAGATAGTTGTTGCGGTCGAAACGACCCGAGACCTGGTCGAAGAAGGCCGGGATCTTCTGGATCTCGCCGGCGATCAGCTTGTCGGACGGGCGGATCCCGATCTTGGTCAGGTAGGCGGCGAAGGCTTCGCTGGACGCCATGCCCTGCGCGACCCGCTGGTCGAGGCCGTTGGCCGCCGCCAGTTCCGGGGAAATCTGCTGGTGCATCTGTTGCTCCAGCCGCTGGATGTAGCTCTCGAAGGCGCGCTTGTACTCGGCCGGGCCGATGCTGCGCGCGCCGGCGGTGATCACCGAGTTGCTGATCTTCGGATGCAGCAGGTCGCGGTTGCCGATACCGAACACCACGAAACTGATGATCAGCAGGACGAAAAGGCCCCTGGCGGCCCAAGATTGCGCAAAGACGCGGATAGAAGAGAGCATTGAATCCCTTTCAGGGGGCCGAAGCAGGCGCAGGCGTGCGCGCCGGTATAGTGGAGGCCACTCCCGCCCGGCAAGCGCGTGACACGCAGGCCAGCTTGGCTTAACCGCCGCCAGAGACATTTCCGCGCCATTTTGGGCGACCGACAGTGAGGCCAGATGACCGCTCCGACGCCGCTGATCGCCGGAAACTGGAAGATGAATGGCCTCGCCGACGCCTTGGGCGAGGCGCGCCGCGTCGCCGCGGGCCTGAGCGGGACCGCCGCCCGTGTGGCGATCTGTCCGTCAGCGACCTTGATCCAGCGCATGAGCGCAGCCCTCGCAGGCTCTGCGGTCATGGTCGGCGGCCAGGACTGCCGGGCCGAGATTTCAGGTGCCTACACCGGCGATGTCTCCGCCGAGATGCTGGCCGATGCGGGCGCGAACCTGGTGATCCTCGGCCACTCAGAACGGCGCGCCGGCTATGGCGAGGCCGACGAGTTGGTCGCGGCCAAGGTAGTGGCAGCTCTTCGTGCCGACCTCGAACCCATCGTCTGCGTCGGCGAAACCCTGGCCCAGCGCGAAGCCGGCGAGGCGCTGAGCGTCGTGACCGGGCAGGTGAGGGGCTCGCTACCCGCAGCGCTGGCCGGCAAGGCCTTCTCGGTCGCCTACGAACCGGTCTGGGCCATCGGCACGGGCCTGACGCCCACTACGCCGCAGATCGAGGAAATGCACCGCGCCATCCGCGCCACGCTGAGCGAGATGTTCGGCGCGGCCGCCGACACCGCTGCGATCCTCTATGGCGGCTCGGTGAAGCCTTCCAACGCAGCCGAAATTCTCCACGCCGCCGAAGTCGGCGGCGCCCTGGTCGGCGGCGCCTCGCTGAAGGCTGAGGATTTCCTGGGGATTATCGGGGCGATTTAGCCGCCGGGCCCCTTCAGTTCGACCGTATTGCCTTCCGGATCCCGGACGTACAGCGAGAAGCCGTCGCCATCGGCGCCGTAGCGCGGGCCTTCCTCAACGATCGCCACGCCTTGCGCCGACAGGTGCGCGCGGATCGCCGACTCATCGAAAGGCCGAACCTGCAGAGCGAAGTGGTCGAGGTTGCGGCCTTGGACCCCGGGACCGATGCCGCCGGTTTTGCCCAAGGGGCCATCCAGAGTCACGAAGTCGATCATCTGCGGGCCGGCGCGCACGTGCGTCAGGCCGAGTTCCGGGCGGTCGCGGTCGACGTGAAGGCCCAACACGCCTTGGTAGAACGCCAGCATGGCCGGCTTGTCGCGGATTCTCAGCACGATGTGATCGAAGCCGGCGATCTGGATGGGATTGCTCATGTGAGTTCAGATAGGCAGCGAAGCGCCTAGAGCAACAGCCCGAACAGCCGGCAATCGCGCCGCTCGCCGTCGCGCAGGACGTGGCCGCGCAGCATGCCTTCCTCGGCGAAGCCCAGCTTCTCCAGCAGGGCGTCGGAGCGGCGGTTGCCCAGGTGCGTGCGCGCCACCAGCCGGCGCAGGCCTGTCGTGGCCGCATAGGCCAGCACCGCCTGCATGGCCTCCAGGGCGTACCCCTGGCCCCAGGCGTCGCGGCCCAGCATGAAACCCACCTCGGCGCGGTGATGACGCCGGTCGATCTCGGAGAGGTCGCAGGTCCCGATGAACTGGGTATCGGCGAGGCCGCGCATGGCCCAGTAGACCGCACGCCCCGTGGCCATCTCGTCCACCTGACCGGCGACGATGTTGGTGATGACGTCGGGATCGTCGATCTCGCCCATGTCCCAAAAGGCCATGACCTCGGAGTCGCCCATCAAAGGGAAGATCAGGCCGGCGTCCTGCGCGGTCAGCGGCGCCAGGCGCAGCCTCGCGGTCTCAAGGATCGGCAACAGGCTGAGGTCGGCGCTCATATGGGACGCAACGCTTGTGTGGAGACTACGACGCCCTAGCTATGGCCTTGGGGCGGGCTCGGTGATAGAGCCCGCGCTTCATTTCGGCGGACCGCCCTTCGTTTCGATGAAGGTGTGACCGACCGAACATACCGGACTAAGAAGACCCATGCTGATCGGCCTCCTACTCACCCTCCAGATCATCGTCAGCGTGACGCTGGTCTGCGTCGTCCTCCTGCAACGCTCCGAAGGGGGCGGCTTTGTGGGCGGCGGCAGTTCGGCCGGCATGATGTCGGTGCGGGGCGCGGGCGACCTCCTGACCCGGACGACCTGGATCCTGGGCGGGAGCTTCTTCGTCCTCAGCCTGCTGCTGACGATTCTAGCCGGCCGCGAAAAGGGCGCGTCGTCCATCGTTGACCGCATGAAGATCGACTCGCTTGATCCGGCTCTGCTGCAGCAGCAGAAGGCCAAGCCGCCGGCCGGCACCGGCCAACCTGGCGGCCCCGGCAGCGCGCCCGCGCCGCTGCAGGCGCCGACGCCGACGATCAACAACCCCTTCCTCGGCCAGCAGGCCCCGGCGACGCCCGCCGCACCGCCGACCAAGTAGTGGCGAACAAAAAAGACGAGCCCAGCCGGCGCCGATTGCGGCCCCGGCTCCCCGAATCGCTGCTACTCTGAACGCCCATGGCCCGGTACATTTTCATCACCGGCGGCGTGGTCTCCTCATTGGGTAAGGGTCTCGCGTCCGCCGCTCTCGGCGCGCTTTTGCAGGCGCGAGGCTATGGCGTTCGGCTGCGCAAGCTCGACCCCTATCTGAACGTCGATCCGGGGACCATGAGCCCTTATCAGCACGGCGAGGTCTTCGTGACCGACGACGGCGCCGAGACCGACCTGGACCTGGGCCATTACGAGCGGTTCACCGGCGTCAACGCCACCAAGAACGACAACATCACTACCGGCCAGATCTACAAGACGATCATCGAGAAGGAGCGGCGCGGCGACTATCTGGGCGCCACCGTTCAGGTCATCCCGCACGTCACCGGCGAGATCAAAGACTTCGTCCTGGCCGATCCGGGCGAGGGCGTGGATTTCGTTCTGGTCGAGGTCGGCGGCACGGTCGGCGACATCGAGGGGTTGCCGTTCTTCGAGGCGATCCGCCAGCTGGGCCAGGAACTGCCGCGCGGCCATGCCTGCTTCATCCACTTGACCCTGCTGCCGTTCATCAAGACGGCCGGTGAGATGAAGACCAAGCCGACCCAGCACTCGGTCAAGGAGCTGCGCTCCATCGGCATCCAGCCCGACATCCTGCTCTGCCGCTGCGAGATGCCGATCCCGGAGGGCGAGCGGAAGAAGCTCGGCCTGTTCTGCAACGTGCGGCCGAGCGCGGTGATCCAGGCGATGGACAGCTCGAATATCTATCACGTGCCCCTCGACTATCATGAGCAGGGGCTGGACTCCGAGGTGCTCGACGTCTTCGGCCTGAAGGACACCGCGCCGGCGCCGGACCTCAGCCGCTGGGAATCGATCTCGCACACCCTCAGCCACCCGGACGGCGAGGTGAACATCGCCATCGTCGGCAAATACACGGCGCTGACCGACGCCTACAAATCCCTGATTGAGGCCCTGACCCACGGCGGCGTCGCCAACAACGTCCGCGTCAAGTTCGACTGGATCGAGGGCGAGGCCTTCGAGAAGGAAGAGGCGCTGATCGCCGAGCGGTTGACCGGCGTCCACGGGGTGCTGGTGCCCGGCGCATTCGGCGAGCGCGGCTCGGAGGGGATGATCCGCGCCGTCGGCTTCGCCCGCGAGCACGCCATTCCCTATTTCGGCATCTGTTTCGGCATGCAGATGGCGATGATCGAGGCTGCCCGGAACCTGGCCGGTATCCGCCAAGCCTCCTCCACCGAATTCGGCCCGACCTCGGAGCCCATCGTCGGCCTGATGACCGAGTGGGTGCGTGGCAACGAGAAGGAGCTGCGGGAAGAGGGCGGCGAACTCGGCGGCACCATGCGCTGCGGCGCCTACGAAGCCGTCCTGACGCCCGGCAGCCGGGTCGCGGAAATCTACGGCTCGGCGACCATCTCCGAACGCCACCGCCATCGTTACGAGGTCAACATCGGCTACCGCAAAGCCATCGAGGACGCCGGGCTGAAGTTCACCGGCCTGTCGCCGGATGGCGTGCTGCCGGAGCTCTGCGAACGCACCGACCATCCGTGGTTCATCGGCGTGCAGTTCCACCCGGAGCTGAAGAGCCGGCCCTTCGACCCGCACCCGCTGTTCGCCAGCTTCATCGGCGCCGCGCGGAACCGCAGCCGCCTGGTCTGACCGGTTGACGCAACGGGCCGGGGGTGAGTTCCTCGCGATCGGAGCCGAACGGGGAGGCCTCAAATGATGCTCGATCTGGTCCTGGCGATCGCCCACCACATCCTGGTGTTCAGCCTCTTCGGCGTGCTGTTCGCCGAGCTGGTGCTAATCCGGAAGGGCGTTGACCTTCCAACCGTCGCGCGGGTCGGCCGGATCGACCTGATGTACGGCGTGCTGGCCGGGCTGATCATCGGCGTGGGCTTCAGCCGCGCGATCTTCGCGGCGAAGGGCTGGGCCTACTATTCCCACAATCTGTTCTTCCACCTGAAGGTGGGGACTTTCGTGCTGATCGGCCTGCTGTCGATCCCGCCGACCGTGGCCTACATCCGCTGGCGCCGCTCGGGCGCGGCGCCCAGTGACGCGCAGGTCGCCGGGGTCCGGCGCTGGCTCTGGGCGGAGATGGCGCTCTTCGCCCTGCTGCCGGCCTTTGCGGCGGCCATGGCCCGGGGCCTCGGCGAGTTCACGTGACCGCCTCGCCGTGACTGGGGACGACCTGCGGCGGATCGCGCTGCGACTACCCGAATCCTACGAGGACCTGCACCGCCGCCGTCCGGCGTTCCGGGTGAACAAGAAGATCTTCGCCATGCTGGGCGTCACGGGAAACCAAAGCCTGTTCGCCTCGCTGGGCTGGGACAGTGTCGCCGTGGTCAAGCTCGACCGCGAGGACCAGCTGAATATGGCTGAGGGGAATCCAGGCGCGATTCAGCCCACCGAGACCTACGGCCACCACGGCTGGACCTATCTGCGATTGGAGGCGATCGACGAGGCGACGCTCGCCACCGTCCTGCGCCTCGCCTGGACGCATGTGGCGCCCAAGCGGCTCTCCAGACCCTAGGCGCGCACGACGAAGATCGGGCTGCAGATCCGATTGCCCGCTAGAGTGGATCAGTCGGCCTTGATCGGCGAGGGGGTTTCATGCATAAGCCCCGGCTCACGTCGGCGACCCTGCTTCGCTGGCCTCATTTCCACGCCCGCGAGAGTTTCCGATGGCTGTTCCTAAACGCAAAACTTCGCCTTCGCGGCGGAACATGCGCCGTTCGCACCACGCGCTTGGCGCCAATTCCTTCGTCGAAGACAAGGAAACCGGCGAGCTGAAGCGCCCGCACCACGTCGACCTGAAGACCGGAATGTACAAGGGCCGCCAGGTCCTGACGCCGAAGGAAGACTAGCTCTCTCCAGAGCTTCGAGATTTGCGGCCCCGTCTGGCGACAGGCGGGGCCGTTTCGATTCGGCCCTACTGCGTCCGACCGCGGGCCTGCACAGCCGCGCGGCGGGCTTCGACCATCTCCGGCGTCACGGCGGCGTTGTGGACGACCGACCGTGCGTGCTCCAGCGCCAAGCCGTCGCCCATCGAGAGCGCGTAGCCGTCGTCGATCATCGCCTTGTAGGTCACCAGCATGTCGGCCTCGATCGACGCCATCTCGTGCGCCAGCTTCAGCGCGGCGGGCATCAGCTCGGCCGGTTCCACGACCCGGTTCACCAGGCCCCAGTCATAGGCCTGCTGGGCAGAGAGGAAGTTGCCGGTCAGCGACAGTTCTTTGGCGCGGTAGGGCCCGATCGCGCGGCTGAGCTTCTGTGACAGGCCCCAGCCGGGCGTGATCCCGACCCGCGCATGGGTGTCGGCGAACCGCGCGTTGGTCGAACAGATCAGCACGTCGCAGGCCAGAGCGACCTCGAAGCCGCCGGTGATCGCCACGCCATTGATCGCACCCACGATCGGCTTGGAACAGGCCAGCACGGCGCGCGCCGGGTTCTCCGCCGGATCGGTCGCGTTGGCCGCGCCCATGCCCAGCGGGTCGGTGGAGAGTTCCTTGAGGTCCAGACCCGCCGTGAACGCCCGCTCGCCCGCGCCGGTCAGCACCACGACTTTTACGCCGGGATCGGCGTCGAGCTCGGTGAGCGCCTCACGCAGCGCCGCGCGCAGGGCTTTCGAGAGCGCGTTCATCGCCTCCGGACGATTAAAGGTGACGATAGCGATGGCGTCCTGGCGTTCGACGGTGAGCATTCGGATTCTCCAGATTGCTCCTCGCATGGCGGCGCCCGCTGGCCCGTGTCAACGCTCTCTGACCGCGTCGCCCATCCTTGAGATGTATTGCGCATAGATACAATTTTCGGTCGAAATGACGCGGCCATGGGGAGGGACGGAGAATGCCGGTCAGCGCGAACTGCGGCGTGTTCATCAGCGCCTGGGAGGGGATCAAGGACGGCGACCCCAGCACGATGAACTACGACCCCTACATGGACCTCGTCGGCATCTGGACGATTGGCTATGGCCACGCCCTGACCGACCCGGCGACCGGTGCGCACCTCAGCGGCGCCAACAATCGCGCCAAGGCCTTCGCGCAATATCCGGGCGGCATCACCAAGGCGAGCGCCGTCGCCCTGCTGACGGCGGACATGGCCCGGTTCGAACCGGCCGTGAACGCGGTGATTTCGCCCGGCGCGCCGCAGAACCAGTACGACGCCCTGGTGTCGTTCGACTTCAATACCGGTCATCTGGCCGGATCCACGCTGGCGACGCTGCATCGCCAGGGGCTGGCCGCCGGACCCCTGCCGGCCGACGCTGACATCCAGGCGCTGGCGGGACAGGTCCGCGCCAAGGCGATCAAGACGCCGGCCTCGATCCGCGACGCCTTCGCCGTCTGGTCCTTCGCCAAGGGCGCGTTCGTCGGCGGTCTGTTCTGCCGGCGGTTGGCGGAGTTCGCTTTCTACAGCGGTCTCACGCCCGCCGACGCCAATACCTTCGGCGCCCGGGTGCGGGGGCTGATCGCCAAATAGGGCGCGGTTGCGGACTTCGGACGGGTCAGGGTAAAGCCGCGGGCGGCCTTGCCAGGAGAGCCCTATGACCGAGATCGTCGACATCACCGCCCGCGAGATCCTCGACAGCCGCGGCAATCCGACAGTGGAAGTCGACGTGATCCTTGAGGACGGCTCCATGGGCCGCGCCGCCGTCCCCTCCGGCGCCTCGACCGGCGCTCACGAGGCGGTGGAAAAGCGCGACGGCGACAAGAAGCGTTACGGCGGCAAGGGCGTCTTGCAGGCCGTCGATGCGGTGAATGGCGAGATCTACGACGCGCTGGCCGGCGCTGACGCGGAAGATCAGCGCCGACTCGACCGGATGCTGATCGAACTCGACGGCACGCCCAACAAGTCCCGGCTGGGCGCCAATGCGATCCTGGGCGTCAGCCTGGCGGCGGCCAAGGCGGCGGCGGGCTCCGCGGCCCTGCCGCTCTACAAGTACGTTGGCGGGGTCTCGGCCCGCGTCCTGCCGACCCCGATGATGAACATCATCAACGGCGGCGCCCACGCCGACAATCCGATCGACATCCAGGAATTCATGATCCTGCCGACCGGCGCGGACACCTTCGCCGAGGCGCTGCGCATGGGCGCCGAGATCTTCCACGCCCTGAAGGGCAAGCTGCAGGCCGCCGGCCACAACACCAACGTCGGTGACGAGGGCGGCTTTGCGCCCAACCTCAGCTCCGCGGAGGAGGCGCTGGCCTTCATCATGAGCGCGGGCGAGGGGGCCGGCTACAAGCCCGGCAAGGACTTCGTGCTCGGCCTCGACGCCGCCTCCAGCGAGTTCTTCAAGGGCGGAAAGTACGTGATGACCGGCGAGGGCAAGACCCTCGATCCGGCCGGCATGGTCGACTACCTGGCGGGCCTGGTGGCCAAGTTCCCCATCGTCACCATCGAGGACGGCTGCGCTGAGGACGATCTGGTGGGCTGGAAGCTGCTGACCGACAAGCTGGGCGGCAAGATCCAGCTGGTCGGCGACGACGTCTTCGTGACCAATCCGGTGCGCCTCGCCATGGGCATTGAGAAGGGCCTGGCCAATTCGATCCTGGTGAAGGTCAACCAGATCGGCACCCTGTCCGAGACCCTCGACGCCGTCGATATGGCCCACCGCGCCGCCTACACCGCGGTGATGAGCCACCGGTCCGGTGAGACGGAAGACTCGACCATCGCCGACCTGGCCGTCGCCACCAACTGCGGGCAGATCAAGACCGGCTCGCTGTCCCGCTCCGACCGCACAGCCAAGTACAATCAGCTCCTGCGCATCGAGGAAGAACTGGGCGACCAGGCGGTCTACGCCGGCCGCGCGGCGATCAAGCACGGCTGAGCCAAGCTTGACCGGCCGGCGCGGCCACCCATAGCTTGGCCATCGTCTCCGGCGAGAGCCCCGCAGCAAGGTCGACGCCGATGTCCGACGACGTGATCTCAAGACCCCGGGTGCCGCGCGCGGCGGCCACGATTCTCGTCCTGTGCTTCGCCGCCGCGCTTTGCGAGGGCTTCGATGTGCAGATCGCTGGCGTTTCGGCGGCGGGAATCTCGCGGGAATTCCATCCTGGCCCTGGCGCTTTGGGCTGGTTCTTCAGCGCCGCCAACATCGGCCTGATGCTCGGCGCGATCGTTGGCGGACGGCTGTCGGATCGCATCGGCCGCAAGCGCGTGATGGTCGTTTCGCTGGCGGCCTTCGGCCTGTTCGCGCTGGCGACCTCTCTGGCTCCGGACATGCGGATCCTGACTCTCATGCGCCTGCTGACGGGCCTCGGCCTCGGCGGCTGCATGCCCGCCCTGTACGCCGCCACGGCCGGCGCGCGAGGCGGCTCGCCGCGCGGCGGCGACATCGCCACCACCTACATCGGCTTCCCGTTGGGTGGCACCATCGCCAGCCTGGTCGCCATCGTCCTGCCGGCCGACCATTGGCGGCAGCTCTTCCTGATCGGCGGGCTCGCGCCGCTGGCGGCCGCCACGGTCATGGCGATCTTCATGCCGGCGGACCGTCCGCAGGCGGCGACACCCGCCGTCGGCGACAAGATGGGAACCCGGCGAGCCTTGGGTGAGCTGTTCGCCGGGCGGCTGGCGCAGACCTTGACGCTGTGGCTCGGAATGTTTCTGGCCGTGCTCACCCTACATCTGATGCTCAATTGGCTGCCGCTACTGCTCCAGGGCCAGGGCCTGACAAAGAGCCAGGCCGCGCTGGCCCAGGTCGGTTTCAATATCGGCGGCTCGGCGGGCGCATTGCTTATCGGCAGGTTGCTGGACACCCGCGTGCGGCGACTGGCGGTCATAGCAAACGTCGTGGCGCTGCCGCTGATCCTGCTGCTGTTGGCCCAGGTTCACGGCCCGGCGGCGGCGGCCGTGGCGATCCCGCTGGGCGGATTGGTCCTGGCCCTGCAGGTCGTGCTGTTCAGCATTGCGGGCGCGCTCTACCTGGAGCGGGTTCGCGGCACGGGACTGGGCGCGGCGGTGGGCGTCGGCCGTGTCGGCTCGATCACCGGTCCGGCCTTCGCCGCGGTCCTGTTGGCCAGCGGGGTGAGTTCCGTCCAGGTGCTGATCGGCCTGCTGCCGATCGTCATCGTCGCCGGGATCTGCGCGTTGGCCCTGGCGTGGCGGGCGCCGGCGGGCCAAGTGTTAGCGACCCATTAAGCATGTCCGGGCGATGGCTATCCCTCTGTCGCAGGGATTCGCTTTGCTCGCTCGCCTCCGCCCTTATCTGCCGACCGCAGTGCTGGTGCTGCTCATCGTCTATTTCGCGATGAATGCGTTTTCGGGCGACCGTGGCCTGCTCAGGTCCAATCAGCGCGACGAGACCCTGATCGCCAAGACCCGCGAACTCGCCCAGGTGGAGCGCCAGCGCCAGGACCTGGAGACCCGCGCCCGGCTGTTGCGCGACACCAGCCTTTCCGCCGACCTCCTGGAGGAAAGGGCGCGCTCCCTGCTAGGCTTCGCCGATCCGAGGGACTATGTGATTCACATGAAGCCTTAGGGCCCGCTCGCGGGTTCTAGAGGACTTATCGATGGATCACGGAGATACGCATGGCGCGTGAGCAGACCGGCGCGGCCGGTCGGCGGAAAGCCAACGGCGCCGATACGCCCAAACAGACGGGCGGCGGCAAAGACGAGCTGCTGAAATACTATCGCGACATGCTGCTGATCCGCCGCTTCGAGGAGCGGGCGGGCCAGCTGTACGGCATGGGGCTGATCGGCGGCTTCTGCCACCTCTACATCGGCCAGGAAGCCATCGCGGTCGGCGTGCAAGCGGCGCAGAAGCCGGGCGACCAGGTGATCACCGGCTACCGCGAGCACGGCCACATGCTGGCCTGTGGCATGGACCCCAAGGAAGTGATGGCCGAACTCACCGGCCGCGTCACGGGCTCGTCGCACGGCAAGGGCGGCTCGATGCACATGTTCTCGACCAAGGCGGCCTTCTACGGCGGCCACGGCATCGTCGGGGCCCAGGTGAGCCTGGGAACGGGTCTGGCGCTCGCCAACCGCTACCGCGACGACAAAAAGGTCTCCTTCACCTACTTCGGCGACGGCGCCGCGAACCAGGGCCAAGTCTACGAGAGCTTCAACATGGCCCAGCTCTGGGACCTGCCGGTCGTCTACGTGATCGAGAACAACCAGTACGCCATGGGCACTTCCATCGA
Source organism: uncultured Alphaproteobacteria bacterium (assembly GCA_903822175.1). Lineage (GTDB taxonomy): Bacteria > Pseudomonadota > Alphaproteobacteria > Caulobacterales > Caulobacteraceae > Phenylobacterium. The sequence continues at coordinate 61,879 of CAIJOB010000011.1, forward strand.
CCGCTCGTCGGCCGAGACCCATCTCTACAAGCGGGGCGCCTCGTTCCGCATCCCGGGCGAGGAGGTCGATGGGATGGACGTGCTGGCCGTGAAGGCCGCCGCCGAGAAGGCCGCCGCCCACGCCCGCTCCGGCAAAGGGCCCTACATCCTGGAAATGAAGACCTACCGCTACCGCGGCCACTCGATGAGCGATCCGGCCAAGTACCGCACCCGCGACGAGGTCGATGAGATCCGCAAGACCCGCGACCCGATCGACCACATCGAGGAACTGCTGGAAAAGAAGGGCTTTGCCGACGAAGCGACGCTCAAGGCCATCGACGCTGAGGTGAAGCGCGTCGTCGCCGACGCCGCGGAGTTTGCCCGGACCAGTCCTGAGCCGGATCCCAGCGAGCTCTATACGGACGTCTACACGCAGGTGCAGGCATGACCGATGTATTGATGCCGGCGCTCTCTCCCACCATGGAGGAGGGCACGCTCGCCAAGTGGCACGTGAAGGTCGGCGACAAGGTCCGCTCCGGCGACGTGATCGCCGAGATCGAGACTGACAAGGCGACCATGGAGGTCGAGGCCGTCGACGAGGGTACCGTCGAGGCGCTGCTCGTCGCGGAAGGCGCCGAGGAGGTGAAGGTCAACACGCCGATCGCCCGGCTGTCCGGCGAAGACGGCGCGGCTTCCACAGCACCGACGGTCGAGCCACGCAAGGCTGAGGCGCCGATGGAAGACCCGCAACCGGCCTCGCGGGCCGAGGCGAAGGGCGATCCCGTGCGCGCGGCGGCCCCTGCCGCGGCGGCGCCTGCGACTGCGCTGAAGGATCCCGACCTGCCGGAAGGTGTGAAGCTGGTGAAGGTCACGGTCCGCGACGCGCTGCGCGACGCCATGGCAGAGGAGATGCGCCGCGATCCGGACGTCTTCCTGATGGGCGAGGAAGTCGCCCAGTACCAGGGCGCCTACAAGGTCAGCCGCGACCTGTTGCAGGAGTTCGGCGACAAGCGGGTCATCGATACCCCGATCACCGAATACGGCTTCGCCGGGCTGGGCACCGGGGCGGCGATGGCTGGGTTGAAGCCGATCGTCGAATTCATGACTTTCAATTTCGCCATGCAAGCCATTGATCATATTATCAATTCCGCCGCCAAGACGCTCTACATGTCCGGCGGGCAGATCAAGTGCTCGATCGTCTATCGTGGCCCCAATGGCGCCGCGGCCCGCGTCGGGGCGCAGCACAGCCAGGACTATGCCGGCTGGTACGGCCATGTCCCCGGCCTGAAGGTCATCGCCCCCTACGACGCGGCCGACGCCAAGGGTCTCCTGAAGGCTGCGATCCGCGACCCGAACCCCGTAGTCTTCCTCGAAAACGAGATGCTCTACGGGACCGAGTTCGACGTTCCTGAGGGCATCGACTGGGTGGTTCCGATCGGCAAGGCCAAGGTCCGCCGCGAGGGAACCGGCGTCACGCTCGTCTCCTATTCGCGGATGGTCGGCTTCTGCCTGCAGGCCGCCGAGAAGCTCGCGGAGGAGGGGATCGACGCCGAGGTCATCGACCTGCGCACCATTCGCCCGATGGACATCGACACCGTGGTGGCGAGCGTCAAGAAGACCAACCGCCTGGTGACGGTCGAGGAAGGCTGGGGTCCGATGGGTGTCGGCGCCGAGGTCTGCGCCAAGGTCACCGAACTCGCCTTCGACTACCTCGACGCCCCGCCGGCCCGCGTACACCAGGAAGACGTGCCGCTGCCCTACGCCGCCAACCTGGAAGTGCTGTCGCTGCCCTCGGTCGACAAGATCGTCAAGGCGGCCAAGGCCGTGAGCTACAGATGAGTTCGGACAGCCCGCTCACCTGGCGCGCCGGCGGCTGCCATTGCGGCGGGGTCCGCTTCGAGGCGGCCCTGCCGGCCGTGGTCGAGGCGCAGAGCTGCAACTGCTCCATGTGCGGCAAGACCGGCTTCGTGCACATCATCGTGCCGGAGAGCCGCTTCCGCATCACCAAGGGCGCTGAGCGGCTGGCCGAGTACACGTTCAACACCCGGGTCGCGAAGCACCTGTTCTGCGCCGACTGCGGGATCAAGGGCTTCTACCGCCCGCGCTCCAATCCCGATGGCTGGAGCGTCAACGCCCGCTGCCTGGATGACACCGACGGCTTCGACCTGCGGATCGAGGCCTTCGATGGCCAGAACTGGGAAGCCAACGCCCACGGCCTCGCCCACCTCTCCAAGGAGCCCGCATGAGCATCGACATCCTGATGCCCGCGCTCTCTCCGACGATGGAGGAGGGCACGCTGGCCAAGTGGCACGTGAAGAAGGGAGACACGGTCAAATCCGGCGACGTCATCGCCGAGATCGAAACCGACAAGGCGACGATGGAAGTCGAGGCGGTCGACGAGGGCGTGATCGAGGACATCCTGGTCCCCGAAGGCACGGAGAACGTGAAGGTCAACGCCCCGATCGCCAAGTTGTCGGGGGAGGATGCGGGAGCGTCGCCGGCGCCAAAAACCTCACCCGAAGCGAAGGCTTCGGGGGAGGGGGACCGCGAAGCGGTGGAGGGGGCGCTGCCGCCCACCCAGAGCACGGCCCCAACGCCCCCTCCGTCACCTTCGGTGACACCTCCCCCGCAGGCGGGTGAGGTTTCTAAGCCGCAAGCCTCGGCGCCGAAGGGCGACGGCCAGCGGGTGTTCGCCTCGCCTCTGGCCCGCCGGATCGCGGAGCAGAAGGGTCTCGACCTCTCCAGCCTGACGGGCTCGGGGCCGCACGGGCGCATAGTCAAGGCGGACGTCGAGAACGCTCAACCGGGTCAGGCGAAGGCTCCCGCCACGGCTCCGGCCGGTCAGCCCTCAGCCGCGACCACTGTCGCCCCGCGCCAAGTCCAGTCGCTGGAGCAGCAAGGCATTCCCGCGGGCAGCTACGACCTCATACCGCTGGACGGCATGCGCAAGACGGTCGCGCGGCGGATGACCGAAAGCTTCCGCGACGTGCCGCACTTCCCGCTGACGATCGACATTGAGCTCGACGCCCTGCTGGCGGCGCGGGCGAAGATCAACGCCATGCTGGAAAAGTCCGGCGGCAAGGTCAGCGTCAACGACATGGTGATCAAGGCCGCCGCCGTGGCCCTGATGCAGGTCAAGGAAGCCAACGCCTCCTACACGCCCGACGGCATCGCCATGCACCACCACGCCGACATCGCCATGGCAGTGGCCGTGCCGGGCGGCCTGATCACCCCGATCATCCGCGCCGCGGAGACCAAGGGCCTGGCCCAGATCGCCGCGGAGGCCAAGGACCTGGCCGAACGCGCCCGGACCAAGAAGCTGAAGCCCGAGGAATTCCAGGGCGGCACCTTCTCGATCTCCAACCTTGGCATGTTCAGCATCAAGTCCTTCGCCTCGATCATCAACGAGCCGCAGGGGGCGATCCTGTCGGTCGGCGCGGGCGAGAAGCGGCCTGTGGTGCGTGGCGATCAGCTGGCGGTCGCCACTGTCATGACCGTGACGCTGACCTGCGATCACCGTGTGGTGGATGGCGCGATCGGCGCGCGATGGCTCGCCGCCTTCAAGCCCCTGATCGAAGACCCGATCACGATGATCGTCTGAGAGGGCCTGACGCGATGAGCATCTACGACTTCACCGCTGAGACTCTGGATGGCCAGCCGGCGCCGCTGTCGCAGTGGAAGGACAAGGTCGTCCTGATCGTCAACACGGCCAGCAAATGCGGCTTCACCCCGCAGTATGCGGGCCTGGAGGCGCTCTACAAAAAGTACCAGGACCGGGGCCTGGTGGTGCTGGGTTTCCCCTGCAACCAGTTCGGCGCTCAAGAGCCAGGGAACGCAGAGGAGATCGCCAGCTTCTGCTCGCTGACCTTCGACGTGGACTTCCCGATGATGCGGAAGATCGACGTGAACGGGCCGACCGCGCACCCGCTCTACGCCTATCTGAAGAAGGCCAAGAAGGGCCTGCTCGGCTCCGAGGGCATCAAGTGGAACTTCACCAAATTCCTGATCGGCCGGAAGGGTGAGGTGGTCGGCCGCTATGCGCCCACCGACACGCCGCAGTCGCTGGAAGGCGCCATCGAGGCGCTGCTCTGATGGCTGATAGCTTCGACCTGATCATCATCGGCTCCGGCCCCGGCGGTTATGTCACCGCCATCCGCGCCGCCCAGCTCGGCATGAAAGTCGCCATCGTTGAGCGTGAGTTGCTGGGCGGCATCTGCCTGAACTGGGGGTGCATCCCGACCAAGGCGCTGCTCAAGTCCGGCGAGGTCTACGAACAGCTCGACCACCTGGCCGACTACGGCCTGTCGGTGGAAAAGCGCGGCTTCGACTTCGACAAGGTGGTGCAGCGTTCGCGCAAGGTCTCGGCCCAACTCAACGCCGGCGTCACCTTCCTGATGAAGAAACACAAGGTCGAGGTGGTGATGGGCGCTGCCCGGCTCGAAAAAGGGCAGGGCGCGCCGACCGTCGTGGTCGGCGACCGCAAGCTGACGGCCAAGAACGTCATCATCGCCACCGGCGCGCGGGCGCGCACCATCCCGGCCATCGGCCTGGAGCCGGACGGCGACCGCGTCTGGACCTACCGCGAGGCGCTTGTGCCCAAGTCGGCGCCGAAGAGCCTGATCGTCATCGGCTCCGGAGCCATCGGTCTGGAATTCGCCAGCTTCTTCCGGGCGCTGGGCTCGGACGTGACCGTGATCGAGGCCCTGCCGCGCATCCTGCCGGTGGAGGACGAGGAGGTCTCCAAGGCCGCCCACAAGGCCTTCGAAAAGCGCGGCCTCAAGTTCCGCGTGCCCGCCAACGTCAAGAAGCTGACCAAGACCAAATCCGGCGTCGCCGTCGAGATCGAGGTGGGTGGCAAGGCCGAGACCCTGGAGGCCGACGTGGCCATTGTCGCGGTCGGCATCGTCGGCAATGTCGAAGACCTGGGGCTGGAGGCGCTGGGCGTGAAGGTCGAAAAGACTCACATCGTCACCGACAAGCACGGCGCGACCGGCGTGCCGGGCCTCTACGCCATCGGCGACGTCGCCGGCCCGCCCTGGCTCGCCCACAAGGCCAGCCACGAGGGCGTCCACTGCGTCGAGCACATCGCCGGCCTCAAGCCCACCAACGTCGAGTCGCCGATCCCTGGCTGCACCTACACGACGCCGCAGATCGCCTCAGTCGGCCTGACCGAGGCCCAGGCCAAGGAACAGGGCCGCGAACCCAAGGTCGGCCGCTTCCCGTTCCGCGTGAACGGCAAGGCCATCGCGTCCGGCGAACTCGACGGCTTCGTGAAGACCGTGTTCGACGGCAAGACCGGGGCCCTGATCGGTGCGCACATGATCGGCGCCGAGGTCACCGAAATGATCCAGGGCTACGTCATCGCCATGACCTGCGAGGCCACCGAGGCCGAACTGCAGGGCGCGGTCTTCCCGCACCCGACCATGAGCGAGGCCATGCACGAAGCCTCCCTCGACGCCTACGGGATGGTCCTGCACATCTGAGCCGCGCGGCTTAGTCGATCCGCACCGCGCGGGAGTCGCGGCCGTTCTGGCGCATGACCATGCCAGTGACGCGACCGTCGGGGTCGAGTTCGAACTCCACGCTGGCGTCCATGATCCGCCAGAAGAACCCGGTCGGTGACGAGGCCAGGAGGTCGAGCTTTGGGCCTGCGCCCTGCACGTCGTGCGCCTGCTGCTCGGCCGGGATGAACTGCACGAACAGCCGACCGCCTTCGAGCGTCACCGCCATCAGCGTCCCGAGCTGGGTCAGATAGCGGCCGACGTATTTCGCCAGCACTTCAAGCGGCAGCTCGATGGCCGGCGCGCGTTGCGGCAGAGGTGGCGCCGCGCCAGGCGCGCGGCGGATCAGGGTGAGCGGCAACACGACGTCGCCCTTGATGAAGCGACCCTCAATCCACTGGCCGTCGTCTGTCAGCGTACCGGTGATAATCACCGTGCGCATGGTGACGGTGACCACACGGCCCTCGCGCAGGATGCGCACAGCAGGGCGCCCGAGCAGGTTGCGGTCGGGACTGTCCAACCAGGCGTAGGTCCCGTGGCGGTCGGTCTTGAAACGAACGATCAGGCGGATCAGGCCCTTCTCGGTCTCCAGCCGGCTGTCCCAGAACCCGTCCAGGCCTTCGTAGGAGGGCGCGGGCGGATAGACGCCGCGTTCGAAGTCCAGGGGCGCGGTGACTCCGTGGACCGTCCATTCGCCGGCCCAGCGTTGGCTGTCGGCCTGCCAAACCGCCTCGTAGGCGCCCTGATGCGAACCGGCGATCAGCGGGGCCAGCAGGGTGAAGGCGAGGCGGCCGTCCTCCAGCGCCACGTCGTCGGCGGCCATGCCGAAGAAGCCGAATCCCGGCATGTCGAGGGCGACCACGGGCGCGCCATCTTCCAGGCGGATGTGCAGGGCGACGCGGCTGTCGCCCGGCAGGACGGCGATCCAGTCGCCCATGCCGGCGCGCTCTTCGGCCGAACCGGGCAGGGCGCCGATCCGCTCGACGTTGACCTTCAGGTCGCGCCAGTTGGCAAAGCCGTACTCGCGGGCGACCTGATGCTGCACCTCGGCCAGCTTGGCTGCGGGCTGCGTCGCCCGCTGGGCGTGTAGCCGGCGCTTGGCCTCGTTCTTCAGATATTCGAGGTTCGGCCGGGCCGGCAGGCGGCGCTGGGCGAACAGGTCGAGATTGGTCTCGGGCATAGGGGTCCTTCCTTCCAAAGTCGCCCGATGTCCGCGTCGACGGGCAGGAAGTCAGGCAGAAGCGACCTGAATCTCATCGAGTGAGCTTGGCCCTTTACGCGGACGGTCGGCCTCTCGAAGGCCAAGCCCATCCTAACAAGCCGTCCGGCCCGGCGGCAACATCGCGGTATGTTGCGGAGCGTTCGCGGCGCTGCCATAGTCGCCTTGGCTCTCGAGAGGCCCACGGTCCGCGTGAAGGGTATAACCCGCTCGATTTTATATCGAACGTCGGACCGAGGACGCGGACACCGGGCCATCTCAGGAAGATTCGGTCATGGCAGATGTCGCTGCTGGCCTCAGACCTCGTGAGCCTCTGAAGCCGAAACAAATTCTCCGTCGCTGGTGGACCTCGCCGGTCAGCCTCTGCCTGCGCATGGGGCTACGCGCCGGGGGCTGGCGCACGCCGCTGGCCGGCGTGCTGCTCCTGCTGGGCGCGGGCCTGCCGGCGCTCGAGATGGTGGCGCTGGGCGTGCTGGTCAGTTCCTTGCCGGCCACCATCCATGCCGGTTTCTCATCTGCCGCTGGACAGAAGACGATCCAGGCGCTGGCGTTCTGGGGCGCGCTGATGGTGCTGCTGCAGATCATCCCGCGCATTCGCACGGCGATCGTCACGGCCATGGGTTGGCGGCTGGACTCCGCGCTTCGTCAGCGGACCATGGCGGCGGTGAACCGGCCCTGGGGCATCGCCCACCTGGAAGACCCCAAGGTCGCCGCCCTGATCTCCCAGACCGGCGGCATCGGGGTGACCGGCTATACGCCAGGAACGGCGCTGAACCAGCTCATCAACATGCGGATCGGGGTAACGCTGAGCGCGCTGATCTCCGGCGCTCTGCTGATCGGCTACCACTGGTGGGCGGCCCTGCTGCTGGTCGGCTCGCTCTACGCCTTCAATGGCGTGAGGCGGGGGAGCTACACGCGCATGGCCGGCGCCGTGGTCGGCCAGACCCCGGGCGTCATGCGCGCCGAATACTTCCGCAACCTGGCGCTCTCGCCGGGCTCGGCGAAAGACGTCCGATTGCTCGGCATCGGCGACTGGATCATCGGTCGCCTGCGCGCCGAGTGGCAGGGCGGCCTGGCGGAACGGCAGAAGGCCGAGGGGCAGGCCTTCCCGCTGACCATAGCCGGCAGCGTCGTCGTGACCGGGGTCAGCGGCCTGATCTTCGGCCTCCTGGCCCGGGACGCAGCCACCGGGGCGATCGGGATGGGCGCGCTGGTGGTCTATCTACGCGCCGCGTCGTCCCTGGGCGCCCTGGGGCAGAGTGGGGCGGCGGATTCGATCATCGCCCACGGCTCGGCCGCCGTGCCCGCGATCCTGGAACTGGAGCGCCGGACCGCGCCGCCGCCCGGGCCCGCGCTCGCCAGCCTGCCGCCGTCCGCGCCGGCCCGCGATATCCGCTTCGAGAGGGTGAGCTTCACCTATGCGGGCGCGGCAACGCCGGTGCTGAAGGACCTCAACCTGACCATCCCGACTGGGCAGTCTATGGCGCTGGTCGGCCTGAATGGCGCGGGCAAGACCACCTTGGTGAAGCTGCTGGCCCGGCTCTATGACCCGACCAGCGGGGCGATCCTGGTGGACGGAATCGACCTGCGCGACGCCGACCCCAAGGACTGGCAGAAGCGTATCGCCGCCATCTTCCAGGACTTCCTGAAGTACGGTCTGCCGGCGCGCGACAACATCGGCTTTGGCGGCCTCGCCATGGCCGGCGACCAAGCCGCGCTGGAGCGGGCGGCTGCCAAGGCCGGCGTCCTGGAGCGCATCCAGGGACTGCCCGCCGGTTGGGACACGCCGCTCAGCCGCCACTTCACCGGGGGCGCTGACCTCTCGGGCGGCGAATGGCAGCGCATCGGCCTGGCGCGAGCCCTGTTTGCCGTCGAGGCCGGCGCGAGCGTGCTGATCCTCGACGAGCCCACCGCCAACCTCGACGTGCGCGCCGAGGCCGAGCTCTACGACCGTTTCCTCGACATGACCAAGGGGCTGACGACGCTGCTGATCTCGCACCGGTTCTCCACCGTGCGCCGCGCCGACCGCATCTGCGTGCTGGAAGACGGCGCGGTGTTGGAGCTCGGGACCCACGACGAGCTGATGGCCAAGGGCGGCCGCTACGCCGAGATGTTCACCCTGCAGTCGCAGCGCTTCGTCGATGCGGGAGCGTCGGCATGAGCAACGTGACCCACAAGACCGGCGAGGCGAAGAAGACCGCCCTTGAGACCCTGCGCCTACTCGCCCGCAGTTCGGCGACCTTCACGCGCCTGGCCTTCGCCGCCGCGCCCGGACGCGCCAGCGCCGCCATCGCCGCCGAACTGGCCGGCGCGGCCCTGGCCCTGGTCAGCTCCTACCAGATCAAGGACGTGATCCAGGCGGCGTCCGGCGGCTCGCCACAGCACGCCATCGCCGCGGCCCTGACGCTGGCCGTCACCGCCGGCGTCGCTAGCCTCTGCTTCATGATCTACGCCCACCTGTCGCCGCGTCTGGTCGAGGCGATCAGCGTCCATCTCGACGCCGAGCTGGTGCGTCTGACCTCGCGGATTCCGACGATCGAATACGCCGATCGCCCGGCCCACGCCGACAAGATCAGCCTGATCCGCAATTCACGCCAACAGCTGGCCAGCGGCCTGCAGGTGGTGGCGGTCAGCTTCCGTCTGACGGTGCAGCTGCTCGGAACCTTCGTCATCCTGATGAGCGTCGATCCGTGGCTGGCGCTGTTGCCGCTGTTCGCCATTCCGCGCGCCCTGGCGGGTCAGGAGGCGCGGCGTCTGCAGGTCCAGGCGCAGGAGGCCACCGCCGAGCCCATGCGGCTGCGCGGCCACATCTTCAACCACGCGACGTCGCCCGTGGCCGGCAAGGAGCTGCGCGTCTTCGGGCTCGGCGAGGAACTGGCGAAACGCTATCGCGACATCAGCGCCACGACCCGCCACCTGAACGTCCGCGCCAACTGGGGCGGCGCGCTGTGGTCGGTGCTGGGCGACAGCATCTTCACCGTCGGCTGCATCGCCGCGGTTGCGTGGCTGGTGGTGCAGTCGGCGAAGGGCGCGGTGACGCCGGCCGGCGTGGTGCTGGCCGCGAGCCTGATCACCGGCCTGATCCTGCAGATGAACGCGGCCCTGCAGTACACCCAGTTCATCCAGGCGCTGTCGACGACGGCGGAGCGCTACGTCTGGCTGGAAGACTTCTCCAACGAGGCCGCGAAGGCCGAGCTTGGCGAGACACCGAGCCCGGCGATCCTGCGGCGCGCCATCACCATCGAGAACCTCACCTTCAGCTACCCCGACCGCGACAAGCCGGTGCTGAGCGACATCTCGCTCGAAATCCCGGCCGGCAAGGTGATCGCGCTGGTCGGCGAGAACGGGTCGGGCAAGTCGACGCTGGTGAAGCTGCTCTGCGGGTTCTATCGGCCGTCGTCGGGGCGCATCGTGATCGACGATACCGATCTGACCGAGATCGCGCCCGCCGACTGGCGCGGGCGGATCGGCGGCGCCTTCCAGGACTTCACCAACTTCGAGACGCCGATGCATGAGAGCGTCGGCCTGGGCGATCTGCCGCACCTGGGCGACCGGGACCGGGCCGCCGCCGCCATGGCCCGCGCGGGCGGCGCCGATCTCGCCAAGCTGAACGCCCAGGGCCTGGACGTCATGCTGGGCAAGAAGTGGGGCGGCATCGATCTCTCCGGCGGCCAGTGGCAGAAGCTGGCGCTGGGTCGCGCCCTGATGCGCGAGGAACCGCTGTTGGTGGTCTTCGATGAACCCGCCGCGGCGCTCGACGCCAGCACCGAGCACGACCTCTTCGAGCGCTTCGCGGCTGAGGCGCGATCAGGCCAGTCGGCGGGCCGCGCGACGCTGCTGATCTCGCACCGCTTTTCGACGGTGCGCATGGCCGACGCCATCGCGGTGCTGGACGCCGGCCAGATCGCTGAGTTCGGCAGCCACGAGGCCCTGATGAAGGCCGGCGGCAAGTACGCGGAGCTGTTCGAGATCCAGGCCAGCGCCTACCGCTAGGCGGCGCGCATCAGCTCCGCATCGACGATCCGCTGCAGGGCCACGTAGTCGGTCTTACCGGTGCCCAGCACCGGGATCTCCGCCACCCGGATGATCTTGCGGGGCACCGCGATCTCCGGCGCGCCGATGGATTGGGCGTGGGCGATCAGCGGGCCGGAGTCAGCGTCGCGGCGGTCGGTGACCAGGATCAGCCGCTCGCCCTTCTTCGGATCGGGGAGCGCGATGACGGCGTGGCGGTCGTCGGGCCACACGGCGCAGGCCAGGTCCTCGGCCGCGGTCAGCGAGACCATCTCGCCGCCGACCTTGGCGAAGCGCTTCACCCGGCCCTTGATCTTCACCCAGCCGTCGTCGGTGATCGAGACCACATCGCCGGTGTCGTGCCAGCCGTCCTTAGGGGGCTCAATGGAGCCGTCGGCCGCCAGGTAGCCGGCCATGACGTTGGGCCCACGCACATAGAGCTTACCGCCGCCGGGGATGCCTTCCACCGGCTCCAACCGCGTTTCCATGCCGGGCAGAAGGCCGCCGACCGTGCCACGGCGGTTGTCGAGCGGCTTGTTGACCGCGATCACTGGCGAGGCCTCGGTCGCGCCATAGCCTTCCAGCAACGGCACATCGCCGAACTTATCGTGGATCAGGTTGTGGGTCTCTTCACGCACCTTCTCGGCGCCGCAGACCACGAATTTGAGCCCCGACAACTCGTCAGGCTCGGCGGAGCGCGCGTACTGATTCACGAAGGTGTCGGTGGCCAGCAGCACCGCGGCCCCGGTGTCCTTGATCAGCGGCGGGATCTGCTTGATGTGCATCGGCGAGGGGTACTGGAACGCCTTCATCCCCCTAAGGATCGGCAACAGCACACCGGCGGTCAGGCCGAAGCAGTGGAACGTCGGGAGTGGGTTAAAGAACACCCAGTCCGGGTCCAGCGGGATGTGGGTCGCGATCTGCAGCACATTGGCCACCAGGTTCTCCTGGCTCAGCACCACGCCCTTGGGCGCGCCGAAGCTGCCCGAAGTGAACAGCACGACCCCGGGATCGGAGGGCTTGCTGGCGGCCCGGAACTGCTTGGGGAAAGCCCCGGCCGCGGCGGCGAACAGCTTGTCGGAAAGGCCGATCGTCCCGCGGACGTCTTCCAGGTAGGTGACGGTCGTCAGCGTCTCCAGCGCATCGACCAGGTCGTGCAGCTTCCCCTGCTCGACGAACCGGTGCGAGGTCAGCACCCGCTTGATGCCGGCCAGTTCGCAGGCGGCCTTCAGATTGCGGATGCCGGCGGTGAAGTTGAGCATCGCCGGCGTGCGCCCAAAGGCGTGCAGGGCGAAGAAGGTCACGACCGAGGCGGAGCTGGCGGGGAGCATGACGCCGACCCGCTCGCCGGGCTTGGTGAGGGCGGCGATCTTGCGGCCGAGCGCGAAGGCCCCACGGATCAGGTCGGTGTAGCTTAGCGGGTTCCGCTCCTGGTCCTCCAGGATCGGCTTCTTGGCGCCGTAGGTCTGGCGCGCCTGCACGAGGGCGTCGAACACCGAGGTCTTCGCCTGGCGGGCGTCAAAAGAAACCGACAAAACCCAGCGCCTCCCAATCTTGTTTTCGTTGCGACAAGCCTACCGGCTGGTCACGGCGATGAAAAGATTGGTTACGAACCGTGAGGGTTCAGCCCAGGCTGTAGATCACGCAGGCCTTGCCGGTCAGTTGCTCCAGCGGCGGCTGGACGGGAAGTTGCAGGTCCTCGGGACGCAGGCCGGCCTCCGCCGCCTTGCGGTTCGCCGATACCACGACCTCCTGAAGCTGACTGCGCGGAGCCATCAGCGCAATCGGCGGCGGCGGGACCGGCCGAGCCTCGACCTCGTCGCCGACGCGCCCGGCCAGGGCGAGCAGTTCGTCGGTCTCGCAGCCTCGGGCCGTAGGGTCGATGAGGCGGACGGCGCCGATCTTTGCGCCCGCGGCGGTGGCGGCCTGCTCGGCACGCTTGCGGGCGTCCTCAACCGCCAGCTTGAACATCTCGGTCCGCACCCCGTCACTGACGTCCAGGCGGAAGGTGGGCGGTTGGCTCCGGGAGGGCTTGGCGGACATCAGGATTGCGTAGACGGGCTCGGCCAACCGTGTGTCACGGATCTCCACCGAAAACTGGATGGACACTTGGTAGCGGTCGATCTTGTCCGCCCGCTGGTTGTCGACCATCTGGCCGTTCTTCTCGCGGTATTGCTCGTAAAGCGGGGTGACGGTGAAGCGGGTCTCCACCCGGACCTTGTCCGCCCCGAAAGCCTGCAGGGCTCCGGAGATCGCCTTGGCCTTGGCGGCGGCGGCCTTGGTCGCGTCAGCCACCTCGCGGTCCACGGCGTCGTAGGTCGCCGCCAGGTTGGCGCGGTTGGCCGGAATCTCGGTCGTCACATAGCCGATGGACGGGATCACCGGCTTGTCCATCCACCAGGGCGCTAGGTCGTAGGCCCGAGGCTGCGGCGCGGGCGGCATGATGATGGGCGACGCCACGGACGGCGGAACGGTGGGCAGGGATGTCGCATGAGCCGTGGCGGCGGCGGTGAAAGTGAAAACCAGAGAAGTGAGGATCGGGCGCATGGAAACTCCATCTGCGGACTGGGTGTCCCAGCTGTTCCTACGCACCGGTTCTGGGGTCGGGGTTAGAAGACCTCGAAACATTCGCGGCTTGATCCGGAGGCCCCGACCGCCGATCTAGGGGCCATGGCCGTGGTCATCGACAATCTGAGCGGGGCGATCCGCCCGCGACATCCGGAAAAGCAGGCGAACCCGGAGACGCCGCTGCTGCGCAAGCCCGAGTGGCTGCGCGTGCGCGCGCCAGGCTCCACCGGCTACAACGCCACCCGCGAGATCGTGAAGGCTCATGGCCTGGTCACCGTCTGCGAGGAGGCGGCGTGCCCGAACATCGGCGAGTGCTGGTCGAAGAGCCACGCCACCATGATGATCATGGGCGAGGTCTGCACGCGGGCCTGCGCCTTCTGCAACGTCGCCACCGGCAAGCCGCAGGCGCTGGACCCCACCGAACCGGCCCGCGTCGCCGACGCCGTCGCCAAGATGGGCCTGAAGCACGTGGTCATCACGTCTGTTGACCGCGACGACCTGGCCGACGGCGGGGCAGGGCACTTCGCCGCTGTGGTCCGCGCCATCCGCGCCGCCGCGCCCGGCACGACCATCGAGATCCTGACGCCCGACTTCCTGCGCAAGCCTGTCGAGGCGGCCTATGAGGTGATCGACAGCCGTCCCGACGTCTTCAACCACAACCTGGAGACCGTGCCGCGGCTCTATCTCGGGATCCGGCCGGGCGCGCGCTACTACCATTCGCTGCGCCTGTTGGAGCGTGTGAAGGAGCGCGATCCGCGGCAGTTCACCAAGTCCGGCGTCATGGTCGGCCTGGGCGAGACCAAGGAAGAGGTGATGCAGGTGATGGACGACATGCGCTCGGCGGATGTCGACTTCATCACCATCGGCCAGTACCTGCAGCCGACCCGCAAACACGCGCCCATCGACCGCTTCGTGCACCCCGACGAGTTCCGCGCCTATGAGGAGATCGCCCGCGCCAAGGGCTTCCTGATGGTGGCCTCGAGCCCGCTGACGCGCTCCTCGCACCACGCCGGCGAGGACTTTGCCCGGCTGCAAGCCGCCAGAAGCGCCAAGGAAGCCGGGGCCTGAAGCACCACGTCACCAAAGTCCTGCCCTATGCGCCGGACCAGCTGTTCGCCCTGGTCGGCGATGTCATGGCCTATCCGCAGTTCGTGCCCTGGATCACCGCCATGCGGATCTGGAACGCGCGGACGCTCCCCGATGGGACCGAAACCGTGGATGCGGAGGCCGGCGTCGGCTTCTCGTTCCTGAAGGAGCGGTTTTCCACCCGGGTGCGCCGCGACCCCGCCCAGCGGCAGATCGAGGTCAGCCTGCTGTCGGGGCCGTTCAAGCGGCTCGCCAACCGCTGGCAGTTCTTCGAGGCGGACGACGGCCAGACGCGCGTGGAATTCGACATCGACTTCCAGTTCAAGTCGCGCCTGCTGGAAACCCTGCTCAGCGCCAACTTCGCCCACGCGGTCGAGCGGCTGATGACCTGCTTCGAGGACCGCGCAAAGGCGCTCTACGGCTAACCGCCGTTAAGATAACATCGGTCTTGGTGAACGCAGCGGTTACGACGCTTGTTAGTCTGTCTGCAACGCCCACGGAGGATTCTGTCGCTCGCTCCGGGTCTTATCGGCCTCGGCAGAGGAAGTATCCTGATGTTCTGGCGTATCTATTTCTGGACCTTCGCGGCGCTGTCGATCCTCAACGCGCTGTCGGCCGCCCTGCGTCCCGAGGCGCTGGCGATCACCGACTGGGTCGACCTGGCGGTGTTCACGCCGATGGCGTTGTTCGCGGTGTGGTCGCAGGCCTTCGACAAGTGGCTGGTGCATCCCAACGTCTGGCGAGGGGTCCTGTTCGGCGCGGTGTTCTGGAAGTCGATTTCGCTGGGTATCAGCGTGCCGACCCTGATCGCCAGGGTCGTAGAGCTCAACGTCAAGTCGGGTATCTCGGCGGCGGAAAGCGCCATCGTGGTGGCCGGCGGCATGGCGATCATCCTGACCGTGCCGCCGCTGGTGGCCGTCTATTGCCGCGCCTATCCGGGCGGTGACCGTCCGCGCATCCGCCTGCCGGGCCCCGGTCCGCGCCGCCGCGCCGAGGCCAACGCCTAGGTTTCCCTTCAGGCCGGCGGTCCAAATTCCTTGGTGCGCACCGCGATGGCGCACTCTTCCAGCACCTTGAAATAGCGCCGCGTCGCATCCGCCCCGACCTCGAAGGGATGCGGCTCACCGGCGGCGCGGGGCAGGCCCGCCAACCGGGCGCGGTCGTAGGCGGCGTCGAACAGAGAATGGTTCGAGAGCAGCACGCTGGCCCCGGCGTCGGCGGCGGCCTGCTGCATCTTGCGCTGTGAAGCGATGTAGGTGTCGAACCGCCCGGGCTCGTGACGGAAGTTGAAGGCCGTGCCGCCGGAATAGGCCACCGTCAACGGCCGGCCATGGTCCTTCACCGGAAAAACGAAGGACAGTGTCCCCAGCGTGTGGCCGGGCGTGGTGTAGATCGTCACCGTGGTGTCGCCGAGTGTCAGCTTCTGACCGTCTGTCGCGACCATATCCTTCTTGGGCGCGCCGCCCGGCATGTTGGGCGTCGCCGCCACGACATCCCAGTCCGGCCCGCCCATCACCACGTGGGCGCCGAAGCGGTCCTGCAGCAGGCGTGCGCCCTGGTCGTGGTCGCCGTGCCCGTGGGTGACCAGGACATATTTGATGGTCTTGGGATCGAGCCCCAGCGCCTTGATGCCGTCGACGATCTCTGGCTCGGCGGCATAGGCGTAGAGGGTGTCGATGACGATCAGGCCCTGGCTGGTCTTCAACACCCAGGACGAATGGATCTTGGTCCCGACCCAATAGAGGTTGTCGAACACCTTCTGCGGCTTGGCATACCACTCGCTGCGCGGCGGATCGACGCGCGGCGTCGCCGCACCGGCCGGGGCCGCGCTGCGAGCCGGCGGCGGGGCGTCTGGCAGGCAGGTGACACCCAGAATGCCGCCCCAGTCGAGCCCGGCGGCGGCCTTGGCGGCGGCAAGGTGGCCCTCGACCCCAGGGTTGGCCGTCTGGGCCTGGGCCGCGGTCAGGCCTAGCCCGGCCGCAAGCGCAGCGGCGGCGATGGTCTTGCGCATCGGTGTCTCCCCCAAAGGCTGTATCTCGCCGGCGTCAGGTCATCCGCTCGCGCAGCATTTCCAGCGCCGACTGGACCGCGGCCAGCTGGATATCGATGCGATCGTCCAGCTCGAAGAATTCCTGACGGTGCGTCAGGCCGTGGTTGGTGCGGGCGGTGGCGATATGCACCGTGCCGACCGGCTTCATCGGCGTGCCGCCGCCAGGGCCGGCGACGCCGGTGATCGCCACGGAGATGTGGGCGTTGGAGTTTTCCAGCGCGCCCTCGGCCATCATCCGCGCCACCGGCTCCGACACCGCGCCCAGGTCGGCGATCAGGTCGCCCGGAATGCCCAGGAGCTCCTGCTTGGCGCGGTTGGAGTAGGTGATGAAGCCGCGCTCGAAGACGTCCGAAGCCCCTGCCACCTGACAGATCGCGCCGGCCACTAGCCCGCCGGTGCAGCTTTCCGCGGTGACGATCCGCAGGGAGCGCTCCCGGGCCTCATCGACCAGCAGGCGGGCCAAGGTCACGATCTCAAGCGAAAACATCGGCGGGGCCTCTTGGGAACGCGGCGTGGGACGTGCCGCGACCAGAGCATCGGATAGGCTGCACGTTCAAGGCGATTCGCAGCCCTCCGGTCCGGCTCCATGACGACGCTCACCTCCGACACCCTGGACCGCCGCAAGGCCCCGTCCGCCCTGTTCGCCGTCACGGTCTTCGCCAGCGCCGCCCTGGTGTTCCTGGTCGAGCCGATGATCGCCAAGCTGGTGTTGCCAAGGCTCGGCGGCAGTCCGTCGGTCTGGAACACCAGCCTGGCCTTCTTCCAGGTCGCGCTCTTGGCGGGCTATGGCTATGCCCACGCCCTGCAGCGGCTGCGTTCGCTGCGCGCCCAGGCGCTGGTCCATGGCGCGGCCTTGCTGCTCGCCGCCATCGCGCTGCCGCTGCGGATCAACGAGCTGATCGGGCCGCCGTCGTCGAACCATCCTACGGTCTGGCTGCTGGGCGTGCTGACTGTCTCGATCGGCGCGCCGTTCGCGGTCCTGTCGGCCACCGCGCCCCTGGTGCAGGCCTGGCACGCCCGGGTGTTCGGACCGGAGGGCGCGGACGGGCAGGGGAGCGAGCCCTACGTCCTCTATGCCGCCAGCAACCTCGGCAGCCTGCTGGCGCTGCTGGCCTATCCGCTGATCGTCGAGCCGACGCTGACCCTGCACGCGCAGCGCTACGGCTGGAGCGGCGGCTACCTGGTCTTCGGCCTCTTGATCGCGGGCCTGGCCATCGCGGTGATCCGCAGCGCCGGCGCCAACCCCGCCGTCCGCCAACCCGCCGCAGACGCCGCCCCGATCAGCTGGCGCGACCGGCTGGTCTGGGTCGTCCTGGCGGCGATCCCGTCCAGTCTGATGCTGGGGACCACGACCTACATCACCACCGACGTCGCCTCGGCGCCGTTCCTCTGGGTGCTGCCCCTGGCGCTCTATCTGTTGACCTTCATCATAGCCTTCCAGGCCAGGCCGGCGATCCCCAGGGACGTGACCCTGCTGCTGCAGGCGGCGCTGGTGGCGATCTGCGCGGCCCTGCTGCCGTTCGAGGCGAGCCCGTTCTTCCTGCTGTTGCCGGTGAACCTCGGGGCTTTCTTCTTCACCGCGCTGATGTGCCACCAGGCCCTGGTCGCGCGCCGGCCCGATCCGTCACGGCTGACGGAGTTCTATTTCTGGATGTCGTTGGGGGGCGTGGTGGGCGGCGGCTTCAACGCCTTCCTGGCGCCGGTGATCTTCGACAACGTCTGGGAATACCCCTTAGTTCTGATCCTGGCCTGCCTGGTGCGGCCGCAGGGCGCCGGCAGGATCGAGCCCTTCGCCTGGGCGATGCTGGTGCTGGGCGTCGCCTGCGGCCTCGCCATGCCGGTGCTGAACACCTTTGTCGCGCCGCACGTCTATACGACGCCCATCTTCGGCGGCCTCACCCAGGCCGAGCTCTTCGATCTGGGCGTGAAGGCCTGCCTCGGCGCCGGCGTGATCGCGGCCTACATGATCCGCCGCCACGGGCTGCTCTACTTCACGGTGATCGCCATCCTGTCGATCGGCGCCGCGGCGGCGGCGGACCGCACGACGCCCATCCACACCTGGCGCAGCTTCTTCGGCGTGCTGCGCGAATCCGGCACCCATGTGCCGGCGCTGGGCGGGCCGGTGAGGATGCTGTCGCACGGCACGACCCTGCATGGCGCGGAGGCGGTGACCCCGCGCTGGCAGTGCAATCCGCTCGTCTACTACGCGAACTCGACGCCGATCGGGCAGGTGTTCCTGGCCGAGGACCACGCCAAGCCGGGCCTGCGGATCGCGGCGGTGGGTTTGGGGACCGGCACGGTCTCGGCCTATGTCCGCAAGAGCGACCATCTGACCTTCTTCGAGATCGATCCGCTGGTGATCCGCGTTTCGACCGATCCCAGGCACTTCAGCTACACGACCAAGTGCGCCAAGGGGCCGGTGGATTTCGTACTGGGCGACGCCCGCCTGACCGTCGCCAAGCAACCAACCGAAGTCTTCGATGTCATGCTGCTGGACGCCTTCTCGTCGGACTCGGTCCCGACCCATCTGCTGACCGTGCAGGCGGTGCGCGGTTATCTGACCCACCTCAAGCCGGACGGAGTGCTGATCCTGCACCTCTCCAATCGTAACCTCGACCTGGACGGCCCGGCCGAGGCGGTGGCGCAGGCCGCCGGCGGGGTGGCGCTGATCCAGCACTATCGGAACAAGCCCGGTGAGGATGTCGCCGGCTGGCCCTCGCCCGAGGAAGCTGTGATCGTCGCCCGCTCGCCGGCGGGCCTGGCGCCCTTCGCCCACGATCCGCGCTGGGAGCCCACCGACCCCACGCGTGTCCGCCCCTGGACCGATGACTACACCAATCTGTTCGGCGCGCTCTGGCGGCGACTGTTGGAGAAGATGGACCCCAACGACCCGCAGAACTAGAGCGGCGTCTCCACGCTGACCACCGCCTGGGCCATCAGGCCCTCTTCGCGGCCGGTGAAGCCCATGCCCTCGGTCGTCGTCGCCTTGACGCTGACCCGGTCGATGGGAAGGCCGAGCAGCTCGGCGATGCGGGCGCGCATGGCGTCGCGGTGCGGGCCGATTTTCGGCCGCTCGCAGATCAGCGTCAGGTCGGCGTTCAGGATCTTGCCGCCCTTGGCCTGCGCCAGTTTCACCGCGTGCAGCAGGAACTGATCCGACGAGGCGCCTTTCCACTTCGGATTGGACGGCGGGAAGTGCTGGCCGATGTCGCCCTCGGCTATGGCCCCCAGCACCGCGTCGGTCAGGGCGTGCAGGCCCGCATCGGCGTCGGAATGGCCGACCAGGCCCAGATCGTGCTCGATGCGGATGCCGCCCAGCCAGACCACGGCCCCCGGCCCGAAGCGGTGCGCATCGATCCCAAAGCCGGTCCGCACGATCCGCCGCGAGCCCGCCAACTGCTCGGCCATCAGGAAGTCTTCCGGATAGGTCAGCTTCATCAGCATGGGATCGCCCGGAACCATGGCCACGTGGCCGCCGGCGCGTTCGACCACGCGGGCGTCGTCGGTGGGCTCCTCATTGGCCGGCCAGCGGCGGTAGGCGGCTTTCAGCTTGCCGAACCGGAAGGCCTGCGGGGTCTGGGCGCGCCACAGACCCTCGCGGCTCACCGTCTCGTCAATCAGGCCTTCGCCGCGCTTCAGGGTGTCCGGAACGGGCAGGGCAGGGACCGCCCCGTCCGCGAGTTCCAGCGCCGCCAGCAGCCGGTCGACATGGGCTCGCGTGACGAAGGGCCGCGCCGCGTCATGCACCAGCACCGGCTGGGTGCGTCCGCAAGTCAGCGCCGCCAGACCGGCCTGCACGCTATCGGCGCGGGTCTTGCCGCCGGTGACCGCGCTCCAGCCTGTCAGGCCGTCCAGCACCTCGTCGATGGCGACAAGCCGGTCGTGGGCCACGACGACGACGACCTCGCGCGCGCCGGCCGACAGCAAGCCTTCCAACGACCAGCGGACCAGCGCCCGCGAGCCCAGCAGGCGCCACGCCTTGGGCTCGCCGGGCCCGGCGCGCAGGCCTTCGCCCGCCGCCACAATAACCGCCGAGAAGCTCATCAGCGTGTGTTTAGGGACACGGTCGCGCTTGTCCAGTTCACGCGGGCTTTACCGCACCGCACAAATTGCCTAAAAAGCCAGCGATGGGGATGACTATAAAATGAGCAGTTCGCTCAAGCTTGGCGATTTGGTGATCGGCGGGCGGGTTTGGATCGCGCCGATGACCGGGGTCTCCGACCTGCCGTTCCGCCGCGCCGCCAGCCGGCTGGGCGCGGCCTACGTGGCGACCGAGATGGTCGCTTGCGCCGAGTTTTCCAAAGGCCGGCCCGACGTGGTGCGCCGCGCGGCGGTGGGCGAGGGCCTGCCGCTGATGGTCGTCCAGCTGGTCGGCCGGGACCCCGAGCATATCGCCGAGGGCGCGCGTATGGCCGCCGCGGCCGGCGCCCAGGTCATCGATCTCAACTTCGGCTGCCCGGCCCGGGAGGTCACCGGCGCGCAATGCGGCTCGGCCCTGATGCGTGAGCCCGAGCTGGCTGAGCGCCTGATCGCCTCGGCCATCGCCGCGGTCGACGTGCCGGTGACCGTCAAGATGCGGCTGGGTTGGGACGACGCCTCGAAGAATGCCCCGGACCTGGCGGCCCGCGCCGAAGCGCTCGGCGTCGCGGCGGTCACGGTGCATGGCCGCACCCGCTGCCAGTTCTACAAGGGCGCCGCCGACTGGGGCGCGATCCGCGCGGTGAAGGATGCCGTCGGCATTCCGGTCATCGCCAATGGCGACATCGTTGATGGACCGACCGCGCGCGCCGCGCTGGCGGCGTCCGGCGCCGACGGCGTGATGGTCGGGCGCGGGGTCTATGGCCGACCCTGGATCGCCGCCCAGCTTGAGGCGGAACTCGACGGGCGGCCGTTCGAAGAGCCGGATGCCGAGACGCGACTCGCCATCGCCCTCGATCATTTCCAAGATGCGCTCGGCTTCTATGGCGAACGGCTGGGCCTGCGCGTGTTCCGCAAGCACCTGGCCTCCTATATCGAACAGGCGCCTTGGCCGACGAGCGCCGATGAGCGCCGAGAGGCCCGTGGCGTCCTTTGCCGCCTCGAAGACGCCGCCGAGGTCGAAGCCGGCCTGACCGCGCTCTGGATGGGCCCTGAACGGAGGATGGCCGCATGAGCTGGCGCACACTTCCGCAATCGCTGGGCGTCGACGTCCTGGCGCTGAAGGCCGCGGCCTTCGAGCTCAGCCCCGACCCCGCCATGGTGGTCGACGCCGAGGGCGCGCTGGTAGCGGTCAACGAGGCCGCCGAGGCACTGTTCGGCCAGGGCCTGGGGCTCCTGGCTCGCGGCCGGTTCAGCGCCGCCCTGCCGCCGGGCTCGGCCCTGGTCTCCCTGCTCAATCGCGCGACTGAAGAGCAGGCCAAGGTTCGCGAGCGCGGCGTGCAGATCAGCCTCTTTGGCCTCGCGCCCTTCGAGGCGGACGGGGCCGCCGCGCCGCTGGGCGACGGCTCGGTGCTGCTGACCCTGACCCTGAAGGCGGGGCTCGGTGTCGAGCGGGGCGGGGCCGACGCCGCCAGCGGCCTGCGCTCAGTCGTCGGCCTGGGCCGCATGCTGGCGCACGAGATCAAGAACCCGCTGGCTGGCATTCGCGGCGCCGCCCAACTGCTGAAGTCGGGCGCCAAGGCGGAGGACGCGCCGCTGGCCCAGTTGATCGTCGATGAGACCGATCGCGTGCGCCGCCTGGTCGACCGGATGGAGGCCTTCTCCGACGACGCGCTTCCCTTCACGACGCCGCTCAACATCCACCAGGTGCTGGACCGGGTGCGGGCGCTCGCCGCCAACGGCGTCGCCGACGGCCTGCAGCTTCGCGAGCAATACGATCCGTCGCTCCCGCCAGTGCTGGGCGATGAGGATCAGTTGATCCAGATCTTCCTGAACCTGGTGAAGAACGCCGCCGAGGCCGCTCACTCCCGCGGCGACGGTCGCGGCGCCATCGGCATCTACACCGCCTATCGTCACGGCGTCCGTGTTCGCGCCGCCAAGGGCCAGACGCTGCGCGGGGCCCCGCTAGAGGTCCGCATCGTCGACAACGGCCCGGGCGTTCCCGACCACCTGCGAGAACACCTCTTCCAGCCCTTCGTGACCACCAAGCCCAATGGGGTCGGCCTGGGCCTGGCGCTGGTCAGCAAGCTGGTGAATGCGCACGGCGGCCTGCTCGACTTCGAATCCGAACCCGGCCGGACGGTTTTCCGGGTGTTGTTGCCTATCGCTTCCGACGAGGACGTCCCGGCATGAATACCGCCAGCAAAAAGATCCTGATCGCCGACGACGACGCCTCGATCCGCCTGGTCCTGTCGCAGGCCTTCACCCGGCTTGGCTATCAGGTCCGCGCCACCGGAAACGCCGCGACCCTGCTGAAGTGGGTGACGGACGGCGAGGGTGACCTGGTGGTGACCGACGTGGTCATGCCAGACGAAAACGTCTTCGACGTGCTGCCGCGCATCAAGAAGGAACGGCCCAAGCTGCCGATCATCGTGATGAGCGCGCAGAACAACCTGATCACCGCGGTCAACGCCGCCGAGCTCGGCGCCTTCGACTACATCCCCAAGCCCTTCGACCTGGACGACATGACGGCCTGTGCGCGGCGCGCGCTGTCGCGGCCCGCAGACCCCGAGGCCGCCCGCGCCCAGGCCCGCGCGGTGCGCGACGACCGCCTGCCGTTGATCGGCCGCTCGGGCCCGATGCAGGAGGTCTATCGCACCATCGCCCGTCTGGTCGGCGCGGACCTCACCGTGCTGGTCACCGGCGAGAGCGGGTCTGGCAAGGAGCTGGTCGCCCGCGCCTTGCACGACATGGGCCGCCGGCGCGACGGCAAGTTCGTGACCATCAATCTGGCGGCGGTGCCGCGCGAGCGGGTCGAGACCGAGCTGTTCGGCAAGGAGGACGGCGACGCCGGCAAGCTGATCGACGCCGATGGGGGCACCCTGTTCCTGGACGAGATCGGCGACATGCCGCTGGACGCCCAGACGCGCCTCCTGCGCGTGATCGACGGCTCGGAGCCGGCGCTGAACCCCAAGACCGGGCGCAGGCCCAATGTGCGGATCATCGCGGCCACCAACCGCGACCTGCGCGGGCTGATTCGTGAAGGCCTGTTCCGCGAGGACCTGTTCTTCCGCCTGAACGTCGCGCCGCTGCGGCTGCCGCCGCTGCGCGACCGGCCCGACGATATCCCGGACCTGGCGCGGGCCTTTCTGCTGCGCGCCAACCGCGAAGGCCTGCCGTCCAAGACCATCGACGCCGCGGCGCTGGACCGCCTGAAGCAGCATGCCTGGCCCGGCAATGTCCGCGAACTGGAAAACCTCATCCGCCGCATCTGCGCGCTCTATGGCGAGGACCTGATCACCGCGCGGATCATCGAGCGCGAACTGGTCGACCATCAGCCGCAGGTGCAAGGCGAGGAAGGCCCCGCGACGCTCGCCCAGCTCGTCGAGCGCAAGCTCTCGAGCTACTTCGCCGACCAGCCGGACGGCCTGCCGCCGGCGGGGCTCTACGACCGGGTGCTGGAAGAGGTGGAGCGGCCGCTGATCCAGCTGACGCTCTCGGCCACCCGCGGCAATCAGGTCCGCGCCGCCGAGATCCTGGGGCTTAACCGCAACACCCTGCGCAAGAAGATCTCCGACCTGGGAGTCGAGATGCAGCGAGGCCGTAGGTAGGCCGATCTGTAGGCAGCGCGGCCGGCTGACGTATCCTTGCAACAAGACTGTTGCGTTTGGGGCACGCTCGCTTAGGCTCCCCGGCGATGGCTTTGGATATTCGACAGGGGTTCGCCGCCACTGGGCTAGGCCGTGTCTGGCCCCGGGTCTGGCAAGCGGTTCAGTCGCGGGGCGTGCTGGGCGCGGGCTACGGCCTGGCGGCGTTGCTGACCGGCGTGGCCATCCTGCTCGCCGCCTCGCCACCCTCGACGGGGCCGCTTGGACCGGCCAGCCAGCACATCCTGACGGTGCTGGGCTTCAACCTCATCCTGATCCTGGCGCTGACGCTGATCGTCTTCCTGCGCTTCTTCGCCCTGGTGAACGCTCGGGAACGCGACGCCGGCGCGCGGCTGCAGGTGCGATTCGTCACCCTGTTTGCCATGGCCGCCCTGGTGCCGGCCGTGGTGGTAGCCCTGTTCTACGGCGTTCTGGTCAGCCGCGGCGTCGACAACTGGTTCAGCCTGCGGGTGAAAACCGTGGTCGAGAACTCCGCGGCGCTCGCCCGCTCCTACGTCGAGGAGCAGAGCAATTACATCCACAGCCACATGATCCCCATGGGTCAGGACCTCAACCGCGCCGCGCCCGGCCTTGAGGCAAGTCCGATCACTTTCGGCCAATATCTGGGGGGTCTCGCCACCTATCACGGCTTTTCGGCCGCCTATCTGATCGACCGGGACGGGCGGGTGCTGGCGCGCTTCGCGGCGCCGGATGCGCCGCCCTTCGCCATGCCGCCGGCGACCAGTTTCAAGGCCGCCGACGAGGGCATCATCTCGGTCTGCAACACCACCTGCGGCGACAGCATGCGCGCGGTCTACCGGCTGCGCAGCTATCCGGACGCCTACCTCTACGTGGTGCGGCCTATCGAGAAGGGCATCATCAACAACCAGTTCGAGGCCCAGGCCAGCCTGATGGCCTACCGCGACGCCGCGCAGAACCGGCAGAAGATCCAGGTCATCTTCGCTCTGAGCTACTTCGAGACCGCCTTGCTGGTGCTGGTCGGCGCGGTCTGGCTCGGCCTGGGCGCCGCCGACGCGATTTCCGGACCGGTGGCGCGGCTGGTGCAGGCGGCCGGCAAGGTGGCGGGTGGCGACCTGACCGCTCGCGTCGACGCCGAGAACGACCCTGAAGAGATCGCCGTCTTGTCGCGCGCCTTCAACAGCATGACGCATGATCTTAAGGCGCAGCAGGAAGCTTTGCGCACGGCCCACGAGGATGCCGAACGGCGGCGCCAGTTCATCGAGACCGTGCTGGCCGAGGTCAGCGCCGGAGTCATCGGCCTCGACACCAAGGGCCGAATCTCGGCCGCTAATCGCCAGGCGGAGCTGTTGCTGGGCCTGCGTGAGAAGCCCGGCCGTGGCCAGAAGCTCGCTGACGTGGCCCCAGAGATCGCCGCCGTCGCCGCTCAGGTCAGCGGCGGGACCGGCCGCGGCGAGGCCGAGGAAGAGGTGGATCTGGTGCGCGGCCGCGAGACGCTGCGCCTGCGGGTGCGGGCCAGCCGCATTGAGGACGGCTTGGTGCTGACCTTCGACGATATCACCCGGCTGGTCACCGCCCAGCGCAACGCGGCCTGGCGCGACGTGGCGCGGCGCATCGCCCACGAGATCAAGAACCCGCTGACCCCGATCCAGCTGTCGGCCGAACGCCTGCGCAAGAAGTATCGCAAGGACATCGCGCCCGCCGAACTGGAGACCTTCGACCGCTGCAACGACACCATCATCCGCCAGGTGGACGCCATACGGCAGATGGTCGATGAGTTCTCCTCCTTCGCCCGCATGCCGGCCCCGAAGTTCGCCGAGCAGGACGCCTCCGAACTGATCCGCGCGGCGGTCTTCGCCCAGCGGGTAGCCAGCCCGGACATCGAGGTCGAGCTGCTGGAGCCGATCCCCGAGGTGCGGGTGCTGGCGGACGAGCGCATGCTCACCCAGGCGCTGACCAACATCCTGAAAAACGCCGCCGAGGCGGTGGGCGCTCGGCGCACCGCCAAGCCGAAGGGCCGCATCCGCGCGCGCCTGGTGTCCGACGACGCCGGCGTCGCCTTCGAAGTCGAGGACAATGGCGTGGGCCTGCCCGCCAAGGACCGCGACCGGCTGACCGAACCCTATGTGACGACCCGCGAGAAGGGCACCGGCCTTGGCCTGGCGATCGTCCAACGCATTCTGGAAGACCACGGCGGCAAGCTGGAGCTGACCGATGCCCGCGAGGGCGTCGGCGCGCTGGCCATCCTGCGGCTTCCATCCTCGGCCCGGGCCCGGCCCGCGCCGAAACCTGCAACCGTGACGGCTTGAGGACCTGATAATGGCGTCTGACGTTCTGGTGGTCGACGACGAGGCGGACATCCGCGACCTGGTGGCTGGCATCCTCTCCGACGAGGGGTATGCGGTACGCACCGCCACCGACTCCGAGTCCGCGCTGGCGGCGATCCGGGCGCGCAAGCCCGCGATTCTGATCCTCGACATCTGGATGGCCGGCGGCGGCATGGACGGTCTGGAGTTGCTCGACCACATCAAGGCGCTCGACGCCGACCTGCCGGTGATCATGATCAGCGGCCACGGCAACATCGAGACCGCCGTCAGCGCCATCAAGCGCGGCGCTTACGAGTTCCTGGAAAAGCCCTTCAAGTCCGACCGGCTGGTGCTGATCGTCGAGCGCGCGCTGGAGGCTGCGGGCCTGCGCCGCGAGAACCGCCGCCTGCGCACCCAGGCGATCACGCCGGAAGGCATGACCGGCAAATCGATGGCCGCCCAACAGCTGCGCCAGATGATCGTCAAGCTGGCCGGCGCCAACAGCCGGGTGCTGATCTCCGGACCGCCGGGGTCGGGCAAGGAAACCGTGGCGCGGCTGATCCACGCAGCCTCGGCCAGGACCCGCAACGAATTCGTGCCGATCAGCGCGGCGGGCATGACGCCCGAGCGCATGGACGTCGAGCTGTTCGGCCAGGAAGGCGACGACGGGCGCACCGCGAAGATCGGCGTCTTCGAACGCGCCCACGCCGGCACACTCTACCTCGACGAAGTCGCCGACATGCCGCGCGAGACCCAGGGACGCATCCTGCGGGTCCTGGTCGACCAGAGCTTCCGCCGGGTCGGCGGCGACTCGGACGTCCACGTCGATGTGCGCGTGGTCTCCTCCACGTCGCGCGACCTGCGCGAGGAGATCGCAGCCGGGCGGTTCCGGGAGGACCTGTTCCACCGTCTGAACGTGGTGCCGGTGAACGTGCCGGGCCTGAGCGAGCGGCGCGAGGACATCCCCGAGCTGGTGGAATATTTCATCGAGCGGATCGGGGAGGCGACCGGCATGCCGCGCCGCCGCCTGGCCGACGATGCGCTGGCGACCCTGCAGGTCCGCGCCTGGCCGGGGAATCTGCGCCAGCTGCGCAACAACGTGGAGCGGATGCTGATCCTGGCGTCGGGCGCGCCGTCCGACCCGATCACCGCCAACATGCTGCCGGCCGAGGCCATGGTCACCGATCAGGCCACTAGCCTGGGGGCAGAGCGAATGATCGCGCTCCCGCTACGGGAAGCCCGCGAGGTGTTCGAGCGCGAGTACCTCAACGCCCAGATGCTGCGCTTCTCCGGTAATATCTCGCGCACCGCCGCCTTCATCGGCATGGAACGCTCGGCCCTGCACCGCAAGCTGAAGTCGCTCGGCCTTTCGGGCGCGCGTGCGCTCGAAGAAGACGTCGCCTGATGGGCCTGCTTCGCCAAGGCTTCTCAGGCCGCATCCGCAATCCTTCGAAGCTCACGAAGGGAGCGGAGTAGGATGGGCAGGATTGCCTATGTGAACGGCCGCTTCGTCCCACACGCCGCCGCCACGGTCCATATCGAGGACCGCGGCTACCAGCTGGCCGACGGGGTCTATGAGGTCTGGGCGCTGTTCGGCGGCAAGCTGGCCGATCCGGAGGGCCATTTCGCGCGGCTGGAACGCAGCCTGGGCGAGCTTTCCATCGACATGCCGATGAGCCGCGCCGCGCTCACTCTGGTGCTGAAGGAAGCGGTGCGCCGCAACCGGGTGACCGAGGGCCTGGTCTATCTGCAGGTGACGCGCGGCGTCGCGCCCCGCGACCACGCCTTTCCCAATCCCTCGGTCCGTCCCGCGGTGGTGATCACCGTCAGCCGCGTCGATCGCGCCCAGTCCGAGGCCCGCGCGGCCAAGGGCGTCGGCGTCGTCACGACGCCGGAGAACCGCTGGGGCCGCTGCGACATCAAGACTGTCGGCCTGCTGCCCAATGTGCTGGCCAAGCAGAAGGCGAGGGCGGTCGGCGCGGTCGAGGCCTGGTTCGTCGACGACCTAGGCTTCGTCACCGAGGGTGCGTCGTCCAACGCCTGGATCGTCGACGGCGATGGTCGCCTGCGGACCCGCGCCACCAACGCCAACATCCTGCGCGGCGTCACCCGCTACAGCCTGCTGGACGTGATCCGTGAGAACGGGTTGGAGGTCGATGAGCGGCCGTTCACACCCGCCGACGCCTTGGCCGCCAAGGAGGCCTTCATCACTGGCGCGGGCTCCCTGGTGCTGCCGGTGGTCAGTGTCGACGGCAAGCCGGTGGGCGATGGAAAGGTCGGTCCGGTGGCGGCGAGGCTCCGGCGTCTCTATATCGAGCAGGCGAAGGCCAGCGCCATCTAAGGGGCTGCCTGCTGTTGCGCCTGTCGCAAAACGCGTTCTAGCTAACTTTCGTGTGTGGGCGGCGCTTTGGCCTCCCGATCTATAAAAAGGGCGAAAAGCCATGAGTGAGAAGAAACAGAACCTGCAGGACACGTTCCTGAACAGCGTGCGCAAGTCGAAGACGCCGCTCACCATCTTCCTGGTCAATGGCGTCAAGCTGCAGGGCGTGGTGAGCTGGTTCGACAATTTCTGCGTGCTGCTCCGCCGTGATGGGCAATCCCAGCTCGTCTACAAGCACGCCATTTCCACCATCATGCCCGCGCAACCGGTGCAGCTCTATGAGCCGGGCGAAGACGAGGCCGATTGAGCTCCTCCAAGTCCGTAGATCGTCAGGCGCCGGTTCAAGGCGCCATTGTCATCCATCCCGACCGCGAGGGGCGTGGCTCTTCGCGGGCGGCTGAGGCGCGCCTGGAAGAGGCAGTCGGCCTGGCGCTGGCGCTCGATCTCGAGGTTCGCGAGACCCTGGTCGCGCACCTGCGCCAGCTGACGCCGGCGACCCTGTTCGGCAAGGGCAAGGTCGCCGAGATCGGCGGGACGATCGAACTGATCGAGGCCGATGTCGCCATCGTCGACGACGCGCTGACGCCGGTGCAGCAGCGGAACCTGGAGAAAGCCTGGAACTGCAAGGTCATCGACCGCACCGGCCTGATCTTGGAGATCTTCGCCCGCCGCGCCCGGACCCGCGAGGGCCGCCTTCAGGTCGAACTGGCCCGCCTCTCCTACGAACGCTCACGGCTGGTCCGCACCTGGACCCACCTGGAGCGGCAGCGCGGCGGCTATGGCGTCATGGGCGGCCCCGGCGAAACCCAGATCGAGACGGACCGGCGGCTGATCGCCGACAAGATCCGCAAGCTGAAGCTGGAGCTGCAGGAGGTGCGCCGCACCCGGACCCTGCAACGCTCAGCCCGCAAGCGGCACCCGTACCCGACGGTGGCCCTGGTCGGCTACACCAACGCCGGCAAGTCGACGCTGTTTAACCGGCTCACCAAGTCCGAGGTGGTGGCGCAGGACATGCTGTTCGCCACGCTCGACCCGACGCTGCGGATGCTGAAGCTCCCGGATGGCCGGCCGGCGATCATGTCGGACACCGTGGGCTTCATCTCCGACCTGCCGCACGAGCTGGTCGAGGCCTTCCGCGCCACCCTGGAGGAGGTGAAGGAGGCCGACGTCGTCCTGCACGTCCGCGATATCGCCAGCGCCGAAAGCGCCGCTCAGGCCGGCGATGTGCGCGAGGTGCTCTCCAAGCTGGGCGTCGATCTGGAAGACCGCGCCATCCTGGAGGTCTGGAACAAGCTCGACCTGCTGCCGCCCGACGACCGCGAGATCATCCAGGGCGACGCCCGCCGCGCCCATCCGGCCGCGATTCCCCTGTCGGCGGTGACCGGCGAGGGTTGCGATCGCCTGCTGGAGGCGGTGGCCGCCCTGGTGGACGAGGCGCCGCCGGTCGATGTCTTCACCCCGGTCGGCGAGGGCGCCGCCATCGCCTGGCTCTACCGCCACGGCCGGGTGCTGGAACGCAGCGACGGCAAGGACGGCTCAGTGCGGCTGGCGGTCAGCCTGTCACCCCAGGCGCTGGGCCAGTTCGAGCAGCAGTTCCCGGGCGCGGAAATCCGCGGCCACTAGGCCTTCTCCGCGCGCCGCTCCTCGGCCTTCGCCTCATCCCAGAGCGCGTCCATCTCGGCGAGATCCGACTCTTCCGGCGTCCGGCCGCGCTCGGCGAGCCGTGCCTCTACATACTGAAAACGCCGCACGAACTTGGCGTTGGTGAAGCGCAGGGAATCCTCCGGATCGACCTCCAGGGTGCGCGCCAGGTTGGCGACCACGAACAGCACGTCGCCCATCTCCTGGCGGGCCTTTTCGAAGTCGCCGGCCGCGATCTCGGCCTTCAGCTCGCCAAGCTCCTCATCCAGCTTGTCCACGACGTGGCTGATATCGGGCCAGACGAAGCCGACCTTGGCCGCACGCTTGGAGAGCTTCACGGCGCGGGTGAGGGCAGGCAGGCCGACGGGGATATCGTCCAGCAGGCTGGCTGGTCCGCTCTTGCCCTTCGCCGCGCGCTCGGCCGCCTTCAAGTCCTCCCAACCGGCCTTCTGATCGGCCAGGGAGGCATAGGTCTCATCGGCGAACACATGCGGGTGCCGGCGCACCATCTTGTCGTTGATGGCGCGGGCCACATCTTCGAAGGCGAATGCGCCGCGCTCCTCGGCCATGCGGGCGTAGAACACCACCTGGAACAGCAGGTCGCCCAGCTCGTCCTTCAGGTCGGCCAGATCGTTGCGCTCGATAGCGTCGGCGACCTCGTAAGCCTCCTCGACGGTATAGGGCGCGACGGTGGCGAAGGTCTGCTCCAGGTCCCATGGACAGCCGTCGGCGGTATCGCGCAGCCGCGCCATGATCGCCAGCAGCCGGTCGATGGGCGCAAGCGTGTCGGGCGGGGCAGGTCGGGTCATGCGGCGGATCAGACCCCGCGTCGGTGCATGAGGCAAGTCGGGTCAGCGGCTGGCGACGGCCTTGCCGCGGCTCAGCTGAGCGGCGAACTGCTGGAAGGTCTGCTCGGCGTCCGACCAGGTCGTTTCACCGCGCACCCAGTATAGGTCCGGGGAATAGTAGTCGTAGCTGAGCGGCGTCACCGCGCCGTCGGCGGCCACCGCGCGGCCCTCGATCCGGGCGCCGCCGATGCTGATGCTGCGCATGGAAAGCCCGGGCTTGTCGCCGAGCTGTTTGAACGTCGGGCGGTTGGGTTGGGCATCGACCAGGATCAGCTCGATCCGCGCGCCGTCATAGGCGCCGGTCTTGGCCAGCCGCTTCTCGACATCGCTCTGCAGGGACTTGGCCAGATCGTTCACGTCGCGCATGCCGAGCGTCTTCTCGCCTTTGAGCTGCAGCTCGGGGCCGACCGTGACGCTGACGGAAGCGGGCGTCGCAAGCGCACCGCCAGCGCTGATCAACAGAGCGGCGGCGGCAAGAGTCAGGGTTTTCATAGTGACCTCTCGTTTCTCGCCCTCAGCCTAAAGGTAGGCTTCCCTAGCGTGAGCGCAAGCGGTCACGCTCAGAGGCTGGGCGTCGCGACCGGCGTGTGGGAGCGGTGGAAGCCGACACTGCGCCCCAGGGCGGCGCTGTCGAACATCTGGCCATTGCGCACCACCTTGGTCACGCGGCGCAGATCGCTGATGTTGCTGAGCGGATCGCCCTCCACCAGCACCAGGTCGGCGCGCTTGCCGACCTCGACCGATCCGGAGTCGCGGTCGAGCCTCATGGCCCGCGCCGCGCCCAACGTCGCCGTCTGGATCGCGGCCATCGGGGGCAGGCCCGCCTGGACGTAGAGCTCCAGCTCGCGATCGATGCCGTAGCCGATCAGCCCGGTGTCGCTGCCGGCCACGATGGGAATGCCGGCGTCGTAGAGCGCCTTGATCACCCGGCCATTGGCGGCCATTCGCTCGCGGAAGCGGTCGGCGTCCACTGGGCCGCCGAGGGCTTCGAACTTCGCGGCCAGAACATAGGGCGCGGCGTCCAAGCCCGGCTCGAACGATGCAGCGCTGACGCTGGCGGGATGGCCCGCCATCTCGCCCCAGCCCTCGGTCGGATCGATCACCGTCTGGCGGGCCTTCATCAGAGCGATCAGCGCCTTGGCGCGGTCCGAGTTCAGGTCGACAGGACCGTTCGCACCCTCCGGCAGCATGGCGCGGGTGACGAACTGCAGGTGGTTGATCTGGTCCATGCCGGCTTCGATGCCACCGAAGGCATCGACGGCGGCCGGCACGTGGCCGGTGACCGTCAGGCCGCGCCGGCGGGCCTCGACCGCGATAGCCTTCAGCACGTCCGGCTTGATCTGGGTGTAGACCTTGATCTGTTCGAAGCCCGCGTCGGCGTAACGGTCGACGGCGGCCACCCCCTCAGCCGGCGTCTCCACGTCCACGGCGCCGAAGGCGAGGGGGCCTGCGGAATCGATCAGGCCGGCCAGCAGCAATCTCGGCCCAAGCGCGCCCGCACGGATCTTGCGGCGCATCGCGGTCAGGAAGCCGAATTCGCCACCGCAATCGCGCGCTGTGGTGACACCAGCCGCTAACAGGGCCGGGCCGAACTCCACGCCCGAATAGTGCGAGTGCATTTCCCAGAGCCCCGGCAGCAGGGACTGCCCCTCGGCGTGGATCACCTTGATCCCGGCGGGCAGGGTGACCGACGCGCGCGGGCCAGCCGCCACGATCCGGCCGTCGCGCACGATCACCGCGGAATCCGGGATAGCCGGCGCGCCCGTGCCGTCGATCAGCCGCGC
This sequence comes from uncultured Alphaproteobacteria bacterium, assembly GCA_903822175.1. Taxonomy (GTDB): domain Bacteria; phylum Pseudomonadota; class Alphaproteobacteria; order Caulobacterales; family Caulobacteraceae; genus Phenylobacterium. The sequence continues at coordinate 94,955 of CAIJOB010000011.1, forward strand.
GCCGACGATGGCGAAGGCGCCGCTGGCCGTGGGGCGCACCTGGCGGTCCAGGGCGTCGAGATCGGCCATTTCCTGCGCCACGCCGGCCTTCACGAGCTGCTCGAAAGCCGGCTGATAGGCTTCCAGCACCTGCTCCTGCGGCAGGCCGCCGGCGAAGGTCATGGCCGCGGCCAGACGGCCCTGGCTGTCCATCCAGAGGATCTCGCGGCCGAACATCAGGTTGGCGACGGTGTAGCGCGTCAGCCGGGCCGGACCGGCGGGCAGGGCGACCGTGGTCTCGCCGACGCGCCGGATCGCCAGCGGCAGGGCCTGATCGCTGGCCCGCAGGATCGGCAGGGCGGCGGGCCGGCTGTGCGCCGCCCAATAGCGCATCATCGCCATCTGCAGCGACGCGGGCATCTGGGCGAAGCCGACGAAGGCCGTGGCTGGCTTGGTGAAGGTGCGGCGGCCGGAGGGCTCCTCGACGATGGCCGACGCCCCGGCGGCCTCGGTGCGCCAGACTTCCGTGGCCGGTGCGCCGCTGCGTCGGTACGCCAGCGCGCTGGGCGTGAAGCCCGGGCCGAACGTCAGCTGCGTTTCACCCGCCCGTGTCGAGCCCCGGTCGGACAGCGACGCAGCGATGGTCATCACCGAGCGGCCTGATTCTGCTGGGCTCACCATGTAGGTCTCAGAACCTATGGCGTGCAGCAGGGAGTAGGTGACATAGCGCCCGTGCTCTTGCGCCAGGGCGGGCGCGCCCAGGGCCGAACCAAGGGCCAGCGAGGCGACAAAGGCGATGAGGCGCATGTTCAGGTCCGAATCCGGCGGCGAAGCGCCACCCTAGACCAGGCGGCTAATGCTTGACGTGCGCCGTCTGCAGCTCGACCGGCGTGAACTCCGGCTGCCGCGGCGGATTGGCGGGGTCCTGATCGAGGGACTCAGCGGCGGTGAGCACGTCGGGCGCCGCCGAGGTAGTGAACCGGAACTCGTAGGGCTCCAGCGGTCGCCCGGCGAGGCTCAGGAAGGTGGCGTCGGGATTGTCGCTGACGCCCACGCCGTAGGCGGCGACACCCTCGGCGCGGCAGGTGGTGCGGATGGTCTTTCGGTCGAAGCTCAGCACCCAGTGCTGATGCTCCAGCGGACAGGGATTCCGCAGCTTCGGAATGCCGGTGAAGAAGCCCTTGCAGCTCATCGGCTGGTCGAAGGTGATCCGCAGGACGACGACGCCAGGCCGCACCATGGCGCCATTGGCCGGAAAGGTGCTGACGATCTTGGGCCGTACCGCAAAGCTGTCCGGCTTCGGCGCCAGGCAGGTGGCCTGGGCGGTGATGCTGAGCTCCTCGACCTCCATGACAGGCTCTGGCGCAGGCGTTGGCGTCGCAGGTGGCGGTTTGGGCGTGGCCTGCGCCGCGCCGGCCAGGCCGACGATCGCGAGAGCGACGAGCAGAACGTCCTTCATGCTGACTCCGAAACGTCAGGACAGCGCGTGGGCGGACCATTGAAGCAGAAGCGGACCCGAGAGGAGAAGTTAGCCCCAGGGGACACCCCCGCTCAAGATATCCGTTTCTCGCCTAAGGAAGATTATCGGAAATAATAGATACCCCTCAGGCGAGGATGATCGCTCCCTCGGCGATCTGCCGCAGCGTCTCCACGTAGAATTCCGGCTCCAGGGCCGTCACGCGAGCTTCCAGCGCCTCCGCCGTGTCCCTGTGCGCCACAGGCACGCCGCGCCGCGCCAGCACCGGGCCGCGGTCGTATTCCTCGTCCACCAGATGGATACAGATGCCGCTCTCAGCCACGCCGGCCGCGATCACAGCCTCGTGGACGCGCCGGCCGTACATGCCGTGGCCGCCGAACGTCGGCAGCGGACCTGGATGGATGTTGAGGACGCGGCCCGCATAGCGCGCCAGGGTCTTCGAACCCAGTTGGCGCAGATAGCCCGACAAGACGATCAGTTCGACGCCGTGCGCCGCCATTTCCTCGGCGAGCCGCGCGTCGGCGACCTCGGCATCGGCCTGTGTGGGAATGCACAGCGCCGGCACGCCGGCCTCGGCGGCGAACGCCAGGGCGGCTGCGGAGCGGTTGTTGCTGACCAGCAGGCGCGCCTGAGCGTCCAGCTGGCCGGCCGCGATGGCCGCGACGATGGCCCGGGCGCTGGAGCCGTTGGCGGACGCGAGGAAGCCGATCTTAAGCGGTTTATTAATCACGATAATTTGCCGCTGAGTTCATGTGAAAACCGCAACCCATCGTAGGCGGCTTCCACGCTAGGCGGCAGCTCCGCCTGCAGCGTCGCATAGTCCAGGTCGATGTGCAGATTGGTCAGGATCGCGCGCTTGGGCTGCAGCCGCGCGATCCATTCCAGCGTCCGCTCCAGATGCGCGTGGGTCGGATGCGGCCGGTAGCGCAAGGCGTCGACGATCCAGACGTCCAGCCCGGCCAGCGCCGCGAACGCCGCCTCGTCCAGGTTCACCACATCGCTGGAATAGGCCACGCCGCCGAACCTGTAGCCGACCGAGCGCACCCCGCCGTGGTCCTGGTCGAAGGTCACCACCGGGATCGCCCCCGACGGCCCGTCGACCCGCCAGGCCACGCCGTGCGCCGGGATCGCTCGCCGTTCGCAGATCGCCGGATAGCCGCCCTCAGGTTCGAAGATGTAGCCGAACCGCCGCATCATCGAGGCCTCGGTGGCCGCGTCCATGTGGCAGGCGATCTTCGCCCGCTGGCGGATGAAGAAGGCCCGCACGTCATCGATGCCGTGCACCTGATCGGCGTGATCGTGGGTCAGCAGGATGGCGTCCAGCCGCTTCGCGCCCGCCTGCGCGGTCTGCAGCCGCAGGTCCGGCGAGGTGTCGACGATCAGGGTGGTCTCGTTCTCGGCGCCCTCCCCCGATTTGCGGACGAGGAGGGAACAGCGCGACCGCATGTTCTTCGGCTCCGCCGGATCGCAGTCCCCCCAGTCGCCGTCCGCCCGCGGCACGCCGCCGGAGGAGCCGCAGCCGAGGATCGTGAACTCCAGGCGGCTCATGCGCCCGTTCTTCCTGGACGGGGAATCCGGTCGAACACCGCGAAGAAGGCGTCCTCGGTGCGTTGCTCTGCCTCCTCCAGCGACCAGCCGCGGATCTCCGCCAGCTTGGCCAGCACGTGGGGGATGAACGCCGGCTCGTTGCGCCGGCCGCGATAGGGCACGGGCGACAGGTACGGACAGTCGGTCTCGACGATAATCCGGTCGGCCGGCATGTCGCGGATCACCGCGCGGACATCCTCGGCGGCCTTGAAGGTCGCGATCCCCGACACCGAGAACCAGGCCCCCAGCGCCGCCGCCCGCGCCGCCAGCTCCGCGCCCGAGGTGTAGCAGTGCATCAGTATGCGGAACGGCCCGGCGGCGTATTCCTCCTCCAGAATGGCACCCATGAGATCGTCCGCCTCGCGGGTGTGGACCACCAGCGGCAGGCCGGTCTCGCGCGCCGCGGCGACGTGCGCCCGGAACACTCTGGCCTGGATATCGCGCGGACTGAGGTCGTAGTGGAAGTCGAGGCCGCATTCGCCGATGCCGACGACGCGCGGATCGGCGGCCAGCTCGATCAGCCGTGCCGCGGTCAGGTCAGGATCGTCCTTGGCCTCGTGCGGATGGGTCCCGACGGTCGCCCAGATGTCCGGCGCATCGGCCACGGCGCGTACCTTGTCGAAGTTCGCAACCTTGTCGCAGATATTGACCATCAGCCCGACGCCGGCCGCCCTCGCCCGCTCAATCACCGCCTCGCGGTCGTCGTCGAACTGCGGGGCGTGCAGGTTCACATGGCTGTCGATCAGCATGGGCTGGGTCTAGGCCGCCCGAGCCGCCTGACGCAACTCTCCGAGCGCGGTGAACAGCGCGTCGGTTCGGTCGAGGTTCAGGGCCTCCACCTCGCGCGGCAGGCGCTGCAGGGTCTCCCAGGCCGCCGCCCAGCGGTCGAGGCCACCGATCCCCTGCCCTGCGCGCTCAACCGCGAACCCATGCACCCGCTCAGCCAAACGGTCGAACAGCAGGTTGAACTGCGCCTGCCCCTCGCCGCCCCGGAACCGGTCGGTGAGCGAGAGCGCCATGGCCTCGTCGACCTTCGGCAGACTCTCCAGCAGGGCGCGGGCGGCGTCATCGATGGCGATGGCGTTGGCGTGGCTGAGCGCCCAGGCGCCGCCCGGCGCGCCCACGGCCATGGTCGCCAGCCGCAGCGAATCCTCGACGCTGACGTCCTCCCGCTCGCGCACGAAGGCGGCGGCGTCCTCGATCGGCAGCGGCGCGAAGGCCAGCCTCCGGCAGCGCGAACGAATGGTCGGCAGCAGGCGGCCCGGCGAATGACTGACCATCAACAGGATGCCGTGTGGCGGCGGCTCCTCCAGCGTCTTCAGGATGGCGTTGGCGGCGTTGACGTTGAGGTCGTCGGCGGCGTCGATGATCGCCACCCGGTGCGGCGCGCTGGCCGGCGACTTGGAGAAGAACTCCGAGAGCGCCCGGGCCTCGTCCACCGGGATCACCTTGCGCACCTTGCCGCTCTCGTCGACGCGTTCGAGCACGAAGATGTCGGGGTGCGAGCGCGCGATGATCTGGCGGCTGACGGGATGGTCGGGGCTCGCGCCCAGGACGCCATAGGCGGGCTCGGCCGGCGCGCCCAACAGCCTGCGCGCCGCGCGGTAGGCGAAGGTCGCCTTGCCGACGCCCTCCGGCCCGGTCAGCAGCCAGGCGTGGTGCAGCCGGCCCCGCGCGCGGGTCGCCTCGAAGGCCGTCTCGGCGGCTTCGTGGCCGGTGAGGTCGAACACCTCCCGCGGATGATGCATCTCAGCCATGAGCCGCCAGGCGTTCGTCGACGGCCGCCCAGACACGGGCCTCGACCGCGTCCACGTCCCCGGTAGCGTCGATCACGGCGCAGCGCTCTGGCTCTGCCTTGGCGATGGCCAGGAATCCCTCGCGCAGCCGCTCATGGAAGGCCAGACCCTTGGACTCGAAACGCATCTCGCTCCCGGCCCGCACATGCGCCCGCTCCAGCCCGACCTCGACCAGCAGGTCGAAGATCAGCGTCAGGTCCGGCCGGGTGTCCTCCAGGATATAGGTCTCCATCGCCGCGATCAGCGCCGGGTCGGTTCCGCCCGCCGCGCCCTGATAGGCCCGGGTGGAATCGGCGAAGCGATCGCAAACCACCCAGGCGCCCCGGGCCAAGGCCGGGCGGATCACCCGCTCCACATGGTCGCGCCGCGCGGCGTACATGAGCAGGGTCTCGGTAACCGGGCTCCAGCGGTCGGCGTTCCCCTTCAACACCAGTTCGCGGATGCTCTCGGCGCCCGGCGAGCCGCCGGGTTCGCGGGTCGCCACGACCTCGCGGCCACTGCTTTGCAGGCGCGCGGCAAGGCGCTTGAGCTGGGTGGATTTCCCCGCCCCCTCGCCGCCTTCGAAGGTGATGAATCTGCCTTGGCTCACCGGCGCAAAATGGCCGGTTCGCCCAGGATGTCTAGGGGAAGTCTAGGGCCTGACGACCCGGGCGTCCGCGAAGCCGATGGCCGCCACCTTGTCGCGCACCGCACGCGCCTCGACCTCGTCGGAAAGCCCGGCCAGATAGACGCGATACATGGTCACCCCGCCGCGCTCGAACGGCTCGACCTTGACCGCGCCGGCCGACGCCAGCTGAGCCGCCGCGCGCTTGGCGTTGTCCTGGTCGCTGAAGGCGGCGGCCTGGATGCTGTAGGCGCGCGCCGAAGGCGTGCTGGTCGCGGCGGCGGCAAACTTGGGCGCCGGCAGCGCAACGGTCGGCGCCGGAACCGAAGGCGCACGCGGGTTTGCAACGGCGGACGGCTGTCCGGAGGCGGCCTCCAGGATCGCCCTCTGCGCGACCGGTTGGACTCGCCGCGCCACCACGTCGCTGATAAAGGGATCGCGCGACGCCCGCGTCGTCGTCGCGGCCGGCAAGGGCGTGAGCGACGCCACCGCGACCGGCTGCGGCCTAGCCACCAGCGGAGCCGCTGCGACCGCCGAGTCCACCGCCAGGGCCGGGGTCCCGGCCTGGCCGAAAATCTCCTCATCCGCCGGGCGATGAGCCGTCAGGCTTCCCGAGCTGTAGGACGCCGCGTGCAAGGGCGACGCATAGGTCGGGGCGCCAGAACTGGGTTGGGGCGAGGCCTTGGCGTAGCGCACGCCGGCTTCGGGACCGGCCAGCGGAGCCGGGCCGACATACTTCACCCGCACATGGGCGGTGCCGGCGCGGTCATAGCCCAGCTCGATCGCGGCGGCATGGCTGAGGTCGATGACCCGCCCGCCGACAAAGGGCCCACGGTCGTTGACGCGGACCAGCAGCTTCTTGCCATTGTCGAGGTTGGTCACCTCGACCATCGATGGCAGCGGCAGCGTCGTGTGCGCCGCCGAGAACTGGTTCATGTCGAAGATCTCGCCGTCGGCGGTGGCCTTCATGTTGAAGGCGTCGCCGTACCAGGAGGCGATCCCGGTCTCGTCATAGCGCGGCTGGTCGTGCGGCACGTACCAGATGCCACCGACCTGATAGGGCGCGTTGGTGCCGTGCGCGCTCGGATCGGCCGGCGGACGCACCGTGGAGCTCCGCGACGCGCTCTGCCCGCCGCCCTTGATCGAGTACTTCGGGGTCGTCAGCGTCGAGCAGGCCGCCAGCGAGGCGCCCGCAACCAGGACCAGGGCCAACCGCCCCGCCGAAACCGCATGCACGCGCGTCATCGCGAACCCTCAGATTGACTGCGGCGTAAGCTTGCCCGGCCCATGCTTTCACCTGGGTTAACCGGCTGTTGCATCGCTTCCCGGCGGGTTCGCGCCGTTGGTGGTTGAAATGCCACCCGCCGCGCCGGAAGGTGGCCCGTCGGGTGCGGAGGCCAGCGCGATGCGGTTCGGGATCTTCTACGAACATCAACTGCCCAAGCCGTGGAACGAGGGCGACGAGGCGCGACTGTTCCACGACGCGCTTGAGCAGGTCGTGCTCGCCGACCGGCTTGGCTACGACTACGCCTGGGAGGTCGAGCACCATTTCCTGGAGGAATATTCCCATTCCTCCGCCCCGGAGGTGTTCCTGGCGGCCTGCGCGGCGCTGACCAAGACCATCCGCGTCGGCCATGGCATCCGCCAGGTGATCCCCAACTACAACCACCCGGCCCGCACCGCCGAAGGCCTGGCGACGCTGGACATCATCTCCAGGGGCCGCCTCGACTTCGGGATCGGTGAAGGCGCGACCCGCCTGGAACTCGGCGGCTTCAAGATCCCGGCCAGGGAAAAGCGCGCCCTGGCGCTCGAAGCCGCCGAGCAGATCGCCAACATGCTGGTGATGGACCCGTACCCCGGCTTCGAGGGCGCGGGCTTCTCCTTCCCCTGCCGCAACATCGTGCCCAAGCCCGTGCAGAAGCCGCATCCGCCGATGTGGATGGCCTGCACCAACCGCGACACCATCAAGGTCGCCGCCTCCATCGGGGTCGGCGCGCTCGCCTTCTCCTTCGTCGATCCTGAGGAGGCCAAGGCCTGGGCCGAAATCTACTACGGCATCATCAAGTCTGATCAGTGCGTGCCCATCGGCCACGCGGTGAACGCCAACCTGGCCATGGTCTCCAATTTCTCGGTCCACCCGGACCGGGCGGAGGCGATCCGGCGCGGCCAGGAGGGGTTCGAGTTCTTCAGCTATGCGGTGAACGCGCTGGTGGCCCACGACGCCCTGCCCGGCCGCTCCACCCTGTTCGCCGATTTCCAGGCGTCGCGCGCCCGCAGCGACGACGAGATCATCGCCGCGACCAAGGCCGCCGCCCGCAACGCCAACGGCATCGGCACGCCCGACGACATCCGCGAGCACATCGCCGCCTTCCGCGACGCCGGCGTCGACCAGGTGATCTTCCTGCAGCAGGCCGGCCGCAACAAACACGCCCACATCTGTGAATCGCTTGAGCTTTTCGCCGCCGAAGTGATGCCGGCCTTCAAGGCTGAGGTCGCCGAGCGCGAGGCCAGGAAAGCCGCCGAACTCGCCCCCTACCTCGCCGCCGCCATGGCCCGCAAAAAGTGGATGCAGCCGCTCGCCGACGCCGATATTCCCATCGTGCCGGCGTCCCGCGCCAAGGCGCAGATCAACGAGGTCGCGAAGTAGCGCATGACGGTCGCCGCGGGTTGGATTGTGGGCGGCTGGATATTCAGCGAACTGCCCGAGCAGAACGGCAAATACTGGATCGACAAGAACTGGATCTGGGGTCCCGACGGCGCCGCCAACATGACCACGGGCTATTGGATCACCGCCGGCTGGATCCTCGGTCCCGACGGGGCGAGGGACGCCACCACCGGTTACTACATCGCGGATGGTTGGATCTGGGGGCCGGAGCAGAAGCTGCCGTGGGTGTGAAGGTGCAGCAGCAGCCCGCCTTCGCCAAAGCTTCGGAGGGCATCCTGCTTCGCCCCCGAAATTGGACGCCAGTCCTACGAAGCTCCGTGGAGCGAAGCAGGATGGCGGACGGGGTGGGATTCGAACCCACGGTAGGCTTGCACCTACGGCGGTTTTCAAGACCGCTGCCTTAAACCACTCGGCCACCCGTCCGGGAGGCGGTGTCTAGCAGGCGACGGCCCGCCGCTCCACCATCAGAGCTAGCGCAGGCCCTTTAGCGCCCCCGCCATCTCGTCGAACACCGCCGTCCAGTCACCGGGAACCGACTGGCGGAACAGGCGGGTGTGCGGATACCAGGGGCTGTCGTCGCGGGCGCTCATCCAGCGCCAGTCGGAGACGGCCGGCAGGGCTACCCAGGTGTTGACGCCCAGCGCGCCGGCCAGGTGGGCGACGCTGGTGTCCGGGGTGATCACCAGGTCGCAGCAGCTCATCGCCGCGGCGGTGTCGACAAAGGCCTCGGGGCCGGGATCGAAGCCCTCGCCCAGGTCTTCCACGGCCATGCCCTTCGGCAGGGTATGGAGCTGCTCCAGGCCATTCACCTTCTGCAGGCTGATCAGGCGAACGTCCGGCAGGGCCGCCAGGCCCTTGAGCGCCGCCAGCGGGAACGAGCGCTGCAGCGGGAGCGCATAGGGCAAGGTGCTGCCCTGCCAGACGACGCCGACCTTGAAGCCTTGCGGCCCGATCGCCTCGCGCCAATGGGCGACGCGGGCCGGGTCCGCGCGCAGGTAGGGCGCGTTCGGCAAGCTCTCCAGCGTCGTCTTGAAGGCGTGCGGCAGGCTGAGCAGCGGGCTTTGATAGTCGTAGCTCTCGCCGGCCTCGTCCTCGCCCCGCAGGTTGATCGACGGGCTGAGCGTCTGCAGCAGGGCGTGCATGGCCTTTGGCGCGGCCAGCGTCACCCGGGCGCCCGCCTGCTCCGCGGCCAGGACAAAGCGGGCGAACTGGATCACGTCGCCCTGGTAGAGCTCGGGGAAGACGAACAGCGACTTGCCCTTCAATCGCTCTCCCGCCCAGGGCCGCTCCAGGCCATAGCGCGGATCGTCGAAGGTCGGGCAGCGCTTGCGCCACTCGTATTCCTCGAAGCCCCCGAGATAGTCGCCCAGCTGCAATCGGCAGAGCGCGCGGTTGTGGTGGGCGATGGCGAGGTCGGGGTTGAGCGCGACGGCCTGGCCGTAGCTCTCCACCGCCTCCTCCACGCGGCCGAGGTCCCGCAGGGTGCCGCCGCGGTTGTACCAGGCCGCGACATTCTTAGGGTCGAGCGCCAGGGCTGCGTCATAGTCGGCGAGCGCGGCGTCACGGCGGCCGAGCGCGCGCAGCGAGGCGCCGCGGTCGTTGAACACGCCGGCGTTCCGGGGATTGAGCTGTAGGGCGCGGTCGTAGCTGGCGATCGCCTCCTCCGTGCGACCAAGGGCCTGCAGGGCGGCGCCGCGGTTGTGGTGGGGCGCGGCAAGGTCCGGCTGCAGGGCGATCGCCCGATCGAAGTCGGCCAGCGCCTCCTCTTGCCGTCCTGCGGCGGCTAGGGCCAGACCACGGTTGCCGTACATCGGCGCGGCCTCGGGACTGAGCGCGATGGCCTGCGACATGAAATCGATCGCCGGGACCGGCTGGCCCGCCTGATAGGCGACCAGGCCCAGCAGATGCAGCGCCTCGGCGTTCTTCGGATCGCGCCGCAGCACCTCCTCATAGACCGACGCCGCGCTGCGCAGGTCGCCCGAGTTGTGCCGGTCGAGCCCCATCTGGAACATGGCGAGGGTCTCTTTCGCCTGGCTCGCCTGGTTCGGGGCCTCGTTCCGCAGCCCGTCCAGCCGACTGAAATCGAATTCGTCCACGTGTCGTTACGCCATCCCTGCGTCTCGGGCGTCATGCCGGACCGCGCGCGGGTTGAACGCCAAAAGGCCTACCCTGACAAGCGGGCCTCTCCGCCCAGGTTGACGCCACGTGCGGGTCGACAGCCGCCCTCACCGGCGTAGGTTGTGGCAAATGCCCGGAACGGGCTCCCCGGGGAGGGACGAAGATGCATGACCTGGTGATGCGCGGCGGGACCGTGGTCGACGGCACGGGCGCTGCGCCCCGTGTGGCGGACGTGGCGGTGGACGGCGGCCTGATCAGCCGGGTCGGCGTGGTCCTTGAGCCCGGTCGGCGCGAGATCGACGCCACGGGCCTGCTGGTGACGCCCGGCTGGGTCGACATCCACACCCACTATGATGGCCAGGCCACCTGGGACTCCTATCTCTCGCCCTCCTGCTGGCATGGGGTGACGACGGTGGTGATGGGCAACTGCGGCGTCGGCTTCGCACCGGCCCGGCCCGACCGCCACGACTGGCTGATCAGCCTGATGGAGTCGGTGGAGGACATCCCGGGCTCGGCGCTGGCCGAGGGGATCAAGTGGGAGTGGGAGACCTTCCCGGAATATCTCGACGCGCTCGACCGCAAGCCCTTCGTGCTCGACGTCGCCACGCAAGCCCCGCACGGCTCGATCCGCGCCTATGTCATGGGCGAGCGTGGCGCACGCAACGAAGAAGCCACCACCGCTGACATCGCCGAGATGGCCAGGATCACCCGCGAGGCCCTGGAGGCCGGCGCGCTCGGCTTCTCGACCTCCCGCACCCAGCTGCACCGCGCCAAGGATGGCGAGCCGGTGCCCGGCACCTTCGCCGGCGCCGACGAGATGGTCGGCATCGGCAAGGCGCTGGGCGAGGCCGGCCACGGGGTCTTCGAGATCGCCTCCGACATGATGATCCCGGAGGACGAGTTCGCCTGGATGAAGCAGTTCGCCGCGGCCTCCGGCCTGCCGGTCACCTTCGGCATGCTGCAGTCGCCGATCCAGCCGGAGAAGTGGCGCGACCTCTTGAAGCTGACGGAACAGGCCCGTGCGGAAGGCGCCATGATCACCGCCCAGATCGCCTGTCGGCCCACCGGTATGGTGCTGGGCTGGCAGTCGACGGTGCATCCCTTCGTGATGAAGACCGCCTACCGCGAGATCGCCAAACTGCCCTTCGCCGAACGTCTGGCACACCTGAAGGACCCGGCGGTCCGCGAGGCCATCATCACCGAGGTCACCCCGCCGCCGCCCGGGATCGGCGCGATCCTGACCCACGGCTTTGGCACCATGTTCCGCCTGGAGCGCAACGGCCGGCTCGACTACGAACCGCGCGCCGAGGATTCCATCGCCGCCGAGGCGCAGGCCGCGGGCGTCGATCCGCAGGCGATCATCTACGACATGCTGATGGAGAACGACGGGCGCGGGTACATCTACCTGCCGCTGCTCAACTATTCGAAGTTCAACTTCGACCACATCGCCGAGATGATGCAGCACGAGGCGACGATCCTGTCGCTGTCGGACGGCGGCGCCCACTGCGGAGTGATCTGCGACGCCAGCTTCCCGACCTACATGCTGAGCTACTGGGTCCGCGACCGCGAACGCGGCCAGCGCCTGCCGCTGGAAAAGGTGGTGGCCATGCAGACCCGCGACACCGCCCGCCTCTACGGCATGAACGACCGCGGCATGCTGAAGCCCGGCCTGAAGGCCGACATCAACGTCATCGACTTCGAGCGCCTGAACATCCTGGCGCCGGAGATGATCTTCGACCTGCCCGCCGAGGGCCGTCGTCTGGTGCAGCGGGCCGAGGGCTATCGGGCGACCGTGGTGTCGGGCGTGGTGACCTTCGAACACGGCGAGGCGACCGGCGAACTGCCAGGCCGGCTGGTGCGCGGGCCGCAGAGGGCGCCAGAGACCCTGCTCGCGGCGGAATAGCATCCGGAGGACAAGCTTGGCCGTATCCCAGCGATGAGCCAGACGACCTCTCACATGTTCGCCTCCGAAGGCGCGATCCTGCGCGGCGCGCTCTACCTGCCGCAGGGCAACGGGCCCTTCCCCATCGTCGTCCTGGCGCACGGCTTTTCCGCCGTCGCCGCCCAACTGGAGCCGCAGGCCCGCGCCTTCGCCGCCGCCGGCTTCGCGGCCTTCGTCTACGACAATCCGGGCTTTGGCCTCTCCGGCGGTTCTCCGCGCCAAGAGGTCGATCCGGTGCGCCAGGTGCGTGGTTACCGCGACGCGGTCAGCTACGTTCGCACCCTGCCCGGCCTCGATCCGGAGCGCATCGCCATCTGGGGCTCCAGCTTCTCCGGCGGACACGTGCTGCAGGCCGGCGCCATGGACCGGCGCGTGCGTGTGGTGATCTCCCAGGCGCCCTTCATCAGCGGCTGGGAGCTGATCGGCGGCTGGCCGAACGCTGAGGATGTCATCGCCATGACCCAGGCCGAGCGTGAGGCCCGCGCCGCCGGCGCTGAGCCGACGGTCATGCGGGTGGTCGGCAAGCCCGACGAGCCCTGCGCGCTCCCCGGCGCGGACGGCTACGCCTATTTCACGGGAACCGGCGGCCCGACCTGGAAGAACGAGATCACGCTGTCATCCCTCGAACTTGCCCGCGCGCACGAACCGGCCAAGTGGATCGAGCGGCTCGCGCCGCGTCCGTTGCTGATGATCGTCGCCGACAACGACCTGGTCACGCCGACCGCGCATGCGCTGGCGGCCTTCGAACGCGCCGGATCGCCGAAGCAGCTTGTCCGCGTGGCCGGCGGCCACTTCGACGTCTATGCGGGCGCGGGCTTCGACACCGCCACCGCCGCGACCATCGCCTGGCTCAAGGCCCACCTGGCCTAAGCCCGCAGCCGGGCTGGCGCCGTCTTCAGCTCTTGTCGGCTTGCCGTAGCGGCATGGAACACTAGGGTCTCCGGCTCACGAGACGGAAAGGCCGCGCCCCCATGTACCAGCTCCACTACTGGCCGACGCCGAACGGCAAGAAGGTCACCGTCCTGCTGGAAGAGCTGGGCGTCCCCTACGAGGTCGTGGCGATGAACATCGGGCGCGGCGACCAGTTCACGCAAGCCTCGCTGAAGATCAGCCCCAACAATCGCATGCCGGCCCTCGTCGACACCCAGCCCACCGGCGGCGGCGAGCCGGTCAGCGTCTTCGAGAGCGGCGCGATCATGCTCTATCTCGCGGAGAAGGAAGGCCGCTTCTGGCCGCAGGACACCCGGACCAAATACGACGTCGTCCAGTGGGTGATGTGGCAGATGGCCAACCAGGGCCCCAAGACCGGCGAGCGCGGCCACTTCTCACGCGTGCCGCCCGAACAGGGCGATCAGGCCTACGCCAACCGCCGGTTCGCCGACGAGGTCCACCGGATGTACGGGGTCCTCAACAACCGGCTCTTCGACCGCCGCTACCTGGCCGGCGCCGAGTACACGATCGCCGACATGATCTGCTATCCGTGGACCGCCAGCTGGAAGCTGCAGGGCATCGACCTGGACGAGTTCAAATACTTCAAGCGCTGGTTCGAGGAGCTGTCGGGCCGGCCTGCCGTTGTCGCGGGCATGGCGGTCACGGCCGGTCCGCCAGAAGACCCCGCCAGCGTGACGCCCGAGGAACAGGCTCGGCGGCGCGGACTGCTCTACAACCAGCGCGCCCGGCCCGCGCCGGAGGGCGGCCTGGCATGACTGAGCGCCTGCCGATCATCGACATGACGGCCCTGGCCGAGCCCGGCGACGCCGCCGGCCGCGCCAGGGTCGCCGAGGAGATCGCGCAGGCCTGCCGCGCCCACGGCTTCTTCTATCTGGTCGGCCACGGCATCGGCGCCGATGTGCTGGACGCGCTGGAGGCCGAAAGCCGCCGGTTCTTCGCCCTGCCACTCGCGGCGAAGATGGCGATCTCCATGGCGCGGGGCGGCAAGGCGTGGCGCGGCTATTTCCCGGTGGGCGGCGAGCTGACCTCCGGTCGCCCGGATCTGAAGGAAGGCCTCTACCTGGGCGCCGAACTCGGCCCAGATCATCCGCGTGTGCGGGCCGGCGTGGCCATGCACGGGGCGAACTTGTGGCCTACCGAACCGCCCGGCCTCAAGGCCGCCGCCAGCGCCTACATGGACGGCGCGACGCGGGCTGCGGCGACGCTGATGGAGGGCGTTTCGCTGAGCCTTGGCCTCGACGCGCAATACTTCGCCCGTGCCTATACCGCCGAGCCCACAGTGCTATTCCGCATCTTCCATTATCCGGCCAGCGGCGCGCCCGACGTCGACTGGAGCCAGTCCTGGGGTGTCGGCGAGCACACTGACTACGGCCTCCTCACCCTGCTGGCCCAGGATCGCCACGGTGGCCTGCAGGTGAAGGCGCCCTCAGGCTGGATTGAGGCTCCGCCCATCGAGGGCGCGCTGGTCTGCAATATCGGCGACATGCTGGAACGGCTGACTGGCGGGCGCTTCAAATCTACGCCGCACCGGGTGCGCAACGTCAGCGGCCACGACCGCCTGTCCTTTCCGCTGTTCTTCGATCCCGACTTCATGGTCCCCATGCGGCCCCTGCCCGCCGTCGCCACCGATGCCGCGCTGCATGACGCCGACAAGGCCGAACGCTGGGACCGGGCCTCGGTCCACGAGTTCGAAGGGACCTACGGCGATTACCTGCTGGAGAAGGTCGGCAAGGTGTTTCCGCAGCTCAAGGAAGCCGCGCTCGGCTAGTAGACCACCACGCTGCGGATGCTCTCGCCGGAATGCATCAGGTCGAAGGCCTCGTTGATCCGTTCCAGCGGCATGGTGTGAGTGATCATCGGGTCGATCTGGATCTTGCCGTCCATGTACCAGTCGACGATGGTCGGCACATCGGTGCGCCCACGTGCGCCGCCGAACGCCGTCCCCTTCCAGACCCGCCCGGTGACCAGCTGGAACGGCCGCGTGGCGATCTCCTTGCCGGCCTCCGCCACGCCGATGATGATGCTTTCGCCCCAGCCGCGGTGGCACGCCTCCAGCGCCTGGCGCATGACGGTCGTGTTGCCGGTGCAATCGAAGGTGTAGTCGGCGCCGCCATCGGTGAGCTGGACCAGATGCGCGACGACGTCGCCCTCGATCTCCTTTGGGTTCACAAAGTGGGTCATGCCGAACCGACGGCCCCACTCTTCGCGCGCGGGATTGATGTCGACACCGATGATCATGCCGGCTCCGACCAGCTTGGCCCCCTGGATGACGTTGAGGCCGATGCCGCCGAGCCCAAAGACTACGACATTGGCGCCCGGCTCGACGCCGGCGGTGTTGACGACCGCGCCGACGCCTGTGGTGACGCCGCAGCCGATGTAGCAGGCCTTGTCGAAGGGAGCGTCGGTGCGGATCTTCGCCACCGCGATCTCCGGCAGGACCGTGTAGTTCGAAAAGGTCGAGCAGCCCATGTAGTGAAAGACCGTCTTGCCCTTGTAGGAGAACCGGCTGGTCCCGTCGGGCATCAGCCCCTTGCCCTGGGTCGCGCGGATCGCCGTGCAGAGGTTGGTCTTGCGGGAAAGGCAGCTTTTGCACTGCCGGCATTCGGGCGTGTAGAGCGGGATCACGTGGTCGCCCGGCTTCACGCTGGTGACGCCTGCGCCCACCTCGACCACCACGCCCGCGCCTTCATGCCCCAGAACCGAGGGGAACAGCCCCTCTGAATCCAGGCCGTCCAGGGTGTAGGCGTCGGTGTGGCAGATGCCCGTCGCCTTGATCTCCACCAGGACCTCGCCGGCCTTCGGGCCCTCCAGGTCGAGCTCGACAATTTCCAGCGGCCGCTTGGCCTCGAACGCAACGGCGGCACGGGTCTTCATCTAGGATTCTCGCGGGTTGATTTGGCGGGGCGACCCTTTCCCATTCGCACGCGGTTGTGAAGACCCTCGAACGGCTTATGGCGCCGCTTGCGCAACAGAGACGGCCGATCGGCGTTACGCCACCATGACCGAGCCGCATGACCTGAGCCGCGACGAGCGCAATATCCTGCTGGCGGCCCTCCGCGGGCCGTTGTTCGACCGCGAGCCGGCGGTGATGGGCCTGTGCCTCCGGCTCTGCGGGCGCAAGCTCTTGCAGCGGGCCGGGAGCGTGGCCGTCGCGAACGGCTGGCGGGGCTCGCCCCACGCCTTCGTACTCACCCGCGAGGGTTGGAGCCTGGTGAATGCCGAACGGCGCCGCGTTCCGATCCTGCGCGTCGGCTGACGCCAAGAGCGAACGGAGACCCCATGACCTTGCGACCCCTTAGGCCGGCCCTGGCGGCCTCGGCCGCCGCGATCTGCGCGCTTGGCCTGCTGAGCGCCGGCTGCTCAAAAAAGGATGGCGTCCAGACCACCACCACAACAACAACGGCCACGACCGCCGCGGCGCCTGCCACGGTTCGGGCCCCCGCGGTGACCGGCGCGATCACCCCGGCCACGGCCACTGGTCCAGCCGGCGAACTCGGCCAGACGGCGGCGGTCTCCCCGCCCGCCAACTCGAACGGCACAACGCCGCCGAGTCCCGGCGTCGGTCCGCCCGGCGGCCCTGGAGCCGCCGAGGCGCCCCGCGAATAAGGTTCTTTCACTTTTTCGGGAACAAGCCGGCGCGGTAGCGGTTGAACAGGCTCACCTGGTCTAATTCCCGAGGGAGCCACTCCATGACAACCATCACCTGGCGTAAAAGCCTGATCGCCACCGCCGCCGTCCTCGCCGCTTCGAGCTTCGCCCTGGGCGCATGCACCAAGAAGGCTGACGACACCGCGACGACTACCAGCACGACGTCGACCGCGACCGACGCCTCGGCCAACACCACCACCCCGGCGGCGACCGACCCGGCCACCGCCCCGGCTCCGGGCACGCCCGGCACCACCACCACGACTAACCCGGACGGTTCGCAGGGCACCGCCCCGACCGCCCCGGCGGCCACGACGACGAAGTCGACCACCACCACGACCGCGCCGAAGTAGGCTTACGACCGCGACAACGAGGGGCCGGTCCGCATCGCGGGCCGGCCCTTTTTCGTTCGGCTTGGGCGCAAGCGAGCGGCGTTGTATGCCGCGCCCATGGCCTCCCCGGACATCCCGCCCGAAATCCTCGTCGACGCCCGCGGTCATCGCTGCCCGGTGCCGACGCTGCGGCTGCGCAAGGCGCTGGAGGCCGCGCCGGCCGGGGCTCGCGTACGCCTGCTGGCCGATGACCCGATGGCGCGGATCGACGTGCCGCACTTCGTTGCTGAGATCGGCGCTGAAATCCTGGCGCGCGACGACCTGGAGGGCGGCTTCAGCTTCCTGGTGGCGAAGCCATAGGCCGCCCGCCGCCCTAGTTTTCCAGAGCCGGCTCGGCCGCGTGCTGATCGATCGCCAGTTCGATTTCTGTGGCCAGCGCGCCCCCGAAGAAGATCGCGTTCACGTTCCAGGATATCCAGATCAGGAACACCACCACCGTGGCGATCGAGCCATAGGTCGCGCCGAGGCTGGCGATCTCCTCGACGTAGAAGGCGATGGCCCAGGAGGCGAACAGGCAGAGCACTGCGGCGCTGAACCCGCCCGCCAGCGACGCCCGCCAGTTCACCGGGCGGCTGGACATCGCCCAGCGGTAGATCAGGCTCATGCCCAGCGTCATCAGCGCCGTCGCCCAGGTCCACTCGCTGTAGAGCCAGGAGACGCCGCGCAACGGCCGCAGGTCGAAGGCCGCGCCCATCACTCTCAGGCCGAAGAACACCGCCGAAACGAATCCCAAAAGGGCGAAGGTCGCCACCAGCACCACGAGCGCCATGATATTGAAGCCGACGAATCCACGCGGCTCGTCCTCATCATGGATGAACGAGAGCCCCGCCAGCATGGCCTTGAACCCGCGGTGCGAGGCGTAGAGGCCGATCATCAGAGCGAAGGCGCCCTGGGCGGTCATCGCCACATGGGGCGCGTGGGCCAGGCGCACCAGCTCCTGCTGCACGATGCTGCGCGCGCCCTCGGGAATCACCAGGGCCAGCATCTCGCCCTCGCGCTCGGCCTGCAGTGGGCTGGAGAGCAGGCTGTAGAGGGTCACCAGGATCGCCAGCGCCGGGAAGATCGCCAGCAGGCTGAAGAACGAGACGCCGCCCGTGTAGAGCATGACGTCGCGGCCCCACAGCCGCGTCAGCGCCCGCCACAGCGTGAGCACCCAAAGCCGGGGGTCCCACGGAACGGCCCGCAGTCGAGTCATGATCCAGATGGCCGTCATCGGGCGGAAGGTGCTGAGGAACGGCGCCCTCCGCAAGGCGCGGCGAGAACAATTCCGCTCGATCTGTCGGCTGGAAGCGGCATGGTTCGTCGTTACAACCAGAACCCGGGCGGCGCGCCCGAGCCAACCAACGGACGGAGTTTGCGACATGCGGGTAATGGTGATCGTGAAGGCCAACCCTGAGTCGGAGGCGGGCGGCCTGCCGACGCCCGAGTACATCGCGCGCATGGGCGCCTATAACGACGAGCTGATCGCCGCGGGCGTGATGCTCGACGCCGGCGGCCTGCGCCCGAGCGCCCGGGGCGCCCGCGTCAGCCTGCGCCGAGGCAAGGCCACCGTCATCGACGGCCCCTTCACCGAAACCAAGGAGCTGCTGGGCGGCTATTGGATCTGGCAGGTGGCGTCGCTGCAGGACGCCATCGACTGGGCGAAGAAGGCGCCGACCGACGGCGACCGGGAGTTCAATCTGGAACTGCGGCCGTTCATGGAGCCGGAAGACTTCGCCGAGGTCGCCTCTCCGGAGCTGATCGCCCAGGAACAGGGATGGCGCGACGAGCAGGCCAGCAAGGCTCCGAAGGCGCCAGCCTGACCCCTGCCCCAGTGCAAAAACGCGAGACGCCGCCATCCAACGAAGATGGCGGCGCCTGACGTCTTATTCGATCGCCTGGATTCAGGCGGCGGCGAAGGTCGCGCGGCGACGCCGCAGCATCGCGCCGGCGCTGCCGAAGCCGATGATCATCAGCGCCCAGGACGCCGGCTCTGGCACGCCGCCGGGTATCGGCGCGAAATTCACCGTGCCGCCGAACGAAGCGGCGGGACCGCCCGAACCCTTGATGACCAGCTCCTGCTGGCCGCCGGAGGTCACGAACTGGGCGGTGATACCGCCGCTGGGCAGACCGGCCGGCGTCGGCCCGATCATCCCGTTCACGCCGTTGAAGGTGAAGCCGCTGAACACCAGCGCATTGGTGGTGTCGCTCGACGTTACGGACGAGCCAACCCGGCCCGTCGGGAGGTTGAAGCTGAACGTATCGGTAAAGCTGTCCCGGCCACCGACGCCCGGCCCCGTAATGGTCTGCGTCGAGACGCCCTGGACCGACGAACTGCCGCCCAGAACGCTAAGGCCGGTGTCCCCGATCACCACCGAGATGGCCCCGTTCAAGGGGTTCACTGTCCAGGTGTCGATAAAGGTCGCCGCGCTGGCGGCGCCTGCGCACGCCAAGGTCGCGACGGCAGTCGCCGCCGCCAGTTTGCTTCGAATGTTCATAAGGCCCAGCCTTCCAGAGGTCACATAATCTGCACCGAGGCCGTGAGTGGCGCGGGTCAGTTGGCCTACAAACTGGGATCGGGCGGCGTAGTTCCGCCCTAATTCAACTTTTATTCAGTATATGTCCGGCATTCGACTTTTCCGTATGGCCACGCTTGCCATATTCCCCCGATGTTCCGAGGCAAATCTACTTTATCCGGGGAGTCGCCTAGGCGACAATTGCTCTACGCTACAGCAGAGCTGCTCGCCACGATTTCGGCGCCACATGAAGGCCAAATGGAAACGGCGCGCCACCGGTAAGGGTGGCGCGCCGCCGATGGGCGTGTCGTTCCATCAGATCGTTCGCCGCTTCGAGGGACGGGAGAGCGCGACGAACAACCTCGCGCAACCTTGTGACCCAGCGGCTGAACCCAACCTGAACGGGACCTTCAGGAAACCGCATCCTTGACCGGCGCGGGGGCGCCGCTCAGCGCATCGACCTCGCCTTCCGAAAAGCCCCAATCCAGCAGCGCCTCGCGGTCGTGCGCCCCGATGGCGCACGGCGGCCCCTGGATCGCGCCGGGCGTAACGGAGAATCGCGGCGCGGGCGCGGGCTGCACAACGCCTGCGACCTCAACGAAGGTCTGGCGCGCGGCGTTGTGCGGATGCTTTGGAGCCTCTTCAAGGTCAAGGATCGGCGCGAAACAGACATCGGTCCCGTCCATGATCGCGCACCATTCCGCCTGGGTCTTGCCGGCGATGACCTTGGCGAGCTTCTCAGCGAGCGCCGGCCAGGCCGAGCGGTCCATCTGGCGGGCGAACTCGGGATCGGTGATGCCGGTCTTCTCCAGCAGCAGCGCATAGAACTGCGGCTCGATGGAGCCGATGGAGATCCACTTGCCGTCGGCGCACTGATAGGTGTCGTAGAAGTGGGCGCCGCCGTCGAGCAGGTTGGTGCGGCGCGTCTCCTGCCACATGCCTGAGGCCTTGAACCCGTAGAACATGGCCATCAGCGAGGCGGCGCCGTCGCTCATGGCGCAGTCGATCACCTGACCCTTGCCGGTCTCACGCGCCTGGATCACGCCCGCCAGCAGGCCGAACGCCAGATAGAGCGCCCCGCCACCGAAATCGCCCACCAGGTTCAGCGGCGGCACGGGCTTCTCGTCCGTGCCGATGGCGTGCAGCGCGCCGGTGATCGCGATGTAGTTCATGTCGTGACCGGCGGCGTTGGCATAGGGGCCGGTCTGGCCCCAGCCGGTCATCCGCCCGAACACCAGCTTGGGATTGCGCTTCAGGGCGACGTCTGGCCCCAGGCCCAGCCGCTCCATGACGCCCGGCCGGAAGCCCTCGAGGATCGCGTCGGCCTTTTCCATCAGCTTCAGGCAGGCCTCGATGGCCGCGGGCTGCTTGAGGTCCAGCGCCACCGAGCGCCGGCCGCGCGAGGTTATGTCGCTCGGCGCGCCGCCACGGCCGCCACCCTTGCGGTCAATCCGCACCACGTCGGCGCCCAGGTCGGAGAGCAGCATCCCGCAGAACGGCCCCGGGCCGATTCCGGCGAACTCCACCACCTTCAGTCCGGTCAGCGGTCCCTGGCGCATCGTCGTCACTCCCAATTGCTTTACGTGCGAGTAAAGCCACCTGCCCTGCGGTAAGCCAAGTGGGGGGCAGCCAAGCCCCGTCAGCCGCCGCCCGGCAGGGTCTGGCCGTCGTCGATGATGAACAGGCTGCCGGTGATCGCCCTGCCCGCCGGGCCCGCCAGCATCAGCAAGGCCGCATCCAGGTCGCTCTCCTGCATCAGGCGGCGGCGCGGGAAGCGCTTCAACTGCGCTGCCCCACCTTCGGTCTCGAACCACTCGTCGTTGATACCGCTCAGGATGTAGCCCGGACCGATGGCGTTGACCGAGATCCCGCTTCTCGCCCACTCACGGGCCATCACCCGGGTCATCATCGCCACCGCCGCCTTCGACCCGCAGTAGGCCGACAGCCCCGGCAGGTTGGTCTGGCCGGCCACCGAGCCAATGTTGACGATCCGCGCATCCCCGCGCTCGGCGGCGCCAGACTTGAGCATCAGCCGGGCCGCGGCCTGGGCGGCGAAATAGACGCCGCGCACATTGATGTCGAAGGTCTCGTCGAACTTCTCGATGGTCATGTCGAGCGCCATGCCGTCGCCGCCGACGCCAGCGTTGTTGATCAGGATCGAGATCGGCCCCAGCACGGCCTCGATCTCGTCGAAGGCCGGGGCGATGCTCGCCGCGTCCGCGACATCCAGCCGCAGGGCCATGGCGCGATGGCCCTGCCTCGCCAGTTCGCCCGCGATCGCCTCGACCTTGTCCAGCCGGCGCGCCGTCAGGGCCACAGCGGCGCCTTCCGAGGCCAGAAACCGCGCGAAATGGGCGCCGAGGCCCCCTGACGCACCAGAGACAACTGCAACCTGACCTCGCAGGCTTGCGCCCATATTCAACCTCCTTAACCTTTCCTGACCTGTCGCATCCTACGGTGTCCGTCTATCCTGCGGCATCGAGTCCCGCGTGGCGTCACCACTCCAGGTCTCTTTTCGGGCCGAGTCGGCTCCTTAGGAAGGAATTAGATGTCGTCGAGCGTTCAGGCACGCATCCTGATCGTCGCCCGCGACGACACCTTGGCGGGTCCGCTTGCCGAGGGTCTGGACCGGCTTGGCTGGAAGACCATCACCGCGCGCGGCCGTTTCGCCGCCGTCACCGCGCTCACCGATCTGCAGATCGAGGGCGCGATCATCGACCTGCGCGGCGTTGGCGAAGAGGCGCTGGGTCTGGCGCGGCGGCTGAAGGCGGCCTGCGCGCCGCGCAAGCTGCCGGTCATCGCCATCGGCGACCCCGACCCGATTCTGGAAACCTACGGCTTCGACGTGACGCTGGCCGCGCCGCTGCATCCGGCCCAGGCGGCCATGCGGCTGGAGACCCTGGTCCGCACCGCCGTGGCCGAGGAAGAGTTCGAGCTGCGGAGCGAAACCTTCGCCGAGTTCGGCCGCAAGTTCGACCCGCCGGAAACCGACGTCAGCCCCTACCGCGTTCTGGCCATCGGGGAGCCCGCGCCGCAGTTCCTGGCGCTGAACAACGCGCTGCTGCGCAATGGCGCCGACGTGGTGGGAGCGTTCACCGCCTACACCGCCTTCGACTACCTGCATGAACGGATCTTCGACGCCGTGGTGCTGTGGGCCGGCGACAATCCGCAGGAGGCGCTTTCGATCGCCGCGGGCCTGCGCCGCAACACCCGCCTCTACCACACGCCTGCGCTGCTCTACATGCGCAAGGAAACCTACGTCACGACGTCGGAAGCCTTCCATCGCGGCCTCTCCGATGTGGCGTCGCCGGAGACCCCGGAAAGCGAAACCGCGCGGCGCATCGTCGAACTGGCCCGCAGCTACCGCCGACAGATGGGCGTGCGCGCGGCGCTGGAGCAGGCGCGAACCTCCGGCATGATGGACGCCGCCACCGGCCTCTTCACACAGGACCTGTTCGCCGCCCACCTCGCCCGCCTCGCTCAGGCCGCCAAGCAGCGCAATCGCGCGCTGAGCGTCTGCGTGCTGAAGGTCGCCGACAAGCCGGAGTTGAAGGCCGCCCGCGCCGGCGGCTGGCTCGACCGCGCCATCCCGCAGATCGGCTCGATGATCGGCCGCCTGGTGCGCGTCGAAGACACCGCCGCACGCCTGGGGCCCGAGGTTTTCGCGCTGGCGCTCCCCAACACGCCCGGCGCCAACGGACGGCTTGCGGGAGAGAGGATCGCCGCGGTCATCGGCTGCACGGCCTTCGAGGCCGGCGAGGGTAACACCCCGTTCGTGGTGGACTTCGACCTGGGCGTGGCCCCGGTGACCTCCGCCGAAACCGCCGGACGCGCGCTGGAGGAAGCTGCGGCGCACGCCCATGGACTGAAAGCGAGCTGAATGCCCCCGACATCTGCGAATGGATCGCCCTGGGCGACCCTGATCCCGATCCTGATCGCCTTCGTGCTTGTGATCTTGCGCAACGCCCGCGCCCGACGCCTTCATATCGAGCAGATGTGGATCGCCCCGGTGATCATCGTGGCGATGATCGGTCTGGCGCTGTGGGGTGAAAGCCAGGCTTCGGTGGCGCACGGCGGGCCAGGCTTTGCGCTGACGCCGCTCAATATCGGCCTCGATATCGCAGGCATCCTGGTGGGCTCGCTGCTGGGCTGGTGGCGGGCCCGTTTCACCAACATCACCATCGACCCGGCCACCCACGAACTCACCAGCCGCGCCTCGCCGCTCGGCATGGTGGTGATCCTGGGCATCCTGGTGATCCGCACCGCGGTGCGCACCTACGCCACGGGCGGCGCGCTCGGCGAATGGGCCGGGCCTGTCGCCGACGCGCTCCTGGTGATGTCGGTGGGCTTGGTCTGCGCCCAGCGGCTGGAAATCTACATCCGCGCCAGCCGCCTGCTCAATGAAGCCCGCGCCGGCGGATCGCCGGCCGCCTGACCCCTCAAGATCAAGCGCTGCGGACCGCCTCTGGCGCTTCGTCCTGCGACGTCAGGATGTCGATCAGCACCTGGACCAGGGCGTTTGGCTTGATCGGCTTGGCCAGATGGAAATCCGCGCCCGCGGCGCGCGAGGCGATCACATGCTCGGCGAGCGCATCGGCGGTCAGGGCGACGATCGGCGTCCGCCTTGCCCCGCGTTCGGCCTCGGAGGCGCGGATCGTCCGCGTGGCGGTGAGGCCGTCCACATTGGGCATGTGCAGATCCATCAGGATCAGGTCGTAGCGCCCAGCCGCCTCGGCCTCTATGGCCTCAGCGCCGTCGCCGACGATGATCAGGTCCACGCCCAGCGGCTCCAGGATCAGGGCCACGACGCGCTGGTTCACGGGATGGTCCTCGGCCAACAACACGCGGCAGCCGATCAGGGCGGCGCCCATGTCTTCCTCTTCCGCCGCCTCGTCGTCCGACAGCAGGCAGACCGCCGGCAGCGCCAATTGCGCGAAGAAGGCTGAGCCTAGGCCGGGCTGAGACTCCGCCCAGACGCGCCCCTGCATCAGCTGCGACAGCGAGGCGCAGATCGCCAGGCCCAGGCCCGTGCCGCCGAACCGCCGGGTGATCGAGACGTCCGCCTGCTCGAACCGCTGGAACAGCCGTTGGCCGACGTCGGGCGAGAAGCCGATGCCGGTGTCGCGCACCGCGAACAGTACGCCATCGGCATTGCGGCTCACTTCGAGCGCGACCTCGCCGGCGTCGGTGAACTTCACCGCATTGGAGAGGAAATTCGAGAGGATCTGGGTGATCCGCAGCTCGTCGCCGTTGACGCCACCGGTCGCGGTCTCGTCGACTTGCCAGCGCAGGGTCAGGCCCTTGGCCTCGGCGGCTGCGCGGTGCAGCTCGGCCACCCGGCGCACGCAGACCTGCAGGTCGAAGGGCGCCTCGTCCAGCGACAGCTGGCCGGCCTCGATCTTCGAGAAATCCAGAATGTCGGTCAGCACCTGTTCCAAGAGCCGCCCAGACGAGATGATCAGCGCGGCCATCTCCTTATCCTCAGGCGTGGTCTGGCGCTCGGCCAGCAGGTGCGACAGCGCCACGACGCCGTTCAGGGGCGTCCGCAGCTCATGGCTCATGGTGGCCAGGAACGAGGACTTCGCCTGGTTGGCCTGATGCAGTTCGGCGGTACGCTCCCGCACCCGGTCCTCAAGCCCGGTGGTCAGTTCGTGCGACCGGTCGCGCTCGGCGGCCAGCGCCCGGGCCAGGTCGCCGATCTCGTCCGCCCGGTTCTCCAGAGGCGTTGAGGCGTCATCCGGATCGCCGGTCCCGGCGGCGTCGGCGGCCAACCGCTCCAGGGGCCGCACGAACAGGCTGCGCACCCAGGCCAGGAGCAGGGCCGCCTGCGCCAAGGCGCCCAGCAGGCCGATGGCCAGCAGCGGCAGCGCCGATTGGGTCGCGGCGCGCGTCACCTCGGCCTTGGGCAGGCTCATCAGGAAGTACCAGCGCGCGTCGATGTGGCCATAGGCCATCAGGTTCTGGCCGTCGGGGCTGTCGACCACGCCGAACTCGCGATGCTGGGCGCGGATCTTCTTGGCCACCTCGTGCAGGCCCAGCTTCGTCTCGTAGGTGTGGATCGCCGGCGCGGTGACGTATTTCGAGGTCACGAAGCCCGGATAGGCGATCAGCGAGCCCTGCTCGTCGATGATCAGGTTGGTGGCGC
Organism: uncultured Alphaproteobacteria bacterium; assembly: GCA_903822175.1. Lineage (GTDB taxonomy): Bacteria > Pseudomonadota > Alphaproteobacteria > Caulobacterales > Caulobacteraceae > Phenylobacterium. The sequence goes on from CAIJOB010000011.1 coordinate 120,751, forward strand.
CCGGCAGGGTCTCGCGCATGGCCGACAGAAAGTGCGAGCCCATCTGCATGGTGTCGGCCCACGCCCCGACATAACGGCCGTGCACATAGACCGGCGTCACGCAGGCCGAGACCATCGACTTGTGGGTGCGGTCGGTGAGCAGCGGGGTGAGCTTGGTGCAGCCGGTGGCGCCTTCGGCGGCCACGCCCGGCAGGCTCATGGTCAGGAATTCCTTGGTCGCCAGGTCCAGGCTGGCCGGCGCGTCGTGGTTGTAGAACGAGATCTTGTCCGGCAGGTCCGGGGCGAACATCACCAGGCGGTTGGACGGCGCCACGAAGTAGAAATTGCCGAAGGACGCGCGGTCGGCCTCGCCGGTAGAGCGCACCACATAGGTCACCGCCATCATCAGGCGCTTGTCGTCGTCGCTGATCGCCGCGCCCTTCCCCATGAACGAGGTCAGGCCGTAAAGGCGGTCGCCGCCGGACGCCACGCCCGACGACAGTTCGGGAATGCTGCGCCGGGTGCCATCGGCCTGCAGCGGGAACAGGCGATCGAAGTCGCGCACCGCCTGCTTGGGATCGGCGTGGTCGTAGCGTTCGATCAGGGCCTGCGAGGCCGAGCGGTGCTCGCCCCGCAGTTGGTCGAACATCGCCTGCTCGGACTTGGTCCGCTGCTTCACATAGAGCGACAGGTCGCCGACCCGCATCTGCTCGGCGCGGTCGCGGAACATGACATAGGCCGCGACCGCCCCGGTCGCGGTGAAGGCCAGCGAGATCGCCAGCAACCCGCCCAGCAGCTTCTGAGACAGCGACAGTGATTTCAATCGCAGTTGCAAACAGAGGGTCCCCCCAAAGGACCGCCCCTGTAATGCCGCCAAAGCCGTCTAAATTGATTTAACGCCGCTATCCGAAACGCGATTGCGACAATCGGTCCGTACGCGGCCTAGGCGGCCAGCCGGGCCAGTTCGCTCAACACCCGCTCGGCGGCGTTCAGCCGCTGCTCGGGGGTTTCCCACTCGCCCTTGATCACGACCTTGTTGTCGGGCCGGACGCGCCAGGCGACCTGGTTCTTGGCCACGAACTCGATCAGCGCGCCGGGATTCTTGAAGTCATCGTTGCGGAAGGTGACGACCGCGCCCTTCGGCCCGACGTCGATCTTGGCGACATTGGCCTCGCGGCACAGCCCCTTGATGGCCACGACCTTCAGGAGTTGCCCCGCTTCCGGCGGCAGCGGCCCGAACCGATCGATCAGTTCGGCGGCCAGGGCCTCGCGGTCCTGCGCCTTTTCGGCGTCCGACAGGCGGCGGTAGAGCGACAGGCGGACATTGAGGTCCGGCACATACTCTTCCGGGATCAGCACGGCGGCGCCGGTGTTGATCTGCGGCGACCAGCCCCGGTCGTTTTCGAGACCTTTCTGGCCGGCGAGTGTCTTCAGCTCGTTGACCGCGTCTTCGAGCATCTGCTGGTACAGCTCGACGCCGATCTCGCGGATGTGGCCCGACTGCTCCTCGCCCAAGAGGTTGCCGCCGCCACGGATATCCAGGTCGTGGCTGGCCAGCTGGAAGCCGGCGCCCAGGCTGTCCAGCGACTGCAGCACCTTCAGCCGCCGCTCGGCCGAGAGCGTGATCTGTTTCTCGGCGGGCGTCGTCATATAGGCGTAGGCGCGGCTCTTGGCCCGGCCGACCCGGCCGCGCAGCTGGTAGAGTTGGCTCAGGCCGAACATGTCGGCGCGGTGGATGATCAGAGTGTTGGCGGTCGGGATATCGAGGCCGCTCTCGACGATCGTCGTCGACAGCAGGACGTCGTACTGGCCGTCGTAGAAGGCGCTCATCACCTCCTCGAGCTGGGTCGGAGCCATCTGGCCGTGGCCGACGACGAACTTCACCTCCGGCACCTGCTCGCGAAGAAACCGCTCCAGTTCCGGCAGGTCGGAGATGCGCGGGGCGACGTAGTAGGCCTGACCGCCGCGGTATTTCTCGCGCAGCAGGGCCTCGCGGACCACGACCGGGTCCCAGGGTGTGATGTAGGTGCGCACCGCCAGGCGATCGACCGGCGGGGTGGCGATGATCGACATCTCGCGGATCCCGCTCAGCGACATCTGCAGGGTGCGCGGAATCGGCGTCGCGGTGAGCGTCAGCATGTGCACGTCGGCGCGAAGCTCCTTGAGCTTCTCCTTGTGCTTGACCCCGAAGTGCTGCTCCTCGTCGACGATCACCAGGCCGAGGTTTCGGAAGCCCATCTGCTTGGACAGGATCGCGTGGGTGCCGACAACGATCTCCACCTCGCCGTTCTTCAGCGCCTCGCGGGTCTCGGCCGCCTCCTTGGCGGGCACCATGCGCGAAAGGCGGCGCACCTTCACCGGCCAGCCCTCGAAGCGCTCGGTGAAAGTCTTGTAGTGCTGGCGGGCAAGCAGGGTCGTTGGCGCGACGATCGCCACCTGCTGGCCGCACATGGCGACCACGAAGGCGGCTCGCAGCGCCACCTCGGTCTTGCCGAAGCCCACGTCGCCGCAGATCAGCCGGTCCATCGGCTTGCCGGCCGTCAGGTCCTCCAGCACGTCGCCAATGGCGATCAGCTGGTCCTCGGTCTCCTCGTAGGGGAAGCGGGCGCAGAACTCGTCGAACACGCCGTGCGGCGGGTCCAGCGGATCGGTGGTCTTGGTGGCCCGCTCGGCGGCGATGCGGATCAGGCCCATGGCCATGTCGCGCAGCCGCTCCTTGGCCCGCGCCTTGCGGCCCTGCCAGGCGGCGCCGCCCAGGCGGTCGAGGATCACCCCTTCGGACTCCGCGCCGTAGCGGGTTAGCAGGTCGATGTTCTCCACTGGCAGGTAGAGCTTGGCGTCGCCGCCATATTGCAGCTCCAGGCAGTCGTGCGGCGCCCCCGCGACATCCAGGGTCTTCAGCCCGTCATAGCGGCCGATGCCGTGGTCGATGTGCACCACCAGATCGCCAGGCGTCAGGCCCGACGCCTCGGCCAGGAAGTTGGACGCGCGGCGCCGGCGACGCGGCCGCGCCAGGCGGTCGCCCAGGATGTCCGTCTCGGAGATGACCGCCAGCGTGTCGGTCTCGAACCCAGCCTCCAGCGGCAGGACCACGCGTTGGGGCGTCTTCGGGCTCGCCGCCTTGGCGGCGTCCCAGTAGGGCGCGAAGGGAACGTCCTTCAGCCCATGGTCGGCTAGCATCGAGCCCAGGCGGTCGGACGAGCCCTCCGACCAGGAGGCGAACAGCACGCGCTTGCCGCCGGTCGCCAGCGCCGTCGCATGACTGGCGGTGGCCTCGAACAGGTTGACGCTGTCCTTCTGGCGTTCCGGGGCGAAGCTGCGCCCTGCCCTCGCGCCCATGTCGATGACCGTGTCGCCCTCGGCCTCATTGAAGGACGAGAACCGCCGGGTCGCCCGCCTGGCCAGCTGCGCCTGCCATTCGTCGGCGGTCAGATAGAGCCGGTCGGGCTCCAGCGGATGATAGTGGACGCGCCGCTCGACCTGCGAACGGGCGTCGTAGGCGTCGGCGATCAGCGCTAGGCGCTCGTCTCGCGCCTCGCGCGACAGGTGATCGAGCGCGATCGCGGCGCCGATCGGCAGATAGTCGAACAGCGTCGCCATCTGCGGATAGAACAGCGGCAGCCAATGCTCCATGCCGGCGCGCCGGCCGCCCTCGGAGACCGTCGCATAGAGCGGGTCGTCGCCGGCCGCGCCGAAGGTCTCCAGGTACCCTGCCCGGAAGCGCGACACCGCCTCCTTGTCGAGCAGCACCTCGCTGACCGGCAGCAGGCTGACGTCCTTGAGCTGTTTCGTGGACCGCTGCGTCTCGGGATCGAAGGCGCGGATCGATTCCAGGGTGTCGCCGAACAGGTCCAGCCGCACCGGCTCGTCGGCCGCGGGCGGGAAGACGTCGATCACCCCGCCGCGGATGGCGAACTCGCCCTTCTCCGAGACGGTCGAGGCGCGCTGATAGCCGTTGATTGCGAAATAGGCCTCGAGGTCGGCGATCTCGACCACATTGCCGGTGCGCGCCGAATAGCTGGCCCGCTTCACCGAGGCCTGCGGGGGCACGCGCTGAATGAGCGCCGGCACGGTGGTGACCAGCAACCGCGGCGTCTTTTCGTCGGCTTCCTCGCTCAACCGCGAGAGCGTCGTCATTCGCTGGGCCGCGACGCCGGCCGAGGGGCCGATGCGGTCGTAGGGCAGGCAGTCCCAGGCGGGGAAGATCATGACCTCAACCTCCGGCGCGAAGAACCGGAAGGCGTCGGCGAAGGCGGAGAGTCGCGTGCCGTCGCGGGCCACGAAGACCGAGAGGCCTTTGCGCGACCGCACGATGTCGGCCATCACCAGGGCGTCGAAGCCCTCCGGCGCGCCAACCAGGTCCAGGCGACCGGGATCGTCGGCGACGCGGCGCATCTCGGCGGCGCTGACCGGACGCGAACCGTCAGCCGCCAACGTCGTCGCCTCGCGCGGCATGAACTTCCAGGCGGAAGGCCTTGATAGCGTTCATGGTGTCGGTGTCATAGGCCGCCGGCGTCGGCAAGGTGCCGATGATCCAGCCGTAGACGTCGTGGTCGGCCTCATCCAGCAGGGCCTCGAACCAGTCCAGCTCGGCGGCGGTGAAGGTCGGGACATGCCTGTCCGCGAACGGCCCCAGAATGAGGTCCGCTTCCCTGAAGCCCCGGCGCCAAGCCCGGAACCGCAGCTTTTTCAGCCGGGCGTCGTCATCAATCGTCATGAAGAGCTGGCGGATATAGAGCGCGCGTGGCGCCATTGCCAGCGGCTATGCTGCAATCATGCGGCCCGAGATTCTGTTCCCGCTCTTTGCGCCCGTGGACACGCTGAAAGGCGTGGGTCCGCGCGTGGCGCCGCTGCTGACCAAGCTGGCCGGTCCGATCGTGCGTGACGTGGCCTTCCTGGTCCCGCATTCCCTGGTCCGCCGGACGCCCGCCTCGCTGTCCGCCGCCATGGACAGCCAGGTGCTGACCTTCGAAGTCACCATCGACAGCCACCAGCCGGCCCGGGTCAAATCCCAACCCCTGCGCATGCGGGTCAGCGACGAGACCGGCTTCATGACCCTGGTGTTCTTCGGCCGGTTCGGCGACCAGATCGAACAGCGCCATCCGGTCGGCGCCCGCCGGATCATCTCCGGCAAGGTCGAGGACCGCGATTTCGGCCGCCAGATGGTCCACCCCGACTACATGGTCGCTCCCGACAAGCGCGACGAAATCCCCCAGCTGGAGGCGATCTATCCGGCGACCGAAGGCCTGCCGGCTCGCCGCGTGCGGACCTTCGCCCTGGAGGCCCTGGAGAAGGCGCCCGAGCTGCCCGAATGGCAGGACGCAGCGTGGCTGAAGCAGGAGCGGTTCCCGGCGTGGCGCGAGGCGCTGGCCCGGCTGCACAATCCGGAGACCGAGGCCGATCTCGCGCCGACCAGCCCGCATGTGCGCCGCCTCGCCTACGACGAACTGCTGGCCCAACAACTGGCCATGGCCCAGCGCAAGGCCGAGCGGCGCAAGGAACCGGCCGCTAAGATCGGGGCCAGCGACACGGCCACCAAGATCCGCGCCGACCTGCCCTTCGCCTTCACTGGCGCGCAGGAGCGGGCGCTGCGCGAAATCCGCGCCGACCTTGCCGTTGGCGAACGGATGAGCCGGCTGATCCAGGGTGACGTGGGCTCGGGCAAGACCGTGGTCGCCATGTGCGCCATGGCCGACGTGGCGGCCAACGGGGGCCAGAGCGCCCTGATGGCCCCGACCGAAATCCTCGCCCGCCAGCACTACGAGACCCTCTCGGGCCCGCTCACCGAGCATGGCGTCGGCGTGATCCTGCTCACCGGCCGCGACAAGGGCGCGGGCCGGGCGGAGAAGCTGCGTGCCCTGGCCTCCGGCGCCGTGAAGGTCGCGGTCGGCACCCATGCGCTCTTCCAGGACGACGTGGCCTTCCATCAACTCCAGCTGGCCGTCGTCGACGAGCAGCACCGCTTCGGCGTCAGCGAACGCCAGCGACTGCAGGCCAAGGGTGAGGCGGTCCACCTGCTGGCCATGTCCGCCACCCCGATCCCGCGCACCCTGGAACTCACCATGTACGGCGATCTCGACGTCAGCCGCATCGATGAGAAGCCGCCAGGGCGCACGCCCGTCGCCACCCGCGCCGTCCCGATGGGCCGCGTCCCGCAGGTCGAGGCCCGCCTGCGCGAGGCGGTGGCCGCCGGCGCCCAGGCCTTCTGGATCTGCCCCCTGGTCTCTGAGTCGGAGCTGATCGACCTGAAAGCCGCAGAGACCCGTGCCGCAGAGCTGAAGGAAACCATCGGTCCCAGCGTCGGCCTGATCCACGGCAAGCTGACGCCCGCCGCCAAGGATGCGGTGATGGCCGAATTCGCCGATGGCAAGCTCTCAGTGCTTGTCGCCACGACCGTGGTCGAGGTCGGCGTCAATGTGCCCAACGCCACCATCATGGTCATCGAGCAGGCCGAGCGCTTCGGCCTGGCCCAGCTCCATCAGCTCCGCGGCCGCGTCGGCCGGGGCCGCCAGGAAAGCTCCTGCGTCCTGCTCTACGATCCGCCGCTATCGGAGACCGCCCAGAAGCGATTGGATATCCTGCGACGCACCGACGACGGCTTCCTGATCGCCGAGACCGACCTGGAACTGCGCGGCGGCGGCGACGCGCTCGGTCTCAAGCAGTCCGGCTTCCCCGACTACGTCTTCGCCGACGTGCTGGGCCCCCACCGCGACCTGATCGCCGCCGCCGGCGATGACGCGCGCCTGATCGTCAACCGCGATCCGGAGTTGAAGGGCGAGCGCGGCAAGGCGCTGCAGGTGCTGCAGGAGCTGTTCGACTGGAAGGCGGGCCTCGGCCTGCGAGACGCCGGCTGAGGAGAAGTGTCGGAACGGCTCGCGTTCATTCGACCTAGGGCCGAGTCCAAGCCACAGGAGCCCTGCTCATGAAGTACATCTGCCTCGTCTATGCTGAGCCTGGCGCGCTCTCCGGCCTCAGTGCCGCGGAGAAGACAGCGCTCGACCACGACTCTCTTGCCTACGACCGCGACCTCATGGCCCGCGGCCATTTCCTGGCCGCCTCGGCGCTGCAGGCCATCGACACCGCCAGCACCATCCGCGTCCGGGGCGGCGGCGTGATGGTCAGCGATGGCCCGTTCGCCGAGACCAAGGAAGTGCTGTGCGGTTTCATCTTCATCGAGGCCGCGGATATCGAAGAGGCCAAGCAGATCGCCGCCGGAATTCCCATGGCTCGCCACGGCGCCATCGAGGTTCGCCCTGAACTCGACTTTGGCTAGCTCGATCAGGGGCTAGCGGACCTTTACCATCCGCTTGCCGCGGTTCTCGCCGGCCAGCAGGCCGATCAGGGCCGCGGGCGTGTTCTCCAGCCCATCGACGATGTCCTCCTGAACCTTGAGCTGGCCGGACGCGACCCAGCCCTGCAGGTCCTTCAACGCCGCCTCGCGCTGGTCGTCGAAGTCCATGACCACGAAGCCGCGGAGCGTCAGGCGCTTGGTGACGATCAGGCCTGGGATGCCGCGCGGTCCGTGCGGCGGCGGCGCGCCGTCGTATTGCGAGAGCGCCCCGCAACAGGCGATGCGGCCGAAGTTCTTCATGGCGAACAGCACGGCTTCGAAAACCGCGCCGCCAGTGTTGTCGAAATAGACGTCGACCCCGTCGGGGACCTCGGCACGCAGCAGGCGCTTGAACTCCGGCGACTTGTAGTCGACCGCTGCATCGAACCCGAGCTCTTCGGTCAGCCAGCGGCCCTTCTCCTCGCCGCCGGCGATGCCCACGACGCGGCAGCCCTTGATCTTGGCGATCTGGCCGACGATCGAGCCGACAGAACCCGCCGCCGCGGAGACCACAACGGTCTCGCCGGCTTTCGGCTGGCCGCACTCCAGCAGGCCGAAATAGGCGGTCAGGCCCGCGATGCCGTAGATGCTCATCAGATGAGTCATCGGCTCCATAGGCGGCAGCTTCTCCAGCTGCTTGCCGGGCAGCACCGCGTAGTCCTGCCAGCCGGTGTCGGCGAAGATGGTGTCGCCGGGCTTCAGGTGGCCGACGTTGGACTGCACGACCTCGGCGAGCGCGCCGCCGGCCATCACCTGCCCGCCCTCCAGCGCCGAGCGGTAGGTCGCGCCCTGCATCCAGGCGCGGTTGGCGGCGTCCAGCGAGATGTAGCGGGTGCGCAGCAGCACCTCGCCCTCACCCGCGCTCGGCACGGCGCTCTCGGTCAGGCGGAAGTGTTCCGGCCCTAGCTTGTCGCCGGCCGGCAGCCGGTCCAGCAGAATCTGACGATTGACCTCGCCCATGACGCTTCTCCCTCGCTTGTTAGGCTTACGAGGACGTCAGGGGCCCGGTTTGGTCAAGGTGGGCTTGGTCAGGGCTGTCACGCGGGCGCGGGCGTCGGCTTCCAGGTCCGCGTAGAAGAGGTTGAAGCCCGGCGCCATGCGCTGTTCGGTCCAGGAGCCGGAGGGTTGCAGCGACGCCGACCTGGGCGACGAGACCCGCAGTATGCCGCCCTCGCAGTGCGCCGAGACCTCGCGGGCCAGGAAGGCCGGACGCGCGCCCCATTCAAGGCCGGTGGCGTTGGCGGCGCCCAGGTGCATCCGCGCCGGCGCGGGCTCGTCGGTGGTGGAGCCCAGGATCGGGTTGAAGCAGAGCGCGGGCCCCCTGAGGTTCACCAGCTCGTCGCCGGCGTCCCAGACGAGCGCGCGGTTCAAGAGGATGCGGCCCCGGTCGATCTCGCTGGCCGGCACGCTGGCCCAGGCGGCAAGGCAGCCCGCCTGATCGCGCCGAGCGCAGGGCTCCAGCGCCGGATGGGTGGCCGGGACCACGGTTTCGATCAGATAGGCGCCCGCCAGCCGCGCGCGCAGCCCGGGGTTCGGCGCGATCTCCTCGGCCACCAGCCGCGACGCGAGCGTGCCGCCCTGCTCCACGCCGACGACCAGGAACGGCCGCTGGCCGCCGCCATGGTCGCGCCACTGGCGGAAGGCCGCCGCCACGTCACCATAGGCGAACGCCCGGGCGTCCTTGGCGTCGTCGCGCAGGGTCAGCAGGCTGTAGAGCCCGGCCTGGCGGTAGCGCGGCGCGAAAATCCGCCCGACGCGCACGAACGGCCCGGCGTAGTTCGGCGCCATCACCCGGCGGAACAGCCGGTCCGACTTGGCGTCATTGATCGGGTCGTTCCACTGCCGGCCGCCCTCGTAGGTCGTGGGCGAGACGAAGAAGACGTCGGCGGGCGGATCGCCAGCCGCCGGAGCTTCCGGATGATCGGGCGCCAGCCGCCAGGCGGTGGCCTGCGCATAGTCCGGGGCCGGCGGCGGGCGATAGGTCTGGTACGGCGTCTTGGGGTCCAGCTGCTCGCGGATCAGGTCGCCGCGCAGGAGGACGAAGGCCACCGCCAGGAGAATAAACAATCCACCGAGGCCGATGATCGGCCACCGCCACACCCGAGGCCGGGCGTCCGCCATGGTCAGCGGTAAGGATCGGGCTGGCTGAGGTAGGAGCGGACATAGTCGCCGATCCCCTCTTCCAGCGGCGTCATGGGCTTGGCGTAGCCGGCGGCCTGCAGCCGCTCCATCTTCGCCTGGGTGAAGTACTGGTACTTGTCGCGGATCGCCGGCGGCATCGGGGTGAAGTCGATCTGGGCGTTCTTGCCCGCCGCTGCGAACACCGCGCGCGCCATGTCCTCGAAGGTCCGCGCCTGGCCGGAGCCCAGGTTGAACACCCCGTTCACCTGCTCGTTCTCCGCCAGCCACTGGGTGATGTCGGCCACGTCACGGACATAGACGAAATCGCGCTTCTGGCCGCCGTCCGGCACGCCCTCGCGATAGCTCTTGAACAGCTGCACGCCCTGGCCGTCGCGCACGTGCGGCCAGATCTGCGAGGCCACCGACTTCATCGACTTCTTGTGCTCTTCGTTCGGCCCATAGACGTTGAAAAACTTCAGGCCGACCCATTGCGGCGGGGCATAGTCGCGGGCCGCCTGGCGCACCGCGAAGAGATCGAACAGCGCCTTGGACCAGCCGTAGGTGTTGAGCGGCCGGAGCGCCGCCAGCGCCTCGTAGCCGTTGTCGTCATCGAAGGTCGTCGCGTCGCCATAGGTCGCCGCCGAGGAGGCGTAGATGAACCTGCGCTGGCGGTCGGCGCACCAGCGGAAGAGGTCGCGGCTGAGCGTGAAGTTCGAGTGGACGATCTTGTCAGCGTCCGGCTCGGTGGTCGAGGAGACGGCGGCCATGTGGACCACCACCTCGACGTCGCGCCAGCGCTTCTCCAGCCAGTCGAACATGTCTTCCGGCGCCACGAAGTCGCCGATCGGATGCTTGGCGATGTTGCGCCACTTGCCGAGCTCCGCCTCGCGCAGGCGGTCGCAGACCACCACGTCCAGCGTGCGGTCCTCCGCCAGCTTGGCGACGATGTTGGAGCCGATGAACCCGGCCCCGCCGGTCACGAAGGCGATGCGGCGCTGGGTCAACGGTTCCCGACCTTCATTTTCGCGATGGCGGCGGTGGTCGAATAGCCCTCGACGATGGACGCCAGCTTCACCTCGCCGCCCCAACCCTTGACCAGGTCTCCGCCGACCACTTCGCTTTCCGCATAGTCGGCGCCCTTGATCAGCACGTCGGGCCGCGCCGCCTCGATCAGCTTGAGCGGCGTGTCCTGTTCGAACGGCACCACCAGGTCGACCGATCCCAGGCCCGCCAGCACCAGCGCGCGACTCTCCAGGTCATTCACCGGCCGGCCCTCGCCCTTCAGCGCCCGCACGCTCTCGTCGGAGTTCAGGCCGACGATGAGCCGGTCGCACCAGGCTCGCGCCTGGGCCAGATAGGCCACGTGGCCCTTGTGGAGGATGTCGAAGCAGCCGTTGGTGAAGCCGACCTTCAACCCCTTGGCGCGCCAGCGGGCGACTTCGTCGCCCATCCGCTGCGCCGTGGCGACCTTGGCCTCGGCCGGCGCCATGTGGGCCGAGAGCGCCGCCTCGACCATCTCTTCCGGCGAGACTGTGGCGGTGCCCACCTTGCCGACCGCCACGCCGGAGGCCAGCTGGGCAAAGGCGATGGCGTCCTCGATAGGAACCTGCGCGGCCAGCGCCAAGCCTAGAGCCGCCAAGGTCGTATCGCCGGCCCCGGACGCATCGAACACCTCGCGCGGCGCAGTCGGGAAGTGGCGCACCGGCTCGCCGCGGGCGGCGAAGGAGATGCCCTTGGACGCGCGCGTGACCAGGATCGCCTTGGCCTCCCAGAGTTCCAGCGCCCGGGTCAGCGCGGCGGCGACCTGTTCGTCGGTCTCGGTGGGTAGGTCGGTGGCGTGGGCCAGTTCGGCGGCGTTGGGCTTGATCAGGTCGACGGCGCCGTAGTGGGCGAAGGAGCGGGCCTTGGAATCCACCACCAGCTTGCCGCCGGACTGGAGCGCAGCCTCGCGGCAGGCGGCGATCACCGCCTCGGTGACGACGCCCTTGCCGTAGTCGGACAGCAGGATCGCGCCGGCGTCCTTGGCAGCGTCGCGGATCGTGCGGACCAGCCGCTGTTCGACGTCGCCGCTTACTGGCCGGTTGGTCTCCAGGTCGACGCGCAGCACCTGCTGGGCGCCGGCGACGAAGCGGGTTTTCAGGGTCGTAGGCCGGGCGCCGTCGGTGACCAGATAGCCCTCGACGCCGGCCTCTTCCGACACCAGCCGCAGCGCCTGTTTGCCCTCGGCGTCATCGCCGATCACGCCCACCAGCGAGACTTCGCCACCGAGCGCCGCGACGTTGCGGGCCACATTGCCGGACGCGCCCAGCATCATCAGCTCATGCGACCGCGCCAGCACCGGCACCGGCGCTTCCGGCGACACGCGGGTGACCTCACCATAGACGAAACGGTCGACCATCAGGTCGCCGACGCAGGCGACGCGCCGGCCGGGCGCGAGGCCCAGGAGGTGCTGGAGCGCTGAAAGATCCATCGCGGTCAGGGTGTGCGGCGCGTTGCGGCCTGGGTCAAGTAAAGGGGGGTCAAGCCGGCTGCACGGCAGCGTGGACCGCCTTCAGCGTCGTGAGCAGCTCCTTAGCGCCCGCCAGCGGCAGGCAGCTCGGGCCGTCACACAGCGCCTTGTCCGGCTCCGGGTGGAATTCAAGGAACACCCCGTTCGCGCCCGCCGCGATCGCCGACTTGGCCAGCAGCGGCACGCCAAACCGCCGCCCGCCGGCCGAGGCGCCATTGCTGCGCGGGTCGGCGCCGGGGAGCTGCACCGCGTGGGTGGCGTCGATGGTCACCGGCGCGCCCAGGTCTTTCATTTCCTGGATGCCCAGCATGTCGACCACCAGATTGTTGTAACCGAACGACACGCCCCGCTCGCAGAGGATGATGAAGTCACGGCCGGTGGCCTCGCGGACCTTGTCGAGGATGTTTTTGCAGTCCCAGGGCGCCAGGAACTGGCCCTTCTTCACATGCAGCAGGCCGCCGGCGGCGAGCGTCGCCCTGGCGGTGGCGATCACCAGATCGGTCTGGCGGCAGAGGAAGGCCGGGATCTGTACGATGTCGGAGACCGCCGCGACGGCCTCGGCTTGATCGATCTCGTGCAGGTCGGTGATGATCGGCAGGTCGAACTGGGCCTTCACCTTCTCCAGGATCGCCAGGCCCTTTTCCAGGCCGGGCCCGCGGTAGCTGTGGATCGAGGAGCGGTTGGCCTTGTCGAAGCTGGCCTTGAACACATAGGGCAGGCCCAGTTCGGCGCAGACGCCCTTCAGATGGGCCGCGATCTCCAGCGCCAGACCCTCGTCCTCCAGCACGTTCATACCGGCCATGACCATCAGCGGCTGGCCATCGCCGATGGCCATGTTCCAGCGGTCCAGCGTCAAAACGGCCATGGAGGAATCCCTAGTTCGAACGATCGCCGGGTAAGTGGCGCGCGCGGCGGGCCTTCACAAGCCTGAAATCCCGGGCTACCCGCGTCTGCGCGGTGCGATACATCGTATCATTATGACATCCGCGGGCGTCCGCCCGTGAAACCAGTGGTGATATGTTTGTCAGTCAGTAGCGTTCGGGGGAATGCGACGATGAGTTTGGCCCAATCGGGCGCAGTGGCCGGTTCACTGGCGGCGATCGCCCGGGATCGGCGAGCCTTCCGCAGTTTGCCGGCGCTCAAGGGCACGCCCGCGGTGTTCCGCGCCGCCGTGCGGCTGATCGCCCGCAACTGGGCGATAGGCTCCATGACCTTCACCATGCCGTCCGGTCAGGAACTGTACATCGCCGGCAGCGAACCCGGTCCCGACGCCAAGCTGACCATCCACGATTTCCGCTTCATCCGCCGCGCGCTCTCGGCCGGCGATATCGGTTTTGCCGAGGCCTATATGGCCGGCGAGTTCGACACCCCGAACCTGCCGGATTTGCTCTACGTCTTCGCCGCCAACTGGGACCGCCAGCACCATGTGACCATGGGCAATCCCCTGGCCTGGACGATGAACCGCATCCGCCACGCGCTGAAGCCCAACAGCAAGGCCGGCTCGAAGAAGAACATCCACGCCCACTACGACCTGGGGAACGCCTTCTACGACAAGTGGCTGGACCCGACGATGACCTACTCGTCGGCCAAGTTCGACTGTCCAGGCCAGCCCCTGAACGAAGCCCAGACCGCCAAGTACAAGGCGCTGGCCACGAGCATGGGCCTGCAATCCGGCCAGACGGTGCTGGAGATCGGCTGTGGCTGGGGCGGGTTCGCCGAATATGCCGCCCGCGAGGTCGGGGCCAAGGTCACCGGCATCACCATTTCCGAGGAACAGTACGCCTTCGCAAAGCAGCGCATCTTCGATGCCGGCCTGAACGAACGCGCCGACATCAAGCTGGTCGACTATCGCGACGTCGACGGCCGCTTCGATCGCGTGGCCTCCATCGAGATGTTCGAGGCGGTGGGCGAGCGCTATTGGCCCGCCTACTTCGGCAAGGTGCACGACAGCCTGGCCACCGGCGGCCGCGCCGGCCTGCAGATCATCACCATCAAGGATCAGTACTTCGAGGAGTACCGCAGCCGCTCGGATTTCATCCAGAAGTACATCTTCCCAGGCGGCATGCTGCCCTCGGAGGAGCGCCTGCGGAAGATCACCGACAAGGCCGGCTTCACCTGGACCGGCATCGACCGCTTCGGCCGCGACTACGCCGACACGCTGGCGCAATGGCACAAGAGCTTCGACGCCGCCTGGAGCGAGATCCGCCCGCTCGGCTTCGACGAGCGGTTCCGCAAGCTGTGGAAGTTCTATCTGAGCTACTGCGAGGCTGGCTTCCGCACCGAGCGGACAAGCGTCGTGCAGCTTTCGCTCGCCAAAGCTTAGCTTCGACCTCTTCTGCTTGGCCGCGCCTGCGCTTAAGTAGCGGCGATGACCATCGCTTCCAGAACCATCGCGCCCAGCGTCCTCGACGCCATCGGCGACACGCCGCTGATCCGGCTGCACCGCGCAAGCGCGCTGACCGGCTGCGAAATCCTCGGCAAGGCAGAGTTCATGAACCCCGGGGCGTCGGTCAAGGATCGTGCGGCGCTCTTTATGATCCGCGACGCCGAGGCCAAGGGGCTGATCCGGCCCGGCGGGCGGATCGTCGAGGGCACGGCCGGAAACACCGGTATCGGCCTCGCCATGGTCGCCAAGGCGCTGGGCTACAAATGCACCATCGTCATCCCGAACAACCAAAGCCAGGAGAAGAAGGATGCCGTCCGACTCTTCGGGGCCGAACTGGTGGAGGTCGATCCGGTCCCCTACGCCAACGAGATGAATTACGTGAAAGTCTCCCATCGCTTGGCGGAGAAACTTAATGCCGAGGAGCCGGCCGGCGCCCTCTGGGCCAATCAGTTCGACAATCTCGCCAACCGCGAGGCCCATGTGCAGACCACCGGCCCGGAGATCTGGGCCCAGACCGGCGGAAAGGTCGATGGCTTCATCTGTTCCATCGGTTCCGGCGGCACCTTGGCCGGCGTGGCCCAGGCCTTGCGCGCCCACAAGCCCGACGTGGCCATCGGCCTCGCCGATCCCGACGGATCGGCGCTCTACAGCTACTACACGGCGGGCGAACTCAAGGCCGAGGGGACCTCGATCACCGAGGGCATCGGCCAGGGCCGGATCACCGCCAACTTCGAAGGCCTGAAGATCGACCACCCCTACCGCATCCCCGACAGCGAACTGCTGCCGGTGCTCTACGATCTGCTGGAGCATGAGGGCCTGCTGATGGGCGGCTCCACCGGCATCAACGTCGCCGGCGCCATCCGGATGGCCAGGGACCTGGGCCCCGGCAAGACCATCGTCACCATGCTGTGCGACGGCGGCCAGCGCTATCAGTCCAAGGTCTTCAATCCCAACTTCCTGCAGGAGCGCGGCCTGCCGACGCCGCCGTGGATGTGATGAGCGACCCCCTCGTCAACACCGCCTGGTTGGCCGAGCGTATCGGCTCCAGCGAGATCGCCATCGTCGACGCCACCTGGTTCATGCCGGGCGAAGGCAAGCTCGGCCGCGACGCCTATGCGGCGGGCCACATTCCCGGCGCGGTGTTCTTCGACATCGACGAGATCGCCGACCGCTCGACCGACCTGCCGCATATGCTGCCGGCGCCGGACGCCTTCGCCGAGGCCGCCGGCGCGCTCGGCCTGCGCCGCGACCTGATCATCGTCGTCTATGACGGCCAGGGCATCTTCTCCGCGCCGCGGGTCTGGTGGACACTCAGGATCATGGGCTTCCCGGAGGTCTTCGTGCTCGACGGCGGTCTGCGCAAGTGGCGCGCCGAGGGCCGCCCGCTCGAGACCGCCCTCGCCTCGCCGCAGCCCACGACCATCGAGCCGGCCTTCGATCCCAGCCTGGTCCGCGACCTCGACGCCATGCGCGCCACGCTCGCTGCCCACGACGCCCAGGTGATCGACGCCCGGCCCGGTCCCCGGTTCCGCGGTGAGGTCCCCGAGCCCCGCGCTGGCCTGCGCGGCGGCCACATGCCGGGCGCGCTGAGCGTTGCCTGGAGCGGTCTGATCGAGGCCGACGGCACGATGAAGTCCGCCGCCGATCTGCGCGTCGCCTTTCAGGCCGCCGGGACGGACCTCGACGGCCCCATCGTCACCACCTGCGGCTCCGGCGTCAGCGCATCCTTGCTCGCGCTCGCCCTGGCGCGGCTCGGGCGCGAGGACGTGGCGGTCTACGACGGTTCCTGGACCGAGTGGGCCGGCCGAGCCGACACACCGATCGTCACCGGCGCCTGACGTCGGCTATCTGAAGGGCGGCGCGTAGAGCAGGCCGGGCTTTGGCGCGTTCCACAGCGCGTTCAGCCCGCGGTCCAGCTTCAGCGACGAACTCGACCCCACGTCGCGCTGGAAAATCTCGTCATAGGCCCCGACCTGGCGGATCACCTGATAGGCCCAGTCCTTGTTGAGGTTCAGCAACGCCCCATAGCTGCCCTCGGCGCCCAGCAACCGGCGCACCTCCGGATTGGGTGAATTGCGCCGGGCGTCGTCGACGGTCTTGGAATTGAGCTTCAGTTCCTCGCCCAGGATGGTGGCGTAGACCGTCCAGCGGACGATATCGGCCCAGACCGGATCGTTCTGGCGCACCACCGGCCCCAGCGGCTCCTTGGAGATCACGTCGGGCAGGATCACGTGCGAGCCCGGATTGCTCAGCACCGAGCGCGAGCCCGCCAGCGCCGAGATGTCGGCGGTGAAGGCGTCACAGCCGCCGGTCTCATAGAGCTTGCGCGCCTCAGCCTCGGAGGCGACCACCACGGGCTTGTAGGCGATGCCCTTGCTCCGGAAGAAGTCGGCAAGGTTGTCCTGGCTAGCCGTGCCGGCCTGAACGCAGATCCGCGCCCCGGAGAGCTCCTGGGCGCTGGTCAGGCCGAGCGCCTTGGCCGCCATGAACCCCTGCCCGTCGAAATAGGTGGTCGCGGCGAAGTCGAGGCCCAGGCCGGTGTCCCGCGAAAACGACCACGAGGTGTTTCGCGACAAGAGGTCGATCTCGCCCTTCTGCAGGGCGCTGAAGCGGTCCTGGGCGCTGATCGCGGTGAACCGGACCTTGTCGGCGTCGCCCAGCACCGCGGCCGCCACCGCCCGGCAGATGTCGACGTCGAAGCCGCGCCACTGGCCCCGGAAGTCCGGATAGGCGAAGCCCGGCAGGCCGGGGTTCACGCCGCAGGCGACGTAGCCGCGCTTGCGCACAGCGGTCAGCACCTTGCTGGGGGTCGCCTTGTAGTGGGTCGCCGGGCTCGCGGCGTCCTTGACGCTAGGGACAGGCGTCGGCGTGGGCTTCGAGCCGCCATCGCAGGCGGTCAGGCTCAAGATCGCGAGCCAAGCTGCGGCCAGCCGCCGGATCATCCCTGCTCCCAACAGCGCCAAACTTGCAAAGAGCTCCACCCGCGGGCTCTAAGTGCGCCGAAACTCAAACCACTCTGGGCATTCTCGCCCCTTAAGCCTAGGCCCCGCAACCCGTATGCCCGGTAAGACGACCCGTACCGATACCCGCCTGATCCGCGCCGGCCATGGCGCCGGACGCGCGGCGAAGACCGTGGGCCCCGCCGTGCAGAGGGGCTCGACGGTGCTCCTGCCCAACGCCGCCAGCCTCTATCCCACCGACGACCGGCTGACCTATGGCCGCCAGGGCCTCTCGGCCCAGTTCGCCCTGCAGGCGGCGCTGGCGGAGCTGGAGAACGCCAAGGCGGTCACCCTCTATCCGTCGGGCCTGGCGGCGCTCACCGGCGCCCTGCTGGCCATCCTCAAGACCGGCGACGAGGTGCTGGTCACCGATGTCATCTACAAGCCCACGCGGCGCTTCTGCGACCACGTGCTGAAGCGCTTTGGGGTCACCGTCCGCTACTTCGATCCCCTGCAGAGCCCGGAGGAGTTGGTCGGCGGCGCTTCGGACGCCGTGCGCGTGATCCTGATGGAATCGCCCGGCTCGCTCAGTTTCGAGATGCAGGACATGACCCGCGTCGCCGAACTGGCCCGGGCGCGCGGTATCCTGACCATCGCCGACAACACCTGGGGCGCGGGCTACCTCTACCGGCCGCTGGACCATGGGATCGACATCTCGGTGCAGGCCCTGACCAAGTATGTCGCCGGCCATTCCGACGTCTTCATGGGCTGCGCCGCCACCAACAGCGCCAAGCTGGCCCGGGAACTGGAGGACGGCATCCACAATCTGGGCTGGGCGGTGGCGGGCGAGGAGGCCTATCAGGTGCTGCGCGGCCTGCGCACGCTTCCGACCCGGCTGACCCGGCACGGCGAGAGCGGCCTGACGGTCGCCGCCTGGCTGCGCGAGCGGCCGGAAGTCGTCGAGGTCTTCCACCCGGCGCTCCCCGGCGCGCGCGGCCACGACCTTTGGCTTCGCGACTTCACCGGCGCCTGCGGCCTCTTCGGCTTTGCGCTGCAGCCCGCGCCGGATGCCGCCGTGGACGCCTTCCTGGACGAGCTTTCCCTGTTCGGCCTGGGCTTCTCCTGGGGCGGGTTCGAGAGCCTGGCGATCTCCTGCGACACCCAGCTGAAGGTCCGCAAGTTCCACCCCGACTACGGCGGCCCCCTGATCCGCCTGCACATCGGCCTGGAAGACCCGCAGGATCTGATCGCCGACCTGGCGCTCGGCCTGGGGGCCTATGCGGCGCACGCCGGATGAGCGCCGCCGACCTCGACCGTTTCATCGCCGAAGAACAGCTGCCGGAAAGCTTCCGCCGCACCGCCGAGCTGGTCTGCGAGCCGCTGGCGGCGCGGGCCCAGCGCCGCCGGATCGACCGCAAGCGCTGCGCGGTCATCGGGCTCTGCGGCGCCCAGGGCTCCGGCAAGACGACCGTGGCGAAATATGCGCAGTTGCTGCTGCAGGACCGCGGAATGCGCGCGGTCGCCCTGTCGCTCGACGACTTCTACCTGACGCACGACGCCCGCCAGCGCCTGGCGCGCGAGGTCCACCCTCTGCTCGCCACCCGAGGCCCGCCCGGCACCCATGACGTGGCCATGGCCGCCGCCGCCATCGATCAGCTGCGCGCCAAGGGCAAGGTCGCCCTGCCCCGGTTCGACAAGGCGACCGACACGCGAACGCCCCGCGGGACCTGGGAGACGCTGGCCTCGCCGGTCGACGTGATTCTGCTGGAGGGCTGGTGCGTCGGCGCGGTCAGCCAGGGCGAGGCGGCGCTGGCCATTCCGGTCAACGACCTGGAGCGCGACGAGGACCCCAAGGGGATCTGGCGCCACTACGTCAACGACCAGCTCGACGGGCCCTACAAGGCCCTGTTCGCCCGTCTGCATGACCTGGTCCTGCTTGAGGCCCCCAGTTTCGACGTGGTGGCCGGCTGGCGCGCCGAGCAGGAGGCCAAGCTGCGGGCCAAGGGCCAGGGCGGCATGGACGAGGCCCAGGTCGCCCGTTTCGTCTCCTATTACGAGCGCCTGACCCGCTGGATCCTGGCCGAAATGCCCGGCCGCGCCGACTGGGTTATAACACTCGACACAGAGCGAAATCCGTACGCCTGATTGTACAGCTATGAGCTGCGCGCAGGAGGAGCTTGAATGAGAGCAGCTTTGTCCCTCGCGGTCGCCGTGAGCCTTCTGGCCGGGGCCGCCGGAGCCCAGACCGCAACCGGTCAGACCGCAGCGCCGGCGCCCACGCAGATTCCCGGCGCGGACGCCGCCACGGCGTCCAAGCCCAAGGCTGGAGACACCGTCAGCGGCGTCACCGTCATGCCGACGCCCACGAAGACCTGCGCCCCGCGCGACAAGGACTGCATCGCCATCGTGGTGGCCGAGCTGCAGCGGCTCTATCCCGAGCAACTGAAGCAGTTCTGCCTGGGTGAGCGGACCAAGGCCGTGCGCAACCAGATCGTCAACGACCAGCTGCTCGACGCGCTTGGCGGCAACGGCGCCCCGACGGCGACGGCGGCCCCGGTCAGTCCGATCGTCAAGACCGCCTGCGCCTCCGACAAGAAATAGCCGGGTTTCGGAGCGAGCACTTGGGACGTTGGAGGGCGATCAGCGGATGAAAACAGTTCTGGCGATCTCGGCGGTCCTGGCGCTGATCAGCACCGCGGCATGGGCTAACGCGGCGGACCCCCAATCACCGACCCCGGCGGCTGCGCCCGCCTCCAAGGCCGCGTCCGACAAGCCCGGCTCCACGGTCAGCGGCGTCACGGTCCAGGCCCTGCCTCGCAAGCCCTGCGCGCCCAAGGACACGGACTGTGTCGCGCTCGTCATGGCGCAGGTGAAAGAGCTCTATCCGGAGCAGCTCAAGCAGTTCTGCTTCCGCTAAAACATGGACGTCCTGAAGGCCAACATGCAGGCCAACCTCGCCGGCTGGTGCGACAGCCCCACGCTTGGCGCCGCATCGCTCTGCAGCCGCCATGTCTCGCAGGTCGTGCGGCAGGTGTGCACGCCCGACAAGCCGGACGCCAAGGCGGACCCGAAGAAATAGCCCGCGGCGGCGGCCCTTCGACAGGAATGGCGCGCCCTGCAGGACTCGAACCTGCAACCGCTCGCTTAGAAGGCGAGTGCTCTATCCGGTTGAGCTAAGGGCGCTGAAGCTCAGCGTCAGTGCGTCCACGGGACCTTGCGGCCGAACGCGAAGTTGTCGGCATAGGCCTTGATGATCCGTTTCACCGGCTTCGGGTCGATCAGCTGGAAGGCGATGCCGTGCTGGTCGGCATAGCGGACCGCCTCTTCCTTGGTCTCGAAGGAGAGCCGCACCTGCCCCTCGGTGTCCGCCGTCTGGGTCCAGCCCATCAGCGGGTCCTGCCGTCTGGCATCCGTCGGCTCGAACTCCAGCACCCAGGCGGCCGATTTGGCCTTGCCGGACTGCATGGCGGTCTTGGACGGGCGGAAGATGCGCGCGAGCATGGTCGAAACCCCAATAAGTTCGGCCGACGTGGTCGGGGCGAGAGGATTCGAACCTCCGACCCTCTGCTCCCAAAGCAGATGCGCTACCAGGCTGCGCTACACCCCGAGAACGTCGGCGGGCCTGCGATATAAGCGTTTTGCCCTTTCGGCAACGAAAGCGCGGGTTAGCGGTCGATATTCATCAGCTTGAAGATCCCGGAACAGCGGACCACGTCGTGGCCGCCGACGTAGGCGCGGCCCTCGGCGAAGGCGACGTCGCGGGTGGCGCGGGTCAGCGTCCCCTCGCCCATCACCCACTCGCCCACCCGGGCCATGTGCAGGAAGTCGATGGAAAGGTGGATGGTCACGGCCCGCCGCTGGGTCCCGCGCCAGACCGCGCCGGCCAGCACCCCGTCCATAAACGCCGACAGCATGCCGCCGTGCACCAAGCCGACGCCGTTGGCGTGGCGCTTTTGGGCATAGAAGCACTGTTCCATCAGCGGCCCATCGCCCGGCCGATGCAGATAGGGCCCGTTCAACGTCGAAAACCCGCCACGCCCCAGCGACGGCTCGTAGCCTTCCGGCGGCGCGGGCGTCGGCTCGTCGTCCCCGCTCAACGGGCCATCGCCTTGGGCGGCAACAGGTGGACCTCATAGAGGTGCGGCCAGTCCTTGCCGGTGACGAACAGCCTGTCGTGTTCAGCGTCATAAGCGATGCCGTTGGGCACGGCGTCCGGATTGCCGGTCCCGTTGCTCTCCGGCAGGGCCGAGAGGTCGATCCAGGCCTTCACGTGGCCGGTCTTGGGGTCAATGCGGGCGATCAGCTTAGTCTGCCAGATATTGGCCAGGATCTCGCCCTTCACCCACTCGAGTTCGTTGAGGTTGGAGACCGGGCGGCCATCGGCGGTGACCTCGATGTGGCGCACCTCCTTGAAGCTCAGCGGATCGCGGAAGCGCAACACCGGCGTTCCATCGCTCATGATCAGGTGCTTGCCGTCCTGCGTCAGCGCCCAGCCCTCGCCGGTGTAGTGGAAGGTCTGTTTGGCCTTCAGCGTCTTCAGGTCCCAGCGGAAGCCGGTCTTGTCCTGCCAGGTCAGGCTGACGATTTCGCCGCCCCAGTTGACGATCCCCTCGCCGAACAGATTCGCCGAGATGGTCTGAGACTGCAGCACCACACCGTCCTGCAGACGCACGCGCCGCACGTTCGACTGGCCCGGGATGCCGGTGCTCTCATAGAGGTCGCCGTGCAGGTAGAAGAGGCCCTCGGTGAAGGCGCCCGGGTCGTGCGGATAGACATGGACGATCGCGACCCCGCCAACTGGGACAGCCGCTATGGCCGGCAGAGAGGCCATGGCGATGAGCGCGCCCAGGCCCAGGCTTTTAAGGATCGATAGCAAGCCGCACTCCCGACACTGGGCAATGTCCACCTTTAGGAGCAGCGGTTCGTGCGGCGCAAGGCCGTCAGTCGAGCTCGGGGATCTCGATCTCGGCGACCACCAGGCCCTTGGGCCCCTCGGCGAAGCGCACCATCACCACTTCGCCGGGCTGCAGGTCTTCCATGCCTGAGCGGCGCAGGGTCTCGATATGGACGAAGATGTCGCCCGGTTCGCCGTCCCGCACCACGAAGCCGTAGCCCTTGGTGCGGTTGAACCACTTCACGGTCGAGCGCTCCAGCGGGCCGGTCGCCGCGGGCGCGCGCCGGGCCGGCGGGCGGGCGGGCGGCGTATTCGCCGCGCAGGAAGGCTTCCCGGTCGCCGCGGAAGCGGTGTCGCGCGGGCGGCGCTCGGCCGCCGGTGGCGCGGCGCTCTCGTCCAAGTCCACGACCTCGGCCACCTGCCAGCCCTTAGGCCGCCGGACCACGTCGCAGGTAATGAGCGAGCCTTCCAGTGCGTGTTCGCGTCCGGAACTGCGCAAGCTGGTCACATGCAGCAAGACATCTTTGAGATCGGTTTGGGTAGGATCGTCCGGGACGATGAATCCATAGCCCTTGCCAGCGTCGAACCACTTGACCCGACCGCTAATGCGCACGGCCTCGCCCTGCGCATCGACTTGCTCCAATTCGTAACCAGCCATATGCCCCTCGGCCCGTTACTCCCCGATCCCGACAATCGGATTGAGCCAACTATAACAGTGTTCTGGTAACCATGTGGCCGTCAACGATGAAAATGCACGTGTGAGGGGAATTGCAGGCGCCCGATGCGGCTCAGGGCAAATTCGCTGGCAGTCCCTAGCGGAGTTGAACCGCTCTCTCCAGGTTGAAAACCTGGCGTCCTAACCGATAGACGAAGGGACCGCGTAAGCGCGAGGGCGGCTCTATATCCGCCTTCCCCCAGCGGTGCAAGAAGGCGTGGAGAGGGTTTTTTGGCCGCCCCTAAATCCTGCGGGGATCGGCAACGTCCTCGATCTCGAGTTCGACGCCCTGACGGCCCTGCCAATCGTCCGGTTTCAGCTTGCCGGCCACATGGATCGCGCCGCCTTCGGTCATCAGCCTGGCGCCGGTTTCCGAGCCCTCCACACGCCAGGCCACCGCCTTCAGCCGACCGCCTGAGCTGTCGGTCAGGGTGACGCGGACGTGGCCGCCGCGCAGCGCCATCGGTCGCTCGACGCGCACGTCAGCCAGCGCGAAGGACGGCTCCACATTCCCCGGCCCAAAGGGCGCCATGCGCTGGAAATCCTGCCACAGCGCGCGGTCGGCGCCGCGCGTCGCGACGAGCGCGTCGATCTCCAGAGCGTCCTCGGCCGCGGCGATCTGCGTCTCCGCGGCCAGGCGTTCGCAGAGGAAGGCGCGCAGCTCGGGAATCGTATCCGGCCGCACCGACAGGCCCGCCGCCATGGCGTGGCCGCCACCCGCCAGCAGCAGGCCCTCGTCATAGGCCGCCTGGACGGCGCGCCCCAGGTTCACACCGGGCTGCGAGCGGCCGGACCCCTTGCCCACGTTCGCCGCGCGGTCGATCCCGACCACCACCACGGGCTTGCGGTACTTCTCCCGCAGGCGCCCGGCGACGATGCCGATAACGCCCGCGTGCCAGTCGTCCTGCGCCACCAGCAGCATCGGGGCGTCGGGCGCGTTGCTCTCGGTCTCGATGTGGGCGATCGCGGCCTCAGTGACCTCGCGCTCGACCTCCTTGCGCGACGCATTCAGCCCGTCCAATTCCTCGGCCAGGGCGGCGGCCTCACCGGCGTCGTCGGTGGACAGCAGTCGCGCGCCCAGATCGGCCCGTCCGATCCGCCCGCCGGCGTTGATCCGTGGCCCCAGGATGAAGCCCACATGGAACACCGACGACGGTCCTTCGCTCTTAGCCACGTCCATCAGCGCCTTCAGGCCGGGATTGCGCCAGCCAGACATCACCTTCAGCCCCTGGGCCGCCAGCGCGCGGTTGAAGCCGCGCAGCTCGGTGACGTCGCAGATCGCCCCCATGGCCGCCAGATCGAGCCATTGGCGCAGGTCCGGCTCAATCCGCCCGCCTTGAGACGGGACGCCGAACAGGCCCCGCCTGCGCGCCTCGCGGTTCAGCGCCGCCAGCAGCACGAAGGTCACGCCCGCCGCCGCCAGATGCCCCTGCCCTGACGTGTCGTCCGGCCGGTTGGGGTTCACCAGGGCCGCGACGTGAGGGATTTCCTCGCCGCGCATCAGGTGGTGATCGATGACCACGACCTCCAGACCTATATCCGCGGCGCAGGCCAGGGCGTCGTGCGCCGCCGCCCCGCAGTCGACGGTGATCACCAGCTCCGCACCCTCGGCCTTCAGCCGCTTGAACGCCGCCGGCGATGGGCCGTAGCCCTCCAGGATGCGGTCGGGCACATAGATCGGCAGGTCCTGGCCCATGGCCCGGAACCAGCGCACCAACTGGGCGGCGGACGAGGCGCCGTCGACATCATAGTCGGCGAACACCACCAGCGGC
Source organism: uncultured Alphaproteobacteria bacterium (assembly GCA_903822175.1). Taxonomy (GTDB): domain Bacteria; phylum Pseudomonadota; class Alphaproteobacteria; order Caulobacterales; family Caulobacteraceae; genus Phenylobacterium. Next base: position 145,396 of record CAIJOB010000011.1, read on the forward strand.
CGCTTTCGCTCCAGCGCATCCACCAGGATCTCGGCGGCGCGATCCATGTCGGTGAAGCTCGAAGGGTCGGGGAACAGCGCCTTCAGCGTCGGATTGAGATAGGTCTCCGCGGCCTCGGCCGTGACGCCCCGCGCCGCCAGCGCCCGCGCCAGGGGCTCGGAGAGGCCATGGCTCAGCTGATGGCGGCGAACCAGCTCCGCGTCGGCCGCCCGCTCACGCCACAGCCGCCCCGAGAGCGACCGCGTAACGCCGAGATAGCCAAAAGAGGCGCCGCCGTCTGCCAATCGCCGCTCCTTAAAGCTCCAAGCCCGCACTATCGGCCCGCCGTCGGCGAGTCGCCAGGATTGGATAGCCCGGGACGGCGTCAGAATCGGACGCAGCGCCCAGCGCTCAGACTGCGGCGGCGGCCCGACGGCGGCGCAAGGCTGCGCCCGCGAGGCCGAAGCCGCCGATCATCAGCGCCCAGGCCGTTGGTTCGGGGGCGCCGCTCGCCACGACAGTATTCACCGGCAGCCCGCCGCCGGCATAAACAAAGGCGTCGATGTTGGGGTTGTTGAACGAGCCCTGGAAAGGGTTGTTGTTGATATCGTGGTCGATGAAATCGTCGGCCAGGAAGAAGCTGATCGTGTAGGTCGAGCCGATGTTCGTCGCCACGGTTTGGGCGAGGCCATCGTAGCCCTCCACGGACCCGTCAGCCCAGTAGCTCAGTCCACTGTTGGGGTTGTCCGCCAAGCCGTTCGGCGTACCCGTCTGAACGATGCCGATCGCCGTCTGGTCGATGGGTTGAATGAAGCGGGTCCAACCGTCTGGAAAATTGGAGTTGTTCGTGGCGCTTTCGAAGCCGGGGTCGGCGAGCAGGTTCGGACCGCCGCCCGTCAGGGCCACCGAGGCGTCGTCAAAGGAAAAGAAGGCCGGCACTTCACGGAACGCGAAAGACACCGTCGTCTGGTTGAGCGTCGCGATAAAATCGACGCTGTACTGGGTGTATGCGGCGGGCGTTGTCCCGTAGCTGTTGAGCGAGCCCACATCGAGAATGTAGCCGGGCGGCGGCAATTGGGCGTGAGCGGCGCCTGCCGTGGTCGCGGCTGCGGCGGCGACGGCTCCAAGCAAGACGTTCTTGAGCTTCATTTCAGCACCCGTTTGTTCGGCGCGCAGCGCCGGGACCCGGCAGGCGCCCAAGGGGTCGGATGCCTGACGTTGCGTCATACAAAACCCATAACTCGGGTACGCCAATTGCCTATATAGGCAATATTCACTGATTTTATTGGTAAATTCGCTTATCAGGCGAGTTATCAAGACCGGCGGCAATGGCGCGTGCGCCAGTCGCGCCCATATGATGTCTCGCCTCCGGGGAGACCTCAGATGACCGATATCGCCACAGCCGGCGCCTATGCGCTTGGAGACCGCATCGTCAAACGCATGGGCTACGGCGCCATGCAGCTGGCCGGCCCCGGCGTCTTCGGCCCGCCCAAGGACCCTGCAGAGGCGCTGGCGGTGCTCCGTGCGGCCATCGCCCAGGGCGTCAACCACATCGACACCAGCGACTACTACGGCCCGTACGTGGTCAACCAAGCCATCCGCGAGGCGCTGTCGCCCTACCCCGACGACCTCACCCTGGTTACCAAGCTCGGCGCCCGACGTGGCGACGACGGCTCATGGCTGCCCTGGAACGAGCCGGCCGACCTGGTGCAGGGCGTCGAGGACAATCTGCGGAACCTGAGCGTCGAGGCGCTCGACGTCGTCAACCTGCGGATCATGGGGGACACACACGGGCCCAGCGAAGGGTCGATCGCCGACAAGCTCGCCGTGCTCGCCGACCAGCAGAAGAAGGGCAAAATCCGGCATCTGGGCTTGAGCAACGCCACGTCGAAACAGGTCACCGAGGCCCGCGCCGTCGCGCCCATCGTATGCGTCCAGAACATGTACAACCTGGCCAACCGCGGCGACGACGCGCTGATCGACGAGCTTGCGGCGCTGGGGATCGCCTACGTACCGTTCTTCCCGCTCGGCGGCTTCTTCCCGTTGCAGGCCGAGACCCTGTCGCAGGTCGCCGGCGAACTCGGCGCCACGCCCTTGCAGGTCGCGCTCGCCTGGCTGCTGCAGCGGTCGCCCAACATCCTGCTGATCCCCGGCACATCCTCGCGCGCCCACCTGGCCGAAAACCTCGCCGCCGCTAAGCTCAAACTGCCGGCCGACGCGCTCGCGAAGCTGGAGACCATCGCCGCGCCAAAGGCCTAGACCGGCCGCGCTTACCTACTTGCCGTGGTAGGCGGCGACCTCGTCGTGCGCGATCTGCTGCAGGGCGGTCGCCTGTGGCGGCGAGATGCCCAGTTCCTGCGCCGCCGTCTCGCGCGCGCCCAGTGACAGGGGGTCCTTACCGGTCAGCCGCTCGAAGACCACCAGGGCCTCGAGGTAATAGCCGTAGGCGCTCGCGTGATAGCTGTCCCAGGCCCACAGATTGACCTTGCCCGCTGAGATGCCGTCGTAGGGGTTGGGATCGGCGAACCCGACCGCGAAGGCCCGGTTCCAGGCGTCGCCCACCGGCGCGACGCCACGCACATAGGGCGAGCCCGCCGCAGCCGCGTCATAGGCCTTGCGGATGTCGCGTCCCATCGCCTCGATCGGCTGACCGTGCCAGTGCCCGGCGTCTGGATAGGTCTGGTCGGCGCGCGACCAGGTGGAGGTGATCAGAATATCGACCTTCGGATTGCGCGCGTGCAGCACCTTGGCCATCTGGCCCACGGTGTCGACCAGCAAGGCCGGATCGCCGGGCTTGGCGGCGTCGAGCGTGCTGAGACCGTGCATCACCACGTGGTCCCAGGCCTTGTCGACCAACGGCAGCTTCTCTTGCAGGTGAAAATCGAGGCCCTTGCCACCCACGGTTTCGAGGCTGACCGTGTAGTCGAGGCCCGCCTCTTTCGCGAACAGCTTGAACAGCGCCGGCACCCCGCCAACGCCGCCGCCGTTCAGATCGGTGACGCTGTCGCCGCGATACTTCCAGACCGGCGAATTGGCCCCGTAGGTGAAGCTGTTGCCGATGAACAGCACCGTCTCGGCCGCCCGCGCCAGGCCGGCGCTCATCGCCAGGGCCACGGCCGCCAGCGCCGCCGGCGCCCACTTCAATCCCGCCTTGGCGCCAATCATCCGTGTCCCCCAGGCTTTGGCCGGTCAGACCGGCCGCTTCATCCGCACTTCGCGCGCCGTCCGCGTCGCCGAGTTCAGCACCAGCGTGTGGGTGTGCACGAAGCCATCCTTCACCTTCACGCCGTCCAGCAGGGCGCCGTCGGTGACCCCGGTCGCGGCGAAGATCGCGTCGGCGCGGACCATCTCGTGCAGGTCGTATTTGCGGTCGAGGTCCTTGATCCCGACCCGGGCCGCGCGAGCCCGCTCGTCGGCGTTGCGGAACACCAGGCGGCCCTGGAACTGGCCGCCGACGCACTTCAGCGCCGCGCAGGCAAGTACGCCTTCCGGCGCCCCGCCCTGGCCGACATAGAGGTCGACGCCGGTCGACGGGTCGGCCGTGTTCATCACGCCCGCCACATCGCCGTCGGTGATCAGGTAGATGCGGCAGCCGACCGAGCGCAGGCTGGCGATGATGTCGGCGTGGCGCGGCCGGTCGAGCACGCAGACCGTCAGCTCCTCCGGCGGCACGCCCTTGGCCTTGGCCAGCGCCTTGACGTTGTCGGCCGGCGACTTGTCCAGGTCGATGACACCGGCCGGATAGCCCGGTCCGCAGGCGATCTTGTCCATGTAGGTGTCGGGCGCGTTGAGCATGGTGCCCTTCGGCGCCCAGGCCATCACCGCCAGCGCGTTGGCCATGGCCTTGGCCGTCAGGGTCGTGCCTTCCAGCGGGTCCAGTGCGATGTCGATCTTGAACTTGCCGGAGGGCTTGCCGACCTTTTCGCCGATGTAGAGCATCGGCGCCTCGTCGCGCTCGCCCTCGCCGATGACGATCTCGCCATCGATGTCGAGGTCGTTCAGCGCCGTGCGCATCGCGTCTACGGCGGCCTGATCGGCCTCCTTCTCATCGCCGCGGCCGACCATCTTCCAGGCGGCGATCGCGGCGATCTCGGTGACGCGGACCGCGTCCAGCACCAGGCTGCGGTCGAGGACTTCGGAACTCATCTTCTCAGCGTCTCCGGATTCTTTTTCTTTAGATGCGGGCGATGCGTAGCAGGCGCGGGCGGTCCAGCACAGCAGGCAGACCCGCGATATGCTCGATCGCCGCCTTCAGCACGGATTCCGCCACCGCGTGGGTGGTGAGCACGATCGGCACCCCGCCCTTGAGTGAATCGGGAGCATTTTCCACGGGCTTCTGCAGGAAGCTCTCGATAGAGACGCCCGCCTCGGCCAGGGCCTCGGAGACCGCGGCGATGACGCCGGGCTCGTCCTTCACCGACAGGCGCAGATAGGCCCGCCCGATGCTCTTCGACGGATCGACCGGCGTGAAGGGCAAGAGTTCCCCCGCCGGCGCCTGGAAGACCGGCCGCACGGCGCCGGCCATCACGTCGGCGATGTCGGCGGCGACCGCGGCGGCGGTGGGGCCGGAACCTGCGCCCGGGCCCTGCACGAAGATGCGTCCGGTTCGCGCGCCCTCGATGAACAGCGCGTTGAGCGCCCCGCCCGTCTGGGCCAAAGGATGAGCCAGCGGGGCCAATGAAGGATAGACCCGCACCAGCACGCCGTCTGGCGAGCGGTCAGCGGACGCCACCAGCTTGATGCGATAGCCGAGGTCGCGGCAGAGCTGGATATCCAGCAGCTCCACGCCGGCGATGCCTTCGATCTCGGCCGCGGCGTAGTTGGGGGCGCAGCCGAAGGCCAGGGCCGCGAGGATCGAGATCTTGTGCGCCGCGTCGAACCCACCGACGTCCATGGTCGGATCGGCCTCGGCGTAGCCCAGCCGCTGGGCCTCGGCCAGCACCTCGGCGAAGGAGCGGCCCGTCGCCTCCATCTCAGTCAGGATGTAGTTGCAGGTCCCGTTGAGGATGCCGGCGATCGAGCGGATCTCGTCGCCGACCAGCGCCTCACGGACCATCTTCACGGCCGGGACACCGCCCATCACCGCGGCCTCGAACAGCAGCGGGACGCCCTGGGCCTCGGCCAGCGCCGCCAGTTCCGCCCCATGCTCGGCGATCAGCGCCTTGTTGGCGGTGACGACCGGCTTGCCGGCCTTCAACGCCGCCTCGACCGCGGCCTTGGCCGGCCCGTCGGAGCCACCGATCAGCTCGACGAAGACGTCGGTCTCCGGCGAGGCCGCCAGGGCCACCGGATCGTCGAACCACGGCAATTTCGCGATATCGAAGGGCCGCGGCCGCGAGCGCGAGCGCGCTGAGACGCCGGTCACGGTCGCGCGACCGCCGGCCGGGGCGAAGTCCGGATGTTCGGCCAGGAAGGTCAGCAGGCCCGCGCCGACCGTTCCCAGGCCGGCGACCCCGACCCGCCAGGTTTTTCGCCCGGCCATGCTACTGCGCCACCAGGGTATTGTGCGCCCGGGCCAGGATCTCGTCGGACTGGCTGAGGAACTTCTTCACGTTGCGCGCCGCCTGACGGATGCGGTTTTCATTCTCGACCAGACCCACGCGCACGAAGCCCTCCCCATATTCGCCAAAGCCAACGCCCGGCGCCACGGCGACGCCAGCCTCCTCGATCAAGAGCTTGGAGAACAGCAAGGACCCCGCTTCCTTGAACTGCTCCGGCACCGGCGCCCAGGCGAACATCGAAGCGTTGGGCGATGGGATGTCCCACCCGGCCCGCTTCATCGACTCCACGAGTACGTCGCGGCGCGATTTGTAGATGCCGCGGATTTCGTCGACGCAGTCCTGCGGCCCGTTCAGCGCCGCCGCCGCCGCCACCTGGATCGGCGTATAGGCGCCATAGTCCAGATAGGACTTCACCCGCGCCAGCGCCGCGCAGATGCGCTCGTTGCCGACCACCATGCCGACGCGCCAGCCGGCCATGGCGTAGGTCTTGGAGAGCGAATTGACCTCGACGGCGATCTCCTTCGCGCCTTCGACCTGCAGCACCGACGGCGGCGGGTTGTCGTCGAAGTAGATCTCCGAATAGGCGATGTCGCTGATCACCAGCATGTCGTGCTTTTTCGCGAGCGCGATGGCGTCCTTGTAGAAATCCAGGTCGACGCACTGGGCCGTCGGGTTCGACGGATAGCTAAGGATCAGGACGGTCGGCGGCGGCGCGGAATGCTTCACCGCCCGGCTGACGCCTGCCAGATACTCCTCCGGCGAAAGCGCCGGCACATGGCGGATCACGCCGCCGGCCATGATGAAACCGTAGGCGTGGATCGGGTACGCCGGGTTCGGACAGACGATCACGTCGCCAGGCGCGGTGAGCGCCTGGGCGAGGTTCGCGAAGCCTTCCTTGGAGCCGAGCGTGGCGATCACCTCGGTGTCGGGATTCAGCTTCACCCCAAAGCGGCGGTCGTAGTAGCCGGCCATGGCGCGGCGCAGGCCGACGATGCCCTTGGACGCCGAATAGCGGCCAGCCTTCGGATCGCGGGCAGTCTCGACCAGCTTGTCGACGATGTGCTTGGGCGTCGGCATGTCGGGATTGCCCATGCCGAAGTCGATGATGTCGGTCCCCTGCGCGCGCAGGCGGGCCTTGATGCGGTTGACCTCCTCCAGGACGTAGGGCGGGAGGCGTCGGATGCGGTGAAAATCGGGGGTCATGTGAAAGGTCTTGCGCCGCGAGGGGCCCAGATGCGGCCTTTCGAAAGGCGGATGCCGGGTCTTGGTAGTCTCCGGGCAGGAGCCAGCCAAGCCATGGTTCGATGAATTTTCAGCCTCCGCGGGCGCGCTAGCGCTTCACCGGCGGAGGCGCGGTAGCTCGCGCCTTCTGGTCCTTTGCGAAGGCCTCGGTGTCGCCGGGGACCACCGGCGGCAGCTCGGGGCCGGCGTCAATGCGCGCCTTGGCGACGAAATCGCCGGTGTCGTTGATCGTCCAGGTGTTGTCGGCGGTAGCCGTGATCAGGGTCTGGGCGTCGGTCTCCACCTTCGTCGCGGCCTGGCCGTACTGCTTGTGCGGGCGCACGTCGTTCGGAACCGCGGGGAAGGCGGCGAAGGTCGGAAAGGCCGCACCCGGCCGCACGGTCTTGGCGACTTCCGGCGCGACCGGCGAACGCGGATCGACCTGCGCGTCACTAAACGGGTGCACGCAGGCGCTAAGGAGGCCGCAGACGCCCACACTCAGCAGAACGCGTGCAGCGGTTCCGCTACGGAAGACGTTCACAAAAAGGCTCGACCGGGTCAGCATTTTCCGATCCGGTCTTATGCGATGATCGCGGCAGGCGAAAGAGCGCGTGCGTTTTCGCTGTCTTAGAGGACGACCCGATGAGTGAGCGAACCGCGCCGACCAAGGCCGGCAAAGGCGGCAAGTCCAAGGGCCATAAGGCTGCGCCGGAAAGGGCGAAGGCCAAGGCCAAGGGCAAGCCGAAGGGCGCCGTCAAGGACAAGGCTGCCAAGGCAGCCCCCGCACCGGCGGCCCCATCAGCGCCTCCGGCCCCGACTCACGCGGCCACGCCGGCCCTCGACTTCCCCGCCATGACCGCCGAGCAGCGCGGCGTCGTGGAAAAACTCTCCATGAACCTCGCCCGCGCCGCGCTCACCGCCCAGGGCGCGATCGCCGAGATGGCGCTGCGCCAGGCCGACCGGCCCGCGGCGCTCTCGCCCGACCCGTTCCACGTGGCGCCGGCGCTCACCGAGGTGATGGGCCGCCTGGCCGCCCAGCCAGACCGGCTGATGCGCGCCCAGGCCGACCTGTTCTCGCGCTATCTCGACCTCTGGCAGAACACGGCGCGGCGGATGGGCGGCGAGACGACGACGCCGGTCGCCGAGCCGGCCCGCGGCGACAAGCGATTCGCCGATCCGGACTGGGCCGAAAACCCGGTCTTCGACGTGATCAAGCAGTCCTATCTGCTGACCGCCAACTGGATGAACAGCCTGGTCGCCGAGGTGGACGACGTCGACCCGATGACCAAGCGGCGCGTCGAGTTCTTCATGAAGATGCTCACCGACGCCTTTTCGCCCTCCAACTTCCTGGCCTCCAATCCCGCGGCCCTGCGCGAGGTGATGGCGACCGGCGGCGAGAGCCTGGTGCGCGGCATGGAGAATTTCGCCGCCGACCTCGACCGTGGTGGTGGCCAGCTGTCCATCGCCCAGACCGACTACGAGATGTTCAAGATCGGCGAGAACGTCGCGACCGCGCCGGGCAAGGTCGTGTTCCGCAACGAAATCATCGAACTGCTGCAATTTTCTCCCACGACAGAGAGCGTCTGCGAGATCCCACTGGTGATCTTCCCGCCGTGGATCAATAAGTTCTACATCCTCGACCTGCGGCCCGAGAATTCGATGATCCGCTGGCTGTCGTCGCAGGGCATCACGGTCTTCGTGGCTTCCTGGGTCAACCCGACGGCGGAACTCTCCGACCGCACCTTCGAGGACTATATGCGCGAGGGGATCTACGCCGGGACGCAGGCGGCGATGGACCAGTGCGGCGTTTCCCAGGTCAACACCGTCGGCTACTGCATCGGCGGCACCCTGCTCTCCTCGACGCTGGCCCACATGGCGGCCAAGAACGACAGCCGAATCGCCTCGGCCACTTTCTTCGCCGCCCAGCAGGACTTCTCCGAGGCCGGCGACCTCCTGCTGTTTACCAACGAGGACTGGCTTTCGACCCTCGAACAGAAAATGGACGAAGGCGGCGGCGTGCTGTCGGGCCAGACCATGGCCGACACCTTCAATTCGCTGCGGGCCAACGACCTGATCTGGTCGTTCTTCGTGAACAACTACCTGCTGGGCAAGGAGCCCAAGCCCTTCGATCTGCTGTTCTGGAACTCCGACCAGACGCGGATGCCCAAGACCCTGCACATGTACTACCTGCGCAAGTTCTACGGCGAGAACGCGCTGGCGAAGGGCGAACTGGTCCTCGACAACGTCCAGCTCGACCTGGGCAAGGTGAAGACGCCGATCTACGTGCAATCCTCCAAGGAGGACCACATCGCGCCCGCCCGCTCTGTCTACAAGGGCGCCAAGCTGTTCGGCGGACCGGTGAACTTCACCCTCGCCGGATCGGGCCATATCGCCGGGGTGATCAACGCGCCCGTGGCCCACAAGTACCAGCACTGGACCAACAGCGCGCTCCCCGACACGCTCGCCGAATGGCAGGCCGGCGCCGGCGAGACGGCCGGCTCCTGGTGGCCGCACTGGATCGAATGGCTGAAGGCCAAGTCCGGCGGCCAGGTCGCCGCCCGCGACCCCGCCAAGGGCAAGCTGAAGCCGCTCGGCGACGCGCCCGGGACCTATGTGAAGGTGCGGTCGTAGCAGCGTCACTACGTTACTAAGGTTTAATGCCAGCTACCTTGCACCGCCCAATACCTTGCCATAGGTTCTGGGCTCGCAAGGAGGCGCCGACGTGCCGGAAGCCATCGATATCCAGCTGAAGAAAGGGGCGCTCGAGCTTTGCGTGCTCGCCCTCCTCTCCCAGCACGACAGTTACGCCTACGAGATCGCCAGCCAGCTCTCCGACTCCATCGGCATGGGCGAAGGCACGATCTACCCGTTGATGCGCCGCCTGCAGATGGACCGGCTCGTCGAGACCTATCTGGTCGAGAGCCCGGCTGGCCCGTCGCGCAAATACTACCGGCTGACCACGGCTGGAAAGGCGAGCTTCACCTCGCAGAAGTCCGCCTGGAGCTCGTTCTCCGGCGCGGTGGAAACCATTCTTGGAGGGGCGAAATGACCCGTCAGGCGTTCATGGCCCGGCTGATGGAAGGCCTTCGCGGCCTGCCGCCGATGGCCCAGGCCGACATCATCGCGGACTACAACAACCACTTCAACGAAGGCGCCGCCGCCGGCCGCAGCGAGGCCGATGTGGCCGCCGCTCTGGGCGACCCCAGCCGGCTGGCCCGCGAGCTGCGCGCCGAGGCGGGCTGGAAGCGGTGGGAGATGGAACGCAGCGCCTCGGCCGGCGCCTCGGCGGTGTTCGCCGTGCTGGGCCTGGGCGCCATCGACATCCTGATCCTGCTGCCGATCCTGATGGGCGTGGGCAGCGCGATCTTCGGCGTCGGCGTGGCCGTGCTGGCGGTGTTCTTCGCCGGCGGTGTGGTCTTCGCGGCGGGGCCCTTCATGGGCCTGCCGGGCGGACCGACCGCGACCATGCTGGCGGGCGTCGGCCTGATGGCCGGCGCGGCCTCCGGCGGCGCGGTGCTGGCCATCGTCACCACGGGCCTGGTCAACGCGCTCGTCTGGTACGGCCGCCTCCACTACCGGCTGCTGACGCCGGCCCTTGAACCGCAAGTCCACGGAGCCCTCTAATGATCCGCGTGCTCGTCATGATCGCCGTGGCCGGCTTCCTGGTCTCGGTGGTCTCGCTCTCCTCGGCCGTCGCCATCGGCGGTCCGGAGGTCTTCACCGACGGCGTCTGGAACCGCTGGTTCGACGGCGACAGCCACTGGGGCTGGAACGACGATTGGAGCAACCGCCGCTGGCGTCACGGCCGCGACGGCGGCCCGCAGGCGACCCGCGACCTGGCCTGGAGCGGCGGCGACAGCCTTGAGGTCGATGTGCCGGCCGAGGTCCGCTACACCCAGGCGCCCGGCGCCGGGAAGGTCACCGTCAGCGGCCCGGAGCGTGAGGTCGCCGACTTAGAGGTCGAGGACGGCCATATCCGCTACGCCCGCCACGGCCACCATCACTGGGGCGACCTGACCATCGTGATCAGCGCGCCGGCCGTCAGCCACTTCTCCATCGACAGCAACGGCAGCCTGGCCATCGAGAACTACAAGCAGGACAAGCTCAGCCTGGATATCTCCGGCAGCGCCAACGTCACCGTCAAGGGCGAGACCAAGGGCGTGGAACTGGCCATCGCCGGCTCCGGCGCGACCGACCTGACCGATCTGAAGGTCTCCGACGCCGACGTCACGGTAGCCGGCTCCGGCGAAGCGACGCTGGGCCCCACGGGCGTCGCCAACATCGACATCTCGGGTTCGGGCGACGTCACTCTGCTGAACCACCCCACAAAGCTGGAAAGCAACGTCTCCGGCTCCGGCAGCATCCATCAGAAGGACGGCGCCACGGCGTCTAGCGGGCCGCCTGAGCCGCCCGCTCCGCCCCGGCCGCCGAAACCGCCTAAGCCGGTATGAACTTGAGCGCGACGCCGTTGTTGCAGTAGCGCAGGCCGGTGGGCTTGGGCCCGTCGTTGAAGACGTGGCCGTGGTGGCCCAGGCACTGGGCGCAGTGGTACTCGGTACGCGGCACGCCGATGGCCAGGTCGACCTTCTTGGCCAAGGCGCCCGGGATGAAGGTGTAGAAGCTCGGCCAGCCGGTGCCGCTCTCGAACTTCCACTCCGACTTGAAGATCGGCAGGCCGCAGCCGAGGCAGGCGAAGGTCCCCTTGCGGTGCTCGTTCAGCATCACCCCGTCGCTGCCCGGCGGTTCGGTGTCCTCGTGGCGCAGCACCTCGTAGGACTTGGCCGGCAGGCGCAGCTTCCACTCCGCGTCGTTGATCTTGCGGAACGGCGAGGCCCCGTAGGGATCCTCAGCGAACGCCAGGCCGGGGACGGCCGCTGCGCCGGCGGTGAGCGCGGTGGCCATCAGGAAGCCCCTCCGCGAAAGAAGGGGGCGGGACAGAGGGGCGTTGATCTGGGTGCTCATGACTGGATTACCTGGCGCCACGGGCAAAAGTTACAAGCCCTGATCGATCAGAGCCCCGCGCCTTCCTCCAGGCCCAGCATCAGGTTGAGGTTCTGCACCGCCGCGCCGGACGCCCCCTTGCCAAGGTTGTCCAGCAGGGCCACCAGCCGCGCCTGCGTCCCATCGGCATTGCCGAACACGAACAGCTTCATCCGGTTGCTGCCGTTCAACGCCTCGGGGTCCATCGCGGCGACATAGCCGCCGGCGCCGGCGCGGGTCTTCTGCAACTCGGCGCATTCCGGGCCGCTGGCCACCTCCACGAACCGCTCGCCCGCGTAGTAGGCCTGCAGCGCCACATGCAGGTCGGCCGGCGACGGCTTGCCGGGCAGCGCCCAGAGCTGCAGCGGGACCTCGACGATCATCCCCTGGGCGAAGCGGCCCACGGACGGCGCGAACACCGGCGTGTGGTCGAGGCCCGCATGGACCTTCATCTCCGGCAGATGCTTGTGCGCCAGGTTCAGGCCGTAGACGCGGAAGGCGTCGTTCGTGCCGGCAGGCGCTACGCCCTCGAATTCGGCGATCAGCCCCTTGCCGCCGCCTGAGTAGCCGGAGACGGCGTTGACGGTCAGCGGGAAATCCGACGGAACCAGGCCCGCGGCCACCAGCGGCCGAACCAGGCCGATGAAGCCGGTCGGATAGCACCCAGGATTGGCGACCCGCGTCGAACCGGCGATCGCCGCGCGCTGGTCCTTGTCGAGCTCGGCGAACCCATAGGCCCAGCCCGGCGCGATCCGGTGCGCGGTTGAGGCGTCGACGATCCGCACGCGGTTCGACTGCACCAGCGACACAGCTTCCCGCGCCGCGTCGTCCGGCAGGCAGAGCACCACCGCGTCAGCGGCGTTCAGCAACTCGGCGCGCGCGTCTGCGTCCTTGCGCCGCGCCGGATCGATGGACAGCACCTCCAGATCGCTGCGGCCGGCCAGCCGCTCGCGGATCTGCAGACCCGTCGTGCCGGCTTCGCCATCGATGAAGACTGTGTGGGGCATAGCGGAATGATCCAGACAAAGAGAAAGGGCGCTTCGGTTTCCCGAAGCGCCCTTCCGAAACGCGAGTTTTCGCGCGCGGCTTTTAGCGCTTCGAGAACTGGAAGCTGCGTCGGGCCTTGGCCTTGCCGTACTTCTTCCGCTCAACCACGCGGCTGTCGCGGGTCAGCAGGCCGTGCGGCTTCAGCACCGCGCGCAATTCCGGCTCGTAATAGGTCAGAGCCTTGGAGATGCCGTGGCGGATCGCGCCGGCCTGGCCGGAGAGGCCCGAGCCCTGCACCGAAACGATTACGTCGAACTGCCCCGCGCGGTCGGCGAGGTCCATCGGCTGGGCGATCATCATCCGCAGAACCGGGCGGGCGAAATAGATTTCCTGGTCGCGGCCGTTGATGGTGATCTTGCCCTTGCCGGGCTTGATCCAGACACGCGCGATGGCGTTCTTCCGCTTGCCGGTCGCGTAGGAGCGGCCCTGGGCGTCGACCTTGCGCTCGTGGACGACGGTGTCCGAAGCTTGCGTGCCCAGGCCCTTGAGGGCGTCGAAGCCGGTCGCCTTGGGGGCTTCCGCGACTTCGGCGACGGGGGTGTTTTCTTCCGACATGCTCACGCGCTCCGCACGTTCTTGGCGTTCATTTCGGCGAACGCGATGGTCTCGGGGTTCTGGGCGGCGTGCGGATGCTCAGGCGCATTGTAGATGCGCAGGTGCGTCAGCTGCTTGCGGGCCAGCGGGCTTTCCTTGGGCAGCATGCGCTCGACGGCCTTCTCGAGCACGCGCTCGGGGTACTTGCCATCGAGGATCTGGCCGGCGGTGCGTTGCTTGACGCCGCCCGGGTGGCCGGTGTGCCAGTAGTAGATCTTGTCGGCGAGCTTCTTGCCGGTGAACGCCACCTTGTCAGCGTTCACCACGACGACGAAGTCGCCGCAGTCGACGTTGGGGGTGTAGTCGGGGCGATGCTTGCCGCGAAGACGCTTGGCGATGAAGGTCGCGAGGCGGCCGACAACGGCGTTCTCGGCGTCGATCACGATCCACTTCTTCTCGACCTCGGCGGGCTTCAACGAAGCCGTGGTCTTCATCATGAGAAATTCATCCGGATAGAGGGCGGCGACCGAGGGGTCTCCGCGTGAGCCGGCGCATATGCCGACAATGCCGGACGCTGTCAACTCGCACGGCGCGATTTATATCTAGATCGTTGAAAACGCGACCTTTTCTTAGTACGGTAATATAATACCGCCCTACTTAGCCTTAGCGGCCGCCTCTTCCGCCAGATAGGCCGCGCTGTAGGTCTTCATCTCGGCGGCCTTGTCCTGCAGCGTCGGGTAGAACTGCACGAAGGTGGTGTCCACCGCGCCGTGCTGCTCATGGCAGGTGTTGCAGGCCGAGGTCTGCGGCAGGGCCGCGGTCGGCCCACTGGCGCTCAGCGGGAAGAAGGCCCAGCCGCTCTTGAACCGCGCGGTATCCTTCACGTGCGTCTCGGAGCCCATGACCGGCCCTTGGAAGAGACCTTTCTTGTTGATCGAGCCGCGTTGCTCGGCCCCCCGGGCTTCCAGGACGAAGATCGTCTTGTCGGGCCAGGTTCCGGTCTTCTGATAGGCCGCATAGGCCTCGCGGTTGACGAAGACGTTGTCGAACATGTGGTGATCGGCGGCGCCGGGCGCGTCGGTGTAGGACATGTCCATGCCGCTCGAGAGGTAGACCCAGGAGCGATAGTCCTTCGGCGCGATCAGCTTGCCGTCGGCGGTGTAGCTGATGGCCGGCGTCGCCGGCTGCGCCTGCGATACCGCCGCGGCGGTCAGGCCGCCGGCCAGGGCGATGGCTGCGGCGGCGGCGAACGTGCGGATCGAGGGCGTCATCGAGGCGTCTCCGGCAGAGCTGGACTGTGGCTCAGTTTTGGCCCGAGCCGGCCTCAGCCGCAATGACAGGGTTCCCGCCTTTCCTGCCGTCAGACCCGCCGCACCCGCCAGGCGAAGGCGGTCGCCAGGCACAGCGTCAGCGCCGCCATCAGCTGGTGCGCCACGCCCAGGCCGATCGGCACCCGCGCCATCAGGGTGGCGATGCCCAGCAGCGCCTGCAGGACGACGGCCAGGGCCACGATCGCGCCCAAGGCCTTGGCCTGCGCCGCCAGATAGGTCGAGCGCCACGCGCCTACGCCCAGGCCCACGGCCACGATCAGCAGCAGATAGGCCACCAGCCGGTGATGCAGCTGCACCGCGCCCTGGCTGTGCGCCAGCGTCGCCCACAGGCTCGGCCCCGCGTAGTCGTTGGGCAGCAGATGGCCCGCGAACATCGGCCAATCGTTGTAGACCAGCCCGGCCTGGTTGCCGGCGACCAGGGCCCCCAGCATAATCTGAAAATAGATCAGGCTCAGCAGGCCCAGCGCCCGGCCGCCCCAGGGGCTCGGCAACGTCTGGCGCGCCCAGCCGGCCCAGGCGTCCATCGCCGTCCAGACCAGCGCGGCCAGCAGCGCAAACGCCAGGCCCAGGTGGATCATTAGCCGCTCCGGCGCGACGTACACCCGGGTCACCAGTCCACTCGCCACCATCCACCAGCCGACCAGCCCCTGCAGGCCGCCCAGCACGAAGAGGCCGCCCAGCCGCCAGAACAGCCGGCGCGGGATCTCGCGGCGGATCGCGAACCACAGGAACGGGAGCAGGAAGGCCACGCCCAGCAACCGCCCCAACAGCCGGTGCGACCACTCCCACCAGTAGATGAAGCGGAACTGGTCGAGCGTCATGGTCGGGTTGACGAAGCGGAACTGCGGGATCGCCTGGTAGCGCGCAAACTCCGCCTGCCAGTCGGCGAGACTGAGCGGCGGCAAGGCGCCGGTGATCGGCTTCCACTGGGTGATCGACAGGCCCGAGCCCGTCAGCCGCGTCGTCCCGCCCAGCACCACCATGCCCAGAACCAGAACGGCCACGGTCAGCAGCCAGATCGCCACGGCGCGGGAGCGGTCGGAACGCAGGAACGAGGTCATCGGCGCGCCCTACCCCGGATCAGGGCCTTCGTCCACGCTTCCGCCCAACAGCCTCAACCGCTAAGCAGCGCCCATGACCCCCCGCGTGCGCAAGCTTATCGGCCTCTTCGGCATCCTGGCCTTCCTCCTGGCCTACATCGTCCTGATCGCCGACCTCGCGCCGCACGTGCCGACCCATGGCCCGCTGCAATTCCTCTTCTATGCGCTGGCCGGCGTGAGCTGGGGGATTCCGATCCTGCCGCTCATCTCGTGGATGAACCGGGGCGCCTGAGGCTTTTCGGGATTGCGGCGGGGATGATCGCCCGTCTATAAGCCGCGCTCGCCGCGAGGCGTCGGAGCGTAGCGCAGCCTGGTAGCGCACTTGACTGGGGGTCAAGGGGTCGCAGGTTCAAATCCTGTCGCTCCGACCATCTCTTCCCCCAAAACAGACCTTGAGCTAGGAGCTTCTAGGTCGCCTGGTGCGCGGCATTCCGTCAGGTTGATGTACTTGAGCGAACTCGCGCCCTTGAGTGACTTCAAGGTTTCGAAGGCGCTCCCTGATTTCATCCTTGATCGCAAACCGCTTTGTTGGATCGTCTTTGAATTCTTCCAACTTGTCGCGAGCGTAGATGACTAGATGCTGGGCCTCGGCTCGCCCTGCTTCTCGCAACGCCTCCATTTTTACGACCCGAAATTCCGCGAGCAATATTCCAGAAATAGCTCCAACAAGGGACGCTCCGACGACCCATACGCGGGCAAGCGCGAACGTTTTATCTGTCATGAACGCCGCCAGAACTGCGGCCAGAATACTCGACATCACCGACAGTGTTCGGCAGGCCATCAGGAAAAAATGCCACTGCGAAACCCTGTTGCCATACCAGCTTTCAAAGGTTTCCAGCCACGCGACGTATTCTTGGTCGGTCATGGCCAATCAGCCCTTCAGCAGAGCATCCAGCCGCTGCTTGGCGGTCTCCAGGTCGCGCAGGGCCTCGTGGAGGCCGTCGTGGGCCACGGCTGGCGCGGCGGGCGATGGCGCCGCGCTTTGCGGCGGCGCAGACCCAACTTCCCCCCCAGCGCTGACCAGCCGGCGCAGGCCTTCCTCGCGGTGCAGGCGCTGGACGCCTTTGATGGTGTAGCCCTCGTCGTGCAGCAGGCGGCGCACGCCACGCAGCACAGCAATGTCGGAGGGACGGTAGAACCGGCGCCCGCCGGCCCGCTTCATCGGCCGGATGAAGGCGAACTTGGTTTCCCAGAACCGCAGGACATGTTGCGGCACGTGAAGCTCGTCCGCCGCTTCGGAGATTGTCCGAAAGGCTTCCGGGCCCTTGGCCACGGCCTAGTCCGCCCTCACCGGGCCAGCGCCTTGTCGACGCGAGCCTTCATCACCTGAGAGGCGCGGAAGCCGATCACCCGGCGCGGCTCGATGGCGGCCGGTTCGCCGGTCTTGGGATTGCGGCCCATCCGGGCGCGCTTGGCGCGGACCTGGAAGACGCCGAAACCAGAAAGCTTGACCTGTTCGCCCTTCTCCAGGGCGACGGCCATCAGTTCGAGGACGCGTTCGACCAGCTCGCCGCAATCCTGGCGCGTCAGGCCGACTTCCTCATGGACCGCTTCGCAGAGGTCCGCCCGCGTAACCGTCGCGCCCTTCATGCTCAATCCTGCCCCCATAGCGACGCTACCAACGTGCCTTGATTGTCCTATCCCGTCAAAGACTTCAAGCGCGGGATTACGGAGTTTGCTTAAGGCTAGAGGCGCAGGACGCAGGCGCCCCAGGTCAGGCCGCCACCCATGGCCTCCAGAAGCAGCATCTGGCCGGGCTTGATGCGCCCGTCGCGCACGCCCTGGTCGAGCGCCAGCGGAATCGACGCCGCCGAGGTGTTGGCGTGCTGATCGAGCGTGGTGATCACCTTGGCCTCGTCAATGCCGACCCGCTTGGCGACCCCTTGCAGGATGCGCAGGTTGGCCTGGTGCGGCACGAACCAGTCGACGCTAGAGACCTCAATCCCCGCGTCGGCGGCGGCCGAGGTGATCGCCTCGGAGATGTTGACGACGGCGTGGCGGAACACCTGGTTCCCCTGCATGCGCAGCTTGCCGACTTGGCCGTTGGTCGACGGCCCGCCGTCGACGAACAGCAGTTCCTGCTTGGTGCCGTCGGCGCGGAGCGCGAAGCCCAGCAGGCCGCGGTCGGCGGTGGTCCCCTCGCCTTCCTGCGGCTCCACCACCACCGCACCGGCCCCATCGCCGAACAGCACACAGGTGCCGCGGTCGGTCCAGTCCATCAGGCGCGTCATGGTCTCGGCCCCGATCACCAGGGCGACCTTGGACCGGTTGCGCGCCACGAAGCCGTCGGCGACCGACAGCGCATAGACGAAGCCCGAACACACAGCCTGGACGTCAAAAGCGATGCCGATCGGGCAGCCTAGCTTGCGCTGCACGATGGTGGCGACCGCCGGAAAGGTCAGGTCGGGCGTGGTGGTGGCGACAATGATCAGGTCGACCTCGTCCGGCGTGCGGCCGGCGGCGGCCAGCGCACGCCGCGCGGCCTCCACGGCGAGGTCGGAGACCGGCTCATCGTCGCGGACCTGGTGACGCTGGCGAATGCCCGTGCGCTCGACGATCCACTCGTCGGAGGTGTCGACGAACTTCGACAGATCGGCGTTGGTCACCACCCGCTCAGGCAGATAGCCGCCGACGCCGGTCACCACACTCCGCAGCACGCTCGTCACTCGCTGGCTCCTTGGGCCGCCCCTTCCGCGGGGGGCGGCTCCATCGTCGGCGCAGGCGCGGGTTCGGCGAGCGCATCGGGGAGCCGTCTCATATTCCGTTCGATCTCGGCGGAGAAGTCGCTGCGTGCAAGATCGGCGGCCAATCGGATCGCCATGGCGAAATCGCGCTCGCTGGCGCCGCCGTGGCACTTCACCACGATGCCATTCAAGCCCAGCAGCGGCGCGGCCGGCGTGGGGCTGAGCCGCTCGCGGAACTTCAGCAGCGCCGGACGCGCGAGCAACCCGCCCAGTGTCGCCGCCAGCCCCGAAGTCAGCGCGCCGCGCAGTTCGGCGATCATGAACCCCGCCGCGCCCTCCATGGCCTTCAACGCCACATTGCCGGTGAAGCCGTCGGTGACGATCACGTCCACGCCGCCGTGGGTGATGTCGTCGCCCTCGACGAAGCCACGGTAATCCAGGTCGATCTTGCCTTCGCGCAGGATACGGTTGGCCTCCCGCACCTCCTCGTGGCCCTTCATCTCCTCGGAGCCGACGTTCAAGAGGCCGACGGTGGGCTTGGAGACCCCGTGGGCGGCGCGGTGATAGGCCTCGCCCATGATGGCGAACTCCACCAGCCGCTCGGCGTCGCAGTCGATGTTGGCGCCGACGTCGAGGAATGTGGTCTTGCCGCGCGGCGTCGGGATGGACGTGACCAGGGCCGGTCGCTCCAGGTCGCCGATCATCCGCAGGATCAGCTTGGAGATCGCCACCATGGCGCCGGTGTTGCCCGAGGAGACCGCCGCGCCCGCCTGGCCCTCGCGGATCGCTTCAACGGCGTTCCACATCGAGGTGCCCTTGCCCCGGCGCAACGCCTGGGCGGTCTTCTCGTCCATCGCGATGACGCGGTCAGAGTGGCGGATATCAACGCGGCCGGCGGCCTCGCGGTGCTTGGACAGAGCGGCCTTGATCACCGTCTCGTCGCCGTGCAGCAGGAAGCGGACATCCGCCGGCAGCGAGGCGATCGCGCGCACGACAGCCGGAATGACCACGGACGGTCCGTGGTCTCCGCCCATGGCGTCGATGGAAATTACCAGCGGTTGGGTCAAGACGGCGCTTTGGTCCTTCGACGGGTCCCGCCGGATTCGCCTGGGACGATAGCGCCCAGGCACGGCAAAGCAAACAAGGCCTTAGGGCTCCTCGCCCTTCAATTTTCTGAGCATAGCGAAGGGCGAGTCCGGCTCCTGCGGCGGCGTGTAGTCGAACTCCACGCCCGGCTTGCGGGCGAAGGGGTCGATTTCCAGAGCCAAGTGCTCGACCACATAGGCGGCCAGATCGATGGCGTCGCTCTCCAGCACGTCCGGCGGATCGGGCGCGTCGGGGTCGTAGTCCACCTCGCCGCCGGTCGGCTCGGGCGCCTGGGGGCTGCCGGCCGGGACGGCGCGGACCTCGATCTCGCCGCTGAGCGGGTGCTCGAAGGGGTCCAGCGAGATCGCGCAGAGCTGTTCGACCACGACGTCGAAGCGGCCGCTGATCTCCACGCCCTCCATCCAGGGCTTCACGGTCAATTGCGCGCTGAGCGCCGGCAGGCTCTGCAGATCGAGCGCCTTGGCGATCTTGGCGCGTTCGGCCTCGTCGGGTTCCAGGCGCACCGTGACCGCGCCTCGCGCGACCTCGTGCAGCCGCAAGGGCGTGGTCCAGGACGAACTCATAGCGGCTTCCAGGCTGCGTCGCCGGCGGTCAGCGACTCGACCGGCTGCGCGGCCAAACCCGCCCGCTGCGCCAGCACATAGGCGGTCAGCCGCGGGGCCGGCGCGGGATCGGTCTCGGCATAGACGGTGCGGGCGATCAGCGCCTGTAGCGGCGCCTCGTCCGGCAGGGCGGCGAAGGCGGCCTCATAGGACTTGCCCCGGCCATAGAAGGCCTCGCCCAGCTTGCGCATCTTGCGTCCGACCGAGAGGTCGCCGACCCCCAGTTCGCGCAGGGCGTGATCGAGGTCCTTCACATAGGCGTCGAACAGCGCCTGCGAGACATCGGTCGCCGCGGCGCCCAAAGCCTGGCCGTCAGGACTGCGCAGGCGATCCAGCAGCAGCACCACATGCAGGCTGTAGATTTCGAATCGGCCCTCGGCGGTGTCCGGCGCGCCGAGGTCGGCATAGAGCCCCGGCGCGCGCGATTGCTCGACCGCCCGGGCATAGAGCGCGCGGCCTGCGGCTTGCGCGGCGCGGGGTCGGAACAGTCGGTCCAGCAGCATGACGCCTCGATTTCGCCCGATCCATTCCATAAAGCCGCATTGAACTAAGGGGCGAGCGACGATAGGTCAAAGCCCCAGGGCAGCCGTCCGATCCCACCGTCCGGCGTAAAGAGCAGGTTCTAAAGCTTCCAATGACCTCACGAGCCGCCTTCGCCGCGCTTGCCGCAACCCTGCTGATCCCCGCCGCCGCGGGCCTTTCGGCCTGTGCCCCGGTCACCAACTACTCCGGCTTCCAGGCCATCGAGTCCGACCCGAAGGACGTGAAGATCGGCACGGACACCAAGTCCACCGTCCGCACCCGCCTGGGCTCGCCCTCGGCCACCGGCGCCTTTGACACCAACACCTGGATCTACATGAACCAGATGAAGTCCCGCGTGGCCTTCAAACGGCCCGAGGTGATCGCGCGCAGCGTGACGCAGATCACCTTCAACAAGGACTCCGAACTGGTGGAGAGCGTTAATTCCCTGACGCTGAAGGACGGCAAGGTCGTGGCCTTCAACGGCCGCGAGACCCCGACCCGCGGCCGCGAGCTGACCATCCTCGAACAGATCCTCGGCAACGTCGGCCGCGGCGGCTTCCTGCCCAACCAGGACCAAGGCGTCCCCGGCACCCGCCCCGGCGACCGCCGAAACTAATTTCCCTCCCCCTCGTGGGGAGGGTGGCGAGCGAAGCGAGACGGGTGAGGCAATCGCGTTCAAGCGCCGATGGCGCATTCCGACCCACACTTCCCCACCCGTCTCGCGCCTATGGCGCGATCCACCCTCCCCAAACGGGGAGGGAAAGAAAAACGCCCCGGAGATCGCTCTCCGGGGCGTCTTCGTTTCAGCTTGCGCTGAAGGCTAGTGGATCACGCCGTGAGCCAGGACCGCCAGCAGCAGCAGGGCCACGATGTTGGTGATCTTGATCATCGGGTTCACCGCGGGACCCGAGGTGTCCTTGTAGGGGTCGCCGACGGTGTCGCCGGTCACGGCCGCCTTGTGGGCTTCCGAACCCTTGCCGCCGTAGTGACCTTCCTCGATCAGTTTCTTGGCGTTGTCCCAGGCGCCGCCGCCCGAGGTCATCGAGATGGCCACGAACAGGCCCGTGACGATCACGCCCATCAGCATGGCGCCGAGCGACGAGAAGGCCTCGACCTTGCCGGCGATCGCGCGGATCACGAAGAACAGCAGGACCGGGCTGACGACCGGCAGCAGCGAGGGCACGATCATTTCCTTGATCGCCGCCTGGGTCAGGATCGCGACGGCGCGGCCGTATTCCGGCTTCACCTCGTAGGTCATGATCCCCGGGTTCTCGCGGAACTGACGGCGGACTTCCTCGACGACGGCTTCAGCCGCACGCCCCACGGCGGTCATCGACAGACCCCCGAACAGGAAGGGCAGCAGGCCGCCGAACAGCAGCCCGACCACCACGTAGGGGTTGGACAGGTCGAAGGCCACCGGGCCCAGGCCGTCGAAGAAGCTGCCCGGGGCCGCATTGGCCGCGAAGAACTTCAGGTCCTGGGTGTAGCAGGCGAACAGCACCAGGGCGCCCAGACCGGCGGAGCCGATCGCATAGCCCTTGGTCACCGCCTTGGTGGTGTTGCCCACGGCGTCGAGCGCGTCGGTGGTGACCCGCACTTCCGGGGGCAGACCGGCCATTTCGGCGATGCCGCCGGCGTTGTCGGTCACCGGACCGAAGGCGTCCAGCGCCACGATGAAGCCGGCCAGCGACAGCATCGAGGTGGTGGCGATGGCGATGCCGAACAGGCCCGCCAGGTTATAGGTGACGATGATCCCGACGATGATCGTCAGCGCCGGCAGCGCCGTCGATTCCAGTGACATGGCCAGGCCCTGGATCACGTTGGTGCCGTGACCGGAGACCGAGGCCTTGGCCACCGACTTCACAGGACGGAAGCCCGTGCCGGTGTAGTACTCGGTGATCACCACGATGGCGGCCGTAACCACCAGGCCGGCGATGCCGCAGTAGAACAGGCTCATGCCGTCGAACGACTTGTCGCCCACCGTCAGCGTAGTGGTGACCAGCTGGGTCATCACCCAGTAGATCGCGCCCACCGACAGCACGCCGGTGACGATCAGGCCCTGGTAGAGGGCGCCCATGATGTTGTTGTTCTTGCCCAGACGCACGGCGAAGGTGCCGATGATCGAGGTGATGATGCAGACGCCGCAGATGGCCAGCGGCAGCAGCATCATGTTGGTGACGACCTCGGTCCCGGCGCTGGCGAAGAAGATCGCCGCCAGAACCATGGTGGCGACCGTGGTCACCGCATAGGTCTCGAACAGGTCGGCGGCCATGCCGGCGCAGTCGCCGACGTTGTCGCCCACGTTGTCGGCGATGGTCGCCGCGTTGCGGGGGTCATCTTCCGGAATGCCGGCCTCGACCTTGCCCACCATGTCGCCACCAACGTCGGCGCCCTTGGTGAAGATGCCGCCGCCGAGACGCGCGAAGATCGAGATCAGCGAGGCGCCGAAGCCCAGCGCGACCATGGAGTCGACCACTTCGCGGCTGGTGTTCAGGTGACCCAGCGGACCGGTCAGCACGTAGAAATAGCCGGCGACGCCGATCAGGGCGAAGCCCGCCACCAGCATGCCGGTGATCGCGCCGGAGGTGAAGGCGAGCTTCAGGCCCTTGGCCAGGCCTTCCGACGCCGCCTGAGCGGTGCGGACATTGGCGCGGACCGAAACCAGCATGCCGACGAAGCCGGCCGCACCCGACAGCACCGAGCCGATGGCGAAGCCCACCGCGGCCAGCGGTCCGATCAGGAAGAAGACCGCGATCAGGATGACCACGCCCACTACGCCGATCGCCGTGTACTGCTTGTTCAGATAGGCCTGCGCACCCTCCTGGATGGCGGCGGCGATTTCCTGCATCTTCGCGTTGCCGGGCGAGGCCCGCATCAGCGAAGCGGTCTGCACGGCGCCGTACAGCACGGCCAGCAGGCCGGCTCCGATCACCAGCATCAAAATAGAACTCATGTCGTGCGCACCCCTTTACGATCGCGCGGAGGGGAAGCGATCGCCGCGCTTACGCACGGCCCCGGCTCGCTCCCAGCCCCATTTTTCCCCAAGACGTTCAGGGCGCGCTCTCATAGCGCCCCAAACAAGAGGGCGGAAAGTGCCAAAGTTGGCCCGCGCACGCAACCTGCGGCGCTGGTGAGCGCCTGGAGAGGCGCCTAAGGCATCTCTGGCGCTACCGGACGCGGTGGCATCACGTGCTTCTGCGGAGTTTGCGAGGTGACGACCACGGAGGCGACGATGCCGGGTCCCGCGATAGCGTTGGCGTCGCGGGTCATGGCGGCGATCAGCCTGGGCTCGTCCACCTTCTGCCAGTCGGTGGCGACCACGAACGGCGTCTTGTGCGCGTCGCGCACCAGAGCGTCGCGGAAGGCTGGCTCCTTGTCGCGCACCTTGGTCACGTCGGCGCTCGGCCGCAGGTTCACGCGCACATAGACGAAGACATAGTTCACCAGCCGGCCATCAACCACGATCGGCAGGCCCACCGGCTGCAGGTCGACGTACTGGCCGACCTCCTTGGGCTTCTTGTCTTCGGCCGCGTGCGCGTTCCCCGCGAAGATCAGCAGAGGTGCGGCGAGAATCAGCAGGCGCTTGAACATGGCGATCAGCTTGCGCGCGGCAAGTTGCCGGAAGGTTGAGGGCCCCGCGGCCGCGGACGTGTTAGATTCAAAAGAAAACGGCCGGGAGGAGGCCCGCTATGCGTCTAAGCCGCCGCCAGGCCGCCGCGGGCCTGTTTGCACTGGGAGGCGCGGCCGCGCCGCTCTCGCACGCCTTCGCCCAGGCCCTACCCAACGCGCCGGGGCCCGAAGAAGCGCCGACCGAGCTCGGCACGGGCCGCGACGGCTTCGAGCACATGCTGGCGCCCGTCACCGTCAACGGCCAGGGCCCGTTCCAATTCCTCATCGACACCGGCGCCAACACCTCCTGCATCGCCCGCGACCTGGCCCAACGCCTGGCGCTCAAGGCGACGGAGCCGGCGCGGGTGCACACCGTGGTCGGCGTGCGCGAGCGCCCCGGCGTGATGATCGAGAAGCTGCAGGTGGGCGACCGCAGCCGCCGCTCGGTCCGCGCCGCCTCCCTGCCGCTGGAGGCCGGCCTCGACGGCGTGCTCGGCGTCGACTGGCTGATTGGCCAGCGGCTGGAGCTGGGCTTCAAGGCCAAGAGCCTGAACATCACCCGCTCGAAGGCCGACGTCTCCCGCGAAGGCGTCGCTGTGGTGCCGGCCCGGCGCAGTCAGGGCCAACTCACCATCGTCGACGCCGATCTCAACGGCCGCCGGATCAGCGCTATGATCGATTCCGGCTCGCAGATGACCATCTGCAATACAGCCCTGCGGACGCTCGTCTCCGACTTCAACCGCCGCGGCCGGCGCGACGACGCCTATAGCCGGGTAAACCTGGAGACCGTGCTCGGCGAGTCTTTCTCCGGCGAGCTGATCTACCTGCCCTTCCTGCGGCTGGGCGGCCTGCAGATGGGCAACGTCCCCGCCGTCTGGGCCGACATGCACGTCTTCGAACTCTGGGGCCTGAAAGAGACCCCGGCCCTGGTCCTGGGCATGGACCTCCTCACCCAGTTCGACACCGTCGCCCTCGACTTCGGCCGCTCGCAGGTGAGGTTCGACCTGTCGGAGGGCCAGCTCAATCCGGCGAGTGCGCCGAAGCCGGCCTAGGGGCAGGCCGCCAATTTGGGCAGGGCCTTCCCAATCCGTTGCTGACCGCCATCGAGTCCGCCTACCGTCGTCGCCAGCAAACCGCTGGGGGCCGACATGGACATCCACAAACCGAACAGTTCTTCGACATCCCGCCGCCGTCTTATCCCGGCGCTCGCGGCCCTTGGCCTGTTGGCGACGGCAGCGTCGGCCTGGGCGGCGGATGCGCCCTCTTCCAAACCCGACCGCGCACAGCAGCAAGCTGCGTTCCAGGGCTACACCAACGCCTGGCAGGCAGCCTCAACCGATGCCCGTCAGCAGCTCCTGAAAGACGCCCTGGCGACCGGCATGACCTATCAGGACGCCTCGACCCACGCCGAGGGCGTCGCCGGCGTCGACGCGATGATCGCCCGGTTCCAGCACCAGAGCCCCGGCGTCACCCTGCGGCTCGAAGACCAGCTCCTCTGGGCCGACCATGGCCTCGCCCGCTGGTCGATGATGGACCCGAAGGGCGGCCTGATGATGCACGGCTTCGACGTCGTCACCTACGACCCGACCGGCCGCATCAAGAGCATCGTCGGCTTCTTCGACATCCCGGGGCAGCGACAGGCCCCAGCGCATTAGTTCGGCGCGTTGGGCTTCCGCTTCGGCTTGCCCTTGAAATTGCCGGACGGCGGCGGCCTCGGGCCGTTGGGCCGGGGCGAGATGTGCGGCTTGGGCCCACCGTGCGGCGGACGGTCGGGGCGCGGCCCACGCGGGCGGTCGGCGGCCGGTGGCGCGGCGGCAGGCTCGATGCGGATGTCGCCCTCGGCCGCGCCCTTCACGGCCTGACGGAAGCGAGCTTCGGTCTCGGCGATGATCTCGAACTTGGTCTCGCGGTCGAAGATGCGGATCTGGCCGATGTCCTTCTTGGTGACGTGGCCCAGCCGGCAGATCAGCGGGATCAGCCACTTGGGGTCGGCGTTGTTCTGCCGCCCGATCGGCATGCGGAACCACTCGGCGCCGACGCTTTCCGGACGCGGCTCGCGCGACGGACTGGGCCCCTCGCGCATCGGGTCGTAGGACGCGCCGCCGCGCTGCGGCCGCGCCGAAGGGATCGTCTGGCCGGTCTCGCGGCCGCCGCCGTCGTCGAACAGGTCCTCGGGCTCCGGAAGGCGCTGGCGATGCAGGCGGATCAAGGCCGTCGCCACCAGTTCCGGCGTGCTGTCGGCCAGAATCTTCTGCGCCAGGACGAGGTCTTCCTCGGACGCTGGCTCGGTGAGGATCGGGTCGGAGAGCAGGCGCTGCTGGTCCTTGGCGCGGATTTCGTCGGCCAGCGGCGGGCCGGACCAGCCGGCGTCGATGCTGGCGCTGTCCAGCAGCCGCTCGGCGAACCGGCGCTTGTTGTAGGGCACCACCAGGACCGAGGTCCCCTTCTTGCCCGCCCGGCCGGTCCGCCCGCTCCGGTGCAGCAGGCCGGCCTTGTTGACCGGCAGCTCGGCGTGGATCACCAGACCCAGGTCCGGCAGGTCAAGGCCGCGGGCGGCGACGTCGGTGGCGACGCAAGCGCGCGCATGGCCGTCGCGCAAGGCCTGCAGGGCGTCGGAACGCTCCTTCTGGGTCATCTCGCCCGACAGGGCCACGGCGGAGAAGCCGCGCTCGCGCAGCGCACTGTGCAGCCGGCGCACCGCCTCGCGGGTGTTGCAGAACACCAGCGCGCCGGGGCTCTCGAAATAGCGCAGCAGATTGACGACGGCGTGTTCCAGTTCGCCTGGCGCCACGCGCACGGCGCGGTACTCGATGTCGCCGTGCGCCTCGTCGCGGCGCAGGGTGTCGATGCGGGCGGCGTCCTTCTGATAGCGCTTGGCGAGGTTGGCGATCTCCTTGGCGATGGTCGCCGAGAACAGGAGCGTGCGGCGTTCCTTCGGCGTGGAATCCAGGATTTCTTCCAGGTCCTCGCGGAAGCCGAGGTCGAGCATCTCGTCGG
The DNA here is from genome assembly GCA_903822175.1 of uncultured Alphaproteobacteria bacterium. Lineage (GTDB taxonomy): Bacteria > Pseudomonadota > Alphaproteobacteria > Caulobacterales > Caulobacteraceae > Phenylobacterium. The sequence continues at coordinate 172,610 of CAIJOB010000011.1, forward strand.
CCTCGTCCAGCACCACGACCTCCAGCGCCGAGAGGTCCAGCGCGCCGCGCTCGATGTGGTCGCGCAGGCGCCCGGGCGTGCCGACCACCACGTGCGCGCCGGCCTGCAGGGCGCGGCGCTCGGCGCGGGGGTCCATGCCGCCGACGCAGGTGGCGACGCGGGCGCCGGCCTGGGCGAACAGCCAGGTGAGTTCGCGGCTGACCTGCAGAGCAAGCTCGCGCGTCGGTGCGATCACCAGCGCCAGGGGCGCCTCGGCGCGGCCGAACCGCTCCGCTTCACCCAGGATGCCGCGCGCCAGGGCCAGGCCAAAGGCCACGGTCTTGCCAGAACCGGTCTGAGCCGAGACCAGCAGGTCGCGGTCGTCAGGCTCCTTCAGAACGGCGGCCTGGACGGGCGTGGGCTCGAGATAGCCCTGTTGCTCGAGCGCGCGCTCGAGGGCGGGATGGGTGGCGGGAAACGGCATGGGAGGTCCTAAGGTCCGCCGTCAAAACGCAGCGGACGCGCCAAAAGCCGCAACATGCCTCACAAAGCAAGCCTAGCGTTAGGTCTGCGTCGACGTGGCCTGGGTCAGAGCGGCGTTCTCGGTGCGGATGCGCAGCCAGAGCATTCCCGCGTTGAGGATTGAAAACACGACGGCATAGCCGGTCAGGCCGAACACCAGCGGCAGCACCGCGATCTCGCCAGCCACGACGGCATAGTTCGGGTGCGGGATCAGCCCATAGGGGCCTTTGCGCACCAGGGTCTCGCCCGGCACGACGATGATCCGCGTCGTCCAGCGCCGGCCGATCGAGGTCAGCACCCAGACGCGCAACACTTCGAGCGCGGCATAGGCCGCTAGCCATGCCAGGTTCGCCGGCCGGTTCCAGGCCAGCGTCCAGAGCCCGCCCAGCCACGCTGCATGCAACGCGACCATCAGCGGATAGTGCTCCGCCCCACGCTCGATCCCGCCCTCAGCCAACAGCCGGCGGGTATTGCGGTGCGCGATGATCAACTCGCCCAGCCGCTGCGCTGTCACGAGCGCCAGGATCAGGATCGACAGGATCATGCCGCCGCCAGGGTCACCGTGCTGGCCGTGAAGCCCGGTCCCAGGGCAGAGAGCACGGTGCGTTTGGGCAGGCCGCGCCGCCGAGCCCGGTCGAGCACGAACAGCGCCGTGGGCGAGGACATGTTGCCGTGGTCGGCCAGCACCTCGCGCTCAAGATCCAAAGCGCCCTGCCCCAGGTCGAACGCGCCTTCGATGGCCTCGATCACCTTCATGCCGCCGGGATGGCAGAGGAAGCGGTCCACGTCCTCCAGGGCCAGGCCCTGGGTGGCCAGCATCGACTCCATGGCCGTCTTGATCTCCTTGGAGATGAACGGCGGGAGCGCGCGGGCCAGGACAACGCCAAGGCCGGTGGCGTCCACGCGCCAGCCCATGATGTCCAGCGTGTCGGGCCAGGTGTGCTCGGCCACACCCGTCACCTCCGCGAACCCCTCGGGTCCGGTCCACAGCACGCAGGCCGCCGCCCCATCGCCGAAGATCGCCGTCGAGATGATGTCGGTCTGGGTCAGGTCTTCCAGCCGGAAGGCCAGCGAGCAGAGCTCTACACAGACCAGCAGCACGATCGATCCCGGCTGGGCCCGCGCCAGCCGCGCGGCCAGGCTTAGGCCCGTCACGCCACCCGCGCATCCCAACCCAAACACCGGCACGCGCGCCACGTCGGGCCGGAAACCCATCCGGGTCAGGGCCCGCGCCTCCAGGCTCGGCGTCGAGATGCCGGTCGTTGAGACGGTGACGATGGTGTCGACCTCGCGGCCGGTCAGGCCCGCCTCCACGAGCGCCGCCTCGGCGGCTTCGCAGAACAGATCGAGCGCCACCTCGTCATAGACCTGGGCGCGGTCGGGCCAGGTGCGGGGCTTGAGATACCAGTCGATCGGCCGCGCCATCTGCCGCGCACGAACGCCGGCGTGGTGGAACACCGGCGTCATCCGCGAGAAGGCCGGGAAACGGGCGCTGAAGATCTGCGTCGCGGCCTCGACCACGTCGTCCTGATCGATGACGTTCGGCGGCGTGGCGGTGGCGAGGGACAGCAGGCGTACGGCGGTCATGGCGGTCTCTGAGGTTAAGGTCGCTGCCCGCAATTCTCAGTCCCGGCCGAGGTTCCGCCTCAGAGGTGTCGCCAGCCCTTATGTGCGACGTGTAGTTTCGTGGCCCCCGCGAACACCTCGACGCCCGACCCCGTGGCGACCTCGCCGATGGCGGTGAAGCCGTCGGGCGCGGCGCCGCTGACCGTGCACACCACCTCATAGTCATCGCCGCCGGTTGCCAGGCGCAAAAGAGCGGCATCGCGATCGAGCTGCGAATCCACCCAAAAACCGGCCGCTCTCGACACCGGAAGCCTGTAGAGATCGAGCCGAATTCCGACCCCGCTGGCCTCACCGATATGGCCGGCGTCGGCGAGCAGGCCATCTGACACATCCGCGGCGGCCGTGGCGCTGGCGCGCAGAGTTTCGCGCAGGTCCAAGCGTGGCGTCGGCAGACGGTAGCGCCCCGCCAACCAACCGTCCGGATCGGCGATCTCGCCCTGAACCGCCGCCAGTCCCAGCGCCCCGTCGCCGATCGTCCCGCTGACCGCCACGGTGTCGCCGACCCTTGCGCCGGCCCGCCGGACCATCCGGCCCTCAGGGACCCAGCCCAATGCGGTCAGGCTCGCTGTGAACGGCCCTGGCGTGGAGACGGTGTCGCCGCCCAGCAGGTTCACGCCGAACCCCTTGAGGTCCTCGCCCAGGCCGCGCGCGAAGGCCTCGCGCTCCGCCGCGCCGAACCCCTTGGGCCAGGCCACTCCCAGGAAGCAGCCGAACGGCTCGGCCGCCTTGGCTGCCAGATCGGAGAGGTTCACGCGGACCAGCTTGCGGGCGATCAGGTCGGGCGCCTCGCCCGCCGGGAAATGCACGCCGCCGACGATGGCGTCCTTGGTCACCACCAGGTCGAAACCCGGCCGCTGCGGCACCACCGCCGCGTCGTCCATCAGGTCGAACGCGCCGGCCGCGCCGCCGGTCAGCGGGCGGAACAGCCGTTCGATCTCGCTGAACTCATCCTCTGCGGGCATCCTGCGCCACCGCGTCCAGGGCGCCGTTCACGAACCCCGGCTCCGGGCCTTCGAAGAAGGATTTGGCGAGCTCGACATATTCGTCGATCACCACCTCGACCGGCACGTCCGGCCGATGGATCAGTTCGTAGGCGCCGGCCCGCAGGATCGCGCGCGCCGTGGCGTCCAGGCGGTCGAGCCGCCAGCCGGTGGCGAGCTTCCTGGCCACCGCGGCGTCCACCGCCTTCTGATACTCCACCACGCCGCGCACCAGGTCGGCGAAGAACGCCTCGTCGGCGGTGGCCAGCGGCGCGTCGTCTTCCTCGGCGCTGCGGTCGAAGCGGTGCTCGGCGAATTCGCGGATCACGGCTTCCGCGCCCACGCTGGAAACCTCCATCTGGTAGAGCGCCTGGACCGCCGCCAGCCGCGCCACCGAACGGGCCTGTTTAGGGGGAACGCTCACCCTAGAGCCCGATCAGCAGTTGCTGGCGCAGCGACACCATGGTCAGGGCCGCGCGCGCCGCGCCGCCGCCCTTATCGCCCTCGCTGGCCCGCGCCCGCGCCCAGGCCTGCGCCTCGTCCTCGACGGTCAGGATGCCGTTGCCCAGGCAAAGCATCTTGCTCACCGACAGGTCCATCAGGCCCCGCGCCGACTCATTCGAAACGATTTCAAAGTGATAGGTCTCGCCGCGGATCACGGTCCCCAGCGCCACATAGCCATCGTAGCGGCCGCCCTCCTCCGCTATCGCGATGGCGGCGGGGATCTCCAGCGCACCCGGCACCGTGATCACGTCATAGGCCGCGCCGAACGCCTCCAGCGCGTCCTGCGCGCCCTTCAGTAGTTCGTCGGCCAGGTCGGAATAGAACCGCGCCTCGACGATCAGGATGCGGACTTGGTCTTCACTCATCGGACGCCCTTCAGGAATTGCCGCGCACCCTTAGGCCGTTTCTTGGAAGCGCGCGAGATAACGCGCCAGCATGTCGATCTCCAGGTTCACCCGCGATCCGGCTTTCAGCTCTCCGAGCGTCGTCACCTCCCAGGTGTGCGGGATCAGGTTCACGCCGAACACGTCGTCCTCGACCTCGTTGACGGTCAGCGAAACGCCCTCGACCGTGATCGACCCCTTCGACGCGATGAAGCGGTGGAGCGGCTTGGGGACCCGGATCCGCACCCGGTGCGATCCGCCCTCGCTCTCCACCGACAGCACCTCGCCGATCCCGTCGACGTGGCCGGAGACAATATGGCCACCCAGTTCGTCGCCCACCTTGGCGGCGCGCTCCAGATTGACCCGCCGGCCTTGCGTCCAGGCGTCCAGCGTCGTCAGGCCCAAGGTCTCGCCGGAAACCTCCACCGCGAACCAGTCCGTCCCCTTCTCGACCACCGTCAGGCAGCAGCCGGCATGGCTGATCGACGCGCCGATATCGATGGTCGAGAGATCGAAGGCCGTCTCGATCTCGAAGCGGCGGTCGCGGTTGGTCTCGCGCACGCTCTTCACACGCCCAACGTCGGTGACGATCCCGGTAAACATTCAGCCTCGCTCGTAGCGCTCCCAGAGGTCGTCGCCGACCTCGCGGGTTTCCGTGCGCCGGAAATGGGGCGCCTGCGCCAGCGCCGCAACCGCCAAGGCGCCGACGCCCGGCCGCCCCTCGCCGCCGATCAGGATCGGCGCCCGGAACCACTCCAGCGCATCGACCAGCCCACAGCGCAGAAAACTCGCCGCCACCTGACCGCCGCCCTCGACGAACAGGCGCGCGAGGCCCTCGTCAACCAAGGCCGCAACCACGGTCTTCAGTTCGGGCCGGTCTTCACCCACCACCCGCACGGTCAGCACTCGCACGCCCGCCGCGACCAGCGCCGCATCCGGCGCCCCCGTCGCGATGACATAGGTCGGGATTTCGCGGGCGGTCCGGGCGAGCTTGCAGTCCACCGGCAACCGCTGTCGGCTGTCCAGCACCACCCGCGCCGGCTGCGCGCCGGCATAGCCCGGCAGGCGCACGCTCAGTTCGGGGTCGTCCGCCAGCGCCGTCTCGATGCCGATGACCACCGCATCGTGCTGCGCGCGCAGATCGTGGACCGCTTCCCGCGCCTTCTCGCCGGTGATCCAGCGGCTTTCGCCCGCGCCGGTGGCGATACGGCCGTCCAGCGACGTCGCGAGCTTCAGGGTGACCGGCATCGCCTAGTCCTCGGCGACCTCGGTCAGCCCCTCCTCGCCCAGAAACTTGGCGAAGTCTTCGGTCTCGCGGAAGTCGCGGTAGACGGAGGCGTAGCGGACATAGGCCACGTCATCGAGCGCCTTGAGCTGCTTCATCACCAGCTCGCCGACCGCCGAGGACGGCAGCTCCGTCTCGCCCATGCTTTCCAGTTGGCGCACGATCGAGGAGATCATCCGCTCCACCCGTTCCGGGTCGATCGGACGCTTGCGGATCGCCACCGAGATCGAGCGGGCGAGCTTGTCGCGCTCGAAGGGCGTGCGGCGTCCTGAGCGCTTGAGGATGGTCAGTTCGCGCAGCTGCACGCGCTCGAAGGTCGTGAACCGCCCGCCGCATTCGGGGCAGAGCCGGCGACGGCGAATGGCCGCGCCGTCTTCCGACGGGCGGCTGTCCTTCACCTGGCTTTCGGCATGACCGCAGAACGGACAACGCATGATCTAGCCCCCTTGGGCCTCAGCAAACCCTATCCGTTGTAGATAGGGAAGCGCGCCGTCAAGGCCAGGACCTCGCCGCGAACCTTGGCCTCGACGGCGGAATTGTCGCCGCCGGCCTTCACGCCGTCGAGGACTTCGCCGATCCAGGTCCCGATCTGGCGGAATTCGGCGACGCCGAAGCCGCGCGTCGTGCCGGCCGGCGAGCCGACCCGCAGGCCCGAGGTCTGCACCGGCGGCAGCGGATCGAAGGGGATACCATTCTTGTTGGTGGTGATCCCGGCGCGCTCCAGCGCGATCTCGGCGTCGGCGCCGGTGACGCCCTTGGGCGTCAGGTCCACCAGCATCAGATGGCTGTCGGTGCCGTTGGAGACGATCTTGAAGCCGGCGCTCTGCAGGCTGTCGGCAAGCGCACGCGCGTTGTCGATCACGGCCCTCGCATAGACCTTGAACTCGGGCCGCAGCGCCTCGCCGAAGGCCACGGCCTTGGCGGCGATCACATGCATCAGGGGGCCACCCTGCAGGCCCGGGAACACCGCCGAGTTGATCTTCTGGTTCCACCTCTTGGAATTGGTCAGGATCATCCCGCCGCGCGGGCCGCGCAGGGTCTTGTGCGTGGTGGTCGTGACGATGTGGGCGTGCGGGAACGGGTTCGGATAGACGCCGCCGGCGACCAGGCCCGCATAGTGGGCGATATCGACCATCAGCACGGCCTCGACCTCATCGGCCATGGCCCTGAACTGTTCGAAATCGATCTGCCGCGAGTAGGCCGATCCGCCGGCGATAATCACCTTGGGCTTGTGCTCACGCGCGACCTCCCAGGCCTGGTCGTAGTCGATCAGGTGATCCTGAGCCCGGACGGCATAGGCCACCGGATTGAACCACTTGCCCGACTGATTGATCGCCATGCCGTGGGTCAGGTGGCCGCCCGCCGCCAGGTTCATGCCCATGAAGGTGTCGCCCGGGGTCATGGTGGCCATGAACACCGCCTGGTTCGCCTGGCTGCCGGAGTGCGGCTGGACGTTGGCGTATTCGCAGCCGAACAGCTGCTTCGCCCGCTCGATGGCCAGCAGTTCCACCTCGTCCACCACTTCGCAGCCGCCGTAGTAGCGTTTGCCCGGATAGCCCTCGGCGTACTTGTTGGTCAGGACCGATCCCTGCGCTTCCAGCACGGCGCGCGAGACGATGTTCTCCGACGCGATCAGCTCGATCTGGTCCTGCTGCCGCTTCAGCTCCGCGTCCAGGATGTGTGACACCGCCGGATCGCCCTCGGCGACCCCCTGCCCGAAGAAGCCCCCATCGACAGGACCGGCGGAGGCCAATTTTTCCGGAGAGCTTTGGGCTTGCATGCGGAGCGTCAAGGGCGGCGCCTTTCAGGCTGACGATTCGTTGGAGCTGCGGAGAGCGCTCTTTACCCCCAAACCCTTCGCGCCTCCACCGGCTGTTCCCGTGAAAAGCTCACAGAAACCTGGAACCAGCACTTGGGGGAACAAACGCTGGGCGCCGGCGTTGAACACTGACCCGCCGTGCAGGTTCCGCCGACGCCGGGCAGTGTTGTGTCAATCACCGCGGGGAAATTCATGAGCGTTGCGCCAGACCCGGAAGGGCCTTCGGGCGAAGACCTGATGAGGCTCGGAACCGGCATCGTCGCCGCCTTCGTCAGCCGCAACGCCGTACCGGCCGAGGCCTTGCCCGACGTCATCCGCACCGTGCACCAGGCGCTGCTAGGCCTTACGGGCGACGTCGCGCCGGTTCTCGAGGAGCGGCCCAAGCCGGCGATCTCGATCGGCCGCAGCGTGCAGCACGACTTCATCATCTGCCTGGAGGACGGCAAGAAGCTGAAGATGCTGAAGCGCTACCTGCGCTCGCGCTACGGCATGAGTCCGGACGATTACCGCAAGCGCTGGGGCCTCGCCGCCGACTATCCGATGGTCGCCCCGGCCTACGCCGCGCGCCGCTCCGACTTCGCCAAGCAGATCGGCCTTGGACGCGGCGTCCGGCGACACAAATAGCCATGCCCGAGCCGCGCAGCCGCCTGCACCCCTTCCAGCTCTCGACCTATGAAGTCTGCGATGAGGACTTCAAGGCGACCGGTGAGGTGGTGATCTGGTCGCGCTCGCCGCTCGCGCCGGGCATCGGCGAGTTGCTCAACATCGAGACCCGCGGGGCGCTGCACGAGCTGTCGGTCGGCGAGGTCTCGACCTTCAAGGGCGGCTGGATGGCGACCTGCTGGGCGGAGAAGCCCTGAAGCCGGCGCTTTCGCCTGGCGTCCCACGGGTCTAGCCTTCGGGAAAAGACCCGAGGGAGAAGGCCATGAGCGTGACCCACGCGAGCCCGGTGTGGACCGGCGAGTTCCGTTCACCCCGCAATTCCGCCGCTGAAGTGAAGGGCTCGATCCACGACGACGCCACGGCGTCCAAGCTGGGCTTCCGAGGCGGCACCGTGGCCGGCTCGATCCACATGGACCAGTTCGTGCCGGGCCTCCTGGAACTCTACGGCGACGCCTGGTTCGAGACCGGCGGCATGTCGCTCTACTTCACCAAGGCGACCACGGACGGCGAAGCCGTGCAGGCGACGGTCGAGGCCGGCGCGGAACGCGCGCGGCTGACCATGCACGACGTGCCCGGTGACCAGATCTGCGAGGGGACGGCCAGCGCCGGTCCAGACGCCCAGTCGGAGCTCAGCAAGCGCATCGACGGCCAGGCCCAAGCCGCGCCGGGGTCCTTGCGCATCCTGGGTCAGATCGCGGTCGGCGAGGAGCACAAGGACATCCCGGTCCGCGTCGAAGCCGAGCACCTGCTGAAGTCGCTGGAGACCCTGACCGAGCCCCTGCCCGCCTACCGCGACGGCCTGATCCTGCCGCCCTCGCACCTCATCCGCCTGACCCACCAAGTCCGCAAGCACGCGGTCGGCAAGGCCGGGACGTCGGTGGGCCTGTTCGGGGCCCTGGAAACGCAGGCGCTCGCGGGACCACTCAAGGCCGGCGTCGACTATGTGGCGCGCACAAAGATGCTGAAGCTGACCGAAAGCCCGAAGACCGAGAACGCCTGGTACGAGGTGCTGGTCGCCGACGGCGCGGGCAAGGAGGTGGCGCGGGTCGTCTACTACCTGCGCTTCATGAAGGCGTCGTCGCCGCTTTGGGCGTAGCGGCTAGGCCGCCCAAAGCGCCTTAGGCGGCCACGCCGCCGACGCGCTGGATGTTGCAGTGGACCCAGAGCTTTTCCAGCGCCACCACCAGCTTGTCCATCATCTCGTCCGTATGGGCCGGTGACGGGGTGAAGCGCAGACGCTCGGTGCCGCGCGGCACGGTCGGGTAGTTGATCGGCTGGACGTAGATGCCGTGCTCTTCCAGCAGGATGTCGCTGATCATCTTGCAGTGGACGGCGTCGCCCACCAGCACCGGCACGATATGACAGACGCTGGGCATCACCGGCAGACCGGCCTTGATCAGGCGTTCCTTCAGCGAGGCGGCGCGCTCCTGGTGCGCCTCGCGAATCTCGTTGTGCTCTTTCAGATAGCGGATCGAGGCCACCGCGCCGGCGGCCAGCGCCGGCGGGATCGAGGTGGTGAAGATGAAGCCGTCGGCCAGGCTGCGGATCGCATCGCAGATCACCGCGTCGGCGGCGATGTAGCCGCCCATGACGCCGAACGCCTTGCCGAGCGTGCCTTCGATGATGTCGATCTCAGCCATGACGCCGTCGCGTTCGGCGACGCCGGCGCCGCGCGGGCCGTACATGCCGACCGCGTGGACCTCGTCGATGTAGGTCATGGCGCCGTATTTCTTCGCCAGCGCCACGGTCCCTGGGATGTCGGCCACGTCGCCGTCCATGGAATAGACGCTCTCGAAGGCGATCAATTTGGGCACGGCCGGATCGGCGGCGGCCAGCAACTCTTCGAGGTGTTCCAGATCGTTGTGGCGGAAGATCAGCTTCTCGCCCTTGTGCTGGCGGATGCCGCTGATCATCGAGTTGTGGTTCAGGGCGTCGGAGAAGATCACCAGGCCCGGCAGGATCTTGTGCAGGGTCGAGAGCGAAGCTTCGTTCGAGACGTAGCCCGAGGTGAACAGCAGCGCCGCTTCCTTCTGGTGCAGGTCGGCGAGCTCGTGTTCCAGTTCGACGTGATAGTGCGTCGTGCCCGAGATGTTGCGCGTGCCGCCCGATCCGGATCCGACCTCGTCGATAGTGGCCTTCATGGCCTCCATGACCACAGGGTTCTGGCCCTGGCCGAGATAGTCGTTCGAGCACCAAACCACCACGTCGGCCTGGCTGCCGTCGTCGCGCGTCCAGGTGGCGCGCGGGAACTGGCCACGGTGGCGCTTCAGGTCGGCAAAGACCCGGTAGCGGCCCTCGGAACGGACGCCTTCAATGGCGTTTTCAAATGCGGCTCGATAATCCATCGACGTCTAATTCCGGATCCCGCGATCGATTTGGCTCGCGCGGGCTACCGGTTCCCTCTGATGCGGCCTCGGTTTTGGCGCCGATAAGCCGGGTTGTCCATAAGACGGACGGTCGCTGTTGACGACCTTTCGTCACGGACCGCTGAAAATTCGTGAACGGCGGTTACCTACGATGAGTCTCAGACGGGCGCATTCCCCCGGAACAGCTCCAGGATCGCCGAGAAATCCTTGCCGCCGCCGCCCAGCCTGTCGAACAGGGCGTAGAGGCCCTCCGCCTGGGCGCCCAGCGGAGTCGCCGCGCCGGCCTTGGCCGCCGCTTCCTGCGCCAGCTTGAGGTCTTTGAGCATCATCGCCGTGGCGAACCCGCCCTCGTAGTTGCGGTTGGACGGTGCGGTCGGCACCGGGCCGGGCCAGGGGCAGTAGCTGGTCAGACTCCAGCTTTGGCCAGAGGATTTCGACGCGATCTCGAAGAACCGCTCGGCGTCCAAACCCAGCTTTTCGGCCAGCGCGAAGGCCTCGCAGGTGGCGATCATCGTCGCGCCCAGCACCATGTTGTTGCAGATCTTGGCCGCTTGGCCTGCTCCGTGGTCGCCGGCGCGGATGGTGATCCGCGACATCGGCGCGATCAGCGCTTCCACAGCGGCGAAATCGCCCTCGGCGCAGCCGACCATGAAGGCCAGCGTCCCGGCCTCGGCGCCGGCCTGACCGCCGGACACCGGCGCGTCAGCGAAGCGGAAACCGGCCTCGCTGACCTGTTTGGCCACGGCGCGGGCGCTTTCCACGTCGATCGTCGAGCAGTCGATCATCAGGGCGCCGGGCTTGGCGTTGGGCAGAATCTCGTTGGCATAGACGGCGCGGACATGCTGGCCGGCGGGCAGCATGGTGATGATGGCGTCGGCGGCCTTCACCGCCTCGGCGGCCGAGCCGGCGGCGACGCAGCCTGCGCCGACCGCCTTCTCCAGCGCGGCCTTCGACAGGTCGAAAGCCAGGACCTCATGACCCGCCTTGGCCTGATTGGCGGCCATGCCGCCGCCCATGTTGCCAAGGCCGATGAAGGCGATGCGGGTCATGAAAATCCTCTTGGGTACTGGTGCTTACTTGGGCTTGCGGAACTTGTAGATGAACTGGTCCGTATGGCCGCGGATCGACGGATCGAACACCGGCTTGGTGTGATCGTCGGCCGGGTTGGCCAGCACCTTGCTCTCGCCCTCGAACTTGAAGCCCGCGGCCTCGACCTGCTTCTTGACGATCGCCGGATCGATGCGATGGAACTTGTCCGTCGGATCGAGTGGCGTGCCCGTGGCTGCCACGTGGTCGAGGACGATGAACACGCCGCCGGGCTTCAGCGCGTCGAACACCGCCTTGTCGAATTTCAGCATGTCGATGTTCGGGATGTTGTTCATGTCGTGATAGTTCTGGGCCGTCCAGACGAGGTCAGCCTTGGTGGGGATCGCGATCCCGCCGAGCAGCGGAACATGGACCGACTTCACGTTCGAATAGGCCGGATCGGCGGCGATGGTGTCCTGCGCCGGCGCCGGCGGAGGCTTGGCGGGGTCGGTCACCGGGCGCGGCGGGCCGCCCACGGCATAGACCGTGCCCTTGGGCCCGACGGCCTTGGAGAAGATGCGCGTGAAGTAGCCGCCGCCCGGGATCATATCGACCACCGTCTGCCCCGACTTCACGCCGGCGAATTCCAGCATCTCGGCGGGCTTGCGGTCGGCGTCGCGCTTGGAGTCAGCGTCGGGACGGCCCTTGTCGGCCACGGCGGCCAGTTGGTTGGCGTCCGGCTTGGCGTAGGCCAGGCCCGCGGTGGCGATCACGGCCAGTGCGGCCGCGGCGAGCAGCTTGGATTTCATTCGTCGTCCTCCCGATGGCGGCCCGTTCGGCGCCGCCCTGACCTCAAGGTAAAGGCGTCCACTCCTCAGTGGAAGGCAGGGGCGCGAAAATGCTCCCGATGAGCGCCTCAGTGACGCTTTCGAGCGTCGGCGGGTCCCATTTCGGCGCGTTGTCCTTGTCGACAATCACCGCGCGGACGCCTTCCAGGAAGTCGTGCCGCTGCACCACCCGCGCGCCGATCCGGTACTCCATGGCCATGTTGTCGGCGAACCGGGTCATGGCGCCTCCGAGCTTCAGCTGTCGGAAGGCGACCTTCATGGTCTGCGGCGACTTGGTCGCCAGGACCGCGAATTGCTCGCGCGCCCAGTCGCTGTCGGCGGCCTTCAGGCTGGCGACGATGGCCTCGACGCTGTCGCCGGCGAACAGCCGCGCGATCTCGTCCTGGTGCGCGGCCAAGGGCGGGCGGCCCGCATCGCCCTCAAACTGGGTCAGCACGGTTTCCACCGCCGCCGGATCGGCGATGATGGCGGTCTTGAGGTCCGGCAGCCGCGCGCTCTCCACATAGTCGGTGGCGATGCAGGTCAGTTCGCAGTCCGCCGCCTTGATCCGCGCCCCGGTCAAGGCCAGCCACAGGCCGACATGGTCGCTCATCCGCGATAGGAACCAGCCGCCGCCGACGTCGGGGAACAGGCCGATCCCGGTCTCCGGCATAGCGAAGGTGGTCCGCTCGGTCGCCACCCGATAACGGCAGGGCCGCGACAACCCCACGCCGCCGCCCATGGTGATCCCGTCCATGATCGCGACCAGGGGCTTGGGATAGTCGTGCAGCAGGCTGTTCAACCGGTACTCGTTGAAGAAGAACTCGCGGGCCTCGCGCCCGTCGCCAGCCCCGCTCTCGGCCAGCATGCGGATGTCGCCGCCGGCGCAGAAACCGCGTTCGCCGGCATGGTCGATCAGGACCATCTCGACGCCTGGGTCCGCCCGCCAGACCAGCAGGGCCTGGGTGATCAGGCCGATCATCTTGGTGTTCAGCGCATGCAACGCCTGCGGCCGGTTGAGCGTGATCCGCCCGACCGCGCCTTCGATACGGGTGATGACTTCAGCTTCGTCACTCATTGCCGGAACAACTCCCGGGCGGTGATCACCCGCATGATCTCGTTGGTGCCTTCCAGGATCTGGTGGACGCGCAGGTCGCGCACGATCCGCTCCAGCGGGAAGTCGGCCAGGTAGCCGTAGCCGCCGTGCAGCTGCAGGGCCTGGTTGGCCACCTCGAAGCCGGTGTCGGTCGCCAGCCGCTTGGCCATGGCGCAGTACTTGGTCGCCTGCGGGTCCTTGTTGTCGAGCGCATTGGCCGCGCGGCGCACCATCAGCCTGGCCGCCTCCAGGTCCGTCGCCATGTCCGCCAGCCGCCACTGCAGGCCCTGGAAGTCTTTCAGCGGATTGCCGAACTGCTTGCGGGTCTCGAGGTAGGCCTTGGCGGTATCGAGCGCCAAACCAGCCCCGCCCAGCGAACAGGAGGCGATATTGATCCGCCCGCCGTCGAGGCCCGCCATGGCGAAGCGGAACCCCTCGCCTTCCCCGCCGATGCGGTTGGCGACCGGAACCCGGCAGTCGTCGAAATTGACCTGCGCCGTGGGCTGGGACTTCCAGCCCATCTTCTTCTCCTGGGCCCCGAACGACAGGCCCGGCGTCCCGTTATCCACCACCAGCGCCGAGACGCCCTTGGGCCCCGGCCCGCCGGTCCGCACCATCACGACGTAGATATCCGAGGTCCCGGCGCCGGAAATGAAGGCCTTCGACCCGTTCAGCACATAGTGGTCACCGTCCAGCCGCGCCGTGGTCTTCAGCGCCGCCGCGTCCGAGCCGGAGCCGGGCTCGGTGAGGCAGTAGGAGGCGATCAGCTCCATGGTCGTCAGGTGTGGCAGGTATTTGCGGCGCAGCTCGTCGCCGCCGAACCTGTCGATCATCCAGCTCGCCATGTTGTGGATCGAGATGAAGGCCGCCGTCGAGACGTCGCCATAGCTCAGCTGTTCGAAGACGATCGAGGCGTCGAGGCGGCTCAGCGCCGAGCCGCCCACGTCCTCCTGCACGTACAGCCCCGCGAACCCCATCTCGGCGGCCTTGCGCAGCACATCGACCGGGAAGTGGCTCTCGGCGTCCCAGCGCGCGGAATGGGGCGCGAGCTCGGCGGCGGCGAAGGCGCGCGCCGCGTCCTCGATCGCCCGCTGGTCGTCGGTGAGGGTGAAATCCATGGCGCCGGACTCAACCCGCGTCGGCGCGCCTGTCAATCACCGCGTGGACGCCATCACGCCTGATACATCACCGTCCCACCGGTCACGGTGCGCAGGATCTTGATGTCCTTGATCTTGTCCGGATCGATCGCGTGCGGGTCTTCAGCCAGCACCACATAGTCGGCGAGCTTGCCGGGCGCGATGGAGCCTTTGATTCCGTCTTCGTGGCTCGCGTAGGCGCCGTTGAGCGTGTTGACCCTCAGCGCCTCATCGACGGTGATCTTCTGGTTCGCGCCCCAGGTTTTGCCGTCCCAGCCCTTGCGCGTGACCATCGCCTGGATCGCCATCAGCGGCGAGAACGGGCCCGGATTGAAGTCGGAGCCGGCGCAGACCGGCACGCCGGCGTCCAGCAGATCGCGGAAACACATGGCTTGGCGGATCGTGGCCTCGCCGTAGAACGGGAACTTGTCGGAGTTGTAGTAGGCGTAGGTCGAGAACACCGCCGGCACGACGCCCGCTGCCTTGATCCGCGCGATCAGCGAAGGGTTCAGCAGGGTGCAGTGGGTGATCTTCGGCCGCGCGCCAGGCCGAGGATAGAGCTTCTGAGCGCGCTCCACGGCCGTCAGCACCCGGTCGATCGCCACGTCGCCATTGGCGTGGCAATTCACATCGATCCCGGCGCGATGGACGCGCTCGATCCAGGCGTTCAGCACCTCCGGCGTCTCGGTGAGGTTGCCGTAATAGGGCGGCGAGACGCCGGCGTAGGGATGGCTCATCGCCATGGTGCGTTCCGAGAACGAGCCATCGACCAGATGCTCGGAGGTCGCGCCCAGCTTGATCCATTCGTCGCCGAAACCCGTCTGCAGGCCCGAGCGGATCATCGCCTCCATGACCAGGGCTTGCGGCTCATAGCTCACCCGGTGCTTCAGCTCACCCCGCGCGCGGATGTCCTGCAGAGCCGCAAGGTCGCCACCCTCGTGGTGGACGCTGGTCAGGCCGTAGCGCACGAATTGCTTCGACATATGCGCCTGGCCGTCGCGCGCTCGCCGCGCGGCCTCCTCCGGCGAGAATTTCTGCCGCAGGCCAACGCGCTCGATGGGGGCGTTGGCGTTGTCAGTGACGCGACCGGTCAGTTCGCCATCGGGCCCCTTGTCGTAGGTGCCTCCCGGCGGGTTTGGCGTCGCCTTGGTGATCCCGGCCATGGCCAGGGCCCTGGAATTGTAGAACATCGTGTGCCCGCCCCGATGGCGCACGCCCACCGGCTGGGTGGTCGAGACCTTGTCGAGATCGTGGACGTTGAGCAGGCGGCCGTCCTTGACCTTGATATCATCGTAAAACTCGCCGCTGACCCAGGTGTCCGCCGGCAGGGTCTGGGCCCGGGCGCGCAGCTTCTCGACGATGCTGTCGATGGTCACGAACTCGACCTCGAACGGATTGCCCACCAGAACGTCGTAGAGCAGCGTCTCGCCCGGTGCATGGTTGTGGCAGTCGATGAAGCCCGGCACGACCGTCGCGCCCTGCGCGTCAAAGACCTGGGTTCGCGGGCCGGCCAGAGCGCGCATCTCCTCGCTGGAGCCCACGGCGACAAACCGCCCGCCCCTGACCGCGAAGGCCTGGGCGCGCGGCGTCTTGGCGTCGACCGTGTAGACCTTGGCGTTCAGCACCACGAGGTCGGGCGCGTCCGACGCCGCCGCAAAGGCTGGCGCCGACCAGGCCGCGCCGAACCCCGCGCCCGCGAAACCTAGGAATCCTCGCCGATTCTGCTGCATGGCCGCTCCCCCGCTCTCCGCCATTAGCGCCCAGCGCAAGGCCCAGGTCAAAACGATGGTTGCGTAAGGCCCACCGTCGGGTGCAAAGGCGCGAACCATGAGCAAAGCGCCCCTCGCCGCCTATCCCGCCCTGCGCCTGCGCCGCCTGCGCCAGGCCGACTGGGTCCGCCGCCTGGTCCGCGAGACCGTCCTGACGCCGGCCGACCTCATCTGGTCGATGGTGGTGCATGAGGGCGAAGGTCAGGTTCCGGTTGCCTCCATGCCCGGCGTCAGCCGCCTGTCGGTCAAGGATTGCGCCGCCGCGGCCAAACAAGCCCGCGCGCTCGGCATTCCGGCCATCGCAGTCTTCCCGCACATCGACGGCTCGAAGAAGGATGCGTCGGGCAAACTCGCGCTCGACCCCGACGGTGTTGTGGCCCGCGCCGTCAAGGCGATGAAGGACGCCGCGCCTGAGGTCGGGATCATGTGCGACGTGGCGCTGGATCCCTTCACCGACCATGGCCATGACGGGCTGATCGAGAACGGCCGCATCCTCAACGACCCGACCATCGAACGGCTGGTGGAACAGGGCCTGATGCAGGCCAAGGCCGGCTGCGACATCCTCGCGCCGTCGGACATGATGGACGGCCGCTGCGGGGCGCTACGCCAGGCGCTGGAGGCCGAGGGTCTGCAGGACGTGATGATCATGTCCTACGCGGCCAAGTACGCCTCGGCCTTCTACGGCCCCTACCGCGAGGCCATCGGCTCGGGAAAGCTCGGGACCGGCTCGGTCGGCAACCCCGGCGACAAGAAGACCTATCAGATGGACAACGCCAACCACGCCGAAGCCCTACGCGAGGTCGCCCTCGACATCGCCGAGGGCGCCGACATGGTCATGGTCAAGCCCGGGATGCCCTACCTCGATATCGTCCGCCAGGTGGTTGACGCCTTTTCCATGCCGACCTTCGCGTTCCAGGTCAGCGGCGAGTACGCCATGCTGATGGCCGCCGCCCAGAACGGCTGGCTGGAGGAAGAGCGCGCGATCATGGAGAGCCTGGGCGCCTTCAAGCGCGCCGGCGCAGCGGGGGTCATCACCTACTTCGCGCCGCGCGCGGCGAAACTTCTGGGCGCCTAGGCCCTGCGGCCGGCGCCCTTCCGCGGATGAGCCAGCGCAGCGTCTACATCAACTGGGGCGTCTCGAGCTTCTTCGGCTGGGGGGTCTACGGCCTCAACCTGGTGCTCAACTGGGCGCTCGATCCCGACCTCGATCCGATCGGCGCGCGGACCATCGCCACTGCGGATATTTCGGTGGACGCGCTTCGCGGCCGCGTGCTCGGTCCCTTCATCCAAAGGTCAAAGGCGTTCCACAAACAGCTGGAGCAATTTCGCGACGGCCAGGCGAGCGTGCAAGCTCCGGTGATCCACGGCTTCGACGAGGGCTTCAACCTTGGCCCCGTCGCCCACGGGGTCACCCTGCAAGGCGCGCCGAACCTCGGCGCCACCTTCTTCGAGACCACCCAGCTCGCCCCCGACGCCGTCGCCCGCGCCGCGGCCTTCCCGGCGATCGTCGCCGGCTCAAGCTGGAACGCCCATATCCTGCGCGCCCATGGGCTGCAGAACGTTCACACCATCCTGCAGGGCATCGACCCGACGCTGTTCCACATCGCGCCGCGCCAGGGCCTTCTGGCCGACCGCTTCCTGGTGTTCAGCGGCGGCAAGCTGGAGCGCCGCAAGGGCCAGGACATCGTGCTGGCCGCCTTCAAGATCTTCGCCGAGCGCCATCCCGAGGCCATGCTGGTGACCGTCTGGAAAAACGCCTGGCCCCAGCTCAACTCGGCGATCAACGACAGCGGCCTGACCGAGCCCGTGCCATTCGACGCCGAGGGCCACGCCGACCTGGCGGGCTGGGCCGCGGCCAACGGCCTGGGCCCCGCCAACTTCACCGACCTGGGCTTCGTGCCCAACGCCCAGATGCCGACCATCCTTCGCGAGATGGACGCCGCGGTGTTCGCCAACCGCGCGGAAGGCGGCACCAACCTGGTGGCCATGGAGTGCATGGCCTGCGGTGTCCCCACTATCCTGTCGCGCAACACCGGCCACCTTGACCTGATCGAGGACGACAACTGCTACCCGCTCACCCAGCAAGGCGCCTTGGCGGGCCGTGAAGGCGGCTTCGAGGATGTCGAGGGCTGGGGCGAGAGCGACATCGGCGAGGTGGTCGAGGCGCTCGAGCGCATCTTCACCCACCGCGAGGAGGCGCGCCGCCGTGGCGCGGCTGGCGCGGCCACGCTTGGCCGCCTGACCTGGGCGAAGACCGCCGCCGAGATGAAGGGCATTGTGCTGGAGACCTCGGCCGCAGCGCCCGCCGCCGGCGACAGGCCGATGGACGGCGGGGCGGCCACAACCTAGCCTCGCGCCCGGGCCTTAAGCGCCTCGGAGACGAATCGACATGGGCAAGATCGCACGGCTCCTGGGGAGCCTTTCCTGCGCCTTGGCGCTCGGACTGGCGCCGCAAGCGGCGCGGGCTCAGGGCGAGACACCCGACGCGCTGGGCGTCTCCATCGTCCACAGCCTGTTCAGCGCGGTCGACCTGAAGGCGCTGATCACCAAATCGCTGGAGAATATGCCGGCGTCGCTGGGCGAGCTTCTCAAGGCCCGGCCCGCCTGGGGACCCCTCATGACGGAGACCATGGGCGACGAGTTCGTCAACGATCGGCCGGAGATCGAGGCCCTCATCGGCCACCGGCTGGCGGTGATCCTGTCCCCCGATGAGCTCCGGACGGGCGCTCAGATCATGGCCGACCCCGGCATCCTGTCGCTGGTCGCCGCCGCCTCGGGGGCGACGACCTCCGGTGGCGCAGCGGTCCCGTCGGCGGCGGCCATCCGGCTCGCTCAGACGCCCGCCGGCCAGAGCTTCGTCGCCAAGCTTGGCAAGCAGGACACCCTGATGGACCCGGCGACGACCCGCGAGATGATCGCAATCATCCTGCCCGGCTGGTTCCAGCGATTCGGTAAGCAGGCCGCCGCCCTGGAACACGCCAAGTCCTAGGGCCGGAAGCCCCTAAGGGCGTCCGGCGTGCGGACTCTCGACGGTCGCGATCAGGATCGCGCCGCTCGGCGAGGCCGCCGCCTGGTGGGCGTCAGAGCTTGAAGCCGTCAGCATGAAGAGCGTTCGCCCGTCGTCACCGCCCAGCATGCAGGCGTAGCAGGGCGCGCCGGTGTCGATGACCTCCAGGACCTCGCCGCCCTTCGCGATCCGCAGGCATTGCGGCGCGGTGGGGTTGGCGACCCAGATGGCGCCGTCAGCATCCAGGCAGATGCCGTCCGGCACGGCGGGCGCTATCGGCGCCCAGACCCGCCGATTTGAGAGGTCGCCGTTCGGGCCAATGTCGAAGGCCGTCAGGCACGCAGCCAGGGTCTCGCCGAGGATCAGGGTCTTGCCGTCCGGCGTGATCACCGGGCCGTTCGGGAAATGCATATCCTCGGCCGCCACCCGCGTCTGGCCGTCCGGCGACACATAGGCGAGCTTTGCGGTCGAGTGGTTGGCCAGCACGTCCGGCACACCGCGGGCCTCGATCGCGGCGTCGAGATTGAAGCCGAAATTGCCGACGTAGGCGCCGCCCGCGGCATCCACCACCATATCGTTGCAGTGATAGGTCGCGATGTGGCTGAGATCGGCGTGGATCGCGATCTTGCCGTCGGCGGCGCGACGCAGGACCTGCCGCTTGGTCATCGAGACCACCAGCATCGAGCCGTCCGGCAGCCAGCCCAGACCCGAGGGCTGATCGTCGATCTCGAATTCCTTGCGCAGGTCGCCGGCCAGCGACACCGACATCACCGCATGCGCGTAGAAGTCGCTGAACCACAGCCGGCCGGCCCGCCAGCGCGGCCCCTCGCCGAAGTAGATCCCGTCCGCCAGCACTCGGGTGGTTCGCGCCATGGCCATTCCTCCGCGGCCGATCTCAGCGTCGGCCCGCCGAAACCCTAGGATCAGACCCGCGGCGCCGCCAGCCACTTGCGCAGGATGGCGCCCACCTTCTCCGGCGCCTCCTGCTGCACCCAGTGCGAGACGCCGGGCAGGCGCTCGAGGGTCAGGTCCCGCACATAGGCGTCTGTGCCGTCCAGCAGTTCGATCCCCAGCGCGGCGTCCTCCTCGCCCCAGATGATCAGGGTGGGCGTCTCGATCACGTCCCACGGTCCGGCCAGCTTGCCCTGCGCCCGCATGGCCGCGCGGTACCAGTTGATCATGCCGCGGATCGCGCCCGCCCGCTGAGCGTCCTTGGCGTAGCGGGCCAGCACGTCCGGGGTGAAGTTCGATTTGTCGACCGCCATGCCGTGAAAGGCGTTCTTGATCGCCCGGGCGTCATTGGCCGTCATCGCCCGCTCCGGCAGGCCGGGGAGCTGAAAGAAGAACATGTACCAGGACTTCTTCAGTTGCGCCCAGGAGCGGCGCAGATGGTCGGCCATCACGGCGGGGTGCGGCACGTTCATGATCACCAGCCGCTCCAGCGGCCGAACCCGATTGGCGGCGAAGGTCCAGGCCAGGCCGGCGCCCCAGTCGTGGCCGATCAGGGTGACGCTCTTCGCCCCGCTGGCGTCGATCAGGGCGGCGACATCCTCCATCAGCCGGTCGATCATATAGGCGGGCACGTCGGCGGGCTTCGGCTCGGTTTCGCCATAGCCTCGCAGGTCCGGCGCCCAGGCCCGGTAGCCCATCTGCGCCAACAGCGGCAGCTGGTAGCGCCAGGAGAACCGGCTTTCCGGAAAACCGTGCAGGCAGAGCGCCAGCCGATCCCCCTCGCCCGCCTCGTCCACCGCGAAGTCGAAACCGTTGGCCGCGATCCGGCGCGTTGTGATGGTCATGGCCCCGCCTCAGGTGGTGAAGTAGCAGCTCTCTTCATCGTAGCCGGGCACCAGGATCATACCGGCGTCCTTCATACCGACCTTCTTCAAGACCGCGATCGAGCCGGCGTTATGCGGCTTGGTGATCGCGACGATGGTCGAAAGCCCCAGCTTGTCGCGTCCATAGGCCAAGCTCGCTGCGGCGGCCTCCGAGGCCAGCCCCTGCCCCCAGAACGCTTCCAGAAAGGCGTAGCCCACGTCGGGGTGCTCCAGCCCGTCGCGTCGCACCAGCCCGGCAAGGCCCGTCGGCTCGCCGCCGGCCTTCAGGTCCGCGCGCCAAAGGCCGAAGCCGTTGGCCGCGTAGCCGGCGCGCGCTTTCTCGATGTAGCCCCGCGCGCCCTCCAGATCGCTGACGCCCCGGTCGCCGATGTTTTCCTTGAACCCGCGGCTCATCAGAAGCTCGAGGATAAACGGGGCGTCGTCGTCGGTCAGTTCGTGGAGCGTCAGACGTTCAGTCTCCAAAATCACGCCTTTGCCTCCGGGGGTTTCTCCAATCGCGCCACCAGGCTGGACGTATCCCAGCGCCGACCGCCCAGCGCCTGCACCTCGGCATAAAAGCCATCGACCATGGCCGTCATGTCGAGCGCCGCACCGTTGCGCCCGGCCTCGTCCAGCACCAGCCCCAGGTCCTTGCGCATCCAGTCGACGGCGAAGCCGAAGTCGAACTTGCCTTCGGTCATGGTCTTCCAGCGGTTGTCCATCTGCCAGGACTGCGCCGCGCCCTTGGAGATCGCGTCATAGACCAGCTGCGGGTCGAGGCCCGCGCGCTTGGCGAAGTGCAGGCCTTCGGCGAGCCCCTGGACCACGCCGGCGATGCAGATCTGGTTGACCATCTTGGCCAGCTGGCCCGAGCCTGACGCGCCCATCAGCTTGGTCGCCTTGGCGTAGGCGGCGATCACCGGCTCGGCCTTGCCGAACGCGGCCTCCGTCCCGCCGCACATGATGGTCAGCTGGCCGTTCTCCGCGCCGGCCTGGCCGCCGCTCACCGGCGCGTCGACAAAGGCGCGCCCGCTGTCCGCCGCCAGCGCCGCCATGTCGCGCGCCACCACCGCCGAGGTCGTGGTGTGATCGACCACCACGCCGCCAGGCGCCATCACCGGCAGGGCCTCGCTGACCACCTGGCGCACATCGGCGTCATTGCCCACGCAAAGGACGAACAGCTCGGCGCCCTTGGCCGCCTCCGCCGCCGTGCCGCCGGCCCGGCCGCCGTTCGCCGTCACCCAGCGCTGCGCCTTCTCGGCGCTGCGGTTATAGACCGCCATCTCATGGCCGGCCTTGGCCAGGTGTCCCGCCATCGGGAAGCCCATCACGCCTAGACCGGCGAACGCCACCTTCATTCAAAAGCTCCTTAACCCTGATGCACGCCATTTTAACGGAGGCCTGCGCAAGTGAGTCCCTCGTAACAGGCGATAGCGGGTGGGACCATGTCGGTGAGCGGCGAACGGCCGATCATCATCAAGCGCATCAAGAAGAGCGGCGGCGGTGGTCACCACGGCGGCGCTTGGAAGGTGGCCTATGCGGACTTCGTGACCGCGATGATGGCCTTCTTCCTGCTGATGTGGCTGATCAACACCACCTCGCCGGAGCAGAAACGCGGCATCGCCGACTACTTCGCCCCGGCCAGCGTGTCGGAGACCACGTCCGGCGCCGGCGGCATCCTGTCCGGCACGGCGCTCGGCAACGACGGCGCCAAGCAGAACGGCTCCCAGTCGATCGTCCAGGACGCCAGTCCGGACGTGAAGAACCCGGACGACGGCAAGGCAAAGGACGCGGCCAAGGCGGCGGCGACCGACCCGGCGAAGCTGGAGCAGGCCAAGCGTGAAGCCGCGGCCTTCGCCTCGGCCCAGGAATCGCTGAAGCAGGCGCTGCAGGACATGCCGGAGCTCGCCGAGCTCTCGAAGCAGATCATCGTCGACCAGACTCCGGAAGGCCTGCGCATCCAGTTGATCGACCAGGAAGGCCGCCCGATGTTCAACCAGGGGACGGCCGCCCCCAACGATCGCGCCAAGATCCTGCTGCGCGCCGTCTCCAAGGTCATCAACCAGCTGCCCAACCGGATCAGCATCTACGGCCACACCAGCGCCAACGCCGGCTCGCTGAAGAAGGCCAAGGGCGACTGGCCGCTCTCGACCAACCGCGCGCTCGCCTCGCGGGACATCCTGGAGAGCGCCGGCGTCGACCCCGACCGGTTCTATCTGAGCGGCGGCAAGGCCACCTCCGAGCCGCTCTATCCGGACGATCCGACCCTTCCCGGCAACCGCCGCATCGCCATCGTGTTGTTGCGTGAAGCGCCGGTGCTGCCCCCGGACCGCGGCCCTTAGTCCCAAGGCGCGTTGCGGCCCCGCAACAGCCCTTGCGCCAAGGCGCGGCATGACGCCTAATCGAAGCTCAAGCGCAGGCGATACGAAGGCGACCGCAGGTCCGTGACGCAGCATTTTCCGTCCCGACAGCTCAGGTTCTTCCTGACCGCGCCTTCGCCCTGCCCGTACCTGCCGGAACGGTTCGAGCGGAAGGTGTTCGCGCACCTGCCGCTCTCCGACGGCGCCAGCGTCAATGACAGCCTGACCCAGGTCGGCTTCCGCCGCTCGCAGAACATCGCCTACCGCCCGGCCTGCGAGGCCTGCACGGCCTGCGTCTCGGCGCGGATTCCGGCGGGCGACTACATCTTCTCGCGCTCCGAACGTAAGGCCATCGCCCGCAACGAGGACCTGGAACGCCACCTCGTCGAGGCCGAGGCGACCATGGAGCAGTTCGACCTGCTCCGCCGCTACCTGCTGACCCGCCACGCCGACGGTGGAATGGCCGAGATGACCTGGCCCGACTACGTCGCCATGGTCGAGGACACCGCGGTCCGCACCCACATCATCGAGTACCGGGTCCGCTCCAAAGACCGCGCGCCCGGCGACCTGGTGGCCTGCGCCCTGGTCGACGTCATGACCGATGGCCTGTCGCTGGTCTACAGCTTCTACGACCCAAGCCAGAGCCGCCGGTCCCTGGGTTCCTTCGTGATCCTCGATCACGTGGTTCAGGCCTGCCTGATGGACCTGCCCTACGTCTATCTGGGCTACTGGGTGCGCGGCTCGGAGAAGATGGACTACAAGGTCCGCTTCTCGCCCATCGAGCTCCTGAAGCCCGAGGGCTGGACGCTGGTGGTCGGCGGCGCGGCCAAGGCGGCCAACGACACGCTTTAGGACTTCAGGATGGCCAGGCAGCTTCGGCTGGGCCTTCGCCGGTCCACCGCCCATACCCGCGACAGCTTCGTCAGCGGCGCGTCCAATGCCGAGGCGCGGACTGCGTTGGACGCCTGGCCGCGCTGGCCCGGCGGGATCCTGGTTCTGGTTGGCCCCGAAGGCGTGGGCAAGACGCATCTCGCACGGGCCTGGGTTGCCGGCGCGAAAGCCGAGATCATCGACCGCGCCCAGCCTGACGTGGCCGCCGCCGCGGGCCGCCCGGCTTTGCTGGAGGATGTCGATCAGGGCATCGAGGCCGAGGCGCTGTTCCACCTGATCAACCAGGCCGCCCAGGACGGCGCGAGCCTATTGCTCACCGCGCGTCTGACACCCACCGCCTGGCCCGCCGAGCTGCCCGATCTGCGCTCGCGCCTGAACGCCCTGATGGTCGCCGAGATCGCCCCGCCGGATGACGATGTGCTGAGCGGCGTGCTGAAGAAATTCTTCCGTGAGCGGAACATCCGACCGCACGACGATGTCTATCCCTACCTGCTGCGGCGCATGGAAAGGTCGATCCCCGGCGCGCGCGAGATCGTGCGGCGTCTCGATGAGACCGAAGACGGTCAGATGCGGCCGGTTTCCCGCGTCCTGGCCCGCGAAATCCTTGAGGACGGTTCCGAAAATCTTGATCTTTTCGAGGGATGACTTGAAGCGGTCACAGGCTGGGCTCAAAATCCTGCCTTCCTGACCTGGGGTGGAGACCTGCCGATGAGCTATGCCGAGCCGATCGCCGCGGATGCCGCGAACGAGGCCGGCGTTGCGCCTGGGCGGTCTCCGCTGAGCTGGGACGAAGATCTGGCCGCCTCGCCGGCCCGGTTCTTCAACCGCGAACTTTCGTGGCTGGCCTTCAATCGCCGGGTGCTGGCCGAGAGCAAGAACCCGCGCCATCCGCTGCTGGAACGCCTGCGCTTCCTGGCGATCAGCGCCAACAATCTCGACGAATTCTACATGGTCCGCGTCGCCGGCCTGCGCGCTCAGGAGCGCGCCGGGGTCCGCACGCCCAGCCAGGACGGCCTGACGCCCGCCGAACAGCTTGAGCGCGTCAACGCCGAGGCCGCCGACCTGATGGCCGACCAGCAGACGCGCTGGCGTGAACTCTGCGTCGAGCTGGCCAACGAGGGCCTGCACGTGGTCGCCGCGACCGACGTCACCAACGCCGAGCTGGACGCCCTGGAAGAGCCCTTCGTCTCGCAGATCTTCCCGGTGCTGACGCCGCTGGCCATCGACCCGGCCCACCCGTTCCCGTTCATCCCCAACCTCGCCTTCTCGCTGGTCCTGAAGCTGAAGCGGCTGGCCGACGGGCGCGTGCTCTACGCCCTGGTGCCGATCCCGGCCCAGGTGGCACGGTTCTGGGAACTGCCGTCGCAACGCACCGGCCGCCGCAAGGCCGAGCGCCGCCTGGTCTCGCTGGAGGCGCTGACCAGCCTGTTCCTCGACCATCTGTTCCCCGGCTGCGAGGTGCAGGCCCAGGGCGTCTTCCGGGTGATCCGCGACAGCGACGTGGAAATCGAAGAGGAAGCCGAGGACCTGGTCCGCGAGTTCGAACTCGCCCTGAAGCAACGCCGCCTGGGCTCAGTGGTCCGCGTCGAGATCGACGCCTCCATGCCCGAAGAGCTGCAGGCCTTCATCACCAGCAGCCTGCACGCCGAGCCGCAGGACATCATCCTGATCGACGGCCTGCTGGGCCTGGACGAGCTCAACCAGCTGATCCCCGCCGACCGGCCCGAACTGAAGTTCAAGCCCTTCGAGCCGCGCTTCCCCGAACGCATCCGCGACCACGGCGGCGACTGCTTCGCGGCGATCGGCGAGAAGGACATCCTGGTCCACCACCCCTTCGAGAGCTTCGATGTGGTGGTGCAGTTCCTGCGTCAGGCGGCCCGCGACCCGAACGTGCTGGCGATCAAACAGACCCTCTACCGCACCAGCCACGACAGCCCGATCGTCGCCGCCCTGATCGAGGCGGCCGAGGCCGGCAAGAACGTCACCGCGGTGGTCGAGATCAAGGCTCGCTTCGACGAGGCGGCGAACCTGAAATGGGCGCGGGACCTGGAACGCGCCGGCGTCCATATCGTCTTCGGCTTCGTGGAATATAAGACCCACGCCAAGCTCTCGACCGTGGTGCGCCGGGAGGGCGACGTCCTGCGCTCCTACTGCCACTTCGGCACCGGCAACTACCACCCGATCACCGCGCGCTTCTATACCGACCTGTCGCTGTTCACGACCGACCCGGCGCTCGGCCGCGACTCGGCGAAGCTGTTCAACTTCGTCACCGGCTACGCCCAGCCCGAGGGCCTGGAGAAGCTCAGCTTTTCGCCGATCACCATGAAGCGCGACCTGCTCGACCTGATCGCCCGCGAGGTCCTGAACTGCGCCGAGGGCAAGCCTGCCGGCATCTGGGCCAAGATGAATTCCGTGGTCGACCCGCAGATCATCGACGCCCTTTACGCCGCCAGCCAGGCGGGCGTGGAGATCGATCTGGTGGTGCGCGGCATCTGCTGCCTGCGCCCCGGCATCGCGGGCCTGTCGGAAAACATCCGCGTGAAATCCATCGTCGGCCGCTTCCTGGAGCACGGCCGGATCGTCGCCTTCGCCAACGGCGCGCCGCTGCCCTCCTCAGAGGCGCGGGTCTACATCTCCTCGGCCGACTGGATGCCGCGCAACCTCGACCGCCGCGTCGAGGCGCTGACGCCCATCGAGAATCCCACCGTCCACCAGCAGGTCCTGCAGCAGATCATGCTGGCGAATCTGAAAGACGAGGCTCAGAGCTGGGCCCTCGACGCTCATGGCCACTACAGCCGCGACCCGTCCTGGGACCACCCGAGCGCCTTTTCCGCGCACGAGTATTTCATGACCAACCCCAGCCTTTCGGGTAGAGGGCAGAAGGTGAAGGACATGCCGCGCGCGATCGATCATGTGGCCTCGCGGGGATAGCGGGCCCTCCTCCAGGCAGGCCGCCGTCATCGACGTCGGTTCGAACTCCGTCCGCCTGGTGATCTACCGGCTGGACGGGCGCGCCATCTGGACCGTCTACAACGAAAAAGCGCTCGCCGGCCTTGGCCGCGATCTGCCGACCACTGGGCGCCTGTCGCCGGAGGGGGTCGAGGTCGCCCTGACCGCCATTCGCCGTTTCCGCGCGCTGCTCGACGGCTGGCGGGCCGAGGACGTCACCGCCGCCGCCACCGCCGCCGTGCGCGAGGCCGCCGACGGCCCGCACTTCCTCAAGCGCATCCGCGAGGAGACCGGCCTCAACGTTCGCGTCCTCTCCGGCGACGAGGAAGCCCGCTACGCCGCGCTTGGGGTCATCGCCGGCCAGCCGGACGCCGAAGGGGTGGTCGGTGACCTCGGCGGGTCCAGCCTGGAGCTCATCCGCCTGGGCCCGACCGGCGACGCTGACGCCGGGGTGACCCTGCCGCTCGGCCCGTTTGCCCTCGGCGCGCCGCGCGCGCTGGACGCCGACCGCACCCGCCGCCTGATCGAAAATGCGCTGACGCCGCACGCTGACCGCTTCGCCACCCGTCACTTCCACGCGGTCGGCGGCGCCTGGCGCAACCTGGCGCTTTTCCAGATGGAGCTGATCGACTACCCGCTGCACGTCGCCCACCAGTACGAAATGAGCCGCGCCGACGCGCTCAGCGTCTCGCGGCTGGTCGCCCGCCAGTCCCGCGCCTCTCTGGAGCGCATGCAGGGCCTGTCGAAGAAGCGCATCGAGACCCTGCCCTATTCCGCCGTGGTCCTGGAGGCGCTGATCGAAAGCCTGGGCGTCGAACGCGTCACCATCTCGGCCTTCGGCGTTCGCGAGGGCCTGCTGCTCGACGCCATGGACGCCGAGGTCCGCGCCCGCGACCCGCTGATCGAAGGCTGCGAGGCTCTGACCGCCGCCCGCGGCAGTTCGCCCGAGCTGGGCGCGGCCCTGGAAGCCTGGCTGACCCCGGCCTTCGAGAAGCTTCCCGCGGTGTTCGGCGCCCGCGACCCGGTGCTGCTGGCCGCCGCCTGCCGCCTGGCCGACCTTGGCGCGCGCCTGCACCCCGATCATCGCGCCGACCTCGCCTTCGAACAGGTGCTGCGCGCGCCCATCGCCGGCATGAACCATCCCGAGCGCGCCTTCCTGGCCAGCGTCGCCTTCGCGCGCCACACGTCTGCGACCACGCCGCCGGAGGCTGACGCCGTCGCGCGCGTCATCGGCGCCGACCGCCGCCAGCGCGCCCGCGCGCTGGGCGCGGCGGTGCGCCTCGGCTGCGATCTCTCGGGCCGCAATCCGCGCTTGCTGGAGAAATCCAGCCTTTCCATCCAGGGCGAACGGCTCGTCCTGACCGCCGCCGGCGGCTGGACCGACATGCTGTTGGGCGAACAGACCACCAAGCGCGCCCAGACCCTGGCTTCGGCCCTGAAACTCAAACTCGAACTCGGGTGATCCCATGCAAATCCTGATGACCAAGGCGGCCCACGGCCGCGTGGCCGAGCGGCTGGCCAAGGTCGCGCCCGACGCCCAGGTGGTGACCGCCGCCCCGGAGGACGTCTACGAGCTGAATGGCAAGCCCATCGACAAGGAGGCGATCGACCCCGAAGTGGTCTGGCTCAGCCTCGACAGCTACGCCTCGGGCACCATGGGCCAGCTCTACGGACGGCTGATGAAGTCGGCCTCGCCGCGCTGGACCCAGATCATGGCCGCCGGCATCGACAACCCGATCTTCCGCAACATCATGGAAAAGGGCGTGCGCCTCTCCAAGTCGAGCGCCCAGGCGACGCCCATCGCAGAATATGTCTTGGCGCACGCCTTGAGCCTGCAGATCCCGATCCAGGCCCAGGCTGACCTGCAGGCCAAGCACGAGTGGAAGTCGACGCCTTACCGCGAGCTTGGCAATACCAAATGGGTGCTGGTCGGCTTCGGCAACATCGGCCACGAAATCGCCAAGCGGATCAAACCGTTCGGCGTCGATCTTACAGTCGTCCGGCGCAGTCCGAAGGCGCAGGGCGACCTTGCCGACCGGGTCATCGGCCTGGCGGATCTGCCCCCGCTGCTGCCGCAGGCCGACGTCATCGTGCTCGCCTGCGCGCTGAACGACGAGACCCGCGACATGTGCGACGCGGCCTTCTTCCAGTCGCTGAAACCCGGCGCCATCCTGATCAACATCGGCCGCGGCGGCCTGGTGGACGAGGAGGCGCTGAAGGCCGGCCTCGACCGCGACCAGCCGGCCCACGCCGTTCTCGACGTCTTCCACACCGAGCCGCTGTCTAGCGACAGCTGGTTCTGGGACCATCCAAAGGTCCGCGTCAGCGCCCACACCTCCAACTCCGGCGATGGTAATCTGGGCCGGGGCGACGAACTTTTCCTAGAAAATCTAAGGCGTTACCTGGCCAAAGAGCCCCTGCTCAACGAGGCCGACCCCCGCGAGGTCGGCCTGCCCGCGCGCACCTGATCTCGACACCCTCTACTTCGCTGGACACTTTGGCGGTCCATGGTCGAGACACAGCGCCTCGCCGCCGGCCGGCACGTGCCCCGTCTTGTCGAGCACCCCATCCAGCCGCAGGCTGGCGATGGACGGGCCATCCTTGGTCATCGTCACCCACAGGAAGTGATCCATCGCGCCTTCTGAGCCGTCCATGGCCCGGCCGCCGCCCGTCGTCCCCAGCATGATGTAGTCGCGGCCGTTGCGCACCGTGTAGCTGTAGCGGTGCAGGTGCCCGTTGATCAGGGTGTAGGGCCGCCCCTTCAGTGCCGCCTCGATCCGCCCCAGGCCGCCCTCGCCCGGTCGATTCCACACCGGCTTGTGCATCAGCAGCACCGTCCAGCGCGCCTTCGGGTTCTCTTTCAGCGCTTTCTCGAAATAGGCGCTCTGCGCCGGTCCGATCTCACCGACCTTGGCCTCCATCAGGTCGGCGTAGGGCAGCGTCTCGGCCTTCTTCGGATCGGTCTTCGACGTCTTCAGGTAATCGTCGCGCAGGTGGTAGATCTCGGCCATCCGCGCGGTCGGATAGTCCTCGGTGTCCAGCACCAGGAACAGCACGCCCTTGTAGAGGAAGTGATAGTAGCGCCGCCCGTAGCGGGCCTCGAACACCTGCCGTTGCGCGAGGTTCGTCAGGTCGTGATTGCCGCCGACGTGGAAATAGGGCGCGTGCGTCCCGGCCAGCCGCGCGTCGAACTCATCCCATTCGCGGTTCAGCAGGGCCTTGTCCTCGGTCCCGCCCTCGATCTGGTCGCCGATGGTGGTGATGAAGGCCGGGTGCAGCAGGCCAAGCTCGGCCGCCGCCACATCGAACACGCCCCTGCGGTAGCCTGAGTAGAGGTCGGTCACCACGGCGAAGCTGAAATTGTCGGGCGAGTCGTCAAAGGGTTTGCTGGACCAGGGCTTGGCGCCCTCGATCTTCGGCGGCTGGAAGTTCGGCGCTTTCGCCGCTTCAGCTGCGCCAACCGACGCCAGAAAGGCTGCGGCCATCGCCGCCGCGAACCAACCAAATCCCTTGCGCATGCGCCCGCCCCCTCGCCGTTCGGCCCAGCATAGCGCGCATAGCAAGAGGGCGGCGCCTCGGTTTCCCGAAACACCGCCCTCTGAACCAGATCCGTTGGGGGATCTGAGCTTTCAAGGTCGAAGGGAACCTGGGCTTCGCTGAATTGCTCCAGCTCGACTTTGATCCGTCTTCGGTGTCTCCGGAGTTCGTAGGGATCAAGGTTGCCCTCGATCCTTCGTGACCCCGGAAGCCTTCTGCCCGCTTTCGTCCCGGTCGCCCGGTCCGCCGCGCCGCAGTCCCTCTCGGCAAATTCAGAATTGCGCCGATCCCGGACGGGCGCAACGGCCCCACAGAAGGCCCCTGTGCGCGGAGCGCCGGACAGTCGGTGGACGGCCTGTGGAGAACCCCGGGACGCGGACGAAAAGCCCCGCAAAATCAGGATGGCCGGCTTATCCTCAGGAACCGTGAGATCGCCCCGAAGCGGGCTCCGATCAGCCCGCGCTGGCGGCCTTCGGGGCCCGGCGGACCTCGACGACCCGCACGCGGGCGCCGTCCAGCACCAGAGCCAGTTCGCCCCGCTTCAGCCTCAGCGCGTCCTCGCCGAACGCCTCGCGCCGCCAGCCCTTCAGCGCCGGCGTGTCGGCCTCGTCGTCGTTGGCGATCAGATCGAGGTCGGAGACCGTGGCGATCAGCTTCGAGGCGACGCCCGCCTCCTCCGCCCGCGCCTTCAGGAGCACCTTCAGCAGTTCGACCACCGCGCCCGCCGCCGGCGACGGCGCGGTGCGCGACCGCTCGACCACCGGGGCATAGGCCTCCGGATCCTTCAGCGCCTCGCGCACCGCGGCCAGCAGATCCGGCCCGAACCGCGAGCCGGAGAAGCCCTTGGGCACCGAGCGCAGGCGGTCCAGCTGGTCGGCGTCGGTCGGCGCCTGGGTCGCCACCTCGTCGATGGCCTCGTCCTTCAG
This sequence comes from uncultured Alphaproteobacteria bacterium, assembly GCA_903822175.1. Taxonomy (GTDB): domain Bacteria; phylum Pseudomonadota; class Alphaproteobacteria; order Caulobacterales; family Caulobacteraceae; genus Phenylobacterium. The sequence goes on from CAIJOB010000011.1 coordinate 204,075, forward strand.
GATCCGCCCGCGCGGCTGGTCGCGGGTCTGGGCCATCCGCTCGCGCCAGGCGGCCACGGCCTTGTAGACAGCCATGTACTTGGCGGCGTGCTTGCGGGGCCTCAGCCGCTTCCAGGCGTTCTCCGGCTCGACGTCGTAGACCGCCGGGTCGGTCAGGTTGGCCATTTCGTCGGTGACCCAGCCCAGGCGCCCTTCCTTCTCCAGCCGCTCACGCAGCATGGGATAGAGCGACGCCAGGTGGGTCACGTCGGCCAGCGCATAGGTCAGTTGATTGTCCGACAGCGGCCGGCGCGCCCAGTCGGTGAATCGCGAGGACTTGTCGAGCTCGATCTTCAGCATCTGGCGGACCAGCGCGTCATAGGCGATCTGCTCGCCGAACCCCGCAGCCATCCCGGCCACCTGAGTGTCGAACAGCGGGCGCGGCATGGCCTGCAGGTTGTTGAAGATTTCCACGTCCTGCCGTGCGGCATGGAAGACCTTGAGGATCTTCTCATCGCGCATGAGGACCAGGAACGGCTCGAGGTCGATGCCCTCGGCCAACGGATCGATGCAGGCCTCGACGCCATTGGCGCCGGCGGCCTGGATCAGGCACAGCTTCGGCCAATAGGTCGTCTCGCGCATGAACTCAGTGTCCACGGCGACGAACGGTTGGCCCTTGAGCTTGTCGCAAAACACCGCCAGTTCCGCGGTGGTCGTAATCGGCATCATCGATTAGCTATAGCCCGGCGAGGCGGCGAGTCTGCAAGTCCGCGTTTCGCATGAAGTGTTTTTCTTTCAAAGGCGTCCGAATGTCCGACCGTCCCAACGGCCTCACCTATGCCCAGGCCGGCGTCGACATCGACGCGGGAAACGCGCTTGTCGAGCGCATCAAGCCGCTCGCCAAGTCGACCCGGCGCGCCGGCGCGGAGGCCTCCCTGGGGGGCTTTGGCGCCCTCTTCGACCTCAAGGCGGCGGGCTATGACGACCCGCTGCTGGTCACCACCACCGACGGGGTCGGCACCAAGCTGAAGGTCGCCATCGAGACCGGCATCCACGACACGGTCGGAGTCGACCTAGTGGCCATGTGCGTCAACGACCTGTTGGCCCAGGGTGCTGAGCCCTTGATGTTCCTGGACTACTTCGCGACGGGCAAGCTCGACGTCGAGGCCGCCGCCACCGTCGTCGCCGGCATCGCCGAGGGCTGCCGCCAGGCTGGCTGCGCCCTGGTGGGCGGCGAAACCGCCGAAATGCCGGGGATGTATGCCGACGGCGACTACGACATGGCCGGGTTCTGCGTCGGCGCCGTCGACCGCGACAAGGTGCTGCCGCGCCTGGGTGACCAGAAGGTCGGCGACATCCTGGTCGGCCTGGGGTCCACCGGCCCGCACTCCAACGGCTATTCCCTGGTGCGCCGCATCGTCGAGCGTTCGGGCCTGGCCTGGGACGCGCCCGCGCCGTTCGAAGAGGGCAAGACGCTGGCCCAGGCCCTGCTCGCGCCCACCCGCATCTATATCAAGACCGTGCTGAAGCACCTGAAGGCCGGCCGCGTCTCCGGCCTGGCGCATATCACCGGCGGCGGCCTGATCGAGAACCCGCCGCGCGCCATCGCCGAGGGCCTGGTCGCGCGCTTCGACTGGGACGCCTGGATCCCGCCGCCGGTGTTCGGCTGGATGCAGCAGGTGGGCGGCGTGTCGGACCTGGAGATGCGCCGCACCTTCAACTGCGGCGTCGGCCTGATGCTCATCGTCGACCCCCACGATCTCCCCGATGTGCTGGAAGGCCTGGTCCGCGACGGCGAGGACGCCTTCGTGATCGGGGAGCTGGCGAAGGCCTAATAGAGACGCAAGGCGGCCACCAGGACAACGAACAGGGCGTAGAAACCGGCCATCGCCGCCAAGAACCCACGGCTGATCATGCCGCGTCGGAAGGCCAGGAACATAGCGGCGACCGCGGCGGCCGTCACGCCGGCGCCGACGAGCAGTGACCGGTCCAGAATCCACGGCGTGAAGAACAGGCCAAGCGCGGTCGGCACCGTCGCCTGGATCATCATCGCGCCGGAGATGTTGGCGAGCGCCAGGCGGTGCTTGCCCTGCCGGACCCAGATGATGGCGTTCAGCGTCTCGGGCAGCTCGGTGGCGATGGGGCTCAGCAGGAGCGCCAGGAGCTGGGGCTTGATCCCCAGCACGGGCCCAAGCACGTCCAGTTGCTTCACAAAGAACCGGCTCGCCAGGAAGATCACCACCAAGGCCAGCAGCGTCTGGGCCACGGCCACCCAGGTCTTCGGCTCCGCCGCGCCCGGCGTGAGCTTGAGCGGCTCAAGTTCTTCCTCTTGAATGTCGCTCTCCCCGCGCATCTCCTTCCAGAAGTAGGCGCCATAGGCCGCCAGGAAGAGCGCGCCGAGCCAGGGCTTGTAGGCGAAGGCCACCACGCCCAACGCGATCTTCGCTGCGAAAATCGCCAGGAACCAGCCCTGGTCGCGGCTCAGATTCTTGAAGTCGGCGCGGATCGCCGCGGTCTTCGGCAGCTGGGTACGGCAAAGGATCAGCACCACGCCGACCGTGGCGTAGGCGATGGTCGACAGCACCAGCGGCCCGCCCAGCGCCGCGCCGATACCGATCTGCTTCTGCGCGGCGGTCGCCCCGAACACCACGGCGACGAAGGTGACCACGCTTTCCGGCAAGGCCGTGCCGAACGCCGCCAGGATCGAGCCCGTGGCCTGCTCGCCCACGGCGAACCGGCGGCCGACCCACTCGACCCCGTTCACGAAGAACTCGCAGGCGAGATAGATCACGACGGCCGAGCCCAGCAGCAGGGCGATGGTCAGAAACAGCGGGTTCATCGGGTCTCATCGGGGGTCGGACGCACGAGCCAAGGGATCGGCGCCCTCGCCCAACCCAGGACGAACGCCGAACCCATTGGTCTCACCAGGTCCGACTGGACTGCCCACGCCATGACAAGTGTCAGGTATGTTGACGCGGGCGCCTCTGGATACGAGGCCGGCTACTCCCCAAAGAGTGGCTAGGTCTTACGGAGCCCGCGGCAGGCGGTCAACCGGCGTGCGCCGCCACCCAGCGGTCGATCTCCGGCAAGGCCTTGGCGCGGATCCGTTGGTTCAGCTTGATCGACCCCACGGCCGACTCTACCGGCCGCCGCGCGTCCGGCGGAATCACCGCCTCGCCGTAGGCACGAATGTCGGCGATCCGCGCCGGATCGGCCGATCGCCCAGCAACGCCCGAGACGATCTGCCAAGCGTCCTGCTCGTCCATTGGCAGGCCGCCCTTGCCCATGTGGGGCTTGAGCACGCCCCAGACCACGTCCGGGTTGCGCCGGGTGGCGATGGCGATCAGCTGCGGCGCAGAGCCGGCCGGCGCTTCCGGCGTGAGCGCGATCTCCACCGCGCGCGCCGACAGGGCCGGATCGGCGACGCCGGCGAGCGCGCGCAGCAGCCGCGCCTTCTCTTGCGGATCCTGGGTCGCCCGCGCCTTTGCCAGCAGCGCATCGAAGGTCGCGGGGTCGGCCGCCTCGGCCACGATATTCAGCGCGGCGCGCAGCTCGGCGGCAGAGCCCTGGCCGGCGGCATCGACGCGGCGCGCCCGGGCCAGCGCTGCGGCGTCGCCGAACCGCGCCTGGGCGCTCCAGACGCTGGCGCGCAGGGTGGTCACATTGCCGTCCTCCCCGGCCTTCGGCTCCTGACCCAGACGCCCCGCGATGGGCGCCAGCAGCTTCAGCGCCTCACGCCGGAACGCCGCGCCTCCCGGCAGACCTTGGTAAGAGGCCTCGACGCCGTTCATAAGGTTCACGGCCCGCGTCCAGACCACCGGATCGGCGTCCGCCGGCAGCCGCGACATGAAGTCCATGAGATTGCCGGCCGGCGCATAGCCGGACTGGCCCAGGGCCGAGGCGTCGTTCATCAGGTTGATCTGATCTATCGCCGAGAACTCGCCCATCCGGCTGGCCAGGGCCGCGGCGTGGTCTTGCGAATAAGCGACCCGCGCATAGGCCAGACCGCCGGCGTTCACCAACGCGGCCTTCCCAGGGGCCGTCCCGGTCCCTGAGAGCAGCAGGTGCGTGGCCGATAGCCCGGGCGAGGCCTCCGTCAGGGGGATCTTCCAGGCGGTTGGTTTGGCGCCCTTCAGACTGTCCGGATCCTCGGCGAAGCGGCCTTCCGTCAGTTTCACGCCCGCGCCGGCCGCCTCGACCCGCACCAGCGGCACCCCCGCCTGGCGGGTGAAGTCGTGCTCAATCGCAAGCACGGGTTTGCCGGCGACCGCCTGCACCTGGCTCCAGAGGTCGCTATCGACGGTATTGCCGTAGGCGTGGGCCTTCATGTAGCGGCGAACGCCATCACGGAACGTATCCGAGCCGACGTAGGCCTCCAGCATGGTGATCACCGCCGCGCCCTTGTCGTAGGTGATGGTGTCGAAAGCCTCGGCCGCCTGCTCTGCGCTGCCGATCGGCTGCAGCACCGGATGGGTCGCGACCTGGGCGTCGGCCCCCTTGCCGGCCTCGAAGATATCGGCGGCTTGCAGGCCGGTCTTCCACTCCGGATGCAGGGCGTCGGCGGCGTGGGTCTGCATCCAGCGGGCGAAGCCCTCGTTGAGCCAGAGGTTGTCCCACCAGGCCATGGTCACCAGATCGCCAAACCACTGGTGCGCCATCTCATGGCTGACCACGAGGAAGACCGTCTGGCGCTCGCGCTCCGTCGACTTGGCCGGGTCGAACAGCAGATGATCCTGCGAGTAGAAGATCGCCCCCCAGTTCTCCATGGAACCGCCGTAGATCTCACCCGGCGCAGCTACCAGATCCAGCTTCGGCAAGGGGAAGCGTACGCCGAAATAGTCGTTGTAGTAGTGCAGCAGTCCGACGGCCTGGCTCAGGCCATAGGCGGCCTTCTCCCGGTCGCCGCGCTTGAACACCACGCCCACGTCGACACCGTCGACCTGCTGGTGGATGCGCTCATAGTCGCCGACGCCCAGGAACAGCAGGTAGGTCGACATCCGCGGCGTTTCGGCGAAGCGCACCCGCTGCAGCCCGCCCCCGAGCGGCGTGGTCTGCGCGACCGGCATGTTGGAGATCGCCATGCGGTCGGCGGGCGCATCGACGCTCACCGTGAAGGTCGCCTTCTTCGCCGGCTCGTCCCAACAGGGCAGCAGGCGCCTGGCCTCCGCCGGTTCGAAATTGGTGGCCAGCGTCCGGCGCCTGCCCGCGGGACTGTCGTAGTCCATCGCGAAGAAGCCCAGCGTGCCCTTGGCGATCGCCCCATGATAGCCAATCGCCAGGCTGTGGCGTCCGACGGCGTAGGGCTCGGCGAAGCTGATGGTGGCCCGGCCGAGCTTGTCGTCCAGGCTGACGGAGGCGGCCTTGCGGCCATCCAGCTTCACATCATCGAAGGTCAGCCCCTTGGCGTTGAGCACGATCTGCCTGCCGGGCCTCGCCGCCGCGCCCGTGACCTCCAGGGTCCCTTTGAAGGTCAGATGTTCGGCGTCGGGGACGATCTTCAGATCGTAGTGCGAGGGCGCCAGCGTCTCCGGCAAGACCTGGCGTACATCGAAGGCTGACTTGTGCGCCTTGGGCGCCGCCAGCGCCGGTGCGGCCAGCCCGATCAGCGCCGCGGCGCCCAGAATAACGATCGACCGCATGCGTCATCCCCCAATGAATCGCGTCGGGTCTTTGTGGCACGCAAGCTTGGACCGGCCAACGCTTCCGCGGTCGCCGGCGGGGCGCTAGCGCAGGCCCGCGTTGATCGCGGCCAGCGCCTTGGAGCCCGGCACTAGGGCCGCGCCGTCCAGCTCGTTCAGCGGCGTCGCCACGGTGTCGAGCGCGTCGTGCAGATCGCCAGCCTCCGGATCGACGTACAGCAGGCCGGTGACGATCTCGCCCTTGGCCTGCCGCGACCCCAGGAAGCCCAGCGCCTGGCCGCGGTCCGAGGGATCGTAGAGTTCGGCCAGCTTGTGCAGCGACAGCACGCTGCCGTCGTGCTGGGTGACCATCACCGTTTCGCCCGGCGCGTAGTCCACGTGGATCGGCGAGCGCGCTGGGATCATGTCCAACCGGTTCACCGCCTCGTTGTGCTCCCGCACATAGTCGAAGCTCTTGGTGGAGCCGACGTGGTTGTTGAACTGCACGCACGGGCTGATGACGTCGATGAAGGCTGCGCCCTTGTGCGCCAGGCCAGCCTTGATCAGCGGGATCAGCTGGTCCTTGTCGCCGGAGAACGAGCGGCCGACGTAGGTGGCGCCCAGCTGCAGGGCCATGCCGACCAGGTCGATGCCGGAGTCGTGGTTGACCACGCCCTTCTTGGACTTGCTGCCCTTGTCGGAGGTGGCGGAGAACTGGCCCTTGGTCAGGCCGTAGACCCCGTTGTTCTCGACTATGTAGAGCATGTTCACGCCGCGCCGTACGGCGTGGGCGAATTGGCCTAATCCGATGGATGCGGAATCACCGTCTCCGGAAACACCTAGATAAATCAGATCTTTGTTGGCGAGGTTGGCGCCGGTCAGGACGGATGGCATTCGACCGTGCACAGTGTTGAAACCGTGGCTCGCGCCCATGAAATAGTCGGGGGTTTTCGACGAGCAGCCGATGCCGGAAAGCTTGGCGATCTGATGTGGCGGCAGGTCGAGTTCGAAGGCTGCCTGGATGATCGCCGACGAGATGGAATCGTGGCCGCAGCCGGCGCAGAGCGTCGAGACCGAGCCCTCGTAGTCGCGCCTGGTGAACCCACGCGCATTGGTCGGCAGGTTCGGGTGGTGCAGTTGGGGCTTGAGGATGTAGGTCATTCGGCGGCCTCGGTCTGGCCCAAGGCCAGGATCTGGCCGATCTCGCGGGCGATGAACCGCGCGGTGATCGGCGTTCCGTCGTAGTGCAGCACCGGCACCAGCTTGCCCGGGTCGATCTCGCCTTCGTTGACCAGCAGGGTCCGCAGTTGGGCGTCGCGGTTCTGCTCGACCACGAAGACCCGCTCGTGGGCGGCAACGAAATCATAGACCTCGTCGCAGAACGGGAAGCCGCGAACGCGCAGCGCGTCGAGGTGGCGCCCCTGCCCTTCCAGGTGGTCGAGCGCCTCCAGCATCGAGGGCGTCGTCGAGCCGAAGTAGATCACGCCATCGGTCGTCTTGCGCTTTGCGTCGCGGCGGATCGGCGCGGGGATCAGCAACTTGGCGGTTTCGAACTTGCGCAGCAGGCGCTGCATGTTGTCGACATAGATCGCGCCCTCTTCCGAGTAGCGGGCGTAGGGATTGCGCGAGGTGCCGCGGGTGAAATAGGCGCCCTTATTGGGGTGCACGCCCGGATAGGTGCGGTACGGGATGCCGTCGCCGTCGACGTCCTTGTAGCGGCCGAAATCGGCGCCCGCCTCCAGCTCGTCGTGGGTCATCACCTTGCCGCGGTCTAGCTGGCGAGTGTCGTCCCAGGCGAAGGGCTTGGTCAGCCACTCGTTCATGCCGATGTCGAGGTCGAGCATGACGAAGATGGTGGTCTGCAGCCGGTCGGAAAGGTCGAAGGCCAGAGCCCCGAACTCGAAGCATTCGCCGGGATCGGCTGGCAACAGCATCGGGTGTTTGGTGTCGCCGTGGCCGGCGTAGGCCGACCCGATCAGATCGGCCTGCTGTGTGCGCGTCGGCATACCTGTGGACGGCCCGCCCCGCTGCACGTCGAAGATCACCGCCGGAATCTCGGCGAAATAGGAGAGCCCGATGAACTCGGTCATCAGCGAGATGCCGGGGCCCGACGTGCAGGTGAAGGCGCGTGCGCCGTTCCAGCCCGCGCCGACCACGATGCCGATCGAGGCGATCTCGTCCTCGGCCTGGACGATGGCGTAGCGCGCCTTACCGTCCGGGTCGGTGCGCAGGTCCTCGCAATAGCCGGTGAAGGCCTCGGCCAGCGAGGTGGACGGCGTGATCGGATACCAGGCGCAGACCGTCGCCCCGCCATAGACCGCGCCCAGCGCAGCCGCGGCATTGCCCTCGACGTAGATGCGGTCGCCGACCTTGTCGGCCTTGCGGACCTGCAGGCGGATCGGCGACAGGTGCTCATGCACATAGCTGACGCCCATGTGCAGGGCCTCGAAGTTGGCGTCGATCAGCTTCTGGCGGCCGGCGAACTGCTCGGTCAGGATAGTCTCGATCACCTTGGGATCGATGCCCAGCAAGGCGGCGAGCGAGCCCAGATAGACGATGTTCTTGAAGAGCTGGCGTTCGCGCGGCAGCTGGTAGCGTTCGTTACACATCGCCGTCAGCGGCACGCCGAGCACGGTGATGTCGTCGCGGAACTTGCTGGGCGGCAGGGGCTTGGTGCAATCGTAGAACAGGAAGCCGCCGGGCTCGATCTCGGCCACGTCCTTGTCCCAGGTCTGCGGGTTCATCGCGACCATCAGGTCGACCCCGCCGCGGCGTCCCAGATGCCCGGCTTCGGTAATCCGCACCTCGAACCAGGTCGGCAGGCCCTGGATGTTCGACGGGAAGATGTTTCGAGCCGCCACCGGCACGCCGCAGCGCAGGATCGACTTGGCGAACATGCCGTTGGCGCTGGCCGAGCCGGAGCCGTTCACATTAGCGAACTTGACCACGAAGTCGTTGATCACCACCGGGCCGCTGGCCTTCGCCGTGCCCGGGTTCATCGCGACTGACATGCCGCCCCCGCGTGAGTCATTTCCAGGGTGAAGCGCTGCATGTCCCAGGCCCCGGTGGGACAGCGCTCCGCGCAGAGCCCGCAGTGCAGGCAGACGTCCTCGTCCTTGACCATCACCCGGCCGGTGCCGAGCGCGCCGGAGACATAGAGGTCCTGGTCGAGATTGAGCGCCGGCGCCTTCAGCTCGGTCCGCAGCGTCGCCTCATCGGTCTCCTTGACGAAGGTGATGCAGTCGACCGGGCAGATGTCCTCGCAGGCGTCGCACTCGATGCAGAGGTTGTCGGCGAACACCGTCTGGACGTCGCAGTTGAGGCAGCGCTCGGCTTCCTTGTAGCCGGTGTCCCGGTCGAACCCGAGTTCGACCTCCATCTTCACGTCCTTCAGCGCCACGGCCTTGTCGCGCTGCGGCACGCGGTAGCGGCGGTCGTTGGCGATGTCGTTGTCATAGCTCCACTCGTGGATGCCCATCTTCTGGCTGACGAGGGAGAACTCGGGCGGCGGGCGGACCTTTACGTCCTCGCCCTGACAGAACTTGTGGATCGACACCGCCGCGTCGTGGCCGTGGGCCACGGCCCAGATGATATTCTTCGGCCCAAACGCTGCGTCGCCGCCGAAGAAGACGTTTGCGATCGTCGACTGCATGGTGATGGGATCGACTTTGGGCATCGCCCACTCGTCGAAGTCCATGCCGATGTCACGTTCCATCCAGGGGTAGGCGTTCTCCTGGCCAACGGCCACCAGCACGTCGTCGCATTCGTAGTGCTCGTCCGGCTCGCCGGAATTGACCACGCGGCGCTTGCCGTTCTCGTCCACCGTCGCCTTGACGACCTCGAAGGTGACGCCGGTCAGCTTGCCGTTGTCGTGGGTGAATGCCTTGGGCACGCGCCAGTTGAGGATCGGAATGTCCTCGTGGATCGCGTCTTCCTTCTCCCAGGGCGAGGCTTTCATCTCCTCGAACCCCGAGCGGACGATGACCTTCACGTCTTCGCCGCCCAGGCGGCGCGAGGTGCGGCAGCAGTCCATGGCGGTGTTGCCGCCGCCCAGCACGATCACGCGGCGGCCGATCTTGTCGATGTGGCCGAAGGAGACGCTCGACAGCCAGTCGATGCCGATGTGGATATTGGCGCGGGCCTCCTCGCGGCCCGGCAGGTTCAGCTCGCGGCCGCGCGGCGCGCCGGAGCCCACAAACACTGCATCATAGCCCTCCGCCAGCAGGGCCTTCAGGCTCTCGACCCGCTCGCCGAGGCGAAGCGTCATGCCGAGATTGGTGATGTAGCCGACCTCTTCGTCGATGACGCCTTCCGGCAGGCGGAAGCGCGGGATCTGGCTGCGGATCATGCCGCCGGCCTTCGCGTCGCCATCGAAGAGGGTGATGTCGTAGCCGAGCGGCGCCAGGTCGCGGGCCACCGTCAGCGAGGCGGGCCCGGCCCCCACCATGGCCACCCGCTTGCCGTTCTTGCTCGCCGCCGGCGCGGGCATGCGGGCGGAGACGTCGTCCTTGTTATCGGCCGCGACCCTCTTCAGCCGGCATATGGCGACCGGCTCCTCCTCGACGCGTCCTCGCCGGCAGGCGGGTTCACAGGGGCGATCGCAGGTCCGCCCGAGCACGCCCGGGAAGACGTTCGATTGCCAGTTGATCATGTAGGCGTCGGAATAGCGCCCCTCCGCGATCAGGCGGATGTACTCCGGCACCGGCGTGTGCGCTGGGCAGGCGAACTGGCAATCCACGACCTTATGAAAATAGTCGGGCGTCCACGTACTCGTACGTTGCAAAGCCTCAGATCCCTTCCCGCGACGCTCTTCTCACGGGACGGCAAGTCGGACTCAGGGCCAGGCAAAAGCGCGGGGCTGAGTCGGGCTTAGGCCGTCACGACGCGGCGTTCAACTGGGGCAAGTTAGGCCCCGTTCGCCGGTCAAGCCAAGCCCATTCCTGATCGCCGATAGGTGAATTCACACGGAATCCGGCGATTTCCTGCCGCTGGGGAAAAATCGCCGGGCCTCAAGCGAACGTGAGCAGGGCCGCAGCTTTTCTGACGGGCGTTTAGATTGCTTAATGGTAACTTAATTTTCGGCGACCCGTTCACGACCGGGGCGCCACAGCTTTTGGACCGGGGAGAGCCTGAGATGACCACGCCTCACGACGCCGTCCCAGTATCCGAGTCCCTCGCCTACCCGCAGCCGTCCCTGGACGAAGACGGGGCGAGCCTGTTCCAGGAAATCAACGAACGCCGCGCGCGCGTGGAAAACGCCGAACTGCTGCAGCACCTGCGCGGGCTGTAGAGTCAGCTTCTGGCAACCTCCCCCGCGTCGCGGCGGGGAGGTGGAACAATTCGCGCGGGCCGCTGGTCAGCGTCCGGCCAGTCTCGGGTCCAGTCGCAGCAGGCTTTGCCCGGTGGCGATGATGGCCTCCTGCGGCGAACGCGGTGACCAGCCCAGAAGGCGTTGGGCCTTTTCGCTGGTGGCGCTCATGGAGATGCCGAGCTGAGGCGCCAGCATCTTCATGTTGGGATCGCCGAACAGCGCGCCCATCCGGATCACCCAATTGGGCGTTTGCCGCATGGGCGCCTTCCGCGCCTCCTCGCCCAGGTTCGCCCTGAGAACCTTCGACACCTCCAGCAGGGATAGCGCCGGGCCGGAGGTGGCCAGGAAACGCTCTCCCTTGGCGGCGGGATCGGTCATGGCGCGCAGGTGCAGGTCGGCCACGTCGCGCACATCCACGAAGCAGGCGCGGATGTCCGGGCACCCGGGCATGCCCAACAGCATGCGCTCGGCGAGCCGGATCGAGTGCGAGAAATCCGGCCCAAGGATCGGCCCCATGACCGCCACCGGGTTCACAACGGATAGCTCCAGGCCCTGCCCTTCCTTGGCGATGAAGTCCCAGGCGGCGCGTTCCGAAAGGGTCTTGGACTTCTGATAGGCCGGCACGTCGCCGTTCAGATCGGTCCAGTCCGTCTCATTGAACGGGTTGGCGCGAGGCTTCTGGCCATATCCCACCGCGCCGAAGGCCGAGGTGAGCACCACCCGGCGCACGCCTGCGTCCCTGGCGGCGCGCAGGACACGCAGCACGCCGTCGCGCGCCGGCGCGATCCAGTCCTCCTCCCGCGTCTGCGGTCCCGAAGGTGTCGGCGACGCGCCGTGCATGACGAAGGCGCAGCCTCTGGCGGCATCGGCCCAGCCGGCGTCCGATGTGAGTTCGGTGAATGCGAAGGAGAGCCGGTCGCCGGCCTCAACGCCGCCCTCGGAGAGCATGGCGCGGACCACGGCCTGGCGATCCGGCGACCGGACCGTCGTGCGCACCCGATGACCGGCTTGCAGCAATTGCAGGATGCAGTGAACAGCGATGAAGCCGGACCCGCCGGTCACCAGCACGAGATCATCAGACTGGGCGCTTTGCATGCGGGACGTCCCCTGTTACAAATACGGAGACCTCTCCGCTTTGTTCTCGGTGAATAACGGAGAACTCTCCGTTTCGTCAAGGGCCCGATGAATCCGCCGCCTGAAAGCCTGCGCGCCGACGCCCAGCAGAACCGCAGCCGCATCCTGGACGTAGCCCGCAAGGCGCTGACGGCCGACCCGGAAGCCTCGCTCAACTCGATCGCCAAGCTGGCCGGCGTGGGCCCAGGCACGCTCTATCGCCATTTCCCCAACCGGGGTGCGCTGGTGCTGGAAATCTACCGCCAGGAAATCCAGCAGATGGTCGATCTGGCGCCCGCCCTGATCGCCGAACATCCGCCCTTGATCGCGCTGCGCCTGTGGTTCGACCGCATGGCCTATTACGGGCGCATCAAGCACAGCGTCGCCGACGCCCTGCATGCGGTGATGAATGAGAGCATCCAGGGTGAAACCTACGGGCCGATGGTCGGCGCGATCGGTCAGCTTCTACGGGCGGGTGAACAGGCGGGCGTTATCCGGCAGGGCGTGGACGCCGAAGATCTGCTGCTGCTGATGGGCTTCCTCTGGCGCACGCCACCCGGGCACGATGGCGAGGTCCGGACCGAACGCCTGCTCGACCTTGTGGTCGAGTCGTTGAAAGCGCCGCCGTCAGCCTAGGCCGTCCGGGACTCCGATCCCACCCATCGGGAACAACCTTCGCCTTAAAGGCTTACCGTCCCCGGGAGGCCTTCGCTTTGCTGCTACAACCGGGATCGACATGCTGGCGTCGGGAGACGAGCGCGCGGGCGGCGCTGATCGTCGACATGGCGGACTATTTCGACGCCGCGATGACCGCCATGCGCAAGGCCAGGCACACCGTCCACCTGCTCAACTGGGCCTTCGAGCCGCAGACGCTGTTCCATCCAGGGCCCGGCTGCACGGGGTCGGAAGATGACCGGATCGCCAATTTCCTGAAGCGCCTGTCGAAGGACAACCCCGACCTCGACGTGCGCATCCTGTGCTGGCAGTCGGCCCTGCCGGTGGCGGCGACCCAGAACTGGTTCCCGCTGGCGGACCGCAAGGAGTTCGCCGGCAGCAGCGTGAAGTTTGTCCTCGACGGCAAGCTGCCGATGGGCGCGTCGCATCACCAGAAGGCGATCATCATCGATGACGCCATCGCCTTCTGCGGCGGCGGCGATATCGGGCCCGACCGCTGGGACACGCACCATCACCTCGACAACGATCCACGCCGGGAGAAGACCAAGCACGCGCACGGCAATTCCGAAGATGACTTCGACAGTCGGCACGAGGTCATGGGCATCGTCGAGGGTGAATCGGCCAAGGCGCTGGGCGTTCTCTTCCGCGAACGTTGGGCGCGCTGCACCGGCGAGACCGTGCCCGAGCCGCCCAAAACACGCCCGGCCTGGCCAGCCCAGATCAAGCCGCAGTTCAAGGATGTCGAGGTCGGGCTGTCGCGCACGCATGGGGCCTGGAAGCACCATCCAGAGGTCCGCGAGATCGAGCGCCTGCACCTGGAGTCGATCGCTCAGGCCAAACGCTGCATCTACATGGAGAACCAGTACTTCACCTCGCCGCTGATCGCCGGCGCCCTGGCGGGGCGGTTGCAGGAGCCGGACGGGCCGGAGGTGGTGCTGATCGGCACCGAGCATTCACCCAGCTTCTTCGACCAGGCGACCATGGACCACACCCGGGTGCGGTTCATCGAGACCCTGAAACGCGCCGACAAGCACGGCCGCTTCCAGGCCTACAGCCCGGTGACCACGCTGGGCCGAATCATCATCGTCCACGCCAAGCTGACGATCATCGACGACCGCCTGCTGCGGATCGGCTCAGCCAATATCAACAACCGGTCCATGGGCCTGGATACCGAGTGCGATCTGAGCTTCGAGGCCGCGGGACCCGCCGGGACCGGCAACCGCGGCGAGATTACGAAGCTGCGGACCCGGCTGCTGGCGCACTGGCTGGGGTGCGATGACGCCATCGTCGAGGCGGCGATCCGCAAAGCGCGCGGCGTCGGCGCGGGTCTTGAGGCCCTGCGCAACGCCGGCTACGCGCGGTTGCGGCCGATCTTACTGCCGGAGGTGAAAGGCGTGGCCGCGATCATCTCGGCCTATCACCTGGGCGATCCCTTCTCGCCGGCGGACGGCTGGAGGCCGTGGCGGCGAAAGGCTCAGTCCACGTCTGCCGCGCGGCGGGGCCGCGAGGCGGTGAAGTGAGCTGGCCTTCGATCTTGGGCCGGCAGATCTCCGGCCTGGCTCGCGGCCAGGCATAAGCTCCGCATTTCCGGCCTAGGCTACGCGGACCGCCGTCCGCTGGCGCTGCAGGGCCGCGCCGGCCATGCCGAAGCCGACCAGCATCAGCGCCCAGCTCGCGGGCTCAGGCACGCCGGTGTTGGGCAGAACGTTGCCCACGCCGTCGCTCGGGATCACCTTGTAGAGGCCTGCGTCGGCGAAGCTCGGATCGATCTCGATCAGCGGATCGGCGTAGGCGTCGGCGATCCCGCCATTTACGCCGCTCGCCGAGACGGACATGAGGACCCGGCCCGCGACGCCAGAGAGCGCCGTGAGGTGCAGGGCGCCGGAGAAGCTGGCTGAAAACCCAGTGCAGGCGTTGTCCTCGCTGTTCGCGCAGACCGTCTGCGACGCCCGGAAGATCGCGTTTTCCGGACTGTCCAGGTAATCGGCGTCCACTGCGATTTCGGCGTCGGCGCCGGCATCCCCAATGAATGAGGTCGACATGTTGGTCAGGATGATGATCGGCACCTGGACGACGCCGGCGCCGCCCGTCACCTCGAAGTAGTAGGTCAGGTGGGCGCTGCCATTCGTCAAACCGCCCGCCGGGCCTTCCGCAAAGGCGGTGAGCTTGATGGCGGGCAGCAGATCGAGCGTCGCGCCGGCGCCGTCGATGTTGCAGGACGTCGCGCCCTGGCCCACCGACGGGTCCAGAGTGGTATTCTCGCAAAATGTGCCGCCGCTGAAGGCAGGCAGGCTCTGAGCCGCATGGCCCTGCCCCGCAAACACCAGCGGCGCTGCTGCCGCCGCCATAACCAGGAAAATCCGCTTCATCATCAAGCCCCACTCTACGCGAACAACGTTAGATTAACTTTTTATTATGTAAAGCTTATGGGCTGGCGCCGCTTGGCGGCCGAAAGCAAGTCAGGTGTCGAAATCCGCAAGGGACATCCCGCGCCACCGCGAATTCACGGCGCCGAGCCCGACGCTTCGGCCTCAAAACAAAAGCGCCCCGGACCAAGGTCCGGAGCGCCTTTTCGATACTCAACTGAGCTCGGATCCCCGCCTGCGCGGGGATGACCGGCGCCGGTGCCCTCAGTCAGCTTTCTTCTTGGCCGCGGCCTTCTTCTTCGCGGGCTTGGGCGCTTCGTCGTCGCCGTAGCCTTCCGGCATGTCGTCGTCGGCCAGCAGGTCTTCCTTGGAGACCTTGGCGTCCTTCACCTTGGCCTTTTCGACGATCAGGTCGACG
Organism: uncultured Alphaproteobacteria bacterium; assembly: GCA_903822175.1. Lineage (GTDB taxonomy): Bacteria > Pseudomonadota > Alphaproteobacteria > Caulobacterales > Caulobacteraceae > Phenylobacterium. The sequence continues at coordinate 219,555 of CAIJOB010000011.1, forward strand.
ACCTTGTCCTCGAAGATCGGGGCGCGCAGTTGCGCCTGCGCGTTGGGGTTCTGGCGGAACAGGTCGAAGACCTGCTGGGCTTGCGGCCCGTACTTCATGGCTTCGGTGCGCATCGCCTCGCCCAGTTCCTGGTCGGTGACCTGGACGTTGTTGGCGCGGCCGATCTCGGCCAGGATCAGGCCCAGGCGCACGCGGCGCTCGGCGATCTTGCGGTATTCCTCACGCAGCTTCGCGTCGGACTTCTTGGCATCCTCCGGCGGCAGTTGGCCGGCTTCCTTGTCCTGTTCCACCTGTTGCCAGATGGCGTTGAACTCGGCCTCGACCATCTTCGGCGGCAGCGGGAAGTCGTGTTTGGTGTCGAGCTGGTCGAGCAGCGCGCGCTTCAGCTTGAAGCGGCTGGCGCCGGCGTATTCCTTCTCGAGGTTGCCCTTGAGCAACTCGCGCAGCTTTTCCAGGCTCTCGATGCCGAGGCGCGTGGCGAACTCGTCGTCGGCGGCCGTCTCGACCGGGCCCTTCACGGCCTTGACCTTGACCTCGAAGACGGCAGCTTTGCCCCTCAGTTCCTCGGATTGGTAGTTCTCCGGGAAGCTGACGTTCACCAGGACGTCGGTGTCGGGCTTCGCGCCGACCAGCTGTTCCTCAAAGCCCGGGATGAACTGGCCCGAACCCAGCACCAGTTCGGCGTCTTCCGCCGCGCCGCCGTCGAACGGCACGCCGTCCAGCTTGCCCAGGAAGTCGATGACGACCATGTCGCCGTCGGCGGCCTTCACGGCCTTGCCGGTCTTTTCCTCATAGGTGCGGTTCTGCTTGGCGAGCTCAGCGACGGCCTCGTCGACTTCCTTGGCGGTCGGCTCATAGACCGGACGGCTCAGCGACAGCGTCGCCACGTCCACCGGCTCGAAGTCCGGCATCACGTCGACGGCGATCTCGTAGGCCAGGTCCGCCTTGCCATCGACGACGGCGTTCATATCGCCTTCCGGCTTCAGATCGGGGTCGCCGGCCGGGCGCAACTTGTTGTCCTCGAGCACCTTCTGGGTGGTCTCGTTGAGCGTCTTTTCGATGACTTCGCTCATCAGCGCCTTGCCGTAGAGGCGGCGCACATGCGCGGTCGGCACCTTGCCGGGGCGGAAGCCCTTGATGTTGAGCGTCGGGGTGACCTCGGCGATCCGGGCGTCCAGGGCCTCGTTCAGGTCCGACATCGGGACGGTGACCCCGAAGACGCGGCTGAGGCCTTCATTCGACTTTTCAACGATCTGCATCGACATCTTGCAACTTCCGGCTCGAAATATCAGCGCCGTTGCGCGACCAGCGCGCCCACGGCTGCCTAAGGGTTTGATCTATATCCGCCCCAGCGGCGGAGGGCGCGGTTTATGTCACGGCGGTCCGATTGATCCAAGCCCAAAGACCTTCTAGACCGCTCGGCGCGCGGCTATGGCGGAATTGGTAGACGCACTGGTTTTAGGTACCAGCGGGCAACCGTGGGGGTTCGAGTCCCTCTAGCCGCACCATCCTGCTTCGCCCCTCGGGCTTCGCGGGACTTTGAGGGCGGGCGCATCCCAGGTGACAGCCGCCTCGCGCGCAGGCAGAAGGCGGCCATGTCGCGCGGCGTGCTCTTCGTCCACAACAACTTCCCCGCCCAGTTCCGCGGCCTGGCCGAGGCGCTGATGGCGCGCGGGGTGCCGTGCGCGGCGATCGGCTCGTCTACGGCGCCGGGAATCGAGGGCATGCCGCTCGGCCGCTACGTCACCCGGCGCGGCACGACGGAAGGCATCTTTCCCCTCGCGGTGCGCGCCGAGGCCGACCTGATCCGTGGCGCTGACGCCCTGCGCGTGGGGCATTCGCTGAAGGACGCGGGCTTTGATCCGCAGGTGATCGTGGGCCACCCCGGCTGGGGCGAGACCACCTTCCTCGACGAGCTGTGGCCGGACGCCAGGCGGGTGATGTTCTCGGAATTCTTCTACAAGGGCCGTGGCCTCGACATCGATTTCGACGAGGAGTTCTTCCAGACCACCGAACAGGCCGTGCTGGCCGGCAAGGCCAAGAACGCGGTCATGACCGTGGCGCTGGCCGAGGCCGACGTGATCGTGACGCCTACGGAATTCCAGGGCTCAGTGCTGCCGTCGGTCTTCAGGCCGCGCGTGCGGGTGATCCACGAGGGCGTCGACACCGACGCGATCCGGCCGGGGCCGGCGGAGCCGTTCACGCTTCCCGACGGCCGCGTCATCGCGCCCGAGACGCCGGTCATCACCTACGCCAACAATCACATGGAGCCCCTGCGCGGCCTGCACATCTTCGCCCGCGCCCTGCCCCAACTGATGGCGCAGGTTCCGGACGCCCAGGTGCTGGTGTTCGGGGCCGACGCGCCCAGGCCCTACGGCGGCAACCCGGCTGATGGGCGGACCTGGCGCGAGGTGATCTTCGAGGGGTTGGAGGTCGACGCGGCGCGCCTGCACTTCCTGGGCAAGGCCCCGCACGCTCAGATGCTGGCGGCGCTGCGGCTCTCCACCGCCCATGTCTACTACACCTATCCCTTCGTGCTCTCATGGTCGCTGGTCGAGGCCATGGCTAGCGGCTGCTATGTGGTGGCCTCCGACACCGCGCCGCTGCACGACGCCATTGAGGATGGCGTCAGCGGGCGCCTGCTGCCGTTCTTCGATGTCGACGCCCTGTCAGATGCCCTGATCGAGGCCTGCCGCGACCCCGCCGCGTCCGCGCCGCTGCGCGTGGCCGCCCGAGAGGCCGCGGTGGCGAAGTTCTCACGCGCCGACGGTCTGGCGGCCTGGATGGAGGTGTTGCGCGACCTGGGCGTCGAAATCCCCGACGCGCCCGCAGAGGCCTAGCCGCAGCGGATCTGGCGGATGCGGCCGGTCTGGGCGTCGAACAGGAAGTTCAGGCGCGCCGGATCGGCGTCTTCAGCGGCTGGACAGGTCGTGCAGGCGACGCGCTGGCGGCGCGGGTCGAGCGGCACCGGGATCTCGGTGCGCGGGCGGCCGACCAGGCTCTGCAGCTCGGCCGCGCCGCACTGATCGCGGCGTTGGGCCGTAGATTGCAGTGGCGGTGGCGGGGCCGGCGTCTCGATCCGCGGCTGAGGCTGCGGGGCCGGCGCTACCGGCGCAGGAGCCGCGTGAGGCTCGACCGGCGCGTTCTCGGCAACCACCGGATAGGTGGGCGCACAGCCCGCCGCCAGCAGGGCCAGGCCCGCGAGCAGCAGCGGCGTCCTCACGCCTGTTTCTCCCAGCCGCGCGCCTGCTGCTTCCAGTAGGAGAGCGGCAAGCCGCTGGTCTTGATTGCGCTCCATTGCGCGCGGGCCACCGCCAACTGCGCCTCGTCGCTGCCGTCGAACAGCACGATGCAACGGGCGTAGCCGGCGAGCTCTCCCGGCTCGGCCCCATCCACCAGGAACAGCGCGTCGGCGCCGTTAGCGTTCGCAAAGCCGGTGGTCAACAGGATCGGCTGGCGGTCGGGTCTGGGCTCGTCGTCGACGCCGTGCGCCAGGAAGCTGTCGTCGCGCCAGGTCCAGAGCGCGCCGTCCAGGTGCTGCAACCGCTCGGCCGTCCGCGCGCGCACCACGGCCTTCCAGCCGCGCTGCAGGGTCTTTTCCAGGAGTTCGGGCAGGGCCTGGTCGAGCCCTGTCCGCTCCAGGTGATAGAACCAGACCTCGGTTGCGGCCTCAGCCATCGGCGCCTCAGCCCTCGTACTTCTCCGCCACCATCCGGTTCAGCAGGCGCACGCCGTAACCAGTGGCGCCCTCCGGACTGGTGGGGATGGTCGAGGGGGAGCGCCACGCCGTCCCGGCGATGTCGAGGTGCGCCCAGGGCACGCCGTTGGTGAAGCGCTGGATGAACAGGGCCGCGGTGATCGATCCGCCCTGCCGGCCGCCGGTGTTCTTCATGTCGGCGATCGTGGAGTCGATCTTCTTGTCGTAGGCCGCCGGCAGCGGCATCCGCCAGAGCGGCTCGCCCTCGGCCTGGGAAGCGGCGATCAGATTAGCCCCCAGGGTCTCGTCATTGGCGTAGCACCCGGCCAGGTCGCCGCCGAGCGCCACGATGATCGCCCCGGTGAGCGTCGCAAGATCGACCATGAACTTCGGCTTGAAGCGGTCCTGGCAGTACCAGACGGCGTCGGCCAGCACGAGGCGACCCTCGGCGTCGGTGTTGATCACCTCGATGGTCTGGCCGGACATCGAGGTCAGCACGTCGCCGGGGCGATAGGCGTTGCCGTCGGGCATGTTTTCCACCAGGCCCAGGATGCCGATGGCGTTGACCTTGGCCTTGCGGCCCGCCAGCACGTGCATCAGGCCGGCCACCGCCGCCGAGCCGCCCATGTCCCACTTCATGTCTTCCATGCCGTCGGCCGGCTTGATGGAGATGCCGCCGGTGTCGAAGCAGACGCCCTTGCCGACGAAGGCGACGGGCTGGGCGGTCTTGTCCGCCGCGCCGTTCCACTTGATCACCACCAGCTGACTGTCGCGCACGCTGCCCTGCCCCACGGCCAGCAGCGAGCCCATGCCGAGCTTCATCATCTCGGCCTCGCCGAGGATCTCGACCTCCAGGCCCAGCTTCTCCAGCTTCTTGACCCGCTGGGCGTATTCCGCCGGATAGAGGACGTTGGGGGGCTCGGAGACCAGGTCGCGGGTGAAGTCGACCGCGTCGGCCAGCGCCGCCATCGGCTCGAACGCCTTGCCGGCCGCGGCCGGGTCGGCGGCGACCACCTGGGCCTTCACCACCGAGGGCTTCTTCTCCGCCGGTTCCTTGGTCCGGTACTTGTCGAACCGGTAGCTCGCCAGCCGCACGCCCAGCGCCGCATGCGCCGCCAGGTCGGCCTTGGCGTCGGGCAGTTCGATGCGCACCGCCGTCAGGCCCGAAGCCTTCACGGCCGCGTACGCGCTGGCCGCGGCGTGCTCGATGCCGATGGCGTCGACGGCGTCCGCCTTGCCGGCGCCGACCAGCACCAGCCGGGGCGCGTCCACGCCCGACGGCGCCAGGATGTCCAGGGTCTGGCCCTTGGCGCCGGTGAAGCGGCTGGCCGCGGCGGCCTGGGCGAGCACGCCCTCCAGCTTCGCGCCCTCATAGACGATGCGGGCCAGGGCGGTTTTCGCGGACAAGGCCTGGTCGGCGGCGACGAACTCGATATCCATGCGTGTCTCTCAGGTGACAAGGGCTGCCGGAGAGGCGCCGCGGACAGCGTCCGGCGGTTGTCTGATACGGCGACGCATGGTTTAGATCACCTCCGCGGCGGGGGCGCGGCAAAAACTCCGAGTGAGCCCTAAATCTTACCGATGCGCCTGATCGACCGCTATCTGCTCCGGCAACTGCTAGGCCCTACCGTCCTCGCCATCACGGCGTTGTCCGGCGTCGTTCTGCTGAGCCAGAGTCTGTCGGGTCTCGACCTGGTGGTGAACCAGCGCCAGAGCTTCATGGTCTTCCTGAAGGTCACGCTGCTGTACATGCCGCAGCTGATCAACATGATCCTGCCGATCGCGGTGTTCGTGGCCGCCCTGGTGGCGCTGAACCGCCTGCATACCGAACAGGAAATCGTCGTCTGTTTCGCCGGCGGGATGAGCCGCTGGCGGGTGATCTCGCCGGCCATGCGGCTGGCCAGCACCATCGCGCTGCTGGCGCTCCTGATGAACCTCTGGGTGCAGCCGGTGACCTACCGCGCGCTCCGCCAGGTGCTGTTCGACGTCAAGACCGACCTCGCCGCGACCCTGGTGCGCGAGGGCGAATTCACCCAGCCGGTGCCGGGCCTGACCGTCTACGCCCAGACGATCGACAACAAGGGCGAGATGCACAACATCTTCATCCACCAGACCAAGGACGATGGCATCGCGACCACCTACATCGCCAATTCCGGCCGCGTGGTGCAGCGGGCCGGCGGCCCGGTGCTGCTGCTGCATGACGAATCGACCCAGCGGTTCTCGCCCCGCGGCGTGCTGGAGGTCCTGACCACGCCGGAATATCCGTTCGAACTCAGCTCGCTGAACGACAACGACGAGCTCATTCAGTACAAACAGTCGGACCGCTTCCTGCACGAACTGTTCTACCCGGACCTGCAGCAGGACTGGGAGAAGCGGAACCGCAAGGCCCTGCTGGCCGAAGGGCACCAGCGGATCGCCACCCCGCTCTACAACATCGCCTTCATGGCCATGGCGCTCTCAGCGGTGATCGGCGGCGCCTTCTCGCGCCTGGGCTACGGACGGCGGATCGTGGTGGTCAGCGCCGCGGCGGTCGCGGTGCGGATCCTCGGCTTCGTCGCGCTCTCGGCGGCCAACTCCGCGGTTTGGGTGAACGTCCTGCAGTACCTCATCCCAATCGCTGCGACGGCGATCGCGCTGCGCAGCGTCTTCCGCCAGCGGGTCAGCCGCTTCATCGACATCCGCCGACGGCCCGTGCGCATCGCGCCGGTCCCGGCCTAGGGGCGCGGCGATGTATTCGCGCATCGAACGCTATGTGCTGGCCCGCACCCTGACCGGGGTCGGCATGGCGCTGGCGGTGATCTCCTCGATGATCCTGCTGATCCAGTTCGTGGGCCTGTCGCGCAAGATCGGGGTCCGCGCCGACGTCAGCCCGGCCGACCTCTTCGGCCTGACCCTGTTGAGCTCGCCCTCGATCATCCTGATCCTGCTGCCCTTCGTCTTCCTGTTCGGCGGCATCAGCGCCTATGTCGGCCTCAATCGCCGCAGCGAGCTGATCGCCATGCGCGCGGCCGGCGTTTCGGCGTGGCGGTTCATCATGCCCTCGGCCGCCGCCGCCTTCGTGGTCGGCATATTGACGGTGCTGGTGATCAACCCGGTCTCGGCCCAGCTCAGCGCCCGCTTCGAGGCTGACCAGGCCAAGATCATGTCCAACTACCTGGGAGACATCCCCAAGGACGTCTGGCTGCGCCAGGGCGACGAGCACACCCAGATGGTGATTCACGCCAAGTCGCGCGACATGGTCGAAGGCGACGTCCGCCTGCGCGGCGTCTCGCTCTTCGTCTACCAGAAGAACCAGTTCGGCCAGCCGGAGTTCAAGCGCCGGCTGGAGGCCGCCGAGGCTGTGCTGCGTCCGGGCTTCTGGCAGCTGAAGGACGTGCGCGAGGCCAGCGCCGGCGAAAGCTCGGTGCAGTCCGACAGCCTGTCGATCCGCTCCACCCTGGATTCCGAGGCCGCGGTCGAGCGCTTCTCCTCCGCCCCGCCCGACGCGGTGGCCTTCTGGCGCCTCCCGGCGACGATCAAGCAGACCGAGGATTCCGGCTTCTCCGCCGCCGGCTACCGCCTGCGCTTCCAGCAACTGCTGGCGACGCCGGTGATGTTCGCGGCCATGGCGATCCTGGCGGCGGCGTTCTCGCTGCGGCTGGTGCGTCTCGGCGGATTGGCGGGCCTGGCGGGGGCCGGTTTCGCCCTGGGATTCGTCGTGTTTTTCTTCAACCAGTTCTCCGGCGCGCTGGGCCGCGCCGACATCATCCCGCTGTTCGCTGCGGCCTGGGCGCCGGCGGCGGTGGCGCTGCTGTCTGGGCTGACGCTGCTCTGTTACACCGAAGACGGTTGAATCCTCCGCACGCCCGGCTATGCAGGCGGTGAGGCGCGTCGCGATGAGGATCGGAAGGCGAAGATGAATCCGCGTCGGCGCGCGCTGTCCGCAGCCGCCCCCTCTTATGCGATGAAGCGCGCGCTCCTGGCCGGCGCCGCGCTCGCGGTCGCCTGGCCGGCGCTGGCGCTCGCCCAGCAGCCAAGCCAGCCGCCCGCCGAATACGAGCAGGGCCCACAAGGCCGCCTCGTGCGCGGCCAAGTACTCAACAACGACGCCGGCCCGCGCACCGGGCCGCCCAAGACCGTCGCACCGGTCAATACCGACGGCCTGAAGCCCGGCGAGCTCTATATCGAGGCCGACCAGCTCGCCCGCGACGACAAGAACGGAATCACCACCGCCGAAGGCCACGTTGAGGTCCGCTACCAGGACAAGACGCTGCGCGCCGACCGGATGGTCTACAAGGAACCGCCGCCGCCTCCGGACGGCCAGCGGCGGGCGCCGCGCGACAGGGACGCGCCGGCTCAGGGCGTGATCCGCGCCTACGGCCACGTCCAGATCATCCATGACGACGGCCAGGTCGAATACGCCGACCAGATGACGCTGGACGACAAGATGCAGGCCGCCGTGGCGCTCGGCTTCTCCATGCGCATCAACGAGGTGAAGACCCACCAGCAGGCCAAGATCAGCAGCGACACCGCCGTGCGCCGCTCGGAAGACCTTCAGGAGCTCAATCGGGCGATCTTCACCGAGTGCGAGATCTGCGTCGGCGACAAGCCCAAGTCACCCACCTGGTCGGTCAGCGCCGACCGCATCGTCCAGGATTCGGTCCACCACATCATCTACTACCGCCACGCGGTCATCCATGTGCTGGGCGTGCCGGTGCTCTACCTGCCGTTCTTCTGGCACGCAGACCCGAGCGCCGAACGCGAGAGCGGCCTGCTCGCGCCGCGCATCGGCGTCAACAGCCGCCGCGGCTTCTCTTACGACCAGCCCTATCTGTACGTCATCAGCCCATCCGCGGACCTGACCATCGCCCCGCAGATCAACACCAACGTCAATCCGTTCCTGAACCTGCATTACCGCCAGCGCTTCAATCAGGGCGATCTGGATGTCCGCGTCGGCTACACCTACGAGAAGGACCTGGAAGGATCGGGCACGCGCTTTGGCGACGCGACCAGCCGCAGCTACATCCTGGCGAGCGGCGACTATCACCTCGACGACAAATGGCTGGTGGGCTTCACCGCCGAGCACGCCTCCGACCCGCTGCTCTTCGACAAGTACGACATCGGCCGGGTCTATGAGGCCCGCGGTCCCTATGTGGCCGACCAGTACCGGCTGATCAGTCAGGCCTATGCGGTCCGCCAGGACGACGATTCCTATTCCTCGATCGCCGCCTTCACCATCCAGGGCCTGCGGCCGGGCGACAACAACCGCACCTTCCCGACCGCCGCTCCGATCGTCGACAGCCACTACCAGCTTCCCGAAGACGTGCTGGGCGGCCGCCTGAGCTTCACCGGAAGCGCGGTGTCGCTGACCCGCGACCAGTCGCCCGACAACCAGGCGGCGAAGCTGCCGGGCCTCGACAGCGCGCGTGTCAGCACCGATGTCGACTGGCGGCGCATCTTCACCTCGGAATCGGGCCTGCGGGTCGAGCCCTTCATCAACGCGCGGCTGGACGGGTACGACATCCGCGACATCCTGACCGGGGCCAGCGCCCTGCCGACCGCCACCGCCGCCACGCCGGTCACCACGGCCTCGAAGACCGAGGCCCGCGCAGTGGGCGTGGTCGGGGCCGACATCTCCTACCCCCTCTACCGCCGCTGGGGCGACGACAAGACGGTGGTGCTGGAGCCGCTGGCCCAGATCGCCATTTCGCCCAAGGCGCAGCAGATCACCATCGGGACCGACCCGACGACCGGCAAGCCGATCTACCTCGACGAGGATTCGGTAGCCTTCGAGTTCGACGAGACCACGCTGTTCCAGGCCAATAAGTTCCCCGGCTACGACCTCTATGAGGACGGCACGCGCCTCAACCTCGGCGGCCGCGGCTCGATCCTTTGGGACGACGGCCGGCGCGCCACCCTGCTGGTCGGCCGCAGCTTCCGCGCCGAGCGCAACACCGTCTTCTCGCCAGGGTCCGGCCTGAACAACGAATCCTCCGACTGGATCGTCGCCGGCGACGTCCAGCCCTGGGCCGGGTACCGTTTCTTCGCCCGCACGCGCCTCGACGGCGAGACCTTGGAAGTCCATCGCCTTGAGGCGGGCGCGGACTTCGGCGGCAAGTGGGGTTCGGGCTTCGTCCGCTATCTGAAGGACGACCAGGGCCTCAACGGCACGCCGATCAAGAACGTCGACGTGGGCGCCGACTTCAACATCCCCGGCACCCAGCACTGGGGAATCAGCACCTACGGCAACCGCGATCTGATCCAGCAGGCCTGGGTGATCCGCGACGTCGGCGTCTTCTACAAGGACGAGTGCATCCGCGTGGACGTGTTCTATCGCCACGAAGACGTTATAATCGGGCGGCTGGGCTCCAGCGACCAACTGTCCATACGCCTAACGCTCGCCACATTGGGCGCACCATTTTATGGTCGATAAGGATTACGGTCGGACGCGGCCGAACGAGGGAATGATTTCATCCATGATGCGCGCGCGTAACGTCACGGGCCGGGGGGCGCGAGGCGCTGTGATCGCAGCGGCCGCCTTGGCCGCGGCCTTGCCCCTGGGCGTTCCGATGGGCGCGTGGGGCCAGGTCGGCGCGCCTGCGCCCACGCCGGTCTCGACAGGCCCGCTTCGCCCGACGGCCCCGGCCGTGGCCCGTCCGATGACGGAATCGGTCGCCGCCATCGTCAACGATGAGATCATCTCGACCTACGACCTGGCGCAGCGCATGCGCCTGCTGGTCTCCACCACCGGCGTCCAGCCGACCCAGGACACCCTGCCGCAGTTCCAGCAGGAGGCGCTGATCTCGCTGGTCGACGAACACCTGCAGGTGCAGGAGCTGCGGCGCGTCGAGAAGGACAACAAGTCGACCATCATCCTCAGCAATGACGAGGTGAATGACGAGCTGGCCGACATGGCCCAGCAGTCGAACCTCAAGCCCGAGGGGCTGATCGTCGCGCTGAAGGCGCAAGGGATAGCCGAGGCCACCCTGGTCGACCAGATCCGCGCTCAGCGTAGCTGGGAGCGCTACATCCGCGGCCGCTACGGCTCGCGCCTGCGGATCGGCGAGGACCAGATCAAGGCCACCCAGCAGCGTCTGATCGCCTCGGCCTCCAAGCCGCAGTACGAAGTCAGCGAGGTGTTCCTCGACGCCACCCGCATCGGCGGCATGGACGCGGCGAACAAGGGCGCGGCCCAGCTGGTCGCCCAACTGCAGCAGGGCGCGCCCTTCGGGGCCGTGGCGCGGCAGTTCTCCTCTTCCTCGACCGCGGCGGCCGGCGGCGACGCAGGCTGGATCAGCCCTGGCGAAATGCCGGCCGAGGTGGATGCGGCGATCGAGCAGCTGCGCCCCGGCCAGCTCTCCCAGCCGATCCCGGTCAAGGATGGCGTCTACATCATCTACCTGAAGGACAAGCGCTCCGGCGCCGGCCAGACTCTGGTCAGCCTCAAGCAGGTCGCCGTCGCCCTGTCCACCACCGCGACGCCCGCCGATATCGAGGCGGCCCGGGCCAAGCTCCTGACGGTCAAGGCGACGATCAAGGACTGCGCGACCCTGGAAGCCAGCGCCGGCAAGACGCCGGGCGTCGTCGCCAGCGATCTGGGCGAGGCGGAACTTGCCGACCTGTCGACCGAGTTCAAGGACGCGGCGAGCAAGCTGAACGTCGGCCAGCTCTCCGATCCGATCCGCACCAAGGTCGGGCTGCACGTGCTCGCTGTCTGCGGCAAGCGGGCGGCCGGCGCGGCGCAGGTCGAGCACGACCAGGTCGAAAACCGCCTCTATGGGCAGCAGCTCAGCATGATCGCCCGGCGGGCCATGCGCGACCTGCGCAATACCGCGACCATCGAGTACCGGTGAAGCCCGGCCCGCTCGCTCTGAGCCTGGGCGATCCGGCGGGCATCGGACCCGAGATCGTCGTCAAGGCCTGGAACGAGCTGCGCCGGGGCGGCCCACCCTTCCTGGTGGTGGGCGACTACCAGGCGCTTGCGTCCGCCTCCGGCGGCGGCGCCTCGATCCTTCGCCAGGTGGTGGCCCCGGCCGAGGCGCTCGACGTCTTCGAAGACGCGCTTCCGGTCCTGAACGTGCCGCTGAAGGCCAAGGTGGTGGCGGGCCAGCCCTCCGCCGCCGCCGCACCCGCCATCATCAAGTGGATCGAAACCGCCGTCGGCCTAGCGCTCTCCGGCGCCGTGGCGGGCGTGGTGACCGCGCCGATCGCCAAGGCCCCGCTCTATGAGGCCGGCTTCAAATTCCCCGGCCACACCGAATTCCTCGGCGAGCTGACCGCGTCGGAGCGCTTCGACGGCGCGCGCGGCCCGGTGATGATGCTGATCGCCGGCGGCCTGCGGGTCGCGCTCGTGACGGTCCACACCCCGCTGGCCAAGGTCTCCAGCCAGCTCAGCGTCGAGGCCATCGTCAATGTCGGCAGGGTCACCGCCGAGGCGCTGCGCCGCGATTTCGGGATCGCCCGGCCGCGCCTGGCCGTCGCCGCCCTCAATCCGCACGCTGGCGAGAGCGGCGGTATCGGCCGCGAGGAGATCGAGATCGTTTCCCCGGCCGTGCGGGCGCTGGAAGACCTCGGCATCGAGGTCACGGGCCCCTACCCGTCCGACACCCTGTTCCCCGAGGCCATGCGCGCCAGCTATGACGCGGCCATCTGCCTCTATCACGACCAGGCCCTGATCCCGGTGAAGATGCTCGACTTCTGGGGCGGGGTGAACGTGACGCTGGGCCTGCCGATCGTGCGGACCTCGCCGGACCACGGCACCGCCTTCGACATCGCCGGCCGGGGCCTGGCGCGTCCCGACAGCCTGATCGCCGCCATTCGCCTCGCTGATCAGTTGGCGAAGGCCCGGGCGGCCTAGATGAGCCTTGAGGCCCTACCGCCGCTGCGCGACGCGCTCGCGGAACACGGCCTCATGGCTAAGAAGGCGTTTGGCCAGCACTTCCTGCTGGACCTCAACATCACCCGCAAGATCGCCCGCCTGGCCGAGCTCTCGCCCGGCGACCGGGTGATCGAGGTCGGCCCTGGCCCCGGCGGCCTGACCCGCGCCCTGCTGGAGACCGGCGCCCAGGTCATCGCCATCGAGAAGGACCAACGCTTCCGCCCCTTGCTGGAGGACCTGGTCACAGCCGCCCAATCGAGCGTGGGGGCCGGCGCGCTGACCCTCGAATTCGCCGACGCCTTGCTCGCCGACGAAGCGGCCCTGACCGCCGGCGGGCCCGGCCACGTGGTCTCCAACCTGCCCTACAATGTCGGCACGGCGCTGCTCATCAAGTGGCTGACCGGTCCCTGGAGGCCGGCCTCGATGACCCTCATGTTCCAGCGCGAGGTCGCGCAGCGGATCGTCGCCGCGGTCGATGCGCCCGCCTATGGCCGCCTGGCGGTGATCGCCCAGGCGACAAGCCACGCGGGAATCGTCATGGACGTCCCGGCCCGCGCCTTCACCCCGCCGCCAAAGGTGGAGTCCGCCGTCGTGCGCCTGACGCCCCGCGCCGACCGCCCCTCGCCGGCTCGCCTCGACGCCCTGCAGAAGCTCACCGCTGCCGCCTTTGGCCAGCGCCGTAAGATGCTGCGCGCCAGCCTCAAGGGCCTGGGCGGCGAGCCGCTGATCGAAGCCGCTGGCCTGAACCCGCAGGCGCGCGCCGAAACCATCGACGTCGCGGGCTTCCTGCGCCTCGCCGACGCCTGGATCGCGGCGCGCTAGGTGATGCGACTCAGCTATTGCGGACAAACTCGCCGATCTTGGCGTCTGGAGTAGATCATGGCGGATGCCTGCAACGGCGTGGACACCGGCTTTGTCGCCCTGGGCTATGCCAAGGTCGCCCTGCTCGGCGTGGTGCAGGGGATCACCGAGCTGATGCCGATCTCGTCCTCGGCCCACATGCGGATCGTGCCCGCGGTGCTGGGCTGGCAGGATCCGGGCGCGGCCTTCTCGGCGGCGATGCAGTTGGCGGCCCTGTTCGCCGTGGTCAGCTATTTCTGGAGCGACGTGGCGGGCCTGGCCGGCGGGTCGTTGTCGGCGGTGGCCCGAGGCCGGTTCAACGACCCGAAGTTCCGCCTGTCGCTGTGGATCGTGCTGGCGACCGTCCCCCTGGTCGCCGCCGGCGTCGCCCTGGCCCCGATCCTCAACGCCTGCCACTCGCCCCTGCGCAGCATCCCGGCGATCGGGGTCGCCTGCCTGGTGATGGCGGCGTTGCTGGCCCTGGCCGAAGTCGGCGCCCGCCATTCGCGCACCGTGGCCAAGGCTGGGCTGATCGACGCGCTGCTGGTGGGCCTGGCTCAGGTTGGCTCGCTGATCCCCGGCGTCTCGCGCTCGGGTTCGACCCTGACCGCCGCTCTCGCCCTGGGCTTCAAGCGCGAGGAGGCCGCCCGGTTCTCCTTCCTGCTCGGCATCCCGGCCATCGCCGGCGCGGGGCTGAAGGAACTTTGGGAGTTGCACAAGGTGCATCTCAGCAGCCACGGCTGGAGCGTGCTGGGCGTCGGCATCGCGGTGGGCGCGGTCTCGGCCTTCGTGACCATCTGGGCCCTGATGCGCATCCTTGAACGGGTCTCGGCCTGGCCCTTCGTGGCCTATCGCGCGCTGCTGGGGGTCGCCCTCTTGGCCGGCGCGGCGTCGGGATGGCTGCACTAGGCCCGTTGCCTCGGCGCGCCGCAGACCGTCCTATGGCTGGGTTCGCGAGGGAGACCGGATGCTGATCCTGCTGGGCGTGGCCGTGATCGTCGTGGGCTTCGCCATCCGGCTCAATCCGCTGCTGGTGGTCCTGCTCGCCGCCATGACCAGCGGCTGGTTCGCAGGCCTGTCGCCGCTGCAGGTGCTGGCCGCGTTCGGCCACGCCTTCAACGAGAACCGCTTCGTCACCAGCGCCTACCTGGTGCTTCCTTTGGTGGGGATGCTGGAGCGCGCCGGCGTGCGCGAGCGTGCGGCGGCGATGATCGCCGGAATGCGCGGCGTCAGCGCCGGTCGTTTCCTGATCAGCTACATGGCGCTGCGCCAGGTCACCGCGGCGGTGGGCCTGGCGACGATCGCTGGGCAGACCCAGACCGTCCGGCCGCTGATCGCGCCGATGGCCGAGGCGGCCACCGAGGTTCGCGACGGGCCGCCGGCGGTAGAAACCCGATACCTCGTCCGGGCGATGTCGGCGGCCACCGACAACGTCGCCGTGTTCTTCAGCGAGGACGTCTTCATCGCCATGGGCTCAGTCCTGCTGGTGGTGAGTTTCCTGACCACGGCCAAGATCGTCATCGACCCGCTGCGCATCTCCGTCTGGTCGATTCCCACCGCGCTCTGCGCCTTCGTGATCCACGGCGCGCGGCTGCTGCTCTTCGATCGCCGTCTCGCGCGGAACGCCAAGCCATGATCAAGCTCGGCTTCGTCTACGTCCTGGCAGGGCTGATGTTCGCGGCCTTCGCGGTCTTCAGCGCCACCGACCGGGCCAACCGCAAGCGTTGGGGGAATGCGCTGTTCTGGGGCCTGGTGGCGGTGAGTTTCCTGGCGGGCGACCGGCTCGGCGACCTCGGCAACGGCGTCCTGGTCCTGGGCCTGGCGCTGATCGCCGGCTTCGGCTTCCTGGGGCGCGGCCAGCCCATCGCCACCTCGCCCGCCGAGCGCGTCAGCTTGGCCGAGCGGTTCGGCAACAGGCTCTTCCTGCCGGCCCTGATGCTGCCGCTGGTCGTCGCGATCGGCGTCCTCCTGCTCAAGCCGGTGCAGATCGCCGGCGTCCCGCTGATGGATCTCAAGCAGGCGACCCTGATCTCGCTGGCGCTGGCCGTTATCGTGGCCGTGGCCCTGGCGCTCGTCCTGCTGCGGCAGCCCTGGACCAGCCCCCTGCAGGAAGGCCGCCGCCTCGCCGACACCATCGGCTGGGCGGCGCTGCTGCCGCAATTCCTGGCGGCGTTGGGCGTGGTCTTTGCGCTGGCCGGCGTCGGCAAGGCCATCGGCCTTTTGACCACCACCTACCTGCCGGTGGATACGCGCCTGGCCGCGGTCAGCGTCTATTGCATCGGCATGGCCGCCTTCACCATGCTGATGGGCAACGCCTTTGCCGCCTTCCCGGTGCTGACCGGCGGCATTGCGCTCCCGATCCTGGTCGGCCATTTCGGCGGCAATCCCGCCGTCATCGGCTCGCTGGGCATGCTGTCGGGGTTCTGCGGGACGCTGATGACCCCGCTCGCCGCCAACTTCAACCTGGTGCCCTCGGCGCTCCTGGAGCTTCCCGACCGCTATGCGGTGATCAAGGCCCAGATCCCGACCGCGCTTCTCATGCTGATCGTCAACGTGGTGCTGATGTATGTCCTCGCCTTCCGCCAATAACGCCACCAACGGCCGCGTGACGCCCAAGCTCGCCTCGCAGTTCGCCGCCATCGCTCTGGGCCACGTGGCGCGCGAATATCCCAACAAGCTCGACCACGTGCTGGATGGTCCTGACGACGCGCGCGGGCCCCGCGACCTGCACCCGATCTTCTTCGGCAGCTTCGACTGGCACTCCTGCGTCCACGGCTACTGGCTCTTGGCGACCCTGCTGCGTCTGCAGCCGTCGATGCCTGAGGCCGGCGCCATCCGCGCCCTGTTCGACGACGCCTTCACCACGCAGAAGGTCGCCGCCGAGGTCGCCTATCTCGCCCGCCCGTCCTCGCGCGGCTTCGAGCGGCCCTACGGCTGGGGCTGGCTCCTGAAGCTGCAGGCCGAGCTGATGGCGCATGACCAACCGTGGGCCAAGACGCACCAACCGCTGGCCGATGTCTTCGTCGCCCGGTTCGAGGACTTCCTCCCCAGGGCCACCTACCCCTTACGCACCGGCGTCCACTCCTCCACCTCCTTCGCCATAGCGCTGGCCCAGGACTACGCCGCCACAGCCGGCAACGCCTCGCTCACCGCCCTCTTCACCCAGAAGATGCGCGCCTGGCACCTGGGCGACCGTGATGCGCAGGCCTGGGAGCCGTCCGGCGACGAGTTCCTCTCGGCCACCCTGATGACCGCCGCCTGCCTGCAGCGCCTGATGCCCGCGGCCGAGTTCCAGGCCTGGTTCCGCGCCTACCTGCCCCGCGCCGCCCAGCATGAGCCCGCGACCCTGTTCACCCCGGCCACCGTCTCCGACCGCTCCGACGGCAAGATCGCTCACCTGGACGGCCTCAACCTCTCCCGCGCCTGGTGCTGGCGAGAACTGGCCGCCGGCCTGCCCGCAGGCGACCCACTCGCCGGCGTCGCGGAAGCCGCCGCCAAGCAGCACATGGACGCGTCCCTGCCACACGTGGCGGGCGACTATATGGGCGAACATTGGCTCGCCTCCTTCGCCCTCCTGGCGCTCACGGCCGGCGAACCTATTGGATAGATTACAGATTCTTCACATACCGGATTACATTTCATTCACAGTCGAAAGTTGCGCTTTTTAAGCGCGACCGCAGCGCACAACGCCGCGAATGCGCGTGGCGGCATATCGGATAACGGCAAAACCGCATCCGCATCGGCTTACGCTTACTTCCGCTGGGGCAAGCTCGGTGTCGAGGACGGCTATGAAACTCTGCGGTCAGATCTCTGTCGAACTGAACGTCGGCGACTACATCGAGGCCGCCGATCATCAGAAGCGCCTTGAGGATATCCTCAAGCTGGTCCGCGACGCCTATCCGGACGCCACGCTCGCCATGCGCGAGCGCCGCCAGCGCAAGGCGCTGCCGCTCACGCGCGCGGCGCCCCGTTCGGCCGTCACCGGCGCGCTCAACCGCTACGCCGACGAATAGGCCTAAGTGCGTCCCAGGGATTCTCTGCTGGAGGCGATTCTCGCCTTGAAGGCGCTCGATGCCCGCATCAGCGTCAACGAGATCGTGGCCTTCCTCTACACCTGCGAGAACGAGGGCCTGAGCGTGCAGGAACTGGCCTATGTGGCCGGCCTCACCCAGTCGACCGCGTCCCGCAGCCTGCGCTCCCTGGGCCGTCCGGGCTCCGACTGGGCGCAGGCCCCGGCGCTTGGCCTGGTCGACGCCTACCTCAATCCGACCGACGGACGCAGCCACGTGGTCCATCTTACCGACCAGGGCCGCGCGATCGCCTCGACGACATGATCCGTCGCGCCATCACCATCGACTACGAAGCCTGACGTACTGAGTATAGAATTGCTTCTAGACGCCTTTAGAAAAGTACATGCAGCCTCGCAACAAACCCAAGAACGAATACCATCCGTCACGCTGTTACGTCAGATGAACGCAAGTTAACTGTTGCGACGCCGATTCCTGTGGTTCGGTCCCCGGCACCTGGGGAAGTACGAACCGCTATGGCCTATCCACTCGACCGCCTGGACGTTCAGATCCTGGCCGCCCTGCAGGAAAACAACCAGGCGACCGCGCAGGCGCTTGCCGACCGCGTCCCGCTGTCGCCCTCGGCGATTCTGCGCCGCATCCGGCAGTACCGTGACGAAGGAGTGATCTCGGCCGACGTGTCGATCATCGAGCCGGGTCAGGTGGGCGAGCGGATCTCGGTGATCATGATGGTGCAGCTTGAGCGCCACTCGCCGGCCGCGGTCAGCGAATTCCGCTCCCACCTCGCCCGTTCGCCGCAGGTGCAGGTCTGCATGGAGATCTCCGGCGCCTACGACATCTCCTGCATCGCCATCTTCCGCGGCATGGAGGAGTTCAACGCCTTCACCGACGCCAATATCGCCGGCCATCCGGCCGTCCGCCGCTACGAAGCGAGCTTCGTGAAGAAGCGCGTGAAGTTCACGACGGCGATCCCGCTGTAGATGGTTTTTGCGCACATCCATGCAACTATGACTACGCGATAATCTGATGCGATTACTTCGTTCTTTGTGTCCACTTCGAGACACGTAGGCCACATTACCTGCACACGGCCCACATCTACGTTGACCACTTCCTACAGCCCTAAGTAACTCCACCGTAACCGGGGTCTCCAAGAGGCGCCCCTGGGACTCGTTTTTTGTGGGGAGCTGGCCGGCTCCGATGCGAGCGCGGCCGCTGGAGGAGTTGACCTTGAAAATTCAAAACACCCGGGAGCGCCTGTTGGCCTCCTCGATGATCTGCGGCGTTGCCTTCCTTGGCCTCACCGCCACCCAGGCCGCCGCGGCGGCCGACGCCGCGAACGGCGAAGTCTCCGAAATCGTCGTCACCGGGACACGTATCCCGTCACCGAACCTCACCTCCATCGCGCCGGTGACCACGGTCGGTAACGCCGACATCAAGGCCCATGGCGTCACCCGGATCGAGGACATCACCAACTCGCTGCCGCAGGTGTTCGCGGGCCAAGGCTCCTCGATCACCAACGGCGCCACCGGCGCTGCGACCGTCGACCTTCGCGGCCTCGGCCCCAACCGCACCCTGGTGCTGATCGACAGCCGCCGCGTGATGCCGGGCGACCCGACCGCCCGGACGAGCGGCTCGGCCGCCGACCTGAACTTCATCCCGGCCGCGCTCGTTGAACGCGTCGACGTGCTGACCGGCGGCGCCTCGGCCACCTACGGCGCCGACGCCGTCTCGGGCGTGGTGAACTTCATCATGCTGCACAACTTCGAAGGCGTGCGCATCGACGCTCAGTACGCGGGCTACCAGCACGACAACAACAACTCGGCCGGCCAGAACGCTCTGACGGCCGCGGCCAAGACCGCCCTCATCCCCTCGCAATACGTGATCCCGGGCAACCTCTGGGAAGGCGAAAGCTCCGAAGTCAGCTTCGTGATCGGCGCCAACGCCCCGGACGGCAAGGGCAACGTCACCGCCTACGCCACCTATCGCCAGAACAACCCGATCCTCGAAGCCGACCGCGATTTCAGCGCCTGTACCCTGGCCTCCACCGCCGCGGGCTTCGGTTGCTCGGGCTCCGGCACCGCCTTCCCGGCCCGCGTCGGCAGCTTCCTGGTCGACCCGACCACGTTCAACACCTTCCGCACCCGCGTGGCGACGGACGTGTTCAACTTCGGTCCGGCCAACTTCTTCGTGCGGCCTGACGAGCGCTACAACCTGGGCGCCTTCGCCCACTACCAGATCGCGCCGTGGGCGGACGCGTACATGGACGCGATGTTCATGGACGACCTTTCGACCGCCCAGATCGCGGCGGGCGGCATCTTCGCCTCGACCTTCTCGATCGACTGCGCCAACCCGCTGCTCAGCGCCCAGGAAAAGGGCCTGCTGGTCCCCACCGCGGCCACCGGCGGCGGCACCTGCGCTACCAACCCGGCCGGCACCTTCACCGGTACGGTCGCGCGCCGCCTGCTCTCCAGCGAACAGACCGGCCGCCTCACCCAGTTCCGTCACACCGACTACCGCATCGTGGTCGGCCTGCGCGGCGACCTGGGCAAGAACTGGAACTACGACGGGTACATGCAGTACGGCTCCGTCAACGTGAACAACCGCCAGTCCGGCAACTTCGACACCACCCGGATCAACCAGTCGCTGAACGCAGTCGCGGGCCCCAACGGCACGGCGGTCTGCGCCCCCGGCGCCGATGCGGGCTGCGTGCCGATCAACATCTTCACCTCGCAGACCATCTCGCAGGCGGCGATCAACTTCCTGTCGATCAACAGCTTCAACAGCGGCAACATCGTTGAGCGCGTCGTCAGCCTGGCCTTCACCGGCAAGCTGGCCGACTACGGGGTCAAGAGCCCCTACGCCAGCGAAGGCGTGGGCGTGGCGTTCGGCGGCGAATACCGCCGTGAGCACCTCGATACCGTCGCCGACTTCCTGGCCAACAACGGCCTGGTGAACGGCAACGGCGGCGCTAACCCGCCGGTCAACGGCGGCTTCGACGTCTACGAACTGTTCGGCGAGGCCCGTGTGCCGCTGCTCAGCGACATGCCCTTCGTGAAGGATCTGTCGCTCGAACTCGGCTACCGCTTCTCCGACTACTCCTCGGTCGGCGACACCAACACCTACAAGGTGGCCGGTGAGTGGGAAGTTGTTGACGGCATCCGCTTCCGCGCCGGCTACAACCGCGCCGTCCGCGCCCCGAACGTCATCGAGCTGTTCGCGCCGCAGAACGTCGTGCTGGACGGCACCGCCGACCCCTGCGCCGGCCTGACCGCCGCCAACCCGCTGGTGGCCACCTGCGCCTCGCTCTTCCACCTGACCACGGCGCAGGTCCTGGCCATCGAGAAGAACCCGGCCAACCAGTACAACGGCCAGACCGGCGGCAACCCCAACCTGAAGCCGGAAATCAGCGACACCTACACCGCCGGTGTGGTTTGGCAGCCGACCTACGTCCCGGGCCTCTCGGCCAGCCTCGATTACTTCAACATCAAGGTTGACCAGTTCATCTCGCGGATCGGCGCGACGCTCGAACTGAACAACTGCCTGGCCACCGGCAGCCCGACCTTCTGCAGCCTGGTCCACCGTGACCCGAACGGCTCGCTGTTCCTGACCAACGCGGGCTTCGTGCAGGACACCACCCTGAACACCGGTTCGCTGAAGACCGCCGGCGTCGACCTGAACGTCAACTATCACACCGACCTGTCGACCCTGGGT
This sequence comes from uncultured Alphaproteobacteria bacterium, assembly GCA_903822175.1. GTDB lineage: Bacteria > Pseudomonadota > Alphaproteobacteria > Caulobacterales > Caulobacteraceae > Phenylobacterium. The sequence goes on from CAIJOB010000011.1 coordinate 240,688, forward strand.
CTTGGCGACAACGGTTCGGTGGCGCTCAGCTTCGTCGGCACCTGGCTCGACAACACGATCACCCAGCCTCTGCCGGGCGGCCCGAGCTTCGACTGTAAGGGCCTCTACGGCGTGATCTGCGGCGTTCCGTCTCCGGAATGGCGTCACAAGGCGCGCCTGACCTGGAACACGCCGTACGCCTACGGCGACTGGTTCAAGTCGCTGGGCCTGTCGGTCCAATGGCGCTACTTCGGCAAGGTGTCGGCGGACTCCTACGACTCCAACCCGCAGCTCAACAACCCGGGCCTGCAGGTCGCCAACGAGCAGAACTTCGGGGCTCAGAACTACGTCGACCTGACGGCGAACTTCACGGTGCACAACAACCTGAACTTCCGGGTTGGCGTGAACAACGTGTTCGACAAGGACCCGCCGCTGGCCGCCAACAACCTGCCCGCCACGGTCGGCAACGGGAACACCTTCCCGCAGGTCTACGACGCGCTCGGCCGCTTCGTGTTCGTCGGTCTGACCGCCGACTTCTAAGACCTGGCGAACCTCAAAGACGAGAAGGGCGGCGGGAGCAATCCGCCGCCCTTTTTCGTTCGCGTCGGGCGCGCTCAGCGCTCGTCGAAGAGGCGGCGCAGGACGTTGGGGGCGAGGCCCGGCAGGTCTTCGGAGATCAGGCCCGGACCGTGCAGTTCGGCGGCTTCGGCGTGAATCCAGGCGCCGGCGCAGGCGGCCTCGAAGCTCTCCATGCCTTGCGCCACCAGCCCGCCGATGAAGCCCGCCAGCACGTCGCCAGACCCCGCGGTGGCCAGCCAGGGCGAGCCATTGGAATTGACCGCGCAACGCCCATCCGGCGCGGCGATCACCGTGTCGGAGCCCTTCAGCAGCACCACGGCCCCTGCCCGGCCCGCCGCCGTGCGCGCCGCGGCGATCCGCTCGGCCGAGGCGGCCAGCAGGCCCGGGAACAGGCGCTCGAACTCGCCGGGGTGCGGCGTCAGCACATCATCGCGGTCGAGCAGTGAGAACAGCTCCTCCGGGTCGTCGCGGAAGACAGTGATGGCGTCGGCGTCGAGGATCAGGGCCGCCCCCGTACGCGCCAGCGCCAGAACGTTCAGCAGCGTCGGTTCGCCCACGCCCGCCGCCGGGCCGATCACCGCGGCGTCGACGTCCTTGGCGGCCTGTTCGAGCTCCTGGTCGGTCTCGAAGGCCTTCAGCATCACCGCCTCCAGGTGGCTGGCGTTGATCGGCAAGGCCTCGGGCGGCGACAGCACCGTCACCAGTCCCGCCCCGATCCGCAGCGCGCCCCGCGCCGCCAGCCGCGCCGCCCCGGTCTGCCAGGCCTCGCCGCTGACCACCACCAGGCGGCCCCGCGCATGCTTGTGCGACGCCGCGGTCGGCCAGGGGAAGCGCGGCAGCCACAGCTCCGGCCCGTTCTCGACCGTCTGGCTCTCGGTCACACCCAGCCCGATATCGGCCACCACCACCTCGCCGCAACGGCTGCGGCCGGGCTCCAGCAGGTGGGCCGGCTTCTTGGCGTGGAAGGTGACCGTCAGCGCTGCACAGGCGGCCGGGCCGTTGGGCTTGCCGGTGTCGCCGGCCACGCCGCTGGGGACATCCACCGCCACCACCCGCTCCGGCGCCTCGGCCATGCGTATCGCCGCCGCCGCCGCCGGTCCGGAGAGCGGCCGCTTCAGCCCCGCGCCGAACAGGGCGTCGATCCAGACGCCGGGCTCCAGGGCGCCGTTCAGCGGCTTCGTCACGCCTTCCCAGCGCGCGCTCATCGCCTGAGCGTCCTGCGTCGCCGGCTCACCGAAACTGCGCACCTCCACCGGCCAGCCGCGATCCTGCAGGACCCGGGCCGCCACATAGCCGTCGCCGCCGTTGTTTCCGGGCCCGCAGAGCACGGTCGTCGTCTGTCGCTCGAACCGGGCGCAGACCGCGTCAGCCACCGCCGTCCCGGCGCGCTCCATCAGGGTGAGGCCGGACGTGCCGGCGGCGATCGCCGCCGCGTCTGCGCGGGCCATTTCAGCGACCGTCAGGATCGGTCGGATATTCAAAGGCTTGCCATTTCTTCCTAACGTACCGTCGTGGTGGCTTCGCGGCCTTTCTTGATCAGCCGCAGTTTCCCGCCGTCAGTCTCCAGCGTGGTGATCGAGGCGTGATCGGGGCGGAACGCCAGCACTCGCGGATCGCCCAGCAACAGGCTCACCACCGCATTGGTCGCCACATAGTGCGAGAACACCGCCGTCCCGCTGCGCGGCAGCAGGGAGGCGGAGATATCGCGCCGCCACTGCTCGTAGTCCATGTCGCCCTGGATACCCTTCCAGGTGCCAGTGAAGGCCTCGCGCAGCCAGGCCCCGCGGTCCGCCATCGAAATGCCGGCGGGCGTCGGGATTTCACCCACCCGCGCGTCGATCTCCAGCTTCACGCCGAGCACATCTGCGGTCGGTTGCGCGGTCTCGATGCAGCGGCGCAGCGGCGAACTCACCACCTTTGTGACCCGCTCCCCGGCCGGCAGCGCCATCAGCCAGTCGCGCGCGCCCCGCGCCTGAGCTTGGCCGGTCTCGTCCAGCCCCGGATCGTCGTCATCGCCGCCCCAGGTGGCGGAGGGCTTGCCGTGGCGGATCAGGTAGAGGCGGGCCATCGATACTCTCAGTCCGGCGTGAAGAGGTTGGTCTGGCCGTCAGGGCTCTGGGTCACTTGGCCTGAGCGCCCCACCTGCTCACCCTGTTCCAAGCCCACCAAGGTCGCGGCGTCATTGGGCGTGTTGGCGACGAAACGCCGGCCGTCGGCGTCGCGTCCGATAACGATCCCCATGAACGGCCCTTCGCGGCGATGGACGACGGTGTAGGTCTCGATTGTCGCGGCGCCTTGCGGCGTTTCGGTGACGGTCGGATGCGGCAGGCCGTCGATCTGACGTTGCAGCACGCCCGGATCCTGCCGCTCGAAGGGCGCCTTGGGCGGCGTCGCCGAATAGATCCCCGTCGACTGCTTGGTCAGGTACCAGCCGTTGGCCGTCACCAGCCCGTAGGCCCCGGGCTTGGCCCGCAGCTTCCCCGCCATCGTGGCGATCGAGTGCATGGCGTAATTATTCCCCGGCCCGCCCGCATAGGGCAGCCCGCCTGTCACCGTGAAGCCGCGCGGATCGTCCAGCGAGAGGCCAAGCTCCTCCGCTCCGATCTCCACCGCCACCGGGAAGCAGGAATAGAGATCGATGTAATCGATGTCGGGCAGGCCTACGCCGGCCATCTCCAGCGCGTGCTTCCCGGTCAGCCGCATGGCCGGGCTGGAATGGAAGTCCTGCCGATCGGTCGGGAACCACAGGTCGGCGGCGTCGGCGCAGCCGTGCAGATAGACCCACTTCTCCTCCGGCACGCCCAGCTCGCGCGCCTTGTCGACGCTGGCCAGGATCACGCCGGCCGATTGGTCGACCTCCATGATGGCGTTGAGCAGCTTAGGGTATGGGAAACCGACCATCCGGTTGCGGTCGGAGACCGTCACCAGCTCCTCGGCGGTCCGGACGGTCGGGAACCAGGCCTCCGGATTGCCCGCCGCCACCTGCGTGAACGGCGCGAACAGCTTGCCCAGCCGCGCCTGATGGTCGGGGATCGAGCGGCCGTCGCGGGCCCGCAGGGCGTTCTCGAACATCGGGTAGATGTTGATCGGCCGGTTCAGCGCGTGGCGCGCCTCGTAGGGCGTGACGCCATTGCGCCCGTCGCCGATCCGCTCCGGTTCCGGCAGGTCATCGTCCTCATGCCAGTCCTCGAAGCCCAACCCCTTGGTCAGGCGCTTCACCGCCGAGCCCAGGAACTCGCAACCCACCGCCAGGGCCAGCTCCAGTTCGCCGCGGGCGATCTTCTCCGAGATCACGTTGACCAGCTGCTGGGAGGTGTTGCCGCCCATGTGCGAATAGACCGCCCAGCTGGGCGCCGCGCCCAGCTCCCGCGCCAGGCTGGCCGGCGGATTGATCGAGTGTGGAATCATGCCCCGCGTCGAGCCCGGCGCATCGATGGTGAAGCCCGCCACCGCCAGCCCATCCAGCGCTGCGAGACCCGCAGCCCCGATGCCCGCATCAGCCGCCGCCCGTTCCGCCGCAATCTTCAGCAGGGCGGTCGGCGCGGGTGAAGCGGCGGGGTCGCCGCGATAGGTGAATTGGCCCGCTCCGATCAGAACTGGGGTCTTGCCGTCCATAGTTCACTCGCCTTCCGACCGTTGCGCCGCACGATCCTAGGGGCGGGAAAGGCGGTCTTGAAGGCATTTCGGCATTGACTGGTTTTTGATCTCATGGCGCCTGCTTTCTGGGCGCCCGCCGCTTTGGCGCCCACCCGCCCCAGCCCTGCTCGCGAGTGCGCTTGTGAGCCCCCTCTAAGCCATGCTCCGTCGCCCCGACCGCTGAGTAAGCCGGTTGGGGGCGGCGCGTCCGAGGACCGATGAAAAAGATCGAAGCGATCATCAAGCCGTTCAAGCTGGACGAGGTGAAGGAGGCCCTGCAGGAGCTGGGCGTCCAGGGCATGACGGTCATCGAGGCCAAGGGCTACGGGCGCCAGAAGGGGCAGACCGAGCTTTACCGGGGGGCGGAGTACGTCGTGGACTTCCTGCCCAAGATCAAGATCGAGGTGGTGGTCGCCGACGATCAGCTCGACCGCGCCCTAGAGGCCATCGCCACCAGCGCCCGGACGGGCCGCATAGGCGACGGCAAGATTTTCATTTCCGACGTTCTCGACGTCATGCGCATCCGGACGGGAGAAACCGGAGCCGACGCCGTCTAACCCACACCAACTCAAGACCACTTCAAGGGGATCAACACCATGGCTACGACCGCCAAAGACATCCTGGCCCAGATCAAGGAGAAGGACGTCAAATACGTCGACGTGCGCTTCACCGACATCCGCGGAAAGATGCAGCACGTGACCTTCGACATCGACCTGGTCGATGACGAATTCCTGACCGACGGCACCATGTTCGACGGCTCATCGATCTCGGGCTGGAAGGCCATCAACGAGAGCGACATGAAGCTGCGTCCGGACCTGGACTCGGCGATCATCGACCCGTTCTACCAGCAGACGACCATGGCGATCTTCTGCGACGTGGTGAACCCGGACACCGGCACCCCCTACGAGCGCGACCCCCGGTCGATCGCCAAGGCGGCGCTGAACTTCGTGAAGTCCTCCGGCATCGGCGACACCGTCTACTTCGGCCCGGAAGCCGAGTTCTTCATCTTCGACGACGTCCGCTGGTCGGTTCAGCCGAACAGCACCGGCTACTCCTTCGACTCCACCGAACTGCCGATCAACACGGCGAAGGAGTACGAAGAGGGCAACATGGGGCATCGTCCCGGCCCTAAAGGTGGGTATTTCCCCGTGAACCCGGTTGACAGCGCCCAGGACCTGCGCGGCGAGATGCTGGCGGTGATGGGCGAGCTCGGCATGAAGCCGGAAAAGCACCACCACGAGGTCGCCCCGGCGCAGCACGAACTCGGCCTGAAGTTCGACACCATGATCATCATGGCCGACCGGCTTCAGCTCTATAAGTACGTCATCCAGAACGTCGCCCACGCCTACGGCAAGACGGCGACCTTCATGGCCAAGCCGATGTTCGGCGACAACGGCTCGGGCATGCACGTGCACCAGTCGATCTGGGGCGGCGGCAAGCCGCTGTTCGCCGGCGACAAGTACGCGGGCCTGTCGCAGATGTGCCTCTGGTACATCGGCGGCATCATCAAGCACGCCAAGGCGATCAACGCGTTCTCGAATTCGACCACCAACTCCTACAAGCGCCTGGTGCCCGGCTACGAAGCCCCGGTGAAGCTGGCCTATTCGGCCCGCAACCGCTCGGCCTCGATCCGCATCCCGCACACCGACAGCCCCAAGGGCAAGCGCCTGGAAGCCCGCTTCCCGGACCCGATGGGCAACCCGTACCTGACCTTCACCGCTCTGCTGATGGCTGGCCTCGACGGGATCATCAACCAGATCGATCCGGGCGCTCCGGCCGACAAGAACCTCTACGACCTGCCGCCCCGCGAGCAGAAGAAGATCCCCGAGGTGTGCGGTTCGCTGAAGGAGGCTCTCGACAGCCTCGACAAGGACCGCGCCTTCCTGAAGGCCGGCGGCGTCATGAGTGACGACTTCATCGACAGCTACATCGAGCTGAAGATGGAAGAGGTGATGCGGCTTGCCCTGCACCCGCACCCGGTCGAGTTCGACATGTATTACAAATGCTGACGGTCCTCCCCTGAGGCAGACCCTGGGCCGCGGAGCAATCCGCGGCCCATATTTTTTGCAGATGTAGGAGGGCCGCGGAGCAATCCGCGGCCCATATTTTTTGCAGATATGGGAGGGCCGCGGCGCAAGCTGCGGCCCTTTCCTTTTGCGCCGGCGCCCCCACCTTGGCCCCATGCCAAGCTGGCTCGGCTATCTCCTGGCGTTCGGCGCCGTCGTCGTGTTTACGCCCCTGCTCGGGTGGTTCGCTTCGAAGCATGGGCGGCGCATCAAGGGCGGCGTCGCCATGGCCTCGCTGATGCTGGGCATGGGCGCCCTCTTCGACCCGCCGCAGAAGGCCGCGGCGGAGGCCGAGGAGGCCATGGTCAAGGGCGCCCAGGGCAGCGGCGATCCTCCGGATCCGGAGATTGTGCCGACCCACTCATCAGACGGTTGAGCTTTGCCGCAGACCCGCCATACAACGGGAAATCCTTCCCCACCGTAAGGTCGTGTCCGTTGAAGTCAGCCCTGTTCGCCTGCGCCGCCGTTTTGGCGATCTCCAGCTCCGCTTTCGCCCAGCCCTCGCCCGGCCCGCAGCCCTACCCGATGCCGCCGAAGACCGAGGCGCCGCAGGACACGCCCTACCCCGGGCTCCTGAAGGTGCAGGTCGACGCCACCGACCTCGACCGCCACATCTTCCGCGTCCACGAGACGATTCCGGTCACCAAGGCCGGGCCGATGACCATCCTCTATCCGCAGTGGCTGCCCGGCAATCACGCGCCCAACGGCCCCCTGAAGAGTGTCGGCGGCATCGCCTTTTCCGCCGGCGGCAAGCCGGTCACCTGGTTCCGCGACCCGGTGGAGGTCTATTCCTTCCACATCGACGTGCCGGCCGGCGCGACCAGCATCGACATCGACTTCGACCTGCTCTCCGCGGTCGCGGGCGACGAGGGCCGCATCGTCATGACGCCGGAGATGCTGAGCCTGCAGTGGATCAATCTGGCCATGTACCCGGCCGGCCATTTCGCGCGCCGCGTCCAGATCGAGCCCAGCGTCCGCTTCCCGGAAGGCTGGACCCCGTTCTCGGCGCTGGAGACCACAGGCACGCAGGGCGGCGTCACCCACTACAAGGCGGTCGATTTCGACACCCTGGCGGATTCGCCCATGATCGCCGGCCGCTACGCCCGGCAGATTGACCTCGACGCGCCGGGCCCCGCGCCCGTCCACCTCGACGTCATCGCCGACCGCCCGGAACTCCTGGACGCGACGCCGGACGAGATCGAGAAGCACAAGGCGCTCGTGCAGCAGGCCTACAAACTGTACGGCTCGCACCACTACAACCACTACGACTTCCTGTTCTCGCTGTCGGACCGCATGGGCGGCTCGGGCCTGGAGCATCACCGCTCCAGCGAGGACGGCACCATCCCCGACTACTTCACCGGCTGGGCCAAGAGCCCGGCGTCGCGGGACCTGCTGGCCCACGAATACACCCACAGCTGGAACGGAAAGTTCCGCCGCCCGGCCGACCTGTGGACACCGAACTTCAACGTGCCGATGCGCGGCTCCCTGCTGTGGGTCTACGAGGGCCAGACGCAGTACTGGGGCTTCGTGCTCTCCGGCCGCTCTGGCCTGCTGACCAAGCAGGAAGCCCTGGACGCGCTGGCCTCCACCGCCGCCCTCTACGCCAACCGCGTCGGCCGCGACTGGCGCAGCGTCGAGGACACCACCAATGATCCGGTGATCGCGTCGCGCCGCCCGCAGCCCTGGACCAGCTTCCAGCGCAGCGAGGACTACTACTCCGAGGGCCAGCTGGTTTGGCTCGACGCCGACACCCTGATCCGTGAGAAGTCCGGCGGCAAACGCTCGCTCGACGACTTCGCCAAGAGCTTCTTCGGCGTCGAGGACGGCAGCTGGACGCCGGTCGCCTACACCTTCGACGACGTGGTCACCGCGCTCAACAAGATCGAGCCCTACGACTGGGCGAAGTTCCTCAACGAGCGGATCAACGCTGTCGCCCCCAGGCCGCCGCTCGACGGCCTGGCCCGTGGCGGCTGGAAGCTGGTCTACACCGAGACGCCCACCGACTACTTCAAGTCCGCCGAGGCGCGCCGGCACTCCACCGACCTCTCCTATTCGATCGGCCTGACGCTCGGCCGCGACGCCGACATCACCGGTGTCCAGTGGGACAGTCTGGCCTTCAAGGCGGGCCTGACCATCGGCGGCAAGCTGTTGGCGGTGAACGGCGTCGCCTACGACATGGATCGCCTGAAGGAGACCATCACCGCGGCCAAGAAGGGCGGCGGCCCGATCAGCCTTCTGGTCAAGCGCGGCGACCACTACGTCACCGTCAACATCGACTACCACGGGGGCCTGCGCTACCCGCGCCTGGAACGCATCGAGGGCACACCCGACCTGCTCTCGGCGATCTACACGCCGAAGAAGTAGCCCTCGAACACCCCATGCTGATCCGGCTTCCCGCCGCCCTGGCGGTCGCTCTCGCACTCGGCGCCGCCAGCGGGGCGGCGGCCCAGCAGATCGCCAAGCCCGGCGCGGCCAGCCTCTACGGCGGCGCGCCGCTTGCCGTCGCCGCCGTGCCGACCGACGCCGAGGTCACCGCCGCCACGCCGCCGCGCAAGGCCGAGGGCAGCGCCGCGGCCCACTGCACGGCCGGACCGTCCGGTGCGTTGGAAGGCTGCACGGTGATGATCCAGCGAGGCGGTCCGGCCTTTGGTCAGGCGCTGCTGGGCCTTGCACCCAAGTACCGCCTGCGCCCGTCCGACGAGCGGCCCGCCGGCATAGAGGTGGTGATCACCGCGAGCTGGCCCGTGGTCGAGACGCCGGTCACCTGGCAGGTCCAGCCCAAGGAAGGCGACTTCGCCACCAACGCCACGCCCGCGGTCGCCAAGTACGCCAAGCCCGGCTCGGCGGTGCTGAATTGCCTGATCGGCCGGCTGGGCACGACCTACGACTGCATGGTCATCTACCAGCAGCCCCACGGCATCGGCATGGGCACGATGATCCTGCGGCTCGCGCCTTATCTGAAGGTGAAGCCGGCCCTGCTGGGCGGCAAACCGACGCCGGCCGGGGTCAACTTCCCCTTCGAGATCAGCGCGGCGACCACCGACGCGATCCGCTGAACTCAGTCAGGCGTCTGGCGTCAGGCCGATGCGCTTGTAGGACTCTCCGGCCTGCGGAGCGATAGCGGTCGCCGCGGCGATGTCAGCGTCGCCGGCCGCCTTGGCGCCCTTCCTCAGCTCGGCCAGGCCACGGCCGTAGAGCGCGGCGGCGTCGCGCGGCTGGGCGCGGATCGCCTCACCGTACTGGGTGATGGCGTCGTCCAGCCGGCCAAGGCGCAGCAGCACCAGCCCGCGGTTGCCCATGGTCGTGGAGGTCTTGTCGCGCCTGACCGCCGCGTCGCAGTCGGCCAGCGCCATGTCCAGGTCCTTGCCCCAGGCGGCGCGGGCGAAGCATCGGGAATTCTGGGCGCGCGCGAGGTCCTCGCTCTTCGGGTGCGCCGCGATCCAGCGGTCGAGCTCCTGAACGGCCTCTTCGTACAGCCCGGCGCGCGCATAGGCCGTGCCCGCCTGCGAGACGAGGCCGCCCTGGTCCGGCGCCAGCTTCATCGCCGCGTCGAAGTCTCCCTTGGCCCGGGTCGGGTCCTTGGAGGACAGGTAGAGCTCGCCGCGCCGCATCAGGGCCTCGGGATCGTCAGGCCGCCGCTTCAGGGATTCGTCGAGGTCCGCCATGGCCAGCACCGGCTGGCGCACGGTCAGGCGCAGCATGGCGCGCGCGCGATAGTGCGCGCCGTTGTCGGGCTCCAGCTCGATGGCCTTGCCGTAGTCGGCGATGGCCGGCTGGAACTCGCGCCGCGCCGCCTCCGCCGCCCCGCGCCGGGCGAACTCGGCGCCGGTCTTGGGGGTCTCGCCCCAACGCCGGGAGAGCCGCCGGGCGCCTCGCTGGCCGCAGCGGCGACCGCGGTTGTGGCCGGCGTCGGCGCCTGGTCGAGCCGGAACACCGGCCCGCCATTGTAGGTGAAATAGACCCGCTTTTGGCTGTTGGAGATCAGGATCCGGTGCGAGAGGAAGAAATCCGCGGCCAGCACCATGTCGGCGTTCGGCAGGTCGAGATCGGCGACCCGCAGCCTCGTGTTCTTGATCTCCTCTTCGCCGATCGCAAAGCTCGCGAAGGGCGCCAGGAAGGCTTCGAGCCCCTTGCCGTACATCCCATAGGTCACGCCGGCGCGGGTGACATCGGCGTCGTTGATCTTGATCCCGGCGCGGCCCGCGGCGGCGCGGCTGAGGATCGACAGTCCGCCCCCCGAACTGAAGCTCACCCGGATCGTGTGGCCGTCCACCTTGGCGTTGGCGATCACCTTGGTGAGGATGGTGGTGGGCTCGATGAGCGACAGCCGCGACACCGCCAGGCCCTGCGACCAATAGGCGAGATTGGTGTCATAGCCGCAGCCCTCAGGCTTGAAGTAGCGCATCACCCCGTGGGCGAAGTCGTACTCCACGTCGAAGGGGCCCATCAGGTTCTCGCCCACGTCGCCGGCGATCGGGCCGCCGCCAAGTCGGTCGGCCAGCAGGAACTCGGTGTGGTGGAAGCCCATGCCGGCGAAGCTGAAGGACTCCGCCGAGACCGCCTGGATACTGCGCGTGGCGCCGCCGATCCCGCGCACCTCCATGCCGACGGGCGCGGCGGCGCGCTTCATGCCGTATTTCGCCGCCGCTTCCGGATTGACCCCGCTGAAGAACGACCCAGTGCTGACCGTCAGATGGGCGTCCTGGCCGTTGATCTGGGCGGTGATCGTCGGGCGCATGCCGTCCATCGTCACCGGGACCTCGGCGATCTTCTGGAACTTGCACTCGGCCTGGGCCGCGCCGGCCAGGCCCGCCGCCACCAGCGTGACTAGCGCCACGGAAAGCTTTTTCATCACGCAACACTCCCGCTGGCACATCGCCAGGCCACAACCTTACCGAGATTACCGGGCACTCTGCCCAAGGATTGTTGCGCCGACGTCTCAGCGGTGATCGCCGGCGCCTAAGACTTCGCGGGCGCGGGCGTCTCGGGGGCCAGACCCCATTGCTTGTACTGGGCGCCGACGGTGGGCGTGATGGCGGTCGCCGCGGCGAGGTCGGCGTCGCTCTCGGTCTTCTGCCCCTTCTTGAGTTCGGCGAGGCCGCGGCCGTAGAGCGCCGAGGCGTCGCGGGGCTGGGCCTTCAGCGCTGCCGTGTACTGGGCGATCGCCTCGTCGTGTCGGCCGAGCCGCAACAGCACCAGGGCGCGCGTCTGCAGCATCTGCGAGACCGGGTCCTTGCGCACGGCGGCGTCACAGTCGGCCAAGGCCTTCTCCAGCTCCTTGCCGGCGGCCGCACGGGCGAAGCAGCGAGAGCCCAGCACCACGGCCAGATTCTCGCCCTTCGAATGCGCCGCCACCCAGGCGTCCAGCTGTGCGATCGCCAGGTCGTACTGGCCCGCGATGGCGTAGGCGTTGCCCTCCATCGCCGGCAGGTCGGGCCGGTCAGGCGCCTGCCTGATCGCAGCCTCGAAGTCTGTCCGCGCCCGGGGCAGGTCACGGCTGGCAAGATAGAGCTCGCCCCGGGCCAACAGGGTCTCCGGGTCGTTCGGCTGGCGCTTCAGGGCCTCGTCCAGGTCGGCCATGGCCAGCACCGGCTGACGCGCCTGAAGGCGGGTCATGCCGCGAGCCCGGTAGTAGCCCGCGTTGTCCGGCTCCAGGGTGATGGCCTGGGTGTAGTCGGCCAGGGCCTCGACGAACTCGCGGCGCGAGCTGCGCGCGGCCGCGCGGCGGGCGAACTCCGCAGCGGTCTTCGGCTCCTGGCCACCGGTCGCCGGCCCCGCGCCAGGCCCGGTGGGCGAGCCGCCGGCCGCCTGCTGCGTCGCGGGAGCCTGGGGCTGGCTTTCCAGCCGGAACACCGGCCCGCCGTTGTAAGTGAAATAGACCTTCTTCTGGCTGTTGGAGATCAGGATGCGGTGCGACAGGAAGAAATCGGCGCCCAGCACCATCTCCGCCTCGCCCCTCATGCCCAGATCGGTCACCCGCAGCTGGGTGTTCTTGATCTCCTCGTCGCCCACCGCGAAGCTCTGGAAAGGCGCCTGGAACAGGTCCAGCCCCTTCCCGAAGATGCCGTAGGTGGTTCCGCCGTTCACCGATCCGGGCGAATTCACCGTCACGCCGACGCGCGCCGCGGCGGGGCGGTTGAGGATGGAGACGCTGGCGCCTGAATCCCATTGCACCCGGATGGTGTGGCCATCGATCTTGGCGTTGGTTACGATCTTCAGGACGATTTTGCCCGGATCGAGAATGGGCAGCCGCGACAGGGTCATGCCCTTCGACCAGTAGGCGAGATTGGTGTCGTAGCCGCAACCGTCGGGCTTGAAGTAGCGGATCACGCCGTTGGCGAGGTCGTACTCCACGTCAAACGGGCCCATCAGATTCTCGCCGATGTTGCCCTCCAGGCCATCGCCGATGCGTCCCACCACCAGGAATTCGGTGTCGCGGAACCCAAGGCCGGCGAAGGTGAATGAGTCGGCGCGCACGGCGCGCGCATCGCGGGTCTGGCCGCCGGCGCCGGAAACCATCAGACCCATTGGCGCAGAGGAGCGCTTCATCCCCAGGCGTTCACTGGCCTCCGGCGTCACCCCGCCGAAGAACGCCCCGGTGTCGACCAGGAACTTCATGTCCTTGCCATTCACCTGGGCGGTGATCGTCGGCCGAGGCCCCTCCATAACCACCGGCACGTCGGCGATCTTCTGGAACTTGCAGTCGGCCCAGGCTGGCCCCGCGGCCGCGCCCGCCGCCGCAACCGCCAGCATCAGGGCGGCAACGCACGCCTTCGTAGTCTTCATCCCAGATCTCCCCCCAAAGTCGTCCCCCAAGCCGCCCGTCAGCCGCCCAGCCGCGCGTCCATCCACTGTCCCGCCGTCTTGATCGCCCGGCGCGCCGCGCCCAGCTGGCCGCCAAAGGCGTGCCAGACGTGGATCATCTCCGGCCAGACCTCCAGGCGCACCTCGACGCGGGCCTGGCCGGCGCGCTCGGCGAGCAGCAGGCTGTCCCCCAGCAAGGCCTCCTCCGAGCCCACCTGGATCAGCATCGGCGCCACGCCCTCGAAATCCCCGAACACCGGCGAGGCCCTCGGATCCCGCGGATTGAAGCCCGCCAGATAGGCCGTGGCGCTGTCGTCCAGGCCTTGCTTGGTGATCATCGGATCGTCCGCCGCCTTGGAGCGATAGGTGGCATGGCTCTGGGTCAGGTCGGCCCAGGGGCTGATCGTGAACAGGCCCGCCGGCTGCGGCAGGCCGAGGTCCTTTAGGGCGAGCGCCAGGGCCAGTGTCAGGCCGCCGCCCGCGGAATCCCCGGCCACAACCGTCCGCTCCGGCTCGGCGCCGTCTTCCTCCAGCATCCAGCGGTAGACCGCGATGGCGTCTTCGACTGCGGCGGGACAGGGATGTTCCGGTCCCAGCCGGTATTCCGCCACGATGGCGCTGGTCCGCGCCGCCTCGGCCAGCCGGGCGGCCAGCGGCCGGTGACTTCGCGGGCTGCCGCCGGTGTAGCCGCCGCCGTGCAGGTAGAGCATGCGGCGGCCCTCTAGCGCATCGGCCGGGATCACTCGCTCGCCCTTCACCCCAGCCGCGGTCATCGGTTCGTGGCGGCAACCGGGCGGGAGCGAGCCCATCTCACCAAACGCGTCGGACGCCGCGCGGCGCGCCGCGATGCTGGGCCGCGGTTCGCCAGGCGCCGGCTGGCGCGAGGCCAGGAGGGCGCGGACGCCCGCGATCTCCGGATCCTTCCAACTCGACATCTGCCCACCCTGTTTTCTTTGGATAGGAGCCCGAGCGGCGGCGCCTGTCGAGGCCCCTCTTCGCCCAACGGTTGCGCCGAATGCCGAAAGGCAGGCCCTGGCTGTCCCGCCGCATTGCTATCCCGCGCGCGGCGATTCATATCGGGCGCACGTCAGGAATCGTCCCAAGCTTACCGGTCCATGTCCCCGCCCACCGCAAAACCCGCCGCCGAGCCCCTCGACCTGTTCGGGGGCGCGGCCCCGAGCCCTGCCCCGAACTCTGGGCCCAGCCCTGCCCCGGCCTCGCCCCCGAAGCCGACCGCCTCGCCTGTCGCGTCCGTTGCGCCCGCCACCGATGGCTATTCGGCCAAGGACATCGAGGTGCTGGAGGGCCTGGAGCCGGTCCGCAAACGCCCGGGCATGTACATCGGCGGCACCGACGAGCGCGCCCTGCACCACCTGTTCGCAGAGGTGCTGGACAACGCCATGGACGAGGCCGTCGCCGGCCACGCCAAGCTCATCTCGGTCCGGCTCGACGCCGATGGCCAGCTGACCGTCACCGACGACGGGCGCGGCATCCCCGTGGACCCGCACCCCAAGCACCCCGGCAAGTCCGCGCTGGAGGTCATCATGACCGTCCTGCACTCCGGCGGGAAATTCTCCGGCAAGGCCTACGAGACCTCCGGCGGCCTGCATGGCGTCGGGGTCAGCGTCGTCAACGCGCTGTCCGAACGCGTGGAGGTCACCGCCTGGAAGGATGGCTTCGAATGGCGCCAGGCCTTCACGCGCGGCAAGCCGATCGGCGTCATTGAAAAGCTGGGACCCACGCGCAAGCACGGCACCGCCATCGCCTTTACGCCCGATCCGGTGATCTTCGGCGAGGGCGTGGCCTTCAAGCCGGCGCGCCTCTACCGCATGGCCCGCTCCAAGGCCTATCTGTTCGCCGGTGTCGAGATCCGCTGGTCGTGCGATCCCTCCCGCATCCAGGACCAGACGCCGGCCGAGGCCACCTTCCGCTTTCCCAACGGGCTGGCCGATTTCCTGGCCGAGCGGGTCAAGGATATCGAGACCGTCACGCCGGAGCCCTTCGCCGGCCGCTACTCACGCCCCGGCGAGGCCGGCAAGGTCGAGTGGGCCATCGCCTGGACGCCGGCCGGCTTCGGCGAGGCCGACGGCTTCCTGCAGTCCTATTGCAACACCGTACCCACCCCGGAAGGCGGCACCCACGAGGCGGGCCTGCGCGCGGCGCTGACCCGAGGCTTGAAGGCCTACGCCGAACTCAAGGGCGACAAGCGCGGCGTGATCCTGACCGCCGACGACGTCATCGCCCAGGCCGGCGCGCTAGTCAGCGTGTTCATCCGCGACCCCGAGTTCCAGGGCCAGACCAAGGAGCGCCTCTCCTCCGCCGAGGCCCAGCGTCTGGTCGAGTCGGCGATCCGCGACCCCTTCGACCACTGGCTGACCGCCCAGCCGAAGTCGGCCACCGCGCTCCTCGAATTCGTCATCGAGCGCGCCGAAGAACGGTTGAAGCGGCGCAAGGACAAAGAGGTCGCCCGCGCCTCGGCCACCCGCAAGCTGCGGCTGCCCGGCAAGCTTGCCGACTGCTCCGGCAACGCCATCGACGGCACCGAGATCTTCCTGGTCGAGGGCGACAGCGCCGGCGGCTCGGCCAAACAGGCCCGCGACCGCAAGAGCCAGGCGATCCTGCCCCTCCGCGGCAAGATCCTCAACGTCGCCTCGGCCACCCTGGACAAGCTGGGTCAGAATAAGGAACTCAGCGATCTCCTGCTGGCGCTGGGCGTCCAGGGCGGCGCGAAGTTCAAGGAAGAGGACCTGCGCTACGACCGCGTGGTGATCATGACCGACGCCGACGTCGACGGCGCCCACATCGCCAGCCTGCTGATCACCTTCTTCTATCGCACCATGCCGGAGATGATCCGTTCAGGCCGCCTCTACCTGGCGCTGCCGCCGCTCTATCGCCTGAGCCACGGGGCCAAGACTATCTACGCCCGCGACGACGCCCACCGCGACGAACTGCTGGCCGGCGAGTTCAAGGGCAAGAAGCCGGAGATCAGCCGCTTCAAGGGCCTGGGCGAGATGATGCCGGCCCAGCTCAAGGAAACCACCATGGACCCGGCCAAGCGCACCCTGGCCCGGGTGACCCTGCCGCACGACGACCCCGACGCCACCGAATTCGTCGAGGTCCGCGTCGAGTCCCTGATGGGCCGCAAGCCTGAGCTGCGCTTCCAGTTCATCCAGGAAAACGCCGAGTTCGCGGTCGCCGATCTGGACGTCTAGGCGGCGGCCTCGCCGCGGCCGGGGTCTGCTTGCGTCTCGCGATACACCGCCGCGCTGATCGCCTGCGCCAGCGCCATCGCGATGATCGGCTTGCGGACCAGCCCGTCGAAGCCGCCCGCCTCGCCGAGGCCGGCGACCTGCGCATCGGCGGTGAAGGCCAGGATCGGCACGTCTCTGTTGGGACCGTCGCCCGCGCGGATCTTCGCCAGCGCCGCCGGTCCGTCCATCAGCGGCATGCGGATATCCATCAGGATCACGTCGAACGGATGCGCCGCGGCGGCCACCGCGGCCAGGCCGTCCACGGCCTCTGAAATCTCCACCCCGAACGGCGCGAGCACGGCGCGGGCCAGCTCGCGGTTCATCGGATTGTCGTCGACGATCAGAGCGCGGACACCCTCCAGGCCAGAACCGGCCGCGACATCCTCGACTGCAGCCGCGGGGGCCTCGGCGATCGGAGCATCGATCCGGAAGTGAAACGCCGAGCCGACGCCGGCCTTGCTGGCGACGCCGATCGCCCCGCCCATCGCCTCGACCAGCCCCTTGCTGATCGCCAGGCCCAGGCCGGTGCCGCCGTGGCGGCGCGTCGACGACGCGTCGACCTGGGAGAACCGCTGGAACAGCTTCTTCTGCTGCACCTTGGTCATCCCCTCGCCGGTGTCGGCGACTCGCACCCGCAGCTGGCCGGTCCGCGCCGAATAGCTGGCGGTCAGGCGAACCGAGCCTTCGTCCGTAAACTTGATGGCGTTGCCGACCAGGTTGATCAGGATCTGCCGCAACCGGTCAGGATCAACCAGCACCCAGTCCTGGCAGCCCCTCGGCCTCGAAGTCCAGCGTTAGGCCCTTGGCGTCGGCCTGCGGCGAGAACATCAAGAGGGTCTCGCGCAGCACCTCGGTGGGCGAAATGACCTTGGCCAGAATCTCGAACTTGCCGGCCTCCAGCTTGGAGAAGTCCAGCACGTCGTTGACCACCGACAGCAGCGCCTCGCCGGCGCCGACCACGCGGGCCACGCGGGTCTTGGCGGTCTCGTTCAGCTCCGGCTGGCCGGCCAGCAGGTTGGCAAAGCCGAGGATCGAGGTCAGCGGCGTGCGGATCTCGTGGGTCATGTTGGCCAGGAACAGCGACTTGGCGGCGGCCGCATCCTCGATCGCCTGCCGCGCGGTCTCCTCCTCGGTGATGTCGCGGATCACGCCCATGACCGCGCAGATCGCGCCCGACGCATCGCGCTCGCCCTCGCCCTTGTAGGCGACCACCCGTTCACGCCCGTCGTCGGCGCGGGTGAGCGTGAGCTTCAGGTCAAAGGGTTTGCCGGTGGCGACCGTGCGGCGGATCGCTTCGACCACCTTCTGCCCGTCGCCGCCGAGATATTGATCGAGGGCATAGGGCTGGTTGGGGCAGACCTCGGCCGGGTTCAGGCCGTGGATTGCGAACACCTGCTCCGACCAGGTGCGCCGCCCGGTCACCAGATCGTTGCGCCAATAGCCGATGCCGGCGATCTGCTCGGTCAGCGCCGACAGCCGGTTGGCTTCGCGCAGACTGGCCTCCAGGCGCCGGCGCGTCGTCAGAGCGGCGGCCACCGGCAGGATGGTCACGCTGATGATCGAGATGAAGACCTGGAACCACTCCAGACGCGCGGTCAGTCCGCCGCGGACCGCCATCAGCCCGCCGTGCCCGCCGATGGTCATCACCACGCCGGCGGTGGCGGTGATCAAGAGGCCGAGCGCTACGCCGGCGAGGTTCAGCTCGAACGCGACGAGGGTCAGCGCGGCGGGAAGCAGGAAATAGAGCGGCGCGGTGTTCTGCGAGAAGACCAGCGCCAGGGTGGCGGTCAGCACGGCCGGCGACAGCCAGCCGCGCGGCTGGCGGAGAGTCTGGCCCAGCGACCTCAGGCTCTCGCCCGTCACCGCCAGCAGCACCGGCGCCACGAGGAACAGCCCCAGCGCATCGGCGGAATACCAACCCCGCAAGCTCGTCAGGTAGGTGGCGTGGTGCCGGGCTGCGAGCACGAAGGCCGCCCCCGCGCCGGAGACCAACGGCGCAACCGCGGCGGAGAGCAGGAAAATCACCAGGTCGCGCTGTCGGGCGAGGTCGAGCGTCTGGCCGGCGAACCGGCGGATCAGCACCGCGCAGAACCCCGCCTCCAGCAGGTTGCAGGCGGTCAGCCCGGCGGCCGTCACGATCGAGTCCCCGAGGATCAGGTCCGCGCCGATGACGCCGACCAGGCCGCCGGCGAGATAACGCGGCCAGTCCGCCGCCCGGGTGCGCAACAGCGCCACCAGCAGCAGCGCATTGATCGGCCAGATGGCGGCGATCCGGCCGGCCTCGCGGGCGAAGTGGATGCTCGCCAGCGCCAGCAGGAACACAGCCAGCGCGAGGGCCACCGGTCCCAGGTCAGCAAACCGCTGTTGGCGCTTCTCCGGGGCGACGTCCGCTGAGCTTGCCTTCTGCATGCTCCGGTTGTGGGCCAAACGCCCTGAGTATCCGTTAACAGTGAAGCTGTCGGCGGTCGTCAGTTCTGGCCGAAGCGGATCTCGCTTGAGCCCGGCGGCAGTTCGATGGTCATGCCGTCCTTGGCCAGCCGCCAGTCGAGCGGACCCCCGGCGTCCATGCCCTTGGTGAAGGCCTCCGGCGTGAAGGCCGGCAGGCCCGCCTGGGTGATGTGGTAGAGCACCAGCCGCTTCACGCCGGCCATGCGGGCGATGTCGGCAGCCTCCACCGGGGTCGTGTGATAGCTGACCGTGTCGGCCATGATCGAGCTCATCCGCGGATTGCCCAGCATCTTCAGGCCCTGCGACATCTGCTTGGTCATGTCGCTGTTCTGCGCCTCGTGGATCAAGACGTCGGCGCCCTTGGCCGCGGCGGCCAGCGGCGGCCATTTGCGGGTGTCGCCGCTGATCACCACCGAGCGGCCCTTGTAGTCGAAGCGGTAGCCGAAGGCCGGCGTGACCGGATTGTGCGCCACCAGGATGGCGGTGACGGTCAGCCCGTCCTCCTGCCAGACCACCTTGGTCGCCCCGCCGTCCGGGCCGGGCTTGGGCATGGCCACCACCTGTGGCGCCAGCACGCCCGCCGCGATCGGCAGCTTCACCTCGCCGTGCTCGTGGTGGGCGTTGCGGAAGACGTGGTCGTTCTCGTAGGCGAGGTTGAAACCCCGGGCGACCTTGTCGGTCCCGCTCGGCCCGACCAGCGCCAGCGGCGCCGGCCGGCCGGCCACCCAGCTCTGCATGTTGAACTCGCCCACC
Source organism: uncultured Alphaproteobacteria bacterium (assembly GCA_903822175.1). Lineage (GTDB taxonomy): Bacteria > Pseudomonadota > Alphaproteobacteria > Caulobacterales > Caulobacteraceae > Phenylobacterium. Next base: position 260,204 of record CAIJOB010000011.1, read on the forward strand.
TCGCCGATGTGGTCAGAGTGCAGGTGGGTCAGGAAGACCGCGCGCGCCTGGGCCATCGGCAGGCGCCAAAGCATCAGGTTTTCGACCGACTCCGGTCCGACATCGACGGCGTAGAGCTTGCCGGCCGCCTGGACCACGACACAGGTCTTGGCCCGGTCGCGCACCGGCAGGGGCCCGGAGGTCCCGCAAAAGGTCACCTTCAGGGTGTCGGGCTGCGCCGCCGGCGCCTGGGCGCGCGCCGTCCCGACGCTCAGCAAGCCCAGCACGGCGGCCGTCACCGCACCCCGCCAAAATCCGCGTCGCATGCCCGCTTCCCCCGACCCCAACGCCCCGGCCAAGCCAGGGGCGAACCTTGGTAGGTCATCGGTCAATCCGGAGCAATACCGGAGTCCGAATTCGCATTGATCCCGACCGGCTTACCAAGCGTCAAAAGGTCCGATACCAATTCCCGCACGAGTGACAGGGACGAGCTTGATGACGATGTGGCGAGTGATGCGGCCCGCGCTGGCCGCGGGCGCAGTTGTGGCGGCTCTGATCGCGGGCGCGGCGCTGGCCCAACCTCCCGCTGCAAAGCCCGCCTTCGCCACCCCGACCCTGTCGCCCGACGGCGCCGAGATCGCCTTCGCCTCCGGGGGCGACATCTGGACCGTGCCCACGGCCGGCGGCACGGCGCGCCTGCTGATCACCGACCCGGCGACCGAAGAACGCCCGATCTACTCGCCGGACGGCAAGGAGATGGCCTTCACCTCCACCCGCGGCGGCGCGCCCAACATCTACATCGTGACGCTCGCCACCGGTCAGGTGCGGCGGCTCACCTGGTCGGACTCCACCGAACAGCTCGACGCCTGGTCGCGCGACGGCAAGTGGATCTACTTCTCCTCCGGCGCTAACGACGTCGCCCGTCAGCCGGACGTCTATCGTGTCGCCGCCACCGGCGGCACGCCCCTGGAGGTCAGCCGAGAACGCTTCCTGTCGGAGTTCAATTCCGCCCCCTCGCCCGACGGAGCGACCATTGCCCTGATCGCCAAGGGCAATTCCGGCGTCCAGTGGTGGCGCAACGGCCACGCCCACATCGACGAGGGCGAGCTATGGCTCAAACCCGTCGCCGCGTCCGGACCCTACAAGCGCCTGCTTGGCCCCGACGCCAAACACCTGTGGCCCATGTGGAGCCCGGACGGCGCGGCCCTCTACTACATGAGCGACGCCTCGGGGTCGGAGAACCTCTGGAAACTCCCGGCCGCCGGCGGCCAGCCGACCCAGATCACCCACTTCACCTCCGGCCGGGTGCTGTTCCCCTCCATCGCCCGCGACGGCGGCGCCATCGTCTTCGAGCGCGACTTCGGCGTCTGGAAGCTGGACCTGAAGTCCGGTCAGGCCGCCCAGGTGCAGATCGCCTTGCGCGGCGCGCCCGCCTCGGCCGGCGACCGGCGCCTGAACGAGACCAGCTTCCAGCAGATGGCGCTCTCTCCCGACGGCAAGAAGGTGGCAGTGGTCGCGCACGGCGAGGTCTTCGCGGCCAGCGCCAAGGATGGCGGCCCCGGCGAGCGGGTCACCGACAAGGGCGGCATCCAGACCGACCTCTTCTGGTCGCCGGACAGCCGCCGCGTGGCCTACGTCGCCCAGCGCGGCCTGGAGAGCCACATCGCCACCTACGACTTCGCCACCCGGCGCGAGCGCCTGCTGACCGGCGGCCCGACCTTCGACTCCAACCCGTCATGGTCGCCGGACGGCAAGATGGTCGCCTACGTCCGCGAGCGGAAAGAGCTGCGCGTCATCACCCTCAACGACGCCGGCGAGCCTCAGAAGGACAGCCTGGTCTTCACCGGCCAGATCGCCGGCTTCGGTGGCTCGGGCCCCGCGTGGTCGCCCGACAGCAAGTGGCTGGCCTTCGGCGTCACCGACGCCAAGTCGTTCCGCAACGTCTGGGTCATCCCGGCCGCCGGCGGCGAGGCCAAGCCGATCAGCTTCCTGGCCAACGGCGACGCCTCGACCATCGTCTGGTCGAAGGACGGCAAGTACATCGTCTTCGACACCGCCCAGCGCTCAGAGGACGTGCACATCGTCCGCGTCGACCTGTTGCCCCACGTGCCGCGCTACCGCGAGGACGAGTTCCGCGACCTCTTCCGGCCCGAAAGCCGCCCCGACGCCCCGCGCACGCCCGGCACGACGCCCGCGCCTGGCGTCAAGCCGCCGGAATCCTTGCCGCCTGCCCCAAAGCCCGACGACCCGCCGGTTGCGGCCGAGGCCAAGGCAACCGACGCCAAGCCTGAGGCCGGCAAGCCGGACGCCGCGACACCCGCCAAGCCCAAGGTCGAGCCGGTGAACATCGTCTTCGACGGCATCCGCGAGCGCGCCACCTACCTGCCGCTGGGCGTCAGCGCCGAGGCGCCGGCCATCAGCCCGGACGGCAAGACTCTCGTCTTCCGCTCCACCCTGTCGGGCCAGAGCGTCCTCTACAGCTACAACCTCGACGAACTGGTCCGCGAGGCGCCGACCCCGCAGCAGATCGCCAGCTCCAAGCGCGGCAAGCGGTCCTACGCCTTCACCCCGGACTCCAAGTCGATCTTCTACCTGGACGGCGGGACGGTCACGACCACGACCCTGGAGGCCCCGCGCCCGCGCGCCGTCGCGATCAACGCCGAGATGGAGGTCGGCTTCGACCAGGAAAAGCTCGTCGCCTTCAACCAGGCCTGGACCCTGCTCGACCGCAGCTTCTTCGATCCCAAGTTCCACGGTCAGGACTGGGGCGCTCTACGCGCCCGCTTCACACCCTACATCGAAGGCGCCCACACGGGCGATGAGATGCGCCGGCTGACCAACCTGATGATCGGCGAGCTGAACGCCAGCCACTCCGGCATCAACCGCGCGCCCGGCGGCTTCGGTCCCAACCGCGTTGGCGACCTCGGCCTGCGCTTCGACCGCGAGGCCTATGAAGCCGGCAAGGGCCTGGTCGTGCGCGAGGTGATCACGCTGGGTCCTGCCGCCATCGAAGGCTCCATCAAGCCCGGCGACGTGCTGCTGGCGGTCGACGGCCGCCCGCTCAGCCCCACCGTCGACCTCGACCAACTCATGCTCGACAAGGCCGAAAAGCGCACCGTGCTCAGCGTCCGCACCGGCTCGGCGACCCGCCAGGCGATCGTGCGCCCGGTCTCGTCCACCGTGGCCGGGGGCCTGCTCTACCGCCAGTGGATCACCAGCCAGCGCGCCTATGTGGATCGGATCAGCGGCGGGCGCCTCGGCTACGTCCACATCGCCGACATGTCGTCGGAGTCCCTGGACCAGCTCTATCTCGACCTCGACGCCCAGAACCAGGGCAAGGAGGGCGTGGTGGTCGACGTGCGCAATAACAACGGCGGCTTCGTCAACGGCTACGTGCTCGACGTCTTCGCGCGCCGTAACTACCTGACCATGACCTCGCGCGGCCAGAGCCCGGTGCCCAGCCGTCAGGCGCTCGGCCAACGCGCCCTTGGACTGCCGACCGTGCTCTTGACCAACGAGTCCTCGCTCTCCGACGCCGAGGATTTCACCGAGGGCTACCGCGCGCTGAAGCTCGGCAAGGTGGTGGGCGTCCCGACCGCCGGCTGGATCATCTACACCTCCAACGTGCCCCTGGTGGATGGCTCGGTAGTCCGCGTGCCCTCGACCCGCATCCAGGGCGCGGCGGGCGATGACATGGAGCTGCATCCCCGGCCCGTGGACGTGACCGTCGAGCGCCCGCTCGGCGACACCCTGCAGGGAAAGGACACCCAGCTGGATGCGGCGGTGGCGGAACTGTTGAAGGGGTTGGGACCGAAGGCGCACTGATCTGCGGTCAAGCCGGCTTGCCGAGTCTCCTCGGGAGCCCCAAAGTGCAAAGAAAACGCTTGGGGAGCTTCACGCATGAGACTCTGGATTTCCGCGGCCCTGGTTTCGCTGGGGCTCAGCCTGCCGTTGGCCGCCCACGCACAGGACGCCGCCGCCGGTAGCGCGGTGTTCAACGCCCATTGCAAGATGTGCCACGAGCCGAACATCGACCGCGCGCCCAGCCGCGCGACGCTCGCCACCTATCCGGCCGCAGCCATCGTCGACGCGCTCACCAACGGCGTCATGAAGCCCATGGCCGCCGGCCTCTCCGATGCCGACAAGGCGAACGTCGCGGCCTTCCTGACCGCCGCCCCAGAGTCATCGAGCGCCCCGCCGGCCGCGCAAGCGGCGCGGGCCCCGGCGGGCCGCCCGGCCCCGCCCGCCGCCGTCGGCGTCGACGTCAAGTGCGAGACCAACCCGCCGATCAAGCCCACTGGCTCTGACTGGACCAGCGTCGGCCTGGAAACCTCCCACCGCTATCAGGCCAACCCGGGCCTGAAGACCGCCGACATCGGCAAGCTGAAGGTGAAGTGGTCCTTCGCCATGTCCGGCAGTTCCGGCATGCCGACGGTGATCGGCGACTGGCTATTCGTCGCCAATCGCTCGGGCAAGTTCTACGCGCTGGACGCCAACACCGGCTGCGTCCGCTGGGTGGTGGAGAACACCGTCTCGCGCACCACGCCGATGATCGTGAAGTCGGACGTCTCACCTAGCGGCTGGCTGACCGTCTTGGGCATCCGCGACCGCACCGCGCACGCCTATGACGCCCAGAGCGGCAAGGAACTCTGGAAGAGCCCGTCGCTGGAAGCCAACACCATCGCCGGCATCACCGGCACCCCGGTCATTTCCGGCGATCAGGTCTTCGTGCCGCTGACCTCCGGCGAAGAAGGCGCCGCGCGCCAACCGACCTACCGCTGCTGCAGCTTCCAGGCCTCGCTGGCGGCGCTGGACCTCAAGACCGGCAAGCTGAACTGGCAGACCAAGGTCATCACCGAGCCGCTGCACGACACTCACAAGAACTCCGCCGGGACCATGATGCAGGGTCCGGCCGGCGGGGCGATCTGGTCGGCGCCGACGGTCGATGCGAAGCGCAACCTCGTCTACGTCGCCACCGGCGACAGCTACACCGAGGTCGAGACCAAGGGCGCCGACGCGATCGTCGCCATGGACACCAAGACCGGCAAGATCCGCTGGTCGAACCAGGTGACCGAAAAGGACAACTTCATCGTCGGCTGCAACGCCGCCACCAAGCCGATCAACTGCCCCAGCCCCGACGGCCCGGATTACGACTTCGGCGCCTCGCCGATCGTCTTCCACCTCCCCAGCGGCAAGGACATCGTGCTCTCCGGCCAGAAGTCCGGCGTGGTCTATGGGATGAACCCTGACACCGGGGCCTCGCTCTGGAACACCCGCGTCGGCTCCGGCTCCTCGCTGGGCGGCATCGAGTGGGGCATGGCCGCCGACGCCAAGCGCCTCTACGTCGCCAACGCCGACACCGTGAACCTGCTGGAAGAGAACCTGAAGGTCATGGGCCGCTCCAACGTCGCGACCCCGCTTGGACCGCCGAAGCCCGGCCTGACCGCCATCGATCCGGCCACCGGCAAGATCCTCTGGTCGACGCCTTCGCCCAAGGCCCCCTGCCACTACGCCGGCGACCGCAGCAAGGACCGCGGCGGCGGCGCCTGCGTCCGCGCCCAGAGCCAGGCGCCCTCGGTGATCCCCGGCGTGGTGTTCGACGGCACCATGGACGGCTGGCTGCGCGCCTACGACGCCGCCACCGGCAAGGTGATCTGGGCCGACAGCACCACCGAGCGCACCTACGACACCGTCAACCAGGTGAAGGGCCAGCCGGGCGGCAGCCTGGACGGCCTGGGCGCCGCCATCGCCGGCGGCAAGCTCTTCGTGTTCAGCGGCTTCAACGGCGCCGCCAACACCGGCGGCAACGGCACCAACGTCCTGCTGGCCTACTCGGTCGACGGGAAGTAGCGCTTTACGGCGTCGGCCCCGCGCCGGCGCCGCCGCTGGGCTGGAAGTCGAAGCCGGGGTCCTTGGGCCGGCCACCGCCGAAGCTGTAGCTCAGCCCCACGCGCAGCGATTTGTTGTCGATCGACACCTTGCCGCGCTGGATCAGGAGCGGCGTGTCCGCCGACTGGCGGATGAAGAAGCTGTCGGCGACGTCGCGCGCGGTCACCACCACCGCCAACTTGTCGCTGAGCCGATGGCGCCAGCCAAGGTCGATGGCCATCAGCGCCTTGACCTCACCCTGCGAGGTCAACTGCTCCGGATTGTAGAAAGCGTTGAGCTGGAAGAGATCCTTCGCTGACGCCGTCCAGGTCAGGTTCCCCTGCCCGCCCGCCGCGACCAGTTCCCGGGTCGGCGCGAAGGTCGGCCCCAGGCTGTCCAGCTGTGTCCAACTCACCCCGCCGGTGACGCCGTAGCTCAGCATCGGCGTAATCTTGCCGTTCAGCGTCACCTCCAGTCCGGCCGCGCGGCTGGTCGCCAGGTTCTGCTGCTGCGTCAGGAACACCCCGCCGCCCAGGTCGGTCAGCACGTCGCCAAACCCGTCGCGGTTCTCCCGGTAGAACAGGGTCGCGAGCAGCAGCACCGGCGCCTGCCGATAGGCGTAGCCCAACTCGAACGACTGGGTCTGTTGCGGCCTCAGGTCGGGATTGCCGCTTCGGAAATTCAGCGGGTCGACCTCCAGGCGGAAGGCGTTGAACGCACCCGGGTCCGGCCGCTGCACCCGGTGGCTGTAGCTGGCGCTGAGGTCCTGGGTGTCGCTCAGTTTCCAGCCGAGGTGCAGGCTCGGATAGGCCCGCAGATAGTCGTTCTCGTCGCTTTGTTCAGTCGTCGCCTGATCCAGGTGGATGCGCACATCCTCGACCCGCAGGCCTGCCAACACAGTCAGATCACCCACCGGCCGCTCATAGGTGGCGTAGGCCGCGCTGATCGTCTGGCGGAAATCGAACAGATTGGTGAGGGCCGCGTCCGGCGTGAGCGCCAGGCCGTCGTAGCCGCGGTTGCGATAGGCGTTGTCGTCATACTCAACGTCGAAGCCGAGCTTCAGCTTGGACAGGTCAGCGAAGGGCAACGCCAGGTCGCCCTTCAGTTCGGTGCGGTGCAGGTGGTTGTCGAGCCGCTGCTGGTCGAAGATGTCCGGGGCCGTCGGGACCTCGTCGAAGGCGTGGCCGGTGCGCACGCGCGGATCGACCGTCTCCTCGTGGCTGAGGCTGAGCGCGAAATCGCCAGTGTCGCCGACCTTCTGGCGCAGGTTGGCGCTGACCTCTCCCTGCGCGCGCTTCTGATGGACGGTCAGCCGGCGAAGGAAGCTGTCGGTCAAGGCGCCCGAAGGCCCGTCGACCACCGTGGTTGTAAAGTTGTCCGGCCGGAAGAAGGTGTAGGCGCCGTGCGTCTCCACCCCGATCCGCGTGCGGGGTGTAAGGTCGAAGTCCAGTGCGCCGCGGGCGTTGAACGAGTTGATGATGATGTCAGCGACCTGCTTCTGGTCCAGGGCGTCGAAGCCGCCCTTGGCGTCCGGCGTCAGGCGGTCGTCCACCGACGTCTGCTTCTGGGTGTCTTGCCGGATCCCCAGCTCGCCGGTCATCGACAGGCGCTTGGCATTGTAGCCGCTGCTGAGGCCGGCGGCGAACCGGTCGCCGTCGCCCGCCATCAGATTCACCGCCCCGGTGACGCCGGTCCCGCGCGCCTTCCTGGTGATCAGGTTGATGATCCCGCCCGAACCATCGGCGCGGAACTCTGCGGAAGGGTTGGTCAGAACCTCAACCCGCTCGATCGAGCTGGCCGGCATCGACTGCAGCGCCAGCGCCTTGTTGTCGCCCTCGAACTGGCTGGAGCGCTTGCCGTCGACCAGGATGGTGACGTTGGGGTCGCCGCGCAGGCTGACGTTGCCCTGCGGGTCCACCTGCACCGAGGGCACGTTGCGCAGCGCGTCGCCGATGGCGCCGGACTGCGCCTGCAGGTCCTTGGTGACGTCATAGCTCTTGCGGTCGATGGCGACCTGTACCGGCGCCGTGGCCGGGCCGTTCACGACGATCTCGCCCACCGTCTTGCCGGCAGGCGGCGGCGCCGCGGCCGGCTTGGTTTCCTGCGCCACGGCGAGCGACGGCAGGGCGGCGGCGGCCGCCATGGAGATGAGCCCGGTTCGCACGATTCATGTCCTCGAATTCACTGGCCGACGCGGCCCGACGAGGTATGATACAGACGTACTTTCGACTAAAGTACACGTGTATTTTCGGTAAGGTGCTAAGAATGCCAGCGGTCAAGATCTCCGGCGCCGAAAGCCAGATCATGGAGGCCCTGTGGGCCCAGGGCCCCCTGACGCCAGACGGCATCGTCGACGCGGTCGGCGAGGCGCATGGCTGGGCGCCGGGGACCGTGAAGACCCTGATCACCCGGCTCTTGCGCAAAGGCGCTATCGAGGGCCGCCGTGAGGACGCCGGCTACCTCTACCGCCCACTGCTCAGCCGCGCCGACTACGTGCAGTCGGAAAGCCAGGGCCTGGTCGACCGGCTGTTCGGTGGCGAGGTCGCGCCGCTGGTCGCCCACTTCGCCGAGCACCGCGCGCTCACCGGCCGCGACATCAAGCTGCTGAAATCCCTGATCGCAAAGCTCGAAGACGATGAGTGACGCCCTCACCCTCCTCCTTCGTGTGAACCTGGCCATCGCCGGCGCCGTGATGCTGGCCATGCTGCTGCGCCGCCCGGCCCGGCGCGTCTTCGGCGCCCGCGTCGCCTATCAGCTCTGGGCGCTCGTCCCGCTCGCCGCCGCCGCCATGCTGGCGCCGGCCCGGGTGATCACGCTGGCCGGCCCGGCGCCCGGCGCCGCCCAGCCGGGCCTGACCGCCGCCTTCGACTACGCGCCCAGCCTGCCGGCGTCGTCGTCAGGCCCCGATCTCTCCGCCATTCTCACCGCGCTCTGGATCGCCGGCGCCGTGGCCGCCCTGGCCCACCTCGTCTGGCGCCAGGCGCAGTTCAGCCGCGCGGTCCGCGCCGGCCGGGCCGGGCCCGCGGTGGTCGGCGTCCTGCGCCCCCGGGTCGTCACGCCCCGCGACTTCGCCGGCCGCTACACGCCGCGCGAACAGCGGGTGGTCCTCGCCCACGAGGAAACCCACATCGCCCGCCAGGACTCGCGCATCAACGCCGCCGTGGCGCTGGCCCGCTGCCTCAACTGGTTCAACCCGATGGTCCACGTGCTGGCTCATTACCTGCGCATCGATCAGGAGCTGGCCTGCGACGCCCAGGTGGTCGCCGCCCATCCCGCCGTGCGGCGCTCCTACGCCGAGGCCATGCTGAAGACTCAGCTGGCCGCCCGGCCCCTGCCCATCGGCTGCTACTGGCCCGCCCAGGCCGCCCATCCGCTCGCCGAGCGCATCGGCCTCCTCTCGGAGCGCACCCCGAGCCGAGCCGCCCGTGCGCTGGGCGCTGCCAGCATCACAGCCCTGACCCTGGGCTGCGCCTGGACCGCCTGGGCCGCGCGCCCGGCGCAGATCGTCTTCGCCGCCGCTCAGCCGGTCGTCGCGGCCACAGCCTCGCAACCCGCCACAGCCCCCGCCGAAGCGCCCACCGCCGCCGTTTCGCGGGTCGTACGCCTGCAACCCCTGCAACTGATCTCCATGCCGCCCGAGCCCGCCGAGGCCTTCGCCACCGCCCGCGATCCGGCCGCCTACGGCTTCACGCGGGTCTCCGACGATCCGCAGAACCCCCAACCCGGCCTGCTGCCGCCCGGCGAATACGGCCCGTCGAAGATCCACGCCATCGCCCGCTGGTCGTCGGTCGATCCGGGCTCGGCGGTGCGCGTCTACGCCACCATGAAGGACCCGGACGGCCACGCTCTGGTCACGGACCTCACCGCCTTCGGCTCGCAGTCCTGGTACCGGCTGGGCTACATCGAGCGCGGCCACAGCCGCTTCAAGCTGTTCACCAAGGTCAGCCAGCACGGCGACCGCCTGACCGTCACCGCGGGCCTCAATGAGAGCCTGCATCCGATGGTCAGCGGGTCCGTCGACCTGGCCTCCGGCGAGACCGGGACCATCCGCCTGCCCAATGGCCTCGCCGTCACTGTGACGCCCACCCTGCGCGCCGAAACGCCCGACGAGGTCGCCGAGGGTCAGCGCACCGGCCGCCGCGGCTTCGTCAATGTGCTCAGGACGCCCGCCCCGACCTAGGCGCGGCGCCCTGAATCGGACACTTCCGATCCCCGTCAGAACCACCAGGGCGCGCGCGCGTTGACTTAGGCGTCGCCGCTCGTATGTTCCGCCCGCGCGGCGAACCTCGTCCGCGCGCCGCTACGGCGCACACGGCGCTGGGGCAGCCATCCGGGGCCACGACGGTCCCTCCGACCGTATCCCTCAGGCAAAATGACCGAATTCTCCGAACTGGGCCTGTCGCCCACGACCCTCAAGGCCGTCGCCGACACCGGCTACACCACCGCAACGCCCATCCAGGCCGAAGCCATTCCGCACGCCCTGCATGGCCAGGATGTGCTCGGCATCGCCCAGACCGGCACCGGCAAGACCGCGGCCTTCACGCTCCCGATGATCGACCGCCTGGCGGCCGGACGCGCCCGCGCCCGCATGCCCCGCGCGCTGGTCATCGAGCCGACCCGCGAACTGGCCGATCAGGTCGCCGCCTCCTTCGAACGCTACGCCAAGGGCACCAAGCTGACCTGGGCGCTGCTGATCGGCGGCGTCTCCTTCTCCGACCAGGAATTGAAGCTCGACCGCGGCGTCGACGTGCTGATCGCCACGCCCGGCCGTCTGCTCGACCACTTCCAGCGCGGCAAGCTGTTGATGACCGGCGTGCAGATGCTGGTTGTCGACGAAGCCGACCGCATGCTCGACATGGGCTTCATCCCCGACCTCGAACGCATCTTCCAGCTAACGCCCAAGAAGAAGCAAACCCTGTTCTTCTCGGCCACCATGCCGCCGGAAATCACCCGGCTGACCAAGCAGTTCCTCAACGATCCGGTGCGCATCGAGGCCTCGCGGCCCGCCACCACCGCCGAGACCATCACCCAATACCTGGTGCGCATCCCGACCGCCGACCAGAAGGCCAAGCGCACGGCGCTGCGCATGCTGATCGAGCGCGACGACGTGAAGAACGGCATCGTCTTCTGCAACCGCAAGTCTGAAGTCGATATCGTCGCCAAGTCGCTGAAAACGCATGGCATGGACGCCGCCCCGATCCACGGCGACCTCGATCAGCAGACCCGCATGCGCACGCTGGAAAGTTTCCGCAACGGCTCGCTGAAGCTGCTGGTGGCCTCCGACGTCGCCGCGCGCGGCCTGGACATCCCGGACGTCAGCCACGTCTTCAACTTCGACGTGCCGCACCACGCCGACGACTACGTGCACCGGATCGGGCGCACCGGCCGCGCCGGCAAGCTCGGCCAGACCTTCATGATCGTCACGCCCGCCGACAGCCGCAACCTCGACAAGGTGCTGAAGCTGATCGGCAAGGCGCCGGAAGAGATCAAGCTCGAAGCCGACTGGGCCAACATCAAGGACGAACCGCGCAACTCGCGTGGCGGCGACCGCGGCCGTGGCGGCCCCGGACGCGGCGCCCCCTCCAGCCGTGACCGCGATCGCGACCGCCGTCCGCGCCCCGTGCCCGTCCATGGCGAAGTGGCGGCCATGACGCCCTTCGATCCGACCACCGCGCCGCCGCCGTCTGAAGACGCCGCGCCCAAGCCCGAGCGTGCCGAACGCGGCGGCCGTGGTCGCAGCCGAGGCCGCCGGGGCGAAGAGCGTCCCGCCGCTGACGCCGCCGCGCCGGCCCCCGCCGAGGCCGCGCCTGTCGAAGCCGCCGCCCCCGCGCCGGCCCGCGAACCTGAGGCGCAACCCGAACGCGCGCCTCGCGAACGCCCAGAACGCGAAGGTGCGCGCGACGGCGGACGCGACCGTGGCCCCCGCGCCCGCGACGACCGTCCCCAGCGCGCCGAAGGCGGCCGCGACCGTGGCAGGCCAGAGCGCGGCGGAAACGAACGCGGCGGTGAGCGTAGTTCCAGTGAGCGCGGCGCCAACGACCGCAACGACCGCAACGACCGCAGCCGCAACGACCGCGATGGCGGCGATGACGGCGTGGTCGGCTTCGGCCGCGACGTGCCGGCCTTCCTCTCACGCCCGCCGCCGCCCCGTTCGGAAGACTAGCCACCAAAAAACCGCCTGCGGCACACCGCGCCCTTTAACGGGTCGTTGGGTGTTGGACGGGTAGATTTGCCCCCGACTGTAGGTGGCTCGCATAAGGCGGGCGCCTGGTTGGGAAGCTAAAGACCATGTCGGTGGACGTTCAGACCGCGCTCCGCAGCCCGAAATCCTATGACCTCGCGCGGACCGCGCTGGAGGTGATGGAGGCCAATCAGGTTTGGCCCACGGTGCGCAACTTCGAACTCTGGGTGCACTACGTCGCCGAGAAGGAAAGCCCGCTCGCCCAGGAAATCGACCGCCTGCTGGCGGCCGGCGAGCCGATCACCGAGACCCTGGGCGCCGAACTGGCGGCCATGTACCTGCCGGAAGCCAAGCTGAACGGCGACATTCTGGAAGCCGGCGACGTGCTCTCCAAGGAATTGCAGACCGTCACCGCGGCCATCGACGCGGCGCATAAGTCCAGCGAGGAATACGGCCACGAACTGGCCATCGCCAGCGGCCGCCTGCAGGACGGCGAGGACGCCGGCGAGGTCAAGGCCGTCGTCCAGGACCTGACCGCCGCCACCAAGAAGGTGCAGGGCGAGACCGCGATCCTGGAAAGCCAGCTCGCCGAGACCACTGCCGAACTCGGCCGCCTGCGCGAGAGCCTCGACCAGGTTCGCCGCGACGCCATGACCGACGGCCTGACCAACCTCGCCAACCGCAAGGCTTTCGACGAACGCCTTGAAACCACTTGCGAAAAAGCCGACGCCGAAGGCGAAGGCATGACGCTGGCGATCATCGACATCGACCACTTCAAGGGCTTCAACGACGCCTGGGGCCACCAGATCGGCGACCAGGTGCTGCGCTACGTCTCCAGCGTCATCGGCCGCATGGGCGCGACGCCCCGCATGGCCGCCCGCTACGGCGGCGAAGAGTTCGCGATCATCTTCCCCGCCGAAAACGGCCGCACGGCCCGCGCGGTCCTGGAAGAGATCCGCGAGGAGGTCTCGTCCCGCTCGCTGAAGCGCCGCTCCACGAACGAAGACCTGGGCACCATCACTGTCTCGGCGGGCTATGCCGAACGGATCGCCGGTGAAAGCACTATGAGCCTGGTGGAACGCGCCGACGCGGCCCTCTACGCCTCCAAGCACGCCGGCCGCAACCGCACCACCGCGGCCCAGCCGATGGCGGCTGTCGCCGCCGTCGCCGCCGCCTAAGAGCGTTTGCCCCTAGGCTGACGCGGGGTAGAGTCCTTTAGATCGAGCAAAAGTCTCGAACTGGAGGAGCGATTTCCATGGACGGCGCCCAGACACCCGCCAAGGTTCGGACCGAGATCAAGGACCGCATCGGCGTCATCACGCTCAACGACCCGGCGACCCTGAACGCGGCCGGCATCGACCTGATGGACGGCCTGCGCGCCGCCTTCGACGCCTTTGTCGCCGACGACAACGTCCGCGCCATCGTCATCACCGGCGAAGGCCGCGGCTTCTGCTCCGGCGCCAACCTCTCGGGCGGCGGTTCGCGGATCACCCAGGACCGCAATGGGCCGAACCAGTCGCTGCTACAGGTCTACAACCCCTTCGTCAGCGCAGTGCGCAAGTCGCCCAAGCCGCTGGTCGCCGCGGTCAACGGCGTCGCCGCCGGCGTCGGCGCCTCGCTGGCGCTGATCTGCGACCTCTGCGTCGCCGCCGAGAGCGCCTATTTCCTGCAGGCCTTCCGCCGCATCGGCCTGGTCCCGGACGGCGGCGCCACCTACCTGCTGCCGCGTCTGGTCGGCAAGGCGCGCGCCATGGAGCTCACCCTGCTGGGCGAAAAGCTGCCGGCCCGGACCGCGCTCGAGTGGGGCATGATCAACCGCTGCGTCCCCGACGCCGACCTGATGCCGACCGCCATGGCGCTGGCCGCCCAGCTCGCCGACGGCCCGATCTCGCTCGGCTACACCCGCAACCTGATCTGGGCCTCCATGGACGCCGCCTGGCACGAACAGGTCGAGTCCGAAGCCTACGTCCAGGGCGACGCTTCCCGCACCGAAGACGCCCGCGAAGGCATCATGGCCTTCGTCCAGAAGCGCCCCGCCGAATTCAAGGGGCGTTAGCAGGTCCGCCTTAGGACAGCGGCATGAGCCAACCCCGGCCCCTCGCCGTCTTCGCCTATGACTTCGACGGCACGCTCGCGCCCGGCAACATGCAGGAGCACGCCTTCATTCCCGACGAGCTGGGGATGAGCCACGAAGACTTCTGGGCCGAGACCAAGGACATCGCCCGCCAGCAGCGCGGCGACCCGATCCTGGCCTACATGCACCTGATGCTGGAGAAGGCCCGCGAGAAGGGCATCGAGTTGTCGCGCGCCGCCTGGGCGCGCCGTGGCGCCAACCTGCCGCTGTTCCCCGGTGTGGAAGGCTGGTTCGAGCGCCAGACCGCGCGCGCCGAGGCTCTGGGCCTCGATCTGCGCCACTTCATCATCTCGTCGGGCAACCGCGAGCTGATCGAGGGCTCGCCGATCGCCAGGTATTTCGAGCGGATCTACGCCTCGGCCTTTCTGTTCGACGCCCACGACGACGCCATCGGCGCGGCGCTGGCCGTCAACTACACGTCGAAGACCCAGTACCTGTTCCGCATCAACAAATGGACGCTGGAGGAATGGGACGAAGCCGCGATCAACCAGGTCGTGGCGAAGAACCAGCGCGCTGTGCCGTTCGACCGCATGGCCTTCTTCGGCGACGGTCAGACCGACATTCCCTGCATGCGCCTGGTCAAGGATCAGGGCGGCGCGGCCATCGCCGTCTACAATCCGTCGATCGAACGCAGCCGGGCGGCGGCCCGCCAACTGCTTAAGGACGGGCGCGCCGGCCTGGCGGGCCAGGCTGACTACTCCGAAGGCTCGGATCTCGACAAACTCGCTGAAGCGCTGCTGGGCGAGATGGCCGCCCGCGTCGGCGTCCACAGCCTAGGACTCTGGCCGGAAGGCCCGGACGCCTAGCGAACCCGAACGATCACCGCCGCCAGCGCGATCGCGATCAGGCACAGCACCAGCACGATCGCCCCGGTCCGCAGCGCCAGCTTCAACAGGCTGATCTGCAGGGCCCAACGGGGAAACGGCCCATGGATCAGGCGGTATTCCGCGTCGATGTCGGGCAGGCGCTCAGGGTCCATGGCTCATGATGCCCCGCCGCGGCGGCGAAGTCATGGCGGCTGGCGCAGCGCCGTCGAAAGACGCGCGACCCTTCGTTATTCGTGGCGTAACCCGTTATTCGTTGCGTAACCCGTTGGTGGCGTCATGATGGACAGATTGTCGCACCCCCGACAGAGTACCGATAGCGTTCCAATGACCGCCAACCTTACTGGCAAACACGCCCTCATCATCGAAGATGAGATGCTGATCGCCCTCGAAGTCGAAAGCCTGTTGCATGACTTCGGCTTCGAGAGTTGCGACATCGTCGACAATTCGAAGGACGCGGTGAAGAGCGCCATGGCGCGCCGCCCCGACCTGGTCACCGCCGACCTGCGCATTGTCGGTGGCACCGGCCTGGAAGCCGTCACCGCCATCACCGAAAAGCTCGGCCCCGTGCCGCACATCTACGTCACCGGCAACGCCGAGATGCTGACCGGCGCCACGGCTGCGCCCGTCGTTGACAAGCCGCTCAGCCGGCGCGCCCTGGCCGAAGCCTGTCAGCGGGCCTGCGCGGCCTGAAGAGGCCTACTCCTCGGTCAGCCCCTGCACGAAGCCCGGCAGCCACGGATTGCGGCCCGGCTTCATCCGTTCCGACCGATAGATGTGGATCAGGTCGGCGTAGGCGCGGTCGAAGTCCTTGTTGACGATCACATAGTCGGCCGCGCGCCAGTACTCGATCTCGCGCTTGCCGAGCGCCAGGCGCTGTTCGATCACCGGCTCGCTGTCCTGGGCGCGGGCGTGCAGCCGGCGCGCCAGATCCGACCATGAGGGCGGCAGGACGAAGACGCGGACGCTGTCGTCGGGCGCCCGCTCGGCGACCTGCGCCGCGCCCTGGTAGTCGATGTCGAAGAGGACGTCCTTGCCGGCCTCCATGGCGGCCATCACCGGCGCCTTGGGGGTGCCATAGAGGTTGCCGTTTACCTCGGCCCATTCCAGCAGCTCGCCGGCGGCGATCATCGCCTCGAAGGCCGCGCGGGTCTTGAAGAAGTACTCGCGCCCCTCCTCCTCACCCGGTCGAGGCGGCCGCGTGGTGGCCGAGATCGACAGGATCATGTCGGCGTAGTCGGCGACCAGCCGGCGCGACAGCGAGGTTTTCCCCGCGCCGCCGGGGCTCGACATCAGGAGCAGCAGGCCTCGGCGGACCGTTTCCCAGGGCTTGGAATGGTCATCGGCCGTCACGCTAGGTCACTCCACATTCTGTACCTGCTCGCGGAACTGCTCGATGCTGGCTTTGAGGTCCAGGCCAACCGAGGTCAAGGCGCCGGACGCCGACTTCGAGCAAAGGGTGTTGGCCTCGCGCATGAATTCCTGGGTCAGGAAGTCCAGCTTGCGCCCGACCCCGCCATCGGTGGCCAGCAGGGTCCGCGCCCCGTCCACGTGGCCGCGCAGGCGATCCAGCTCTTCCTGCACGTCGGCCTTCACCGCCATGGCGGCTGCCTCCTGCAGAATGCGCTCCTCGCTCACCGCCTCGCCGGCCAGTTCGGTCATCCGCTTTTCGAAGCGCGCCTTGATGATCGCCGGCTGACCGCCCGCCAGCGCCGAGGCCTTGCCGGTCAGATCGCCGATCTGGGCCACCAGGCCGGCCAGGACGCCTTCCAGCGCCCGCCCCTCCTCCGCACGCCCAGCCGCCAGCCCATCCAACGCCACGCCGATCGAGGCGGCCATCGCCGCCTCCAGCGCCGCTTGGGCGTCGGGGTCCTCCGCCGCGTCCGCCGCCTCGATCACGCCGCGCAGGGCCAGCAGGCCGTCCAGGGTCGGCGGCTGCACCATGCCAGTCGCCACGTAGGGACCCCCGGCCTTCAGGTACCGCTCCAACTGTTCGACGTTGACCCGCACGGCGCCGGCCTCGTCGGCCCGCTTGGCCTGCACGCCGACGGTGAGCTGGCCTCGTTGGAAGCGGCTCTGCGCACCCTCCCGCGCCGCCCGCTCCAGCCCCTCGAACCCCGGCGGCCCGCGGAACCGGATCTCCAGGTTGCGGCCGTTGACGCTGCGCGCCTCTACGGCCCAGGACCACGCGCCAAGCGCACCTTCGGCGCGGCCAAAGCCCGTCATGCCGGAAATGGTCACTTCCCGCCTCCCGTCGCGGCCCGCGCCCGTTCGATCGCCCGCCACTTGGCCACGTTCGCCTGATGCTCGGCGAAGGTCGAGGCGAAGACGTGCCCGCCGGTCCCGTCGGCCACGAAATAGAGCTCGTCCGACTTGGGCGGATTGAGCACGGCGGCCAGCGACGCGCGGCCCGGATTGGCGATCGGCGTCGGCGGCAGGCCGACCATCCGATAGGTGTTGTAGGGCGTCGGCGTCAGCAGCTCCTTCATGGTGATCCCGCGCCCCAGTGGCCGGCCCTTGCTGATGCCGTAGATCACCGTCGGGTCGGTCTCCAGCTTGATCCCCTGGCGCAGGCGATTTTCGAACACCGCGGCGATGCGCGGGCGCTCAGCCGGGACGCGGGTCTCCTTCTCGACGATGGAGGCCAGGGTCACCGCCTCCTCCGGCGTCTTCAGCGGCAGGTCGGGCGCACGCTCGGCCCAGAGCTGCGCCAGCAGGGCGTCGCGGGCCGCCATCATCTTGGCGATGACGTCGCCGCGGTCCTCGCCCCGCTGAACCTGATAACCATCGGGCAGGATCGAGCCTTCCGGCGGGGTCTCGATCGAGCCCACCAGCACCGGCTGGGCGCGCACCGCGTCGGCCACCATGGCGCTGGTCCAGCCTTCCGGCGCCACGACGACGCGTTTGACCACCTTGCCCTCGGCGATGTCGTTCAGCACCTGAGACATCGAGGCGTGGCTGGGAAACTCGTATTCCCCAGCCTTCAGGCGTCGCCCCGCGCCGCCCAGCTTGGCTGCGAAATAGAAAACATCTCGCGAGCCGATCACGCCCGCTGCCTTCAAGGCGCTGGCGATCTGCCCGACCCCGGCGCCCTTCGGAAGGATGACGTCGGTGACGGCGCCATCATTCGCTGCGGGGCCCGGCCCACGATAGGTCCAATAGACCCAGCCGCCGACCAGGACCGCCGCGATGACAAGGGTGCTGACGACTCGGCGGATCATGCTCAGCGGACCTTGCCCTTTTCGGACAGGCCTGCGCCCCCATTTCTTGAAGATCGGGCGCGGCCGCCGGCTCACGTGACCTTCTTGAACACCACCGACGCGTTGGTCCCGCCGAACCCGAAGGAGTTGGAGAGGGCGACGTCGATCTTCATCGGCTTGGGCTTGTGCGGCACCAGGTCGATCTGTGTTTCCACAGACGGATTGTCGAGATTGATGGTCGGCGGCGCGATCTGGTCACGGATCGCCAGCACCGAGAACGCCGCTTCGATGGCCCCGGCCGCGCCCAACAGGTGCCCGGTGGCCGACTTGGTCGAGCTCATCGTCGCCTTGCTCGCCGCATCGCCCAACAGGCGGGTCACCGCCCCCAGCTCGATCTCGTCGCCCAGCGGCGTCGAGGTGCCATGCGCGTTAATGTAGTCGACGTCGGCCATCTCGATGCCCGCGTCCTTCAGCGCCGCCTTCATCGCCCGGAAGCCGCCGTCGCCGTCATCGGCCGGTGCGGTGATGTGATAGGCGTCGCCCGCCAGGCCGTAGCCGGCCACCTCGGCGTAGATCTTCGCGCCGCGCGCCTAGGCGTGCTCGTACTCTTCCAGCACCAGGACGCCAGCGCCCTCGCCCATCACGAAGCCGTCGCGGTCCTTGTCGTAGGGGCGGCTGGCCTTTTCCGGGGTGTCGTTGAAGCCCGTCGACATGGCGCGCGCGGCGATGAAGCCGGCCATGCCCACCGGACAGATCGCCGCTTCCGCGCCGCCCGCGATCATCACCTCGGCGTCGCCGTACTTGATCAGCCGGGCCGCGTCGCCGATGGCGTGGGCTCCCGTGGCGCAGGCGGTCACCACGGCGTGGTTGGGGCCCTTGAAGCCATAGCGGATCGAGACCTGGCCGCTCGCTAGATTCACCAGCGCCGAGGGGATGAAGAACGGGCTGACGCGGCGCGGGCCCTTCTCGTGCATCTCGATGGAGGTGCGCTCGATGGTCGCCAGACCGCCGATGCCGGAGCCGATCATCACGCCTGTGCGCTCGCGGCCCTCGACGTCGTCCTCGCCAGGCTGCCAGCCGCTGTCCTTCACCGCCTCGTCGGCGGCGGCGATGGCATAGAGGATGAAATCGTCCACGCGCCGCTGATCGCGGGTTGAAAGCGTCTGATCGGGATCGAAGGAGCCGGGCACATCGGGTCCGCCGCCGCCACGCCCATCGACGCGCGGCACCTCTCCGGCCACGCGGCAGCCGAACTCCTCGGTGATCTCGAAGGTGGTGACCTTCCCGATGCCGGACTTGCCGGCCAGGATATTGGCCCAGCTGATCTCGGTCCCCTGACCCAGGGGCGTGATCAGACCGATTCCGGTGACGACGACTCGACGGTTGCTGCTCAAGGGCGCGATCCTCAAAGGAAGACCGCCGGAGCCGGGGCGCTACCCCGACCCGGCGGTCTGAAAACCTTCAACCGAATCAGGCGCTTAAGCGCCCAGCTTCTCAGCGATGAACTTCACGGCGTCGCCGACCGTCTGGATATGCTCAGCGGCGTCGTCCGGGATTTCGATGTCGAATTCTTCCTCGAAGGCCATGACCAGCTCGACGTTGTCGAGGCTGTCGGCGCCCAGGTCGTCGATGAAGCTGGCCTTCTCGGTCACCTTCTCCGGATCGGCGTCCAGGTGCTCGATGACGATCTTGCGGACGCGTTCTAGGACGTCGGACATTAGGTAGGTCCCTTTAAAGTTCAGGCTTTGCATCGGCGAGCCGGGCCCTGGAGTCAACTCCACAGTCTCGCTCACCGAAAGTGGTTGCGGCGTTAGCATGTTCCCATGTGGGAAGGCGAGAGCTTCAAATCACCCTCTCTAGATCATCGCCATCCCGCCGTTCACGTGCAGGGTCTGGCCGGTGACATAGGCCGCCTCGGCGCTGGCGAGATAGACGCAGGCCGCCGCCACCTCGTCGCCGGTGCCCAGGCGCTGCGTCGGGATCGTCCCCAGAATCCCCGCCTTCTGGGCGTCGGTCAGCCCATCGGTCATCGGGCTCTCGATAAACCCCGGCGCGACGCAATTGACGGTGATTCCCCGGGTGGCGACCTCCTGGGCCAGCGCCTTGGAGAAGCCGATCATCCCGGCCTTTGAGGCCGCATAGTTGGCCTGGCCCGGATTGCCCATCACGCCGACGATCGAGGTGATGCCGATGATCCGCCCGTTGCGGCGGCGCATCATGCCCTTGGTGGCCGCGCGGCTGAGCCGGAAATAGCTCTCGAGGTTGACCTTGATCACCTCGGACCAGTCCTCGTCCTTCATGCGCAGCAGGAGCCCGTCCTTGGTGATGCCTGCGTTGGCCACCAGGATGTCGATGGGCGCCCCGGCCGCGGCCTCTGCGGCCTCGATCAGCCCATCCACCGCCGCCGAATCGGAGAGATTCGCCGGAACCGCCGCGGTCCGCGCGCCCAGCTCCAACGCGCGCTCCTGCAGCACCGCCTCGCGGGTGCCGGAGAGCACCACAAAGGCCCCCTGGGCGTGCAGGGCCTTGGCGATGGCCGCGCCGATGCCGCCGGTGGCGCCGGTGACAAGGGCGGTCTTGCCGGTCAGGTCAAACATGGCGGCTCCTTAGAGGCTGGCGGCGAAGGCTTCGAGGTCGGCGGGGGAATTGAGCGGCGTCGCCTCGGCGTCCGGCGCGATGCGCTTGGCCATGCCGGACAGCACCTTGCCGGCGCCGGCCTCGGCGAAGCGGGTGACCCCGCCCTCGCCCGCCAGCCAGAGCATGCTTTCCCGCCAGCGCACCCGGCCGGTCACCTGCTCCACCAGCATCCGGCGGATCGCCTCAGGGTCCAGCGTCGGCTGGGCGGTGACATTGGCCACCAGCGGCGCGCGGGGCGCCAGGATCGTCGCCGCCGCCAGCGCGACCGCCATCTCGTCGGCGGCGGGCTGCATCAGCGGGCAATGGAAGGGCGCGGACACGTTCAGCAGGATGGCGCGGGCGCCCAGCTCCTTGGCCTTCTCGATGGCCAGGTCGACGGCGGCTTTCGAGCCGGAGATCACCACATTGCCGGCATTGTTGTCGTTGGCGACCACGCAGACGCCAACGGCCGAGCCCGCCTTCGCGCATTCCTCGGCCAGCGCCACGTCGCTCTTCGGCCCGATCAGCGAGGCCATCGCGCCCTCGCCCACCGGCACCGCCCGTTGCATGGCCTGGCCGCGCAGCTTCAACAGGCGCGCGGTGTCCGCAAGGCTGATCGCGCCCGCCGCCGCCAGCGCCGAATATTCGCCAAGGCTGTGGCCGGCCACGAACGCCGCCTTCTCCACGCCCACGCCGAATTCCTTCTCCAGCGTGCGCATCACCGCCAGGCTGACGGCCATCAACGCCGGCTGGGCGTTCTCCGTCAGCGTGAGTTGATCCTCCGGCCCCTCGCGCATCAGCTTCGAAAGCTTTTGCCCAAGCGCGTCATCCACTTCCTGGAAGACCTCCCGCGCCGCACTGAAGGCCTCGGCGAGGTCAGCGCCCATGCCCACGGCCTGGCTGCCCTGGCCGGGAAAAAGGAAGGCGAGGCTCATCAAGGTGCTCCGGCTCTATCGATTCCGAGCCGCGAGGGTTACGGAATAAGGAAAGCCCCGGCAAGGCGGCGAAGTTTCGGGCGGATCAGGGGGAAACACCCATGCGGGCAGTGGTGCGGCGCAACAAGCAGTTGGTCCGCGACGAGATCGCCGAGCTGGAGCCGGCGGCCGGCCAGGTGCTGGTCAAGACCCTCGCCTGCGGCATCTGCGGATCCGACCTGCACGCCCTGCACCACATGGAGCACATGATCGAGCTCGGCCGGCGGGCCGGCGGCGGCGACAATGGCTTTGATCCCGCCGCCGACACCGTCTTCGGCCACGAGTTCTGCGCTGAGATCCTCGATCATGGCCCGGGCTCCACCAAGGCCCTGAAGGCCGGGACCCGCGTGGTCAGCGTGCCGATCACGCTTACCGCCGGCGGCATGGAGGCGCTCGGCTTCTCCAACCGCCTGCCCGGCGGTTTCGCGGAACGAATGGTGCTGAGCGAGGCGCTGATCCTGGCGGTGCCCAATGGCCTGGCCACCGTCGACGCGGCCCTGACCGAGCCCTTCGCCGTCGGCCTGCACGCGGTCGCCAAGGCGCGCATGGACGCCAACTCCGTGGCGCTGGTGGTCGGCTGCGGCCCCGTGGGCCTGGCGGTGATCGCCGCGCTGAAGGCCGGCGGCCACGGCCCGATCATCGCCGCCGACTTCTCGCCGCGCCGCCGCGCCGCCGCAGAGAAGCTGGGCGCCGACATCGTCATCGACCCGGCCAAGGAGTCACCGCACGACCGCTGGGAGGCGCTGGGCGTCCCCAAGGCCCGCGGCGCCCAGCAGATGATGCGGATGATGGGCGGCAGCTTCGGCCGCCCGGTGGTCTTCGAATGCGTCGGCGCGCCCGGCGTCGTCCAGGCCCTGATCGAGGCCGCGCCCGCCGGCAGCCAGATCGTCGTAGCCGGCGTCTGCATGGAGACCGACCGCATCGAGCCCTCGATCGCCATCACCAAGGAGATCGAGCTCACCTTCGTCTTCGGCTATTCGCCCGAAGAGTTCGCCCAGACTCTGCACAACATCGCCGAGGGTGTCATCGACGTCACCGGCCTGGTGACCGGCCGGGTCGGCCTCGACGGAGTGGCTGGAGCCTTTACCGCGCTGGGCGACCCCGAGGCGCACGTGAAAATCCTCGTCGAACCCACGGCTTAGGGCCGCCCCGAGGCCGTCTTGGCCTAGGACCGATTGTCGCGCCCGGTGCGCGGCCGTCGCCGGCGTCTAATACCTGTGGTGGAGCTGCGGCGTGCATCCAAAGCGCCGCCGCGGCCGTATAATGGTTAACGACGAGGCTAGCGACAATAGTTCAGGTTCCAGACAGCGCCTGACTCGTCAGATGAATACTGGATTATTCCCCTAACAGGGGAAGCGGGCGACCGTTGAGGTTGCCGCATGCGTTTGACTTGGTTAACGGCAGAACCGAGCAATCAAATCTGACTCAACCTAAGCGTTTAGGCGCTCCCGGCGCGTCTATGCTTCAACTTGACAGTTGGTAAACGCGGAATTAATGGCTAGGTTTAATAAGACGTTAATGCCTGGGTGAAGTTTGCCCCGGCGACCGCATCACCGGGGGTTCCATGGCTTAACGCAATATCCTGCTGGCTTCGGCTGGCGCGCTCGCGCTCTCCACTTTGGCCACCGGCGCCTTCGCCGCCGGCACGTTGAACGCCTCGGCGGTCTCCAGCGTCATCGTCGTCTCGCCGACCACCCTGACCAAGACCCAGGACATGAACTTCGGCACCGTGGTTCGCCCCAGCGGCGCCAACGGCAACACCACCTTCATCCTGGACACCGCCAACAACGTCACCAAGAGCGGCGGCGACGGCTCGGTGGTCGCTTCCACCACGACCTCGGCGAAGTTCAGCCTGGTCACCACGCCGGCCATCGCCTTCTCGACCGCCACCGTGCTCAGCTTCGCCCCCACCGGCCAGCTGATCAACATCGCCGCGGGCACGCCGCTGATCACCGGCGCCACCGGAACCGGCCCGACCTTCAACATCGCCGCCAACGGCACCGCGAACCTCAGCTACGGTGGCCAGTTCGACGTCACCCCGACCACCGTGCCGCAGACCTACACCGGCACGCTCGCGGTCACGATCACCTACAACTAGCCGTCAGGCAGTCCCATTCGAGACAGGCATGGCCGCTCGCCAAGAGCGGCCATTCTTGTTTCTAAGGGGCCGCCACAGGCCGCGCCGCCCAGACGCGGCAAACAGCAAATTAATCATATGCGGCGAAGCTTCCGACTCGCTGAGGCCTAATCCCGGGCCCCGGCGCGGACATAGGGCCGGCAGGACGATCCGCCGCACGGATCAGACGCTGGAACAGAGCTTGCGAGCCGGACCACCCCCGATGGATAATGCCCCGGTTCTCGTGCTCCGCCGTTCTCGGCGATCCTTGCCGGGCCACAGACCAGTACCGGCGTCCCGCTCATGAAGCTCCCGGCCCTCTTCACCGCGCTCCTCGTGCTGGCGTCCCTGGCTGTCGGACCATCTTCGGCCCAGTCGCCAGCTCAGCCCGCCGCGCCCGCTCCCGCCCAACCCACGCCGGCGGCCGCCCAGGCCGCGGCCGCGGCGGCCAGCGGCGCGAACCTCAACATCTCGCCCAAGCGGGTGACCTTCGACCGCAACCACCGCTCGGCGACGGTCTACATCTTCAATCAGGGCTCGGCGCCCGGCACCTTCGACATCTCGCTCATCGACCGCGTGATGACGCCCGACGGCCAGATCCTGCCGATCACCGAGGCCCAGGCGAAGCCGGAGACCAAGGCGGTCGCCGATCGGGTGAAATCGGCCCAGGATATCCTGCAGATCGCGCCGCGCCGCGTGACGCTGGCGCCTGGCCAGGGCCAGACGATCCGCCTGCGGGTCACCGGCGCGCCGACCGACACCACAGCGACGGAACTGCGCAGCCACCTGACCATCGCCACCCTGCCGCCGCGCGAAGCGGGCACCACGGCCGACGCCGCCGCCGCCAACGCCCAGACCGGCCAGCTGCGGTTCCAGATCAACGCGCTCCTCGGCCTCAGCATCCCGGCCATCGTGCGCTTGGGCGACCTGGACGTGCGCGCCGGCCTTGAGAACCCGCACGTCGCCCTGGAGAAGCTGAACGGGCCGAACGGACCGGAGACCCCGGCGCTCAGCCTCGACCTGGTGCGTCTGGGGGCGAATTCGCTATTCGGCAACATCGAGGTCCGCGTGCAGGGCCAGCCCAAGAGCCCGGCCCTGGGCCTGTCGCGCGGGGTCGGCGTCTATACTGAGATTGGCCGCCGCGCGATGCACATCCCGCTCAGCCGCGCGCCGGCGCCCGGTGAACACCTGGAGGTGACTTTCACCGACGACGACACATCGCCGGGCAAGGTCCTTGCGAAACTCATCCTTTAATCGCACCGCACTCTTTGTGACGGCGGCCGCGGTCCAGCTCTGCGCGACCGGAGGGCGGCCTTGGCCCGCGACGCGGGCGCCGGCGACGCGATCGGCGCCCTGTTGCTTGGCGCCAGAGGGCCGCCCGAGCGCGCCGCGCCGTCCAGCCGCCCGTCTGGGCCGGGAGACGCGGTCGCCAGGTACCTGGTCACCGGCCAGCAGTTCCATGCCATCTCGCGCGCGCCACCTGAGCGCGCGCCCGTGGTTTTGGCGTCCAACGACCGGGTGGCGGCTGCCCCCCTCGCTGCGCAGTCCCCGGCCTATCCGTCAGGCGCGTCCGCCGACCGGATCGGCGCCCTGCTGACCGGCGGCGTCCTGCCACAACCGGCCACGCCCAGCGCGCCGCCTCCCCCGCCGCCGCCGCCGGCCGTGACCCGCGCGGTGACGACCTCGCGCTTCCCGGCGCCCGATCCGCAGACCCTGCTGCTGCTGGCGGTCGAAATCGACGGCCTCAATCTCGCCGACGGCATGGCCGCCTACGGCATGCCCGAGGATCCGCAGCTGCCGGTCGGCGAGCTCACCCGGCTCCTGGAGATGGACGTCGACGTCAGCCCCAGCGACGGGCGCGTCACCGGCCGCATCGGCGAGTCCCGCCGCGCGCTGACCATCGACGTGGCCACCAACACCGCGCGCATCGGCCCCGTGCAGGTTACCCTCGAGCCCGGCGACGTGGTCGTCGAGCCCGGCGAGATTTATGTTCGCGCCTCGGTCCTGGCCAAGCTCCTGCCGCTGCAGTTCGCCGTCGACTCGCGCAATCTGCAGATGAAGCTGACGGCGACCGAGATCCTGCCGCTGCAGGGCCGCCTGGCCCGTCTCGCCCGCCTGCGCCAAGGCGCCGCCAAGCCCGCGACGCCGGTGCTGCGGGTCGAGGAGCCCTATCAGCTCTTCAGCCCGCCCTCCTTCGATGTCGCGCTCGGCGTGGGCGCTCAGAACGTCACGCCCCGGGCGCCGACCCAGTACGACATCCGCCTGGGCGGCGATCTGCTCTATTCCGGCCTGCAGGCCTATTTCGGGTCGGACGACACCGGCAAGCTGACCACCGGCCGGGTTCTGCTGGAAAAGCGCTCCATCGACGGCGACCTCCTGGGGCCGCTGCACGCGCGCGTCGTGGGGCTGGGCGATGTCTTCACGCCCGGCCTGGCCATCGGGCCGCGCAGCCTGGGCGGCCGCGGCATCCAGCTTTCCACCGCCCCGCTCGACCAGACCAACGTCTTCAACCGCGTCGACCTGCGCGGCGAGCTGCCGATCGGCAACGACGTCGAGCTCTATGTGAACGACGTCCTGCAGGGCTCTCAGAGCCAGGCGGTCAACGGCCAGTACGAGTTCCTGTCCGTGCCCCTGACCCAGGGCGTCAATGTCGTGCGCATCGTGACCTACGGCCCGCATGGCGAACGCAGCGAAGAAACCCGGATCATCAACGCCGGCGGCGGCCTGCTGCACAAAGGCCAGACCACCCTCGACTTCGCCGCCGTCGAGCAGAACGAGCCCCTGCTGCACATCGGCGACACCTCCGACCCGTTCGTGATCGACCACATCACCGGCAAGCCGCGGGTGATCGCCAATCTGAACTACGGTCTGACGCAATACGTGACGCTGGTGGCGGGCGGCGCGCTCTACACCGACCAGCTGGGCGTCCAGCGCCAGCTCGCCAATACCGGCCTGCGTACCTCCATCGCCGGCTTCGCCACCGAGTTTGACCTGGCCGCCGACAACCTGGGCGGCGAAGGCGCTTCGCTTGGCGTGGCCGGCCGGCTGTTCGGGAGCAACATCCTGCTGCGCCACTCGGAATACCGTGGCGGCCTGCTCGACGAGAACAACGCCGAGGCCGACCTGGAGCGGCCGCTCGACCGGCGCACCGAGATCGACCTCGACCGCAACATCCAGTTCGGCGCTCAGCCGATCCCGATTTCCGTGCGCGCGCTTCGCGACGCCTACGCCGATGGCGGCGTCAACTGGATCACCCAGGTGCGCGGCTCAGCCTCCCTGGGGCCCCTCCTCTACTCGACCGGCCTCGAGTACGACCATGACCTGCTGGTCACCGGCCAGGTCAGCGACTTCCTGAAGGGCTTCGTCGGGGTCTCCACCTTCCGGAAGTACCAGTGGCAGGTCCGCGCGACCCTGGACTACGTCGCCCTCCCCGATTTCGCCTGAGCGGCCTGGAGATCCTCGCGGACCGTTCGATCAACGACACCTGGGCGCTTCGTTTCGGGGTCACCGGCCAGCTGGACACCCCGAAGGACATCGGCTTCCTGGCCGGCACGACCACCAAGACCAAGTTTGGCGACCTGGCGCTCACCGGCCAGTACGACACCCGCCAGGGCACGTGGCGGCTGGGCGCTCAGATGAACTTCGGCATCGGCTACAATCCGGAGAAGGGCTACCAGCTGACCCGCTCCGGCCCCGGCTCCGGCGGCTCGGTCTCGTTCCACGCCTTCATCGATTCCAACGGCAACGGGGTCTACGACCCGGGCGAGAAGCCGGTGGCCAATGTCAGCCTCGAGGGCGGCAGCCTGAAGGCCAAGACCGACTCCGACGGCCGCGCCTACCTGAGCGGCTTCGGGGCCGGCCCCACCGCGCGCCTGCTGG
Organism: uncultured Alphaproteobacteria bacterium; assembly: GCA_903822175.1. Lineage (GTDB taxonomy): Bacteria > Pseudomonadota > Alphaproteobacteria > Caulobacterales > Caulobacteraceae > Phenylobacterium. The sequence continues at coordinate 287,975 of CAIJOB010000011.1, forward strand.
TCGGCATCGCCGAGATCGAGGACCAGCAGGTCAAGACGCCGCCCAGCGTCATCGAGTTCTCGCCCCGTCCAGGCGGCGTCACCCAGATCGAATACCCGATGCGGCCCACCGGCGAGGTGATGGTCACCGTCAAGCTGCGCCGCCCCGACAAGACCCTGGTGGGCCTCTCCGCCACCCGCGTGCGGCTGATCGACGCCAAGGGCCTGGCCCTGGAAGGCGTCACCGAGTTCGACGGCTCGGTGAATTTCCTCGATGTCCCGGCCGCGACCTACCGGCTCGAGCTCGACAAGGAGCAAGCCGAGCGCCTGCGCATGCGCCTGATGGCCCCGGTCACCGTCACCATCAAGCCCGACGGTTCGGGCGCGCCCGACACCACCGTCGAGGTGGAATTCCAGCCCCGCGAGGACGCCGCCGCGCCGCCGCCGGGGTGACGGGTCGCCGCGTCAGGTCGCCTCTGGAGTGCGCCCGCTGGGCTCGGCCTCCGGTTCCGGCTAGACTGGGAATCCCCCGGGGATGAGGCGTACGCGTTCTTAAAGTGGCGATATCCAGGCTCTTCAGGCCAAATCTATCTCGGCACGGCGCCGCGCGAGCGCTGGGGCTGGGGCTGGCGTTCGTCCTTGGGGCCGTCGCCGGCGCGGCGCAGGCGACGCCCAGCTACACCGTCCAGGTCACGGCCAATGCCGACCTGGGCAAGGTGACCTCGGCGGCCAGCGGTGACACCAACTTCCGCATCGACCCGACCACCGGCAATGTCACCATCACCAACGCCGGCGGCGCTGTCCGCTCCACCAACAGCGCGACCCGCGCGATGGTGACGATCAGTTGCACCGGCGCGACGGGCGACTGCAGCAAGAACATCAACGTGCAGCTGACCAGCGCCGGCGGGCCCCTAGGCCGCGCCCGGGCGCTGACCCGCATAACCTTCACCATGGGGAGCGCCGTCCTGGCCGGCGGCCCGGGGCTGCCGGGGTCCGGCAGCTTCACCATCGGCCCGATCGGGCTCAATTCCTCGAAGACCTTCTTCGTCGGCGCTGACTTCGCCATCGCCGCCGACGACTCCGGCCTCTCGACCGGTCCCGCCGAGGCCGACTTCACGGTCTTTACCGCCGAGGCGCCCGCCACGGCCACCAGCGGCCCGACCGGGCGCTTCCTGGCGACGATCCTGCGCCAGCTCTCCATCAGCAAGACCCAGGACTTGGTGTTCGGTGTCGTCTCCACCCCGACCACCGGCAATGGCACAGTCACCATCGACCCGGCCACCGGCGCGCGCACCACCGTCGGCGCTGTCGGCTTCGGGACGCCGACGCCCACACGGGCGACCTTCGCCGTCACCGGCGAAGGCGGCCAGGCGTTCAGCGTGACCATTCCGGCGACGTTCCAGATGACCGGTCCGCAGGCGATGACCGTGACCACCACCAACTCAGCGGGCGCAGCGCCCCTGCTCAGCGGGGCCATCGGCTCGCAGGGCAGCTTCAATTTCGGCGTCGGCGGCCAGATCCCGGTCAACGCCACCACGCCGAACGGCAGCTACACCGGCAATTTCACCGTCACAGTGGCCTACAACTAGGCGCCGGCGACGCCCGGACAATCTTCAAATGACGTGGCGTCACCTTCCGCGCGACAAGCTCTCCGCCCCAGTGTAGAAAGCCGAAAATCGGGTCGGAAAACGTAAGGGAAAAACCAAGATGAAGACGCTGCTCGCCACCCTCGCTATTGGCGCGACTGTCGCCGCCGCCCTCGCCGGCTCGGCCTTCGCCGGCCTGAAGGCAGGCGCCAAGGCGCCGGACTTCTCCGCGCCCGCCTACCTCGCCGGCCAGCCCTTCACCTACAAGCTCGCCGACGCCCTGAAAAAGGGGCCGGTGGTGGTCTATTTCTTCCCCGCCGCCCACACGTCGGGCTGCAACCTGGAAGCCCACCTGTTCTCCGACGCCATCGACCAGTTCAAGGCCGCACACGCCACGGTGATCGGCGTGACCGCCGGCAAGGTCGACGAGCTGGCCGCCTTCTCCACCGAGACGGAGCACTGCGGCGGCAAGTTCCCGGTCGCCGCCGACCCGGGCGCCAAGATCGCCAAGCAGTATGACTCGATCCTGGCCGCCAAGCCGGACTGGTCCGACCGCACCTCCTACGTCATCGCCCAGAACGGCGACATCGTGCACGTCTACTCGAACCTGAACCCCAACGATCACGTCACCGAGACGCTGAATGCTGTGAAGGCGATGAAGAAGTAGCACCGCTCACGGGCGGCTTAAGGCGCGCGGAAGCCGGCAACGGCTTGCTTCCGCGCCGTTTTTCCCCTATCAGCCCGCCTCTTCACGGAGAGCGGTCTCTCGCGGAACACCAAAGGGTTCGGGAAACTCCCGGCCGCCGCGCCAGAGATCCATCGTAGCCGTCGGGCCTTCCGCCGACGCCTGCGCCGCCCTCCCAATGGAAGAAGGAACCTATGGCGCTCTACGAGCACGTTGTTATTTCGCGGCAGGATATTTCGCCGCAACAGGCTGAAGCCCTCAACGACACCATGAAAGCTCTGATCGAGGCCGGCGGCGGGACCGTCGCCAAGATCGAGTACTGGGGTCTTCGCAACCTGACCTACCGGATCAAGAAGAACCGCAAGGGGCACTACTCCCTGCTGGCCATCGACTCCCCCGCCGACGCGGTGAAGGAGATGGAACGCCAGCTCTCCATCAACGAAGACGTGCTGCGGTACCTCACCGTCCGCGTCGACGAGCTGGAGCTGGAGCTCTCGCCGATCCTCGCCCGCCGCGATCGCGACCGCGAACGCCGCGATGACTTCCCGGCCAAGGACGGAGCGTTCTGATGACCGACGAAACCACCATTGAAGCGCAAGACACCGCGCCTGCGGCCGGAGCCGGCGGCGCACGCCGTCCCTTCTTCCGCCGCCGCAAGGTCTGCCCGTTCTCCGGCGCCAACGCCCCGAAGATCGACTACAAGGACGTGAAGCTCCTGCAGCGCTACGTCTCCGAGCGCGGCAAGATCGTGCCGTCGCGGATCACCGCGGTGTCGGCCAAGAAGCAACGCGAGCTGGCCAAGGCCATCAAGCGCGCCCGCTTCCTGGCCCTCCTCCCTTACGTTGTGAAGTAAGGGAGCCAGGCACATGAAAGTCATTCTGCTCGAACGTGTCGAAGGCAAGGGCGCCCTCGGCGATGTGGTCAACGTGAAGGACGGCTACGCCCGTAACTTCCTGCTGCCCCGCGCCAAGGCGCTGCGCGCCAACAACGCCAATCTGAAGGTCTTCGAAGGCCAGCGCGCCGAGATCGAAGCCCGCAACGCCAAGGCCAAGGAAACCGCCGGCGGCGCCGGTGAGAAGCTGGACGGGACATCCTACATCCTGATCCGGCAGGCCGGCGAAAGCGGCCAGCTCTACGGCTCCGTGGCCGGCCGCGACGTGGCCGACGCGGTCAACGCCGAGGGCTCCTCGAAGGTCGACCGCGCCATGGTCGTCCTCGACAAGCCGATCAAGACGCTGGGCCTGCACGAGGTGAAGGTCCGCCTGCACCCCGAAGTCACCGTCACCGTGACCCTCAACATCGCCCGCTCGCAGGACGAAGCTGAGCGTCAGGCGCGCGGCGAGAACGTGATCAGCTCACAGTTCGAAGAAGACCGTATCGCTGACGAAGAAGCCCAGGCCGACCTGCTCGAAGGCGGCGCCGGGTCCATCGAAGGCAACTACGTCCAGGACTGATTACGGCGAGGCCTGCGGGCCACACCACGGTCACATCAAGATGGCGCGGAGGCCTCCTCCGCGCCATTTTTTGTGCACTGTGGCCAAAAAGTCATTTGCAGCCCGGCGACACACCTTAGCTAAGCCCCTTCAGTGTGTTCGGACGTGTAAATCCGTCCGCTTCGGGGAATTTTCCATGAAATCTCGTATACTTCTGTTCGCCGCCGTTTCGGCGGTGAGCCTTGTCGCGACCGGCGCCGTCGCCCAATAGAAGGCCGCCACGACCGCTGCCGCCACCCCCGCCACCGCGTCGGCCGATGTCGAAGAGCTGGTGGTCACCGGCAGCCGCGCCGAGCCGAAGTCGCGCCTTGAGACCCTCGCCCCGGTCGACGTGGTCACCGCCGCCACCCTGCAGAAGCGCGGCTCGACCGAACTGGCCGCCGCTCTGGCCGCCACCATCCCCTCGCTGGACTTCCCGCGCCCGTCCAACACCGACGGCACCGACAGCGTCCGCCCGCTGACCCTGCGCGGTCAGGGCCCCGACGAGACCCTGGTGCTGATCAACGGCGTGCGCGCCCACACCTCGGCGCTGGTCAACCTGAACGGCTCGGTGGGCCGCGGCTCGGCCGCCGTCGACCTCAACACCATTCCGGAAATCGCCATCAGCCGCATCGAAGTGCTGCGTGACGGCGCCTCCGCGATCTACGGCTCCGACGCCATCGCCGGCGTCATCAACATCGGCCTGCGTGAGGCCGACCACGGCGGCGGCGCGCAAGCGACCTACGGCGAGCACGACACCAACATCAACTTCTTCAACGCCGGCAATCAGCACCGCGTCGACGGCGGCACCACCACCGTCGAAGGCTGGCAGGGCTTCAAGCTCGGCGCCGACGGCTTCCTGACGCTGTCCGCCGAATACCGCGACCAGAACCACACCAACCGTTCCGACGTGGATCCCCGCTTCACCCCGCGCATCGTCGACAGCCGCTTCGGCGACGGCGACGTCGAGGAAAGCACCCTCTACTTCAACGCCGGCAAGCCGCTGGGCGATGGCTGGATGCTGAAGGCCTGGGGCGGCGGACAGCTGCGCCACTCGGAGACCGCGGCCACCTTCCGCGCCGCCAACGACGCGACCCAGAACATTCCGTCGGTCTATCCCACCGGCTACCTGCCGCTGATCAACACCCACTCCAACGATTTCTCGATCGGCAGCGCCCTGCAGGGCGAGATCGCCGGCTGGAAGTCCAACTTCAGCGTCGACTACGGCTGGAACAACCTGAAGTACGGCGCCGAGCACACGCTCAACCCCTCGCTCGGCCCGACCTCGCCGCACTCCTTCTACGCCGGCCAGATGACCTACGATCAGACCGTGGGCAACGCCGACTTCCACCGCGACTTCGACATCGGCACGGCCGGCCCGCTGAGCGTGGCCTTCGGCGCCGAAGCGCGTGACGAGCAGTTCAAGATCGGCGCTGGCGACCCCGGCTCCTATCAGCGCGGCACGGTCTCCCCGACGCTGGCGCTGGGCTCGCGCGGCTTCTCCGGCTTCACGCCTGAGAACGTCATCGACAAGAGCCGCACCAACGTCGGCGCCTATGTCGAGCTGGAAGACAAGATCACCAACTGGTTCACCGCCTCGGCCGCCGTGCGTCAGGAGCACTACTCCGACTTCGGCGACAACACCTCCGGCAAGGTCGCCGCCCGGATCGACGTCAATCCGAACTTCGCCTTCCGCGGCTCGGCGGAAAGCGGCTTCCGCGCGCCCAGCCTGCAGCAGGAGTACTTCACCTCCACCTCGATCCTGTTCATCAACGGCGTCCCCTTCGACACCGGCACCTTCCCGTCGACCAGCGCGACCGGCAAGGCGCTCGGCGGCAAGCCGCTGGAGCCGGAAAAGTCGAAGAACTACTCGGGCGGCTTCGTCTATCACCAGGGCCACCTGGAGGTGACCGTCGACGCCTATGAGATCGAGGTGAACAACAAGATCGTGCTGTCGGAAACGCTGACCGGCAGCGCCACGGCCGCGGCCGGCACCGATGCGGCGGTGATCTTCGCCCTGCTGCAGCCCTTCGGCGCCTCGGCGGCCCGCTTCTTCCTGAACGGCGTCGACACGGTGACCAAGGGCGTCGACTATTCGATCAGCTACCGCCTGGCGACCGACGACTTCGGCGACTTCGACTTCACCGGCTCGGCCAACACCAACGACGTGCGGGTGAAGAAGACGCCGGCGACGCCGCTGACCATCCTGCCGGTGCCGCTGTCGCTGTTCGCCCGTCAGGCTGTGCTGCGCTTCGAAAAGGGCCAGCCGGACTACAAGGTCACCCTGCAGACCGATTGGACGAAGGGCAGCTGGGGCGGCACGCTTCGCTCGACCTTCTACGGCGACGTGCTCGCGCCGGGCACCGCGCTCGACGGCAGCACCGACGTGCACACCGGCCAGCGCAGCCTCTGGGACCTGGAAGGCCGCTACACCTTCCCGCACGACGTGACGGTCGCGCTGGACGCCGACAACCTGTTCGACGCCTATCCGCGTCAGGTTCCGGTGGCGCTCAACACCACCGGCGCCGCGCCCTTCACCTCCTTCTCGCCCTTCGGGTTCGAGGGCCGGTTCCTCTACGGGCGCGTCAGCATCCAGTGGTGATCTGAAGCTCCGCTTTCGGAAACCGCTACGGAACGGGCGGGCTGGTTTTCCAGCCCGCCTTTTTCGTGCGCGCGCGGATCGTCACGAAGCTGTCCACAGGCCGATCAATTGTCTGTTGACGGGTCGGGACTGCGTGCTTCTGCGCGTGCGTAAGCGGACGCCCATGGTCTATCGATTAAGCCATGGCCCTTGTTCCCGCCCTCGACCTGCGTTCCGTACCCAGCGATCCGCCGCCGATCGCCCACGCGCCGGCCAATATCGAGGCGGAACAGGCGCTCCTGGGCGCGCTGCTCTACGACAACGCCGCCTTCGAGCGGATCGGCGACTATCTGCAGGCGCGCCACTTCTTCGAACCCTTCCACCAGCGGCTGTTCGCCGTCATCGAGAGCAATATCCGCAAAGGTCAGCTCGCCGAGCCGATCCTGATCGCCGAGCAGTTCGCCCGCGACGTCGGCTTTGAGGAGCTGGGCGGCGTGCGCTACCTGGCCGACCTCGTCGACCGCGCCCCGCCGGCCGCCAATGCGCCTGACTATTCCCGCGCCGTCTACGACCTGGCGCTGCGCCGCGATCTGATCCGCATCGGCGGCGACATCGCCAACGACGCCTCCCAGGGCGACGCCGACCTCTCGGCCCGCGACCAGATCGAGGCCGCCGAGCAGAAGCTGTTCACCCTCGCCGAGACCGGCGGGACTTCCCAGGGCTTCGTCACCTTCGCCGACGCCCTGCACGGCGCCGTCACCATGGCCGCCGAGGCCCACAGCCGCGACGGCGGCCTGGCGGGCCTCTCCACCGGCCTGATCGACCTCGACAACAAGGTCGGCGGCCTGCACCCCTCCGACCTGGTGATCATCGCCGCCCGCCCCTCGATGGGAAAGTCGTCGCTGGCCTGCAACATCGCCTTCGACGTCGCCCGCAACTACGCCTGGGAGCCGCAACCGGACGGCTCGAAGAAGACCGTGCGCGGCGGGGTGGTGGCCTTCTTCTCCCTCGAAATGGCCGCCGAGCAGCTGGCCATGCGCCTCTTGGCCGAAGCCTCCGGCGTCTCCGGCGACCGCCTGCGCAAGGGCGAGATTGACGCGTCGGAGTTCGGCCGCGTCCGCGACGCCGCCTTGGAGATCCAGGAAGCGCCGCTCTACATCGACGCCACCGGCGGCATCTCCATGGCCAAGCTCGCCGCCCGCGCGCGGCGCCTGAAGCGGATGGTCGGCCTCGACCTCCTGATCGTCGACTACCTGCAGCTGATCACCGGCGGCGACGGCATGGGTCGCAACGACAACCGCGTGCAGGAAGTCTCGATGATCACCCAGAGCCTGAAGTCTCTGGCCAAGGAGCTCTCGATCCCGGTCATCGCGCTGGCCCAGCTTTCCCGCCAGGTGGAAAACCGCGAGGACAAGAAGCCCCAGCTCTCCGACCTGCGGGAATCCGGCTCCATTGAGCAGGACGCCGACATGGTCATGTTCATCTACCGCGAGGCCTACTACCTCTCCCGCCTGGAGCCGCGCGAGGGCACCGAAGAGCACTTCAAGTGGCAGGAGAACATGGACCAGGTCCGCGGCCAGGCCGACATCATCATCGGCAAGCAGCGCCACGGCCCGATCGGCAATGTGAAGCTCTCCTACAACGAGGACCTGACCAAGTTCGGCAACCTCGCCCGCGACCACCACGCCCGCTACGACGCGCACTAGCGGTCCGATGGGGGACCCAGCCGCCGCTCGCCTGACGATCGATCTCGACGCGCTGGCCCATAATCATGCCGTCCTGCGCGCCGAGGCCAAAGGCGCCGACGTCGCTCCCGTCCTCAAGTCCGACGGCTATGGCCTGGGCGCGGCCCCCGTCGGCCTGCGCCTGTGGGCTGAGGGCGCGCGCAGCTTCTTCGTCGCGCGCCTCAGCGAGGGCGAGGCCCTGCGAGCCGCCTTCGGGCCGGATCGGCCGGCCACGATCTATGTCCTCGACGGCCTGACCGAAGGCGCGGCCCCCCGCTTCGCCGCCGCGAACCTGACGCCGGTGCTCTCGAGCCTGCCGCAGATCGGCGCGGCCCAGGCCGCCGGGCCCATGTCCGTCGCGCTGAACATCGACACCGGCATGGGCCGCCAGGGCCTGGCGCCCGACGAGGCCCGCGCCCTGGTCCAATCCACCGACCGGCTTCGCGGCCTCAACGTCGGCCTGGTGATGAGTCACCTGGGCTCCGGCGCTGAACCTGAAAACCCGCGCAACACCCGCCAGTTGACCACCTTTCTTGAGACGAAAGCCCTGTTCCCCAAGACCCGCGCCAGCCTCTCAGCCTCCGCAGGGACCTTCCTGGGGCCCGACTACCGCTTCGACCTCGTCCGCCCCGGCATCAGCCTGTTCGGCGGCGGTCCCCGCGAGACCCCGGACCCGCGCCTCAAGGCCGTCGCCACCCTCTCCGCCCCGATCCTCGACATCCGCACCCTGCGGCCCGGCGACGCCCTGGGCTATGGCGAGAGCGTCCGCATCGACGCCACGACCCGCGTCGCCGTGGTCGCCGCAGGCTACACCGATGGCGTCATCCGCGCCGCCAAGGGGGCCGGCCGGGCGTGGTTCGCTGGAGCCGTGCGGCGGCTGCTGATCGTCAACATGGACATGCTGGTCATCGAGATCGACGACGCCGACGCCGCCCCTGGCGACCACGTCGAACTCCTCGGCGAAAACGCCCCGCTCGACGACCTCGCCGCCGCCGCCGGCACCGTCGCCCACGAGATCCTGGTCCGCCTCAGCCGCCGCGCAGAACGCATCTATCTGGGCGAGGCGTAGTCGCAGCAACGCCTCACCTCCCCCGTCGCGAAGACGACGGCGGGAGGGGGACCGCTCGCCGAGCAACGCGAAGAGCGAGTGGTGGAGGGGGCGAGCCCCGTCCGCTGAGCTAGCTACACCCAGTCGATCCGCAGAGCCTGAGGTTCGCCCCCTCCCCCATCGGCTCTTCGCTGCGCTCGGCCTATGGTCTCCCTCCCGCCGCTTCGCGGGGGAGGTGAAGAAAAATCACTGAAAGTTTGACACCCGGCCTATCTTCATGTTCTTCTTTTGTTCATGCCGGAGCGCACGGAGAAACAGGCCCGTACGGAGGCCATCCTGGGCGAGCTCGCCGAGCTTGGCCTGATGCTGGCTCGCGAGCTGGCGGTGCAAGCCCGCGCCTGTGAGGACCCCGAGCAGCAGGTCGCGCTCACTGAGGCCTTCCACAAGACCTCGCGCACCGTGCGCTTGACGCTCGCCCTCGACGCCAAGCTCGACCGCGACGCCGCGCGCGAGGCGCGGAAGGCCCAGAAAGCCGAGGCGGAGGCGCAAGCCCTGGCGCTTCGCCAGGCCCCGCCGCCCGAGCGCCCCGCCCCTTCCCCGGTCGAAGCCCGCAAGGACCGTGTCCGCAACCTGCTCTGGCGGCCGCTCTGGAACGAGTCCGAGGGCGACAGCGACGAATTCGAAGTCCTGCGCGAAGACCTCGACGCCCGCCTCGACGAGGCCGCCCGCGACCCCGCCTTCGAGACCGATCCCATCGAGGTCACCGTCCAGCGCCTCGCCGCCGACATGGGCCTCACAGCCCCCTTCACCCTGACCATCGGCGAACCGCCGCCCGGCAAGGCCGCAACGCCCCTGCCCCATGCTGCCGACACCGGCTAAGGCCTCAGTAGATATGGATCGGGCCGCCGAAGTCGGTGTGGCTGCTGACCGACCCGATCACCACCCACATGATGATCGCCGCCACCAGGGTGAGCGCGAAATAGTTCAGCGTGAACGCTGGCGCCGAGCGCATCAGCTTGGGCAGGCCCAGATAGAGCAGGTAGAGGCTGTAGAGCCCGCCCAGCAGCGCAAACACCCCGCCCGCAGTCGGCAGCAGCATGAACACGCCCGCCAGCCACGCCGCCGTCCCCGAATAGGCCACCAGCTTGAAGGCATGCGTGCGGTCGCGCACGCCGCCGAACTGGATCGCGAACTGGTCGACGATCACGGCCAGCAGATAGACCGAGATCAGGGTCAGGGCGTAGCGCGCCACCCCGTCGCCCAGCACCGCGATCACATTGGGGTGGTAGAACCGCACCCCGAACAGCTGGAAGCTGGAGACATTCCAGAACGACAGCGCCCCCAGCATCCGCCCGACCACCGGGATCGCGGCCAGGGGCGCGACCCAGTATTTGAACAGCCGCTCGATGGTGTCGGGCTCGGCCTCGATGGCGTCCCAGGTCTGGTCGGGGTGCAGCAGCAGGTTCAGCGCGCGGCGGACCAAGTCCTGCACCGGCGTCTCGGGTTCGACCTCGTGCATTGTAAATCGCTCCCATCCTGCCCACCTGGGAGCCTACTCCAACGCCAAACCGCGGCAAAGCGCACGCGGGCGCCGGCCCCAAGGTCGGCTAAGATCATCCGCACACCGAATCGGGAGTTCCCTTAACGCCATGGCCCGCGACGGCGCCGTCTACGCTTGTCAGTCCTGCGGGTCCGTCCAGACCAAGTGGGCGGGCCAGTGCCCGGCGTGCGGCGCGTGGAACACCCTCGTCGAAGAACTGCAGGCCCGCCTGCCGGGCGCCATGGCGCCGTCCAAGGCGACGAAGGTCCGCGGCCTCGCTTTCGAAGGCCTGCAGGACGAGACCCCGGCCCCGCCGCGCATCGCGACCGGCGTCGACGAGTTCGACCGCGTCTGCGGCGGCGGCGTGGTGCCGGGCTCGGCGATTCTGCTGGGCGGCGACCCTGGCGTCGGTAAGTCCACACTGCTGCTGCAGGTCGCCGGCCAGGCGGCCCTGCGCGGCGCCCGCTGCGCCTACATCTCCGGCGAAGAGGCGGTCGAGCAGGTCCGCTCCCGCGCCCAGCGCATGGGCCTCGCCGCAGCCCCGGTGAAGCTCGCCGCCGAGACCTCCCTGCGCGCCATCTCCGACGGCCTGAAGCGCGAACAGTTCGACCTAGTGATCATCGACTCCATCCAGACCCTGTGGAGCGACGCCCACGAGGCGGGGCCGGGCTCTGTCACCCAGGTCCGCGCCGCCGCCGGCGAGCTGGTGCGGCTGGCCAAGTCGCGCGGCGTCGCCATCGTCCTGGTCGGCCACGTCACCAAGGAAGGGACCATCGCCGGCCCCCGGGTGATCGAACACATGGTCGATGCGGTGCTCTCCTTCGAAGGCGAGCGCGGCTATCCGTTCCGCATCCTGCGCGGCGCCAAGAACCGCTTCGGCGCCACTGACGAGATCGGCGTGTTCGAGATGGGCGACGCGGGTCTCGCCGAGGTTCGGAACCCCTCGGCCCTGTTCCTCAACACGTCTGGCGAACGCGCGGCCGGCGCCGCGGTGTTCGCCGGCATCGAGGGCTCGCGCCCGGTGCTGGTGGAGTTCCAGGCCCTGGTGGCGCCCTCGGCCTACGGCACCCCGCGCCGCGCCGTGGTCGGCTGGGACAGCGGGCGCCTCGCCATGGTGCTGGCCGTGCTGGAAGCGCGCTGCGGCCTCAGCCTTGGCGACCGCGACGTCTATCTCAACGTCGCCGGGGGCTTACGCATCACCGAGCCCGCGGCGGACCTCGCGGCGGCGGCCGCTTTGGCCTCCTCCGCCCTGGACCAGGCCCTGCCGCAGGACTGCGTCGTGTTCGGCGAGATCAGCCTGTCGGGCGAGGTCCGCTCGGTCAGCCGTATGGAAAGCCGCCTGAAGGAGGCCGCCAAGCTCGGCTTCCGCCGCGCGCTCGGGCCCGCCGAAATGGATGGCGGCGGTGCGCTCGCCGTCACCGGCGCGACGCGTCTGGGCGACGCCGTGCGCCGCATCGGAGAGGCCGCATGGGACTAGGCCTCACCCAGTTCGACATCGTCGTCCTTATCGGCCTGTTGATCTCGGCGGCTATCGGCTTCGCGCGCGGCGCGGTGATCGAGGTGATCTCCCTGGTGGCGCTGGTGGCCGCCGCGATCTGCGCGGTCTATGGCCTGCCCCTCGCCGCGCCCATCGCCCACAAGCTGGTCCACATCGACTGGCTGGCGACAGTGCTGGCCCTGGTCGTCGTCTTTGTCATCGTCTTCGCCGCGATCCGGCTGGCCGGCGCGGTGATCGCCCGCCAGCTGCACGAGACCTATTTCATCGGCACGCTGGACCGCAGTCTGGGGCTGGCGGTCGGCCTGCTCCGCGGCCTGCTGCTGCTGGGCATCCTCAACCTGATGTTCAACGCCGCGACCCCCACGGATCTGCAGCCGCACTGGATCGTCGGCTCGACCACCTGGCCGCTGGCCCAGGACATGGGGAAGCTGGTCACCAGGCTCACGCCGCAGGGCCTGGACCTCGCCGGACGGCTGAAACCGGCCTTCGATCACGCCCTGCACGACGCCAAACACGACGCCATAGATGACAGATTGAAGTCAGAAGGCTACGACGCGCGGCAACGGCGGGAGATCGAGGACTTGGTGGAGAAATCCCGATGAGCGTGACCCCCCGCGACCAAGCCCCCTATCGGGATCCGCTCGACGACTCCCCTCGCCTGGAGTGCGGCGTCTTCGGGGTCTTCGACACCGCCGAGGCCGCCGGCCTGACCGCCCTTGGCCTGCACGCCCTGCAGCATCGCGGCCAGGAAGCCTGCGGCATCGCCTGCTTCGACGGCCAGCGTTTCCACACCGAACGCCACATGGGCCACGTCGGCGACGCCTTCGGCGGCGCGGACCTGACCGAGCGCCTGCCCGGCCGTTTCGCCATCGGCCACACGCGCTATTCCACCGCCGGCGGCTCAGTGCTCCGCAACGTCCAGCCGATGTTCGCCGACATGGAAGCCGGCGGCGTGGCGCTCGCCCACAACGGCAACCTGACCAACTTCTTGACGCTGCGCGATCAACTGGTCGCCAATGGGGTGATCTTCCAGTCGACCTCGGACTCCGAGGTGATCCTCCACCTGATCGCGCGTTCGCGGAAAGCCCGCTTCGTCGACCGCTTCATCGACGCGCTTTCGCAGATCGAGGGCGGCTACGCCCTGGTGGCGCTGACCAACAAGAAGCTGATCGGCGTGCGCGACCCTCTGGGTATCCGCCCGCTGGTGCTGGGCGACCTGAACGGCAAGCCGATCCTGGCCTCGGAGACCTGCGCGCTCGACATCATCGGCGCCAAGTTCGTCCGCGATGTGGAGCACGGCGAGATCGTCATCATCGATGCCGACGGGGTCACCAGCGTGAAGCCGTTCCCGGCCCAGAAGGCCCGGCCCTGCATCTTCGAATACGTCTACTTCGCCCGCCCAGACTCCGTCGTGAACGGCCGCTCGGTCTATGACGTGCGCAAGCGCATGGGTCGCCGGCTTTCGCAGGAGAGCCTGGTCCCCGCCGACGTGGTCGTGCCGGTGCCCGACAGCGGCGTGCCGGCCGCGCTGGGGTTCGCCCAGGAATCCGGCCTGCCTTTCGAGATGGGCATCATCCGCAATCACTACGTGGGCCGCTCCTTCATCCAGCCGACCCAGGCGACCCGTGAATCCAGCGTGCGGATGAAGCTCTCACCCAACCGCTCGGTGCTGGCCGGCAAGCGAGTGATGCTGATAGACGACAGCATCGTGCGCGGCACCAATTCGGTCCGCGTGGTCCAGATGGTCCGCGAGGCCGGCGCCGCCGAGGTGCACCTGCGCTCCGCCTCGCCGCCGATCATGTGGCCGGACTTCTACGGCATCGACATGCCGGACCGCGAACAGCTGCTGGCCGCCAACCATTCCGTCGATGAGATCGCCAAGATTCTCGGCGTCGATTCCATGGGCTACCTGTCGGTCGACGGGCTCTACTGGGCCATGGATTCCGCGCCGCGCGACGCGGCGTGCCCGCAGTTCACCGACCACTATTTCACCGGCGACTATCCCACCCGCCTGCTCGACCGCGAGATCGCCGAGGGCCGCAACGAGGTCTCGGAACGCCAGCTGTCCTTCCTGGTCGACGCCTAGTCTTCTAAGTCGACGTCTCCTCCTAAGAAGTCCCAATGCCTCTCACCGACAAGATCGCCCTCGTCACCGGCGCCAGCCGCGGCATCGGCCGCGCCTCAGCGCTCGCGCTTGCCAAGGCCGGCGCCCACGTTGTCTGCGTCGCCCGCACCGAAGGCGCGCTTACCGAACTCGACGACGAGATCCGCGCCGCCACCGGCGAGCCGGCCACGCTCGTGCCGCTCGACATCACCGCCGGCGACGCCCTCGACCAGCTGGGCCTCGCCCTGCATCAGCGGTTTGGCCGGCTCGACGTGCTGGTCCACGCCGCCGCCATGCTCGGCCCGATGACGCCGATGAGCCATCTGGAGCCGCATCACTGGGAAAAGGTGGTGGCGCTGAATCTCACCGCCACCTACCGCCTGCTGCGCAGCTTCGAGCCTCTGCTAAAGGCGTCGGACGCCGGCCGCGCCATCTTCCTGACCACCGGCCGCGTCGCCCGGCCCAAGGCCTTCTGGGGTCCCTACGGCACGACCAAGGCCGGGATGGAGCACATGGTCCGCACCTGGGCCGATGAGCTGGAGCAGACGAACGTCCGCGCCGTCCTGCTCGATCCCAACACAATGCGCACCAAGATGCGCGCCGAGGCCATGCCCGGCGAAGACCCCGAGACGGTGACGCCGCCTGAGGAAATCGGACCCTTGATCATAGAACTGGCGCAGGCCGACCTAGGCCTACCGCACGCTAACGTGGTCTTCGCCCACTGGAAGGCGCAGGGCGCGACGCTCGTTTCGGCTTAGTCCCGGGCCGCAACAGCTTCTGGGCCCGCCCGCGCGGCGAGCCGACCTTGGCCTTCGGCTTGGTCTTCTTGCCCAGCGTCTTGGGCTTGGCGGTCGCGCCGGCCTTGGCCTTCGCCGCCGCCGCGATCCGCGTCTTGGCCTTCAGCCCGGTCGACGGCTGGCTCTCCCCGAACGGCGCCCGGGCCGACCCCTGCCCGGCCTTCTCCTCGCCCTCGGCGTAGGGATTCTTGTTCGACTTCACCGTCACCCGGATCGGCACGCCCGGCAGGTCGAAACTCTCGCGGAGCGAGTTGACCAGGTAGCGCCGATAGCTTTCCGGCAGCTGGTCGGCGCGGCTGGCGAACAGCACGAAGGTCGGCGGCCGCGACTTGGTCTGGGCCATGTACTTCGGCTTGATCCGCCGTCCGCTCACCGCCGGTGGCGGATGCCGCTCCGTGGCCATCCGCAGCCAGTCGTTGAGGTCCTTGGTCTTCACCTTGGTCGACCAGTCGTTGTGGGTCTTGAAGACCGCCGGCATCAGCTTCTCGAGCCCGCGGCCGGTCTCGGCCGAGAGCGCGATGATCGGCGCGCCGCGCACCTGCGGCAGCTGCCGCTGCGCCTCGTCGACGATCGCCGCCAGCCGCGTCTGCGGATCTTCCACCAGGTCCCACTTGGCCAGCACGAACACCAGGCCGCGCCCTTCCCGCTCGACCAGGTCGGCGATCTGCAGATCCTGGATCTCGAAGGGGTGGGTCGCATCCATCACCAGGATCACGATCTCGGCGAAAGTGATCGCCCGGATGCTGTCGTGGGTGGAGAGCTTCTCCAGCTTCTCCTGCACCTTCGCCTTGCGCCGCAGGCCCGCGGTGTCCACCAGCCGCACGGCGCGGTCGTCCCAGGTCCAGTCGACCGGAATCGCGTCGCGGGTGATCCCGGCCTCGGGGCCGGTCAGCATGCGGTCTTCGCCGATCAGCTTGTTGACCAGCGTCGACTTGCCGGCGTTCGGCCGACCGACGATGGCGATCTTCACCGCCTTGTCGCCGTCCTCGTCGTCGTGATCGCTCTGGTCGGGCGCGACGGCGATCAGGGCCGCGTAGAGGTCGGCCATGCCCTCGCCGTGCTCGGCGGAGATCGGCACCGGTTCGCCCAGACCCAGGCCGAACGCCTCGAGAATGCCCTGGTCGCCAGCGCGGCCCTCGGCCTTGTTGGCGGCCAGCACCACCGGCATGTCGCGGCGGCGCAGGATCTCGGCGAAGATCTCGTCGATCGGCGTCACGCCATCGCGGCTGTCGATCACGAACAGCGCCACGTCGGCCTCGTCGATGGCCAGCTCAGTCTGGATGCGCATCCGCGCCTCCAGGCTCTCGTCGGTGACATCCTCGAAGCCGGCGGTGTCGATCAGTTCCAGGTCCAGGTCGCCGATCCGGCCGGTGCCAAAGCGCCGGTCACGGGTCACCCCGGGCTGATCGTCGACGATCGCGAGCTTTCGCCCCGCCAGCCGGTTGAACAGCGTGGATTTGCCGACGTTTGGACGCCCAACGATCGCGAGTTTCAGCGTCATGGCGTCAGCATAGACCTATTCGGTCAGCGGATCGCGACAAGCTGGCCGTTGTCGGTGACCACATAAAGCATATTGCCCATGGCGATCGGCGACATCAGCGACGGCGCGCCGAGATTGATCTTCTTCTCCAGCTCGCCAGTCTTGGCGTTCAGGGCCACCAACTGGCCGTCCGAGGCCGTCAGGATCAGCCGGCTGTCCACAAGGATCGGGCTCGTCCAAAGCGGCTTGGGGATCTCGTGCGAGCCGATTCCCCAGAGGCCGCCCTTCTTGCGGACCACCCAGCCGGGGTTCATGTCGTGCACCCAGTAGATCTGGCCGCTTTCGCGCGAGGCGCAGATCAGCTTGCCGTCGGTGCCCACCACATAGACCACGTCGCCTTCCGGCAGCGGCGAGGTGATGCCCACCACCGGCAGGCTCCAGCGTGCGGCGCCGGTGCGCAGGTCGGTGGCGGCGAAGACGCCGGAGTGGCTGACGGCGAAGACGTCGCCGCCGTAGATCACCGGCCGGCCGGGAATGTCGCGGATCTCGGAGAGCGCGCTGGTCCGGCTGGCCCGCGAGAGCGCGTTGTTCCACAGGTCGTTTCCGTTGGCGGTGCGCAGCGCGATCAATTCGCCTGAGCCAAAGGCAGCGACCACCGTGTCGCCGGACACCGCTGGGCTCGAAGCCGCGAGGATCCGCGCCGATTCCGAAAGGGCCTGGTAGGTCCAGCCGGGCGCGCCGGTCCCGGCGTCGAAGGTCAGAAGGGTGTTGTCTAGCGCCACCGCCATCACTCGGCCGCCGAAGACGGTGGGCGCGCCGTGGATCGGCTGCTCGGTGCGAACCCGCCAGCCGACGCGGCCGCTGTTGGCGTCGAGCTGCGCTGCCAGCCGGAACCCGGAGGTCACGTAGAGTTTGCCGTCGGCGAAAGCCAGACCGCCGCCGAAGCCCTCGCGGTCGCGCTTGTTGTCGGTCGGACGCATGTTGATGCGCCACAGGCGGTCACCGGTGCGGGCGTCGTGCGCCGTCACCTCGGCCTGGCCGTCCATGGTGAACACCTTGCCGTCCGCGGCGACCGGCGGCGCGATGATCAGTTCACCGTTTTTGGAACCCTGACCGATGCCCTTGCGCCAGGCGACGGCCAGCTCAGGCGCGGCCTTGGCGTTGCCCATCGCCTGTTCGGGCGAGCCGCCCGGCAGCGGCCAGGCCGCCACGGTCTCAGCTGGCGGCAGGGCGAAATCGACGCCCTTCAGCGCCTCGGCCGGTTCCAGCTTCTGGTCGGCGGAGATGATCGAGATGCGGTCGCCTTCGGTTGCGACCTCCTTGGGCGTCGAGCCCTTGAACGGATTAAACCGATCGACGGTCGAGCAGGCGCTCAGACCGAGCGCGGCGACCATCACGGCGGCGAGCAGGCGCGTCTGGCTAGGCGTCATTGCGGGCCGGGCGCCTGGTCTTGAGGCTGGCCTTGGCCTTCGGGCGGAGCAAGGCCCATCGGCACGCCGCCGGGACCAACGAGCATCGGGGTCGGCAGGGCCTGGGCGGCCTTCACCGCGGCGGGCACGCCGTTGGCGGAGCCGGTGTCGATCAGGTCCATGGCGGCCTTGGCCCGCTGGCGGGCGCCGTCGGGCGCCTCAAGCGATTGAGAGATGACCACGAAGTCGCGGCGCGCGCCGGCGCTGTCGCCCTTCATTAGCTTCGCGAAGGCCAGGGCCTCGCGCGCCTGCACCCGATAGGGATGCCCGTCTTTCATCAGCGGCGCCAATCGCCCCTCCACTTCCGAGAAAGGAGCGGTGTCGAGGATCGCGAAGGCGGATTTGAGGCGCGCGGCATCACCCAGCATGTCGTCCGGCGCGGCGCTGGCCGCCTGGTCGAAGAGAGTCACAGCCGCCTTGGTGTCGTCGGGCATGCCGTGGGCGATCTTGAGTCCGCCCAGCTGCATCAGCGCCAGCGCGCGGTAGGCCTTGGACGGCGACTTGGAGACGTCGCTGAACAACTGCGTCGCCTTGGCGGCGTCGCCCTGCGACAGAGCGGTCAGCGCCACGGCGTACTGTTCCGAGGCCTTGTCGGTGATCTGAAGGTTGTACTGCTGCCAGCCCCAGACCCCGAGCGCGGCGATCAGGGCCACAGCGGCGGCCGCCAGCACCCAAGGGGCGCCTTTGCGCGCAAGCGCCTTGTAGCGGTCGGAGCGTAGCTGCTCCTCGACCTCTTCAAACAGATCGGTCAATCGGGGACTCCGGACAGAAAATTAGCGCCGCGCTTTAGAGGCGGGGAACCTATAGCGCGCCGACCCGCGCCGCAACCGATCCTCCCTCAGGAGAAGCGCCGCGCCGCAGAGGCTCAAATCTCGCCGATCACCCGGGTCAGGACGAAGCCCATCATGATCACCGCCAGCCCCGCTGCGGCCCAAACCACCGTGCCGCCGCTGGAGACCGTCGCCACCCAGTCGGCGCCCGTGGTGATGTGGTTCAGGCTGGAGTTCACGCTGGTGGTGAGCAGCTGCGCGGAATCGCCCGCCGTCTCCACCCGCTGGAACAGATTGGACACCATCAGCTGGCTTGCGCCGATCACGCCGCCGACCACGCCCGCTGCGCCGATCAGCCAGCGCCGCGCGGTCCAGCCGGCGTCGAGCCGGCGCTCCACGCGATCGGCGAAGGGCCCAGCGTCCGCCAATTCCGGCGCGTCGGCGAAAAGGCGTTCAAGCCGCAGCTCGAAGTCGAGTTCAGCCATTGCCACGCCTCCCTTCAAGAACGACGCCGTCCTCCGGCGCCAGTCGCGTTCTGAGTTTTTCCAGACCACGTTTGACATGGGATTTGACCGTTCCAAGCGGCAGGTTCAAGGCCTCAGCCGCTTCCGTGTGAGAAAGTCCGGCGCCAAAACACATGGTGACGCACAGCCGTTCGGTGGCGCCGAGCGCTTTCAACGCCTCTTCGAGGTCGATGGTCGCATCGGCGTCGCCGTGTACGATATCCGCCTCATCTTCGATCGCCTCCGCCGTCATCGCGCCAAGCCTGCGGTCGCGCTGCAGTCTACGCAGATAGAGCCTGGCGGCGATCTTCTTCACCCAGGCGGCGAATGTGCCCTCCCCGCGGAATTCCGCGATCCGCTCGAAAGCGGTCAGGAAGGCGTCCTGGGCCACGTCGTCAGCCTCGGCGCCCTGGGCTCCCATCCGGCGCAGCACGCCGCGCACGGCCGAGCCGTGACGCCGCACCAGTTCCCCAAAGGCGCGCCGCTCGCCCATCGCCGACTGAGTACAAAGCTCGACGTCGTGCAGACTGGCGAATTTGGTGTGTCTCAAGCCCGGCATGGGCTGTTCCCCCGGCTGAGCCTGCGACTAAGCCTTGGTGCGGTTGACGAAGCTCAGCGCGATGAACGCCAGGCCGATGAACACCGGGAAAGCCGCAAAGCCGAGGAACGGCATGGTGGTGTCTGGATCGTCAAAGCCGAGCGCCACACCCATCCCGGCGAGGCCCAGACCCACGCCCAGCCAGATGATGCCGGTGCGAAGATCGCGGCTCGGCGAAGGCGCCGGCCGGATGTTGATCTTGCGGGCGGCGTTTTCCATGACCTCGGTGGGCATGGGCTGACCGCTTTCGATGGCGGCGCGCAGGGTTTCCTGGACGCGGATCCGTTCCTGCGAGCGCAGGTAGAATGGCACTGTCCGCCGTCAGCACCAGTGAGACAGATTCAGGGTTCCAGCTAACGGAGGGTTTTGGTCTCATCGCAGTGACGTAGGAACGAAGATGAGATCAAAACCCTTGCCCTCGAAGACGACCCCCGGTGAACGGGTGGTGAA
>CAIJOB010000012.1 GCA_903822175.1 uncultured Alphaproteobacteria bacterium
ATCTTCCCCGGTGAAAGAATTTTACAATCCTAAGACCTTCATCATTCACGCGGCATGGCTGCGTCAGGCTTTCGCCCATTGCGCAAGATTCCCTACTGCTGCCTCCCGTAGGAGTTTGGGCCGTGTCTCAGTCCCAATGTGGCTGATCATCCTCTCAGACCAGCTATGGATCGTAGGCTTGGTGAGCCTTTACCTCACCAACTACCTAATCCAACGCGGGCTACTCCAATGGCGATAAATCTTTCCCCCGAAGGGCACATACGGTATTAGCTGAAGTTTCCCTCAGTTGTTCCGTACCAAAGGGCATATTCCCACGCGTTACTCACCCGTCCGCCGCTCACCCGAAGGTGCGCTCGACTTGCATGTATTAGGCCTGCCGCCAGCGTTCGCTCTGAGCCAGGATCAAACTCTCAGGTTGAGTTGAGCACTGACTTATAGCTTACCCAATTCCGAGGAACTGGGCTGGCATATAGTCTGCGTATTTCTTGACGAGTTCCCATTCACATCGATGCCCCAGAGCCGAAGCCCAAGGGTATTGATATTCATGGTGTGTCTTCAAGAGACCGCAAGTTCGTCAGTGTCGAGGTTACCTGGTTAGGGTAACCGCCAGAACACCGCCGCCTGCGTTTCTCTTTCCAATTCAACGATGTCAAAGACCCGACTGCCTTTCGGCGGCCCCACTGTTTAGCGCCGGTGGTCGGCGGAGGCGGCTATCTATTGGCCGGCCTCTTTGGTGTCAATCGGTCTTTTCAGACTTTCGTACCGGACCTTAGAAACCCAAGTCGGCTTCTCAGAAAACAGCACAAAAACCACACCAGGCCGCCAGAGGGGCAACCCTCGTACAGTTGGTAGCGATTCGATTGAGGCTCGGGAAAATACCCATTTCCGTTAGAAAGGCAAGAGGCTTGTTGGCCCTCGCCAAACCGTCTGGAGTTGGCCCCGCCCGAGCGGGAGGCGGTATCTAGGGGTGGGCCCCTCCCCTGTCAATCGCCGTCTTTGGACAGAACGAATTTCATCGTTCTGACATCTCTCTCAGCGCCCTTGTCCGACGCTCTTGTCCCCCTCTTGTCCAAGGGGGCGGGAGCCTGCACTAAAGACGGCGGAGGGGCTTAGCGGATCCATGTTGTCGCAGAAGACCAAGTACGCCTTGCGCGCGCTCGTGGAGCTGGCCCGCGCCGACGGCGCCCAGCTCACCGCCGGCGAGATGGCGCTGCGGGCCGATGCGCCACGCAAGTTCCTGGAGGCGATTCTGCTGGAGCTGGCCCGCAACCGCATGGTCACCAGCCGGCGCGGCAAGTTCGGCGGCTATACGCTGGCCCGCCCCGCCGCCGAGATCAGCTTCGCCGAAGTGATCCGCATCATCGAGGGCCCGCTGGCGCTGGCGCCCTGCGTCAGCCCGCGCCTGGGCCTGCGCAAATGCGACGACTGCCCCGACCTCGCCCTCTGCACCCTGCGCGAGGCGCTCGCGCGCGCCCGCCACGCCACGGCCGACGTGCTGGAGGGCTACAGCCTGGCGGATGCGGCGAGTTCGACCGCGGATTCGGCTCAGCTCGCGGCGATATAGGCCTTCAGGCCGTCGGCCTCGGCCTCGACCTCGCTGATCTTCGACTTCACGAGGTCGCCGATGGAGACGATTCCCACCAGGCGCTCCTTCTCGCAGACCGGCAGGTGGCGGATGCGCCGGTCGGTCATCCGGGTGAGCAGCGAATCGACGGTCTCGCCGGGCTGGGCGAAAAACACGTCCTTGGTCATGACGCTGGAGACCGGCTTGTCGAGCGCCGCGGCGCCTCCGCTGGCCAGCGCCCGGACCACGTCACGCTCCGAGACGATGCCCACAACCCGCTCGTCCTTAAGCACGACCAGCGCGCCGACCTTCCTGGAATGCAGCAGCCCCGCCACAGCCGCGATGGTGTCTGACGGGACGATGGTGAAGACCGTATCGCCCTTGGAACGCAGAATCTGGGAGACAAGCATGGGTGTGTTCCTCGCTATCTCTTGTTTCAGACGCGCAACATCGCCCGCGGGTTCCTGGGCGGCAACGCACAGCCGCGTGAGGGCCTAGTCCTCAGGCTTGGCGTCCGAATGCGGCGTGCAGTCGAGGGCGGGCGGCGCGGCAGGCGGCGCCAGGGCCGTGTTCAGCGAGGGCGAGCGGCGGAAATCGAACATGTCCTCCAGCGTCCAGGCGTGGCCGTCGCGCAGGGTCAGGTGTTGGGTCTTTCCGTCGGCGCCGGTGAGAAATCGCTTCTCGATCAGCGCCAGCATCGAAGTGTGGTCGGCGATTCGATGCGACACGTAGGCCGGCTTGGCGAAGGGCGAGATCACCATCAGGGGCGCGCGAAAGCCCAGCTGATCGAAGCTGGGACAGGCGGCCGGATAGGGCTTGGCCGGATCGTACTGCGGGCAGATCCCCAGGATCTCGTCGTAGGTCGTGCCGATTCTGCGCTCGCGGGCGCAGGCCACGCCGCCGCCCTTCTTGGCCCGATCCGGGACCAGCGGCCCGTCGGCGCAGTCGCCGGGGCTGAGGCCATCGGGGGTCCGCTTGCCGCCCTGCGGCGCCGGCGGTGGCTTGACGTGGTCGTAGAAGCCTCCCGCCTCGTCATAGGTGATCAGTACGGCGGAATCCTTCCAGTAGGGGCCGCGCCTCAGGTCGTTGAGCAGCGCCGAGACCCAGGCCTGGCCGCGCTGGATATCGCTGGAGGGGTGCTCGTCGCTGTTGCTGTCGTGCTGGAAGTAGCCCTTGCGCGCATTGACCCACACTACCGACGGCAGGGCCTTAGCGCCCGCTGAGCCCTTCAGCCGGTCCAGCAGGTCGGCGTGCTTGATAAAGTGCGGGTCGCCCAGGCGCAGATAGGCCAGGCCCTCCGGCACATCCTGGAACGACTCGGCCCAGTCCACGTGGGCGGCGGTCAGCAGGTCGTAGATCGTGCCCTGCGCCGGCTTGTAGCCGCCGGCCGGGGCCGATTGCTCCTCGTCGGTGATGTGGCCGAAGAAGCTGCCGGTCAGGTGGAAGGCGTGATTGGGATCGCTGGCCCCCAGCAGCGAGCCGAAATAGCGGTCGCTGATCGCGAACTTCGCCGCCACGTCATAGTAAAAAGGGATGTCGGCCTGGGTGTAGTAGCCCATGGCCCGGCCGCCATCGGCGGGGCCGGTGCGGTGGGTGTCGGGCGCCATGACGTCGTTCTGCATCACGAAGCCGTCGTTGAGCGGGTGCGCCAGGGTCTGGTCGGGATGCCTGAAGTTGGCGTCGCGGTGACTGCCCTGCCACTCGTGGTCCAGGTCAGGCGCGATGCAGCGGGTGGCGGCGTGATAGGCGTAGACGCGGCGGCCGTCGGCATGCGCGTTCCAGTTGGCGCAGGTCAGCGTCCCGTTCGCCGTCAGCTTGCAGGTGAGTCCGTCGACGCAGGCGTGGTCGCCCGGCGCGCAGGCCCCTTTGGCGGGACGGTGATAGGGCGAGCCCGGCGCATAGGGCAGCGCGCCGAAATAGTGATCGAAGGAGCGGTTCTCCTGGAAGATGACGATGATGTGCTTGAGGTTCGCCAGGCCGCTGTCGGCGGGCGCGGCCCGGGCCGCAGGCGCCATCGCCAGCAGCAGCGCGGCGAGAACCAGCGACCAGATTGCTTTCATCGCGTTCCGCCCTGCTCCGCTCTGACTGAGCGACGCTAGCTGGGCTTCGTGACGGGCGATAGACGGCTCGCCTCTTATGCGAACGCCGCCCGCGAAGGCCTCAGTCCCAGGCGGGCGCGAGCCTGGCGAAGGGGCCGATCAAGAAGACGCCGACCACAAAGCCCGCGATGTGCGCCTCCCAGGCGACGCCGGCGCTGCCCTGGCCGGGCAGGAACCAGCCGCCGACGAAGGCGATGATCACATTGATCAGGATCCAGCCCGCGCCCATGCCGAGCACCGACCTGGAGAAGATGGGCCCAGCCCGCCCCTGACCGCCGATCAGCCGCGCCGACGCGCCCATCAGGCCCGAGACCGCGCCCGAGGCCCCGACGACGAGACCGTGGCCGCCCGGGTGGACCGCCGCATAGCCGAGGTTCGCGAGCACGCCGGCCAGGACATAGAAGGCGAAGAACAGCAGCGCGCCCTCCAGCTTCGGCCCGAACAGCCGCGCGAGCGGCGTCGAGAAGGCCAGAGCGAAGGCGCCGTTCATCATCGCGTGCGACCAGCTGCCGTGCAGGAAGATCGAGGTGATGATCGTTTCCCAACGCCCTGGCGCCAGATTCGCTGGCGAAAAGGCGTAGGCCGCCAGGATCGCGTCCACTGGGAACAGGGTCTGCAGCGCATAGCCGCCGACGATCAGCACCACCACGGCCACCGCCTGCCACGGCGCATTGAACACCGGCTCGCGGACGGGACCCGACCCCGTCGGCCCCTGCGGCTCCGACCCGCCCGACCACGGCGGGGGCGAGCCAGGCTTCGGCGGGGTCTCTTCAAAGCGCGATTCAGTCATCCGTCTCATTTAGGCGGTTTGGCGCTGTTGCGACACCACCCCTTCTCTGCCCGCTTCTTGCCTTGCCGCCGCCACTTCACTTGGCGATGGTGCGCCATTCCTTTGGGACGTCTTCGGGACTTTTTTATGATCCGTCATCTGCGCGCGAGCGTGGCGCTCGCCGCCCTACTCTCCCTCACGGCTCCGAGCTTCGCCTTGGCGATCGGCCTGCCGCACCTGCCCAAGCTGCCCCATCTGGGCGGCGAGGCGCCCGCGCCCACGCTGGTGAAGCTCGCGCCCGGTGAGTGGCCGCAGGCCAGGTCCGACGTGAAGGCCGACCCTGACATCCGCTTCGGCTCGCTCCCCAACGGCATGCGCTACGCCATCAAGCGCCAGGCGATCCCGCCGGGCCAGGCGTCGCTGCGCCTGCGGTTCGACGCGGGCTCGCTGATGGAGACCGACGCCCAGCAGGGCCTCGCCCACTTCCTCGAACACATGGCCTTCGCCGGCTCCAAGGCGGTGCCCCGGGACGAGATGGTCAAGATCCTGGAACGCCATGGCCTGGCCTTCGGCGCCGACACCAACGCGTCCACCAACTTTGACGAGACCGTCTACAAGCTCGACCTGCCCAAGACCGACGAGGACACCGTCGACACCTCGCTGAAGCTGCTGCGCGAGGCGGCGTCCGAACTGACCATCGCGCCGGAGGCGGTGGAGCGGGAGCGCGGCGTGGTGCTCTCCGAGGAGCGCGCCAGCGACAGCCCGGCCTATCAGGTGTTCAAGCAGCGCCTGGGCTTCGAACTGCCGGGCCAGCTGATGCCCAACCGCCTGCCGATCGGCAAGGTCGACGTCCTGCAGAAGGCGCCGGCCAGCCTGATCGCCGACTTCTACCATCACTACTACCGCCCCGAGCGCGCGGTGCTGGTGGCCGTGGGCGACTTCGACCCCGCCGCCATGGAGGCCAAGATCCGCGCCCGCTTCGGCGACTGGACCGCGGTCGGCCCGGCCGGACCCGAGCCGGCGTTGGGCAAGGTCGCCGACCGCAAGACCCAGGCCAAGCTCGTGGTGCAGCCGGGAACCTCGCTCAGCCTGCAGGTCGTCTGGGTGCGCCCGCCGGACCTGCGGCCCGACCGCCTGGCCAAGCGCCGCGCCGACTTCATCCAGGAGCTGGGGTTCTCGGTGCTGAACCGGCGCATGTCGGCGATGGCGCGCTCGGCGCATCCGCCTTTCATCGCCGCGGGGACCTTTAAGGCGAGCCAGGGCCATTCCGCCGACGTCACCATGCTTTCCGTCACCTCCCAGCCGGACGGCTGGCGCGAGGCGCTGGCCGCGGTCGATCAGGAAGAACGCCGCGCGGTGCAGTACGGTGTGCGCCAGGACGAGCTCGACCGCGAGATCGCTGAGGAGCGCGCCAGCGCCCAGGCCGCGCTCTCCGGCGTCGCCACCCGCCGCCCGGCGCAGATCGCTGACGAGATCGTGGGCTCGCTCGGCGACCAGGAGGTGGTCACCAGCCCCGCCGACGACCTGGCCTTCTTCGAGGCCACCGTCAAAGGCCTCAAGGCCGACACCGTTTCGGCCGCGCTGAAGGCCGCCTTCGCCGGCGAAGGCCCCCTGCTGTTCATGGCCACACCCAAGTCGGTGACCGGCGGGGATCAGGCAATACTGGCCGAATACGCCTCGACCCTGAAAGTGGCCGTGGCTGCGCCCGCCGCGCCGCACGCCGCGGTCTGGCCCTACGCCACCTTCGGCGCCATCGGGAAGGTCGCCGAGACCAAGGAGGTCGCCGACCTCAACACCGCCTTCGTGCGCTTCGAAAACGGCGTGCGCCTGACGGTGAAGCCCACCAAGTTCCGCGACGACGAGGTGCTGATCCGGGTCAATGTCGGCCACGGCCTGCAGGACCTGCCCAAGGACCGCCAGAGCCTGGCCTGGTTCGGCAACGCCTTCATCGAGGGCGGTTTGAAGCAGATCGACAACGAGGACACCGAGCGGGTCCTGGCCTCGAAGGTCTACGACGCGCGCTTCGGCGTCGCAGAGGACGCCTTTGTACTGTCGGGCTCGACCCGCACCGCGGACCTTCCCACCCAGATGCAGGTGCTGACCGCCTATGTGGCCGATCCCGGCTGGCGGGCCGAGGCGTTCAAGCGCCAGCAGACGGCCGGCAAGACGGTCCACGATCAGATGGAAGGCACCGACGGCGGGGTCCTGGGCCGCGAACTTTCCGGGCTGCTGCACGGCGGCGACCGGCGCTTCACCTTCCCCAGCCGCGACGACATCGCCAAGACCCAGCTTAGCGACCTGCAGGCGCAGATCGCGCCGCATCTGACCAACGACCCTATCGAGGTGGTGATCGTCGGCGACGTGACGGTGGAGAAGGCCGTCGACATCGTCGCCCGCACCTTCGGCTCGCTGCCCGCCCGCGGCGCGCCGGAACCCTCGCCGGCCGCCCAGCGGGCCGTCGGCTTCCCGGCCGGCGCCGCCAAGCCGGTGTTGTTCACCCACAAGGGCCGCGACGACCAGGCGATCGGCTACATGGCCTGGCCGACCAACGACCTGTGGGCCGATCCGCAGCAGGCGTTGGAGAATGACGTGCTGGGCGAGATCATGGGCCTGCGGCTGATCGACGAGCTGCGCCTGAACCAGGGCGTGACCTATTCGCCCTCGGTCAGCTACTCTCACAGCCTGACCTGGACCGGCTGGGGCTATCTGGCCGCCAGCGTCGAGGTGCCGCCGGCCAAGCTCGACGGCTTCTTCCGCGACATGGACAAGATCGCCACCGACCTGCGCACCAAGGACGTCACCGCAGACGAACTGGAGCGGGCCAAGAAGCCGCGAATCGACAAGCTGGAGCGCGCCCAGGTCACCAACCAGTACTGGCTGACCGAGCTTTCCGGCGCTCAGGCCGAGCCCAGGCGCCTGGATTTCATCCGCCACATCGTGCCGGGCACGGAGAAGGTCACCGCCGCCGACGTGAAGCACGCCGCCCAGCTGGTGCTGAAGGACGACAAGGCCTTCCGCCTGGAGGTCGAGCCGCAGGGCCAGGCCAAGGCGGCGGCCGCGCAGCCTGCGCAACCGTGACAGATTGCAAGGAAGTCGAAATCGGTAAGACCTAGTTCACCGGCACCCTGGATGTTCAGGGTTCATGGGAGCTAGGCCTTTGCTGTTTTCGATTGGCGACCGCGCGCCGGGTTTCGTCGCCGCGGCGGCTTCCGGACGATTCTTCTCGCTCGACGGCCAGGCGGGCCGCCCAGTCTTGATCGTGGCCCTGGGCGCGCTCGACCCCGACGCCGCCGCGACGATCCTCGAAAAGCTGCGCGACGCAGCCCCCTTGTTCCAGGCGGCCGGCATTGATGTCGCCCCGCTGGTCCCCGCGACGGAGGATTTCACCGGCCGCTTCGCCACCGACCCGGCGGTCGCCGACCAGCTGCTCTATGTCACCGGCGGCGGCGGGCTGGAGCGGGCCGACGTGGCCGGCGCCGCAGCCGCGGTGCTGATCGACCGCAGCGGCCGGGTGGTCGACATCATAGCCCTCGACGCCGACACGCCCATCGCCGCCTGGCTCAGCGCCAACGCGCCGCGCATCTGGTCCGAACCGAGCCGCGTCCGCGGCGCCACCGCGCCGGTGATGATCATCCCCAACATCGCGCCCCCCGCGCTCTGCCGCGCGCTGATCGAGCATTTCGAGGCCTCGCCGCACGCGGCCGGCGTCATGGCCTCGTTCAACGACACCGGCGCCTACGCCAAGCTGGACGAGAGCAAGAAGAAGCGCCGCGACACCGAGCTGACCCCCGAGATGCCGTTGCATGCCGAGGTGCTGAGCCTGTTCGTCAACCGGGTGATCCCAGAGATCCGCCGCGCCTTCCAGACCGACATGGCCTACGCCGACCGCATCCTGATCGCCCGCTATGACGACACCGGCGGCTATTTCAAGCGCCACCGCGACAACGCCGCCCCGCACACCGCCTTCCGCGAATTCGCCATCTCGCTGAACCTCAACACCCCCGACTACGAGGGCGGCGAGCTGATGTTCCCGGAGTACGACGACCAGCGCTACAATCCGCCGGCCGGAGGCGCGATCGTCTTCTCGGCCTCGCTGCTGCACGAGGCGGCGCCGGTGACGCGGGGCCAGCGCTACGTCCTGCTCTCCTTCTTCGGCAGCGCCGAAGCCCAGGCCAAGCTCGACGCCTGGACGGAGAGCCAGCAGGCCAAGGCGTCCTAGCGCGCGGTCGCCACGCCGACGATTGCCCAATCCCGGCCTTGCGTGACACCTTCCGGCAAAGCTTCGGAGGTCACATGCTGTTCGCCCCGCTCTTCGCCCTCGCCCTGGCGGCTCAGGCGCCCGCCGCCGGGGCCGACCTGCCGGCTCAAAAGCCGGCCATGGTTCCGGCCAACCTGCCGATGGCGCAGCAGTTCGACCTAGCCTCGAAGATCACCGGGCGGACTTATCGCGTCTATATCTCCAGGCCGACCGGCCCGCCGCCCAAGGGCGGCTATCCGGTGATCTATGTACTGGACGGCGACCTGGCGTTTCCTACCGCCGCCGGACAGGTGTTGTTGGGCGCGATTGGCGGCCGTCCGCAGGCTATCGTGGTCGGGATCGGCTATCCCAACACCATGGCCGCCATGATGTTGCGCAACCGCGACCTGACGCCGTGGGGCGCGCCCACCCCGATGATGCCGGGGACCAAGGCCGAGGACTACGGCGGCGCCGACGCCTTCCACCGCATGATGATGGAGGAGCTTCGGCCGATCGTCGCCAAGACCTACCCGGTCGACACGGGCAACCAGACCCTCATGGGCTATTCCCTGGGCGGCCTCTTCACGCTTCACGTCCTCTTCCAGCACCCGGAGGCCTATCGCACGTTCGTCGCCGGCAGCCCCTCGATCTGGTACCGCGACCGCGAACTGTTGAAGGACGAGGCCGCCTTCTCGCAAGCCGTGCGCGCTGGCAAGGCGGCGCCGCGGATCCTGATCACCTCCGATGGCTGGGAACAGGGGCCCGAGTCGCCGGACACCCCGCCGTCGGGACCGGCGCGCGCCGAGTATATCAAGGGGACGAACGACGCCCGCATGGTCGACAATGCCCGCGAGTTGGCCGCACGGCTGCAGGCGCTGAAGGGCGCCGCCGGCTATAAGGTGCAATACGCCCTGTTCCCGCAGGAGACCCACAACACCGGCATCCCCGCCTCGACCAGCCGCGGCGTGGCGTTCTCCGTCCTGCCCTGAGGACCAGGCGTAGCGATCTTAACCATCAGGCAGGCGATGCGCCCTAGGGTCAGCGCGACATCCTTAATCGGAACGCGCGCGCGATGCTTATTCGGAGGTCCACCTACGTCCACCTGACGCCGCTGGCGGAAGATCGCGTGCTGATCGTGCATGCGATGACCCACCTGCGGCTGGTGATCGACGCGGAGGTGGCGGGAATCGTCGAATGGTTCGCGCAGGCCCGCGACATGCCAGGCGATCTGGCGGCCCTTCGCGCGACGCTCACCATCGACGCCGACACCCTGGCCGGCGCGCTGGCCAGCCTGATGGAACGCGGCGTGCTTACCGACCTGGATCCGGCAGGCGAAGAAGCCGCGGTGGCCGAGAAGCTCTCCGAGCTGCATGGCCGCGATCCTGGCGAGGCGCTCGATCAATTGCGCCGCCAAGCCGGCGAAGGCGCCAATCCCTATTGGTCGGTGACCTCGGCGCTGGGCGCGGACGACCTGGGCGGCGCGAAGACCCACCGCTGGGACGTACTGCTGTTCGGCGACTGCGACCTGCAGATGGAGGCGGATTTCCTGCGCCGCGAAGCCGCCGCCCGCGACGTGGACCTGCGGGTCGCCGCGTCGTTCCCCGACGACCTGCGGCTGGCCGCCGAGCGGCCGCATCAGGCGATCTTCATCGGCGCGCTGCGCTCCCGCCACCTGGTCGCCAAGGGCACGGCGGCCGATCATGGCGGCGATCCGGCGGCCGTCTATATGATGGAGGCCCGCCACGTCATTGAGGGCCTGCGGGCGCACTCCGACGCCCCGATCCTGATCGACGGCCTGCCGGAGCCGACAGTGCAGCCGCTGGGCCTTGCCGACCGGGGACCGACGAGCCACCGCAACCGCTTCCGCGCCGTGAACCAGGGCCTGGAGGCGCTGGCTGCCGAATACAGCGGCGTCCACGTCGTCGATATCGCCGCGACGCTCGCCGCCGAGGGCTCGGGCCGGCTGATGGACGACAGCCTGGTGGGCTTCACCCATTTCGGATCGCCCGGCTGGATGCTGCAGCGCCCGAGCGTCGAGCTGGCCGCCGTGCACAACGCCTTCCCCGACACCGCGCCGTTGCAGGTGCTGGTCGGCCCCGACCTCTATCGTCGCGAGGCGGTCGTCGCCCGCGCGCACATCGACCTGCTCAGCGTCGTCATGGGCCTGGGCAAGAAGAAGTGCGTGATCCTCGATCTCGACGGGACGCTGTGGCCGGGCGTGCTGGCCGAGACCGGCGCGCCCTTCGCCTGGACGCCGGAGATCAGTGGCCACAACTCCTACATCGGCCTCTATTTCGGCTTCCACGAGGCGCTGAAGTCACTGAAGGCCCGCGGCGTCCTGCTGGCTTGCGTCAGCAAGAACGACGAGGCCCTGGTCCGCGAGCTCTGGACCTATCCCGAGCACTATCCACACGAGCGCCTGCTGACCCCCGACGATTTCGTCACCTGGCGGGTGAACTGGGACGACAAGCCGTCGAACATTGCCTCGATCGCGCAGGAACTGGGCTTCGCGCTCGACGCCTTCGTGTTCATCGACGACCACCCGGTGGAGCGCGAGCGCGTCCGACAGGCGCTGCCCGAGGTCGACGTCCTGGGCGAAGACCCCTTTGCGCTCCGCCACATCCTGCTGACCGACCCTCGCTTCCAGGTGCTGCAGGTCACCCAGGAATCGGCCGCGCGCACGGACCTGGTGAAGGCGCAGCTGACCCGCGAACGCGGCCTCGCCGCCGGCGGCGACGATTTCCTGACCTCGCTGGAGGTGGTGACCACCTTCGAGCGCCCGACCGATCCGGTGACGCTGTCTCGCGTCGCCGAGCTTTTCCAGCGCACGACCCAGTTCAACACCACCGGCCAAACCTATTCGGAGAGCGAGCTCGCCGGCTTCGCCCAGGCCGGTCAGGTGTTCGTCGCCTACTGCCGTGACCGGTTCGGCGACTACGGCCTGGTGGCCGCCGCCGTGGTCGATGGCTCCGAGATCGCCGCCTTCGCCATGAGCTGCCGGGTGATCGGCCTGAAGGTCGAGCATCAGTTCCTGGGCTTCATCCTCGACGCCATCGCCAGCCGCCACACCCAGGTCCTGGCCCAGATCGTCGAGACCGCCCGCAACGGCCCCGTCCGCCACCTCTACGCCGACAACGGCTTCGAGCAGGACGGGCAGACCTGGCGGAAAGCGCTCTAGGCCGCGACCTTCCCGTCCTCATAGATCGGCGCATCCTCCGCCGGCAGGAAGGCCCGGCCCCGGATCGAGTCGGCGATCTTTTCGGCGATCATGATGGTGGGGGCGTTGGTGTTGCCGCCGATCAGGGTCGGCATAACCGAGGCGTCGACGACCCGCAGGCCTGCGATCCCCTGCACGCGGCAGTCGGAGTCGACCACCGCCATGGGATCGGCCGCCGTCCCCATCTTACAGGTGCCGACCGGGTGGTAGATCGTCTCACCGGTCTTGCGGATCCATTCGTCGATGTCGGCGTCGCTCTGCACCGCCTTGCCGGGGAAGACCTCCTCGGTGCGATAGGGATCGAGCGCCGGCTGCCTGACCACCTCGCGCATGATCTTGACGCCTTCGCGCAACGCCCGGCGGTCTTCGTCGGCCGCCAGGTAGTTGGCGAAGATCGCCGGATCGTCGAACGGGTCGGCGGAGCGCAGGCCGACCCGGCCATGGCTCTCGGGCCGAAGCTGGCAGACGTGCAGGGAGAAGCCGTCCTTGGCGATGGGCCCGGCGTCGCGGCTGCCGTGATTGCGGGTGATAACCAGCATTTCGTGGACCTGCAGGTCCGGCCGGTCGAGGTCGGGCCGCGACTTCAGGAAGGCGCCGGTCTCCAGTGGGAAGCGGCGGCCGAGCCCCTTCTTGAACAGCATATAGCTGATGCCGATGAGCGCGGTGCGCAGGCCCTTGGTCTGGGAATACATGGTGATCGGCTTGGGGCACTCCCAGGCCATGGCGATGTCCAGGTGGTCCTGCAGGTTGGCCCCGACCCCCTTCAAGGCATGCACCACCGGCACGCCGAATTTGCCCAGTTCGTCGGGGTCGCCGATGCCTGAGAGCTGCAGAATGTGCGGCGACTGCACGGCGCCGGCGCAGAGCAGCACCTCGGCGTCGGCGCGGACGGTCTTGCGGTCCCTGGTCGTCTCGTCGGCGTATTCGACGCCCACGGCGCGTCCATTTTCGACGAGGATGCGCGTGGTCCGGGCCCCGGTGATGCAGGTCAGGTTTGGCCGGCTGAGCACCGGGTGCAGATAGCCCTTGGCCGCGCTCCAGCGCTCGCCGTCGACGATGGTGTTCTGGTAGCGGCCCCAGCCTTCCTGCTGGAAGCCGTTGAAGTCGCCGGTGACCTTGTGCCCGGCCTGCCGTCCGGCCTCGATGGTGGCGTTGTAGATCGGGTTGGCGTCGTGGGTCTTGGTGACCTTCAGCGGCCCGTCGCCGCCGTGCCAGGCGTCCGCGCCATCCTCGAACGCCTCCGACTTCTTGAAGTACGGCAGCACGTCGGCGAAGCCCCAGCCCGGCAGGCCCATCTGGCGCCATTGATCGAAGTCGCGCGCATGGCCGCGGATATAGAGCATGCCGTTGATCGAGGACGAGCCGCCCCAGCCCTTGCCGCGCGGCCAGAACAGCTTGCGGTTTTCCAGGTGCGGTTCCGGCTCGGTCCAGAAGCCCCAGTTGTAGGTCCCCTTGTCCGGTACCAGGGTGGCGACGCCCGCCGGCATCCGCACCATCATTGAATTGTCCTTCACGCCGGCTTCCAGCAGCAGGACCGTCTTGCCGGCGTCCTCGGTGAGCCGGTTGGCCAGGACGCACCCGGCAGAGCCGGCGCCGATGATGATGTAGTCGTAGCGATCCATACCCTGGCCGTTCCCTGATCGTCGTTCAGTTGGGCGGCAAACCTGACGCAGGCGTCACTTTGTGGCAAGGGCCGAGCCCGTGCACAGCGAAGGATGCTAAGGGGGCGATATGAAGGCCTGCGTGTTCATCAACCTGCCCGCCGCGATCGCGCGCCGCGCCAGCGTCGAGGCCTCGTTCGCAGCCGCACAGTCCGGCGGCTGGGCTCTGCAGCGGTTCGAGGCCCTGGGCCCGGCAGACGTGGCGGCGATCGGCGGCGGCCTGACGCCGACGGAAAAAGCCTGTTTCGCCAGCCACCGCGCGGCGCTGGCGCTGCACCTCGAGGGCGACGACCCGGTGCTGATCGTCGAGGACGACGCAGTGTTTGCGCCCCAGGCGTTCACGGTACTGGACGGGATGCTGGCCCAGGCCGGCGACTGGGACATTCTCTATACCGACGCGGCGCTATGCGACTTCAACCTGATGGTCCATCTCGCCAGCCGCCGGGACAGCATGGCGGGGCGCGGGGAGTTTCTGCCCGTCGACCTCAAGGGCCGCTCGTTCTTCGGCGCCACGGCCTATGCGATCCGAGGCGCCGCTAAGGCCCGCCTGCACGCCGCGCTAACCGCCGATGAGATCAGCCAGCCCTACGACCTCTTCCTGCGCGACCTCATCCACAAGGGCGAGTTCAAGGCCGCGGTCTGCTTCCCGTTCCTGACCTCGCTCGCGCCACAGGCCGACGCCTCGCAGATTCAGGGCGGAGACACGGCTGTCTTCGACGCGACGCTAAACGCCTACCGCCGGCTGATGTACGTGGACCGCGACCTCGGCCAGTGCCGCGCCGATGCGCAGCGCCTGGGCGCCCATAGCGACGAAGCGGCGCGTCTGGTCGGCGGCGTGTTCGCCGCGATTGTCTCGCCAGCGTTTCCGCTGGATCGCTAGCTCAGACGCTTAGGCGAAGGCCTCTGCGATGCCTTGGGGCTGCAAGGGGTCCTCGCCGAAGCGATTGGCGCCCGAAACGCCCCTGAGGAATCCCAAATCGACCAGCACCCACATGGAAATACAGAAGCTGATGAAGCGGAGGAAGGCGGTCGCGTCGGACGCGCCCCCGCCTTGCGTCGCGAGCAATCCAATGACTTCAAGGAGGCTTGGCAAGCCTT
This sequence comes from uncultured Alphaproteobacteria bacterium, assembly GCA_903822175.1. Classification (GTDB taxonomy): domain Bacteria; phylum Pseudomonadota; class Alphaproteobacteria; order Caulobacterales; family Caulobacteraceae; genus Phenylobacterium. The sequence continues at coordinate 14,646 of CAIJOB010000012.1, forward strand.
GATAGAGGAGCAGCCACCAGGCCGATTTATTGCGGTCGTGAAGGCGCCGTGCGGCGATGGACATGCTCGCCCACATGAACCCGACGAACAGGGGTGCGGCTAGAATCCATAAGAATGTAGCGACGGCGCCAAGCATCCCGATGACGATGAAGGCCACGAGCGCAACGCCCCCCATGATCAGGCTCATCAGCCAATAGGGCTTCCTGTTCAGTCGCCCCTGGAAGGTGAAGTAGTTCCGCCAGTCGCCCATCCGCTTTCCCCCAAGCTCTGCCTTGCGGGAATCTTGGTCCCTTTTTGTTCACGTCGTCAAGGTTGCAATTACCGCCCCTTCCAATTCGGCGCGCGCTTCTGCGAAAACGCCAGCGGCCCCTCGACGAAGTCGGCGCTGCGGTAGAGGGCGGCGATGGCCGGGTAGTGATTCTGGCCCTTCATGGCCGCTTCCAGGCTGGGCTCGTCGAGGCCCTTGTAGACGGCCTCCTTCGACGCCCGGATCGACATGGGCCCCAGCTCGCAGATGCCCTTGGCCCAGGTGCGGGCGGTCGCCATCAGGTCGGCCGGCGCGGTCACCTCGGCGACGAAGCCCAACTCCTTGCCCTCGGCGGCCGAGACCCGCCGCGCGGTCAGGATCATGCTCATCGCCCGCTTGGTTCCGATGGCGCGCGGCAGCCGGTGCAGGCCGCCGGCCAGGGCCGCGAGACCCACGCGCGGCTCCGGCAGGGCGAAGACCGCGGTTTCCGACGCCAGGATGATGTCGCAGGCCAGCGCGATCTCGAACCCGCCGCCCATGGCCACCCCGTTGACCGCCGCGATCAGCGGCTTGGTCAGGTCGAAGCGCGTGGTGAGGCCCGCGAACCCCGAGGGCGGACTGCCCATCTTGCCGCCCGTGGCCTGGTGCTTCAGGTCGTTGCCGGCCGAGAAGGCGCGATCGCCGGCGCCGGTGACGATGGCCACCCACTGCTCGGGATCGGCGGCGAAGGCGTCGAACACCTCGCCCAGTTCGAAGTGCGCCGGCGAATGCAGCGCGTTCATCACCTCGGGGCGATTAAGCGTGACGACCGTGATCGGCCCCTCCCGTTCCACCTTCACAAATTCATAGGCCATGGCGTTTCCTCTTATTTTCCCTCCCCTTCATGGGGAGGGTGGATCGCGCCGGTAGGCGCGAGACGGGTGGGGAAGTGTGGGCCGGAGTGCAGAGTCAGCACTTGAACGCGACTCCCCCACCCGTCTCGCTTCGCTCGCCACCCTCCCCACAAGGGGGAGGGAAATCAAACCTCTTTCAGCTCCCGCCGATAGCGCTTCCAGTTCTCGACGTAGTGCGCCGCGCCGGCGGCCAGCATCATCGCCTGCGCCGGACTGACCTCGCGGATCACCCGGCCGGGCGCGCCCATCACCAGCGAGTTGTCGGGGATTTCCTTGCCCTCGCCGATCAGGCTGCCCGCGCCGATCAGGCAGTTCTTCCCGATCTTGGCGCCGTTCAGGACGATCGAGCCGATCCCCACCAGGGAATTGTCGCCGATGGTGCAGCCGTGCAGCATCACCATGTGCCCGACCGTCACATTGGCCCCGATGGTCAGGGGCGAGCCGGTGTCAGTGTGCAGTACGCTGCCGTCCTGCACGTTGGAGTTCTCGCCGATGACGATGGGATCGTTGTCGCCGCGCAGGGTGGCGTTCCACCAGACGGACGCGTTCTTCTTGAGAATCACTGCGCCCATAACGGATGCGGTGGGTGCAATCCAGTATTCGTCATCAATCGGTAACTCAGGTGTCACATTGCCTAAGTTATAGACACTCATCCGCATACCCCGTTTCTTGCGACAATAGGCCTGTTTAACACTTCATAAACCAAGCTAGGCTCATATTAGTCGGGCGATTCGAGGGGGCGATAGCCTTCTCGGACTCCGCTGCGGGGCTGGTTCATCGGCTCCGTGTCTCGCGCTGGACGGAGTTGATGGCGCCGAGTGTGTTGTCCCCTCGGATCTTCGGATCCGGACCGGCATCCCGGGAAGACCCGCCGGGCACATCACGTTCTCCATTCTTGGGGGCACTCGCGCGCCGCCTGCTTCGATTCACCCCGACCACCCAAAGGGCGCTCCCACGCGGAGACGCCCTTTTTTCTTGGCCCTTTTTCGGTGGGCCCAACGGAGGCTTTTGATGACCAAGCGAGCCCTGAAGCGACAGCTGCGCGAAGGCGCGTTCGACGCCGGCCAGTTTGCCGGTGACGATAAAATCCGTCGGCTTCCGGTCGACCGGGGTTGGTCCCCGCTCGCGCATCACAATTCCAACGACGAACGCGAGCAGGGTTATCTGAAGACCATCAAGGCGAAGAGCCCTGGCCAAGAGGAGCTGATCAAGGCCATCGACGCCAAGAACCTGGTGATGGCGCTGGGCCCCGCCGGCACCGGCAAGACCTACCTGGCCATCGCCAAGGCCGTGGAAGCGCTTGAGAGCGGCAGCGTTGGGCGCATCGTGCTGTCGCGTCCGGCGGTCGAGGCCGGCGAAAGCATCGGCTATCTGCCGGGCGACGCCGAGGACAAGCTCGCCCCCTATCTGCGCCCGCTCTACGACGCGCTGTCCGACCGCCTCTCCATGAAGCGTGTCCGCGCGCTGATGGCCGAGGGCGCCATCGAGATCGCGCCCGTGGGCTTCATGCGCGGCCGCACGCTGAACAACGCCTTCATCGTGATCGATGAGGCGCAGAACTGCACCTACACCCAGCTGAAGATGCTGCTGACCCGCCTGGGCTGGCACTCGACCATGGTGGTGACCGGCGACCCGGACCAGTCGGACCTGCTGCCGGAGTTCTCAGGCCTCAGAACCGTCGCCGAAAAGCTGGAGCCGGTCGGCAATATCGCCGTCGTCCGCCTGGCCGACCGCGACATCGTCCGCCACCCACTGGTGGCCGAGATGCTGGGAGTTCTCTAACGACCTTGCGTCCACGCTCGGCAGGAGCGGCCTCTTCGGGCTGCGACATGTTGAGCGTGGACGCGAGTTAATTTGGCGCCCTCCCCGCCTTCGTCGATAGTCGATGCGGGAGGACGCCCATGACCAAGCCTGCAGCCCGCGCCGCCGCTGCGCCTTCAACGTTCCGCATCGCGCTCGCGGTGACGCTGACGGCGATCGTGTCGCTCGCCCTGCTGCTCGCGCCGCGGCCCAGTCACGCCGCGGCCGACACCGAGCTGGTCGGAAAGTGGATCTCCGACAAGAACGACCCGGCCATGGACTATTCCATCGCCGCCGGAACCGCGCCCGGCGCCTTCGTCCTGATGGTCCCGGCCAAGGCGCTCGGCGGGAAAGCCGGCGAGACGGTGATCCTGCAACGGACCTCCGCCGGCCGATTCGAGACCGTCAAGGGTTCGGTCCTGCGCGGCAGCTTCACCGTCACCGGCCCGAAGCACGCCGAGTTCAAGGCGATGGAAAACACCAAGCAGAGCTTCCACATCATCGACCAGCTGCTCGAGCGGCCCTGAGGACGCTCTGCCGCGCTTGACCGATAGGGCGCGCCTTCTATAGATAGTTTGGCAATCTAACTATCTAGTGTGAGTCCCATGCCCGCGGCCCCCGGCGCTGCCCCCCACGCCGAAACCGACGACGTCTTCGCCCTGGCCGAGGCTCTGCGCGGGCCCATTCTCAAGGTCTCGCGCAAGCTGCGCCAGGAGGGCCAGAAGGTCGGCCTCACCGCGCAGGAAGCCATTATCCTCGGCTACCTGAAGCGCAATCCGGGCGCGGGGGTGAGCGAACTGGCCGACTTCGAACAGATCTCGCGACCGACCATGTCCAGCCACGTGAAACGCCTGGAAGCCGCCGGCTGGCTCACCCGCGCCGACGACGCGCAGGACGGCCGCCGCCAGGGGCTGAGCGTCACGCCAGCCGGAGCCCGCAAACACGAGGCGATCCAGCGGCGCCGCAGCGACTGGCTGGCCGAACGGCTGGTGCGCCTGACGCCCGCCGAACGCGAGGCCCTGATGGCCGCCGCCGCGCCGCTGCTCAAGCTGGTGGCGGTGGGCGCATGACCACCCGCGCCGAAGAAATCCTCGAGACCGACGTCCTCGACGAGGGCGGCGCCGACGCCGCCGCTGTCCTGAACGAAGGCCGCGACGCGACCCTGCGCGGCTGGGTCGTTCCCGCGATCATCGGCGCGGCGCTGTTGATGCAGACGCTGAACGCCACCTCGATCAACAATGCGCTCCCCTCGATGGCGCGCGAGATGCACGTCGATCCGCTTCGGCTCAGCCTGGCGATCACCATGTATCTGCTGGCGTCCGCGGTGTTCCTGCCGATCGGCGGCTGGCTGGCCGACCGGTTCGGCGCCAAGCGGATCTTCCTGATCGCCATCGTGCTCTACGCGGGTGCCTCGGCCGCCTGCGGCTTCTCGCAAAACCTCGCCCAACTGGTTATGTTCCGTCTGGCGCAAGGCTGTGCGGGCGCGATGCTGGGGCCGGTCGGCCGTCTCGTACTTCTGCGGACAACGCCCAAGAATGAGTTGGTCGGCGCCATGAGTGTGGTGACCATGCCGGCGCTGCTTGGCCCGGTGGTCGGCCCACTGCTGGGCGGCGCCATCGTGACCTATGTCTCCTGGCGCTGGATTTTCTTCCTGAACCTGCCGATCGCGGTGGCCGGCGTCTTTCTCGTCCGCGCCTTCGTGCCCAACGTGAAGGAACAGGACACCCAGAGGATCGACTGGCTGGGAATCCTGCTGACCGGCTTCGGTCTGGCGGGCCTGATCTTCGGGTTCGAGAGCCTGCGCGGCAACGTCATGCCCCCGCTGGCGGTGGCGGGCCTATTCGTCGGCGGCCTCGCTTGCCTGGGCCTCTATTGGGCGCACGCGCGCCGCACGCCCCACGCCATCATCGACCTGAGCATTTTCCGCATTCCGACCTTCAAGGCGTCGGTGCTGGGCGGCTCCTTCTTCCGACTGGTGCCCGGCGCAACGCCCTTCCTGCTGGCGATGCTGCTGCAGGAAGGCTTCGGCATGAGCGCCTTCGCCGCCGGCGGCATGACCTTCATCTCGGCGGTCGGGGCGCTGGTTATGAAGACCACGGCGCCGCCGATCCTGCGCCGCTTCGGCTTCCGCACCGTGCTGATCGTCAACGGCCTGATCTGCGCGGCCACCTACATGATCTACGCCTTCTTCCGCATCGACACGCCGGCCTGGATCATCATGACCACGCTGGCGGTCGGCGGTTTCTTCCGGTCGCTGCAGTTCACAAGCCTGAACGGCATGGCCTACGCCGACCTGGAACAGGCGCAGATGAGCCGGGCGACCACCACCGCCTCTATGGCGCAGCAGTTCATGCAGTCGGTGAGCGTTGGGCTCGCCGCCGCCTTGCTGCACTTCATGATGAAGGCGCGCGGCGACACCCATCTGACGGGCGTCACGGTCGCCCCGGCCTTCGCCATCTTCGGCGCCGCGACGCTGGTCTCGATGTACTGGTTCTTCCGCCTGCCCGCCGACGCCGGCGACGAGATGAACAACCGGAAGGTGGCGGCCTAGGGTCTAGCCTTCGACGTCGGTCCAGGGCCGGTCCTGGCCGTCGGAGAGTTCTTCGCGCCATTCACCCTGGGCGGTTTCGTAGACGATGCCGTGGGTGGCGCCGCCGACCCGCTGCTCGCCCGCCGCACGCTTGGCGGCAGCCTTCGCCGCGTCGTGGCTCGGGAAGGTCTCGGAATAGGAGCCGTCCACCTGGTAGGCCCAGCCGCCGTCATGCTGGACGATTTTGTAGGTGAGATGGCTCATTGGGGGCGCTCCGCGGAAGGTCGCCCCTACATGGGCGCGATCTTAAAGGCCCGCAATCTCCAAGCGTTCCGCTGACGCGGGTTCCGCGTTCAGCGCCGTCTCGATGGCCCCGATCAGGGTCGCCATGTTGATCGGCTTGGCGATGAAGCCGTTCATGCCGGTCGACAGATATTCCTCGATCTGGTGACGCATGACATTGGCTGACAGCGCCAGGATCGGGGTCGGGGCGCGGCCTTCGGCGCGTTCCAGGGCGCGCATGGCCAGCGTCGCGTCGACGCCGTTCATCACCGGCATCTGGATGTCCATCAGCACCAGATCGTAGTCGCCGGCGCAGAACAGCTCCAGCGCCTCGCGTCCGTCGCCGGCGATCTGCAGATCAACGCCCAGCGGGTCGAGCATGGCCTTCAGCAACACCTGGTTGGTGCGGTTGTCCTCCGCCGCCAGGATCCGCACCTTCGGCAGGTCCGGTTCGGGCGCCGTCTCACGCGGCGCCTCGGCGACGGGACCGATCCAGGCGAGTGGCAGCTCGACGGTGAAGACCGAGCCCTGCCCTTCGACGCTCTCGACCGATACCCGGCCGTCCATCAGCTCTACCAGGTCGCGCGAGATCGCCAGACCCAGGCCGGTGCCGCCATATTTGCGGGTGGCCGAGGTGTCGGCCTGGGAGAAGCGCTGGAACAGCCGGGTCAGCTGCGCCTGCGGGATACCGAGGCCCGTGTCCCGGACTGCGAACGACACGCCGCCGGCGGTGGCGCGGACTGTCAGGCGGACTTCGCCTGCGCTGGTGAACTTCACGGCGTTGGCGGTCAGGTTGCCCAGCACCTGGCGGATCTTGCCCGGGTCGCCGCGCCAGAGGCCGCGCAGCTCGGGCGCGATATCGACCGTGAAGGCGACGCCCTTGCGCGCGGCCGCCTCGGCGAAGGCTGCGCTGGCGCCGGCCACAACCAGGCCCAGGTCGAACGGCTCGGCGTCGACCTCCAGCCGGCCGGCCTCGATCTTCGACAGGTCCAGCACGTCGTTGAGCAGCGACAGCAGGGTCTCGCCACAGCTGCGGATCACCTGCACCTTGCCGTGCGCATCGGCCGGCAGGCCGCCCAGCGCCAGCACCTGGGCCATGCCCAGGATGCCGTTCAGCGGCGTGCGGATCTCGTGGCTCATATTGGCCAGGAACTGCGACTTGGCGACATTGGCCGCCTCGGCGCGGTCGCGGGCCTCTTCCAGGTCGCGCACCGCCTTGTCGTGCGCGTGCTCATAGGCGTCGAGCTCGGCGACCACGCGCCACATCTGCCAGCCCAGCACGGCCAGGAGGGCGGCAAACAGCGCCAAGCCCGCCGTCAGCGCCGGCGCCACCTCGCGAAGGACGGCGAAGCCCTTGTGCGGCGGGACCCAGGTCACCACGCCGACCGGCCGGCCGGCGATGTCGATCAGCGGCGACGCCGCGGGGGTCAGCCCGATCGGCACGATCGTCGGCGCGTTCACACGCATCCGCCGCAGGGAGTAGAGCACGCGGGAATCCAGCGTCTGGGCGCTGATCACCATCACCGCGGGACCAGGCCGGCGCGGCGCATCGAAATCGGACGGAGTCACCGTCGAGGCGCCGATCAGATAACGCACGCCGCCGGACACGAAGATCCCCTTGGCGGTCTCGGCCAGCGATGGGTCGGTCGGATCGACCTTGGCCCGATGGGCGCCGCGCGCCGCCTCGATCGCCCGCAGCCTGCGGACCAGGGGCATGGCGTCGGCCAGAAACTGCGCCTGGCTGGCCGCCTCGACCCGGTGCTTGCCCGCCCAGGCGTAGAAGGGCCGGTCCTGCTCGTCGATGACGACGGTACGGTCGAAGCCGCGGTTGTTGGAGAAGAAAGTGCCGATATTGGCGTCAGCCCAGGCGAGGTCGCCGCTCGGCCGCAGATTGGCGTAGGCCTGGTCCCAGACGGTCGCCGTGGTCATGTCGGAGACGATCCGCGTGCCGATGCGGTCGACGGCGTTGGCGATCAGGAAACGGTCCTCGCGGAGCTTCAGCTCGTCCAGCCGCCGCGCCCCGCCGAACAGCAGCAGCGCCACGCCGATCAGCACCACGGCCACCAGGGCGAAGCTGAGCGCCAGCAGCCGGCGGATCGCCGCCTGGCTCTTACGCGCCGTCTTCCGTTCGCCGACCTCAGTCATGCCGCGACAGAAGCGGGCGAAAATCAATGAGGGGTTAAGATTGCGGTAACCAAATCGGAAAGCTGGCGCCTGCGTCCCTCAGTCGCCTAAGGCGCGACGATCTCGAACCAGAAATCGAAGCGGTCGAGCAGCGGCAGAAGCTGGCCCAGGACCTGCGCCCCCGGCCCGCTCACCGTGGCGGCTTCCAGGGCGGCCTCCAGTGTCGTCTCGCCGATCACCAGGCCGATCAGCACCGGCCGCGTGAGCGTCACCGCCGGCCCGCCGCCCCCTTCGTCTTGGGCCGCCTTGTGATGCAGCACCGCGTTCTCGACGCTGACGGCGAAGCGCTCACCGGTGTCGCTGAAGGCGATGGTCAGGGCCAGATCGCCGATCGCGCCGGCTTTCGGGCCGTTCAGCCGCACCGCGAAGCTCTCCAGCATCGAGTCGGCCGGGAGCGCGCGCAGTTGGCCCGCCGCGCCCTGCCTGGGCGTCTCCGACGCCAGCCGCGGATTGCGCAGCTCCTGGGCGCCGGTCAGGTAGAAGTCGCGCCACGGCCCGCTCTCAGCCTGGTAGCCCATCTGCTCAAGCGCATCGGCCTGCAGGGCGCGCGCATCCGCGTTGGCCGGATCGGCGAACACCAGGTGGTTCACCAGCTCAGCCACCCAGCGGTATTCGCCGCGTTCGTATGCTTCGCGGGCCTTGGCCAGCAGGGCGTCCGGCCCGCCGGCTAGCTCGACATACCGCTGGCCCGCCTCGACCGGGGGCAGCTTGTGCAGGTTGGCCGGATTGCCGTCGAACCAGCCGAGGTAGCGCTGGTAGACCGCCTTGGCGTTGTGGCTGAGCGTCCCGTAGTAGCCGCGCGTATGCCACTCCGCCGCCAGGCTGGGCGGCAGCGCCAGGTCCTCGGCGATCTCGGTGGGGGTCAGGCCATGGTTGGCCATCCGCAGCGTCTGGTCGTGGATGTATTTGTAGAGGTCGCGCTGCTGGCGCAGGAACCGCCTGGCCTCGCCCGAGCCCCAGCGCGGCCAATGATGGCTGGCGAACAGCACCTGGGTGTCGTCGGCGAACATGTCCGACGCCTCGTTGATGTAGTGGCTCCAGGCGCGCGCATCGCGCACCTGGGCGCCGCGCGGCGTGTAGAGATTGTGCAGCTGGCAGGTGCAGTTCTCCGCCATGCACAGCGCCCCGAACTGCGGGAAGAAGAAGTTCATCTCCGCCGGCGCCTCGGTGTCCGGAGTCACCTGGAAGACGATCTCGACGCCGTCGAGGGTCAGGCGCTGACCGGTCTCGCGGATGCTGACGGTGTTGGGCACCAGGCTGACCGCGCCCATGGAGACCGCCTTGCCCAGGCCCGCGTCCACATGGCCCTTGGGGTCCTTCGGGAGCGTCGCGCCGTACATGTAGGTCGCGCGCCGGCCCATGGCGTTGCCCGCCAGCACGTTCTCGCTGACCGCCGCGGCCAGGAAGCCTTCGGGGGCCACGATGGGGATGCCCGCCTCGATGTCTTCGGGCGTGAGCACGCCGCGGACGCCGCCGTAGTGGTCGACGTGGCTGTGGGTATAGATCACCGCGGTCACCGGTTTGTCGCCCCGCCGCTCGCGCATCAGCTGCAGCGCCGCCGCCGCCGGCGCCGCCGAGGTCAGGGGATCGACGATGACGTAGCCCTCATCGCCCTCGATGAAGGTGATGTTGGACAGGTCGAAGCCGCGCACCTGATAGACGCCTTTGGTCACCTCGAAGAGGCCGTGCTGCATGTTCAGCCGCGCCTGGCGCCACAGGCTCGGGTTCACCGTCGGGGCCGGGGTTTCGTCGGCCAGGAAGGCGTAGGGCTTCAGGCTCCAGGCGCCCGGGATGTCAGCCTCCGGGATGCTGGAGATGAAGCCGCGCATGGCGTTGGCGAAATCCTCCCCGGTTTCGCGCGGCAGGCGCGCGGCGAGCTGCGCGTGCGCGGCTTTTGTCGCCTCGGTGGCGTCTTTGCGCTGATCCATGTCCTGTCTCCCCAGACCGCAGGATTTAGCATGCGAAGTCGGTCGCGATAGCGCCTAGGCGAACCGTGCCGTCGTCCCTAAGCTCGCCGCAAATTTTCACCGGCTCGAGCGCTCAGATCATGAAATTCATCCCTGCCGTCGTCGCGGTTCTCCTGGCGATCAGCGCCTCGGCCCAAGCCACCACGGCGCCAGCCCCCAAGGCGAAGCCGGCCGCCGCCAAGCCGGGCCATGTGGCTCTGCCGACCGACGTGCGGCCCGCGCGCTACGACATCACCATCAAGCCCGACGCGGCGCACCTGAAGTTCTCCGGCCACGAGGCCATCGCGCTGGACGTGAAGACGGCCACCAGCCGCATCCAACTCAACGCCGCCGACATCGTCTTCCAGACCGCGAGCCTTTCCGGCGAGACCGCCGCGCCGAAGATCGCGCTCGACAAGGAACAGCAGACCGCGACCTTCACCTTCGGCCACCCGCTGAAGCCCGGCCGCTACACGCTTACGCTCGACTACACCGGGGTGATCTACGAACAGGCTTCCGGCCTCTTCGCCCTCGACTACACCGGCGACGGCGGCAAGAAGCAGCGCGCCATCTTCACCCAGTTCGAAAACTCCGACGCGCGGCGCTTCATCCCCAGCTGGGACGAGCCCGGCGTGAAGGCGGTCTACGCCCTCTCGGTCGAAGCGCCCGCCGGGGAGATGCCTGTCTCCAACATGCCCGTGGCCAAAACGACGCCCGCCGCGGGCAGCCTGGCGCTCACCCAGTTCGCCGACACGCCGAAGATGAGCTCCTACCTGCTGTTCTTCGCGCTGGGTGACTTCGAGCGCATCCACAAGATGGTCGGTAAAACCGACGTTGGTGTCATCACCCGCAAGGGCAAGGGCTCCCAGGCCCAGTTCGCCCTGGACGCCGCCGCTGAGATCCTGCCGTTCTACAATGACTACTTCGGCACGCCCTACCCGCTGCCCAAACTCGATTTCATCGCCGGTCCCGGCAAGAGCCAGTTCTTCGCCGCCATGGAGAACTGGGGCGCGATCTACTACTTCGACTACGCCCTGCTGATCGATCCGAAGCTCTCCACCGAGCAGGACAAGCAGAACGTCTACGTCGATATCGCCCACGAGATGGCCCACCAGTGGTTCGGCGACCTGGTCACCATGGCCTGGTGGGACGACCTCTGGCTCAACGAGGGCTTCGCCTCGTGGATGGAGAACAAGACCACCGACCACTTCCATCCCGAGTGGAAGATCTGGCTGCAGACCAAAGGCGGCGAGCAAGGGGCCATGCGAACCGACGGCCGCACCGGCACCCACCCGGTGATCACGCCGATCAAGGACGTCTTCGCCGCCGCCAACGCCTTTGACAGCATCACCTATCAGAAGGGCCACGCGGTCATTCACATGCTGGAGGACTACGTCGGTCCCGACGTGTTCCGCGCCGGCGTGCGCAACTACATCGCCCACCACGCCTACGGAAACACCGTCACCGACGACCTCTGGACCGAGATCGACAAGGTCAGCCCGAAGAAGATCACCGGCATCGCCCACGACTTCACCCTGCAGGCGGGCGTACCGCTGGTCTCGGCGAGCGAGGCGGGCGGCAAGCTGACCCTGACCCAGGGCCGTTTCGGCGCCGACGCGGCCTCCAGGACGCCGCGCGCCTGGCGCACGCCGGTCGCGGTCGGCGGCCTCGGCGCGACCTGGCGCACGGAGGTCAACGCCAAGGCTCCGGTGTCGAAAGCCGCTTCGGCCGGCGCGACCCCGCTGCTGAACGCCGGGAACATCGGCTATTTCCGCAGCCACTATTCGCCGGAGTTGGAGCGCCGTGTCGTCGCGGCCTTCCCCACCTTAGCCGCTGAGGACCAACTCGGCCTGGTCTACGACAGCCGCGCGCTGGGCGAGGCCGGCTACGCTCCGCTCACCGACTTCCTGCTGGTCGCCAAACAGGCGCAGTCGGCGCAGGAGCCGGTGGTGCTGCGCGCGCTGATCGCGCAGCTCGACGCCACCGACGAGAACTACAAGGGCCTGCCGGGCCAGGCCGCCTTCCGCGCCTTCGCGCGCGCTCGCCTGGCGCCGGCCTTCGCGCGCCTGGGGTGGGACGCCAAGCCCGGCGAGAGCGACAACGACGCCCTGCTGCGCCGCAGCCTGCTGGGCGAACTGGGCAAGTTCGACGATCCGGGCGTGGTCGCCGAGGCGCGCCGCCGCTTCGCGGGCCTGGTCGCCAATCCGGAAAGCCTGCGCGGCGCCGCGCGTCTGACGGTGCTGTCGATCACCGCCAGCCATGCTGACGTGGCGACCTGGGAGCAGCTCCACGCCATGGCCCAGACGTCGACCGAGAGCACCGACCGCTCGCGCCTCTACAGCTACCTGGGCACGGCCCGCGACCCGGCGCTGGCCGACAAGGCGTTGGCGCTCTCGCTCACCAAGGAGCCGCCGCCCACCGATGCGCCGAACCTGATCAGCGCGGCGGCCAACGCCTTCCCGGACAAGGCCTATGACTTCGCCATCGCCCACCGGGCCGAGGTCGACGCCATGGTCGAGCCGACCAGCCGCACCAGCTACTTCGCGGGCCTGGCCTCAGGCTCGCTCAGCCCCAGCATGGTCGAGAAGCTCAACAGCTTCGCGGGCACCGTGCCCGCCTCGGCGCGCCCGGCGATCACGCGCACCATCGCCACGATCAACTTCCGGCAGGACATCATCAAGAACCGCCTGCCGCAGGTCGACCGCTGGCTGGCGGACCCCGAGGCGGAGCGGAAAAGCCTCTCCCCCGACACGTCAGCGCGACCGGAGAGGTAGGCGTCTAGGCGTCCACCCGCGCCGGATAAACCTTGGGCCGCAGCGGCTTGACCCGAAGGGAGAGGCCCGGCGCGACGCCGCTCGGGATGCCGGGCCCGCGGGCCTCCAGCTCGAAGGTCTTGCCCTCGATCAGGCACTCGATCCGCACGTCCGGCCCGCGTGCCGCCACGGCCGTGACCTCGGCGGCCAGGCCCGCGCCGTCGAGGGGCGCGAACATCACCTCGTTAGGCCGGAAGAACACGTCGACGCGGCCCTGCGGCGCGTCCTTGGGGGCCTTGGTCTCCCAATCGGCGACGGTCAGCCGGCCGTCCTCGACCACACCCGGCAGGCGGCAGGCCGCGCCCAGGAAGTCGTAGACGAAGGGATCGGCGGGGTTCTCGTAGACCTCGTTGGGCGTGCCGAGCTGGCGCAAGGTCCCATCCTTCAGGATCGCCACGCGGTCGGCGAGGTCGAGCGCCTCCTCCTGGTCGTGGGTGACGAACACCGTGGTCACGCCGGCCCGGTCGTGCAGGTCGCGCAGCCAGCGGCGAAGCTCGCGGCGCACCTGGGCGTCCAGCGCCCCGAACGGCTCGTCGAGCAGCAGCATGCGGGGCTCGATGGCCAGCGCGCGGGCCAACGCCACCCGCTGCCGCTGGCCGCCGGAAAGCTGCGCCGGGAAACGGCCGCCGAGGCCTTCGAGCTGCACCAGCTTCAAGAGGTCCGCCACACGGTCGGCAACGTCGGACTTGCTGGGCCGCTCCCGCCGCGGCCGTACGGACAGTCCGAAGGCGATGTTCTGCGCCACGGTCATGTGCCGGAAGAGCGCGTAGTGCTGGAACACCATGCCGACCTTGCGCCGGCGCACCGGGATCGAGAGGAAGTCCTCGCCGTCGAAGCGCACCTCGCCGGCGTCGGGCCGCTCCAGCCCCGCCAGCACGCGCAGCAGCGTGGTCTTGCCCGAGCCCGAGGGGCCGAGCAGCGCCAGGAACTCCTTGTCGCGCGCCTGCAGCGAGACGCCGTTCAGCGCCGGGAACCGTCCGAACGATTTGGAAACGCCGCTGATCTCCAGCGACAGCGGCGAGGCGCCCTTGGCAGGGTCAGTGTCGGCGGTTGGCAGCGAGTTCTCCGGCATGTCGCCATTCAAGTCCGGTCTTGAGGACCAGGGTGATGAGCCCGAGGGAGGCCAGGAGACTGGCCGCCGCGAAGGCGCCGACGAAGTCATAGTCATTGTAAAGCACCTCGACGTGAAGCGGGAGCGTCGTTGTCAAACCGCGGATGTGGCCGGAGACGACGGAGACGGCGCCGAACTCGCCCATGGCGCGCGCGTTGCACAAAAGGACGCCGTAGAGCAGCGCCCAGCGGATGTTCGGAAGCGTGATGCGGAAGAAGGTGGTGAAACCGCCGGCGCCCAGCGTCAGCGCCGCGGACTCCTCGTCAGCGCCTTGGTCCTGCATCAGCGGGATCAGCTCGCGGGCCACGAACGGGAAGGTCACCAGGATGGTCGCCAGGACCAGGCCGGTGGTGGCGAAGATGATCTTCACATCGTGGTCGATCAGCCAGGTCCCGAACCAGCCCTGGGCGCCGAACAGCAGTACCCAGACCAGGCCCGACACCACCGGCGACATGGAGAACGGCAGGTCGATCAGGGTCAGCAGCGCGCTCTTGCCGCGGAACTCGAACTTGGCGATGCACCAGGCCGCCGCGACGCCGAACACGGCGTTGAGCGGCACGGCGATGGACGCCACCAGCAGGGTCAGCTTGATCGCCGAGATGGCGTCGGGATCGCGGATCGAGTCGAGGTACTTGCCGACCCCCTTGGCGAAGGCGTCGTGGAACACCACGAACAGCGGCAGCAGCACGAGGCCCGCCATCACGGCCGCCGAAGCCAGCACCAGCAGGATCGCCAGACCCGGCAGGCGCACGCTGGAGATCGGGCGAGCGGCGCTGGCTGTGGTCGCGGCGGTCATGCCCTGCCCCTGCGCGCCAGCATCAGCTGCAGGCCGTTGATCGCCACCAGCGAGCCGAAGGAGATCGCCACCATGGCCAGGCCCACGGCCGCGGCGCCGGCATAGTCGTAGGACTCCAGCTTGATGACGATCAGCAACGGGGCGATTTCGGTCTTGCCCGGCAGGTTCCCGGCGATGAACACCACCGAGCCGTACTCCCCGACCGCTCGGGCGAAGGCGAGGCTGATGCCGCTGATCAACGAGGGGCCCAGCGCCGGCAGGATCACCCGCACCGCCCGCTGCAGGCTGTTGGCCCCCAGGGTGGTCGCCGCTTCTTCCACCTCATGATCCAGCTCCTGCAACACCGGCTGCAGCGACCGCACGACGAACGGCAGACCGATGAAGACGAGCGCGATGAAGATGCCGAGCGGCGAATAGGCGGTCTTGATCCCGACCTTCGCCGCCAGCGCGCCCAGCGCGCCGTTCGGCGCATAGATGGCGGTCAGCGCTATGCCCGCCACCGCGGTCGGCAGCGCGAACGGCAGGTCGACCAGGGCGTCCAGGATGCGCCGGCCGGGGAACTGGTAGCGGGTGAGCGTCCAGGCCAGCAGCACGCCCAGCGGCGCGTTCAGCAGGGCCGCCAGCGCCGACAGCCCGAAGCTCAGCTTCAGGGCCGCCAGCACGCGCGGCGCCGCCAGGGCGTGGAAAACCCCGGCCGGCCCCAACTCCCAGGGGCGGATCGCCAGGGCCACCAGCGGCAGGACAACGATCACACCCAGGTAGGCGAGCGTGATCCCCAGCGACAGGCCAAAGCCCGGCAGGATGGAATGCTGCACCCAGGGCCTGCGGCGCGCCTTCGTCGGCGAAGCGAGGATCGCCTGCGCGGTCATGCAGGCTTGTAGATCTGGTCGAACAGCGCGCCCTCGGCGAAGTGGGTCGCCGTGGCCTTCTTCCAGCCGCCGAACGCCTGGTCGATGGTCACCATCGGGATGTTCTTGAGGCCCGAAGCGTACTTCGCCGCCGCAGCCGGATTTCGCGGCCGGTAGTGGTGCTTGCCGATCAGCTCCTGCGCCGCCGGGCTGTAGAGGAAGTTCAGATAGCCGGTGGCGACGGTGCGGGTCTTGTGGCGGTCGACGTTCTTGTCCAGCAGGGCAACCGGCGGCTCGGCTAGGATCGAGCTCGACGGATAGACGATCTCGAAGTTCGGCCCGAACTCGTCGATGGTCAGGAAGGCCTCGTTCTCCCAGGAGAGCAGGACGTCGCCGATGTTGCGCTGGGCGAAGGTGGTGGTGGCGTCGCGAGCGCCGGCCCCCAGCACCGGCACGTTCTTGAACAGCTTGGTGATGTAGTCCTTGCCGCCGGCCGCGCCGCCCTGTTTCGAGCCATAGGCGAAGGCGGCGAGATAGGCCCAGCGCGCGCCGCCGGAGGTCTTCGGATTGGGGGTGATCACGCCGACGCCCGGCTTCACCAGGTCGGCCCAGTCACGGATGGCCTTGGGATTTCCCTTCCGCACCAGGAAGACGATGGTTGAGGTGTAGGGTGTCGAATTGTTCGGCAGGCGGCTCTGCCAGTTGGCGGGCAGCAGCTTGGCGCGCTCGGAGATCTCGTCGATGTCGCCGGCCAGCGCCAGGGTCACCACGTCGGCCTGCAGGCCGTCGATCACCGCCCGCGCCTGTTTGCCCGACCCGCCATGGCTCTGCTTAATATCCAGAACCTGGCCGGTCTTGCCCTTCCAGTAGGCGGCGAAGGCGGTGTTGATGTCCTTGTAGAGCTCGCGCGTCGGGTCGTAGCTGACGTTCAGCAACGTGATCGGGGCGGTGTCGGCAAACGCCTTCCCGGCCAGGAACGGCGCGGCCGCAACGGCGCCGGCCATCATGGCCCGTCGGGAGGGGAGCAGCTTCGTCATGGTCTCAAGTCCTCAAGGAAATGGGGGCTCAGGGACGCTTGCCGGAACGCTGACAGCCGGGTTCCGCCACGCCAGACAACCTGGGAGGCAGAGCCGCGTTTCATAGCGAACCGCCCAATCCGCGGTTTGCGCACTTCACAATCCCGTGGCGCAGGCGCGCACATGCTCGGTCCCTCGTTCTGAGCGAGGGCCAAGCTAGGCGGCTTATTCCTACTGCACGAGTGGGTTTAAGCTAGCCCGCGCCGTAGAAAATCTGCAAGCTCGCGGCCTTGCGGCGGCGCAGCGCCGCGCCGACCGCGCCGAACCCCAGCAGCATCAGCGCCCAGGCTGTCGGCTCCGGCGTCCCGCTGGAAAACGGCGGCGGCGGGAGGGGGTCATTGCCGGCGCCGAAGGTCAGGTCGTCGAACACGAACTTGCCCGGCGTGCCGCTGAACACGATGGACTTGGCGCCGGTGACCAGCCCGAGGCCACCGGGGCCCAGCGGACACAGCGGCGCCAGATAGGCGACGCAGCCCGCCGCGCCGCCGAACAGGGCCAGCGGCGCCTCAAGCGCCGTGCCGGTCCCGCCCAGGCCGTCGAAGGCCTGGATCGTGGCCGCGAAACCCGGCGCCACCTGATAGCTGAACGCGACCTGGCCGGTGTAGGCGGTGGCGAAGTCGAGGTAGGTCGAGGTCCCGCTGTCGATGCCGAGCGCACCGTGGGCGGAGGTCGCCGAGAGGCCGCCGCGCGAGGCGTTGGAGCAGCTGACGCCCACCGGGTTCAGGCAGACCGCGACCGCGTTGGCCGCGAAGCTGATCCCGAAATTGGTCCCAGACGTCGCCTGACTGCTGGTCCCGCCGTCGTAGAAATTGAGGATCTGGGCGTAGTTGACCGACGGATAGCTGGCGTTGATCCGCTCGAATCCCAGCACGACGACCGAGGCGCTAGCCAGGGTCGGCGCGGCCCAGGTCGCGAAGGCGGCGGCGAAAGCGGCCAAGGCGATTGTGCGTATACGGCGCATGATGAAGTCCCCCGGCGCTCATAGCGCGCGCCTGCGCGACCCGATGCAACGCTTCTCGCCTAAAAAGGAGAACGCCGTTCTGCGAACGAAACGACCGCGCCCTACTCCGCCGCCATCAGCACCCGGCCGGCGGTGAACGAGGTCTTCTCGGCCAGCGCGGCCTTGGCCTCCTCATATTCCGCCGACAGGCGGGCCACGAGGTCGGCGGCGGCGGGGATTTCCTTCACCGCGCCGATGCCCTGGCCGCAGCCCCAGATATCGCGCCAGGCCTTGGCCTTCTGGTTGCCGCCGGAGCCAAAGTTCATCGCCGAGGCGTCCGAGACCGGCAGATTGGCGGGATCGAGGCCCGCCGCGACGATCGACGGCGTCAGGTAGTTGCCGTGCACGCCTGTGAACAGGTTCGTGTAGGTGATGTCCTCGCCGGTGCTCTCGACGATCATCTGCTGGTAGGCCGGGTTGGCGTTGGCTTCCTTCGTCGCGATGAAGGCCGAGCCCACATAGGCCAGGTCCGCGCCCATCGCCTGGGCGCCGAGGATCGAGCGGCCGTGGGCGATGGCGCCGGACAGCGCGATCGGCCCGTCGAACCACTCCCGCAGGCCCTGGATCAGGGCGAAGGGCGAAAGGTGGCCCGCGTGCCCGCCCGCGCCCGAGGCCACCGGGATCAGGCCGTCGGTGCCCTTCTCGATGGCCTTGCGGGCGAACTTGTCGTTGATCACGTCGTGCAGCACGGTCCCGCCGTAGCTGTGCACCGCATCGTTCACCGGTGTCTGGGCGCCCAGCGAGGTGATCACGATCGGCGCCTTCCACTTGGTGGAAAGCTCCACGTCCTGCTCCAGCCGGTCGTTGGACCTGTGGACGATGTGGTTGACCGCGAAGGGCGCGGACGGCGCCTCGGGGTGGTCGCGGTCCCAGGCGGCCAACTCCTCGGTAATCCGGTGCAGCCACTCGTCCAGCATCGAGATCGGCCGCGCGTTCAGCGCCGGGAACGAACCGACGATGCCGGCCTTGCACTGGGCGATCACCAGGTCGGGGTTGGAGATGATGAACAGCGGGCTGCCGATCACCGGCAGACGGAGGCGGTCACGCAGGACGGGAGGCAGGGCCATCTGAAATCCTTGAGTTCAGCCAAATGGGGGCTGGCTAATATTTACGCCGTATACATAACGCGGATTGCAATGCAACCCCGCCACCTTGCCCGCGCGTGAACTTGACGCCAAGGGCCTTGCGGGACCATCACGCCGCATGGCCGACGCACCCGCCCTCACGCCCAGTCTCTCCGGCGATTTCGCCGCCGCCACGGAGGCCGACTGGCGGGCCCTCGTAGACAAGACCCTGGGCGAGGCGCCATTCAGCTCCCTGGAGAAGGCCACGGTCGAAGGGTTGACCATCGAGCCGCTCTACGCCGCCGCGTCGGGGTCGCAGGCGCCGGCCCGCGCAGTCCCCGCCGATCGGGCCTGGGAAGTCGCGACGCTGACGGCTCATCCGGACCCAGCGCGCGCCAATGCCGAGATCCTCGCCGACCTGCGCGGCGGCGCGGCCTCGGCGGTGATCCGCATCGACCCCACCGGCAAGGCAGGCGTTGCCGTCGGCTCCGCCGCCCAACTCACCCGCGTGCTGGAGGGCGTGATCCTGGAGTTCGCGCCGGTGGCGCTGGACGCCGGCTTCCTCGGCCCCGCCGCCGCCGACTGGCTGGGCGCCGCGGCCAAGGCCTCGCCCACCGCGCTGATCCGCTTCCACCTCGACCCCTTGAGCGCCTACGCCCTGGCCGGCGCGAGCCCGGGGCCGATCGAGGCGCACCTGATCTCCGCGGCCGATGTCGCCGCGCGCCTGGCGCAGACCTATCCGCAAGCCCAGCTGTTCCTGGCGTCGGGCCGCGTGGTGCATGAGGCCGGTGGCGGGGAAGCCGGCGAGATCGCCTTCGCCACCGCCAGCGCCATCGCCTACGCCAAGGCCTTGGTCCACGCCGGCATGCCGATGGCTGACGCCCTCGGGCGCATCACGCTCGGCCTCTCCGCCGACGCCGACTACTTCCTGACCATCGCCAAGCTGCGGGCCGCCCGCGCGGTCTGGGCGCGGATCGCAGGCGCCTGTGGAGCCGATCCGACAGCCCGCATCGAGGCGCGGTCCTCGCGGCGCATGCTGACCGCCAAGGACGCCTGGACCAACATGATCCGGCTGACCGCCGCCGGCTTCGGCGCCGCGGTCGGAGGCGCCGACACCGTGCTCCTGGGGAACTTCACCGACGCCCTGGGCCTCCCCACCGAGTTCGCCCGCCGCCAGAGCCGCAATGCCCAACTGGTGCTGATGGAAGAGGCGCACGTCGGCCGCGTCGCCGACCCGGCCGCCGGCTCCGGCTATGTCGAGGCTCTAACCGACCAGATGGCCCGCGCCGCCTGGGCGCAGTTCCAGGCCATCGAGGCGGCCGGCGGCGCCATCGCCGCGCTCGCCTCGGGCCACATCGCTCAGGGCGTCCAGGCGGCTCTCGCCGCGCGACCCGCCGACCCGAAGATCATCGGCGTCACCGCCTTCCCGCCAGCCAAGGACGCGCCTGTCGAGGTCGAGATCGCCGCCGCCAAGGCCGTGGCCGCGCCCGCCGCGCGGTTGCCGGGGCCCGACAGCGCGTGCCCGCCGCTGACGCCCATGCGGATTTCGGAGGCGTTCGAATGAGCCAGTTCCCCGACTTCGCGACCCTCCCCTTCGCGCCGGTCGCCAACCCGACCCTGCCCGCCGGCGAACCCTGGAACACGCCGGAAGGCATCGCGGTCCGCACGGCCTACGGTCCCGCCGACACCGCCGGCCTCGACACGCTCGGCGGCTATCCCGGTCTCGCCCCGTTCCTGCGCGGGCCCTACCCGACCATGTACCTGACCAACCCGTGGACCATCCGCCAGTACGCGGGCTTCTCCACGGCGGAGGACTCCAACGCCTTCTACCGCCGCAACCTGGCGGCCGGGCAGATGGGCCTCTCCATCGCCTTCGACCTCGCCACCCACCGGGGCTACGACAGCGACCACCCGCGGGTGAAGGGCGACGTCGGCATGGCGGGCGTGGCCATCGATTCCATCCTCGACATGCAGACGCTGTTCGATGGCATCCCGCTCGACAAGATGAGCGTCTCGATGACCATGAACGGCGCGGTGCTGCCGATCCTGGCGCTCTACATCGTCGCCGGCGAGGAGCAGGGGGTGCCGCACAAGGCGCTCGCCGGCACCATCCAGAACGACATCCTCAAGGAGTTCCTGACCCGGAACACCTACATCTATCCGCCCTCGCCCTCGATGCGGATCGTCTCGGACATCTTCGCCTACACCTCGAAGGAGATGCCGCGCTTCAACTCGATTTCGATCAGCGGCTATCACATGCAGGAAGCCGGCGCGACGCTCGACCTGGAGCTCGCCTACACCCTCGCCGACGGGGTCGAATACGCCCGCGCCGGCGTCGCGGCGGGGATGACCATCGACCAGTTCGCGCCGCGCCTGTCGTTCTTCTGGAACGCCGGCATGAACACCTTCATGGAGATCGCCAAGCAGCGGGCCGCGCGCCTGTTGTGGGCCAAGCTCATGAAGGCGGAGTTCGATCCGAAGGACCTCCGCTCACTGTCCCTGCGCGCCCACACCCAGACCTCCGGCTGGAGCCTGGCGGCGCACGACGTGTTCAACAACGTCGCCCGCACGACCATCGAGGCGATGGCGGCGGTGGGCGGTCAGACCCAGAGCCTGCACACGAACTCGCTCGACGAAGCCCTTGCTTTGCCGACGGATTTCTCGGCGCGTATCGCGCGGAACACCCAGCTGTTTCTACAGGCGGAGAGTGGACAGACCCGGGTGATCGACCCGTGGGGCGGCAGCTTCTACATCGAGCGGCTGACCGCCGATCTGGCGGCGCGCGCGCTGCAGCACATCGCCGAGGTCGAGGCGCTGGGCGGCATGGCCAAGGCCATCGAGAACGGCCTGCCCAAGCGGCGGATCGAGGAGGCCTCGGCCCGCACCCAGGCGCGCATCGACGCCGGCATCCAGAGCGTCGTCGGCGTCAACCGCTACCGGCCCGACCGCGCCGACGAGATCCCCATGCTGAAGGTCGACAACACCGCGGTGCGCGAGCAGCAGCTCGCCAAGCTCGCACGGCTGCGGGCCGAGCGTGACCCGGCGGCGGTAGAAAGCGCGCTGACCGCACTCACCAACGGCGCGGCGGGCAACGGCAACCTGCTGGAGCTGGCGGTCGACGCCGCCCGCGCCCGCGCCACGCTGGGCGAAATCTCCGACGCGCTGGAGAAGGTGTTCAACCGGCACAAGGCCCACGCCGACGCGGTCAAGGACGTCTATCTGCGCGAGAGCGGCGTCACCGACCGCGCCCGCCAGGCCCAGGAAATGGCCCAGGCCTTCACCCAGGCCGACGGCAAGAAGCCGCGCATCCTGATCGCCAAGATGGGCCAGGACGGCCACGACCGCGGCCAGAAGGTGATCGCCTCGGGCTTCGCCGACCTCGGCTTCGACGTGGTGATCGGTGACCTCTTCCAGACCCCCGCCGAGACCGCCGCCAAGGCCGTCGAGGATGGCGTCCACACCGTGGGCGCAAGCTCGCTGGCCGCCGGGCACCTGACGCTCGTTCCGGAACTCAAGGCCGAACTGAAAAAGCTCGGCCGCGAGGACATCATGGTGGTGGTCGGCGGCGTCATTCCGCCGGAGGACTTCCAGGCGCTGCGCGACATGGGCGTGGCCGCGATCTTCACGCCGGGCGCCACGGTCCCCGACGCGGCGATCAGCGTCATCGAGCGGCTGAACCAACAGCTCGGCTACGCCCAGGAGCAGGCGGCGGAATAGGCTAGCGCTTCACCGCGATGCCCATCACCTCGAACTTCGCGCCGCCCAGCAGATGGTCGACGCCCAGATAGGCGCGGGTCGGCATCGGGCCTTTGAAGTAGGTCCGGTAGACCTCGTTGAACGCTGCATAGTCGGCAAGGTCCGACGAGAAGATCTGCACCCAGACGAGGTCGTCCATGGTCAGGCCGCCCGACTCCACCTCCCGCTTGACGTTGTCGAGCACGCGCTTGGCGGCGGCCGCGCCGGTGTCTCCGGCCACCGGCCCACGGTCGGTCGTGCCGGCGACGTAGAGGGTCTTTCCGGCCAGAACAGCGCCGCTGTACGGCGGGGTCGGCCCGCCGGCGCCCCCGGGTGTGGCGGGGAAATGCTGGTTGATCTCGGCGGCGTTGGCGGCCAGCGGCAGAAGCGCCGACACGGCGGCGATCAGGGCAAATCGGATCACATGGGCCTCTTGTGGAATGGGCGTTCGACCCCTCGCCGACCGCTGATCAGAGCGCGCGAGCGTGCACGGCGCCGGCAAGCTGCGCAACAGCGCGCGCCGGGTAGGGAAAATCCGCAGCAAGGCCTGTAAACTTCACGCCCATGACCCGTCGTGACCGCGGCCGACCTCCTCACCCCGACGTGCTGACGCCGGCCGAATGGGCTGTGGCGGAGTCGGTCCGCCACGGCTTGACCAATCCGCAGATCGCCAAGCGTCACGGCGTGAGCCTGGACGCGGTCAAATATCACGTGGCCAACGCGCTCCAGAAGCTGGGCTTCAAGAGCCGCGCCGAGCTTCGCCGCTGGACCGGCGTGCGCCGCGACAGCCACCTCTTCGCCAAGGAGACCGAGCCCATGTCCGATCTCGCCCTGGGCCCGATGGCCCAGATCGCCCGCACCGTGAAGGACGTCGCGGCCGCGCGGCGCTGGTACGGCGAAGTGCTGGGCCTGCCGCACCTCTATTCGTTCGGTAACATCGCCTTCTTCGATTGCGGCGGCGTGCGGCTCTATCTGTCGGAGGGCGACGGAGGCGCGTCGGAATCCATCCTCTATTTCCGCGTTCCCGATATCCGCGCCGCCCATGCCGCCCTTGAAGGCCGCGGCGTCCAGTTCATCAACGCGCCGCACATGATCCACCGCCACGAGGATGGCACGGAGGAATGGATGGCGATGTTCAAGGACGAGGAGGGCCGCCCCCTCGCGATCATGGCGCAGGCCGCCGCGCCCACATCCTAGGAAGGAAGACCCATGCTCCTCCGACGCCGGGCCGCCTGCGCCCTCATCCTGACCGCCCTGGCGGCTCCCGCCGCGGCGGCGGCGGAGGGCGGGCCGCTCACCGACGCCCGCCTGCTGCAGGTCACCCTGCCCTCGACAAACCTCGACCGTTCGATAGCCTTCTACCGCGACACCCTGGGGCTGAAGCTGCTGTTCCAGGTTCCCGGTGCGGCCTTCTTCGACATGGCCGGCGTCAGGCTGCGGATCGAACGGGTCAAGGCTGCGCCCGCTATGGGGGACGAACTCTATTTCGACGACCCCGGGCTCTCGCGGGAGGCGGCGCTGGCCGCGCGCGGGGTGAAATTCCTAGGCCCCGCCGAGACTGTGCAGAGGACGGCCACGAGCGACCTGAAACTGCTCGAATTCCTGGACCCGGACGGCAATCCGCTGGCTTTGATGGGCGAAGTGCGCCGGCCCTGATCCGGTCGGCTCGACCTCGGCGCGCCCCTGTGGCCTAGTCCCGGTGGTCTTCGGGGAACCTGCCTTGGCGTTATCGGACGACGAGCTCGAACGCAGCACGCTCCGCGCGGTCGCCTGGCGCATTCTGCCGCTGATCCTGCTGGGCTATCTCGCGTCCTACATGGACCGGGTAAACATCAGCTTCGCCGCGCCGACCATGAACGCGCAGCTGGGCTTCACGGCATCGGTCTACGGCTTTGGCGGCGGCCTGTTCTTCATCAGCTACGCGATCCTGGAGATCCCCTCGAACCTGATCCTGGCGCGGGTGGGCGCGCGGCGCTGGCTGGCGCGGATCATGATCACCTGGGGGCTGGTGGCCATGAGCATGGCGCTGGTGCGCACCGACTGGCAGTTCTACCTGGTGCGCTTCCTGCTGGGGGCGGCCGAGGCCGGCTTTTTCCCCGGCGTGATCTACTACCTGGGCCTCTGGTTCCCGCAGGCCTACCGCGGCCGCGCCATCTCGCGGTTCTATATCGCCGCGCCGCTCGCCTCGACGGTGATGGGCGCGGTGGCGGGCAGCCTCCTGGGGCTCGACGGCCACTTCGGCCTGCACGGCTGGCAGTGGCTGCTGATCGCCGAGGGCGCGCCGGCCGTGGTCCTGGCCTTCGTCTTCCTGCGGTTCCTGCCCGACAAGCCGGCGGATGCGGCCTGGCTCAAGCCCGAGCAGAAGGCGTGGCTGGACGCGAGGATCGCCGCCGACAACGCCGGCATCGCCGCGCCGGAGCATTCGAACCTGCGCGCGCTCCTGCGCCCGGCGGTGATCGCTCTGGTGTTGGTGAACTTCCTGTACCTGGGGCCCTACTACGCCTTCACCCTATCAGCCCCGACCATCCTGAAGGCGGCCACTGGGCTGGACGCCGCCCACGTCGGCTACCTAGTCGCGGCGGGCGGTCTCACCGGCGCGCTCGGCATGGCCGCCGCCGGCTGGAGCTCGGACCGCCTGCGCGAGCGCTATCTGCACTTAGCGATTCCGCTGGTGGCGGTCGCCGCCCTGTTCGGCCTGATCGCCTCAGGCCCCGCGCCCATCATCGTCATGGCTGCCTTCCTGGCGATGATGGCCAGCTACTTCGCGGTCAGCGCCGCCTTCTGGCTGGCCCCGGGCGAGATCGTCCATCCGCGCGCCGTGGCGCTGACGGTCGCGGCGATCAACGGCCTGGGCCAGGTCGGCTCGTTCCTGTTCCCCTGGCTCTGGGGCGTGGCCAAGGACAAGACCGGCGGCTTCCACCTGGGCCTCAGCCTGCTGCCGGTGGCCTTCCTCGCGGCCGCGGGCATCGTCATGGCCCTGCGGCAGGCGCGGCGGCGCACGTAGGCCGCGGATTCGTCTAGCCGGGCCGAGTGGCGGCGGCCTTCACCGCCGCGGCCCAATGCTGCGACCGCTCCGGCATGGACTGCGGCGTCGCCTGGGCGAGCTGCTCATTCATGAAGGCGACGAATTCGGCGCCGAACTGAGGCGACAGCATCACCCAGGCGGCGCGCAGTCCGGCGGAGTTGGAAAGCTGCCCCCGGGCCCCCGCGGCGAAGCTGCGGTAGGCGCGCTCGTCCAGCAGGCCGGCCTTGTAGTGCAGGAGGGAATCTTCGCCGCTGATAAAGGCCGCCCGGCACATCAGCAGGTAGCGCTCAAGTTCCTCGCCAGCCAGGGTCTCGGGCTTGTAGAGGCCCTGGATCCAGACCGAGGCCATGTGCGGCTCGGCGATATGCATCACGTCCATCGTCACCCGGTTGGCCCGCCCCTGCTGCATCAGGCCGCGTTGATTCCGCTCAGCCTGCCGGACCTGCAGCGCGACGTAGACCAGCGAGATCGTCAGCGCGACGCTGCTGACGATGCCGGCGACCGTGGCAATGTCGGCCAGCGCCATACCCCATCTCCCCCAAACCCGCGCCATGACTAGCATGCGAAGCCTGGGCCGGCACGCGTGCGCTACCGGATGAGGGCAAGTCCCGCGGGTGGAGCCCCCAAACGAAAAACGCCGGGGCGTGGGCCCCGGCGTTTCGCAGTCTCGAAAGGCCCGAGCCTTAGCGGTTGGTCGGGCTGGCGTTGAAGGCGGCGGCCTGTTCGGCGGCTTCCGACTTCGGCTTGGCCGAGGGCGGCGCGGCGGCGGAGCGGCGGGCGCCGCCCATCATCTGCTGGGCGGCGGCCAGTTCGCCCGCGTCCAGGAAGCCGTCGTGGTTCTTGTCCAGCATGTCGAAGTACTTGGAGAGCTGGGCGCCCATCCGGCCGCGCAGCTCGGCCTTCGACAGCTTGCCGTCGTAGTTGGAGTCCATCATGCCGAGCAGGCGGGTCTTGCCCATGTCCTCGTCATAGTTGACCCGGTGCGAAGAGGTTTCATCGACCCAGCGGTAGCTCAGGTTGGTGAACAGCATCTCCTGGAACGACTGCTCGCCCCAGGTGACGTTGATCTTCGGGTCCGGGTTCGACGGGTTGCGCGCCGAGTTGTCGTAGACGTAGTGGGCGATGATCTTCGAGCCCGCCGGCACCTTGATCGGCTCGGCGAAGGTGTAGGCCCGCTGCCAGTTGAAGTCGTAGCGCGGCAGGCTCAGCAGCTGCTTCATCTTGCCGTCGGGGTACTGGATCCACAGGTCCGATGAATAGGCGCGGTAGTGGGCGTGCGGGAAGGCCGAGTAGAGCAGCGCGTCCTTCGGGAACTGCACGTAGGCGGTTTCCTTGTGGCGCGCCTCGCCCGCCGGGATCTCGATGTTGGTGTTGATCACCACGACGCCGTGCATGATCAGCTCCGGCGGCTTGTCGTAGAAGTAGAGCGCGACCTGGCTCTTATCCTCCACTTCCTTGCCGAACGGGGTGTAGTGCATCTGGAAGCCATAGGCGCCGCCCGGCGGCAGGTAGACGCCGGCGTTCTTCGGCTCCATCGAGCTTTCCGCGCCCACCGCATAGCCCGCGCCCAGCGAGGCGGCCCACTTGGTCTCGGACGAGTGACCGTCCTTGGGCATCTCTTCCATCCAGCCGGTCAGCAGGTGGTGTACGCCCTGGCGCGAACCCGGCTTGACGGTCGAGGCGCGGACCCACTTGCCTTCGGTCAGCGTGCCGGCCACCGCCGGGCGCTGATAGTCGACCACGCCCGAGGCGGGGATCTTGTAGGACGGGACGTCGATGATCAGGTCAGGCTTGCCCAGCGGCCATTCGGCGGCCACGCGCTTCACCGCGCCCAGGGTGTCGGGGCCATCGCCGCGCGGCGCGCCCTGCTCGACCCAGTTGACCAGGGTCTTGATCTCTTGGGCGGTCAAACGCTTGTCGTCGGAGAAGTGCCCGACGCGCGGGTCGGCGTGGTAGGGCGGCATCCGGTCGGTGCGGATCACTTCGCGGATCATCGGGGCGAAGCCCTTGACCATGGCGTAGTTGTTGAAGGCCATCGGGCCGATCCCGCCCTCTTCGTGGCAGGCCACGCACTTGGCTTCGAGGATCGGGGCGACATCCTTGGAATAGGAGACCTTGGTCGCGCCGCCGAAGGCGATCTGGGCGCCGCTGCTGGCGGGGCCGACGGTCGCGGCGGTGTTGCCGGCCAGGAGCGCATCGAGCGCAGCCGGGACGCCGGAGACGGCGCCGCGATAGGTCACGGTCCAGGTCTTCGGATTGATCACCAGCGCTTCAGCCGAGTGAGTGACGCCCAGGCTTTCGCCGATGATCTGCTTGTCGTCCATGAGGACGGGGATCTTGTAGCCGACCTTGGTCACTTCGGCCTGGATGGCCTCCATTGAGTCCTTGGCCGACGAGTTCAGCATCATGAACTCGACGCGCTTCTGGCCATAGTCCGTGGCGAGCTTGTTCAGCTGCGGGGCCAGCTTCTGGACCACCGCATCGCC
Organism: uncultured Alphaproteobacteria bacterium; assembly: GCA_903822175.1. Taxonomy (GTDB): domain Bacteria; phylum Pseudomonadota; class Alphaproteobacteria; order Caulobacterales; family Caulobacteraceae; genus Phenylobacterium. The sequence goes on from CAIJOB010000012.1 coordinate 42,482, forward strand.
GTTCTGCTGGGTCACCAGCACGACGGCCGGGGCGTCGGCCACCCGATAGAGTTCGTGGGCCTCCATCGTGGAGTCCACCAGCATGAAGTTGTCGACCTTGGTCGGGGACGCGGCGGTCGCCGCGACGCCGGAGCCGTGCGCCATGGCGCTTTGCGTCGTCGCATCGCTCGTGCAGCCAACCACCAGGGCGGCGCTCGCCAGCAGGCCCAGAACTCCGAATTTCGCACTGGTCATCGTCAGTCGCTCCCCTGATCCCCCACGGGAATCATCAATGGCCCGCGTGAGCGGGCGCCGCCGTACGGCGTATATCACCCATCCACGTTACACGAATATTGCCGCGCTTGTATGCGGCGACGTGTCATCCGTTAGTCGCCGCCCAGCGCGGGATCAGATGCGGGTCTCGACCAGAAACTTTAGGAGAGTTCGTCGCTGATCACCTTGAAGCCGGCCAGGAAGTTGGGGCCGAAGCTGGTGGTGATCGCCGCGTCGGTCGCGTCACGGCCTCGCGCCATCAGGATCCGCCCGACCCGCGGCGTGTTGTGCCGCGCATCCACCGTGTGCCAGCGGTGGCCCAGGTACACCTCGGTCCAGGCGCTGAAATCCATCTCGCCGTTTACCGGCCACCGGATGTCGCCCAGGTAGCCCGTGCAATAACGCGCCGGGATGTTCATGCAGCGGCAAAGCGTGATCGCCAGGTGGGCGTAGTCGCGGCAGACGCCATAGCCCTCTTCGTGGGCCTCGAAGGCGGTCTTGGTCGGCCGGGCGTGCTGATACCCAAAGGTGATCCGGCTGTGCGCGTAGTCGAGGATCGCCTGCAACCGCTTCCAGCCCGGCTCGATATCGCCGAACAGCGACCAGGCCAGACCGCTCAAATGCTCGGTCTCGCAATAACGGCTGGCCAGCAGGAAGACGATCACCTCGTTCGGCAGATCGGCTACCGGATGCTGGATGGCGTCAGGCGTCACCGGGTCCGGCAACCCCGTATCGCGCACGATGAAGTCCGCGCTCAGAACCGAACGGCCGGCGGGCAGGGTAAAGCGGCTGCACAGATTGCCGAACGCGTCGTGGTACTGCGTGATCGGGAAATAGGGCTCGGTGCGGATGAAATCCGGACTCTCAAGATCCTGATATCGCGAGGAATGGACGTTCAGCAACGCCAGCATCGGTGTGGGCTTCGGACACTCGTAGGTGATCTCGTAGCCGGCTCTAATGCGCATGGGTTTCCCTGGAAAAGGTCAGTATCCCTGCGCAACTCTCCGCAGCGGAGCCGGTTGCGCACCTGCGCAGGCTTCCACAGAAACCTCCACCTCCACGTCCATTCCCAGGTAGTCGTTCGGCAGTCCTGCCCAGGTTCCGTGCAGCGGCAGCGCCTGGCGCGGATCGCGTGCGGTCGCGACGCGCACCAGATCGGCATTGCCGACGATGCCGTTGGTCGGGTCGAACTCCACCCAGCCGCAGGACGGCAGGAAGACGCGGACCCAGGCGTGGGTGTGGCCGCCGCCGGTTCGGCCGCTCTTCGGCGAGGCGGAATAGACGTAGCCGGACACGAACTGCGCCGCGAGCCCAAGGCTGCGCGCCGCCTCCATCATCAGCACCGCGAAATCGCGGCAGCTGCCGGTCCGCAGCGAGAGCGTCTCCAGCGGCGCCTGCGGGGCGCCGGTCAGGCGAGTCGCATAGGCGAACTCGCCATGGATGGCGTGGGTCATGTCGCTCAGAACGGTGCGCAGGCGGGTGGGCCCGGCACGGCGCACGAACCGCCGCGCCCAGGTCTGCATCTCGCCGGCCGGATCGTCGTGCTTTCGCGCGATGGAGGCCGCCAGGTCGGCCATGTCGTCCGAGCTGTAGACAAAGGGCAGGCTCGCCGCGTCGCCGCCATCGCCGTCCAGGTCGAAGGCCGGCTGCGGCGAATGCTCCAGGGTCACCCGGCTCTCGACCGCCAGCCGGTCGGTGCGGCCGTAAAACCGGGCGATCGACACGCAGTTGCCGAACACATCGTGGACGTTGCGCATCGCGCTCGGCTCTGGCGTGATCGACAGTTCCGCGGAGATCAGCCGCTGGTCGTAGCTTTCCAGCGGCCGCAGCATCATGCGGTGCTCGCCCAGCGCCACCGGATTGCGGTAGCGGTAGGCCGTCAGATGGCGAATGGAGACCACAGGCATTGTCGGAGCGTGGCGTCGATTCCCTTAACGGTTCCAGACCAGTGCTTGCGCCCGATGAGCGCAGCGTGGCGCTTGCGCTAAATCCAGGCGCCGCCTCGCCTTTCCTGCTCCTGGGTGACCACGCCGGACGGGAGATTCCCGCGTCGCTGGCCGGGTTGGGACTGCCGGGCGCCGAACTCGATCGGCACATCGCCTGGGACATCGGGATCGCGGCCTATGGCGCCCTGTTGAGCCAGGCTCTGGACGCCGCCTTCATCCGCCAGCGGTTCTCGCGCCTGGTCATCGACTGCAACCGCAACCCGGGCCGCCCCGACGCCATCCCGGAGGTCAGCGACGGGGCCGCCATCCCCGGAAACCAGCACCTCTCGCCCGCCGACCGCGCGGCCCGCGACGCCGAGGTGGCCCGGCCCTATCACGCGGCCATCGCCGCCGAGCTAGACCAGCGCGCTGGGCGCGGCCTGCCGACGACGCTGATTGCGCTGCATTCCTTCACCCCGCGCATGATCGGCTTCGACCGCCCCTGGCGATTTGGCGTCCTGCACGCCCACAACAGCCCCTACTCCCGCGCCGTCCTCGCCCGCCTGCGCGCCGAGTTCGGCGAGGCCGTGGTCGGCGACAACCAGCCCTACAAGATGGACGAGGTCGACTTCACTATCCCCCATCACGCCGGCGGCCGGGGTCTCGACTATCTGGAACTGGAAGTCCGCCAGGACCTGCTGGCCGACCCCGCCGGCCAGGCCGAAATCGCCGCCATCGTCGCGCGCCTGCTGCCAGCAGCGCTGGCGGACCTCTAGCCGCGCCGCCGCTTCGCGCGCAGGATGGGCCTAAGAAGCCTGACCGGAGGAACACCCCATGAGCGAGACCGCAACCGCCCCAGCCGCCAAGACCGCGCCGCCCTCGGCTCGGTTCGGGTTTGTGAAGTTCGTGGTGCAGGATCTTCCCGCCATGCGCAGCTTCTACGAGCGCGCGTTCGGGCTGACTGTCGCCCAGACCATCGACCTGCCGGACATCATGGAACTGGTCATGCGCCGGCCCGGCGAGGAGACCGGGTTCAGCCTGATCCTATACTGGAACAAGGATGGGCGGGAGACGACGGTCGGCACCGCGCACGGGCCGCTCGGCCTCTTCGTGCGGGACGTGGACGCGGCCTATGCGCATGCGGTCAAGGAAGGCGCCACGGCGCACCGCGAGCCCTGGGACACCGGCGCCATGCGGGTCGCCTTCGTGCTCGACCCTGAGGGCCGCGAGCTGGAACTGATCTCGATGATCCGCGGCTGACCCCCGGACTGATACCAAAGAGGCCAATACCAAAGAGATTTTCGCGGAACCGGCGGTTGAGGAACAGCCGCTCGCCGCCATGTGTTGAAGGGCCAGCTCCAGAAAGGCCCCGCACATGTATGTCCTGCCCGACCTGCCCTACGACTATGAAGCGCTTGAGCCGACGATCTCCGGCGACACGCTGCATCTGCACCACGACAAGCACCACAAGGCCTACGTCGAGAAGACCAACGAACTGGCCGAGAAGGCCGGGTTGGCCGGCAAGCCGCTGGAGGACGTGGTCCGCGAGGCCGCCAGGACGGACGACAAGACGCTGTTCAACAACGCCGCCCAGGCCTGGAACCACGCCTTCTTCTGGCAATGCATGGCGCCGGGCGGCAAGGCCTGCACGGGCTCGCTGAAGGCGGAGATCGTGAAGACGTTCGGCTCGGTGGACGCGTTCAAGGACGCCTTCATCAAGGAGGGCGTCGGCCATTTCGGCTCCGGCTGGGTGTGGCTGGTCACCGGCTCCGAAGGCCTGAAGGTGATCTCCACCCACGATGCGCAGGACACTCTGGTGAAAGAGGGCCTGTTCCCGCTGCTGGTCTGCGACCTATGGGAACACGCCTACTACCTGGACTACCAGAACGACCGGAAGGGGTTCCTGAAGGCTTGGCTCGACGGAGCCGCCAACTACTTCTTCGGCGAGCAGCAGATGTTCGCCGCGGACGGTAAGGGGGACGGGTTCAGATACCCGGCGCCCAGTGCGCCCGGCGGCGGGAACTCGAAGGACGCGCCTGGCGAGCAGCCTCGGGCCTAGGCCGGTCCGCGATAGTCGATGAGGGTCTCGCTTCCCTCACCGGCGATCCGCGCCTCCACGTCGAACACGCTGCGGATCAGGGCGGCGTCCAGCACCTCGCCGGTCGTACCGAAGGCGGCGACGCGGCCGTCCTTCAGCGCCAGGAGATGGGTCGAATACCGCGCCGCCAGGGTCAGGTCGTGCAGGGCGGCGATCACCAGCCTGCCCTCCCCGGCCAGCGCCCGCAGGCGGGTCACGGTGTCCAGCGCGTGCCAGGGATCGAGGCCGGAGATCGGCTCGTCGGCGATCAAGACCTGTGGGTCGCCGATCAGGGCACGGGCCAGCATGGCGCGGGCCAGTTCGCCGCCGGAGAGCGTGGTCGCCGGCTGGAACCGCTGGGCGGTGAGGTCGCAGGCCTCGATGGCCTCGGTCAGGCGCGGCTCCCAGCCGCCCGGCAGGCCGCCGAACGCCGGCAGGTGCGGGGTGAGCCCCAGCGCCACCAGCCGCTCTGTGGCGATCGGCCACTCGGCGCGGGGGCTCTGCGGCAGGTAGGCGCGCCGCTTGGCCAGCTCGCGCCGGTCCAGGCGGGCGAGGCCCACGCCGTCGAGCGCCACCGACCCCGCGTCCGGTGTCAGAAGCCCGGCCAGCACGGAGAGCAGCGTCGACTTTCCCGCCCCGTTCGGCCCGACCAGGGCGACAAACGCCCCGCCCGCGATGTCGAGCGAGACGCCATCGACGATGGCGCGCCCGCCGCGCCGCACGGTCAGGCCCTGCGCTGTCAGCCGGGTCATGGCGCGGTCCTCTTGAGCCGAACGATCAGCCAGAAGAAGAACGGCGCGCCCAGGAGCGCGGTCAGCACGCCCAGCCGCAGCTCGGTATTGGTGTGGATCAGCCGCGTCCCGATGTCGGCGGCCAGCAGCAGCACGGCCCCCAGCAGGGCCGAGGGCAGCAGGATGCGGCTGGGCTGATGGCCCACGAAGGGCCGCACCAGGTGCGGCGCCACCAGGCCGATGAAACCCACCGCCCCAGTTACCGAGGTCGCCGCGCCGACGCAGAGGCCCACGCCCGCCAGCGCCAGCAGCCGCGTGCGGTCCACCCGGATCCCCAGGCTCTCGGCCTGCGCCTCGCCCAGCGCCAGCGCATCCACCGCCCGGCCGAGCGTCGCCAGCACGGCGAGCCCCGCGATGACAAACGGCCCGGCCAGCCACACATGGTCCCAGCTGCGCTCGGCCAGCGAGCCCAGCATCCAGACATTCATCTCATAGGCCGCGTAGGGGCTGGGCGCGAAGTTCAGCGCGAGCGCCAGGAACGCCGCCATCAGGCTGGACGCCGCCGCGCCGGCCAGGATCAGGCTGAGGCTGCTGCCGCGCCCAAGCGCATAGGTCAGGGCGCCGGCCGCCATCGCCCCGCCCATGCCGAGCAGCGGCGTCGCCAGGCCGAAATGGTGGCTGAGGCCGAAGTAGATCGAGATCACCGCGCCCACCGCCGCGCCGTTGGTCACGCCCAGCAGGCCGGGCTCGGCCAGCGGATTGCGCAATAGGCCCTGCAACACGGCGCCGGCCAGGCCGAGCGAGGCGCCCACCAGCACCGCCAGCAAGGTGCGCGGGATGCGCAGTTCGGTGACCACCAGTCCGGCCAGGCTGTGCGGGTCGGCCAGGCCGTGGAAGATGTCGCCGGCGCTCAGGTCGACGCGGCCGACGAACAGCGACGCGGTCATGGCCGCCGCCAGCAGCAGGACGATCGCCAGCAGTCCGGCCCATCCGGGTTTGGTCCAGTTCATCGCCGCGGCTCCCGCGTCATCGCCGCCGTCATGGCCCGGCGCAGGTCCCGCGCGGCGTCAGCGGACTGCGGCAGGCCGCAGGTGTAGGCGGCGTCGGCATAGGCGATCCGCCGCCCGGCGTAGAGCTCGCGTACCGCCCGGTGCTCCGCCTGGTCAGACAGCAGCGACGGCTTGGAGAGCGCCGCGCCGCCGTAGAGCAGCAGGTCGGGTCGTTCGGCCAGCAGTTCTTCCACCCCAAAGCTCGACGTCGAGGCGCCGGGGCGCGCGGCGATGTTGGTCGCCCCGGCCGCGGCGATGATGCTGTTGGTCAGCGTGCCCTGCCCCGGCACCGCCGAGCCGCCGCTCCAGGCCACCACCTTGAGCGGCCCGCGCGCCGTGCGGGGCGCGGGCTCGGTGGCCAGGGTCGCCAGTTCAGCGTCCATGCGCTGTATCAAGGCCTCGGCGCGGGCCGGCTCGCGCACCGCCTGGCCCACCTGGCGGACCACCTGGCGGATGTCGGCGAAGCTGGTGGCGTCCTTCACCGTCACCACCCGCGCGCCCATCTTTCCGGCCAGGGAGCGGATGAAGGGCGAGGCCAGTTCGCTGTCCAGCACCAGGTCGGGATGCACCCGCACCAGGTCCTCGCCTGACCCACGGTTGGTCGGGATACCCGCGTCCAAGCCGGGAAACAGCGATTGGGTCGCGTCGTGCGCCAGGAAGGTCACCGAAGCGATCCGGGCTCTGGGCGCGATCTCCAGCAGCAGCAGGTCTGTGCACAGGTCCAGCGACATGATCCGCTGGGCGACCCCGTGTGCGCTCTGGGGAGGTTCGGCGCGCGCTCCGCCCATGGCCGCCAGGCTTGCAGCCATTGCCACAGCGGCGATGCGGAACGCGCGCCTCATCTCCTAGAACCTCACCCGCACGCCGCCATAGGCCGCGCGGCCGGCGCCCTCGAAGCTGAACACCTCCTGATAGCCCTGGTCGAACAGGTTCTCGACCCGGCCGTAGAGCTCGGTGGTCTTGGTCAGCTTCCAGCTCGCGTTGAGGTTCACGAGCGTGAAGGCCTTCAGCGACGTCAGCACCGGCGTGAACGACGGGTCGGTGAAGGCCAGGTCGTTCTGCTTACCGTTGTAGCGGACCGTCAGGGTGCCGCTGAACGGCTGGTCCGCCGGCGCCCAGGTCAGGTTGGCGCTGGCGATGTCACGCGCCCGCCGCACCGCCTGGCCGTCGAAGGTCACGAACATCCCTGCCAGGATCACCGAGCGCGTCTGCGGCGCGTCCAGGTAGGTGTAGGCCGCATCGATCCGCCAGCCGCCCTCCAGCGCCGCATCGGCGAACAGCTCGACGCCCTTCTGGGTGTCGGTCCCGGCCAGGTTCACCGGCTGAGCGACGCCGGTGGCGAAGCTGGTGGTGATCTCGTCGGTGAGCCGGCTATCGAAGTAGGTCGCGCCCGCATGCACGCGGCCGTCGGCAAAGGTCTGGTCGACACCCGCCTCCCAGCCGTCGGACCTCTCGGGCTTGAGGTTCGGATTGCCGATGAAGCGACCGGCCACGAAGTCGAACAGCTCGCTGAAGCTCGGGTCCTTGATCCCCGACCCGGCCGCGGCGTGGACCCGCGTCCCTTCGTCGAACTTCCAGCCCGCCTGCACCCGATAGGTGGTGTCGTCGTCGAAGCGGTTGTTCCAGTCGTGCCGCACCGAGGCGCTGAACGAGCCCTGGTTGTCGAGCGTGGCGTCGTAGGCGCCGACCAGTCCGGTGTTGTCCAGATGCTCCTCGCCCAGGAACGCCCCGAACGGCGAGACCGTGGTCTGGCTGGTGTTCTGCTCGGCGTCGACGGCGAGCGTGACCCGCTGCTTCAGGTGCTCGTCGCCGAAGCGGAACGCGCCTTCGTAGGACTCGATGAACCGGGTCCCGTGGTCGCCGCTCTGCTTGGTGATCAGCTGGCCGGCGGCCGGCGCGAAGGCGTTGGCCACGTCGAAGCCGGAACGCCGCGTGTCCGCCACCTGCGCCGAAACGGCGTTGGTCAGTCGTTCCTCCATCGACGAAAGCTCAGCCTTCACAAGGCCATAGAACGCATCGTTGACGTAGTGCACGCCGGGCGAGTCCAGAGTCAGGCCAAAGGTCGGCTTGCTGGAGTCCTCGCCGCTGTCGTCGGTGTCGGCGTCGGTGTGAGAAAAACGGCCCACAGCGGTGACGTGCAGGTTCGCTAGCGGCGACCAGATCAGCTTGGCCGACACGCCCGCGCTGTCGGACCCCAGGTCGCGATGTCCGCCCGGCGCCACCGCATAGCCGTCGGTGTGCAGGCCGCTGGCGTTGACCGTATAGTCGAGGTCGCCGTTGACGCCGGCGAAGCGGACACCGCCGCCATAGGTCCCCATGGAACCGCCCTCGGCGCGGACGCGAATGCCGGGCGCCTCGGCCCCCGTCAGCGTCGAATAGCTGATCACGCCGCCGATGGCGTCGGAGCCGTAGAGCGCCGACTGCTGGCCGCGCAGCACCTCGATGCGGCTGGCCTCGTCGGCGATGATCGTGCCGAAGTCGAACTCGTCGAAGAACGGATCGGACGCCTTGATCCCATCGACCAGGACGAGCGTGTGGTTGCCCTCGGTCCCGCGCAGCCGCACCTGGGTGAAGCTGCCGACGCCGCCGGTCCGGCTGACCGCCACGCCGGGCACATCACGCAGCACGTCGGAGACCACGCGCACCTGGCGGTCCTGCATGGCCTGATCGTCGATGACGGTGACCGACGCGGCCACCAGGTCGGCGGGCGTGGCGTCGCCGGAGCGGTTGGCGGTGACCACCAGCGGATCGAGCGTGGATGGCGCGGCGGTTTGCTGCGCCAAGGCGCTAAGCGGACTGGCCGCGAGGATCGCCAGCAAGCTGGCTCCATAGAAGTAGCGGGGCATCAAAGGCCCTCCGTTTGCCTGCGTCTGAACGACAGGCGGAGAGCCTCCTTGCGGGGCGAACCCGTAAGGCCGACGGCCCGGTGGCGCTGACGCGTTGAGGCGCCGGCCGGTCCGGTCGAAACGGCTCTCCACCGCTTCTGCTCGTCGCTCAGACGGAGTTCCGCGCCTCGGATTCCACTGATCCAGAGACTCGAGCGACACGCACCGACCGGTTTCCTGGCTCGCGGGTCATAGCGTCATACGCGGACCTTCCCGGACATTTTGCCCAGTGGTTGGAGGAAGGCTTGTGGCCTTCCGCCGTGCGTATGCGCTCACCGCTCACAGTTGCAGGGACAGCCGCGGATCAGGGGCCCGAAAGCCCCCTACCGCGTTCCCGATTAAGCCCCGAAGGGCATCGGTGCGCAGGGTACTAAACCCACGGTTACGCTGTGGGCGGCGTTTCTTTGATCTCGTTTGGCGGGATTGTCCACGCTCCAGATCCTCCCCCTCAATCGGGCTTCGCCCTGGGGGAGGATCTTCTACGCCACCACCTTGTCCAGGTAGTCGAAGCACAGCTTCGCCGCCTCGATCCTCGGGCGCGCGAACGGCGGCTCCTGTTCGACGAAGAAGCCGCGGACGCCCTCGGCGTAGGCGGCCGGCAATAGCTTCACCCACGGGATGATGCCGCTACCGACTTCGGTGGGGTCCTGCTGGAAGGCGAAGTTGGGCTTGGTGGTCGCTTTCACGTCCTTCACATGCATCTGGCTGAAGCGGCCCTTGTGCGCCTTCATCAGAGCGAAGGGATCGGCGCCGGCCGCCACGACCCAGCCCACGTCCATCTCGAAGGTCACCAGCTTGGGGTCGGTGTTGTTCAGGAGGATTTCCAGCGGCGTCGTGCCGCCCCCATTCTTGTCAGGCAGCGGCATGAACTCGGCGTTGTGGTTGTGGTAGCCCATGGTCATGCCCGCCGCCTTCAGCGCCTTGCCCTTGGCGTTCAGGAGGTCGGCGGTCGCCTTCCAGTCGTCGGCGGTGAGCTGGCCGTAGACGCGGGCGAACCGGGCGACGATGTCCTCGCCGGGCCGGGCCTTGGCGTCGACGTGGGCCGGCATCGGCACACTGGGCAGCACGATGTGCTCGATCCCCATGACCTTGGAGTCGGCGATCACCCTGTCGATAGTGGCGAGCGTCGGCTCGGGCCCATTGCCCTCCGCCTGCACGTGGCTCGACGTCGCCTTGAGCCCGGCCTTGTCGAAGCTGGCGCGCAGCTCCTTGGGCGTCTTGCCGAGGTAGCCGGCCAGTTCGACGGTGCGGTAGCCGATCTTCGCCACCTGCCCGAGCACGCCATCGACGTCGGCCCGCAGGTCGCCGCCCAGCGTGTAGAGTTGCAGCCCGATCGGCAGGCCGGTGCGCTTGAAGAACGGGGCGGCCGCGCCTGCGCCGCCCGCAAACCCCGCCGCCATCGCCGCGAGGCCCACGCCAAGGGCGCCGCGCCTGGACAAATCCACCATCTCCACTCTCCCCAAAACGCCGCCGAGACTCGTACGAACCGGCTTATGCGGCGTGATCGAAGCACGCTAGCGTGCCCCCTCCAAGTTTTTGGGACCAAATCCGGGAGGCGATAGAGACATGGGCGGCGTGGTCGCGCTCGGCGAATGCATGGTGGAGCTGAGCCTGGCCGGCGCCGGTCAGGCGGCGATCGGCTATGCTGGCGACGTCTTCAACACCTGCGTCTACCTGCGCCGCCTGGGCCGTGAGGTCAGCTTCGCCACCGCGCTGGGCGCCGACGACCCGTTCAGCGTCGCGATCCTGGCGCGCATGCAGGCCGAACGGATCGGCGATGGCTTGGTCACCCGCGTCGAGGGCCGCGTGCCGGGCCTCTACGCCATCGAGCGCGACGCGGACGGCGAGCGGCGGTTCTTCTACTGGCGCGACCAGGCGCCGGTGCGGCAGTTCTTCCAGATCGCCGACCTCGACGCCTTCATCGCCGCGGCCCGCGCCGCAGAGCTGTTCTACGTCTCGGGCATCACGCTGGCGGTGATCGGCGAGGCGGGCCGCGCGGCGCTCTTGGAAATCCTCGCCGACCTGACCCGCCACGACGTCGCAATCGCCTTCGACCCTAACTACCGCGCGCGCTTGTGGCCGTCGCGCGAGGTGGCGCTGGCGGCGGTCGAGGCGGTGATCCCCCACTGCCGAATCGTCTCGGCCAGTGGGCCGGACGTGGAGGAGCTCTGCGCCGCGCCGCTGGACGAGACCGCCCGGCGCTGGGCGGCGCTGGGGCCCCTGGTCCTGGCCCGCGCCGAGGACCGCACCGTCGACGTCCATGGCGCCCGCGCCGTCCTGACGCTCCCCGCGCCAGCCGCCGTCAAGGCCACCGACACCACCGGCGCCGGCGACAGCTTCAACGCCGGCTTCCTCGCGGCCTGGCTGCAGGGCGCCGAGCCCGCCGACGCCGTCGAGGCCGGCCGAAGGCTCGCCGCCCAGGTGGTTCAGCACATCGGCGCGATCATCCCGGCGGGGGCGATGCCGTAATGTCGGCGCTCTGGCGCCCAGGCCACCTCGGGTGTATCCGAGCGGAATCGTGACTCCACGCCCACCCTTCGTCAGGACCCGGCCGCTTGATTTGGCGGCCCGCATGGCGGCGTTCTTCGCCGTCGCGCTGCTGACGTTCGCGGGCGTCAAGTCGACGGTGATGCAGGCGGTGGCCGACGGCGCTCCGCCCATCGCGACCGCCGTGACGATGCCCTGCCCGGATATGCCCGGCATGGTCATGTCCGTGCCCACCAAGGGCGGTGATGCCCACAAGGCCGCGCCGGCGACCTGCCCCTTCTGCGTCGCCGCTGCCCACGTGGCGCTGCAATCCCTCGCCGCGCCGATCCCGACGCCGACCAGCGTCGCCTGGATCGCCCCGCCGACGGTCGCCGACCACAGCGCGCGCGGGCCTCCCCTCGTCCAGCCCAAGGCCCGCGGGCCGCCGATCTCCCTCCAGACCGTCTGATCCGCTGCGCCCGCCGCAAGGCGGCGCGCCCTGACGTCTGAGCCGCCGGCCTTAGCCGCGGCTGCAAGGGATAATCATGAGACTGCTATTTCTGGCCGGCGCGAGCGCGCTTGGCTTTGCGATCGCCGCCAACGGGGCGCGCGCGGCTGACGACCTGGAGGCGCCCACCGTCTCCGGCCTGACCGTCACCGCGCCCTCGTCGATCTCCAACCTCACCGACGTGCCAAACACCACCTCGACCGTCACCGCCGAAGACGTCGGCAGGACGATCAACCTCACCACGCCCGAGGACGTGCTGCGCTATGTGCCCGACGTGCTGGTCCGCCAGCGGCACATCGGTGACACCCAGTCGCCGATCACCAGCCGCACCTCCGGCGTCGGCGCCTCGGCGCGCACGGTGCTCTATGTGGACGGCATCCTGCTGTCGGCCCTGATCGGCAACAACAACACCTCGGCCTCGCCCAAGTGGGGGCTGATCACGCCCGACGCGGTCGAGCGGGTGGACGTGCTGAACGGCCCCTTCGCGGCGGCCTTCCCGGGCAATTCGGTCGGCAGCGTCATCGCCTTCGTCACCCGCATGCCCCGCCAGTTCGAGGCCCATGCGGAGGTCCAGGGCGCCAGCCAGTCGTTCGCGAAATACGGCGACGACAAGAGCTATGCGACCGGCCGCGTCGCTGCCGACATCGGCGACCGGCTCGGCGATTTCGCCTTCCGGCTGAGCTATAACCACCTGGACAGCCACAGCCAGCCGCTGACCTACGTCACCGCCATCGTGCCCGCGACGACGAGCGCGACCGGAACCCCGGCGACCGGCGCCTTCAATGACGCCAACCGCCTCGGCCAGCCGATCGTGGTGCTGGGGTCCAGCGGCCTGGAGCATCAGGTTCAGGACAATGCCTCGGGGCGGTTCACCCACGATCTCTCGCCGAGCGTGACGGTCGCCTACACTTTCGGCCTGTTCGCCAACCACGACGACTCGACGGTGAACAGCTACCTGCGAGGCGCCTCGGGCGCGGCGGTCTATTCGGGCCCGATCAACATCGCCGGCCACGCCTATACCGTCGCCGCCAGCAGCTTCTCGAACGGGGTCTACAACTTCGACGAACTGGAGCTGGCGCAGGGCCTGTCGCTGAGCTCGCACACCGGCGGGGTGTTCGATTTCGACGTCACCGCGACCAGCTTCGACTATCTGCACAGCCACCAGCGGATTCCGACCAGCGCCCTGCCCGCGGCCTTCTCAGGCGGCGCGGGAACCGGCGCCGAGCTGGACGACACCGGCTGGTACACGCTGGACGCCAACGGCAAGTGGCGGCCGAACGAGCGGCACACCGTCACCTTCGGCGCGCACCAGGACAGCTACCTGCTCGACAACCCGAAGTTCGCGCTCGCCAACTGGCAGTCGGACGCCGAGGGCGCGACGCTGACGCTCAGCAAGGGTCGCACGCTCACCCAGGCGCTCTGGGCGCAGGACGTCTGGTCGCTCTCCCCCGATCTCAAGCTGACGACGGGCGGGCGCTATGAGCACTGGCGCGCCTCGGACGGCCAGAACGTCTCGGCCACGCCGGCGCTCAACGTCCATCAGCCGGAGCTCAGCAAGGACGCCTTCTCACCCAAGGCGGTGCTGGCCTGGTCGCCGCTCGCCGGCTGGACGTTCAAGGGCTCGGTGGGCGTCGCCAACCGCTTCCCGACGGTCAGCGAGCTCTATCAGGCGGTGACCACCGGCCAGATCCTGTCGGTCCCCAATCCGAACCTGAAACCCGAACGGGCGCTCTCCAGCGAGCTCTCCGTTGAGCGCGACTGGGCGGACGGGTCGCTCAGGGTCTCGCTCTTCGACGAGCGGATGCACGACGCCCTGCTCTCGCAGACCTCGATCCTCAACAACACCAGCGTCAGCTTCGTGCAGAACGTCGACCGCACGCGCGCCACCGGCGTCGAGGTGGTGGCCGACCGCAAGGACCTGCTGATCCCCGGCCTCGATCTCTCTGGCTGGGCGACCTGGCTCGATACCGACATCGAGAAGGACGCAGCCTTCGCCAACGCGGTGGGCAAGCGACTGCCGCAACTTCCGCGCTGGCGCGGCGCCATGGTGGCGACCTACACGCCGCCGGCCCTGCCGAAGCTCGATGTGACCCTGGCTGCCCGCTACAGCGACCGGTCCTTCGCGACCATCGACAACAGCGACCATTACGCCAACACCTACCAGGGCTTCGGCGCGTTCTTCGTGATGGACGCCCACGTCCGCTACCGGCTCAACGACCACCTGGCGGCCGACGTCGGGGTCGATAACCTGAACGACCGGAAATACTTCGTCTTCCACCCGTTCCCGCAGCGCACCTTCCTCGTCGATCTCAAATATACCTACTGAGCCTTTGGAGACCTCCATGAACGCTCTTGCGAACGCCGCATCCTTCGTCGCCGTCCTGGGACTGGCCTCCGCCGCCCAGGCCCACATCGCCGTCCAGCCGTCGACCGCGGCCCCGGGCGCCGCCGAGACCCTGAATTTCATGGTCGGGCACGGCTGCAGCGGCCAGCCGACCACGGCGCTTAGGGTCGAGATGCCCAAGGCCGTCAGCGACGTCGAGCCGCAGCCGAAGGCCGGCTGGACGCTGGCGGTCGAAAAGCTCCCCGACGGCGGCCGGGCGGTCTCCTGGCGCGACGGCGAGCCGCTGATCAAGGCCGACAGCTTCCCGGTCAAGGTCCGCCTGCCCCGGCAGGGCGCGGCGGTGGCCTTCGTGGCGGTGCAGTCCTGCGGCGCGACGCAGGTGCGCTGGGACGAGCCAGTCCAGGCTGGCCAGCCGAAGCCGGCGCACCCCGCGCCCACCGTGACACTCGCGATGGCGGACCCGGCGAAGGCCCCCGCGCCGGCCGCCACCAGCGGGCGCCTGCCCAAGGAGGTGCAGCGCAGAGCCGATGGCGCGCTCGCCGACGCCGCCGGCAAGCCGCTCTACACCTGGGACATCGACACCATGGTCGGCATGTCGCACTGCGAGACCGACTGCGCCGCCATGTGGCCGCCCCTGAAGGCGCCCAAGACCGCCAAGCCGGTGGGCGACTGGTCGCCGATCAGCCGCTACGACGGCTCCCTGCAATGGACCTACAAGACCAAGCCCCTCTACACCTACACGGGCGACACCGCGGGCGCCGCGCCCACCGGCGAGAAGGTCTCCAATCTCTGGCATCTAGCGCACTGAGGCGGCGGCGGACCGGCGGCCGCCCAACCTTCGCCATGAGCTGAACTCTGCGGCGCCCTAAAATGGCGCGGATTGGGTATGATCGTGTCCTTCAGCCTGAGGCGCTCCGCCCATCGGCGCGCGCGCGTTCTCCTGGCCTTCATTGAGCAGGACATGACCAAGAAAGAACTGTTTGCCGGTGCGCTCGGCGCGCTTGCCGCCACCGCCATCGTGGCGGGCGGCCAAATCGCCATGGCCGCAGAGCCCGGCGCCGTGAACGCCCACCCGATCGCCCCCGGCGCCGCATCTCCCACGCCGTCCTTCGCCGACCTGGTCGAGCGTGTCGCCCCGGCCGTGGTCTCGGTCGACATCGAAGCCCACGCCGGCCGCCAACCCGCATCGCTGCAAGGCGGCCCGTTCGGCGGCGGCGATGGCGACGACAGCGATGACAACGACGTCCCGGACGCCTTCCGCAAGCTCTTGCCGCAGGGAAAAGGCGGCCAGGCCCGCCCAGCGCCGCTGCGCGCCACGGGGTCCGGCTTCTTCATCTCGGCCGACGGCTATCTGGTCACCAACAACCACGTGGTCGAGAACGCCGACAAGATCACGGTCCGCACCAGTGACGACCGCACGCTCACCGCCCACCTCGTCGGCAGCGACCCGGCCACCGACCTGGCGGTGATCAAGGTCGACGGCCACAACTACCCGTTCGTCAGCTTCGAAGAGCGCGCCAAGCCGCGGGTCGGCGACTGGGTCGTCGCCGTCGGCAACCCCTACAATCTGGGCGGCACGGTCACTGCCGGCATCGTGTCCGCGCTCAACCGCGCCAACGTCTCCGGTTCCAGCTACGTCGACTACATGCAGATCGACGCGCCCATCAACAGGGGTAATTCCGGCGGTCCGACCTTCGACCTGCAAGGCCGCGTCGTCGGCGTGAACTCCGCGATCTTCTCGTCCACCGGCGGGTCGATCGGCATCGGCTTCGACATCCCCGCCGATGTCGCCGCCTCGGTCAGCAAGCAGCTGATCGCCAACGGCAAGGTCAGCCGCGGCTACATCGGCGCGACCATTCAGGACGTGACGCCGGACATCGCCGAGAGCCTGGGCCTGCCGATTCACCAGGGCGCGCTGGTCGCCGACGTGGTCCCCGATGGTCCCAGCGCCAAGGCCGGCGTCCAGTCCGGCGACCTGGTGCTGAAGGTCAACGGCCACGGCGTCACCTCGTCCAGCGACCTCACGCGCCAGGTGGCGATGGTCAAGGCCGGCGATCCGATCCAGATCGACATCCGCCGCGACGGCCGCCCGCAGGCGCTGACCATCCGCTCCGGTCTGCGCCCCTCCGAGGAGCAGATTGCCCTGAATGGTGACGGCGCCGGGGCCCCAAAAGGTGCGCCCGGCCCGGCGGCCTCCGGCGCGCTCGGCCTGATGGTCGCGCCGCACGAAGGCGGCGGGCTGACGGTGCAGCGGGTGTCCCCCGCCTCCGACGCCGGGCAGAAGGGCGTGCGCCCGGGCGACGTGATCGAGCAGGTCGGCGGCAAGAAGGCCAATTCGGTCGCCGACGTCTCCGCCGCGATCAAGGCGGCCAAGGACGCCGGCCACAAGCAGGTGCTGCTGCTGCTCTCTCACGAGGGCCGCCACGTCTACCTGCCGGTGGAGATCGAAGCCGCCGCGGGCTAACCGGCCAGCGCGCTTCTCGCGATATTGTCTGGAGCCCAGTGACGACCTGGCCCTACAGTCCTTGCGACGCGGCCCCTTGACTCAAGGCTGGGGGCGCGCCGCTGGGGAGTGTTGGCTATGGACGAGAGTGAGGAGCTGCGGCTCCACGAGACGGTGAGCTTCGTGGGCCTGCGGGCCCAGGCGACGGCGGTCGGCCTCTTGCAGCTCAGCGCCGAGCTGGTGCGGGCCGGCGTGCTCGACAAGGCCGCCGTCGACCGGATCAAGGACGCCATTGCCAAGGACATCTCGCTCTCGCGGCCCCGCTCGGTGTCGCGCGACGAATATATGGGCCTGGTCCGGTCGCGCCTCGACGGCCTGTTCGACGCCAAGGATCAGACGCAGGCCGCGGCGTCCAAATAGCCATGCGGGCTTTCACTGTGGCTGCCGTTACGGCCATCGCCTTCGCCTCATCGGCTGCCGCCGCGCCCTCAGCGATCACATCGATCGAGGTGAAAGGGACCCAGGCCGCCGGAATCTTTGGTGGCGTCGCCTATGTCCGCACCTTCGGCGTCGTGCACGGCCGGGTCGCGGCGGATGAGAAGGTCGCGGGCTTGGCCGCCCTGCCGAAGGACGCCAGCGGCGGCTACGCCTGGTCGGCGGAGTTCGAGACCATCGCGCCCGCCGCCGGCCAGCCGGCCAACTCCAGCGTCTTCGTCGAGGCCGAGAACCGCGGCAGCCCGCTGATCATCGACCAGCTCAACCGCGTCGCCGCGCGCGGCGCGCCGTCCAAGGCGGTCTATCCCGAGGGCATGGGCAACGGCTGGCTGTTCGACCACAAGATCTCCTACGCCCGCGTCCAGTGGCAGACCGCCATCGCCGCCGGCGTCCCCGACCAGGCCCAGGGCGTGGGCGAGGTCATCACCCGCGACTTCGGGCGGTTGCTCGCCGGGCCCCCAAATGGCAGGGCGGGTGGGCTGGACCTGGGCGCCTACAAGACCCGCGTGCTGGGCGGCGTCAGCCAGAGCGCCTGGTTCGTGAACAGCTTCATCGCCGAGGGCTTCAACGCCGATCCGGCGACCGGCAAGGCGGTGTTCGAAGGCGCGCTGGCTATTGACGGCACGGGTAACTGGATGGCGATCAACCGGCTCGCCGCCGCCCACGGCTACAAGCAATACCCCTATCTGAACGAGGCCGGCGCGCCGCTGCTGCCCGCCCGACTGCTGACCCGGCCGAAAAGCGATCCGTTCTATGTGGACGTCGCCAACTACAACGACTTCTACCGCGTCCGGGCCAGCCTCTCAGCCGCCGGCGCCTTCCCGGCCCGGATGCGCCGCTACGACTGGCCGAGCCCGCACGCGCCCGGCTCCAAGGCTGCCTTCGCCAGCTGCAACGGCGGCGCAGTGATCCCGGTCGACCCCATCGGCTACGCGCCCTACGCCCGCGCCGCTCTCCTGGAGCTGATGAAGGCGGTGGGGTCGCCGGCGGCCAAGGATGCGCCAGCCCTGCCGCCCAACACCCTCTTCGCGCTGGCCGCGCCGCCCGACGACCCGGTCCACTTCAACGCGCTGCCCGGCGCCAGCGCCAAGGTTCCCGCCCTGGACGCCAATGGCCAGCCGGTCGGCGGGGTGCGGTTCGCCGAGGTCGAGGCGCCGTTCGGCAGGCCGCTGCTGCCGCTGCCGCACGTGGGCCTGGACTCCATCGGCGACACCTGCGGCAACACGCTGGCCTGGGCGCCCTTCACCCCGGCCGAGCTGACGCAGCGCTATGGCTCGGTCGACGGCTACCTGGTCCGCTATGGCGCCGCGCTCGACCGCCTGATCGCCGCCGGCTACCTGCTGGCCGCCGACAGGCCGGAGATGTTGAAGACCGCCGCAGCCTTCTACGCATCCCCCGCCAATTAGGCGCCCAGGCGGAGGCCGCGCAACAACCCGCTGTAGTCGCGGAGCGGCCGGCAGGGCGCGCCATCGAGCTTGCCGCCCTCGTCATAGCGCCTCAACCGCACCGCCGCGACGAACTGCGGAACAGCCTCAAACCGTCGCGCCTGGCTCTGCGAGAACGGCCCGCCCTGCAGTTTCAGCGTCCGAGTCGAGGCCTCGCTCAGGCCCCCGGCGTATCCTGCCTCCGTCGCGCAGAGGTAGCGTTTGGCGGCGACGTGCAGGGCGATCGGCTGGACCACCTCGGGGCCGAAGATCGGGCGCAGGGCCGCCGCGCCGCGGACCTCGTGCCGGGTGTCGACCTCGTCGTTCTCGGCATCTAACAGGTGGCCCAGGTCGTGCAGCAGGGCGGCCGCGATCAGGCTGTCGCTGGCGCCGTCCGCCTCGGCAAGCTGGGCGCATTGCAGGGCGTGATCGATCTGCGAGACACCCTCGCCGTAGTGGCGCGCGCCAAGCCGTTCGAAGAGCTCGAAAATCGCCTCGATCGCAGCGGGATTCATGCCGGTCCTCGTCCGCCCTCGTTGGCCGTCTCGCCGCTGCGGGCCGCCCCGCACAAGCGCCTGAATATCAAGACTGAACCGACGAGATAGCGCGAAATCCGCCTTTCCACCAAGCACAGATAAAATTACCAGCGCCAGTCTTCAGTATGCGGACCGATCGGGTCCCCTCCAATTCAATACGTGCCCGGAATCTATTCATCGATCTGAGATTTCAGCGTCACCGAAGGTTCATGTACCCCTCCTAGCTTCACGGTCACAGGCGCGGCGGGGGATACGTCGCGCCCTTCTATTTGCGTGAGCTGTTTCTGGCGTGTGCGCGGTGGCCCTTCGGTCGCCGGCAGAACGGCTGGGCGGCGCACGGGGGATTATCGAGGGGCAATCATGAAAAACCGATACGTTGTTTCCTGCGCCGTGGCCGCCATCCTGAGCGGGAGCGCGGGCGCTGCCCTGGCCGCCGACGGCGCAGCTGCCGCGGCCGATGCGGGCGCCGGCGCCACGTCCGCCGTGCTCGACGAAGTGATCGTCACCGCCCAGCGGCGCGACCAGTCGGCCCAGGACGTGCCGATGACCATCCAGGCGTTTTCGGGCGCCGCGCTGGCCCAGCGCAACGTCGTCACCTTCGACGACCTGATCCGCCTGACGCCCAATATCGAATTCGCCAAGAACGGCCCCGGCCAGGGCAACATCTTCATACGCGGCCTCAGCGCCGGGTTCGCCGGCAACCAGTCCAGCGCCACGGTCGGCAACTTCCCCAATGTCGCGGTCTATCTGGACGAGCAGTCCATGCAGTTCCCGGCGCGCAACGTCGACCTGTTCCTGGCCGACATCGACCACGTGGAAGTGCTGGAGGGGCCGCAGGGCACCCTGTTCGGCGGCGGCGCCGAGGCCGGCGCGGTGCGCTACATCACCAAGAAGCCGAAGCTCAGCGGGACCGAGGGCAGCGTCGACGCCAGCTACGGCGTCCAGACCCACGGCGACCCGAGCACCTCGTTCACCGCCATGCTCAACCTACCGCTCTGGGAGGACAAGCTGGCGGTGCGCGGCGTCATCTATAGCGACCGGCAAGGGGGCTATATCGACAACGTCCCCTCGACGTTCACCCGCTCCAACCAGGACAGCAACGCCTACTTCGGTATCAAGCCGACCAACGGCATCTGCCCCAACGGCCAGCCGGCCGGGAAGCAGACCGGCGGCTGCACGCTCGCCGGCACCCAGCAGGCCAACAACTTCGCGCTGGCGCAAAAGAACTGGAACCCGGTCACCCACCAGGGCGGCCGCCTCTCGGTGCTCTACGACATCAACAACGACTGGGACGTGCTGATCGCCGAAAGCTTCCAGATGCTGGACGCCGAGGGCCTCTCGACCACGCTACCGGTCGGCTCCGACTTCCAGCCGCTGAAGCCGCTGGAAACCACGGTGTTCTCGCCGACCTACGACAAGGACCGCTTCCAGAACACCGCCTGGACCGTGAACGGCAAGGTTGGCGACCTGAAGCTGATCTACACCGGCGGCTATATGAGCCGGCACATCAACCAGCAGATGGACTACACGAACTATTCGCGGACGCTCTACGGGCAATATTACGAGTGCACCGGCGGCGGCGCGGGCCTGCTCGGCAAGGGCGCGCTCACCTGCTACTCGCCGGTCACCAGCTGGCACGATGTGGTCCGCAACACCCACTGGAGCAACGAGGTCCGCCTCAGCACGCCGGATGACTGGCGGTTCCGCGCGGTGGGCGGCGCCTTCTACGAGCAGTTCCGCATCTTCGACACCATGGACTTCAACTACAAGACCGTGCCGGCCTGCCGTCAGGGCAATAACCTGGCCGCGGCCCTGGCCGGCGGCGCGCCCTGCTTCGGCAACGACGAGCCCTTCCCGGGCTCGACGACGAATGAACCGGGCCCGCGCCCTGACAACACCGGCTTCGGCGAAGAGGTCCAGCGCGGTTACGACCAGACGGCGCTATTCGGGTCGATCGACTACGACATCATCCCCAAGGTCCTGACCGTCACGGCCGGCACCCGGTATTACAACTACAAGGAAGACGAGACCGGCTCAGTCTACTCGACCAACGGGGCCTGCGTGAACGTGCTGACCTGCGGCCACAACACCAACATCGACGCCGAGAACCTCCACGCCAAATACACCGGCTTCAAGAGCCATGCTGGCGTGACCTGGAAGCCCGACACCGACACCCTCATCTACTACACCTTCTCCCAGGGCTTCCGGCCGGGCGGCTTCAGCCGGTCGGCGCGGGACAAGGCGCCGGACGCCAACGGCGTGCCGCAGTTCAAGACGCCGCTGGCCTATACGCCCGACACCCTGACCAACAACGAAATCGGCGTGAAGAAGGAGTTCCTCGACCACCGCCTGCAGTTCAATGTCTCCGCCTACTACATGCAGTGGGACAATGTGCAGATCGCGCTCTACCAGCCCTGCTGCCTGGGCAACACGACCTTCCTGGTCAATGGGCCGAGCTATGTGATCAAGGGCGTCGAGGCGCAGTTCGCCGCGAAGATCACCGAGGAATTCACCCTCGATGGGTCGGCCACCTACAACGACAACACCCAGTCGAACGCCCCCTGCCTGACGGCGAACGAGCCGAACTCGCCCACGCTTGGCCACTGCATCACCGAGATCAAGGGCCAGCCCTTCGTGAACCCGTTCGGGGTGGAGGGCGGCGTGTCGGCCTTCTCGCCGAAGTTCCAGGGCAACCTGCATGGCCGCTACAACTGGGACCTCGCGCCCTTCAAGGCCTTCGCCCAGGCCGACGTCAGCTATGTGGGCAAGATGTTCACCCAGCCGGCCAACTACACGTCGGGCGCCTCGCCCGCCGAGAGCCCGATCCCGGACACCACCTACCTGCGCTTCGAGCTCCCCGCCTACACCACCTTCGGCGCCTCCGTCGGCATCTCGCGGGACAACTGGACCCTGCAGCTGATCGGCCAGAACCTGGGCGACTCCCACGCCTCGACCTTCACCAGCACCGCCCAGTTCATCAAGTCGGAGGTGCCGCTCCGGCCCCGCCAGGTGCTGGTCAAGATCAGCGCGACCTACTGAGGCTGACATCCCTCAAGCCGAATTGGAAAAGGGGCGGCCGGCCACGGCTGCCCCGCGTCTCTTGGACCTCATGACCCCCACCGCTGACCTCGACCCGCCCGCCGCCGTCGAGGGCGACGTCGCCCGTTTGCGGCGGCTGCAGCAGGGCGGCGGCCATGGGCAGGCGCTGGCCGGCGCCGAGGCGCTGCTTACCGACCTACCGGAAAACCGCGACCTGCTGCTGATCGCCGCGATCAGCCTGCGCCATCTACGCCGTGTGCCAGACGCCATGGCCATGCTCGACCGGCTGGAGGCCCTGCAGCCCGGCTTCAGCCGCCTGCATCAGGAGCACGGCCTCTGCCAGGTCCAGCTCAAGGACGCCCCGGCCGCCATCGCGACGCTGCTGAAGGCGGTCAATATCAACCCCGCCCTGCCCGCCAGCTGGAGCATGCTGGAGCGGCTCTACGGCATGGTCGGCGAGCCGGCCAACGCGGCCATGGCGGCGGAGCACGTCGCGACGCTCAAGCAACTGCCCCCCGACGTTGTGACCGCGACCAGCCTGTTCGCCGACGGCGACCTGGCCCCCGCCGAACAGATCGTCCGCGCCTTCCTGCTGCGCGAGGGCGACCATCCGGAGGGCGTGCGCCTGCTGGCCCGCATCGCGCTGGCCCACGACGTGCTCGACGAGGCCGAGATCCTGCTGGACGCAGTCCTGACGCTCGCGCCGGGATACGGCGCAGCGCGCTACGACTACGCCCAGGCGCTGATCAAGCGGCAGAGGTACGCCGCCGCCCTGGCCGAGATCGACCGGCTGCTCGATTTGGACGCCGCCAACCCCGACTACCGTGCGCTCGCCGCCACCGCGGCGGTCGGGCTGGGCCAGCACGACCGGGCCATCGAGATCTACCGCGGCATGCTGGCCGACCTGCCGCAGTCCTGGGACGTGCCCCTGTGGATGGGCCACGCGCTGAAGACCGTCGGCCGCGTCCCCGAAGCGGTGGAGTCCTACCGGGCGGCGGCGGCGGCGCGGGCGAATTTCGGCGACGCCTATTGGAGCCTGGCCAACCTCAAGCTCTACCGCTTCCCCGACGACGAGATCGCCCGCATGCGCGCCGAGGAGGCGTCGCCGACCACCGGCCTCGTCGACCGCTACCACCTCTGTTTCGCGCTCGGCAAAGCGCTCGAGGACCGCGGAGAGACCGCCGCGTCCTGGGACTACTACGCTCGCGGCAACGCCCTGAAACGCTCGGAAAGCCACTACCGCCCCGAGGTGCTCGAGACCAACACGCGCCTGCAGACGGAGGTCTGTGCGAAAGCCTTCTTCGAGGCCCGCGCCGGCTGGGGCGCGCCGGCTCCGGACCCGATCTTCGTGCTCGGCCTGCCGCGCTCCGGCTCGACCCTGCTGGAACAGATCCTCGCCTCGCATTCCCAGGTCGAGGGCACCCAGGAACTCTCCGACATCCAGCGGGTCGTTCTTGACCTACAGGGCCGCGACCCGGACCTGGACAACCCCCGCTACCCGGCCTTGCTGGCGGACATGACGGCCGACGATGTCCGCCGGCTGGGCGAAGCCTACCTCGCCGACACCCAGGTCTACCGGACCGGGCGGGCTTTCTTCATCGACAAGATGCCGAACAACTTCCGGCACATCGGCCTGATCCACCTGATGCTGCCTAACGCCCGCATCATCGACGCGCGGCGCGACCCGATGTCCTGCTGCTTCTCCAACCTCAAGCAGCTGTTCGCCCAGGGTCAGGAGTTCAGCTACAGCGAGGACGACATCGCCCGCTATTACCGCACCTATCTGGACCTGATGGACCACTGGGACGCGGTCCTGCCCGGCCGGGTCCTGCGGGTGCAGCACGAGGACGTCATCGACGATCTGGAGGGCAGCGTTCGCCGCCTGCTCGACCACTGCGGCCTGCCGTTCGAGCCGGCCTGCGTCGAGTTCCACAAGACCGCGCGCAGCGTGCGCACGCCCAGCTCCGAACAGGTGCGCCAGCCGATCTTCCGCGACGGCCTGGATCAGTGGCGGGCCTACGAGCCGTGGCTCGGGCCGTTGAAGGACGCGCTCGGCGACGCGCTCACCCGCTACCGCGACTGAAGCGCGGCGGGCAGATCGGCGACGCTGTCGATGACGATGTCCGCGCCCGCCGCCAGCAGGGCCGCGCGCGCCGCCGCCACCCGCGCGTCCCGCTCGCCCGCGTCGAGCGCCTTGAAGGCGTCCAGAGGCAGACCCACGCTGTTGCCGGACGCCGCGATGCCGACGGTGAAGCAGCCGGCGGCGCGGCCCTCGGCGACCCCGGCCTCGGCGTCATCCACCTTGACCACCCGGCTGAGCGGCCAGACGCCAAGCTCGGCGCAGGCCTTGTAGATCATCAGGGGCGATGGCCGGCCCTGCGGCGTCTCACCGGAACAGACCAGATGGTCCGGCGCGTAGCCCTGTTCGGCGGCGCGGACCAGCACCGGGCCCATCATCTCGCGGGTGTAGCCGGTGGAGGAGGCGATCTTCAGCCCCCGCTCGCGCAGGGTCCGCACGGTATCGGCCGCGCCGGGGATCAGTTCGGAGGCCACCGCGGCGGCTTCGCGCATCAGGGGCCCGAGGTCGTCCATCAGGGCCGCCACGTCCGCGTCGTCCGACGGCTTGCCCAGCGCCGCGGTCCAGGCCGCCGCCACCCGCGGCTTGGCCAGGATGGCGCGCACGTGATCGGCCTTCGCCAGGCCCATGTCGGCCCGCGCGTCGGCCTCGTCGAGGGTCACGCCACGCCGGGCGAAGGCCGTCAGGAAGGCCTCGATCGGCGCGCAGCAGCCGAAGTCGACCATGGTGCCCGCCCAGTCGAAGATCACCAGGTCGAAGGGGCCCGCCGCCTTGTCCGTCATGCTCTTGCTCCGTTACCCAAAAGATCACTGACCACTTCCTCGCCGAGCGCGAAGCCGATCGAGGCGCCCGCGCCCGTGGTCACCATCACCAGCCGCACCCCCGCCATCGGCGTATCGACCAGCACCGTGCGGTCCTTCGCCGAGGCATAGGTGCCGGTCCAGCGCTCGACCACCGGCGGGGCCGGACGGCCGAACACCGCGGCGAACTCCTCCAGGATCAGCCGGTCGACCGCCTCGTGCGAGAACGGGTCGGGCGTAGCGGCATAGTGGTGGCTGTCGCCGACCACCAGGCTGCCGTCAGCGCTCTGCACGACGATCAGATGGACGCCGTCGGCCAGGTGCTGCGGCTGTTCGGCGGCCAGCCGCGCGGCCAGCGCCTTCGCCTGCGGCAAGGCGGCATAGCCGGCGTAACGCACGAGGCCCAGGTCGGACATCACCGCCGCCGGAAGCCGGAAACCGGGATCGGCCAGCCGCAGCATCTGCAGCTTGCAGCGGGTCAGGCCGGCGGCCGCCACGCATTCGGGAAACAGCGTCGACAGGTCGTCGCCCGGGCAGACGCAGATCGCGCCGGCCTCGATCACGCCCTGCGTGGTCTCCAAGCGCCCGGTCTCCACCGATAGCGCGGCGGCGCCCCACAGGAAGTCGACCCGGTGGCTGGCCGCCAGCCAGGCCGCCAGGCGTGGGATCGCCACGCGGGACTCGACCCGCAGGTCATGTGGGCTCCAGAGCGCCGCCATCAGGCCCTCGCCGGCCAGGTGCGGATGGTCACGGCGAACCTCGCCAGCCGTCAGCAGACGGCAGCCCTCGGCCATCTCCGTCTTCAGGAAGGCTTCCAGCAAGCTCACCGCTTCCGGACGCCGCACCGCCATCACCAAACCGCGGTGCAGGATGGGGATGCCGGCCTGCGGCGCCACCTCGGCCCAGGTGTCCCGCGACCGCCGTGCGCGCTCCCACATCGCCCCGCGTTCCTGGCCGGTCACCGTGACGAAGCCGAAGTTGCGGACCGAGGCGCCATTGGCCTGGGCGTCGCGGTCGACGACCACCACGCGCTTGCCCCGCCGGGCCGCGGCGAGCGCGCAGGCCATGCCGACAATGCCGGCGCCCACCACCGCGAGATCGTAGGGGCGGGTCACGGCGATGGGGTCTCCTCTGGCGGCCTCGAAGCTGGACAGCAAACACCAGGAAGATGACAACTCGAAGGGCGGGCCGTCACTAGAGCGTCATCGATGGCTCGCAAAGCTATCACGACCGCGCGGCGCGGCATCGGGGAGGCGCGCCTTTGGGCGGATGGCTGAACGCGCGACTGGCCCGGGCCAATCCGATCCTTTTCACCACGGTCGCCGGTGTCGCGGGGTTCTGCGCCTACTTCTCGATGTACGCCTTCCGCAAGCCGTTCACCGCGGCGACCTTCGAGGCCGTGCCCGGCTGGACCTTCGTCCTCGACTACAAG
Source organism: uncultured Alphaproteobacteria bacterium (assembly GCA_903822175.1). Lineage (GTDB taxonomy): Bacteria > Pseudomonadota > Alphaproteobacteria > Caulobacterales > Caulobacteraceae > Phenylobacterium. The sequence continues at coordinate 68,965 of CAIJOB010000012.1, forward strand.
ATCGCCCTCGTGCTGGCCCAGGTGGCCGGCTACGCGCTCTCCAAGCTGATCGGCATCAAGGTGGTCTCCGAACTCAGCCCAGCTCGGCGGGGCGGCGCGATCCTGCTGCTGATCGGGCTCGCCTGGCTGGCGCTCGTCGCCTTCGCGGTCATCCCCGCGCCGTGGAACGTGGCGGCGCTGTTCTTTAACGGCCTGCCGCTCGGCATGATCTGGGGCCTGGTGTTCGGTTACATGGAGGGCCGGCGCGTGTCGGAGGCGCTGGGCGCCATTCTCTGCGCCAGCTTCATCCTGTCGTCCGGCGTCGTGAAGTCGGTCGGCGCCTGGCTGGTGACCTCAGCCCACGTGGATCGCTTCTGGATGCCGGCGGCGGCGGGCGCGGTGTTCTTCCCCCTGCTGCTGATCTCGGTCTGGATCCTGGGCCAGCTCCCGCCGCCCAACGCCGCCGACGAGGCCCAGCGCATCAAGCGCGCGCCGATGAGCGCGGCCGAGCGCGGCGCCTTCCTGGCCGTCTACTGGCCGGGCGTGACCCTGCTGACAGCCTCCTACATCCTGCTGACCGCGTTCCGCGACTTTCGCGACAACTTCGCCGCCGAGGTCTGGACCGCGCTCGGCTACGGCAAGGAATCCGCCATCTTCACCCAGAGCGAGCTGCCGGTGGCGGCCATCGCGCTCGTGGCCTTGGCTGCGGTGATGGCGGTGAAAGACAACCTCAAGGCCCTGATGGTGATCCATGGAATCGTCGTCGCCGGCTTCCTGCTGCTGGGCGGCTGCACCTGGGCGTTTGAGGCGCATCTGATCTCGCCCTTGGCCTTCATGATCGCGGCGGGCGCTGGCCTGTACCTCGCCTACACTCCGTTCAACGCCATGCTGTTCGACCGGCTGGTGGCGTTCAGCGGCCGGGTCGCCACCGCCGGCTTCCTGATCTACGTCGCCGACGCCTCCGGCTATCTGGGCAGCGCCGCCCTGCTGGTCTGGCGCAACTTCGGGGCGGTCAAGATGGACTGGCTGCGGTTCTTCATCCTCAGCGCCTACGCCACCAGCGCGGTCGGCGCCGTGCTCTCCGCCGCCGCCGCGCTCTATTTCTGGCGGCAGGGCCGGGCCGCCGCGGCTTTGAGCGGCGTCGATCCGAAAGCCGGCGTCACGAGCGTCGCCTAGGCCGAGGCGGTGGACCCTCCGCGCCAGGCTGGTGGGGACTCCGGGGGTCGAACCCGGACGGATTGCTCCGAGCGATTTTAAGTCGCTTGCGTCTACCAGTTCCGCCAAGTCCCCTGGTAAAGAGGAGGCTTAGCCGACACCGTCCGGACGGTCGATAGAGGCGCGCGTTCAGGCCCTGGCGGGCAGCGCGCGGCGGCGGGCCCGCAACATCGCGCCCAGGCTGCCGAAGCCCAGCAGCATCAGACCCCAGCTCGCCGGCTCCGGAACTCCCGGCGCAAGCGCGAAGTCCAGCTGGCTGCCGTCGATGCTGATGTTGAAGTCCATGAACGGGTCTTCTCGCCCCGCGAACGAAAAGGCGCCGCCGAGCACGTCGCCGGGCGGCTCGGGCTGAGGATTGAAGCCGACCCAGCTGCCAGGATCCACCGGGCCCGGCCCAAAGCCCAAGGTGATGTCGAACAGATGGCCGCCCAACATGAAACGCTCGCCCGTCACGCCGTCGGGGTTCGGCGCGTCCGGCAGGGGGATCACCGAGCCGTCGCCGGGCATCAGGAGGCCGATCAGGAAGGTGAAAGAGCCGCCGAGCGAAGGGCTGATCAGCTGCGGATCGGCCGGGTTGAGCAAGGCGATCAGCGCCCCGTCGTCGCCGTCGCCGGGCGGATCCGGCTGCGGGTTGAAGCCGACGATCACGCCTGGATTGATCGGCCCGCCGGACGTGGTCAGCTTGAAGCCCTTGGCCCCGTCGCCGAAGGTGTAGTTGGGCGAAAACACCGGCAGATTGTCGACGCGAGAGGCGTTCGCCGCCCCCGCCGAGACCATCAGCCCGACGACTGCGAACCCTGCCGCGAGCCCCGCCGTAAGCGTTCTCCGCGCGCGCTTGTTCGTCATGTTCAAGCCCCTTCCAACCCTGGCGCAGGCCGTCAGATCGAGCCGTGCAAAGGGGAAGGTGCGCCGGTTTCAGGCCAGCGCAATCGGTCTCGCATCAGGCGAGAACCGCTCGCATTTCAGGCGTTTTTTGAGCCGCTTCAGGCGGCGGCGAGCGCGCTCGGGGCGTCGCCGCCCAGGCCGCTTTCGAAATCCTGCAGGATGTCGAGCAGTTCGGCGACATTGGCTTCCAGCGGCTTGCCCTTCGGAAAGCGGAACCGCCAGAACGAGGCGATGTGGCTGACCACGCCCGTGCCCTCGCCCAGCGCCACCAGCATCTCCGGCGAGCGCAGCAGGAAGTCGCGGAAGGCGGTGGCGTTGCCGTCCTTGGTCAGCTCCAGGAACACCCCGTCATAGACCCGCAGATAGTCGGCGACCGCCTTGACTTGGCTCTCAATGTTGGCGTGCAGCTTGACCTTCATGGTCTTGACCAGGTTCTCGTGCTCGTAGTCACGCGGCCCGACGGTCTTGACCTTCATCAGCTCGACCAGCACCTCGCGCAGCTTCGGCCAGAGGCTGTTCAGCACCCACTTGTAATAGAGAAAGCCCTTCCAGGCGAAGATGCCCTCGCGGTAGCTCTCGCCCTCCAGGCGCAGCGTCAGGCGCAGCGGCTCCAGCCGCTCGTCGTTGCGGCTGGACAGCAGCGCCTCGACCAGGCGGCCGGTGTTGGCCTCGTTGGCCGTGCGGCCCTTGTAGGCCAGGTCGATCAGCCGGCTGATCTCGGTGCTGACGAAGGCCTGCATCATCTCCAGGTCGCCCTGGGAAATCTCGAAATGGGTTTCGCTGACCTCGAAGCCGCGCCGCTTGATGTGCTCGCGCAGCAGGAAGGGATCGAGCGAGGGCAGTTCGTCCAGCGCCTCCAGCACGCCAGCGTCGCGGCCGAGTTCATAGGAGGTGCCGGCCAGCTCCTGCAGGCTCTCCATCCAGCCGCGGTCGCCAACGAAGAGGGACCGACCGCCCAGGCTCAGGTCGGAGCGTTCGAAGGGCACGATCAGCTTGGTCGCCGTGCGGTGGCGGGTGGAGACGGTGCCGATCTCGTTGGCGCGCAACCGGTGCTTGAGGATCACCGCCGCGTTCAGCGCCGGCGCCACGAACAGCGGCTTGGCCAGGTGCTCGGGATTGGCGGCGTGTTTGACGGCGAGCGCGGCGAGGTTCAGCACGCGGCTGGTCGAAGCCGTGCGCTCCAGCGCCCGCATGCTGCGATAGGTCTCGGCCACGTCTTCACCCCTGGAGACCCGCGTCTGAAGTAAGCCGCAGGTACTCGACGCCTCAAGCTTCACAGCAAAAAGCAAAGGGCCGATTAATCGGGATCACGCGTTCTGCGAAATCGCGCAGCCGCGGCCTGTTCAGGCCGGCGCACTCACGAAGGTCAGGCCGGCGGCGCGCGCGGGCCGGCGCAGGTCGTCGTTGGCGGTGCGCAGGGGCGCGCGGCCCTCACCACTGATGGCTCGCCAGACGGCGTCGAACAGCTGGCGCACCTCGGCCGAGGCCGCGCCGCTCTTGTCGATCTCCAGCACCGACCGCATTTGGGCGAACGCGGTCTGGTAGATCAGCCGCGAGCGCAGGGCGACCGGCGTCACCGGCAAGCCCGCGAACCGCAGCGCCTCGAAAGCCTTCACCACCGAGGGCGGCTCGACCCCGTTGCGCGGCGCCGGGCACTGGTTCAGCACGATCATGCCTTCGCGGCCCAGCCGCTGGATGATGGCGACCGACCGCACGGCCGCGGCCAGGTCAAGATAGGTCGGACGCGAGACCGCCAGACACAGGTCCGCCACCTTCACCGCCTCGGCGACGTCGGCCTCGGGCGCCGCAGGCGTGTCGATGATCAAAAGGTCCGCCCCGGACCGGCGGCAGGCCTCGGTCAGGGTGAACAGCTTCGACGCGCTGGTCTCGAAGAACAGGCCTGCGGCCTCGTCACGCTCGCGCAGCACCTCGCAGGCCGAGCGCAGCGGGTCAGCGTCGGCCAGCACCGCCTTCACGCCCGCGGCCCGCGCCGCCAGGGCCAGATTGACCGCGACCGTCGTCTTGCCTGCCCCGCCCTTGCGGGACATCACCGCCAAAGTCTTCACGCAAGGCCTCCCCACAGGCCATAAGCGTTCACCCCCGAACGCTTAAGCGCTCGAAGTAATGCACAGACTTATCCACAGGGCCAAGTGACTTTGCGATGACATGGCGTCGCAGGCCGCTGGCCGGGATGGCTAGTGGGATTGGTCCTGAACCTTCTGGAGGTTTGCGCGGTCTTCCTGCAGGCGTTGCGCATAGTCCTTGGTCGAGTAGCAGCTCTTCTTGGGGAACCTGCTGCCAAGGACAGTCTCGGTCTTGCAGACCACCTGGTCGCCGTCCGACTTGGCGGCGGCCTTGGCCGGGGCCGGGGCCTTGGCCGGGGCGGCGCTCACCGCAGGGGCCGGCGTCGTCGCGGCCGTCGCCGCAGCCGGCGTCGTGTCGGCCAGCATGATGGTGGCCGCAAGCATCGCACTCAGGATCAAGGGAAATCTCTCCGGAAAGGGGCGCATAAGACGCTCATAATGCGCGGTTGTATTTTACATATCGCGTTCCGAACCCGATGACATCAGGAGTTTGCGGCGACAACCTCGCGCACGTTCTCAACCCCCTCGGCCTTCAGAACCGCGATCAATTCCTCGACCGTGGCGGCCAGTTCTTCCTCATCGCGGCCGCGCAGCACCAGGTTCGAGCCATAGAGCCCGTTGTCGAAGAACGGATAGCTCCCCAGCGACATGCCAGGGTGCGCCTTGGCCACCGCCTCCAGCGGGGCGGCGATCACGCTCTCGCCGGAGCCCTCGACCCGGACCGTCCGCGACACCGTCACCACGCCGCCCTTCAGCCGGTGGCCGACGTCCTCCAGCATGGCGCGCATGATGGTCGGCACGCCGGCCAGGGTGAACACATTGCCGATGGTGAACCCCGGCGGCGCGGCCACCGAACTGCGCACCAGCTCGCCGCCCACCGGCACCCGGGCCATCCGGCGCATCGCGGCGTTCATCACCGCGCCCGGCCGCGAGGCCACCCGCGCCTCGATCTGGGCGATGATTTCCGGATGCTCATAGAGCTCGACCCCGAAGGCGGCAGCCACCGCGTCGGCGGTGATGTCGTCGTGCGTCGGCCCGATCCCGCCGGTGGTGATCACATAGTCGTAGCGTTCGCGCAGCGCATTGAGCGCCGCGATGATCTCCTCAGGCACGTCCGACACGGTGCGCGCCTCGGCCAGGTCCACGCCGTGGACGCCCAGGTAACGGGCGATGTCGCGCAGGTTGGTGTCCTGCGTCCGCCCCGACAGGATCTCATCGCCGATGATCAGCACCGCGGCGGTGACGCGGTCTTGGTTTTCTGTAGCCATGGCGCCCGCCTAGCACAGACCAATGCTGCTCGGCATTCCTTGTGATTGGCGGAAGCTCTTTGGCCATGGTCAGATTGGACCCCTGGCAAACTCGGCCCCATGGACCAAAGGCGCAGACTCGCAATGGCCAGACTGCCCGCCCTGGTCGCCGAAGCCCACGCGGGGAGGAAGCCCTAGCGACCCGACACGCGGCGATCTAATGAACAATCCTGGTTCGAGAGAGGCGCGATGTCGCGAGACCGATTGGCGACCCTAACCCAGGCCGTGGCGGGAGCCGTGTTCTTCGTTGCAATCGCAAGCCGTTTCCTGATTGGCGCCTACGCAGATTGGCTGCGGTTCATCAGCCCCCGCGCGCCCGATCCCGCAGCCGGTCAGACCGTCTATGTAAAAGCGGTCAAGGGCGCCTTCTACGTCACGTCCGCTCAGGCGTGGTGGGCTGGGATGGCGCCGTTCATCTTGGGCATCGGGGCGCTCGCCGCGGTCATCATGTACGCGATGGTCAGGTGGAAGAGGTCGAAGGGTCGTCCTTGGGCGGACGAGCCCTGGCCCTTCCGCGCCATCTCCATTGCCGCGATCGCCGCCGCTGCACTCGCCGCCTTCGTCCCCGATCACCTGATGGCCGTGCTCATGACCGGCTCTCTGCACGTCCCGCCCGAGCCGCCGCCGGGCATCACCGTCGTTCCCTGATGCAATTCCCGTCTCCCCTCGCCCGCGGAACCCTGGTCGCCCGCTACAAGCGCTTCTTCGCCGACGTGGCGCTGGATGATGGGACCGAGATCACTGTCCACTGCCCCAACCCCGGCGCCATGCTGGGGCTGAACACCCCGGGCCTGCGGGCCTGGGTCTCCCGCTCCGATGACCCCAAGCGCAAGCTGGCGCACACGCTGGAGCTGGTCGAGGCCGACGGCGGGCTGGTGGGCATCAACACCATGCACCCCAACCGCCTGGTCGCCGAGGCGCTGGCGGCGGATCACTTCCCGGAGTTCACCGGCTACGCCACCCACCGCCGCGAGGTGCGCTATGGCGTCAATTCCCGCGTGGATTTCCTGCTGGAGGCGCCGGATCGCCCACCCTGCTGGCTGGAGATCAAGAACTGCCACCTGATGCGCACGCCGGGCCTGGCGGAGTTCCCCGACTGCGTGGCAGCGCGGTCCACTAAGCACCTGGGCGAACTCGAAGCCATGGTCGCGGCGGGCGATCGGGCGGCGGTGCTCTTCGTCGTGCAGCGGACCGACTGCCATCGCTTCGCGCCTGCCGGCGATTGCGACCCGGCCTTCGCCAGCGCGCTTGAGCGGGTCCAGGCGAGCGGCGTCGAGCTCTACGTCTACGGCTGCGAGATCGACATGGCGGGCGTGCGGCTGGCCGGCCGGATCGCCTAGCCCCGAGGGTCAGAACTTGAGCTTGCTCTCCGTCCCGGCGCGCAGCCGCTCAATGTTCGCCCGGTGCTTGAAGATGATCATCACCGCCATCAGGCCCGCGAAGATCTGGAAATAGACCGTGTTTCCGAAGGCCGGCAGGAATGAGATCGCGACGAAGAACAGCGCCGCGCAGATCGTGCCCAGCGACACGTAGCGGGTGACCGCGATGACCGCGACGAACACTCCCAGCGAGATCAGGGTCGCCGGCCAGCTGATCATAAACATCACCGCCGCCGCGGTGAGCATGCCCTTGCCGCCCTTGAACCCGAAATAGACCGGCCAGTTATGGCCGATGACCGAGCCCGCACCGGCGGCCAGCAGGCTCACGCAGTCACGGCCCCCGCCCGACTGGACATAGACCCCGAGCCGCAGCCCGATCAGACAGGCGGCCACGCCCTTCAGGACGTCCCCGGCCAGCACCAGGGCCGCGGCGGGCCTCCCAAGCACCCGCAGCGTGTTGGTCAGCCCGGCGCTCTTGCTGCCGTGGCCGGTGATGTCCTTGCCGTAGAGGCGGCCCACGATGATCGAGGTATTGAGGCTGCCCAGCAGGTAGCCGAGCGCCAGCGCCGCCAGGACCTTCAGAATATCGGTCATCGATCCCGCCTCGCCGACAGCGCCCTTGGGGCTAGGTAACGCTGAAATTCGAGCGCAACCTGACGGCCTGATCGTGCCGCCACAACAACAAGTCGCCGACACAACAAAAGAGGGGGAGTCGACACATGCGCAATCTCTTCAACCTGATCATGCGGGTGATCTCGAGCCTGCTGGGCCTGCTCGTGGCGTGCATGGGCGGCGTCTGGATCCTCCAGGGGCTGAATATCGCCTTCAAGGTCGGCTTCATGGTCGGCGACAAGCAGTGGGTCGCCTGGGGCGCGCTCGCCGTCGTGATCGGCTTGGCCCAGGTCTACTGGAGCAACACCCGCGCGCGCTGAGCGCCCCGCCGCCGCAAGGCTGCGCCGACCCCACCGAAGCCCACGATCATCAGCGCCCAGGCGCCCGGCTCGGGCACGCCGCCCGTCGGCTCGTTCGAGGTCACGGTGATGGTTTCGGGGGTCAGCGTGAACCTCACGTCGGTCTGCAGGCAGCTCTGGTTGTCGCAGTCGATCTGGTACACGCCCTCGGCGTCCAGGACCGCATCGTTCGGCCCGAAGACGTAGGTGAAGGGCTTGTTGTAGTCGACGCTGGAGCCCAGGCCGAAGTTGGTCGGGGAGAGCACCACGAAGTTGAGGTTGAAGAGGAAGTAGGTATCCGGGTCGTTGATCGTGGTCTCCGCGGCGTATTCGAGCGCGCCGCCGGGCCCGAAGCCGGCCGTGGGGTCGAGCAGGCCGCGCGCCGCCTCGCCGAACGCGCCGCTGCCCGCGCCGCCGAAATCGAACCCGAAGCCGAGATCGCCGCCGTAGCCAAAGGAGAGGTCGGCCTGGATTTGGGCCGCGGCCCCGTCGCTGCGGACCCCGAAGACGCGGATGAACGGCGCCTGGTTCGTCACATTGTCGATCTGCACGCCGGGCGCGGCGGCGTCATTGACGAAGAACGTCAGGTCGAAGGTGGTCTGATAAGTGGTGTTCGCAGGGCCGGTGAAGCCGCTCGTGTCGACGACGGTCGCCGTGCCGGTGATCTCGGCCGTGCTCTGCACCGCCAAGGCCGGCTGCGCCGCGCCGAGCGCGAGGATCGCGGCGGAGGCCGCGAGGTGGATAGCGGAAAGTCGCATCTGAAACGCCCCTCACGATCACCCGCTTAGGGCGTCGTTCACCGCTGGAATCTAGCGGTCGGGGAAGGCCTCGAAAATTGGACCAAAGACCTACGACCAAAGTCCTAGGAGTCGCCCCTTAGGCGAGCATTGAACTTTCGTGCTATCGTCATGATCTAAGGCCTCGCCCCACCGACACGAACAGCATGACCATGACCGACACCGCATCTCTTGACCTCGGCGACTCCGAATACCGCACCGGCCAGATCAAGATCCACACGGCCGCCGATGTCGAAGGCATGCGCGTGGCGGGCAAGCTGGCCGCCGAATGCCTGGACATGCTGACGCCGCACGTCCAACCGGGCGTGGTCACCGACCACCTGGACACCCTGGCGCGTGAGTTCATCCTCGACCATGGCGCGATCCCGGCCTGCCTCGGCTACCGCGGCTACACAAAGACCACCTGCATCAGCGCCAACCACGTGGTCTGCCACGGCATCCCGGGCGAGCGGGTGCTGCGCGAAGGCGACATCGCCAACATCGACGTCACCGTCATCGTCGACGGCTGGCACGGCGACACCAGCCGGATGTACGGCGTGGGCCCGGTGGCGCCGCGCGCCAAGCGCCTCATCGATGTGACCTACGAAGCCATCCAGCGCGGCCTCGACGGCACCAAGCCCGGCGCCCGCACCGGCGACATCGGCCACGCCATCCAGACCTATGTGGAATCGATGCGCTGCTCAGTGGTCCGCGACTTCTGCGGCCACGGCCTGGGCAAGGTGTTCCACGACGCGCCCAACATCCTGCACTTTGGCCAGCGCGGCACCGGCGAGCTGCTGCGGCCCGGCATGTTCTTCACCATCGAGCCGATGGTGAACCTGGGCAAACACCAGGTGAAGCTGCTGGCCGACGGCTGGACCGCGGTCACCCGCGACAAGTCGCTGTCCGCCCAGTGCGAGCATTCCATCGGCGTCACCGAGACCGGCTACGAGATTTTCACCGCCTCGCCCACCGGCCAGTTCAAGCCGCCGGTGATCAGCGCCTGAGCCCTCCTCTCCCCCGCGAAGCGAGAGGGAGAGGATTGAGGAGAGGGCCGGTTGCGGCGCCGGACCAAAGCCGCTTAGCTCCCAGCCATGCCGCCGGAAATCATCGAGCCGCCACACACCGCGCAAAAGGCCTCCAGCCTGCCGCGCTGGCTGGAGTGGACCGCCGCGATCTCCGCGCTGGTGATCTCCGTCTGCTCGATTGGCATCGCGCTCTACAACGCCAACATCGAGTCGCGGATGTTGAAGGCCAATTCCTATCCCTACCTGATCGGCGCGTTCGACGATGCGGCGCTGGAGGGGACCGAGAGGATCGACGTGCAACTCCGCAACAACGGCGTCGGCCCCGCCGAGGCGGATAAAGCCGCCGCCGCCCTGGTCGACATCCACGACAACGAGCCCACCCGCTTCGTCGCGTCGAAAGACAGCGTGGTTGTCTTCCAGATCGCCAAGACGGCTGAGAACTCCCGGGAGTGGGAGCTGCTGGACCGGGGCCTGAGCGCCAAGGGTGTAAGCATCGATTACTGCTACTGCTCGGTCTTCGACGAATGCTGGAAGGTCGAGGCGCGCATCCACACCCCGGTCAAAGCCTGCGTGCGCGACGAGGCGCGGGAATTCCGGCCGCTTTCGCGATACACAGCGTCACCCTTGCCGCCGGCCTGAAAACGCCCGACGCTTGGGACGTACCGGGGAGTCACTGTCATGAAAGCCGCCGCCGCGTTCGCCGCTCTGGCCCTCACGCTCGCCATCCCGACCGTGGTCGGCGCCGACGCGACGCAGGTCGGCATCGGCTACATCTGCGGCGCCGAGCGGGACACCACGGCCAAGGCCACGACCGCGGTGATGATAAGCGGCGTTGGCAACGGCTCGTCCCCCGCCGACACCACCAACGCCGAGGCGCAGGCCTGGTACAACGAAGGCCTCAACCTCTATCACGCGTTCAACCACAACGAGGCCCGCGCCGCCTTTGCCAAGGCCGCCGAGCTCGACCCCAAGTGCGCGCTCTGTGAGTGGGGCGTGGCGCTGGGCCTGGGTTCGACGCTGAACTACGGGGTCACCGAGGACGAGACCGCCATCGCGCTCGGCCACGCCCAGCGCGCCAAGGCCCTGCTGAAGCCCGGCGATGCTCGCGCCGCGGGCCTGGTCGACGCCCTGATCGGCCGCTACGCCAAGGACAAGCCGCTGGTCCGCGACCTCGACTTCGGCAAGGCCATGGAAGAGCTGGCCCATCGCTATCCGCAGGACGATGAGATCGCCAACCTCGCCGCCCACGCCCTGATGATCCCCGGCCGTGGCGCGAACCTCGGCATCGACGCGCGGGCGTTGGAGCTGATCAAGGGCGTGCTGGCCCGCCACCCCGACGACACCGCCGCCATCCACTACTACATCCACGCCACCGAGTTCGTGGACCGGCCGGGCGATGCGCTGCCCTACGCCGAGCGGCTGGCGGGCCTCGCGCCCGGCGCCAGCCACCTGGTGCACATGGCCGCCCACACCCTGATGCACGTGGGCCAGTACGAGCAGGTCGCCATCGTCGACGCCCAGGCCCTGAAGGTCGACGCCGACACCGAAAAGCGCTTCGCCCTGCAGGGCCCGCTCAGCGCCCAGATGTACTACGTCCACAACTACACCTTCGGCCTGGCCGGCGCGCTGATGGCCGGCGACGCCAAGTTGGCGCTGAAATACGCCGACCACGCCGACGTGGCCTTCCCGCTCGGCGACCAGACGCCGGTCGCGCTTCCCGCCGGCCTCACCCGCTCGGAGAGCGCGCCGGACCGGCGGACCACTGCGACCTCCAAGGCGCTGGTCGCCTATGGCCGCTATGAACCTTCCAAGGCGCTCGCCCTGAAGGACGAGCCCGGCGACAAGCTGATCGTGAAGGTCTACCGCCACTACGCCCGGGGCGAAGCCTTCGCCTCGCGCGGCGACGCCGCCGGCGTGCGCGCCGAGGCCGAGGTCCTCACCGCGCTCGTCACCGAGGCCACCAAGGCCAACGAGCTGGGCGCCATGAGCATCGGCGGCATCGCCGGTGACGTGCTGGCCGGCCGCGCGGCGATCCTTGACCACCAGCCGGACAAGGCCGCCGCCCTCTTCGCCAAGGCCGCCGCCAATCAGGAAAAGACCTATCCGACCAACAAGAACTTCGACCCGCCGCCCTGGTGGTACCCGGTGCGCCGCAGCCTCGCTGCCGCCGACCTGGCCGCCGGCAAGCCGGACGACGCCATCCGGGAAGCCCGCGCCAGCCTCAAGGATTGGCCGGACGACGCCTTGGCGCTGAAGGTGATCTCGGAGGCGCAGGCCAAACAGGGCCACGCCGCCGACGCCGCCAAGACCCTCGCCCAGGCCAAACACGCCTGGCGCGGGGACCTCGCCAAGGCGCCGCTCAACCTGATCTAGGCGCCCTCTTGCCAAGACGGAACACATAGGGAACACTGTTCCCTCATGGACAGCCCGTTCGCCGTCGAAGACGCCTCAGCCCAGCCGGACCTCTGGCGCGTTCCGGCGCGTCCTAAGAAGGGGCGCCCCCACTACGTCGGCCATCGCGACCGGTTGCGGGAACGCGCCGGCGCCGGTGGTCTCGCCGCCCTCCCCGACTACGAACTGCTGGAGCTCTACCTGTTTCGCGCCATCCCCCGCGGGGACGTGAAGCCGCTGGCCAAGCAGCTGCTGGCCCGCTTCGGATCGTTGGGCGGCGTGCTGGGCGCGACGCCGGAGGAGCTGCGCACCGTAAAGGGCGTCGGCGAGGCGCTGGCGCTGGACCTCAAGCTGATGCACGAGGCGTCGCTGCGCACCGCCCGCGAGGCCATCGCCCGGCGCCCGGTGATCTCGTCCTGGTCGGCATTGCTCGCCTATGTGAAGACCGCGCTGGCCCATGAGGCGCGCGAACAGTTCCGCGTCCTGTTCCTCGACAAGAAGAACCAACTCATCGCCGACGAAGTGATGAACCGCGGCACCGTCGACCACGCCCCGGTCTATCCGCGCGAGGTCATGCGCCGCGCCCTGGAACTCTCGGCCAGCGCCGTGATCCTGGTGCACAACCACCCTTCGGGCGATCCCACGCCGTCCGCCGCCGATATCGACATGACCCGCCAGGTCGTCGACGCCGGCCGCCCCCTGCGCATCGCCGTCCACGACCACCTGATCGCCGCCCGCGACGGCGTCGCGAGCCTGAAAGCGCTGGGGCTGTTCTAGCTCAGATCACGTGGTCGACGTGCTGGCCCGTCGCCGCGCCTTGAGACGCGCTCTGCGATTGGCCCTGGGACCCATCCTGCGAGCCGCCGTCCTTCGACTTCGGCTGCTTCTCCGGCGGCTTGGCGAGCGCGCCGCTCAGCACCACGGCGGGTCCGCGCGAGGAGGTCGCCTCGTTCAGCGGCTTGTGGTCCGACTGCGACTTCGGAGGCTTCGGCGGCGCGACCGGCGGGGCGGCCTGCACGGGCGGGGCGGCGAACGAGGAATGGACGGCGAAGTCGGACGACATGGCGCGGGGTTCTCCAGCGGATATGGCCGTCCGATACACGGCACAGCTTTAACCTCCCGTTCAGGAATAGGATGAAGTTCCGTTGACTCTGTTGCGCCCGCGGAAGCGCGGCTAAGCTCGGCCTCATGTTCGAGGGCTGGGAAAATTTCTACCTGATGATCGGGGGCGCGGCCGGCGCCCTGATCGGTCTGCTGTTCGTGGTGGAGACGCTGACCGGCAGCATCGACGCCGACAAGGCGGCGATGGGTGCGCGCGTCTATCTGACCCCCACCGTCTCGCACTTCGCGGTCATCCTGGCGGTCAGCGCGGTCACCGCCGCGCCGCGCCTCAACCCCTGGGCTGACGCCGCCCTGCTGATCGCGGCCGGCCTCTGGGGCCTCGGCTATTCAGCCAATGTCTCGGTCATGCTGAGCCGCCGCCAGGGGCCGACCGCGCCGCATTGGACCGACTTCTGGTGCTACGGCTGCGCGCCCGGCGCCTTCTACCTGGGCCAGATCGCGGCCGCCGTCGCGCTTGGAATGGGCGTTTGGTGGGGTCAGGACGCGCTGGCCGCGGCCTTGCTGGCGCTGCTTTTGCTCACGATCCGCAACGCCTGGGACCTAGTGGTGGCGATCGCCCCGATCGCTAACAGCAAGTCCTGAACCGGTCGTCGCAGCACCGCTTGCGGCAGCAGGCGCACGCGCCCTAGGGTCCCGGCTCGCTTCATCTCAGGGACGCCTCATGAGCTTCGACCGCCGCCACCTGCTGACCGCCGCTGGAGCCACCGCCTTGATCGCCGCCTCGCCCCAGGCCCCAAAGGCGGCCAAGTCCGGCGCGGCCACCCCCGGCGACGCCGCGATCAATCGCTATTTCGCGGCGGTCAGCGAGGACCTCCTGAAGGCCGCCCCGGAGCAGGCCACCGCCTACGGCCTCGACACCGGCGCGCGCGCGGCCCTGAAGTCGGAGCTTTCCGACGCCTCGATGGCCCACATCACCGCCGACCGCGCCTGGTGCCGCGCGGGCCTGGCCAAGCTCGCGAGCTTCCCGGACGCGACGCTGTCGCCAACCGCGCGGCTCAACAAGGCGGTGCTCCATTATGCCTTCGAGGTCGGCCGAGACGCGGCGCCCTTCGACTACGGCGAGAACACCTTCCTCTCGGCCCAGAGTGAGGCGGCCGGCCCCTATGTGGTCAGCCAGCAATCGGGCGTCTATTCCTCCGGCGCCGAGTTCCTCGACAGCCAGCATTCGGTGAAAACCAAGACCGACGCCGAGGCCTATCTCGCCCGCGTCCACGCCGTCGCCCGCACGCTTCGCCAGGAGACCGAGCGGCTTAAGAAGGATGCGGGCCTCGGCGTCATCGCGCCCGACTTCATCCTCTCCAACACCATCAGCCAGCAGCAAGGCCTGCTGGCGATCAAGGCCGCCGACGCCCGCCTGGCGACCGCGCTAGGCGCCAAGGTCAAGGCGGCCCACTTGGACGGTGACTACCAGGCCCGCGCCACCGCCATCGTCGAGAAGGAGGTCTATCCGGCGCTGGCCGCCCAACTCGCCACGCTGAAGGGCCTGCAGGCCAAGGCCGGCCACGACGCGGGCGTCTGGCGCCTGCCAAACGGCGAGGCCTATTACCGCTGGCTGCTGCGCGAGAGCACCACGACCAACCTGACGCCTGACGAGGTCCACAACATGGGCCTGGAGCAGAACAAGGCCATCGAGGCGCGAATGGACGGCCTGCTCCGCGCCCAGGGCCTGACCGGTGGCTCGGTCAGCGACCGCATGGCCGCGCTGGGCAAGGATCCGAAGAACCTCTTCCCCAACACCGACGCCGGGCGCGAGCAACTGATCGCCTACCTGAACGGCCTGATCGCCGGCGTGCGGCCCAAGCTCTCCAAGGCCTTCAACCTGAAGCTCAACGCGCCGGTGAATGTGAAGCGCGTGCCCGTCGACATCCAGGACGGCGCGGGCCAGGGCTACATGAATTCCGGTTCCATCGACGGCTCGCGGCCCTCGACCTATTACATCAACCTGAAATCGACCGAGACCTGGCCGAAGTTCAGCCTGCCGTCCCTCACCTATCACGAGACGATTCCCGGCCACGCGTGGCAGGGCGCCTATCTCACCGAGACCGGTAAGCTGCCGCTGATGCGCATCCTGGTCAGCGGCTTCAACGCCTATGTCGAAGGCTACGCCCTCTACGCCGAGCAGCTGGGCGACGAGATGGGCATGTACGACGACGATTGGGCGGGACGCCTGGGCTACCTGCAGGCCCAGAAATTCCGCGCCGTGCGCCTGGTCGTCGACACCGGCCTGCACGCCAAGCGCTGGAGCCGCGAGCAGGCCGTGCAGTGGGCCATGGACAACGCCGGCCGCACCAGGCTGGCCATGACCAGCGAGATCGACCGCTACACCGGCACGCCTGGCCAAGCCTGCGGCTACAAAGTCGGCCACACCGAGATCAACCGCCTGCGCGATCACGCCAAAGCCGCGCTCGGGCCCAAGTACGACCTACGCAACTTCGACGACCTGCTGGTCAAGACCGGCGCCGTGCCGCTGACGGTGCTGGGCGCCCAGGTGGAGGGCTACATCAAGGCCGGCGGCGTGGTGAACCTCTGAGCATGGCGGGCGAGATCATCATCCGGGAGGTCGCGCGGGGCGACTTTGACGCCTGGCTACCTCTCTGGGACGGCTACAACACCTTCTACGGCCGCTCGGGGCCCACCGCGCTCGACCCGGCGATCACCGCAGTGACCTGGGACCGGTTCTTCGATCCCGCCGAGCCGGTCCACGCGCTTGTGGCGGAGCGCGACGGGGTCCTGATCGGTCTGGTCCATTACCTGTTCCACCGCACGACCATCATGATCGCGCCGACCTGCTACCTGAACGACCTTTTCACCACGCTCGAGGCGCGCGGCGCGGGCGTCGGCAAGGCGCTGATCGAGGCAGTCTACGCCCGCGCCCACGATGCCGGATCTACGCGGGTCTACTGGTCCACCCACGAGACCAACGCCACCGCCCAGCGCCTCTACGATCACGTCGCCCAGAAGTCGGGCTTCATCATCTACCGCCAGGACGTGTGAGGCCCGCCTCCGCGCTCAGGACCGTCTGTCGGGATTGCGCCTTGAAATGCTCCGAATACGGACCATTCTAGGACCCCCTTTCGACACCTGAGTCCTGTGGAGACCGCGCGCCATCAGATTCTATCTCGTCATCCTCGACCTGGCCGGTTTCGCCGCCTTGCTGCTGTGGGGCGTGCACATGGTGCAGACCGGCGTCCAGCGGACCTTCGGACCTCGGCTGCGCAGCTTCCTGACCACGGCGCTCTCCAACCGCTTCAAGGCGTTCGGCGCCGGCGCGGCGGTGACCGTCGCCCTGCAGAGTTCGACCGCCACCGGCCTGATGCTGACCGCCTTTTCCGCCGGCGGGCTGATCGAGCTCGCGCCGGCGCTGGCGGTGATGCTGGGCGCCAACGTCGGCACCACCGTCGTGGTCCAGCTTCTCTCCTTCGACGTCGTCGCTGTGGCCCCGATCCTCGTGCTGGTCGGCGTGGTGATGTTTCGCCGGACGGAGGACGCCACCCGCGACTTCGGCCGCGTGCTGATCGGCCTGGGGCTGATGCTGACGGCGCTGCACCAGTTCATCGTCCTGCTCGACCCGGTGGTGGCCAATCCGGACGCCCACGCCCTCCTCGCCCATGCCGGCAGCTATATCCCGCTGGCGATCATCGGCGCGGCGATCCTGACCTGGGCCGCCCACTCCAGCGTGGCCACCGTGCTGCTGGCCATGTCGCTGGTGGCCAAGGACGTGATTCCGCTCGACGCCGGCCTGGCCATCGTGCTGGGCGCCAACCTGGGCTCGGCGATCAATCCCCTGCTTGAGGGCTCCAGCCGCTCCGACCCGGCCAGTCAGCGGGTGCCGATCGGCAATCTGATCACCCGTATGGCCGGCGTGGTCGCCGTGGTCGCGGCCTTCCGCTTCATCACCCCCTACGCGGTTCAGCTGGGCCCCACGCCGGAACGCGCGCTCGCCAACTTCCACACCCTCTTCAACCTGGTGCTGGCTGCGGCCTTTCTCCCGTGGATCGGCGGCTTCGCGAAGCTGCTGGTGCGCCTGCTGCCGCAGCGCAACGAAGGCGTCGAGCCCGGCGCGCCGCTCTATCTTGACCCCGCCATTCGCGAGACCCCGGCGCTGGCCATCGGCGCCGCGACCCGCGAGGCCCTGCGGATGGCCGACACGCTGGAGGCCATGCTGTCGGGCCTGCGCGTCGCGCTCGCCGCCCCGACCCGCAACGGCATCGAGGCCATCAAGCAACTGGATGACGTCCTCGACCGGCTCAACACCGCCATCAAGGCCTATCTGATCTCCATCGCCCCCACTGTCGCGCCGCAGCCGCTGAAGGCCGCCGATGCCGAGCGCCTGGCCCAGGTCCTGGCCTTCGCCACCAGCCTGGAGCACGCCGGCGACCTGGTGGACCGCAACCTCCTGGGCGTCGCCAAGCGCCGGCTGCAGCGCGGCGTCGCCTTCTCGCCGGAGGGCGAGGCCGACCTGACCGCGCTGGTCGACCGGGTCGCGGCCAATCTGCGGCTGGCCGCCTCGCTGTTCGTCAGCGCCGACGAGGACGCCGCGCGCCGCCTGGTGGCCGAGAAGGACGCCTTCCGCGCCGTGGAGGCTGACGCGGTCGCGGCCCACTATGCGCGCCTGCAATCGGGCAACGTCTCCACGGTCGAAACCAGCTCGCTGCACCTCGACGCCATCCGCGATCTGAAACAGGTCAATTCCCATCTGATCGAAGGCGCCGCATACCCGGTGCTTCGCGCGCGCGGCGCGCTGCTGCCCACCCGGCTGCGCACTGCGTCCGAGCGTCCATGACCCCGAGGCCCGAAAGACCGCCATGCTGAACTGGTTCCAGGCGCTCCTGCCCAAGGAGGGCAAGTTCTTCGACCTCTTCGAGGCCCATTCGAAGACCCTGGTCGCGGGCGCTGTCTCCCTGCGCCATCTGCTGAACGGCGGCGAGGCCGTGCCGCTCTATTGCGCCGAGGTGGCTGGACACGAAGACGCCGCCGACAACATCACCCGCGACGTCCTGCTGGCCGTGCGGCGGACCTTCATTACCCCCTTCGACCGCAGTGACATCCGCGACCTGATCTCCTCGATGGATGACGCCATCGACCAGATGCACAAGACGGCCAAGGCGATCACGCTGTTCGAACAGCGCCAGTTCCAGCCAGACATGGTCCGCCTGGGCGACATCATCGTGCAGACCTCGGAACTCACCGCCGAGGCCGTGCCCCTGCTGCGCTCCCTGCGCGAGAACGCAGGCCGCCTGAACGCCATCGCCGAGGAGATCACCAAGCTGGAAGATCAGTCCGACGCCCTCTACGACGCCGGCATCTCAGCCCTCTACAAGGGCCCGGCCCGCAAGGACCCGATGGCCTACATCGTCGGCGCCGAGATCTACGATCACCTGGAAAAGGTCGTCGACCGCTTCGAGGACGTGGCCAACCGCATCAGCGCCGTCCTGATCGAGCACCTCTGAGGATGGATTTCGCCGGCTTCAGCCCGCTGCTTCTGGCCCTGATCGCGGTCGCCCTGGCGTTCGACTTCCTGAACGGGCTGCACGATGCGGCCAATTCCATCGCCACCATCGTCTCGACCCGCGTGTTGCCGGCCCGCTACGCCGTTCTCTGGGCGGCCTTCTTCAACTTCATCGCCTTCGCCATCTTCGGCCAGCACGTCGCCCAGACGGTGGGCAAGGGGATCATCTCGCCGGGCATCGTCTCGGACGCGGTGATCTTCGGCGCGCTGGGCGGCGCGATCACCTGGAACATCGTCACCTGGCTAGGCGGCATTCCGTCCTCGTCCTCGCACGCCCTGATCGGCGGCCTGCTGGGCGCGGGCGTCGCCAAGGCGGGGCTCAATCCGGTCGTCTGGTCCGGCGTCTGGAAGACCGTGGCCGGCATCGTCGTCTCCCCGGCGCTGGGCGTCGTGCTGGCGCTGGTGCTGGTGCTGATCGTTTCCTGGAGCTTCGTGAAGGCGACACCGGCCTTCGCCGACGGCGTATTCCGCAAGCTGCAGTTCGTCTCTGCCGCCGCCTTCTCGCTCGGCCATGGGGGCAACGACGCCCAGAAGACCATGGGGATCATCACCGTCCTGCTCTACGCCCACGGCAAGCTGACCGGCGCCTTCCACGTGCCGCTGTGGGTGGTGCTGGCCTGTCAGGCGGCCATGGCGCTGGGCACGCTTATGGGCGGCTGGCGGATCGTGCACACCATGGGATCGAAGATCACCCACCTGACCCCGCAGCAGGGCTTCTGCGCCGAGAGCGCGGGTGCGCTCACCCTGTTCTTCGCCACCAACATCGGCGTGCCGGTCTCGACCACCCACACGATCACCGGGGCCATTGTCGGCGTCGGCGCGGCGCGGCGCGTCTCGGCCGTGCGCTGGAACATCGCCAGCGGCATCGTCTGGGCCTGGGTGATCACCATGCCGGTCGCGGGCCTGTTGGGCGCGGCCTTCTACTTCCTGGCGCGCTTCGCCGACCGGGCATGGGGCTGAGCATGCCCAAGAACCACCGCGACAAGCCCTCCAGCCACGAGCCCGACCGCGAGCCCCGCGCCCAGTTCGCAGCCCTTCCCTGGCGTCGCAATTTCATGGGCGAGCCCGAGGTGATGCTGATCACCAGCCGCGAGACTCATCGCTGGGTGATCCCCAAAGGCTGGCCGATCAAGGGCAAGTCCTCGGCCAAGTCCGCCGCCCAGGAGGCCTTCGAGGAGGCGGGCGTCACCGGCAAGACCGACAAGAGCCCGGTCGGCTCCTACGCCTATGACAAGCGCCTGAAGAACGGCCGCCTGCAGCATGTACGCGTCACCGTCTTTTCCCTGCTGGTCGAAAACGAAGCCGAAATCTTCCCGGAAGTCGGCCAGCGCGAGAAGCGTTGGGTGTCGTTGCTGGAAGCCGCCCGGCTGGTGGACGAGCCGGAGCTGATGGTGGTCCTGGCGACCTTCAGTCCCTAGGCGGCTCGCGAGCGGCCGCTAGCGAACGTGGTTAAGCGGAATTAACCGCAAATCTAAGCCTTACCGAAACCTTCACCGTCCTAGGTTTGCGGCTCGTTGGGGCCCACACCGGTGTCGCAGACCTATCCCAAGTTCGATCGCCCGCTCGCCGTCCTGCATGTCGACGACGACCCGATGAACCTGCGCGTCGTCGAGGAAATCCTGGGCGCCTTCCACCACAGCTCGGCCAAGGTGATGTCCGGCGCCGAGGCCCTGCAGATGCTGGGCGAGCGGCCCTTCGATGTCGTCCTGATGGATATCCACATGCCCGGCATGACCGGCATCGAGACCGTCGAGCGCCTGCGCACCCGGCCAGGCCCCGAGCGCAACATCCCGGTCATCGCGCTGACCGCCGACGTCTTCAGCCGCCGGCCCGAGGAATACCGCGCGCTCGGCTTCAACGACTTCGTCTCCAAGCCGATCCTGGTCGCCGACCTGCTGAACGCCATCAAGCGCGCCGCCCAGCCGCCCAAGACCTCGCTCTCCGCCGCCAACGCCGCCTAGGCCCCGCGCCAAGCGCGCGCTAGGCTTCCTGACCGGCCGCCAGAGCCGGGGACAGGGAGGCCGCCATGCCCACACTCGATCGAGACGGCGTCAAGATCCACTACGAGGTCACGGGCGACGGCCCGGCCCTGATCCTGACCCACGGCTATTCCTCCACCGGCGACATGTGGGCCGGCCAGATCGAGCCCTTGTCCAAGCATTTCAAGGTGATCACCTGGGACATGCGCGGCCACGGCCGCTCCGACTATCCGGCGGATCAGGACCAGTATTCCGAGGCCCTGGCGGTCGAGGACATGGCCGCCCTGCTGGATGCGGTCGGCGCCAAGGACGCCATCGTCGGGGGCCTGTCGCTCGGCGGCTACATGAGCCTCGCCTTCCACGCCACCTATCCGCCGCGCACCCGCGCCCTGCTGATCATCGACACTGGCCCCGGCTACAAGAAGGACGAGGCCCGCGACGGCTGGAACGCCAATGCGCTCCGCACCGCCGAGCGCTATGAGACGAACGGCCTGCCGGACCCGGCCCGCGTCTCCGCCGAGGTGCGCCTCGCCCGCCACCGCGACGCCACCGGCCTCGCCCGCGCCGCCCGCGGCATGCTCACCCAGCGGAACGCCCGGGTGATCGAGAGCCTGCCCAACATCGCCGTCCCGGCCATCGTCATCGTCGGCGCCAACGACACGCCGTTCCTCGCCGCGTCGGACTACATGGCCGCCAAGATTCCCGGCGCGAAGAAGGCGGTCATCCCTGACGCCGGCCACAGCGCCAACATCGATCAGCCTGCCGCCTTCAACGAGGCCCTGATGGCCTTCCTCAAGAGCGCCAGTCTGATCGCCTAAGACTGTACGCCGTAGTTGCCGCCACACGGCAAAATGCGGCACACCGGAAGCGTGGCCGCAGACAGCGACGATCCCCTGCTGGCGCTCTATCTGGCGCGCCGTTCCAACCTCGTGCGGTTCCTGGCCGCGCGGGCGGGCTCGATCGCGGCCGCCGAGGACCTGATCCAGGAGCTTTACATCAAGCTCGCCGGGCGTGAGCGGATCGAAGACGTGGGCAATCCGACCGCGCTCCTCTACCGCATGGCGCTCAACCTGATGCTCGACCGGGCGCGCGGCGAGACCCGCGCCGCGGTGCGCGACACGGCCTGGCGCCAGGCGGTCCGCACCGAGATCGGCGGGGTCGATATCGCCGAGGAGCCGCCGGCCGACGAGGCCGCGGCCGCGGCGCAACGGATGCGGGCGCTGATCGCCGCGGTCCAGGACCTGCCGCCTCAGGCCGGCCGCGCCTTTCGGTTGCATAAGCTAGAGGGTTTCAGCCAGGCGCAGACCGCCCAAACCATGGGACTCTCGGTCAAAGCGGTCGAGAAACACGTCGCCGCCGCCCTAAAGGCGCTGACTCTGCGGCTTTCGCCATGAAGTTGCAGTTTCAGACAGGGGGGTCGGCCCCCTCGGCGACGTCTTGTCGATATCAGGCGTTCTTGTTCGGGCGCGTGGGACCCTTTCTATGAGTGAGGCTTGGATCAAGGTCGACGACAGCAGGCTCGCTTCTGCGGCCGACTGGATCGTGCGCCTGCAATCGGCCGATCTTTCGGATGCCGAGGTGGTCGAGTTCGACGCCTGGCTGGAAGCGCATCCCGCCAACGCCGCCGCCTACGACCGCACGCTTTCCGTCACCCTCGAACTGCAGGACGCCGCGTCGGTGCTTTCCGAGGGCCTAGCTGAGGCGCCCGTGCGTCGCTCACCGAGCCTCACCGCGCGCCGCGGCTGGCTGGTCGCCGGCGGTCTGGCCGCCGCCGCCGCGGTGGCGCTCGCCGTCACGCCGCTCGGCCTGTTCGCCCCGGCCGCGATCCAGAGCTTCGCCACCGCCAAGGGCGAGCACCGCACCGTCAATCTGGCCGACGGCTCGACCATCGAGCTCAACGGCGGCTCGCGGATCAGCGTCACGCTCGGCCGCCATGAGCGTCATGTGACCATGCCGCAAGGCGAGGCCGTGTTCGACGTGGCCGCCGACAAGGCGCGCCCCTTCCTGATCGACGCCGGCGACCGCACCGTGCGCGTGGTCGGCACCCGCTTCGACGTCCGCCACCGCGGCGATGAGTTGTCGGTCACCGTCGAGCGCGGCGTGGTCGAGGTGCGCCCCAGCGGCGGCGCGGCCGGCAAGGTCTTCCGCCTGCATCCCGGCCAGCGCCTGGACACCGCGCAAGGCGCGCCCGCCGTCCAGCTCAGCGCCGCCGATCCGCTGCAAGTGGAAAGCTGGCGCACCGGCAGGCTGATCTTCCGCGACGAGCCGCTGGGCGACCTGGTGGCCGACCTGAACCAACAGTTCGCGAGCCAGATCACCCTCGCCGACCCGGCGCTCGCCCAGACCCGCGTCTCCGGCGTCATGGTGCTCGACGACCAGGCCGCGGTTATTCGTCGCCTCGCCTTGCTTGCACCGGTCAAGGCGTTACCCTCGGTCAACGGCGTTTTGCTTCGCAGCGATCCGGCGGCGAAGCCATGAGGGGGACACTGAGCCATATCGAGGCCGGCGGCCTTTTTGCGCGGGTCCTTCGCGGGGCTCTGCCTCCTCACGCTCGCCAGCCGAGCTGAGGCCTTTGAAGCGCGTCGGCGCTTCGCCATACCGTCCAAACCCTACGCCGAAGCCCTGATCGACCTGGCCGTGCAGGGGAACGTGTCCCTGCTGGGCGCCTCGGCCTGCGGCGTGGGCGGCAGCATCGCGCTCTCCGGCCGCTATGCGCTCAGCGACGCCTTGGCCCGCATGCTGGCCGGCGCCTCCTGCGCCTGGCGCATCGTCGACGCGCACACCGTGCGCATCACCGCCACAGCGCCTGTATTCACGCCGCGCGCGGCCGCGTCGGCGACGCCCGTGGTCTCGGAGCTGCTGGTCACCGCCAGCAAGCGCGCGGAGCGGGCCGACGACCTGCCGGCCGGGGTCAGCGCCATCTCCGGCGATCAGCTGTTCATCACCAACGCCTACGACGCCCGCGCCACCGCCGGCCAGCTGGTCGGCGTGCTGGCCACCAACCTGGGCCCCGGCCGCGACAAGCTCCTGATGCGCGGCCTCTCGGACGGCGCCTTCACCGGCCGCGCGCGCTCGACCGTCTCGACCTATCTCGACGACGACCCGATCAACTACAACGCCCCCGACCCGGACCTGCGCCTGGTGGACGTCGAGCGCATCGAGACCGTGCGCGGACCGCAAGGCGCGCTCTACGGCTCTGGCGCACTCGCCGGCGTCTACCGCATCGTCACCAACAAGCCCGATTCCGAGAACTTCTCCGGAAGCCTCCAGGCCAGCGGCGCCAACACCGTCGGCGGCGCGCCCAGCTATGAGAGCGACGGCTACGTCAACCTGCCCCTGGTGGACGGCCGCGCGGCGCTGCGCCTCGTGGGCTACTACGACGACCAGGGCGGCTACCTGGACGACCTTTCGCTGCGGCAGTCGAACGTCGACTCCACGGTCCGCACCGGCGGCCGCGCGGCGCTGGGCCTGGCGCTGGGCGACAGCTGGACCGCCGACCTCTCGCTGGTCGGCCAGCGGCTAAGCTCACGCGACACTCAGTACACAACCCTGACCCAGCCCGGAAAACGCGCCAACCAGGTGCGCGAGGCCTCGGAGAACGACTTCGCCCAGGCCGCGCTAACCCTGCACGGCGAGCTCCCCTGGGGTCAGGTGACTGCCTCGACCTCCTATGTGCAGCACGCCTACTCCAGCCTCTACGACGCGACCTCGGTGGCCGTTCAGTTCGTAGAAACCAACAACGACCTGGGCGTCTATTCGGAGAGCGCGCGCATTCGCCGCCTGGTGCAGGACGTGGTCATCGCCTCGACAGGCGCGGGGCCGGTCTCCTGGCTGGTCGGGGCCTATGGCGCGACCTCGGTGGAGCGCACGCCCTCGTCCCTCGACCTGATCCCCACCGCCTCGTCTGTGATCGCCGCCATCAGCGGGCCCATTCCGGTGCTGACCCGCGTCTATAATGAAGACCGCATCGACCATGTGCGCGAGGGCGCGCTTTACGGCGAGGGGACCTGGCGGTTCGCGCCGGGTTGGACGATCGCGGCGGGCGCCCGCGCCTTCGACACCTCGCTGCATGTCGCCGCCGATATCGTCGGCGCGCCCCCCGCCCAGTCCCGCGCGGTCAACGCCAACGGCGACTACAACGGCGTCTCCTCGAAGCTTTCTTTGCAGTACCAATTCGACGATGGGCCGATGCTCTACGGCCTCTATTCGGATGGCTTCCGGCCGGGCGGCGTCAACACCACCAACTTCGTGGGCATCAAGCCGCAGCGCACCACCTTCGATCCGGACCGGCTGATGAACTTCGAGTTAGGCGCCAAGGGCCAGATCCTCGACCACCGCCTGACGGTGCGCGCCGCCCTCTTCTACGACCTGTGGGACAACATTCAGTCCGATCAGTACCGCGCCTCGGGCCTCGCCTACACCGCCAACGTCGGCGACGCTCACATCCAGGGCCTGGAGGTCGAGGCTGCCTATGCCTGGGACTTCGGGCTGAGCCTGCAGGCCAACGCGCTCTACTCGGCGCCGAAGTTCACCCGGACCAATCCCGACTTCGCCGGCCAGCTGGGCTCGGGCCTGCCGGGCGCGCCGCGCATGTCGGGCGGCCTGGTGGCCCGCTACGAACACCCGCTGCCCCGCGACCTGAAACTGCGGCTGGTGGCCCAGGCGGACTACGTCGGCCCCGCCCGCCTGACCTTCGACCCGACCTTCTCGGCGCGCACCGACCCGGTCGTCGACGCCGAGCTGTTGGCCGAGGTCGCGGCCAAACGCTGGAGCGTCAGCGTCTTCGTCAACAACCCCGCCAACAGCGCCGGCAACACCTTCGCCTATGGCAATCCCTTCACCTTCGGCCAGGTCCGCCAGGTGACTCCGCAGCGTCCGCGTACGGTCGGTTTGCGCCTCGCCGGGAACTTCTAGGGCCAAGCTTCCCCGCCTCTCCGCCGCACCCCCCTGCGGCGCGCTGACGCACTGATTCGATTCCTGATTCTGCGACTGGGGGGCAATCAAAAGCAGCGGCGTCTTATCCTTGACGGCGGTTTAACGCCGCGGGGCTCTGGGACGGGGTGTCGCCGGTGAAGTTATCGGCTCTGGTATGTGCGCAGAATGATGAGGCGCGGCTGGCGGACTGCCTGCGCCGTCTGGATTTCTGCGACGAGATCGTGGTGGTCGCCGACCGCTGCGTCGACCGCAGTGCTGAGATCGCCCGTCAGTTCGGCGCTCGCGTGATCGATGGGATTTTCCCGCTGGAGAGCCAGCGCAAGGCCGCCGGAGTCGCGGCCTGCCTGGGGGAATGGGTCCTGGAGGTCGAGCCGAACGAACACGTCGACGCCAAGCTCGCCTATGAGATCCGCGCCGCCATCCATGGCCGGCCGGGCGGCGACTGGTTCGATGTGCCGTTGGCGAACCATGTGGGCGAGACCCTCGTCCGGCGCGGCTGGGGGGCCGGGCTGGGCGAGGCGATCTCCCCGCGCCTGTTCCGCCGCAGCATGAAGCGCTGGAAGGCCGGCCGGGTCGCGCCTGACGTGGTGCTCGAAGGCCGCTACGCCGGGGCGATCGAGACGCCGATCAGCCGCTGGACCGATGCCGATGTGGGCCAGCTGGTCGCCCGCGTAAATCGCCAGACGGCGCTGCGGGCGCTCGACCTCGCCGACGCCGACACGGGTGGCAAGCTGATGGGCGACCTGGCCCGCGGCCTGCGCCAGTTCTGGACCTGCTACGTCTGGCGCCAGGGCCTGCGCGAAGGTGAGCTTGGCCTGGCGATCTCGCTGATGGCCGGCCTCGACGCGGTGCTCAGTGGCATCCGCGCCCGCGAAATCCTCGCCGCCCGCGCCGTGGCCCAGGCCGCCGAAGCCACCCAGCCCGCCCGCCTTGGCCGCGCCGTCTAGTCAGCCCGTCGCGGCGCCGGGCGACAGCAACGACTCGATATCGAGCAGGTCTTCCAGCGTGGCCGCCCGCGTGCGGAAGAGCCGCGCGACCCGCATCAAGAGCTGCCTGTCCGCAAACGGCTTGGCCAGATAGTCCCGCGCGCCAAGCTGGATCGCGCGCGAAACATCGGACGCGTCATGGCGGGCGGTCAGCACCAGGGTCGGCGGCGCCGTGAACGCCAGCGTCTTGAGCTTCGCCAGCACCTCAAAGCCGTCGACCTCCGGCATGCTAAGATCGAGCACCATGGCGTCATAGCGGCGCTCGCCAAGCCGGGTCAGCGCCTCGGCGCCATTGCGCCCCGTCAACACCACATAGCCGGCCAGCGTCAGCCGCGTGCTGACCAGGTCCCGGATCGAGGCGTCGTCGTCCACCACCAGAACGCGGCGGATGGTTTCACGAAGCGGCGGCATAGCGGGGTCCTTCCGCAAAGGCTGGATCGGCGTCTCCCAGGTCGGCGTCGACCGCGCGGGCCAGGGCCCGCAGCAGGTCCCCCGGCGAGGTCGGCTTGCGGACCACGCCCTGGAAGCCCGCGCGCGCCGCCTGTGCGGCGTCGAGCTGACCATCGGCGGAGAAGGCCAGGATCGGCATGTGCTGGTTCGGGCCAGGGCGCTCGCGGATGGCGCGCAGCGCCCCATGGCCGTCGAGCCGCGGCATCCGCAGGTCCATCAGGATCGCGTCGAACGGCGCGCTGGCGGCGGCCTCTATCGTCTCCACGCCGTCGGCGGCGTCGCTGACCTCAACGCCGGCCGGCTCGAGGATCGCGCGCGCAAGCTCGCGGTTCACGGCATTGTCGTCGGCCACCAGCACCCGCAACCCGCAAAGCCGTTCCAGGTCGACGCCGAAGCCGCCCTGGGCGTCCTTGGCGAAGGCCCGCAGCGCCGGCAGCGCCAGGCGGAAGGTCGAGCCACGGCCGACCCGGCTGGTCACGCTGACCTCGCCGTCCATCGCCATCGCCAGGCCATGGCAGATCGCCAGGCCCAGGCCGGTGCCGCCCCGGCTGCGCGTCGAGGAGCCATCGATCTGGGAGAACCGCTGGAAGAGCTTGGCCTTGGCTTCCGGCGCAATGCCCGGGCCGGTGTCGCTAACCTCGACCACGAGGCGGCCGTCGGCGCCGTAGCTCAAGGCCAGGGACACCCGCCCGC
This sequence comes from uncultured Alphaproteobacteria bacterium, assembly GCA_903822175.1. Classification (GTDB taxonomy): domain Bacteria; phylum Pseudomonadota; class Alphaproteobacteria; order Caulobacterales; family Caulobacteraceae; genus Phenylobacterium. The sequence goes on from CAIJOB010000012.1 coordinate 96,633, forward strand.
GCTCCGTGAATTTCACCGCATTGCCGACCAGGTTGATGAGGATCTGCCGCAGCCGATCCTCGTCGATCAGCAGGCTGTCGGGCAGGCCCACCGCCGCCTCAAAGCGCAGGTCGACCTTCTTGGCCCCGGCCTGCAGGGCGAACATCTCCAGGACCTCACGTGCCGCCCGCTCGGCGCTCGCCGGCGCGCGGCGGATGGTGACCTCGCCGGCCTCCAGCTTGGAGAAGTCCAGCACGTCGTTGACCACGGCCAGCAGGGCGCGGCTGGCGCCGGCGATGCGACCCACCTGGCCCTGGGCCGCCGCGTCCAGGTCCTTGCGCTCGCCGAGCAGGCCCGCGAAGCCCAGCACTGCCGTCAGCGGCGTGCGGATCTCGTGGCTCATATTGGCCAGGAACTCCGCCTTCACCGCGGCGGCATGCTGGGCCTCGGCCAGCGCCGTGCGCAGCTGCGCCTTCAGCGCCTGCTCGTCGCCGACCTCGCGGGTGACGTCGATGATATCGGTGACCTCGCCGTCGGCGCCGCGCACGATCCGAGGATTGCTCTCCAGCCAGATCCAGCCGCCATCCTTGGCCTTGGCGCGGAAACGGATCGGGCGGCCTTCCTCCGTGACGCCGGCCCGCAGGTCGGAGAAGGTCTGCACGAAGCCGTCCTTGTCGTCCGGATGCACCAGGGAAGCGATGCGCGTCCCGATCAGCTCGTCGATCGAATAGCCGGTCACCCGCTCCACCGAAGGCGACAGGTAGGTGATCTTGCCCGTCGCGCCGGAGGTCATGGAAATCATGTCGGTGGCGTGCTCGGCCAGCAGGCGATAGCGGCGCTCACTCTCTTCCAGCGCATGCTTGGCGATCATCTGGTCGGTGACATCCAGCACCGTGCCGAAGACCGCGGTGACCTTGCCCTCGCCGTCCGTCTCGCAGATGCCGTGGCCGCTCAGATAGCGCAGCGTGCCGTCCGGCTGCAGGATGCGGGTCATGGTGTCGTTCCAGCCCTCACCGGTCCGCAGACTTTGCAGGACACGTGCGTCGGACTGCGCCTTGTCGTCGGGATGGACCATGTCCATCGCGTGCTCGAGGGCCACCGTGTCGCCGATCGCCAGCCCGTGCATGCGGAAGATCTGCGGCGACCACGTCGCCTCCAGCGTCTCGGCGTCGAGGCGCCAATAGCCCACGCCGGCGACCTCCTCAGCCATCTCGGCGCGGCGCGAGTGCTCGGCCAGAGCCTCGCGGCTGGCGCGGCGCTCCGTGACATCGCGGAAGACGTTCAGGCGGCCCACGGCCACGCCGGGCGCGCCCTCCAGCGTGCTCGGATTGCCCTCCAGCCAGACCCAGGAGCCGTCGGCGCGCCGGAACCGGCGCTCACGGCGCGACTCTTGGCTGCGCGCCGCCTCGGTGGTCAGCCGGCTGGGATCGCCGCCGCCAGGCGCAAGGTCTTCCGGGTGCAGGAAATCGATCGACCGGCGGCCCATGAGATCGGCCTGCGAGTAGCCGAAGTTCCGGCAGGACGGCGAGACATAGAAGATCGTCCCATCCAGATCGGTCAGGATGATCAGATCCCTGATGTGCTGCGACAGCACATCCCAGGTCGCATCCCGTGGGGATTCGAGCGCCGCTGCGCCTGCGGGGCCGGGTCTCACATGGCCTTCCGGCCCATCGACGCAAGGGGCAGTGCCGGACATAAGAAATCCATAATTATCTAATCTATTTCAAATAGTTACCGTGACAGGCTTGCGCGCTGGTTAACGGCGCTGCGGCGGGACGTCGCAGCGGTCAGGCGGGCACGGAGTCCGAAACACTTGCCGCGCCTCTTTGGGCGCATCACCGCAGCAAGGGAACGCCCTTGGGGCGGAGGGATTCCGCTCCGCCGGTCACGCCAGGCTCTCGCCGGCCTTGTGCGAACTTGGGCGCGCGACGCTGCCGGCCTTGGCCGCCGGCGCCGACGTGCCCAGCCGCTCCAGCAGGTGGTCGCCGACCCGCAGTGCATTGGCGACCGTCGTCAGCGTCGGGTTCACCGAGGCGATGGAGGGGAAGAAGCTGGTGTCGGTGACATAGAGATTGTCCAGCTCGTGGGCCTTGCAGAACGGGTCGAGCACCGAGCTCTTCGGATCCGCCCCGAACCTGACCGTGCCGGCCTGGTGCGCCGTCCCGTAGAGCGGCAACAGGCTGCCGAACTCAAAGTGGTGCTGGCTGATCGGGTGCGCGTGATCGACGAAGCCGTCCAGCGAGGCGTGCAGCTTCTTCACCAGCCGCTCGTGCCCCTCGAGGTTGTTGTAGGTGTAGTCGAGATTGATCCGCCCATCGGCCGACAGATGCACCCGGTTTTCCGGCAGCGGCAGATCCTCGCTGATCACCAGCATCGACAACATGCGCTCGGCGATGCCCTGCGAGATCGCGTCCGGCACCAGGCCGGGCGGCAGCCAGTCGGAGACCTGTCCCTCCAGGGTCTGGCCGGACATGTATTCCAGAAGCTGGATGTGCCCCATCGGCAGATTGTAGGAGCCGTCCGGATCCCCCCAGTAGAAGTCGTTGCAGGCCAGCGTCTTGGGGAAGGTCACGTCCACATGCGCCGCGGTCAGGCTGACCATCGCCGTCAGCGTGTGGAACATGTAGTTGCGCCCCACCTGGTCGGAGCCGTTGGCCAGGCCGTTCGGATGTGCCGCGTTGGCCGAGGCCAGCAGCACCGCCGCGGTATTGGCCGCGCCCGCCGCCAGCACCACGATGTCGCCGGTCCAGCGTTCCTCGCCCTGCTCGGTCTGGCAGACCACTTCGGTGACGCTTTTTCCGCGAGGATCGGTCTCCAGCCGCGTCACCTTGCGCCCGGTCAGCAGCGTGATGTTCGGCAGGTCCATCAAGGGCTCGATGGCGATGGTCCGCGCGTCGGACTTGGCCTTCAGCAGGCAGGGATAGCCGCCGCAGGTCTTGCACTTGATGCAGGCCGAGGTCACCGGATGAGCCTGGTCGAGCTTGATGCCGAGCGGCAGCGAGAACGGCCGCCAGCCCTGCTGCTTCCAGTGCTCGCGCAGCTGGGCGATGCCGGGGTCGTCGTGCACGGCGGCGCAGGCATAGGCCGGCTCGTTCCCCTCCTCGGTCGGGTCGTCGCCGCGGTTACCGTGCACCCGCCACAGGGTCTCGGCCTCGGCGTAGTAGGGCGCCAGATCCGTCAAGCTGATCGGCCAGGCCGGCGAGACGCCGCCGGCATGCTCCACCAGCTCGAAATCCCGCCCGCGCAGCCGCATCAGGGCGGCGCCATAGAAGGTGGTGTTGCCGCCGACCCAGTAGTGAGTGTTGGGCGTGAACGGCTTGCCGCGCTTGTCGTACCAATGCTCCTTGGTCTGATAGCGGCGCTCCACGAACACCGCCTTGGAGCTCCAGTTCTCCGCCTCACGCGGCAACTGGTCGCCGCGCTCCAGGATCAGGATGGTCTTGCCGCTGGCCGCCAGCCGCTGGGCGATGGTCCCGCCGCCCGCACCAGACCCGATGATCACCACGTCAAAATGCGCCATGGACTACTCCTGCAGATGATATTTCGCCGTCGCGCGGTTCAGGATCGCGATCAGCAGCGGTTGCGGCGTGTAGTGCAGGACCGCCGCGGCGATCTTGTTGTGCAGGCCCGGCACCACGACCACCCGGCCGCGGTCGTTAGCGGCAAGCGTCTCGGCCACCACCTGCTCGGCGGTCTGGAACAGCCGCCGGGGCGCCTCGTCCATCAGCCCCTTGGTGCCGTTGGCCTCCGCGAATTCGGTCAGCGTGAAGCCCGGGCAGGTCGCGGTCACCCGCACGCCGGTCCCCTTCAGCTCGGCCGCCAGCGACTGGCTCCACTTCACGGTCAGGGTCTTGGCGCCCGGATAGAGGCTATGGCCCGCGACGCCCGGCGCGAAGGCCACCAGCGAGGCCACATTGACGATCGCGCCCCGCCGCCGCTCGACCATGCCGGGGATCACGCCGTAGGCCAGTCCGCAGGCGTTGACGACCAGCGTCATCAGGAAGTCCCGCTGCCGCGCCCAGGGCACGCCGACAAAGCTCTGGGCGATCGAAAAGCCGGCGTTGTTGACCAAGGCGTCGACCACCCGCCCGCGGGCCGCCACCTGGGCCAGGACGCCGACATGCGCCTCATATTCCGCCAGATCGGCCGGGACCGCGAAGGCCTCGATCCCGTGGGCGGCGGAAAGCTCGCCGGCCAGGGCCTCCAGCCGGTCCGCGCGCCTCGCTGAAAGCGCCAGATCGTAACCCCGCGCCGCATAGGCCCGGGCGAAGGCGACGCCGATGCCGGCCGACGCGCCGGTGATCAGGGCCAGCGGGCGCTGCGAAGAGACGGCGTCATGGGTCATGGCCCCAGTTGCATTGCTCTCGCCGCTGACGTCAAACTTCGCGTGTTTGGCGAGTTAACGTCAACTTATCGCCGAATGGCGGAAAGAAGCGGCCGACAAGCTCCGCAATCAGATTGACAAGGCCTCCTGGCGACGGCGAAACCCGTTGCCGCCAGGCACTGGACGGCCAGGCACAAGGACCTGAATGAGCGAACCGTTCGCCAAGAAGCTTGAGCTGACCCTCAAGGTGCTGTCGATGAGCCGCGCGCGGCTGGCGGCGGACCTGGGCGTCGACAAGTCGGTGGTCGGCCGCTGGGTGTCCGGCGCGGTCCAGCCCTCGGCGCACAACCTTTCGATGCTCTCCAGCCTGATCGCCGAGCGCATCTCCGGCTTCACCGCGCACGACTGGGACCGCAGCCTGCCGAGCTTCGCCGAATTCATCGGCGCCGACCTGGAAACCGTCTCCGGCCGCAGCGGCGCCAACGTCATGCTGGGCCTGCCGCTGGTCGGCATGGAGCAGTTCCTCGCCGCCACGTCCCTGCGTGGACCGACCTATGAGGGCTTCTACCGCTCCACCCGGCCCTACATCCTGTCGCCGGGCCGCTTCATACACGACTACTGCATGGTGCGGCTGGACCCCAACGGACTGCTGCGCACACGGGTCGGCACCGGCGGCACGCTCGCCGACGGCTGGCTGCTGCCGGCCGGCAACCAGCTGTTCGCGGTGACCGTGGACGTGGTCTCCGGCGCGGTGCTGTTCGGCATCTTCCACGGGGTGGCGACCGCCAAGGCGGAGGTCATCGACGGGCTGATCCTGGCGCCTTCCCTCGATGTAGGCCGCACGCCCGCCGCCTATCCGATGATCTTCGAGCGGGTCGACGATCTCAGCGGCGACGAAGAGGCCGACAATCGTCACTTTCTGCAACTCGCCTCCGGCAACCCGGTCGCGCCGGAGGGTTCGATCTCCGAAGAGATCCGCCGCTACCTGAACCCCGATGTGGGCCCGGCCGCCGCGGCCCTGGGCGGCGAACTGCTGTTCCTGCTGCCGCTGACCCGGTCGCTGGCGCGCGGCCCCGCCTATGGGGAACGCCCTTTGGGCAAGAAATAGGGCGGCGCCCTAGGCCTCGGTCACCCCGTCGCCGAGCGGCGCGGTCAGCTTGAAGACCACTCCGTCGGGGGCGAAATCCAGGCGCACATTGGCCTTTAGCTCAGACGCCAGGCCGCGCTCGATCAGCCGGCTGCCAAAGCCCGGCGGGCCGGGCTTGCCGACCGGCGGCCCCTCGCTCTCGCGCCAGGTGAGGCGCAGCCGCCGGGCCTCGCCCTCGCCGTCGATGGCCCAGGTCAGCGACACGCGCCCCTTCGGCGTCGAAAGCGCCCCATACTTCGCCGCATTGGTGGCCAGTTCGTGCAGGCCAAGCGCCATGGCCGTCGCGGTCTGCGGCGCCAGCAGGACTTCCGGCCCTTCAATGGTGAAGCGTTCCCCGTCGCCGTGCGGCCCAGCCATCTCGGCGGCCACCGAGCCGAGGCTCGCGCCCAGCCAGGTTTCGGCCACCAGCACGTCGTTGGCGCGGGCCAGCGCGAACAGGCGCGCCATGAACCGCTCGCGCGCATCCGGCGCCACCTGCGGCCCGCGCAGGCTCTGAGCGGCGATCGCCTGGACGGTCGCCAGGCTGTTCTTCACCCGGTGATTGAGTTCGTTGACCAGCAGCCGCTGGCGCGCGTCGGCGGTCTTGCGCTCGGTTATGTCGGTCAGCGTGATCGCGACCCCGCCACCGCGCATCGGTACGATCCGCAGCTCCACCGTCCGGTCGGGCCGCAGCGCCGAGGAGGTTTCGAAGGTGGTCGCCTTGCCGTCGTCCATCGCCGCGCGGCAGAAGGCCTCGAACGGCGTGCCTCGTCCCTGGGGGAAAACCTCCCACAGCGTGCGCCCCAGCATGGCAGCCCGGGCGACGCCGAAATATTCCTCGGCGGCGCGGTTGAACACCACGTCAGTCCGCGTCGAGCGCGTAGAAGGCGTCGCTGACGCTTTCGAGCACCGCCTCCAGGCGGGCCTCATAGCTGGGTTCTGACGACGGGGACGCGGACATGGCGCTCGCAACTCAAGCTCGGATGCAACCCTAGCAGGCAAGGCGCTGAGCGGAAGCCCAGCGATATATTGGCTAGCCTGGACGCTGCTCGCGATACGTGCCGTTGCGCGCCCCCTCGCCCAGCTCGCGCCACGCCTTGGCGAGCTCCAGACAACGGGCCCGCTGCGCCTCGTCGTTGATCTGCGAGGCGAAGCCTTCCATCACCCGCGCGATCCGATTGTATTCATCCTCGCGCGCCACGGACCGCCTCCCGTCTCGGCTGCGGCGCACTGGCCGCCAAAATCAGCTGAGGGCCCGGCGTCTTGAGGGACTGGGGCTCCAGCGCCACCGCCTCGCGCCCAGCGCCCGCCGCGGCCAGCAGATCCGACAGCGCGGCCCAGGCGAACTCGTCCCTGGCGGTCCAGGCGAGGAAAGCCTCCAGGAACCTCCAGGCCGCCTCATCGTGCGCCAGATGGTGGGTCAGGACGCCGATCGGCGCCGCCCACAGGCCCGCCCGGCGACGGCGCGCCAGTTCGCCCGTCAAGGTTTTGAGGAACCGGCCCCGCCCGCGGAACCGCGCGCCTCCCCGCCAGCGCATCAGGTCGAGGTGCGCGTCCACGCGCGCCAGCCCCTCCGGTGCGAGCTCGCCGTTCACCGACCAGCCGGCGTAGCCGCCGGCGCCAAGCGCCGCTTCCAACTCGGGATGGACGTCGTTCCACGGCGGCACGTAGATCGGCTGCGCCCTGGGCACGGTCTGCAGCAGGCTCCAGCCCCGGTGCAGCGCGATCTCCAGCTCATGCCGGCTCCAGTCGTGCGGGAATTCGCCCGCCGCCGGGCCGCTTCGCCGGTTCTGGTGGTCGACGCCGTGCTGGACGACGGTGACCAGCGAGGCGCGCGCCAGGCGAGCGGCAAGGCCTGCCATGTCGCCGGCCGGCACGGCCGCCAGCGTCAGCGGAACGCCTGTGGCCCGGCTCGCCTGCAGCAGCCGGTCCAGCGCGGCCGACCCGCCGGCCGCGTCATCGTCACGCCACCACAACCGCGCGGTCCGCCCGGCGCGCCGCCAGCGCCGCAGTTCCAGCCATAGGGCCAGGTTCAGCAACGCTGGCCCTCAGGCCGCCCGCGCCAGGGCGGGCTCGGCCTCGGCCAGCGCCCCGGCGCTCACCGCCTGCCGGTCGAGATCGACCCGCAGCGCCGACAGCAGCGGATAGAGCCCGGCCATCATCGAGATCAGGAGGCCCCAGCCGCCCTCGCGCCAGCCGCCGCGCCGCACGTAGCACTTCCAAAACCGCTGCAGGCCACGCCGCGCATTGTCGGCGATACCGGTCTTGCCGCCATGCTCACGCAGGTCCTGGGCCTTGAGATCGGTGTAGCGGTCGAGGCGGCGGAACACGTCGGAGACATTGTCGCCGAACTGGTGGCGCAGGCCGTGCTTCAGGTTCGCACCCTGCGGGCCATCGAAGATCACCTTGGGATGCACCCGCTCGCCGCCCCAGCGCTTGGTCCCTTTGCGGTAGAGCCGCGCGGCCATGGTGGTTCCGAACGAGCCGCCCCAGCCGTGGCGGATCAGCCGCTCGCCCACATAGTTGTCGACCGGGACCTTGCGGAAGGCGAAGCGGGCGTCGTCCAGGCTGGCCAGCACTTCACGCGCCAGCTCCGGCGTCACGATCTCATCGGCGTCGACTTCCAGGATCCAGTCGCCGCTGGCCGCCGCCATGCCGGCCGCCCGACGCGGGCCTTCCAGCGGGAAGACGCCGCTGATCATCACCGCGCCATAGGCCTCGCCGATCGCCCGCGTCCGGTCGGTGCAGCGGTCGAGCACCAGAACGATCTCGTCGGCGAATCCCAGCGCCTCGAGACAGCGTCCTAACCGGCGCTCTTCATTGTGAACGCAGAGCACCGCCGAAAGCTTGACCATGAACGTCCCCCTTACGAACCGGAGACGCCTTAAGGACTGTGTCGCCTCAGCAAAAAAACGGCGCCGTGTCGGATTGTCGCGGCGGATTTTATGCCGTTTATATAACGACTTGTGGCGGACCACCTGCGTTACGCCAGTGTGTCAGGCCGCCATGTTGGTTAACCGGCGGATGATCGGCGCCCGCCTCTGGACGGTCTCTGAGGCTTGTTCTACTTGCGCCGCGCCCGCAGCCGGTTCATCCCGCCGGGACCAACGCGCTCTACGCAAGGCCGAAACCTCGAGATGCAGCAGCTGCGCCCCGGCGGGCCCACCCCCTTCTTTGTCGGGCAGACGCAGGCCAATCCGACCTTCTCCTTCGCCAATGTGGCGGGGCGGTATCTCTTGCTGGGGTTCCCGCCGTCCGACGCGAAGGCCCGCGACGGGGTGTTCGGCGTGGTCGGCCGCAACATGGACCTCTTGAAGGACGAGCACGTCGCCTGCTTCTTCGTGCTGCGCGACGAGGAGTCCTTCGCCAAGGCCCGCGACCGGTCGGGCATGCGTTGGTTCTTCGATCCGGAGGGGAAGATCGGCCGGCTCTACGGCGCACTCGCTGAAGACGGCGCCGAGACGCCGATGTGGGTGCTGGTCGACCCGTCGCTGCGCGTGCTGTTCAGCCTGCCGATGAGCCAGACCGAGCAGCTGTTCCAGCGCCTGCGCGCGCTGCCGCCGCCGGACGACCACGCCGGCGTTCCGCTGCATGCGCCGGTGATGATCACGCCCCGGGTCTTCCCGCCCGAGCTCTGCCGCCGGCTGATCGCCTACTATGAGACCGAGGGCGGCCAGCCTTCCGGCGTGATGCGCGAACGCAACGGCAAGACCATCGGCGTGCTCGACGACTTCAAGAAACGCCGCGACTGCACGATCGAGGACGAGGCCCTGCGCCGGGAGACCTACGCCGCCATCAAGTATCGCCTGCTGCCTGAACTGATGAAGGCGTTCCGCTTCGAGGTCACCCGCATCGAGCGCTACATCGTCGCCCGCTACGACGCGCAGGACGGCGGCTGGTTCCGGCCGCACCGCGACAACCTCACCAGCGGCACCGCGCACCGCCAGTTCGCCTGTTCGATCAACCTCAACGCCGAAGAGTTCGAGGGCGGCGACCTGCGCTTTCCGGAATATGGCGCCCGCACCTACCGCCCACCGACCGGCGGCGCCGTGGTGTTCTCCTGCTCCCTGCTGCACGAGGCGACGCCGGTGACCAAGGGGACGCGCTTCGCCTTCCTGCCCTTCCTCTACGACGAAAAGGGCGAAGAGATTCGCCTCCGCAACCAGCACCTGATCGTCGTCCCGGCCCCGCCGGAACCGGAGCCAGAAACTGAGGATGCCGAGCTGGACGCCTCAGCGCCCCCTGCACATTTTTGACAAGCTAGGCGTCGGCCAAGCTTGGCCGTTAACTATTCCCCAGGTCGCCGGGCGGGGGCGCGCGGCGCGGATGTTGGGGAACATCGACATGCAGACTTCACTCAGGCCCGCAGGCGCGATCGCGCTGGCCTCTATCCTGGCGGCCAGCCTGTTGGCGGCGACGCCGGCCCTGGCGACCAAGCCGGTGCACGACCCAAAGAGCAAAGATTACGTCTTCGACTTCAACGCCTACTGCGATGATTGTTCGGCCGAAGCCGGTCAGGACGAGTACGGCGAGGGCGTTCTGACGCTCAAGGGCGTCACGAACCTTTCCGATCTCTCCAACATCAATTTCGTCGATTTCACCTATAGCTCAAGCAAGACTGGCGACCTCGACATCAACACGATCTCCAAGTTCACCGGCGATTTCAGCAACCTCAATGCGGTGACCGTCGACATCGAAGGCAGTTTCACCGCGCCACCCTGCGCCGAAAAGGGGTGCGAGAAGACCAAGGGCTCCCCGCTCTCCTACATCTTCGTGACCTCGACCACGGTCGACGACGGGCCAAACTGGTCCCTGTCCATCGCCAAGGGCAACAAGACCCCCAAGAACGCCGACCTTGGCGCAGCCTATAGCTGGACAGCCGCATCCGTGCCGGAGCCGGTCTCCTGGGCCCTGATGATCGCCGGCTTCGGCCTGGCCGGCGCGCAGGTGCGGATGCAGCGGCGCAACGCCCGGCGCGCCGCCTAGCGCGCCGCCGCTCGCCCCTGGCGAAAATCACCCGCTGCGGCCATGATCGAGCCGAAGGCGGCGCGAAGCTCGCCAGGGGAGGCTTGCTTGAAACATCTCATCGCCGGCGCGCTGGCACTGAGCCTCGTCTGGGCCGGCTCGGCCAACGCGGAACCCGCCAAGGCCAAGATCGGCCAGGGCGTTCTGGTGGGCGACCAGTCCGCCGGGATTGCCAGCTTCCGCGGCATCCCCTTCGCCGCCCCGCCGGTCGGCGATCTGCGCTGGAAGCCGCCGCAGCCGGCCGCCGCCTGGACCGGCGATCGCTCTGCCCATGACTTCTCGGCCAGCTGCATGCAGCGCACCCGCGGCGGTCCCGCGCCCTCGGAAGACTGCCTCTACCTGAACGTCCAGGGCCCCGTCGGCGCCAAGGACGCGCCGGTGATGGTCTGGATCCACGGCGGCTCCAACACCGGCGGCTCCGGCCCCATGTACGAGAGCCCGGCCTTCGCCAAGGACGGCGTGGTCTTCGTCACGATCAACTACCGCCTGGGCCCGTTCGGCTTCTTCGCCCATCCCGCGATCAGCAAGGCGGCGGGCGCCAGCGAGCCCCTCGCCGACTACGGGCTGATGGACCAGATCGCCGCGCTGAAGTGGGTGCAGGCCAACATCAAATCGTTCGGCGGGGATCCCAAGCGGGTCACGGTCTTCGGTGAGTCCGCCGGCGCCATCGACATCTACGCGCTGCTGGGCCTGAAGGCTGCCCGGGGCCTGTTCAGCCAGGCGATCGTCGAATCCAACATCACCTGGGGTGACTCCGCGCCGCTCGCCAAGGCCGAGGCCGACGGCCAGGCGCTGGCGGTCCGCGCCGGAGCGTCACCCACCGCCACGCTCGCCGACCTCAAGGCCATCCCCGCCGACAAGCTCTCCGCCGCGCAATCCGACGCCCTGTTCCCCATCGTCGATGGCCGCCTGATGACCGAGACCTCCCTGCAGGCCATGGCCCGCAAGCACACCGTCGACGTGCCGATGATCGTCGGCTCCAACAGCTGGGAGGCCTGGCTCAACCAGCGGCTCAAGGGCCAGGCCGCGACCGACTGGACCAACAGCCAGGGCGGCGCGCCGGCCCGGTTCATCGCCGCCAAGTCGGCCGACGGCAAACCCGCCTGGCTCTACTTCTTCTCCTACGTCCCCACCGAGCGGCGCTCGCCCGACAACCAGGGCGCCCCGCACGCGGGCGAAATCTACTACGTCTTCAACGGCCAGCTCGCGCCGATGATGTCGACGCCCAACCCGGCCAATCCGGTGTCCGGCCCCGCCGTCGCGTCGGCGGAGGACAAGGCCATGGCCGCCACCGTCCACGCCTGCTGGGTCGCCTTCGCCAAGACCGGGACGCCCAGTTGCGGAACCGTCGCCTGGCCCAGGTACGACGCCAAGACCGACCAGCTGATGGAGTTCGGCTCGCCCGCCGGCGTGCGGACCAACTTCCGCAAGGCCGCGCTCGACGCCGCCCAGGCGAGCGAAGCCGACGCGAAGTAGAGTGACGGTCGAGGCTTCGGAGTACGAGCGATGCGTGGATGGATCCTAGGACTGGCCGCGGCCCTGACCCTGGCCGCCCCGGCCTGGGCCCAGAGCCCAACCTACCACTTCATCCACTCAGACGACCCGGTCCTCGACGCCAACGCCTACCTGCTGACCCTGATCGCCGCCGACCCCGCGGCCCTGAAGGTAATGCGCGAGAACCCGGCCATCGGCCTGATCGGCGACCGGCTGGCCCAGACGCGCGCTGAGCTCCTGAAGACCTGCCGCGCCGGCCCGACCTGCCCGGTCGATCAGCTCATGCTGCCGGACCGCGACGTCGCCGCCGCGGTCACGGCCCTCGAGCCGCTGGCGCAGCCCGGCGGCCCGCTGAACCGCCTCGTCCGCGAGCAGATGCGCCCCTCCGGCCGCTTCCAGAAATACGCCGATCTCGACGACGGCCACATGTTCTCCTCAGCCTTCGCCGAGACCGCCCGCGGCGTGAACCGCCTCTTCCGCGTCTACGCCGACGGCGACAAACCACGCTATCCGGCCATCGATTCCATCAGCTACCCGCCCAATGACCCGCACCTGCGCCAGATCGAGCGCGAGTCCGTAGAGGCTTCCACCGACCCCACGCCCACGACCACACCGCTGACCCCCTGGTTCCGCGTGGCCTTCGACCTCCTGACCGCCAACCAACGCGACGAGGCCGCCCGCTACGAACCGCTCGAAGCCGGCGAGAACGCCAAGGCCTTCGCCCGCGCAAAGGCGCTCAACTGGAAGGCCAAGCCCTACACCGCCATCGTCGTGCCGGGCGCGGGGACCGAGGAGGGCGAAACCCACGTCTCTCCGGTCGGCGCCTTCCGCGACCGCCTGGCCGTCCAGCGCTGGCGCGAGGGCAAGGCGCCCTTCCTGCTGGTCAGCGGCGGCCACGCCCACCCCAACAAGACCGCCTTCGCCGAAGCCATTGAGATGAAGCACGACCTGATGGCCCACTACGGCGTCCCGGCCGACGCCATCGTCATCGACCCCTACGCGCGCCACACCACCACCAACCTGCGCAACGCCGTGCGCCTGCTGTTCCGCATGGGCGCGCCGATGGATAGGCCGGTGCTGATCACCACCTCGCAGGACCAGAGCTTCTCCATCGAGCTCCCCTCCTTCGCCACGCGCAACAAGGCCGAGCTCGGCTACGAGCCAATGACCGGATACAGGCGCCTCACGCCCTTCGACGTCTCCGGCGTCCCCAATCTCACGTCGCTGCACGCCGATCCGTCAGATCCCCTCGACCCGTAGGCCGCCGCTCGCCATAGTCCGGGCTCGGATCTGAGTTGGGGAATCTTTGACATGTTGAAGCGCGTTCTGGCCGCCGTCCTGGCGATGGGTCTGGCTGGGGGATCGGCCGCGGGCGCGTTGGCCCAGGACCTGCGCCCCGACCAGGTGAAGTTCCGCGAGATCTACAAGGAGCTGGTCGAGACCAACACCTCGCTCTCCGCCGGCTCCTGCACGGTCGCCGCCGCCAAGATGGGCGCCCGCCTGAAGGCCGCCGGCTACACCGACGCCCAGCTCACCTATTTCTCCGTGCCGAGCCATCCCAAGGAAGGCGGCCTCGTCGCCGTCTATCCGGGGACCAGCAAGACCGCCCGGCCGATGCTGCTGCTCGGCCACCTCGACGTGGTCGAGGCCAAGCGCGCCGACTGGACCCGCGACCCCTTCCAGTTCATCGAGGAAGGCGGCGTCTACTACGGTCGCGGCACGTCGGACATGAAGGTGATCGACGCCACCTGGGTCGACATGCTGATCCGCTTCAAGGGCGAGCACTACGCGCCCAAGCGCACCATCAAGCTGGCGCTGACCTGCGGCGAGGAGACCCTGGAGGCCTTCAACGGCGCCGACTACCTGGCCAAGAACAAGCGCGACCTGATCGATGCGGCCTTCGCGCTGAACGAAGGCGGTGGCGGCCGCGCCGACAAGGACGGCAAAGTGCAGAGCCAGGGCGTCCAGGTCGGCGAAAAGGTCGTCCAGCAGTTCCGCATGGAGACCACCAATCCCGGCGGCCACTCCTCCGTGCCGATCAAGGACAACGCCATCTACCAGCTGGCCCAGGGCCTCTTGAAAGTCCGCGACTACGACTTCCCGCTGCAGCTCAACGACACCACCCGCGCCTTCTTCGCCAAGGCTGGCGAAGGGCGCACCGACGAAGCAGGCAAGGCCATGGTGGCGATCTCCAAGGACCCGGGCGATCACGCCGCCGAGGCCATCCTCAATCGCGACCGCGGCTTCCACTCCATGCTGCGCACCACCTGCGTGGCGACCCTGCTGGACGGCGGCCACGCCGAGAACGCGCTGCCGCAACGGGCCGGCGCGAACATCAACTGCCGGATGTTCCCAGGCGCGACCATGGAGGACACCAAGGCCAGGCTCGAAGCCGCCATCGGCGACCCCGGCGTCAAACTGATCCCGCTGCAGCCGATCCGCGCCAAGCCGACCCCGCCGCCGCTCGACCCCAAGGTCATCGGCCCGATGGAAAAGGTCGCCGCGAAATACTTCCCGGGCGTCCCTCTGGTGCCGACCATGTCGACGGGCGCCAGCGACGCCATCTACCTGTCGCCGGTCGGTATCCCGACCTATGGCGTGCCCGGCTTCTACTCGACCCCGGAAGGCTCCGGCGCCCACGGCCTGAACGAGCACATGTCGATCAAGTCCGCCATGCTCGGCCGCGACTACCTCACCGAACTGGTCCGCACCTACGCCGACGAGGAATGATCCACATGAACCACGCTGCGAAACTTCTGATCGGGCTGGCGCTGGCGGTTCTGCCGTTGGGCGCCCAGGCCCAATCCGCAGCGCCGGCTCCGGCGCTTCGGCCGGACCAGATTGCCTTCCGTGCGCTCTATCGGGAGCTGATCGAGACCGACACCAGCGTCACCACGGGCAGCTGCACCGCCCTGGCCGACAAGATCGCCGGCCATCTTCGCGAGGCGGGCTACGCCGACAGCCAGATCACCCGCTTCGTGGGCCCGGACCGGCCGAAGGAAGGCGGGCTGGTCGTCGTCCTGCCGGGATCATCGACGACCCTGAAGCCGCTGCTCCTGCTGGGTCACCTCGACGTGGTGGTGGCCAGGCGCGAGACTGGACGCGCGACCCCTACAAGCTGATCGAGGAGAACGGCTACTTCTACGGCCGCGGCACGGCCGACATGAAGGCCATGGATGCGATCTGGATCGACGCCATGATGCGCTTCAAGGCTCAAGGCTATGTCCCCAAGCGCGCGATCAAGCTGGCGCTGACCTGCGGCGAGGAGGGCGGCAGTCCCTTCAACGGCGCCCAATGGCTGGCCCAGAACCGGCCCGACCTGATCGCCGCAGAATTCGCGCTCAATGAGGGCGGCGGCGGACGCTCCGACGGCCACGGCAAGGTGCTCACCGCCAACATGCATGTGGGCGAAAAGACCTCCCAGAGCTTCCGCATCGAGACCACCAACCCGGGCGGCCACTCATCGGTGCCGATCAAGGACAACGCGATCTACGAACTGGCCGACGCGCTGGGCAAGGTTAGGGACTTCGAGTTCCCGTTGCAGATGAATCCTACCACCCGCGCCTTCTTCGCCAAGGCGGGCGCGGCGCGGGGCGACGACCTGGGCCGGGCGATGATGGCGCTCGCCAAGGATCCGACGGACAAGGCCGCCGAGGCGATCGTCAACACCGACCGCAGCTTCCACTCCATGCTCCGGACCACCTGCGTCGCGACCCTACTGGACGGCGGCCACGCCGAAAACGCGCTGCCGCAACGGGCCGGCGCCAACGTCAATTGCCGGATGTTCCCAGGGACCACGGCGGAAGAGACACGGGCGGTTCTAGTCGCAGCGATCGACGATCCGCATGTGACGGTGACGGCCAAGGTCGGCCGCGGGCCGCACGCCGTGCCGCCGCCGCTGGACCCGAAGGTGATCGGTCCCGCTGAGAAGCTGGTCGCGAAATACTATCCTGGCGTGCCGGTGATCCCAATGATGTCGACGGGCGCGACCGACGGGATCTTCCTGGAGTCGATCGGCATCCCGTCCTACGGCCCGCCGGGAACCTTCACCGATCCCGACAATAACGGCACCCATGGCCTGAACGAGCGCCTCGCCGTTCGAGCGCTCTACACCGGCCGCGAACTGCTGACGGAATTGGTCAAGGCCTACGCCGAACAGGAATAGCTGGCAAAGCGGCCCGGCGTCGCCGCCGGGCCCCTCAATTCCTAGCGGTGGCAGACCCGGTGATGGTGATGCATGTGGCACATCATCCGGTGATGATGGCGATGTTCCGGCTGGGCTTGCACGGCGGTGGCGGTGAGCGCCATAACCAGGGTCAGGGCGGCGATTGCGGTTTTCATATAGGGCATCCTCCACGGCCTCGCGGGCGGCGGCCCGGAGACTCTGAAGGGGGCAACGCCCCAACGCCGCTCAAGGTTCACGGCGTAGCGGCGTTATCCTTCGCCTTCTGGAAGGTCACCGGCATGGGGTCCTTGCCACCCTCGGCGATGAAGCGGTCGATGCGGGCTTTCAGGACCGGGATCGGCACACTGCCCATGCTCAGCACCGTGTCGTGGAAGGCCCGGATGTCGAACTTCGGCCCCAGCGCCTTCTCGGCCTTCGCCCGCGCTTCCACGATCGCCATCATGCCCAGGTAGTAGCTCAACGCCTGCCCCGGCCAGGAGATGTAGCGGTCGACCTCGATCTCGATGTCGTGGTCGGCGAGCGCGGTGTTGTCGTGCAGATATTTGATCGCCTGTTCGCGGGTCCAGCCCTTGTGGTGGACGCCTGAGTCGACCACCAGCCGCGCCGCCCGCCACATCTGGAAGGTCAGCATGCCGAAGCGGTCGTAGGGGGTGTCGTACATCCCCATCTCGACACCTAGCCGCTCGCAATAGAGCGCCCAGCCCTCGCCATAGGCCGAGATGTAGACGTTGCGGCGGAACTCCGGCAGCCGGTCCTGTTCCTCCGCGAGCCCGCCCTGCAGAGAATGCCCGGGCGCGCTCTCATGCAGGGTCAGCGCCGTCAGATTGTACAGCGGCCGGCTTGGCAGGTCGTAGGTGTTCAACAGGTAGGTGTTCGTGCCGCCCCGGGCCGAGGTGTAGAAGGGCGCGATATCCGGCGCCACCGGCTCGATCCCGAACCGGCTCCGCGGCAGCCAGCCGAAATAGGCCGGCAGCTTGCCGTCCACCCGCTTGGCGATCCAGGCGGCGCGGTTGAGCAGCTCCTGCGGGGTCTTCACGTAGAACTGCGGGTCGGTGCGCAGAAACTCCAGGAAGGCGGGGAAGTCGCCCTTGAACCCGGTCTCCTTCATCACCTCCAGCATCTGGGCGTGGATCTTGGCGACCTCGGAAAGCCCTAGCTGGTGGATCTCCTCCGGCGTCATGTCGGTGGTGGTGAATTCCTTGATCTGCGCCTGGTAGTAGGCCTTGCCGTCCGGCAGGGCCTCAGCCGCCAGCACCGTCGTCGTATGCGGGATATATTCGGTGTCGAGGAAGGTCAGCAGCTTGGCATAGGCCGGCATCACCCGGCCCTCGATCGTCCGCTTGGCCTCGGCCCGCAGCGCCGCCTGATCGGCCGGCGAGACCGACTGCGGCATGTGCTCGAAGGGCTTCCAGAACAGGGTGTGCTCGGCGTCAGCCGCCTCGCTGACATTCGACACCGACTTGTCGCGCCCGACTAGCGTTGCGCGCGGCGGGGTGAAGCCCCGCGCCAGGCCGCTACGCATATTGGCCGTCTGGTCGTCGAACCAGCGCGGCACGTCGTTCATCTGGGAGATCCAGTTCTTGTAGTCCTGGGCGTTGTGGAAGGTCCGCGACGAGGTGAACCCCAGGCCTGACCAGAACTGCGAGTCCGAGTTGAACGGCTTCTCGTATTCCTTGAACCGGATCTGGTTGATCAGGGTGTCGAGCTGGTTGCGGTAGACCTCGTAGTTCACCGCCTCTTCGCCCGAGAGGTCCTTCTCGGCGATGGCGTCCACCGACTTGCGAACCTCCTGCCAGTGGGCCAGCCGCCGCGCCTGGCTGGCCGGGTCCACCTGGCCCAGCTTGGCATGCACGCCCGCCCCGCGCCGCTCGCCGGGGAACTCGCTCATCCGCCATTCCCACTCGGCCTTGTAAATCGCCTGGAACTTCGCGTCGGCCGGTCCCACCTTGGCGGCCTGGGCGCTCGCGGGCGGAACGTCTGGCGCCGCCGACACAGCGCCCGCGACCATCGCCGCCGCCAGGGCGACGCCCGCCAAAAGCCTCAAACGCATGGTCTGCTCCCCGAAACCGAATCCGTGGCATCCCGCCACAACCGGGACTGTCCGGACAGGATTTTTCTGTCGCCGAGCCGCGAATTGCGCTTTGGGCTAGACTGCGAACAGACCGACGACCGCGAGAGGCCACGATGACCCAACCCCGCCTGAAGAAGAGCGAGACGCTGGAGATCCGCCTGCCCTACCCGACCAAGCTCGCCTTCATGGCCCGCTGCCGCGACGAAGGCCGATCCGCCAGCGAGGCCCTGCGCGGCTTCATCGACGGCCACATAGAGCCCACACGCTCCACACGCCGCATGCCCCCGCGCCTGATCGCCGGCGCCCTGATCGCCGCCGCCGTCGGCGCCATGGCGCTCCCGTCCATCGCCCACACCAACCAGCGCGCCGCCTTCGACTGCCTCGCCCGCGACCACGCCGCTATCAGCCCCGCCGACCTAGCCCGCCTAGACACCAACCACGACGGCCACATCAGCTACGCCGAATTCCAGGCCGCCTGCGCGAAGTAAGATTGGCCACGGAAAACACGGAAAGAGCACGGAAGGCGGGCCGTCTGAGAGCCCGAAATCAAGTTTGAAACGCGCGCTTCGCGCGCAATCAGATCATCCTCCGCGCCGGCCAAATCCTCTTTTCCGTGCTCTTTCCGTGTTTTCCGTGGCCACCCTTCTCTTCACGAAATCCGCCGAAAGAACCGACCCCCGTCCAGGTTCAGCCACGTCCAGGGCTTGAACAGCGACGCCCCCGGCTTCCACGACCAGCCGATGAACTCCGCCCGGCCGATCAGGTTTTCGGCCGGCACGAAGCCGACGCCGATGGACTCCGGCCAACGGCTGTCCAGCGAGTTGTCGCGGTTGTCGCCCATGAAGAAGTAGGTCCCCTTCGGCACCTCATAGGGGTCAGTGTTGTCGCCCTCGCCGTCCTCGGAACCGCCGTAGGTCAGGTAGCGCTTGCCGTTCTGCGCGGTCTCGAACACCCGCGGCACAGCCCGCTGCGGGTCGTCGTGATCGAAGGTCCGCCCGCCGGCCTGCCGCACGTTGGCCTTGCCGTTGACCAACACCTCGCCCCTCACGATCTGCACCCTGTCGCCCGGCAGGCCGATCAGCCGCTTGATGTAGACCTCGCTCGGATCGCGCGGCAGGCGGAAGACGATCACATCGCCCCGCGCCGGCGCATGCCCGAACACCCGCCCGTCCTTGGCCCAGGAAAATAGCGGCAGGTTGAGAGGGATCGACGCGCGGCCCCAGCCGTAGGGCCATTTGGAGACCACAATGTAGTCCCCGGTCACCACGCCGGGCTCCATCGACGAGGTCGGAATGGTGTGCGGCTCGAAGACCAGGATGCGCAGAAGGAGCGCCACCGCCAGCCCGCCGCCGGCGGTGCGCACCGTTTCCCAAAGTTCGCGCCTGAAGGCCGTGCCCTTGGCGCCGTCCGCCTGAACATCTTCCGCCGCCATCGCCAACGCTCTCACCTGTTGCCGGCCATGCTCGGCCCGCCGCCCCGATGTGGCCCGCGCCGCGCGGCGGCTCAACCGCCAAGCTGTCGGGACAGCCCGCCGATCTGTCTGGACGCAGCCGCTATCTCCCGCCCGCGCCGTCCACTAACCTCGCCGGAAAATCGCGGGGAGCGGCGGCATGGACGGGCAACGGATCAGGGTCTCAGCGACAGGGGCGGTCATCGCGCTCGGACTCCTGGCGCCCGCCGCCCAGGCCAAGGTGGTGCGCGTCGAGATCGCCAGCCGCGCGCCGATCGCCGGGACCTTCGGCCAGGCCGGCGCCTATGAGCTGATCACCGGCCGGTTCTACGGCGAGGTCGATCCGAAGGACCCGAAGAACGCCATCATCACCGACCTGAAGTTCGCGCCGAAGAACGCGCGCGGCCTGGTGGAGTATTCCGCCACCTTCCAGATCGCCAAGCCGCTCGACATGGCCAAGGCCTCGGGCGTGCTGGTCTACAACGTCCCCAACCGCGGCAACGGCCGCGCCGGCGGCGACCCGGACGGCCACGTCCGCGTGGTCAGCGGCTGGCAGGCCGATATGCCGGCCAATCCCAACCTGCAGCTGATGAGCGTCCCGGTCGCCCGCAATCCCGATGGCTCCTCGATCATCGGCCCGGTCATCGTGCGCTTCTTCGACATGCCCAAGGGGTCCGCCAGCCTGCCGCTCTGGTCCGGCATCGGCCGCCTGGAACCTCAGCCGCAGCCGGCGTCCCTCGACGCCACCAAGGCCCACCTCACGCGCCGCAGCTCCGACAGCGCGGCGACGGTCACGATCCCCGCCGGCGACTACGCCTTCGCCGACTGCCGCGCCCAGCCCTTCCCCGGCAGGCCCGACCCGACCCAGCTCTGTCTCAAGGGCGGCTTCGACCCGGCCTATGCCTATGAGCTCACCTACACCGCCAAGGACCCGCTGGTGCAGGGCCTGGGCTTCGCCGCCACCCGCGACCTCAACGCCTTCCTCCGCCATTGCGTGGACAGCCCCGCCGCGCCCAATCCGGTGGCAGGCAAGATCAAGTGGGCCATCGGCGTCGGCGCCTCCCAGTCGGGCAACTACCTGCGCACCTTCCTCAACCTCGGCTTCAACCAGGGCGAGGACGGCAAGATCGTTTTCGACGGCCTGAACCCGCACATCGCCGGCCGCGCCGTCCCGCTCAACGTCCGCTTCGCCGTCCCGGGCGGCGCGGCCCAGCTCTACGAGCCCGGCAGCGACGGCACGCTCTGGTGGACCAAGTACGACGACAAGGCGCGCGGCTTAGGCCCGGTCAGCCTGCTCACCCGCTGCACCGCCAGCCACACCTGCCCGAAGGTCATGGAGACCTTCGGCTCGGCCGAGTTCTGGGGCCTCAGAATGTCGCCCAACCTGGTCGGAACCGACGCCAAGGCCGACGTGCCGCTCCCCGCCAATGTGCGCCGCTACTACTTCCCCGCCGTCACCCATGGCGGCGGCGCGGGCGGTTTCGCCGTCCTGCCGAGGAGCGCACCCGGCGCCGGCGGCTGCGCGCTCCCCGCCAACCCCAACCCGGTCGCTGAGGAATACCGCGCCCTGACCAAGGCCTTCGTGAGCTGGGTCGCCACCGGCGCCGAGCCGCCGCCCAGCCTGTATCCGACGCTCGCCCACGGCGACCTGGTCGATCCCGCGGGCCCGGACCTCGGCTTCCCCGTCATCCCCGGTGCGCCCTCCCCGGCCGGCAAATATATGCCGCTCTACCAGTATGATTTCGGCCCCGGCCTGATCCGCGCCGACATGAGCGGCGTGCTGACCCAGAACCCGCCGACCATCACCCGCACGCTCCCCACCCGCGTGCCCCGCGTCGACGCCGACGGCATCGAGATCGCCGGCCTGCGTTCCGTCCAGGCGCGCGTCCCACTCGGGACCTACATCGGCTGGAGCGTCCAGGCGTCCGGCTATTTCGCCGGCCAGCAGTGCGGTTTCGCCGGCGGGTACATCCCGTTTGCCGCCACCAAGGCCGAGCGCGAGGCGACCCACGATCCGCGCCCCAGCCTCGAGGAGCGCTACGGGACCCACGCCGCCTTCGTCGCCAAGGTGAAAGCCGCCGCCGACGACCTCGTCGCCCACCGCTACCTGCTCCCCGAGGACGCCGAGCGCATCGTCCACGATGCAGAGGCCAGCCAGGTTCTGGCCGGCCGCTAGCGATCGCCTATGCTGAAGCTCAAGACCCAGAGTCCAGGAACGCCCCGATGACCAAGCTCGTCACCGTCGCCGACACCGGCCACGTCCGCACCATCACCCTGAACCGCGCCGAGAAGAAGAACGCGCTCAGCCTCGAGCTCGCCTGGGGCGTCATCGAGGCGGTCGACAAGGCGGCGCTCGACGACAACGTCTGGGTGGTCGCGCTCACCGGCTCCGGCGACGCTTTCTGTGCGGGCCTGGACCTGTCGCCGGACAGCCAGAACTACACGCCCATGACGCCGATGGCCGCCCAGCTCGACGACATCGGCTGGGTCGGCAACTTCCTGCTGGCCATCCGCAAGCGTTGCGACAAGCCGGTGGTGGGCGGGATCAACGGCGTCGCGGTCGGCGCGGGCCTGGGCCTCGCCATGGCCACCGACGTCCGGATCATCGCGCGGTCAGCCCGCCTGATGGCCGGCTACACCCGCATCGGCGGCTCGCCGGACGCGGGCCTCACCATCACGCTCCCGCAGGCCATGGGCTACGAGAAAGCCATGCGCTTCATGATGGAAAACCGCACCCTGGTCGGCGACGAGGCCGTGGCCTGGGGCATGGCCGGCGAGGCCGCCGACGACGACAAGCTCGCCGCGCGCCTGCAGGAATACTGCCAGACGCTGTGCGAATGGTCGCCGATCACCCTTCGCCTGCTGAAGCGCGGCATGGTGCGCTCCACCGAGGGCGTCGAGCTTGAGAGCCAGCTGCGCTACGAGGTCGCCAACATCCGCAAGGCCTTCGGCAGCCAGGACGGCCAGGAGGCCCGCCGCGCCTTCCTCGAAAAGCGCAAACCGGTGTTCCAGGGGCGCTAGGTCTTGCTGATCTTGGCCAGCGCCGAGCGCCGTACGTACCAGTAGGTCCACAGCGTCAGCAGCCCCATGGCGCCATAGCTGATCGGCCCGTTGATCAACAGGTAGAGCTTGATCGACACCGCATAGACCAGGACGCAACACCCCGCGCAGATCGCCGCCAGGCCAAAGCCCCAGACCAGCGTCGTGGTCATCATCGTCCGGCGGAAGCGCGCGTCCTCGCTCAGCGCCTCGATGAACGCCGCCTTGTCCGCCGATTGCCGCCGCGTCGCCGCCCGCGCCAGCGTGTAGATCAGCGGCCTGCCGATCGCCGCCGAGCCCAGGAACACCAGCCCCACCAGCCCAAGCACCAGGTTCTCGCGCATCTGCAGCGCCTTCACCCCGCCACCGCCCGCGAACGCCAGCAGCGACAGCACGATCCCCGCCAGCACCAGCACCGACAGCGCATCGACCTTGCGCAGCCGGATGAACTCCCACACCGACCACAACGTCGGCGGCGCCGACGACAGCATCAGCGCCCGCACATCGCCCAACCCGGCGCGGAAATAGCTGTAGATCAGGAACGGCAGCAGGAAGTTGACCGCGACCTCCGCCCCGGCCTTGAGCCCGTTCGCTCGGAGCCAGGCGATCGCCATCGTGCGCTTCGATTCCATCGGGCTCACCACACCACGGCTCCACGCGCTCGACATTCCAAACCTCCATCGGCGAACAGAATCTGTCCGGTGACCACGGCGTTCTCCGGGCTGACGCACCAAGCGGCGAGCGCGGCGATCTGCTCGGCGCTGGCCGGCCGCGCGGCGGGCAGCGGCGTGCGGCGGCTCATCTCGGCGCGGCCCTCAGGCGTCGACAGGATCCAAGCCGCCGCGGGCGTCTCGACCACGCCGGGCGCGATGACGTTCAACAGGATGCCCGCCTCCGCCCAGTCCGCCGTCACCGCCACGCGGCGCGCCCAGCGGTTCAGCGCCTGCTTGGCGCTGCCGTAGAGGGTCAGGCCCGCCTCCGCCGACACAAAGGCGCGATCCGCGGCGGCGATAGCGGCGGTCTCGTCCCGGGCCAGGCAGGCCTCGACGATGTCCGCTTCCACGACGCCCAGGGCGCTCACCGAGGAGATCGCCAGCGCTCGCGGCGCCGGGCTATCCGCCAACAGCGGCCGCAGGCCCTCCAGCGTCGCCACCGCTCCGAAGAAGTTCAGCGCGACCATCGTCTCCGCCGGCCCGCCGCCCGCATTGGCCACCACCCCGTCCAACCGTCCCTCCGCCAGCCGCGTCACGCCCTCCACCAGCGCCGCGCGGCCCTCAGCCGTCGCCAGGTCCGCGGCCACGTCGCCTTCAGCCAGATCGCAGGCGATGACCCGCGCGCCGTCCTCGCGCAGCCGGGCCGCGATCGCCGCCCCAATGCCCGAGGCCGCGCCCGTCACCGCATAGGTCCGTCCCTTGTGCACTGGCGCCCTTTTGTCCGTACCGCACCGTTCGGTACGGCTTGATAGCGCGGCATGATCCTGTATGCAAGGCAGATGAGCGACGCAGCGCAAAACCCGGCGAAAGACGAACGGCGGAAGGAGATCCTCGACGTCGCCTTCCAGGAATTCGCGGCCAAGGGCTACGCCGGCGCCAGCATGGCGGGCATCGCGCGCCGCGCCCAGGCCTCGAAGGAAACCCTCTACGCCTGGTTCGAGAACAAGGAGACCCTGTTCAACACGGTCTTCGAATCCCGCCTGGCCGGCATGGTCAGCCGAGTCGGCGCGGTCGCCGCGCAGAACCCCGCGCCGGCCGCCGTCCTGCCGATCGTCGCCGAAGACGTCATCCGCTTCATGCTGGCCATCGCGCCCCTGAATCAGGCCCGCGGCGTCGGCGACCCTTCCGACAAGGCGCTTCTCCTGGTCGGCCAGACCATCGCCGAGGAGCGTGGCCGCTTCGTCGACTACCTGCTGCGCTGCCGCGACCAAGGCTTGATCGCCTTCGACGACGACCCCTTCGAGCTGGTCTCGCTGTTCGTGGCGATGGCGCAAGGCGAGTGGACCCTGCGCCTCGCCACCCGCCAGATCGACGCCCTGACCGACCAGATGATCGCCGCCCACGCCCAGCGCGTGACCCGCGTCTTCCTGAAGGGCATAGCGCCCTAGAACGCCTTGCTCACCCCCGCGAAGAACCCGCGCCGAGGCCCAAACTGCGGCGCCCCGACACCCACGCCCGTCCCGTCGCGGATCTCATATTCCTTGTCGAACAGGTTGATGATGTCGGCGCGCAGGGTCAGCGGTCCGCCGGCCATCTGGAACGCGTGCGCCGCGCTCAGATTGATCTGCGTATAGCCCGGTACATGGTCGCCATTGGGCACGGCGCCGTCCTTCCGCAGCCCCGACCCATAGAGCAGGTCCGCCGACACCCGCGTCCCCTCCTCGAACCGGTACGAAACCCCCGCCGAGGCCGTGTAGGTCTGGTCGTGATCCAGGAAAATGTACTGCCGGGCGATCACCGCGAGGTCGCCGGGGTCGAAGTTGAACTGGCTGGAGACGATGTCCTTCCCCTTGGCCTGGCTGACCGCGAAATTGCCGTAGGCCGAAAGCCCGCCGCTCGCGTAGTTGGCGCTCAGCTCCACGCCGCGCGCATAACCCACTCGATAGTTGAACGGCGTCAGGATGATCGGCGCCCCGAACTGGCCTTCGTCGACCAGGTTCTTGGCCTGCTTGTCATAGGCGTCGAGGCCGAGTGTCAGGCCACCGATCTTCTGCTGCACGCCGACGTCGAAATAGTTGTCCCGCTCCGAGCGCGGCAGATCGTTCTGCGTCCCCGGCTG
This sequence comes from uncultured Alphaproteobacteria bacterium, assembly GCA_903822175.1. Classification (GTDB taxonomy): domain Bacteria; phylum Pseudomonadota; class Alphaproteobacteria; order Caulobacterales; family Caulobacteraceae; genus Phenylobacterium. Next base: position 122,099 of record CAIJOB010000012.1, read on the forward strand.
CTCGCCACTGGTCCCGACGAACTTCAGCACCGCCGTGGACGCGATCAGCTCGAACGGCGGCGGCGAGAAATAGCGCGCGTAGCCGGCGTGGAAGGTCGTCCCCTCCATCGGAGTCCAGACCAGGTTCAGCCTGGGCGACAGCTGGTTCTCATGCCGGAAGGCGTCGAGCTGATCGAACCGCAGCCCATAGTTCACCGTCAAGCTCTCGAACGGCTTCCACTCGTCCTCCAGATAGGCCGAATAGGTTTGGGCGTCGGCGCTGGAATTATCCAGGATCGCCACCGCCGCCGGCCCCACCTGATCGCCGTCGGCATCGAGGTTGAAGACCTGGGAATTGGTCTTGCTGGTGGTGTGGTCGGTCGTGACGATCAGGCCTGAGCGCAGGGTGTGCGCGTCGCTGAGCTTATAGACCCCCTCCAGCTGCACCCCGAACGCGGTGTCGGTCTTGCGCGCCGCCTGGGCGATGCCGTTGAACAGCAGTTCGCCGGTGACGTCGGGCGTGTACTCCAGCTCTGAGTACCGCGCGAACACCGAGGCCTGGCCGGTGAAGCGGTCGGTGGTCTTCTGATAGCTGACGATGGCGTAGGAGGTCCCCTCCTTCTGGTTCTCGTTCAGCCGCTCCGACGGAAACGCCGTCACCCCATTCTGACTGAAGCCCAGGTCCGGCTGCAGGCCCGGGAAGTTCGGAATCTGGAACCGGTCCTGCGAGGTCCCGGCGATCAGCGACACCCGGCTGGTGTCGTCCAGGATGCGGTCCAGATAGCCGAACGCCTGGTACTGGTCGGAATGGTCGTGGATCGGACTGGCCCGCCCGTCCGGGCTCTCGATGCCGACGCCAGTGCCGGTATAGCTGCCGGAGAAGAACCCGCTCGTGGCGCCCGACGAGCCGCCATATTCGATCGACGGTTCGATCATCCCGTGGCTGCCGCCATAGACGCCCACCTCGCCGCCGTTGGCGAAGCCGCTCTTTGTGGTGATGTTGACGATGCCCGCGTCGCGGATACCGTACTGCGCCGGCAGCGCCCCGGTGATCAGGTCGACATTGGCCGCCAGCCTCGGCGACAGCGACTGGCCGAACACCTGCAGCCCCTCCGGCAGGATCACATTGTTTAGGCGGAACTGGATATTGCCGTGGTCGCCGCGGATGTGCAGCTGGCCAAAGCTGTCCTGCGCCACGCCCGGCGCCTGCAGGATCACTTGGTTCAACTCGGCGTTGGCGCCGGACGGCAGGTTGTCGATGAACGCCTGCGGCATGGAATAGGTGGTCGCCCCCAGCGCCGGCTCGACCTCCGAGCGCGCCGCGTCCAGCCGCTGCGCCGTCACCACGATCTCGGCGACCTGGCCTGCTTGCGCGGGCGGCGGCGGCGCGCTCTGGGCGAACGCCTGAGACGCGACGAGCGATAGCAAACTGGCCGACGCGCCGAGCAGCGCGCGCCGTGAGGCGGTCGGAGTCATGTGGGGTGTCCCTGTTACAAGCTAACAGGGCGAATAGGCGGGCCTCAAAAGCGCCGCCATGCCGTCGCTTCCCGATATTCCCGGGAACTCATTCCCGATTTTTCCCCGCCCAGGTCTCAACCCCCGAGCCTGTGATAAAGTAACACCATGTCGCTGCGCGCCCGCGTCGTCGCCCTCATCGCAGCCGTGCTGGCGGTCAGCATGGCGCTGGGCATGGTCGTGGCCGGCTACGAGGCCCGCCAGGCGCTGAGCGGCGAGCTGGCGGCGGGCCTGGGCGGGGCGCGCCAGACGGTGGCCAGCGCCTTCGAGGACCTGCCCCACTCCGACCACCCCGACCGCGACCTGCGCCAGCTGATCGCCACCTTCGACGGCAACCGCCATGTGCGCGCGAGCCTGCTGGACGCCCAGGGCCGAGCGGCGCTCACGTCCCACACCAGCGCGCCAGACCGGCCGGCCCCGCCCTGGTTCGCCCGCCTGCTGGGCGCGACGCCACCGGCCGCGCAGATCGCCGTCCCCGGCGCCGCGGCCGGTTTCCGCGCCATCGTGCTGACCCCCACCGCCGGCATCGACATCTCCGCCGCCTGGCGCGAGTTCGTGGGCATCGTCGCCGTGCTCTCGGGCTCGGCGGCGCTCGGCCTGGTGCTCGTCTATCTGGTGATCAGCGCCGCCTTCCGGCCGCTGCGGGCGCTCGCCGGCCAGTTCAGCCGCGTCGGGGCCGGCGACTATTCCGGCCGGGTCGCCGAGGGCGGCCCCACCGAGCTCATCGGCCTGCAGCGCGGCTTCAACCGCATGGCCGCCGAGCTCGCCGCCACCACCGAGCGCAACCGACTGCTCGGCGACCAGCTCCTGACCATCCAGGAGGAGGAACGCGCCGACATCGCCCGCGACCTGCACGATGACATCGGCCCGCACCTGTTCGCGGTGAACATGGACGCCGAGATGATCGCCCAGCTGGGCGACCTCGGCCGCCATGACGCCGTGCCCGAGCATGTCCGCGCCATCCAGGCCGCCGTCGCCCACATGCAGCGCCAGGTCCGCGACCTGCTCAGCCGCCTGCGGCCCGCCCGCATGACCGAGCTGGGCCTCAACGCCGCCATCCGCGACCTCGTCGATTTCTGGTCGCAGCGGCGGCCCGACATCGCCTTCCATCTCACCCTGCTGCAGGACGAGGCCCGCCTGCCGGAAGCGGTCAAGGACGTCGTCTACCGGGTGGTGCAGGAGGCGGCCAACAACGCCGTGCGCCACGGTGACCCGCACGCGATCCAGATCGCGCTCGCCCTCGACGCCGACCGGACGCTGAGCGTCTGCGTGGCTGACGACGGCGTCGGCCGCGCCGCGCCCTCGGCGGTCGGGGGCTTTGGCCTGGTCGGCATGGGCGAGCGCGTCGCCGCCGCCGGCGGGACGCTGACCTTTGGCCCCGATCCGGGCGGCGGCTGGACCACGCTGGCTCGCCTCAAACTCGACAGCCCGCCCGCCAGCCAGCAGGCCGCCGCATGAAGATCATGCTGGTCGACGACCACGCCATTGTGCGCACCGGCCTGCGTAAGCTGCTCGCCATGGTCTCCAACGCCGAGATTCTCGAGGCCAAGACCGGCCGGGAGAGCCTGGCCATCGCCCGCGCCCACGACCTCGATATGATCGTGCTGGACCTCAACCTGCCCGAGCTCGGCGGCCTCGAGCTGCTCGCCCGCCTGCGCCAGATCGGGTCCATGCCGATCCTGGTGCTCTCCATGCACGCCGAGCCGATCTATGTGACCCGCGCCCTGGAGGCTGGCGCCCAGGGCTACGTCAGCAAGAACGCCTCGCCCGAGGAGCTGCTCACCGCCATCCGCACCGTCGGCGGCGGTGGACGCTATGTAGAGCAGGAGCTGGCCCAGGCGCTGATCCTGCACTCGCAGATCCCCACCGCCTCGCTGGCCCAACTCGCGCCCCGCGACCTGGAGATCCTGCGCCACCTCGCCGCCGGCCGTTCCTTAAGCGAAATCGCCGACGCGCTCGGCCTCGGCTACAAGACCATCGCCAACAACTGCAGCCTGATCAAAACCAAGCTCGGCGTCACCAAGACCGCCGATCTCCTGCGCCTGGCCCTGGAAGCCGGCGTGTCCTAGCGTCGGTCAACGCTTTCCTCTCTCATCCAGGAGCCAACCGAAAAATAGCGCCGCCGCCGCCGCACCCAAGAGCTGCGCCAGGATGAACCCCGGCGCGGAACTTGGCGCGATACCCGCGAACGTATTGCTCAGCGAACGGGCGAGGGTCACCGCCGGATTGGCGAAGGAGGTCGAGGCCGTGAACCAATAGGCCGAGGCTATGTAGAGCCCGACGATCATCGGTGTGGCATAGGGGCGAAAACGGATCGAGCCGAGAATGGCCGCGATCAGTCCGAACGTCGCAATCGCTTCCGAAAGCATCTGAGCCGGCCCATCGCGGAGCTTCGATGACACCTGCAGGATGGGTTCGGCGAACATCGCGTGCGCCGCGAACACACCCGCCACCGCGCCGAGACTCTGAACGGCGACATAGGCCAGCGCGACGCCCCAGGTGATCTCCCGGCGGGCCGCGAAAACCAGCGTCACCGCCGGATTGAAGTGCGCTCCCGAAAGCGGCCCGAAGATCGTGATCAGCACCACGAGGCCCGTGCCCGTCGCCAGCGTATTGCCGAGCAACGCGATGGCTGTGTTCCCGCCGGCCAGTCGGTCCCCCATGATCCCGGAGCCGATGACGATGGCCAGCAGCAAGGCCGTGCCGAGCGCTTCGGCGGTCAGGCGCCGCGCCATATCGAACGATTGAAGCGGAGGCTCCAGGCTCGCGTCGCTCATGCGGGCTGCGGCGCGTCTTTGGTCTGGCCGATGTCATCCATGCGGCGCTTCAGCGACATGCGGTCGAGCTTGTCCATCGGCAGGTTGATGAACAGAGCCACGCGGTTGCTCAGCATCCGGTAGGCGTCGGCGAACGCCAGGGCGATCTCGGTGTCCGAACCGGTGACCGCCGCCGGGTCGGCGATGCCCCGATGGGCGCGCATCGGCTTGCCCGGCCAGATCGGGCAGACTTCGCCCGCCGCGTTGTCGCAAACCGTGATGATGAAATCGAACTCTGGCGCACCGTCCTTCGCGAACTCGTCCCAGCTCTTCGAACGCAGGCTGTCTGTGGGATAGCGGAGGTTCTCGAGCAGTTGCAGGGCGAAGGGATTGACCCTGCCCGCCGGCATCGAACCCGCCGAACAGGCCTTGAAGCGTCCTGCGCCGGCGCGGTTGAGGATGCTCTCGGCCAGGATCGAGCGCGCGGAATTACCGGTGCAGAGGAAGAGCACCTCGTACGGATGATCCGACATCCCAATCGCTCCCTAGCAGCAGGCCTTGGCGGGCGCCGCTGGCGCCGCGCAGCAGGATGAGGAGGCCTTTGCCTCTCGCGCGCCGGGTTCGTCCTCGCCGTAGCTGGTAGCCTCGCCGAAGGTGAAAAAGGTCTCCCAACGAAGGCCCGAGGGATCGTTGACCCAGGCCTTGTCCGACTGGGCGTAGCAGCAGGTCGTCGCCTCCTGATCGCGCGTCACCTCGCCTGCGGCCTTCAGGCGGCCGGCAAGCTCGGAAAGCTCTTCGCCGCTCTCAACCTGGATACCCACATGGTCGACACCGGGCGTCGCCGCGCGATCCGAGATCGCGAAGTTCACGCGGGGATCGTCGAGCATCCACTTGGCGTAGTCGTCCTTGACGACAGACGGCTCGGTCCCAAACAGCGTCGAATAGAAGCCGATGGACTTGCCGAGGTCTTCCACGGCGACATGGACGTGCAGGCGCTTCATGAAAGGGCTCCCTGGGGTTGGTCGCAGCACGCCGCGCGGGAGGCCGCGATGCTCAGCGGCGCGCAGACCTCAGGATGCCCCTGGCAGCAGTCTTCCATGAGATAGACCAGCAGCTCACTCATCCCGTCGTAGTTCGCCGCGTAGATGATCGAGCGCCCATCCCGCTGGCTCGAGATCAGCCCGGCGTTCGTCAGCACATTGAGTTGCGCCGAAAGCGTATTGCTGGTGATGCCGAGAAGCCGGGCTATCTCGCCGGCCGCCACCCCCTCGGGGCCAGCTTTCACGAGCAGGCGAAACACCGCGAGGCGCGAGGGCTGGGCGAGCGCTGAAAGGCGTTTGATCGCGATATTTGATTCCATATTTCAACGATTATGGAATTATTGGACGTCGTCAAGCCCTGAGATCTTTGCCTGGCGACAGCATTCGCTGAACGCGTTCATCAGTCTTCGACAACACCGTTACATTGAAGACATAAGCACGACATAATAAATCACAACATCAACACAGAAATAGTTCCCACAATACCTGGGGCGCGCCGGGTTCGGCGCCGTCTTGCTGCTGGTCGCCGGCGCCGCAGGAGAATGAATGATGAGCCTTGTCGAGGGAACGCCCGCGCCGCACTTCGTCGCGCCCTCCAAGTTCAACACGGGCTTCACCTTCGGCAATGTCGCCGGGCGCTACATCCTGCTGGCCTTCCTGCCCTATCCGGGCCCGGAACGAGACGAAGCTCTGGCCCTCGTCCAGAGCCAGCTCGAGCACTTCACCGACGACCAGAAGCTGTTCTTCGGCATCCTACCCGACCGCGCCTCCTTCGAGGCCGCAACGGAGAATCTGCCCTGGCGCTGGTTCCTCGACGAGGCGGGCGAGGTGCGCCGTGCTTATCAAGCCGTGGATGAGGCGGACGAGATCGCGCCCTGCTGGGTGGTCCTTGATCCCTCGCAGCGGGTGCTGGGGACAGCGCCGCTGGCGCGCGGCCCCTTCGTGGTCGCGAACTTCGTCAAGCTGGGGCCGCCGGAGCTGCATGCCGGGCCACCGATGCACGCGCCGGTGCTCATCGTGCCGCGCGTTCTCGAGCCCGAGATCTGCCGCCAGCTGATCGATATCTATCGCCAGGATGGCGGGGCGCCGTCCGGGGTCATGCGCGAGCGCGACGGCATGACCTACGCCGCCATCGACGACTTCAAGAAGCGCCGCGACACCGTCATCCGGGACCAGGCCCTGCTGCGGGAAATCCGCGCGCGCATTCGCCTGCGCCTGGCGCCGGAGATCACCAAGGCCTTCGGCTTCACCGTCACGCGGATCGAGCGTTACATCGTCGCCTGCTATTCGGCGAAGGACGGCGGCTATTTCCGGCCGCACCGCGATAACACCACACCCGCCACCGCGCACCGCAAGTTCGCCTGCTCCATCAACCTCAATGCCGAGGAGTTCCAGGGCGGCGACCTGTGCTTCCCGGAATACGGCCTGCGCACCTACCGGCCGCCCACCGGCGGCGCGGTGGTGTTTTCCTGCAGCCTGCTGCACGAGGCCACGCCGGTGACCAAGGGTGTCCGCTACGCTACCCTGCCCTTCCTCTTCGACGAGGAAGGCGAACGGATCCGCCAGGAAAACCTGCACACCCTCGACCCCACGCCCGCCTGAACGCGCGCTACGGTGGCGGCCGCCCGCCCGCGGCCCAGACGGGCCGGAAATCGCTGTCGGCCAGCCAGCGCAGGGGCGCAACCATCGACTGGATGGCGCCGGTCATAAACGGCAGATCGAGGCTTTCGAAGGTGTCGCTGGCCTGGTGATAGGTCGGCGTCGTGGTCCAGCCGGCGATGGTATGGGCGACCACGCCCGCCTGGGCGAGCGGCCAGTTGTCGCTGCGTTCGAAGTAGTGCTGCGCCGGGTCGCTGTCGGCGGTCACCGGCGCGCCGTGCGCCTTCAGCGCCGCCCACAGCGTGGAGCGTTCCGAGCCGGTGAGGAACAGCGCGCCCTTCGGCAGCTTGGGGTCCTGTTGGCCAATCATCTCGAACTCGATGTTGGCGACGATATCCGCCAGCGGCACGGCCGGGTGCGCCGCGAACCAGGTCGAGCCGTACTTGCCGATCTCCTCGCTGCCGTAGCCGATGAACAGGATGCTGCGCTTAGGCGGCTTGCCGCCAGTGAACGCCCGCGCCAGCTCGATCACCGCCACCACGCCCGACGCGTCGTCATTGGCGCCGTGCATGATCGTCCCGTTGGGCCGCACGCCCAGGTGATCCAGGTGCGCGCTGATCAGCAAGGTCCCGGCCTTGGGGTCGCGGCCCTTGAGGTACCCGATCACATTGGTGGTGGTGGCCGTTTCCTGCGTCATCGGCGGCAGCTTCAGCTCGACGCTCGCGCCCGGATGCGCCGCCAGCCGCTCGAAGGCTTCGGCCGGCAGCGTGGCGACCGCCGTGCGCACCCCCTGCGGCTGCCCCTCCAGATAGGAGGCCATGTCGGTTCCGCCCTGCGCGGCGTAGAGGCCCTTTGTGAGGAAGCTTTCCTTGAGGATCAGGAGCTTCACCTGCTTCGACATCGCCGTCTGCCCGACGACGAGCGGCGAGGCCTTCGAGGTCGAGATCACCACGTCCGCCGCCGGCATGGTCATCACGTCATCGGCGGCGAACACCACGGCCTTGCCGCCCACGTCGCCCATCGGGCCGATCAAGAGCTGCGCGCCGGCGACCTCGACGCCGTCGATCCGCACCTTGGCCTCACCCTGCAGGCGCGGCTTGATCACCTTGGCGGTCTGGAAGAAGCCCGCCTGCCCGGGCGCGGGCGTCAGGCCGAGGCTTTCGAATTGTGAGGCCACATAGGCCGCCGCGATGGCCTCGTCGCGCGTGGCGCTGCCGCGGCCCTGCAGAGCGTCGCTGGCGAGGAACCGCGCCTCTGCGGCGACCTGCTCGCGCCTGACCGTCCAGGGCGCTGACTTCGCCGGCGCCGCCTGGGCCGATCCGGCCAGCAGGGCCGCGGCCGCCGCCAGTCCGAACAGGGTCCTAAATTCGCGCATATCCGCCTCCCTCAATGCGCGGCGGAATGGAAACGCCGGCTGGGTCTAGGCCTCGTCCTCACAGGTCAGGCGGTAGCCGATGCCGGGCTCGGTCATCAGCAGTTCGGGGCTGGAAGGGTCGCGCTCCAGCTTCTGGCGCAGCTGAGCCATCAGCACACGCACGAACTGGGCGTCGGCGTTGGTGTCGGTGCCCCAGACCGCGGTGATGATCTGACGGTGGGTGACCACCTGGCCGGCGTGGCCCGCCAGGATGCGCAGCAGCTGGTATTCGCGCGGCGTCAGGCGGACTTCCTCGCCCTGGATCATCACGCGCCGGGCCGGGAAATTGATCTCCAGCTCGCCGAACTGGAAGCGCGGCTGGGCGGAGAACCGGCGCTCGCGCCCGCGCATCACGGCGCGCATCCGCGCCAGCAGCTCGCCGACGCCCACCGGCTTGTTGACGAAATCGTCGGCGCCCAGGTCCAGGGCGGCGATCTTCTCGCTCTCCAGGTCGCGGGCCGACAGCACGATGATCGGGCAGTCCGACCATTCGCGGATGCGCTGGATCACTTCCTTGCCATCCATGTCCGGCAGGCCGAGGTCGAGGATCACCAGCTCCGACGGCTCGCCCGCCAGCTGCGCCAGCGCCGCCTCGCCATTGTCCGCCGTGGAAACGGTGAAGCCCGCCGCCGCCAGCGCAGGCGTCAACGCCCGCAGGATCTGCGGCTCGTCGTCGACGATCAACAGCCGGCCAAGATTCGGCGTCATATAGTCAGGTCTCCACCTCAGGCCCGCGCCGCTGGCAAAGCCAGCGACATGACCAATCCACTAGGGCCGTCGGTGCGCAGAACCGCACTCGCCTTGCCCCCCATGCCCTGCATGACGCCACGGACGATGGAGAGCCCCAGTCCGGTGCCGGGCATGCGCTTGGCCGCCGCGCCGCGGTAGAACTTGTCGAACAGATTGGGAAGTTCGGATTCGGGGACGCCCGGCCCCTCGTCGGTCACCTGCACGACGACCTGGCCGGCGTCGACGAAGCTCACCAGCCCGATCGCGCCCCCGTCCGGCGAATAGCGGATGGCGTTCTCCAGCACATTGGCCAGCGCCACCTCGAACAGCACCGGGTCGCCCAGCGCCACGCCCGCGCCCTCGCCCAGCTTGCAGACGATCTTCCGCTTGCCGCGCAGCCGCTCGAAACGCTTGCGCACCCGGTCGACCACCTCGGCCAGGTCGAAGGCGGTGCTGGCGGGATCCAGCGCGCCGGATTCCAGCCGCGTCATGTTCAAGAGGTTGGTGACGAAGGCGTTCAGCCGCTCGGCCTCTTCCTGGATCGTCGCAATCAGGTCGTGCCGCGTCTTGGCGTCGAACTTGTCGCCGAACTCCTGCAGCGAAGTGGCCGACGCCAGCACCGCGGCCAGCGGGGTTCGCAGGTCGTGGCTGATCGACGACAGCAGCGCATTGCGCAGGTCCTCGGTCCGCGCCCGCGCCTCGGCGTCGGCCTTGGCGACCGTCAGGCCGGCCCGCGCCGTCGCCGCCGCGCCCGCGTCAGCCAGGATCTGCAGCAGGTTCTCCTCGTCCGGCCCGGGCGGCGGCTCGGCGCGCCAGCCGGCCACCGCGCCGCCGGCCAGGTAGCGCACCCGCCAGCCCGCCGCCTCGATGGTCCGCGGCTGCGCGCCCTCCTCCAGCGCCAAGGCCCGCGCCGCGCTCAGCACCATCGGCGTCGGCGGCTCGCCACCGGCCGAGCACAGCACCTCCTTGTCGAGCACAAAGGCCTGGCCCCGCGCCGCCGCCGCCAGGTGATCGGCCAGCCGCGCGCGGATCAGCGCCGCGTCATCGGAGGCCGAGAACTCCCGCGTGCCCTCGAACAGCGCCGCGGTGGCCAGCGCCCGTGACTCCGCGCTCTTCGCCTCCTCGCGCACCCGCCCGGTCAGGTTGCCCATCAGCATGGCCACCGTCGGGAAGGTGATCAGCACCAACACGTCCTCGGCCTTGTAGGAGGTCAGGCTGAAATTCATGTTCTGGATGTAGAAATTGTAGATCAGGAACGAGCTGAAGGCGGCCAGGTACCCCGGCCCCTGGCCGGCGACGTAGGACGTCACCAGCACGCCCACCAGGAAGGCGCCGCCCACCCGGTTGCCCGAGCCGGTCAGCTTCACCAGCAGTTCGGCGCCAAGGGTCGAAACCACCAGCTGGGCCACCGCCACGCCGTAGCGCGCGGGCGTGTTCAGCCGGTTGATCCAGGACGGCTGTCTTATCGGACGGCGGCGGGCCATGCGGGCTCTTGAAAAATGGACACGCCCATTCGGGGGCAATCACGCGCCCTGGCAAGGCCAGAACATCATCCGCGGCGGTCCGCGCCAACTATGCGTACGTTATACTTTAACTCAGATATCGGCTTCCCAGGCCCTGAACTCCGGCGTCTGCAGCAGCCGTTCGCCATAGGCCCCCGCCGGGCCCGCGTCGCCATAGTCACTGAGCTTCACCCCATAGGTGCGGAACCGCGTCGCCACCGGCGTGAACATGGCGTCGGCGATCCCCCAGTCAGCGCCGCCCAGCCACGGCCCGCCGAACCGCGCCAAGAGGTCGTTCCACAGCGCCGTGATCCGCCGGATGTCCTTCTGCGTCGCCTCCGACAGCTCCACCGCCTTCACCGGCGCCGCCAGGTCCATCGGACACTCGCCGCGCAACGACGAGAACCCCGAATGCATCTCCGCCGCCGCCGACCGCGCAAAAGCCCGCGCCGTCGCGTCCGTCGGCCACAGCCCGGCGTCCGGGAACGTCTCCGCCAGATATTCGCAGATCGCCAGCGAGTCCCCGATCGCCACCTCTCCGTCACTGAAGAACGGCACCAGCCCGCTGGGCGAATGGGCGATGATCGCCTCGGCGCTGACGTTGTTCTCCTGCCGCAGCTGGATCAGCGTCTCGTCGAACGTCGCCCCGGCCTTTTTCGCCACCAGCCACGGCCGCAACGACCACGTCGACCAGGCCTTCGTGCCGATCACCAGTTCCATGCCGCCGCTCCTCTGCTCACCCCCGCAGGTAAGACCGCCCCGCGCCCAAGTCCACTGCGGCGGCAGCGCCCCTTCCTATCCCTCGCCAAATGCGGGACGGTCCCCATCAGCGGCCGTCAGAGCCGCGCGAGGATACGCCCGCCGGGAGGCAAACATGGCCGACATCACCGCGACCGCCGGCGACGCGCCGCATGCGGACATCGCCCCGGTCAGCGTCGCCTACCGCCGCTACGCCCTCTGGCTCCTGCTCCTCGTCTACGTCGTCAACTTCATCGACCGCCAGGTGGTCAACATCCTGGCCGAGCCGATCAAGAACGAGCTGCATCTGGCCGACTGGCAGCTGGGCCTGCTCTCCGGGTTCGCCTTCGGGATCGTCTACACCCTGCTGGGCTTCCCGCTGGCCAGGGCCGCCGACCGCCACCACCGCGGCTTCATCATAGCCGCCTGTCTGGCCGGCTGGAGCGCGTTCACCGGCGCTTGCGGCTTCGCGCAGAACTTCGTCCAGCTGGTCGCCGCCCGCGCCGGCGTCGGCATCGGCGAGGCCGGCTGCACGCCCACCAGCCACGCGCTGATCGCCGACTATACGCCCAAGGAAAAGCGCGCCTCGGCGCTGGCCTTCTACGCCATCGGCACGCCCATAGGCTCCCTGCTAGGCCTGGCGATCGGCGGCGTGATGAGCGACTATTTCGGCTGGCGGATGGCCTTCATGGTCGCCGCCGTGCCTGGCCTCGTCCTGGCCGTCGTCTGCGCGCTGACCATCAAGGAGCCCCGCAAGCGCCTCTCCGCCGCCGCCCAAAAGGCCGCCGACGCGTCCGGCCAGGCGCTCGCCGCCTTCGGCGAGACCGTCCGCTACCTCGCGGCCAAGCGCGCCTTCTGGTTCCTGGCCTTCGGCGCTGGCATCCGCGCCTTCCTCGGCTACGGCCACGCGGTCTTCAACCCCAGCTTCTTCTACCGCTGCCACGGCCCGGAGGTCGCGGCCCTGGCCCACAGCCTCCACCTTCGCCCGCAGAGCTTCGTCGGCCTGTCGCTCGGCCTGCTCGCCGGCGTCTTTGGCACGCTCGGCTCCTGGGCCGGCGGCCAGGTCGCCGACAAGTGGGGCGCCAGAGACCTGCGCGTCTACGGCTCGGTCCCAGCCATCTCGGTGCTGATCAGCGCGCCCCTCGCCCTCATGGCCTACGCCACCCACTCGGCCGTCCTGTCGCTCGTCCTGCTGGGCGTCACCTACTTCTTGGGCGCCCTCTGGTACGGCCCGGTCTACGCCTCAGCCCAGGGCATGGTGCCCGCCCGCATGCGCGCCATGAGCGCGTCGATGATGCTCTTCGTGATCAACTTCCTGGGCCTGGTCCTGGGCGCCCTCTGCATCGGCGCCCTCTCCGATTTCATGAACAAGCCCCTCCACCTCGGCCCCGCCGAAGGCGTCCGCTGGGCCCTCCTCGCCTCGGTCATCTTCGGCGCCGTCTCCGGCCCGCTGTTCTGGATGGCCCGCAAGAACGTGCGCGAGGAGATGGTCAGCTAGGGGGACCTCTGCAAAAATCTTGCGGGGAATCAGTAAGAATCTTGCGGAAGAAATTGACTCGCGCAGCGGCTGCGCCACACACCCACCCGCATGATCCCCCGCTACGCCCGCAAGGAAGCCGCCGCCATCTGGTCACCCCAGACGCGCTTCAAAATCATGTTCGAGATCGAGGCCTATGCGGCCGACGCCATGGCCGACCTGGGGGTGATCCCCAAGGAGGCGGCGCGGGTGATCTGGGAGAAGGGGCGCGACGCGGTCTGGGACGCGGACCGGATCGACGAGATCGAGCGGGAGGTGAAGCACGACGTCATCGCCTTCCTGACCCACGTCACCGAGATCGTCGGCCCAGAAGCGCGGTTCCTGCACCAGGGGATGACGTCTTCGGACGTCAACGACACGGCGCTGGCGGTGCAGCTTTCGCGCGCGACCGACCTCCTGCTCGAGGACGTCGACCTGGTGCTGGCCGCCCTGAAGCGCCGGGCCTACGAGCACCGGATGACGCCGATGGTCGGGCGCAGTCACGCGATCCACGCCGAGCCGATCACCTTTGGGCTGAAGCTGGCCGGCCACTACGCCGAGTTCGTCCGCGCGCGCGAGCGGCTGGCCATGGCGAAGTTTGAGATCGCCACCTGCGCGATCTCGGGCGCGGTCGGCACCTTCGCCAATGTCGACCCGCGGGTTGAGGAATATGTCGCCGAGAAGCTGGGCCTGGCGGTCGAGCCGGTCTCGACCCAGGTGATCCCGCGCGACCGGCACGCGGCCTATTTCGCGGCGCTGGGCGTGGTGGCCTCGTCGATCGAGCGGCTGGCGACCGAGGTCCGCCACCTGCAGCGCACCGAGGTGCTGGAGGCGGAGGAGCCGTTCGACGTGGGCCAGAAGGGCTCGTCCGCCATGCCGCACAAGCGCAATCCGATCCTGACGGAGAACCTTACCGGCCTGGCGCGGCTGGTGCGCTCGGCGGTGGTGCCGGCGATGGAGAACGTGACGCTCTGGCACGAGCGCGACATCAGCCACTCATCCGTCGAGCGGGGCATCGCGCCGGACGCCACGGTGCATCTGGACTTCGCGCTACGGCGCCTGGCCAGCGTGATGGAGCGGCTGGTGATCTATCCGGAGAACATGGCCAAGAACCTCGACCGCCTGGGCGGGCTGGTGCATTCGCAGCGCATCCTGCTGGCGCTGACCCAGAAGGGCATGTCGCGCGAGGCGTCCTATGCGGCGGTGCAGAGGAACGCCATGCGGGTGTGGCGTGGCGAGGGGAATTTCCTCGACTTCCTGAAGGCCGATCCGGAGGTGACGTTGTCGGACGCCGAACTGAGCGAGCTCTTCGACCTCGGCTATCACTTCAAGCATGTGGATACGGTGTTCGCGCGGGTGTTCGGCGACGAGGCCAACAGCGCGGCGGCGAAACAGGCGGCTCAGTAAGTCTCCTCTCCCCCGGCAAAGCCGAGAGGGAGAGGTCGGGAGAGGGCCTAGCGCCCCTCGCGCAGGCCTTCGCGGGCCTGAGCCATCAGCTCGGCCATCTTCATGCGGACCTCGCCCTCGGTGATCGCCACGCCGGCGCCCTTGAGGTCTTCGAACACCTTGCGCAGCACGTCGTCGTCGCCGGGCTGGTCCACCTCGGATTTGACGATGACTGCGGCGTATTCGGCGATGCGCTGGTCGGCCAGGCCCATCAGGCCAGCCGCCCACTCGCCCAAGGCGCGGTTGCGCCGAGCCTGGGCCTTGAATTCCTGTTCCTGATCGAGTTCGAAACGCTTCTCGAAGCCACGTTCCCGGTCGTCAAAGGTCGTCATGTGTTCTCTGGGCAAAGCGGCGCAACGGGCGACCACATATCCCGCCCGGTGCCCCGTCGCAATGGAAAGGCGGCGCTTCCGAGAGGTTCTGGCGAGGTTGCGGGTCAGGTTTGCGCCGATGGCCCGCATCCGCTAATTTTAGCGGGCCTCATATGAAGCGAGACGCCTTGAGTCGGTACCGCGCGCGATGGTTGCACCCCGCGCGCCTTTCGCCGTCCCGACCGGCTAAGCCCTCGCCCCCGGAGAAGGCGCGACGATGACCCGCCGTAAGAAGATCTACGAGGGCAAGGCGAAGATCCTCTACGAGGGGCCGGAGCCGGGCACTCTGATCCAGTACTTCAAGGACGACACCACCGCGTTCGACGCCACCAAGAAGGCGGTGCTCGAAGGCAAGGGCGTCATCAACAACCGGATCAGCGAGCACATCATGACCAAGCTCGGGTCCATCGGCGTGCAGAATCACTTCATCCGCCGCCTAAACCTGCGCGAGCAGCTGATCCGCGAGGTGGAGATCATTCCGCTGGAGGTGATCTGCCGCAACGTCGCCGCGGGCTCGCTGTCCACACGCCTCGGCCTGCCCGAGGGCCAGGCCCTGCCCCGCTCGATCATCGAATTTTGCCTCAAGGATGACAAGCTGCACGACCCGCTGGTCTCCGAAGAGCACATCACCGCCTTCAACTGGGCCTCGACCCAGGAGATCGACGACATCATGGCGCTCACCCTGCGGGTCAACGACTTCCTGACCGGAATGTTCGGTGCGGTCGGAATTACACTGGTGGACTTCAAGGTGGAATACGGCCGGGTCTGGGAGAACGACTTCGCCCGCATCATCCTGGCCGACGAGATCAGCCCGGACAGCTGCCGCCTCTGGGACACCGCCACCAACGAAAAGCTCGACAAGGACCGCTTCCGCCGCGACCTCGGCAATGTCATCGAGAGCTACACCGAAGTCGCGCGGCGCCTGGGGATCATGAAGGAGATGCCGACCGTGATCCAAGGCGGCCTGCACTGATGAAAGCTACGGTTCATGTGTTCCTGAAACCCGGCGTCCTGGACGTGCAGGGCAAGGCGGTTGAGCAGGCCCTGCATGGCCTGGGCTGGGGCGGCGTCTCCAGCGTGCGCGTCGGGCGCACCATCGAGTTTGACCTAGCGGCGAAGGACGCGGCCGCCGCCGAGGCTGAGGTCAAGGCCATGTGCGACAAGTTGCTCGCCAATACGGTGATCGAGAGCTACCGCGTGGAGGTGGCGTGAGGCGGGCGACCGCCCTCACCCTCCTCCTCACCACGCTCCCACTCTGCGCCTGCGCGCCGAAGCCTGAGCCCGCCGCGCCCGCGCCACTCGCGCTGGACTGTTCCATGGCCTTCGACGCCCAAAGCGCCAAGCTCACCGCCCAGCCGCATCTCGTGCCGGCGCCCCACGCGCCTGGCGAGCCCTACGCCTATTATTCGATGGAAGACGGCCACGCCTCCTATCTGATCACGCTGAAGGGCGCGCCGGGCTATCCCGCGATCCTGATGCAGAGCGCCCACGGCGGCCAAGTGACCACCACCGGCTGTCCCTACGGTGACGCCAAGGGCTACAAGCAGCTGATGGCCTATCTCGACAGCCTCAAGACCTGGACCCGAAAATGAGGGACCCGCCGATGAGCCGCTACCACCTCGCCCAGATCAACATCGGCCGCCTGAGGGCGCCGGTAGACGATCCAATGATCGCCGACTTCGTGGCCAATCTGGAGCGGATCAACGCGCTCGCGGACGGCCACCCCGGCTTCGTCTGGCGGCTGACCGGGGCCGGCGGCGACGCCACCGACATCAAGCCGGACGCCGACGACCCGATGATGGCGCTGAACATGTCGGTCTGGACCGATCCGCAGTCGCTGGGCGCCTTCGTCTACCGCTCCGACCACATCGCCGTCATGCGCCGCCGCCACGAGTGGTTCGAGAAGCTAGAGCTCTACATGGCGCTGTGGTGGGTCCCGGTCGGCCATCAGCCTAGTGTCGAGGAAGGCTGGGGCAAGGTCGAGACCCTGCGCCGCCTGGGCCCCACCGCCCAGGCCTTCACCTTCCGCCAGCCCTTCCCGGCGCCCGACGCCGACCAAGCCCCGCCGCCCGTCCTGGATGAATGTGCATGAAAGCCGCCGTCATTGTCTTCCCCGGCTCCAACTGCGACCGCGACTGCAAGGTGGCGATCGAGCGCTCGACCGGAGCGCAGGTGGACATGGTCTGGCACGGAGACACCGAACTTCCCGACGGCCTTGACCTGATCGTCCTGCCAGGCGGCTTCTCCTACGGCGACTATCTACGCTGCGGGGCCATGGCCTCGCTTTCGCCGGTCATGGGCGAGGTGAAGGCGGCGGCGGAGCGCGGCGTCGCCACCGTCGGCATCTGCAACGGCTTCCAGGTGCTCTGCGAGGCCCAGATGCTGCCAGGCGCGCTCCTGCGCAACGAGCGCCTGAAATACGTCTGCAAGGCCGTCGACCTGGAGGTCACCAACGCCCAGACCCGCTTCACCGCGGGCTATGCCGGCCGCCGACAGGTTGCGATGACCGTGGGCAACGGCGAGGGCAATTTCTTCGCCGACGCCCCGACGCTCGACCGGCTGGAGGGCGAGGGCCAGGTGGTGTTCCGCTACCTCGACAATCCCAACGGCTCGGCGCGCGGCATCGCCGGCATCGTCAACGCCAAGGGCAATGTCCTTGGCCTCATGCCCCACCCTGACCGCGCCTTCGAAGCCGAGCTCGGCTCCGCCGACGGCGCCATCCTGTTCCAGAGCGCGCTCGCGAGCGCGTAGGAGGCCCTGCCGATGTCCCTGAAAGCCCTGACCTTCGCCGCGCTCGCCGTTCTGGCTCTTGCCGCCCCGGCCGCCGCCCAGACGCCGGTGATGACGCCCGACATCCCGGCCAAGTTCGAGGAGCCGACCGTTCGCAACGACTGGATCAAGCGTACGGTGATGATCCCGATGCGCGACGGGGTGCGGCTCTACACCGTCATCGTCATGAAGAAGGGCACGCACGACGGCCCGATCCTGCTCAGCCGCACGCCCTACAACGCCAAGAAGCGGGCCGAGCGGTCGAACTCGCCGAACATCGACGCCGAACTGGCCCAGATGGACGAGCCCTTCGTTGAGGACGGCTACATCCGCGTCTATCAGGACATCCGCGGCAAATACGGCTCCGAGGGCGACTACATCGTCACCCGTCCGCTGATCGGCCCGCTGAACCACACCAAGATCGACCACACCACCGACACCTGGGACACCATCGACTGGCTGGTGAAGAACACGCCGGAGAGCAATGGCCGGGTCGGCATGATCGGCTCGTCCTACGACGGCTTCACCACGGTGATGGGCCTGATCAATCCGCACCCGGCGCTGAAGGCCGCCGCGCCGGAAAGCGCCATGATCGACGGCTGGATGGGCGACGACTGGTTCCACTACGGCGCCTTCCGCCAGAAGAACCTCGACTATTTCACCGGCCAAATGAGCGCCCGCGGCGCGGGCTCCGAGATCCCGCGCGAGGCCTTCGACGACTACACCAACTTCCTGCGCGGCGGCTCGGTCGGCGACTACGCCAAGGCCGCCGGCCTCGAGCAGATCCCGTTCTACAACAAGGTCGTCGAGCACCCGGCCTATGACGAATTCTGGTCCGAGCAGGCGCTGGACAAGACCCTCGCCGCCCAGCCGTTGAAGGTGCCGACCATGTGGATCGGCGCGCTCTGGGACCAGGAGGACATGTGGGGGACCATCCACGCCTATCTGGCCACCGAGCCCAAGGACACCACCAACACCATGAACTACCTGGTGCTGGGCCCCTGGCGCCATTCCGGCGTCAACTACGAACAGCGCCAGCTGAACGCCATCAAGCTGCCCGGCGACACCGCCACCGAGTTCCGCACCAAGGTGCTGAAGCCCTTCCTGGACGAGCACCTGAAGACCAATGGCCCCAAGGCCAACACGCCTCCGGTGTTCATCTTCGAGAGCGGCACGATGGAGTGGAAGAAGCTGCCGAAGTGGCCGCTCGCTTGCGAGACCGGCTGCGCGGGCAAGATGAAGCCGCTCTATCTGGAGGCCGGGCAGGGCCTGGGCTTCGAGGCGCCGGCTCAGTCAGGCGCGGCTTACGACGAATATGTCTCCGACCCGGCCAAGCCGGTGCCCTACGTGCATCGCCCGGTCCGCAATGACGACGGCGACCAGTGGCGCTACTGGCTGACCACCGACCAGCGGCATGTGGACGGCCGCACCGACGTCCTGACCTACACCAGCGCGCCCCTGACCGCCCCGCTGCAGATCTCCGGCGCCCCGATCGTCAACCTGTTCGCCTCGACCAGCGGCTCGGACTCGGACTGGGTGGTGAAGATCATCGACGTCTATCCCGACACCGTTCCCAGCCAGGTCGAGCTCGGCGGCTACGAACTGCCCATCGCCATGGACATCTTCCGCGGCCGCTATCGCGAAAGTTTCTCCGATCCGAAACCGATCCCAGCCGGCGAGGTGGAGAAGTACCGTTTCGTCATGCCAACGGCGAACCATGTGTTCCTGCCGGGGCACCGGATCATGATCCAGGTGCAGTCGAGCTGGTTCCCGCTTTACGACCGCAACCCGCAGACCTTTGTGCCCAACATCTTCTTCGCCAAGCCTGCGGACTATGTGAAGGCCACCCAGCGCATCTTCCACGCCGGAGCGCAGGCGACCAACATCGAGCTGCCTGTCGTCGAGATGCATTGATCCGTCTTAGAGGATCAGTATGTTGCGCCCGCGCCGCGTCGCGGTTTGGCAACAATACGAAATGCTGGCGCCGCGTTTCGGAAAGACGGTTATGCGAAGAGCCGTCCCGGATCGTAGAATTGTTGCTTTCTCTCACCGACCCGCGACGGGTTGCCCTTTCGAACTAGGTCCTTGCGGGTGCCCACCCTGAACAAGCTCTCTCGTCTGCCGGTGCTTGCGCTCCTGCTGCTGGTCGCGGCCTGCGGCGCCAAGCCGGTCCAGAAGCCGACCCGGACACCCGAGGTCGGCTATGTGGTCGTGACCACCCAGACCGTGCCGCTGGTGATCGAACTGGCCGGCCGCACCAACGCCTACGAGACCGCTGACGTGCGGCCGCAGGTCAACGGGGTGATCAAGGCCCGCCACTTCGTCGAGGGCAGCGTCGTCAAGAAGGGCCAGACCCTCTACGAGATCGATCCAAGCCTCTACCGCGCCGCCGTGGCCCAGGCCGAGGCCAGCCTGCAGAACGCCGAAGCCTCGCGTGCGGCCCTTGAAGCCAAGGCGGCCCGCTACAAGCCGCTGGCCGACATCGAAGCCGTCAGCAAGCAGGACTATACCGACGCCCAGGCCGCCGCCCGGTCGGCCACCGCTCAGGTCGCCATCAACAAGGCGAACCTGGAAACGGCCAAGATCAATCTGCAGTTCACCACCGTGCCCGCCCCGATCAACGGGCGCATCGGCCGCTCGCTGGCCACGGTCGGCGCCCTGGTCACCAGCGGCCAGACGACGGCGCTCGCCTCGATCCAGCGGCTGGACCCGATCTTCGTGGACATCCAGCAGTCGAGCGCTGACCTGACCGCGCTGCGCCGCGAGCTGGCCTCGTCCAACGTGACCCCCTCGTCGGCGACCGCGCGCCTGACGCTCGATGACGGCAGCGAGTATTCCATCCCCGGCAAGGTCGACTTCGCTGAGCCGGTGGTGGACCAGAACACCGGCACGGTGACGCTGCGCGCCACCTTCGCCAACCCGACCGGCATCCTGCTGCCCGGCATGTACGTCCGCGCCCACCTCAGCCAGGCGACGGCGCACGACGCGATGCTGATCCCGCAGACCGGCGTCACCCGCGATCCGCGCGGCAACGCCACCGTCTATGTCGTGGGTCCCGACAACAAGGCCGCCATCCGGCAGATCAAGGCCGACCGGACCATCGGCGACAAGTGGCTGGTCACCGCCGGCCTGGCGCCAGGCGACAAGGTGATCACCGAGGGCACCGACAAGGTGAAGCCCGGCCAAGCCGTGCATCCGGTTCCGGCGGGCTCGGCGCCGCGTCCGCCCGGCGGGCATGGCGGCGGGTCTCACGCAGGCGGCCACTCTGCGCCGGGTGGCTAGACCCGCATGATCTCGCGCATTTTCATCGACCGACCGGTCTTCGCCTGGGTGATCGCGATCGTGATCATGCTGGCGGGCCTGGGCTCGATCTTCACGCTGTCGGTTGAGCAATACCCCGACATCGCCCCGCCGCAGGTCAACATCCGCGCCACCTATCCCGGCGCCTCGGCTGAGGTGCTGGAAAACAGCGTCACACAGATCGTCGAGCAGCAGCTCACCGGCATCGACGGGCTGATCTATTTCCAGTCGACGTCCGACTCGAGCGGCAACGTCACGGTCACCGTCACCTTCGTGAAGGGCACCAACCCGGACATCGCCCAGGTGCAGGTGCAGAACAAGGTGCAGGCGGCGATCCCACGATTGCCCCAGGAAGTGCAGCAACAGGGCCTGATCGTCACCAAGTCCAATCCGGACTTCCTGCTGATCACCTCGATCTTCGACACCACCGACCGGCAGTCCAGCGCCGACGTCTCCGACTACGTCGTCTCCAACCTGCAGGAGCCCGTCGGGCGCATCGCAGGCGTCGGCGACATCCGCGTGTTCGGCGCCCAGTACGCCATGCGCATCTGGCTCGATCCCTACAAGCTGGCCGGCGTCAAGCTACAGCCCAGCGACGTGATCAGCGCGCTGCAGGCGCAGAACACCCAGGTCGCCGCCGGCCAGATCGGCTCTCTGCCTTCGAACGCCGGCCAGATGCTGAACGCGACGGTCACCGCCCACTCGCGGCTGAACACGGTCGAGCAGTTCAACAAGATCATCCTGAAGACCCAGAGCGACGGCTCCCACGTCCTCCTGAGCGATGTCGCGCGGGTGGAATTGGGCAGCGAGAACTACGGCACGATCAGCCGCCTGAACGGCCACCCGGCCTCGGGAATCGCGGTCTCGCTGTCCCCAGGCGCCGACGCGCTGAAGACCGCCGAACTGGTCCGCGCCGCCATTACCGAGCGGGCCAAGTCGTTCCCGCCGGGCTACGCCTACGCCTTCCCCAACGACGCGACCGCCTACATCAAGCTCAGCGTGCGCGAGGTCGTCCAGACGCTGGCCGAGGCCATCGTCCTGGTGGTCATCGTGATGTTCATCTTCCTGCAGAGCTGGCGCGCGACCCTGATCCCGGCGATCGCCGTTCCGGTGGTGCTGCTGGGCACCTTCGGCATCCTGGCCATCTTCCATTTCAGCATCAACGTCCTGACTCTGTTCGGCCTGGTGCTCTCCATCGGCCTTCTGGTCGATGACGCCATCGTCGTGGTGGAGAACGTCGAGCGGGTGATGGCCGAGGAGCCCGGAATCTCACCGCGCGAGGCCACTATCAAATCGATGGACCAGGTGCAGACCGCCCTGATCGCCATCGCGCTGGTGCTGTCGGCGGTGTTCCTGCCCATGGCCTTCTTCGGCGGGTCGGTGGGGGTGATCTACCGCCAGTTCTCGCTGACCATCGTCTCGTCCATGGTGCTGTCGGTGCTGGTGGCCCTGGTGCTGTCGCCGGCGCTGGCCGCCACCCTGCTGAAGCGCCCGGGCACGGAGCACCATAGCGGCAACTTCCTCGACCGCGGCCTGACGAAGTTCGGCGCCTGGTTCAACACCTGGTTCGCGCGCACCGCCGACCGCTACCACAACGGCGTCAAGTGGATCATCGGCAAGATGCGGCTGGCCATGCTGGTCTACGCCGCCCTGGTGGCGATCCTGATCGTGGTGTTCATGCGCCTGCCCACCAGCTTCCTGCCGCAGGAAGACCAGGGCACCGCTCAGATCCAGTACACGCTCCCGCCCGGCGCCACGATGGAGCGCACCCTGGCGGCGGTGCATAAGATCGAGACCTATTTCCTGACCAAGGAGAAGGCCAACGTCACCGCCGTCTATGCGGTCGTTGGCCGGAGCAATCAGGGTTCGGCCCAGAACGCCGGACAGGGCTTCATCTCCTTCGCACCCTGGGACGACCGCAAGGGCGTGCAGAACGCCGCGCCGGCGATCACCCAGCGCGCCACCCGCGCGCTCGGCGGCCAGCTTCGCGACGCCCAGTTCTTCGCCCTCAACCCAGCGCCGGTGCGCGGCCTTGGCCAGTCCAGCGGCTTCACCATGGAGCTGCTCAACACCGGTGGTCTCAGCCGCCAGCAGTTCAAGAGCGAGATGCGTGAGCTGCTGGCCCAGGCCAAGGAGGACCCGGTCATCACCGGCGTTCGCCAGAACGCGCTG
This sequence comes from uncultured Alphaproteobacteria bacterium, assembly GCA_903822175.1. Lineage (GTDB taxonomy): Bacteria > Pseudomonadota > Alphaproteobacteria > Caulobacterales > Caulobacteraceae > Phenylobacterium. Next base: position 144,945 of record CAIJOB010000012.1, read on the forward strand.
GACGACACCCCGACCCTATCCGTCGATATCGACGAGCAGAAGGTCGGCGCGCTCGGCATTGCGCAGCAGCAGGTCGACCAGACGCTCGCCACCGCCTGGGGCGGCAACTACGTCAACGACTTCGTCGACCGCGGCCGGGTGAAGCGGGTGTTCGTGCAGGGCGACGCGCAATATCGCAGCCGGCCCGAGGACCTCAGCAACTGGTACGTCCGCACGGCCAGCGGTGAGATGGCGCCTTTCTCGTCCTTCGCCCGCATCAACTGGGCCCAGGCGCCCTCGGCGCTGGGCCGCTTCAACGGCGTCTCCAACTACGAGATCCAGGGCGACGCCGGGGCCGGCAAGAGCTCCGGCGAGGCCATGGACCACATCGCCGCAATCGCCGCGAAGCTGCCCGGGACCTCGGTCGCCTGGAGCGGCCTCTCCTACCAGGAGCGGCTGTCCGGCGGGCAGGCGCCGTTCCTCTACGGCGTCTCGCTGGTCGTCGTCTTCCTCTGCCTGGCGGCGCTTTATGAGAGCTGGTCGGTGCCGTTCTCGGTGATGCTGGTGATCCCGCTCGGCCTATTGGGCGCGGCCATCGCCGTGGCGGCGCGCGGCCTCACCAACGACGTCTATTTCCAGGTCGGCCTTTTGACCACCATGGGCCTGTCGGCGAAGAACGCGATTCTGATCGTCGAGTTCGCCGAGGCCGCCGAGCAGCGCGGCGCCAAACCGCTCGAGGCGGCCTTGCAGGCCGCACGCCTGCGCCTGCGGCCGATCCTGATGACCAGCCTGGCCTTCATGTTCGGCGTCTTCCCGCTGGCCATCGCCGTCGGCGCCGGCGCCCAGAGCCGGATCGCCATCGGCACCGCGGTCATGGGTGGCATGCTGACCGCCACCGCCATCGCCATCTTCTATGTGCCGATGTTCTTCGTGATGGTGCGGATGATCTTCAAGAGCCGCCACCACACCCCCGAACCCGTCGCCGCACACGCGGCGCCCGCGCCCGCGCCGTCTCCCGGACCCGCCGAATGAGGCGTCTGGTCGCCGTCCTGCTCTGCGGCGCAACGCTCAGCGCCTGCACGCTGGAGCCGCACTATGTGCGCCCGACCGCGGCCGTGCCGCAGACCTGGCCCGTGGGCGCGGCCTACCCCACGCAGAGCGCCGACGCCCTGCCCTCGCTCAGCTACCGCGACGTCTTCAAGGACACCCATCTGCAGACGGTCATCGGCCAGGCGATCGCCAACAATCAGGACCTGCAGATCGCGCTGGCCAACGTCACCATCGCGCGCTCGCAGTACCGGGTGCAGCGCGCGGCCCTGCTGCCGAAAATCAACGCCGGCGGCGGCTTCGCCGAGGCGAATGGCAAGGTCCAGGTGATCGGGCCGGGCGGCGTGGTGTCCGCGCCGCGCGAGACCACCCGGGCCTACGATGTCGACGTCGGCTTCTCGTCCTTCGAGCTCGACCTGTTCGGCCGCCTGCGTTCGCTGAGCCACGCCGCCCAGCAGCAGTATCTGGCCAGCGAGGCCGGCGTCCATGCCGCCCGCCTGACCCTGGTCGCCGAGGTGGCCGCCGCCTATCTGACGCTCGCCACCGACCGCAGCCTGCTTGCCATCTCGAACGACACCGTCGTCAGCGCCCAGCGCTCCGTCGACCTCACTCAGGCCAGGCTATCCGGCGGCATCGCGCCGCGCACCGACCTGCGCCAGGCCCAGACGGTGCTGGAGCAGGCCAAGTCCGACCAAGCCAACCTCACCACCCTGGTCGCCCAGGACCGCAATGCGCTGGAGCTGCTGGCGGGCGCGCGGGTGGCCGACGCCGACCTGCCGGCCTCCATCGAGAGCGTCGAGGGCTTGCTGACCGAGGTCCCGGCGGGCCTCGACTCCCGCATCCTGCTGCGCCGCCCCGATGTGGTGCAGGCCGAGTACAAGCTGCGCGCCGCCAATGCCCAGATCGGAGCCGCCCGCGCCAACTTCTTCCCGATCATCGACCTGACCGCGCTCGCCGGTGCGGCGAGCCCGGCGCTGGGGCAGCTGTTCAACGGCAAGAACTTCAACTGGAACACTGGCGGGACGATCACCCAGCCGATCTTCGCCGGCGGCGCCAACGTCGCCAACCTGGCGCTCTCCAAGGGCCAGCGCGACCTGACGCTCGCCCAGTACCAACTGGCCATCCAGACCGCCTTCCGCGAGGTCTCCGACGCGCTGGCGCGCCGCGGCACCGTCAATACCCAGATGGCCGCCCAGGACGCGCTGGTGGCCGCCGCGACCGACGACTACAACCTCGACTTGGCGCGCTATCAGCAGGGGATCGACCCCTATCTCAACACGCTCCTCGCCCAGCGCACCCTCTATCAGGCCCGCCAGAGCCAGGCCTCGACCCGCCTGATCCGCGCCGACAGCCTGGTGACCCTGTACCGCACCCTCGGCGGCGACCAACTGATCGACGGCGGCCCGTCCGCGCCGACAGCGAAGGGCAAGGACTAGTCCCCTTCACCCTGGGGCACGCTTGTCGCGAGCCCGGCGCGGACTAAGGTGGCGCCTCAGACAGACCGATTTGCAGCGGGAGACGCGTGATGGCCGATTTCGGAGCCGACCTCGAACTCGAGGATTTCCGCAAGGAAGCCGCCGCCTGGCTTGACGCCAACTTCCCCAAGTCGCTGGCGGGCAAGGGCCAGCTCGCCATGTCCGAGCGCTCCAGCCAAGGCCCCGACCTCGCCCAGTGGCGCAAGGCCATCGGTGAAAAGGGCTGGGCGACGCCCACCTGGCCGGCCCAGTACGGCGGCGGCGGCCTGTCGCCGAAGCAGGCCCGCGTCCTGGCCGCCGAGATGGGCAAGATCGGCGCCTTCAATCCGCTGCTGTTCGGCATGGGCGTGACCATGATCGGCCCGACCATCATGGACTATGGCACCGAGGCGCAGAAGGCCCAGCACATCCCGCCCATCGTGCGCGGCGAGGTGCAGTGGTGCGTCGGCTATTCCGAGCCCAACGCCGGCTCCGACCTAGCTTCCCTGCAGACCAAGGCCGTCGACGCCGGCGACCACTGGGTGATCAACGGCCAAAAGACTTGGACCAGCGGCGCGCAATATTCCGACTGGTGCGGCTGCCTGGTGCGCACCGACCCCAGCGCGAAGAAGCACGACGGCATCTCCTTCATGCTGATCGACATGCATCAGCCGCAGATCGAGACCCGCCCCATCGCGCTGATCGCCGGCGCCTCGCCGTTCTGCGAGACCTTCTTTACCGACGCCACCGCGCCCAAGGACGCCCTGCTCGGTCAGCTCAACGTCGGCTGGACCGTGGGTAAGCGCCTGCTGCAGCACGAGCGCGCCAGCCAGACCGGCGCCATCGGCGGCAGCCGCACCGCGCCGCTTAGCCAGATCGCCAAGAAGTACGTCGAGGTCGACGCCGATGGCCGCATCGCCGACCTGGACCTTCGCACCCGCCTCGTGCGCCACGAGATGGACGCTAAGACCCACGCGCTGACGCTGGCCCGCGTCATGGCCGAGTCCAAGGAAGCCAACGGGGCCACCAACGGCGCGTCTGTCCTGAAGAACTCGGCCACGCACGTGGCGCAAACGCGCGCCGAACTGACGCTGGAGATCATGGGCGCCCAGGGCCTGGGCTGGCAGGGCGACGACTTCACACGCGAGGAGATCGAAACCGTGCGCGGTTGGCTCGGCGGCAAGGCGATGTCGATCTACGGCGGCTCGGCCGAGATCCAGAACAACATTATCTCCAAGCGCATCCTGGCCCTGCCGGACAACACCCAATCGACTTGAGAGCGGGGGGCCCAGACGCAAGAAAGGCCGCCCTTGCGGACGGCCTCTGCCGCTTCATTTGAACCGCGCAGGACCGAAATCCTGGAAGCGCCGCGGGGCCCCTCGCCCTGACGGCCGGGTGACCGACCGCCGTTGCCTGATTTGTGCGCGCGACCCTTGAGGGTGGCAAGCGCCAGGACGACGCAGCCCGACGGTTCGCCTTACGCTGTAGCGTCAATGCCACGCCGCGAAATGGCCCCATTGGGACCCAGCCCCGGCCACATCGCCCCGCTCTTCTGGGCTCGTCGGTCGACCGGCTTCCGGTCCGGACCTTGAACAGCCCCCCAGCCCGCCGAATTGGGCGCCGGTCGGCCGACACCTCCTTCAAAAGCCCCGCCGACCCGTCGGAGACGCTTGGCTTCGAGTGGTGGGCAGCGCACGTAGCGTTCCCACTGGCTGAGCTTTGGCCGACTGCTGACCGCCCCGCCCCGTGGAGGGAGCAGGCCATGCTGAAGCCCGCCGTTCTTGTTCTGACCTTGCTGGCGGGCACGGCGGGGCTTGGCTAGGCCTCATAGACCAGACGGTGCATGTCGGCGCGGTAGGCCATGAGCTTGGCGTTGACCTCAAGAAGGCTCTTCGTGAGCTCACTGTAGGCTGGGAACCGCTTCTGGACGGCCTGGGGCTCTTCATAGGCGGCGCGGGATTTGAGCTGATGCTCATGCCAGCCGCGAAAGCGGGCCTGCCACTGGGTCAGATGCGGACGCAGGCCGGTGTTGAGCACATCCACCGAGAGGTTGACGATCTTGCGCGTGCTGTCGTCCGACAGGCGCGAAACCGGGATCGACTTGATCAGGTCTCGCGTCACCGCGAAGAACTCGCGCCAGGAATCGTAGACCTCGGCGATAACGTCGTTCTCAAGGTCGATGGCCAATCCGATCTTGCGCGTGCTGAGCTCCACCCAGACTTCGTAGGCGATCTGCCGATCCAGGTCATTCGGCCGTAGTCGGACCTTGGCCGGCCCGGCGTCGACCTCCACCTCCGCAACCTGCAATGTCTTCAACTGCCGGCCCACCCCGCGACGCGTCAGCACGAAGACAGCCGCGGCCGCGATCAAGAGCCCCACGCCCCAGGCATTGCCGTGCACCGAAAACTCCGACTTCGCCCGATCGAAGTCGAGGCCGATCAGCGCGACCGGCGCCGCCTCCGACGGTTTGGAGCCCGCTGCGGCCGACGCCGCCGCGCCAGCGGCAGGCGCAGGATTCGCCATCATGGCCGCCTCTCCTCCGCGGGCGGCCGCGGGAGCATAGGTGAGGCCGCGTCTTCGCCGGCCCGCTCCGGATTTGAGCGCTGACCCATCACTGTGGCGCCGCCGGCGCTGTGGCTGCGGCTATGGCCGTCGCCGGGGCTGCCTCCTTGCGCCAGATCGCGTCGGCCTTCGCGATTTCGCTGGCGCCCCAGTCATCGGCGTCAATTCCGGTGGTCAGGAGATACAACCGGTCATCGACGATCAGGGCCACATTCAAATTGGCGCGTGTCTTCTTTCCTTCAAGAAAGTCGTCCGCCGCAAATCCCCCATACTCCGGAATATATTCCTTTGATTTTGCTATGACTCCGTCGTGGTGCAGGTCGGCGAACCGTTTCATGTTTTCCTCGGATTTGAACAGCCACACGACGCCCCCGGCGAGGACCGCATTTCCCGGCAGGCCCATTTCCAGCCGACCTACCCGCCTTCGCTTCTTCGCATCCTTGCCGTCGCCGAAAGCCGCGACCACATCCCTGCCGCCAAGCGCGACTTTCCGGTCGTCTGTCCAAACCACTCGCTCTGGCGATGCGACGGCCCGGGCCTGCAGCTTGCGCAACCGGTCCGCCTGGCGCTGGGTCTCGCTGTCGGCCGCTTCGGCACGGGCCAGGAGCGGGCGACAGTCGTCCGGACCCTCGCTGGCCGCTCCGCCACAGAGCGCCCGCAGCGACGGCGCATAGAAGGTGGGGCGGTCGAGAATGGCCGGGTAGCTCTGCCCCGACGATGGGAAACGCGGGTCGCTCATCAGGTGCAACAGCAGCGTGCGTTCGTGGCCAAATTGTTCAATGGCGGACGGACCTGTCCGCAAGCCATCGGCGCGCGCTATGCGGATCAGGTCGGCGACGGACTCCAAGGCGCCCGGGAACGTCGCGTTGAACAGCGGCGATCCAATCTGACTAAGGACGGACGCGCGCTCCAGCAGAGCGACATTCTCCTGTAACAGGGCGGTTAACCTCCGCCGCGCAAGCGGGGCCCGCGAGAGCCGGTCGTCATCGGCCAGCCCTCCAACCAGGCCACGAATCTCCACCTCCCGGGCCACGACAGTAGACGTTGAGGCAGAGGGCCTCGGCGAAGGGAACACGGCCAGCAGGGGGGACGTCGGCGGCGACCAAGCAAGGCCGTCGACGTACCTGTTGTCCAGATGAGCAAAGAGTAGCCGCTCTGTGAGGTACAGCGATCCCGCCCCGGAATCCTCGGCGCCCCCGGGGACCCCGCCACCCGGCGCGCTTGGGGCGCCGAAATCCGTCCTGAATTTCAGGATATTCGGCGTGGCATAGGCCCGCACGGCGTCCAGATCCTGGCGGGATGACAGGGCGGCGAGCTTGTCGCCGCGCAGCGCGTAGTATTCGATCATCGCCCGGGCGACACGACGCCGGTTTCCGTTCTTCAGGCTCAGCTTGCTGAGAAGCTGGAAGGCCGCGCCGAAATGAACTGTCGCGTCCTTGACGTTCGTGGCTTTCCTGGCCCGCACCAGCTCGCAATGCGCCACGGCCAGGCTGAACGAGATATATTGCTCATCCTCAGACCCGTTGCCGGCAACCGTGACATCGGCGGGGGTCGGACAGGCCGCGGGACGATCCAGCCCGGACTCCAGTTCAATTTCACCGGTCCAGGCCTGCGCAACCGCCGATGCGAGGCGGGTGCCCGGGGTGGCGGTCTTCCCATCATCGGCCGTCGCCAGCCGGTTCGCCTCGCCAAGCGTCACCAACGCCTCTTGCCGCATGCCCCGCAGCAGCTGCGCACGTCCCCGAAGCGTCATCGCCCGGCTGAGGAAGGCCGAGGAGTCCGCGGAGAGCTTGCGAAGCGCCAGGGCTTTCACGTCATCAGACACGGCCTCCATCGCGTCCACGTCCAAGTCGTTGGCCGCCACCTCGCCATTGGCCAGCAAGGCCTCCAGGACCAGGTGCGCCAGCGCCGGGGTCAGGGTCGATCCCGGCTGCATGAAGGCACCGGTGAATTTGTCGAGCGCGGCGCTGGCCTGCTGCGGCGGCAGGTCCTGGGCGTCCACCAGCTGGGCCACTGACATGGCGGACGCCAGCGTCTCGAGGTTCTTGGTGGCCGCTGCCGATCTCTGCGTGGCGTCAACGGCGAATTTCTCCGCCAGCTGCGAGTCGCGCGAGGCCATCTCGCCGGCCCGGGTGGCCGCCGCGGCCTGCTGTCGGGAGGTCTCGGCCGCGAGCTTCGCCAATTCGGCCATCTTGGTGAGACGCGTGGCGTCAGCGCGCGCCTTGTCGGCGTCTGCGATTGCCCCCTGCGCCCCGGCTTGCGCGGCGGCGAGCCCGTTCTTCGCGGCGCGCAGATTCGCTTCGGCGGCCGCCGTCTTGGCGACGGCCTTACGTTCGACGGCAACTGAGCTGAGGGTCGTCCCCAAGCCGATGGCCCCGAGCAGCACCAGCAAGGCTGTCGTGCCATAGAGCCAGAACTTCCGAACATCTGCGGCCGCGTTGCTTCGGGTAAGAAAGCGCTGTGCGGCGGCGTGCTCGCCGCCGTAGCGCACGGCCCAGCCCGCGGTCGGCGTCTTGGCCTTCCACCAACGTTCCCGCTCGTCCAGCGCCAGGCCGTGCAATAGGGCGTCCCGCCGCGTCTCAGCTTGTTTGGCGTCGTGGACCAACTCCTGCCAGTTGCGTCCCTTCTCGGCCTCGTCGCGGATCCAGGCGCGGAGGTCGGGCCATTGGCGGATCAGGCATTCGTGCGAGAGCGTGATCTCGCGGCGTTCGGCATCCAGCTCTCCCGCCAGCTTCACATCGGGGCCGGGGGTGAGCATTGAGACCCCTTGCGCCCTGAACGCATCGACGATCCGAGCGATCCGCGGCTCGCTCGCCTCGGTCTCCGCGGCGAGTTGGCTGAGGGTCCGCGGGCGGCGGACGGCGGAGGTCTCGGCCGATCCGAACGTCAGGACCGTCGGCTGGGCGGTGAGCGCGCGGAAAACCTTTTCGACCAGAACGTCGTCGCCGATGGTGTTCATGACTTCGAGCGCATGGGCGCCCAGGGCGCCGCGCAGCCCACCGAGCGCCTGATAGTCGTCGAATTTGAGCTCGATGATCTCGTCCGGCTTTGACCGCGCTTGGTTCTTCAGCGTCCACATCCAGTTGAGGACATGCTGCATCAGCGGCAACTGGTCGGCGCGCCGCGCGATAAGGTCCGCCTGCCGCATCATCGCCGCCGACTGCTCATCGGCTGGCGGAGCGCCGGGTGCGGCCTCCGCGGCCGTTTCCTTCGTCCACTCGGCCAGGGTGTTCATGTCGTTGAGCAGGGTAATCACCAGCAGGTCGTCGAGCTGCACCGCCTCGCCCCGCGCCGGGGCCCGGATGGCCTGCTCGCACTGGTCGCGCGTCATCCGCGGGACGAGGTTGAGGCTCTCGTTGATCTGTTCGGCGAGACCGGAGAACAGGGTGCATCCGCCCAGGAACTCCGCCCGCATGGTCATGACCACATAGATGGAGAAGCCGCTCACCTTCGCGGCTCTCAGCAGGAAATCGATGAATAGCTCTATGTTATCTCGTTCTTTTACCTCGCTATATCCGAACAGTTCCTCGAACTGATCGATAAACAGGAGGAGGTTCTGCTCCGGGTGTTTCCGGTTCTTTTCCCACCAGGCCACCAGGCTCTGTGGCCCCCTGAACAGCTCCGTGCGCAGGGCCTGCGCGGCGGCTTCTTCGTCCGCCGCGGAGGTCCCGGACGTCTTCGGCTGTGCAGCCAGCAGGGCGCGGGCCAGCTCCAGATAGGGCATCTGACCCGGGTGCCCCACGTCGACGAAGGTCCAGCGCGAGCCGGCCTTGAGCGCGAGGCCGGCCTGCAGGTGCATGAAGAGCCCGGAACGCACCAGGGAGGACTTGCCGCTTCCCGAAGCGCCCAGGACCGCAAGGAACCGCGTCTCCTCAAGCCTGTGGATCATCGAGTCGATGCAGTCGTTACGGCCGAAGAACAGGTCGGCCTCGTCGCGCTGGAAGGGACGCAGCCCTGGATAAGGCGGGCGCGCTGTCTGCACGGCGCCTGCGGTTGGTGCTTCAAGAACGAGTGACACGGCCGCCTCCCCCGAAACTACTTGAAACCCTAGGACGCCTCACTGGCCTTTTTCGTGAGCCCGATTTCGGCGAGCCACGCGGCGAACGGCTGCACCGTCCAATTTTCGCTGAGATCAATCACCTTCACCTTGGCGATCGAGGACGTGAAGTGCGCCCTGCTGGTCTTCTTCGGCGGCGCGTAGATCAACGCGAGGCCCTTCAGCTTCTTGTTCTCACCTTCGGCCTTCCAGGCATTCATGACGACGTGATATCGGGCGATGAAGCTGCCGATATCCGCCCTTCCCTGGACGAAGCCGAGAACGTCGGCCCTCAGCCATTGCGCCCGGAAGAGTGAGTTGTGGCCCACATTGTCCAACATGGCGTCGCATTGCCACTCGTCGCACGCCTCGATCAGGCTTATCGACGCGTCTTCATCTTCGGGATCGGCGCTGATTATCAAATTCGTGCCGCCGTTATTGACGACAATCCTATCCTCTTCTTTCGATAATTCAGCATCGAGTGTCGACATCACCGACTGCGAAAGGGTCGCGGGACTTCCGTTGATCGCCTTGCGGATCACGTCTCGATAGGGCGCGTCGCTTTCCGCGGTGAACCCCTCGGGGTTGATCATGTCGGGCCGCCACAAAATCCTGGTCATCTTCAGGGCGGTGGCCTGCTCGAGCTGGCTGAATGTCGGGCTTGCCGCCGGGCCACCGGGCCCCGGCAACGGCTTAAGCCCCAGGAACTGGACGAAGATCGTCGACTTCGCCAAGCCCTGCCGGATCGCCGCGTCGCGGTCCTCCGGCTTTGCAGGGGGATCGAAGGGCTGAGGCCAGACCACGACCTTCTCACCTTCAAGATAGTCGCGAACGCTTTGGCGCTGATCGGCGACCTCGTGCGGTGAATAGGCAAGGAAGACGGCGTGCTGCTTTCCGATGCGCGCGCCTGTCGGCGATCCCTTCGCTGGGCCCGGCCCGACGGCCGCCTCAGGCGTCTCGCCAGCGAGAGCCAGAATCCGCTCGCGAACGTCGCGCGCGAGTTTCTTGACGTTCAGTTTGTAGTCCTGTTCCCCGGCGTCCAGCATGATCGGAATCTCCTCCACGCCACGTTTGGCCCAGAACTCGATCCTCAAGTTGTCGGGCAAGGTCGCGGGCCACCGCAGCTCACCCTTGGGGGGCTCGATCTCCGCGACGACGATCCGCGTGGAGTCCTGTCGATGATCAATGAAAGCATTCAACTCCTTTAGGCAACTGTCCTTGCTCTTGATCCAGTTGGGAGAACCGATGACAATAAGAATGGCGGACTTTTTCACTTCCTGAAGAATACTTGCGATCGTGTTGTAGGCTCTAAGGGATCTTTGATCGAGGAAGACATCGATATATCCATCGAGGCCTTTATTTATCTCATCGACAATATCTTTCTGAAGCTCTGCGACGCGCTGGTCCCGCGCCTCATTATCCTTGCGCGCATAGCTGATGAAGACGTCCCAGCTATAGTTTGGAAGATAAGCCATGCCCTTTGCTCTCCCCCCAGCGAGCGGAGAAGGCTGCAGAAGCTTCTCACAGCTCTATCGTGTAAATGAAGTCGCCACTGCGTCAAGGTTGTGAGACGGTACTCGCCCCTCCCATCGGCGCGCGAGTCCGGCTAGAAGCCCGCCATGAGCGCCCAGCCCGCAAAGACCATGGCCGAGACGGCCGCCGAGTTCGGCCTCAGCGCCGCGGAATACGGCGTCGTCGTCCAGCGCCTGAACCGCGAGCCCAATCACGTCGAACTGGGCGTCTTCTCGGTCATGTGGTCGGAGCACTGCTCCTACAAATCCAGCAAGAACCAGCTGCGGAAATTCCCGGTCACCGGGCCGCGCGTCATCTGCGGCCCGGGCGAGAACGCCGGGGTCATCGACATCGGCGACGGCCCCGACGGGCAGAAACTGGCCTGCATCTTCAAGATGGAGAGCCACAACCACCCCTCCTACATCGAGCCCTACCAGGGCGCCGCGACCGGCGTCGGCGGCATCATGCGCGACGTCTTCACCATGGGCGCGAGGCCCGTGGCGCTCCTGAATGCGCTGCGCTTCGGCGATCCGAGCCACCCCAAGACCAAGCGCCTGGTCGGCGGCGTGGTCAGCGGCATCGGCGGCTATGGCAACTGCGTGGGCGTCCCCACCGTCGCGGGCGAGACCAATTTCCACCGCGGCTATGACGGCAACATTCTGGTCAACGCCATGTGCGTCGGCCTCGCCGACGCCGACAAGATCTTCTACTCCGCCGCGCCGGCCGCCGGCCTGTCGGTGGTGTATTTCGGCTCGAAGACCGGCCGTGATGGCATCCACGGGGCCACCATGGCGTCTGCCGAGTTCGACGACGCCTCGGACGAAAAGCGCCCCACGGTCCAGGTCGGCGACCCCTTCGCCGAGAAACTGCTGATCGAAGCCACCCTCGAACTTATGGCCTCCGGCGCCGTCGCCGCCATTCAGGACATGGGCGCGGCCGGCCTCACCTCCTCCTCGGTCGAGATGGCCGGCAAGGGCGGCGTCGGCGTCGAGCTCAACCTGGACGCAGTCCCCCAGCGCGAAGAGGGCATGACCGCCTACGAGATGATGCTCTCGGAGAGCCAGGAACGGATGCTGGCGATCCTCAAGCCCGGCCGCGAGCACGACGGCGAGCGCATCTTCGCCAAGTGGGGCCTGGACGCCGCCACCATCGGGGTGACCACCGAAACCGGCCGCCTGGTCCTCAAGCACCAGGGCCAGACCGTCTGCGACGTGCCGCTGGCGCCGCTGTTCGACGACGCCCCACTCTACGACCGCCCCTGGACCCAGCCGAAGCTGCACCCGCGCCTGACCGCCGCCGACGTCCCCGCGCCGACAGACTACGCCGAGGCGATCCTGAAGCTGATGAGCAGCCCCGACATGGCCTCTAAGCGCTGGCTCTGGGAGCAGTACGACCGCCACGTCATGGCCGACACCCTGGAGGACAGCGCCACCGGCGCCGACGCCGGCATCGTCCGCGTCCACGGCACCAAGAAGGCGCTCGCCGTCACCTCCGACGTCACGCCGCGCTATGTCCAGAACGACCCCTACGAGGGCGGCAAACAGGCCGTCGCCGAGGCCTGGCGCAACCTGACCGCGGTGGGCGCCGACCCCATCGCCATCACCGACAACCTGAACTTCGGCAACCCTGAGCGCCCGGAGATCATGGGCCAGATCGTCCGCGCCATCGACGGCATGGCCGAGGCCTGCCGCGCCCTCGACTTCCCCGTCGTGAGCGGCAATGTCAGCCTCTACAACGAGACAAATGGCGCCGCCATTCCGCCGACCCCAACCGTGGGCGCCGTGGGCCTGATCGAGGACTACGCGCGTCGCGCGGACTTCTCATCGATGAAGGCCGGCGACGCCCTGATCCTGGTCGGCGAGACCGCCGGTGAACTCGGCGCTTCGATGTACCTGCGCGAATGCCTCGGCCGCGAGGACGGCGCTCCGCCGCCGGTCGACCTCGCCGTCGAGCGGCGCAACGGCGACTTCGTGCGAAACCTCATCCAATCGGGACAAGCCTCTGCCGTACATGATCTTTCGGACGGCGGCTTAATTGCGGCCGCCGCGGAAATGGCGCTGGCGTCCTCGGTGGGGCTTGCGCTGGAAGATGGCGCATCGGGCGCGGGCAACCTCTTCGGCGAGGACCAGGCGCGCTACCTCCTGGCCGTCAACGACCCTGCCGCCGTGCTGGCCGCCGCCAAGGCCGCCGGCGTCCCCGCGACGGTCGTGGGCCGGGTCGGCGGCGACGCCCTATCAGGCCCCGGATTCGACATCCCCCTCGCCAAGCTCCGCACCGCCCACGAGGGCTGGATGCCGGGCTACATGGGCGTCTGATGACAAGCCAAGCCGCCGACGAGAGCGTGATCGGCCAACCGGGCTCGGCAGCTCTGATCCCGACGCCCGCCGCGGTCCTCGACCTCGACGCCTTCGACCGCAACCTTGCGAAGATGGCCGCCCGCGCCAAGGCCGCCGGCCTGGCGCTTCGGCCCCACTCGAAATCCCACAAGACCTCCGCCATCGCGCACCGCCAGATCGAGGCCGGTGCGGTCGGGATCTGCTGCGCTAAGCTGGCCGAGGCCGAGGCCATGGCCGCCGCAGGCATCGAGGCCATTCTGGTCACCTCGCCCATCGTCGGCGTTGGCCCAGCGGCGCGCGCCGCGAAGTTGGCGGCCCAGATCGCCGACTTCCGCATCGTCATCGACCATCCGGACGGCGCCGCCGAACTGGGCGCGGCGGCGACCTCGCCCATCCAGGTCCTGATCGATGTCGACCCCAAGCTCGGCCGCACCGGCGTCGCGAGCCCCGAGCAGGCCGTGGCCGTGGCCCGCGCCATCGCCGCCCAGCCGAACCTAAAGCCCATCGGCGTCCAGTGCTACGGCGGCCAGTGGCAACACATCGCCGGCGCCAACGAGCGCGCCGCCGCCGTCGCCGACGGCATGACCTACCTCGGGACCGTGCTGGCCGCCCTGAAGGCCGAGGGCTACCCCACGGGCCTGGTCACCGGCGGCGGCACCGGCAGCTTCGCCGCCGACGCGGCGCAGGGCGTGCTGACGGAAGTCCAGCCCGGCTCCTACGCCTTCATGGACCGCGACTACCGCGACGCCCTGGGCGACGACCCGGACGGCGCCTTCGAACAGGCGCTGGCCATCGCGACCACCGTCATCAGCGCCAACCAGTCAGGCTGGGTGACCGTCGACGGCGGCCTGAAGGCCTTCGCCACCGACCGCGACATGCCCCAGCCCCTAACCCCCAAGTTCGCCGGCTGCGGCTTCCGCTTTTATGGCGACGAGCACGGCCGCCTGACGCGTCCTCACGGCCAACCCGTGGCCCGCGGCGAGCGCGTGGATTTCGTCCCGCCGCATATCGACCCGACGCTGGACCGCTACGACGTGATCCATTTCGTGCGCGGCGACACCCTGGTCGAGATCGCCCCGGTCGAGGCCCGCGGCGCCTCGCAGTAGCGGCGTTCACGCGGGCGCCGCATCTGTCGCCTAGACGACATTTTCTACGCTTGCCTGTTGACCGGACCCGACCCAATGTTTGGGCTGATCGCCAGCAGAAGGACCCGGCCGTGATCTTGAAGTTGAACGACATAGCCCCTGACTTCACTCAGGATTCCACCGAAGGGCCGCTGCACTTCCACGACTGGGCGGACGGCCATTGGGTGGTGTTCTTCTCGCATCCCAAGGACTTCACCCCGGTCTGCACCACCGAGCTGGGCGCCGTCGCGAAGCTGAAGCCGGAGTTCGACAAGCGCGGCGTCAAGGTGCTGGGCCTGTCGGTCGATCCCGCCGACAACCACGCGCGCTGGGCTGCCGACATCGCCGAGACCCAGGGGACCGCGCCCAACTTCCCGATGATCGCCGACACCGACCTGTCGGTCTCCAAGCTCTACGGCATGCTGCCGGCCGACACGGCGGGTACGTCCGAGGGCCGGACGCCCGCCAACAACGCCACGGTGCGCAACGTCTTCATCATCGGCCCCGACAAGCTGATCAAGCTGATCCTGGTCTATCCGATGACCACGGGCCGGAACTTCGACGAGATCTTGCGAGTGATCGATTCCATGCAGCTGACCGCCGCCCACAAGGTGGCGACGCCGGCCGACTGGAAACAGGGCCAGGACGTGATCATCACCGGCGCGGTCAGCGACGATCAGGCCAAGGAGCTGTTCCCCGGCTACGTCACCCACAAGCCCTACCTGCGGACCACCAAACAGCCGGGCTAGGCGCTCAGTCTTCGCTGGCGGACCCGGACGTCGCGCGGCGGCCGGACGCCGAGGCCAGCTCCACATGCAAGTGCGGTCCCTGGGCGCCGTGCGCGCGCTCGGCCAGCACGCGGAACGAGGCGCCTGCATCGCGCTTCAGCTTGGCCGCGGCCTCGGCGTTGGAGAGATGGGCGACCACCGCGTCATAGGCGCCCGGCGCCTGCGGGCCGCCCATCGAATGCAGCGAGGTATGGCCCACCGCGACCGTGCCCGCGCCTTGCCGGCGCAACGCATCCTCCTGGGCCCGGGTGCGGTAGCCGCTGGTCTGACGCCAGCGCCCGGCCCCGAACACCCGGTCCATGGTCGTGGAGAAATCGCCCCCGGGCGCGGCGGGCGCCTCAGCCACCGGCTTGGGGTGGAAGCGCGCATAGTCGGCGTCGGCGGAAACGACCTCGATCGTCCCAGCGTGTGCGCCGGCCGCGAGCCCGCCCAGCGCCGCGACGACGAGCGCCAGCCATGTGGTGCGAAACCTCATCCCGCCACCCTAATCGCGACAGGCTTTCCAGACCGTTCAACCGACGCAGACAATCCGTGGCGGCGGCGCGCTAAAGCTTGTTAGGGTCGCGAAACGCCCTTCCGCAAAGGATGCCCCGTGCGCTCGATCCTGCTCGCCGCCGCCATCGCCGCCCTGCCGCTGACCGCCATCTCCGCCGCCGAACCGACCAAGGACACCAGCGCCTGGTGGGGCCACATCAAGGTCCTGGCCTCCAACGCCTATGAGGGCCGCCTGACCGGCAGCCCGGGCTACATGAAGGCCGCCCATTACGTCGCCGCCAAATTCAAGGCCGCGGGCCTGCAGCCCGGCGGCGACAAGGGGACCTACTTCCAGTCGGTGCGCTACCTTCAGGAGGACGTCGACGCCGCCCATTCCACGGTCGCTCTGATCGACGGCGGCAAGGCCACGCCGCTCGGCGTCGGCCCCGATCTGGTGCTCGGCTCCCGCGACGCCCAGCCCGCCAACATCGAGGCGCCTTTGGTCTTCCTCGGCTACGGCCTGCACCTGCCCGAGGCCGGCTACGACGACTTCGCCGGCCAGGACATCAAGGGCAAGATCGTGGTGATCCTCGGCGGCGGCCCGGACACCCTCTCCGCCGCGCTGAAATCCCACGCCTCCTCCACCGAACTCCCCAAGGCGCTGGAGGCCGCGGGCGCGGTGGGCATCGTGCGCCTCTTGAACCCCAAGGCCATGGACATCCCCTGGGGCCGGATGATCGGCAACGCCACTCAGCCCGGCATGCGGCTGGCCGCGCCGGACCTGCAAATCTACCACGCGCCCATCTTCGCGGCCCAGGTGAACCCCGAGAGCGCGCCGAAGCTGTTCGCCAAGTCCGGCCACAGCTTCGCCGAGCTCCTGGCGCTGGCCGACGCCCACCAGCCCCTGCCCCGTTTCGCGCTGAACCAGTCGCTGAAGGCCAGCGTGGTCACCCAGACCCACGCCATCACCTCGCCCAACGTCGTGGGCGTCCTGCCCGGCTCCGACCCGAGCCTGAAGGCGCAGTACGTCGTCGTCTCCGCCCACCTCGACCACCTGGGCGTCGGCGAGCCGATCGAGGGCGACAAGGTCTACCACGGGGCCATGGACAACGCCGCCGGCGTCGCCGCCATGATCGAGACCGCCAAGGCGCTCCACGCCACCCACGCGCACCCCAAGCGCTCCATCGTCTTCGTGGCCATCGCCGGCGAGGAAAAGGGCCTGCTGGGCTCCAAGGCCTTCGCCGAGCATCCGACGGTGAAGAAGTCGGCCATCGTCGCCGACATCAACATGGACGAGTTCCTGCCGCTCTTCCCGCTGAAGCACCTGCTGATCCTGGGCGAAGGCGAAAGCACGCTAGGCGACCAGGCCCGCGAGGTGGCGGCGTCCCGCGGCTACGACACGCTTCCCGACCCCGCGCCCGACCGCAACATCTTCGTCCGCTCCGACCAGTACAGCTTCATCAAGACCGGGGTGCCGTCGGTGGCGCTGAAGGTCCAGGGCCTGCCGGGCTCCCCGGAAGCGCAGATGGACAAGGACTGGAACACCTACCGCTATCACGCCCCGCAGGACGACCTCAGCCAGCCGGTGGACCTGAAGTCCGCCGACGATTTCGACGCCTTCCTGCTGGCGCTGCTGAACCACGTGGCCGACACCAAGGCGCGGCCTGTCTGGCACAAGGACAGCTTCTTTGCCCGCTTCGCCAAGAGCCCAGCCGCCGTGGGGAACTAGACCGCCCGCGCCGCCTGCGCCGCATGGGCGTTGATGATCGCCGGCAACAGGCCGGGGAAGCGGCCGTCGATCTCAACGCAGCGCGAGGTGTTGCGCATCTCGACGCCCTGCCGCTCGGAGCGGATCAGGCCGGCCTCGCGCAGCACCTTGAAGTGATGCGACAGCGACGACTTGGGGATCGGCTTGTCATTCACCTCGGCGAAGGCTGAGCAGGTCTGCGCGCACTCCGCGCCGGCGATGTTGGTGAAGATCGCCACGCGCACGGGATCGGACAGGGCATGCAGGATGCCCTCCAGTTGGATGTCCTCGATTCCGGGGTGAGCCAGCGGCCTCATGTATTTTTAGGTAGGGGGCCTTGAAGCTAAGTTCAACAGTTCCATTTATCCGAACTATGGAACGGGGACGGCGTGAGACCGCGCTGCCGGATCGCTCCAGACGTCTCGAAGGAACTGAAAAATGTCCAAGCTCACCGGCAAGGTCGCCGTCGTCACCGGCGCGTCGAAGGGTATCGGCGCCGCCATCGCCAAGGCGCTCGCCGCCGAAGGCGCCGCGGTCGTCGTCAACTACGCCTCCAGCCAGGCGGGCGCCGACGCGGTCGTCGCCGCCATCACCGCCGCCGGCGGCAAGGCGGTCGCAGCCCACGGCGACGTCTCCAAGGCCGCGCAGGCGCAAGGCATCATCGACGCCGCCATCGCCGCCTACGGCCGCCTCGACATCCTGGTCAACAACTCCGGCGTCTACGAGTTCGGGGCGCTCGACGCGATCACCGAGGAGCACTTCCACCGGCAGTTCAACATCAACGTGCTCGGCCTGCTGCTGGCCACGCAAGCCGCGTCCAAGCACCTGGGCGAAGGTGGCAGCGTCATCAACATTGGCTCGGGCGTCACCAGCCTCTTCCCGCCGGAATCGGCTGTCTACACCGGCACCAAGGGTGCGGTGGACGCCATCACCGGCGTCCTGGCCGCCGAACTCGCCCCGCGCAAGATCCGCGTCAATTCCGTCAATCCCGGGATGGTCGAGACCGAGGGAACCAAGTCGGCGGGCTTCATCGGCTCGGACTTCGAGAAGGCGCTGGTCGGCCAGACCCCGCTCGGCCGCGTCGGCCAGCCGGACGACATCGCCGACGCCGTGGTGTTCCTCGCCTCTAACGATGCCAGGTGGCTGACCGGCGAGCGTCTGCTGGCCAGCGGCGGCCTGCGCTGATCCCCCACGCAGAGAACGCCGGCCACCATGGACCTCCCCTGCCGCCGCGCGGCGGGGGAGGCTCCTCTAGTCGAGCGCCCGCTTCAACAGCTCCAGCGCCGCCGCCGTGAAGGCGATCATGTTGGCCGCCCGGTCGCTCTCACCGGTCTCGATGGTCACCGCCATCTCCACCGGCCCCGAGATCGCGATGACCGTGTGCCCGGCCGCGTCGCCATAGCCATTGCCGGTCGGCCCGGCCGCGCCGGTCTCCGACAGGCCCCAGGTCGCCCCGAACCGCTCCCGCGCCGTGCGGGCCAGCAGCAGCGCATAGGGCTCGCTCGCCGAACGCATCCCCGCCACCGCCTCACGCGGCAGGTCCATCAGCACCATCCGCGCCTTGCCGGTGTAGACCACCGCGCCGCCCAGATAGTATTTCGACGCCCCCGGCACGCCCAAGAGCGCCGCCGAGATCAGGCCGCCGGACGAACTCTCGGCCACCGCCACGGTCTCGCCCCGCGCCTTCAGCCGCTCCCCCAACGCATTCGCCAGCTCGTCCACATCGGCCACGGGCCGTCTCCTTTTTCTTGGCGTGAGGCGGCTTCGGCGCCCATGATGGCCCCCATAAGAACACGCCATTTCCCGGGAGGATATTTCATGGACGCCCAATCGCAGTGGACGGGCCTGGACGCGAGCCGGCTGGAGCGCATCGGCGAACACCTGGAACGCAATTACATCGGCCCGCAGAAGATCGCCGGCTGCCAGGTGAGCGTCGCCCGCCACGGCCACCTCGCCTACTCCAAATCCTTCGGCAGCATGGACCTGGCGCGCGGCAAGCCTACCGCCGACGACACCATCTACCGCATCTATTCCATGACCAAGCCGATCACCTCGGTGGCGCTGATGACCCTGTACGAGAAGGGCTATTTCCAGCTCAACGATCCGGTCAGCCGCTATGTGCCGTCTTGGAAGAGCCACCGCGTCTGGGTCAGCGGTGAAGGCGGCGGCATGCAGACCGAGGCGCCCACGCGGCCGGTCAGCTTCCGCGACGTGCTCTCGCACCAGGCGGGCCTGACCTATGGCGGCGGCCTGCCGGGCGTCGGCCTCCAGCACCCCATCGACAAGATCTACCGCGACCTGAAGATCCGCTCGGCGGGCAGCAGCGACAGCATGCAGGAATTCCTCGACAAGCTCTCCCAGGTGCCGCTGCGCTATCAGCCGGGCCAGGCCTGGATGTATTCGCTGGCCACCGACGTCTGCGGCGCGCTCGTGGAAGTGATCTCCGGCGTGCCCTTCGCCCAGTACCTGCAGGAGAACATCTTCGGCCCGCTGGGCATGAAGGACACCGCCTTCCAGGTCGCGACGGACAAGATCGACCGCTTCGCCGCCAACTATCAGCGCGGTCCCGACAAGACGCTGAAGCTGATCGACGACCCGGCCACCAGCGACTTCACCCGCGAGCCCGGCTTCAAGTCCGGCGGCGGCGGCCTAACCGGGACCAGCGCCGACTACCTGCGCTTCTGCGAGATGCTGCGCCGGGGCGGCGAGCTCGATGGCGCGCGCATCCTCGGTCCCCGCACCATCGAAGTCATGCACATGAACCACCTGGCCGGCGGCAAGGACCTGACGCAGCTGGCCATCGGCGGCTTTTCGGAAACCGCCAACGAGGGCGTGGGCTTTGGCCTCGGCTTCGCCTCGACCATGGGCCAGGTGGAGACCGGCACGCTGGGCGTCGGCGATTACTACTGGGGCGGCGCTGCCTCGACGATCTTCTGGGTCGACCCGAAGGAGGACCTCTCGGTGGTCTTCATGACCCAGCTGATGCCGTCGGGCACCTTCAATTTCCGCGGCCAGCTGAAGAGCATCATCTACGCCTCGATCATCGACTGACGCGTTCAGCAGGCCGGTCGACGCCTGCTGACATGAAGCTGTCAGCAGAGCTTTCGTAAGTCCCGTCTCCAACCTGGGGATAGGACCATGAACGCCATCGTGATGATCAAGGACGGCCGCCGCGACTTCGATTTCCTGCACGGCGACTGGCGCGTCGCCCACCGCCTGCTCAAGCGCCGCGGCGCCCACTGCGAAGAGTGGCTGGAGTTCGAGGGGACGAGCCACAACCACCCCGTCATGGGCGGCCTCTGCAACGTCGAGGAGGCCGACATGCCGGCCCGTCAAAGCCAGGGCGTCGCCTTCCGCACCTTCGACATCGCCCGGCGGACCTGGTCGATCTATTGGGTCTCCAGCATCGATGGCCTGATGGGCGAACCGGTCCACGGCCGTTTCACCGATGGCGAAGGCGTGTTCTACGGCGTCGATCTGGACGATGGCCGGCCGGTCCGCGTGATCTTCATCTGGGACGAAATCACCGCCTCGTCGGCCCGCTCGAGCCAGGCCTTCTCCTATGACGACGGGGTGAGCTGGGAGACCAACTGGGTCATGCGGTTCACGCGGGCGGTCCCCTGATCCGGTCAGAGATTGAGCTTATCGGTGGCGGGCGCTAAGCCAGCGCCATGCCCATCGCCCAATCCCAACTGGAAGCCATCCTCCGCGAAGGCTTCCCCGATGCTGAGATCGTGATCGAGGACCTGGCCGGCGACGGCGACCACTACAAGGCCCGCATCGTCTCTACCGCCTTCGCCGGCCTGCCCCGCGTGCGCCAGCACCAGCTAGTCTATGCCGCGCTTAAAGGAAAAATGGGCGGCGAACTGCACGCGCTTGCTCTGGAGACCTCGACCCCGGCTTGACCCGCGAACCTCGCGTCCCTAGCTCTGGGGCCAGAGATTTCGCGCCGAAGGGCCATCCGATGACCGAGACCACCGCCGCCGACCCGATTCACGACTTCATCGCCGGCGCCGTCGCCGACCACAACGTCGTGCTGTTCATGAAGGGCGTGCCGGAACAGCCGCAGTGCGGGTTCTCCGCGGTCTGCGTGCAGATCCTCGACCACCTGGGCGCCGACTTCGTGGGCGTCAACGTCCTGCAGAACGAGGCCCTTCGCCAGGGCATCAAGGACTTCTCCGACTGGCCGACCATCCCGCAGCTCTATGTGAAGGGCGAGTTCGTCGGCGGCGCCGACATCGTCCGCGAGATGTTCCAGTCCGGCGAACTGAAGACACTGCTGGACGCGCAAGGCCTGCTTGAAGCGTGACCCGACTTCTGGAGCCGCCTGAAGGCCGCAAGGTCTTCCGCCTCCAGTTCGACCCCACACCGGCCGACATCGACGAGAACGGCCACGTCAACAACGTGGTCTATCTGCGTTGGGCCGAGGACCTGGGCGTCGCCCACTGGCAGAGCCTGGCCCCCGCGGACGCCCAGGCTGCCTGGGCCTGGGTCGCGCTGCGCCACGAGATCGACTACCGCCGCGCCCTCCTCCCCGGCGAGACCGGCCACGGCCGCACCTGGGTCTCCGACCAGACGCAAGGCCCCCGCTTCGACCGCTTCATCCGCATCGACGCCGCGGATGGCGCCATGTGCGCCCAGGTGCATACAACGTGGGTGCTGATCGAGCAGGCCACCGGAAAGCCCAAGCGCGTGCCGGAGTGGATGCTGGACCTGTTCGCTTAAGCGGAGCAAGGCCACCTTTGAGAATGACCCAAAGAAATAGCCGGTCCGCCTTCTGGCAGACCGGCTATTCCTTGGCGCCGTTCAGGATGAGCCGAGCTGCGTCTATTCTTCCTCGCATTCGCGGTGAGCCTCCTTGGCTTCCGGCATCGCCGCGATGACGCCGCCGATCTGGACGACCTCGTCCCAGCACATGCTGCGCGCCTTCTTCGCGTCCTCCTGATCTCCAATCTTCTGCGACATGTGCATGCGCCGCTGCGCCGTCCGGGCGGCCAACCAATGCGCCTCGCGGCAGCGGGGGCTGACGCCATACGCTTTCCTGGCCAGAGAGGCCGCCGAGGCCAGCTCATCGTTGCTCAGCTTCTCCTCGCCGCGGCTCACGAGGTTCTTTGCCTCGTTGCTACACGGAATCACGGCCGCATCGACTTCCCGATAGGCGATGCCGATGGCCGTGAGGATGCCCATTGTCCGCTCTCCTCGCGGTTGGCTTCGGGCCGGGCGCGGCGCTTGCCGCGACGCCTGTGACCTTCCACTACGACTCTGGCGCCTTCACGGACTCTCCGCGCGCCCGCTCCGCCAGCTTCGGCACCCACTTCACCGCCGACATCACCTATAGCCAGGATTTCGACTATACGATCCGCCCTCTTCAGCACCTGAACAACATCGCCACGCTGTTGGACTGGACGGTCACAAGCGGCGACTTCACCCTGAATTCCACGAACGCGACCTTCACCGCCGATATAACCGACTACTTCAGTACGTTCTTCACAAACCCGCTTGTTACGATCAACTTCGCCGTCGTTGGAAATGTCGGCGGGGTGCCGGTCAATGTCACGGCACGGCCGGGCTTGAACATCACGGACGGCATTGGGGTGAACCCCGCGATCACCTGCGGAGACTACGGCAGAGTTTGCGGCACGGATTACCGCAACTTCAATCTCGGCGGCGGCCACTTCACGACAACATTTGATTACGTCGGCAGCGGCGGCAGCGGCGGTGGTGGCGGCGGCAGTGGCGGCGCGGGCGGCGGTGGCGCTGGGGGTGGCGGCGGTGGCTCCGGCGGCCTGGGCGGCGGTGGCCTCGGCGCGGTGCCCGAGCCTGCGTCCTGGGCCTTGATGATCACCGGCTTCAGTCTGGCGGGCGCGATGCTTCGGCGCCGGCGGTTCGCTCTCGCCGCCTAGTCCGTCGCGCGAGGCGTTCGATCTCCTTTCGACGCCTCGCGGACACTGGCTGAAGCCCGCGCGCCTTTACCCCTGCGGCTTCAGCTTCCGATTGAAGAAGTCCAGCGTGGCCTCTGTGCGGTGCTTCAGGGACTTGGAGTTCCAGCCGGTGCGGTGGCGCAGGCCTGGATAGGTCATCATCTCGAACGGGATGGCGAGCTGTTGCAGGCGGTAGATCACCCGCGTGGAGTTCTCGAAGATCACATTGTCGTCGGCCATGCCGTGCACCAGCAGCAGGCTGTTCGGCCGCATATTGGCGAGCCGCCCGGTGACCTGCGCCAGGCGGTAGCCCTCGGCGTTGTCGGCGGGCGTGCCCATGTAGCGCTCGGTGTAAGCGGTGTCGTAGAGCGTCCAGTCGGTGACCGGCGCGCCGGCCACACCCGCCGCGAACGGCGTACCCGGCGCGGTCAGCAGCATCAGCGTCATGTAGCCGCCGTTGGAATAGCCGGTGACGCCGAGCTTGCCGCCATCCACGAACGGCAGGGTCTTCAGATAGGCCGCGCCGGCCAACTGGTCGTCCACGTCTGGGCCGCCGGTGCGCCGGTCGAGCGCGGTTTTGAAGGCCACGGATCGGTTGGGCGTGCCGCGGTTGTCGATCGAGAACAGGATATAGCCGGCGTCCAGCATCAGCTGGTCGGCCGGGTTGGCCCAGTGCTTCTCCACCAGCGCCGAGGCCGGGCCGCCGTAGACCTGGACGATCACCGGATATTTCTTCGCGGCGTCGAAGCCGGCGGGCTTGCGCATCATCCAGTGCAGGGTCTGGCCGTCGGCGGCCTTGATCGTCCCGAACTCCGGCGTCGAGAAGTGGTCGAGATAGGGCGCGAACGGGTGATTTGCGTTCAGCGGATTCTCCTCGATCCAGCGCACGAAGCTCCCGTCAGCCTTGTAGAGGCCGGTGCGCGGCGGGGTCTTGGGATCGGAATAGGAGCCGGCGAAGGCGCCGCCGGTCTTGGCGACATTGGCGCTCCACCAGCCGCCAGCCGGGGTCAGCGCCTTGGGCTCGCCCGGTTTGGCCCAGGAGACTTCGTAGAGCCGCCGCTCGATCGGCGTGTCCTTGCTGGCGGCGAAGATCGCCATCTGGCGCGGCTCGTCGATGCCCTCCAGGTCGGCCACCGGCCAGTCGCCGTGGGTGATCTGGCGGATCATCCTTCCGTCGGCGGCATAGAGATAGAGGTGCTTGTTCCCGTCGCGCTCCGACGACCACAGGAAGGTGCCATCCTTCAGCGGCTTGAAGTCCTCGCCCAGGTTCACCCAGTGGGCGCTGCTGTCGCTGAGGATCATGTGGCTCGCGCCCGTCGCCGGATCGACGGCCAGCAGGTCGAGGCGCTTCTGGTCGCGGGTCAGCCGCTGGACATAGAGGGTCTTGCCGTCCCGCGCCCAGGCGGCGCGGCCCAGATAGATGTCGTTGTTCGCTCCCAGGTCGACCTTGACCCGCGCGCCGCTCGCCATGTCGGCGACATAGAGTTCGACCACAGCATTGGGCCGGCCCACGCGGGGATAGCGCTGGTGGACGATGGTTCCGCCCTCGGCGTTGATGTCCACGCGGTCGATGACGTCGACGCCCGACTGATCGACGTGGGTGAGCGCGATCTTCGTCTCGTCCGGCGACCACCAGTAGCCGGTGAAGCGGTGCAGCTCCTCCTGGGCGATGAACTCCGCCGTCCCCCAGCTCTTCAGTTCGCTGCCGCCGGTGGTCAGCGCCCGCTCCGCGCCGCCGGCAAGCGGCATCAGGTAGAGATTGTCGTCGCGGACATAGGAGACGAAGCCGCCCTTGGGCGAGATCTTGCCGTCGACCTCGTCGCCCGGCGTGTTGGTCAGCCGGCGCGTCTGGCCGCTGGCGCGGTCGTAGAGCCACAGGTCCCCCTGCACCGGCGCCAGGATGACCTTGCCCTGCTCGTCCCAGTGGTACTCGACGACGCCGCGCGTCCGGAACCCTTGCCGCTCGCGGCGGCTCTTCTCGGCCTCGGAAAGCTCGTGCTTGTCGTCGGTGAGCGCGCGGCCGTCGATCAGCATGTGCGCCTGGCCGTTGGCCACGTCGGCGATCCACAGGTCGGTGACGTCCACGTCGTCAGCCTTGGCCTTCAGATAGGTCACCGCCGAGCCGTCCGGGGCCAGCGCCACGCCCCGCGCCTGCGGCCCGGAGAGATCTGGACTGGCGAAGACGCGGTCGGGGGTCAGGACGGCGGCGTGAGCGGTCATGGCGAGACTCAAAAATGCGGCAGCGGCGGCGAAAACGAGCTTCATGGAATCCCCGAACGTTCGGCGCCGACCTGACCGCAACCCCGCGCCCTTGCCAAGGGCCCATGACTGCGCTGCCCTCCCTCGCGTGCCCGCACCCTTGGAGATGTCCCGCGCCATGTCGAACCCGCAGAACTTTGTCCTGGACCGCCGCCGCCTGATCGGCGCGGGCGCTGGCGCGGCCGCGACGGCGGGCCTCGCGGCGGGCGCGGCGGCCGAAACCGCCCAGCCCGTGAAGCTGCAGCTTCCCTGCGTGGTCTCCACCTGGGATTTCGGCGTCGCCGCCAACGCGGCGGCCTGGAAGGTGCTGTCGAAGGGCGGCGCGGCCCTGGATGCCGTGGAGGCCGGCGCCCGCGTGCCCGAGGCGGACCTGAAGAACCACAGCGTCGGTCGCGCCGGCTATCCCGACCGCGACGGCCACGGCAGCCTGGACGCCAGCATCATGGACCAGAAGGGCGACTGTGGCGCCGTCGCGGGCCTGGAGCACATCGCCCACCCGATCTCGGTGGCGCGCCGGGTGATGGAAAGGACGCCGCACGTGCTGCTGGTCGGTGACGGCGCCCTGCAGTTCGCCCTCGAGCAGGGCTTCAGGCGCGAGGAGCTGTTGACGCCCGAGAGCCGTAAGGCCTGGAAGGCCTGGCTGAAGGAACATCGCTACCATCCCGTCGCCAACAGCGAGGTCAGGACCTACGGCAAGGACCTGGGGACGCCGGGAAGCAAGACCAATCACGACACCCTGGGGATGCTCGCCTTGGACGCCCACGGCGACCTGTCCGGCGCCTGCACGACCAGCGGCATGGCCTGGAAGCTGCGCGGCCGGGTCGGCGACAGCCCGATCATCGGCGCCGGCCTCTATGTGGACAACGCCGTGGGCGCGGCCACCTCCACCGGCGTCGGCGAAGAGGTGATCAGAAGTTGCGGCTCCTTCCTGGTGGTCGAGCTGATGCGCCAGGGCCGCTCGCCGCGCGACGCCTGCCGCGAGGCGGTGCAGCGCATCCTGAAGCGCAACGTCGCCCGCGACCCGGACTTCCAGGTGGGCTTCCTGGCCATCAGCCGGGTCGGCGCCTGGGCGGTGCAGAAGGGCTTCAGCTACGCCTGTTGCGACGCGGCCTCCCAGACGCGGATCGTCGAGAGCGAGAGCTTCTCGTGAGCCGCATAGGGCTGGAGATCTGCCTCGACACCCCGGCCGGCCTCGCCGCGGCGGTCGCCGGCGGCGCCGACCGCATCGAGCTTTGCGCCGCCCTCGACTCTGAGGGCCTGACGCCGGCGCCCGGCCTGATGGCCCAGGCCGGGGCCTGCGGGGTCGCGACCTTCGCGCTGATCCGCTGCCGGGCCGGCGACTTCGTGTTCGACGCCGGCGACCTCGACGCCATGCGCCGCGACATCGACGCCGCCCGCGCCGCCGGCCTGGCCGGCGTGGTGCTCGGCGCGAGCCGCCCGGATGGCCGGCTGGACGAGGCCGGGCTCTCGGGGCTCATCGCTCACGCCGCCGGCCTGGGCGCCGCCCTGCACCGCGCCTTCGACGTGACGCCGGACAAGTTCGAAGCCTTGGAAACAGCGGTCGGCCTGGGCTTCCAGCGCATCCTGACCTCCGGCGGGCGGCCCGGTGCGCCTGAGGGCGCGGACCTCATCGCCGAGCTGATCCAGCGGGCGGGCGAACGCGTCACCATCATGCCGGGGGCCGGCCTCGACGACCGCAACGTCGCCGACTTCGTCCGCCGCACCGGCGCTCGGGAAGTTCATGCCGCCTGCCGCGCGCCCGTGGCCGGCCAGCGCGGCGGCCTCGACGCCGAGTTGGGCTTCGTCACGCCCCGCCTGCAGGACACCAGCCTCGCCGCCATCCAGGCCATGCGCCGCGCCCTCGACGGCGTCTGAGCTCAGGGCCGCGCCGTGATCGGGTTCAGCACGAAGACCGGCGTCCGGGGCTCCAGGCCCAGTTCGGCCCAGGAGAAGGCGATCTCCGCCTCGCCGGGCGCCGTCTTGCAGGTGTCGACCTGCTTGCGGGCGAAGGCGACGCTGACCGTGCCGGCGCGGCGTTCCACATAGAAGGCCACGTCGGGCCTGGCGGTGCAGCCGCCGGACACAAGGCGGATCGTCAGGCCGTCAGGTCCGGTCCGCGCGGCCAGCAGCGGCTCCAGCTCGGCCAACGGGCCGGGCGCCGCACCGGCCAGCGGCGAGCCCACGGTGGCGCAGCCGCCGAGCGCCAGGGCCGCCAGAACGAAGAGCCTGCGATTCATCGCCGCCACTCCGCCACAGCCTCGCGCGAAGAAAAAGGGGGGCCCAAAGCAAAAGGCCCGGGATCGCTCCCGGGCCTTCGCGTTTCGCTTCGAAGTTCGCCGCCGCTTAAGAGGCGTAGAATTCGATGACCAGGTTGGGTTCCATCTTCACCGGATAGGGCACTTCGGCCAGTTCCGGGATGCGGATGAACTTGGCGCTCATGCCCTTGCTATCGACTTCGACGTACTCGGGCGTGTCGCGTTCCGGCGACTGCAGGGCTTCCAGGACCAGCGCCATGTTGCGCGAACGCTCGCGCACCGTGACGACGTCGCCCGGCTTCACGCGGAAGGACGGGATGTTGACGCGCTTGCCGTTGACCATCACGTGGCCGTGGTTGACGAACTGGCGGGCGGCGAACGGGGTCGGCACGAACTTGGCGCGATAGACCACCGCGTCCAGGCGGCTTTCCAGCAGGCCCACCAGGTTCTCGGCGGTGTTGCCCTTGCGGCGCGCGGCCTCTTCGTAGGTCTTGCTGAACTGCTTCTCGGTCAGGTTGCCGTAGTAGCCCTTCAGCTTCTGCTTGGCGCGCAGCTGCAGGCCGAAGTCGGAGACCTTCTGCTTGCGGCGCTGACCATGCTGGCCAGGGCCGTAGGCGCGCTTGTTGATCGGGGACTTCGGGCGACCCCAGATGTTTTCGCCCATCCGGCGGTCGAGTTTGTACTTGGCGCTATGGCGCTTGGACATATCGTTCTCTTCTTCGATCCGAGCCGGCATCCTCGAAGTGAGGACGCGATCTCAACGGCGGCTTCGCATCAATCCGTCATAGATCCGCGACCGCACGGTTGCCCGGCGGCGTGGAAGGCGGCGTGTATGCCCACCGCCCCTTGCGGAGTCAAGTTAGAGGGCGACCAACGGCGGCGCGAGCCAACGCCCGTCAAGCAGCTCGAATTTGGGCAGATAGTTGCGCAGGCTGATGGAGAACGGGCCGCTGGCCGGCGCGGGCAGCCAGTTGGCGGTCTTGTCGCCGCCGGGATCGTCGCGGCCGATCCAGATGTCCAGCGAGCCGTCGGCGTTCTTCCTCAGGCCGGGCGTGCGGTCGCCGATGGAATAGCGGTTCAGCTTGTTGGGCGTCAGGAAGAATTGCCCGTCGCCCGTCGCCTCGTACATGGTCAGTGACCAGAAGGAATTGACCGCCGGCAGCTTCCCCGCCGGGAAGGTCAGGCGGTAGTTCCCGTTCAGCGGCGTGCCGGCGCCCTTGTCGCCGACCGGTCGCAGATAGGTGGCCTCCGGCGGCGTCAGCGCCGCCAGCCCGCCCAGCGCCACGCCGGCGCGGAACAGGTAGTCCTGGCCGAAGTAGCCGATATTGCTCCTGGGGTAGTTCCAGCCCTGCACGATGTTGGCGGCGTTGCCGCGTTGGATCGCCGGAATCGCCTCAGCGACGCCGGCCTCGATCTCCTTGGCGGCCGCGGCATCGAGTTTCGCCGGATCGAACCCGCCGCGCGGCATGATCCCCAGCCGCGCTAGACCCTGCAGCGCCACCCCGTCCACCGCCGGCGGCGGGTCGGAGACCAGCAACTGCTGCGCCGAGGCGAAGTAGTCCTGCCAGGGCGACCTGCGCGTCGCATAGGCGGGTGGCGGGGTCCCGGCCGGACCCTGCAGCGTCAGAGCGTCCTGCACCTTGTGGCAGGCGTCCAGGTCGGCCGGCCCATCGTTCAGGATCCGCCCCAGGCACCAGCCGTGCGGCGTCGACAGGCGCACGGTGTTGGGTCCCTGCCCCGGCTGTCCCGGCCCGACGATGGTGTAACGCCCGCCGCCGTTCCCCGTAGTCCGCGTGCCCAGGATCACGTCGTTGTCGGAGTACATGTTCATCAGCGCCACCGAGATGTAGCGCTCGCCGGTGGGTGGGATGGTCAGGGTCACCGGCCCCTTGGTCAGGTCCAGCCAGGCGTTGTTGTAGAGTGTGTCGTTGTTGGGCGAGGTGATGGTGCGGTTCTGCGGTCCCGCCAGATTCCGGGTCGACCCGAACCTGTTGATCGCCGCAGGCTGACCGGCAGGATCGCCGCGCAGCATCCGCGCCCGCGCCGCCGCCATCTCGATCAGCGGCAGGCAGTAGATATAGGCCTCGCGCGCCGCGCCCCTCAGGTCGCCCGCCGCCGCGAAGGCCCGCGCCGCCGGGATCATGCCGATCACGCCGGCCACAGCCAGCAATTCACGCCTGTTCATGCCTGTCTCTCCCCAATGGCTGGACGTTGGGCCGAGCGCAGGGGCGCGGCAAGTCAGACGGGCGCGATTTCCGGTCCGCGGAACTCAGGGCGCAGGTGCGCCCGTGCGTTTGGCCAACGCCTGCGCCGTCACCTGAGCCTCCGTCCACCACGCCTTGACCATCTCGCCCGCAGAGCCTGGCTTGGCCAGCTTCACCGCCTGGCCGGCCCACAGCGACATCAGCTCCGGATCGCCGGCCTTGTTGGCCGCGGCGCGCATGGACTGGGTCAGGCGGTTCTGCACCGGATAGGCCGGCACATCCTCCTGCTGACCGCGCATCTCGCGCATGAAGCGGTTCTCGATGCCGCGCGCATAGCGGCCGGAGAAGGCGCGTGTCAGGCGGGTGGCGTCGCTGGGCGCATCGGCGATCGCCTGGCGCCAGGTGGGCCCGATGATCGCCTCGTCGGCCAGCAGGAAGGCGCTGCCCATCTGCACCGCGCTGGCGCCCAGCGCGAGCGCCGCGGCGACGCCTCGCCCGTCCATGATCCCGCCGGCGGCAACCACCGGCAGGTCGACCGCCTGCAGCACTGTGGCGACCAGCGGCAGGGTTCCGACGGAAGACGCTTCGATACCGTCCAGGAAGTAGGCGTGGTGCCCGCCGGCCTCGAAGCCCTGGGCGCAGATCCCATCGGCGCCGACTTCGGTCCAGGCGATGGCTTCGGCCACCGTGTTGGCCGTTCCCAACACATAGCTGCCGGCGGCGTGCAGGGCGTCGACCTGGCCCTTGGTCAGGATCGAGAAGGCGAAGGAGGCGACCGGCGGAGCAGCGCGGGTCAGGGCCGTTAGCTGGGCGTTAAAGTCCTGGGAGAAGCGGTTGGGATGGTCGGGAACGTCCAACCCTAGCTCGGCGTACCAGGCGGTGAGCCGCGCGAGCGCCACGTCCAGCTCCGCGGGCTCCGGCCGCAGCGGCGGGGCCATCAGGAGGTTCACCCCGAACGGCGCGTCGGTCTGGGCCCGGATGGCGTCCACCGTCGCGGCCATGTCCTCCGGCGCCACGCCGGTCGCCGGCAGGTTGCCCATGGCGCCAGCCCGGCTGACCGCGATCGTCATGGCGTCGAGCGTCGCACCCGCCATCGGCGCCTGCAGGATCGGGATCGCCAGGCCGTCGAGCATCTCGCGGAAACTCATGCGTCGTCTCCGGTCTTGGCCTTCGCTTCCTTCGCGGCCTTCTGGCTAGCCAGCTTGGCGAGCACCCGGCCGCGGCCCTTGGAGAGCGCGGTGACCACGCCGCGGAAGGTGTTCACCTCCTGGTCGGTGAAGCTGGCCCGCCCGAGCGCCGAGCGCAGGTTCTGCACCATGGACGGCCGCTTCTCCGGCGGATGGAAGAAGCCGGCGTTGTCCAGCTCCCGCTCGAAATGCTCATAGAGGCCCATCATGGCGGCCCCATCGGCGGGCGCCGCTGCGCCGTGGCGGAAGGCCTGAGGCGCCTCGTCCGCCTGGGTCATGCGCCACTCGTAGGCGTTGATCGCCACCGCCTGGGCCAGGTTCAGCGACTTGAACCGCAGATCAACCGGCAGGGTCACCACCGCCTGGCAGAGCGCGATATCGGCCGTCTCCAGCCCTGCCCGCTCGCCGCCGAACAGCAGGCCGACCTTCAGGCCCTCGCCGATCGCGCCGGCCAGGTTCTGCATCGCGGTTCGCGGCGTCAGCACCGGCAATTGCAACTCCCGGGGCCGTGCAGTCGTTGCGTAGACAAGGTGGAGGTCGGCGACGGCGTCCTCGACGCTTTCGAACACCCGTGCGGCGTTCAGCGCCCAGTCGGCGCCGGAGGCCGACGACCAGGCGCGTTCCTGCGGCCAGCCATCCCTTGGGTTCACCAGCCGGAGTTCCAGCAATCCGAAATTCGCCATCACCCGCGCGGCCGCGCCGATGTTCTCCCCCAACTGCGGCGCGTTGAGGATGATGACGGGTGCGGCGGGAAAGGCTTCAGCCATGACGCGGTTACAGTCGCTTGGCGCGTCGAGCGCAAGGGCGAGCGCGGGTTTGGGACGTCGCGAATTGCTGTTTGCGGGCGCGGGGCTCGCCCTGGCCGCCTGTAGCAAGAGCCAGCCGCTCACGGCCTCGCGCACCCCACCCCTCGACACCGAGCACCTGGCGTCGCAGGTCAACGCGCTCGCCGCTCGCGCCGCGCCGGGCGTCCTGGGCTTTGCGCTGATGAACCTGGAGAGCGGCCAGTTCTGGGACCGGCTTGGCGACCGGCCGTTCCCGATGATGAGCGTCTTCAAGCTGCCGCTGGCCTGCGCCGTGCTGGCGGAGGTCGATGCCGGGCGGCTCAGCCTCGCCGAGAGCCTGACCCTGACGGACAAGGATCTGTCGCCGCCCCTATCGCCGATCGCCGACGCCTGGCCGGGGCGCGCGGCCTACAGGATCGACGAGCTGTTCACCGCGGCGCTTAAGGAGAGCGACAACACCGCCGCCGACGTTCTGATGCGGCGCATCGGAGGCCCCGGCGCGGTCAGCGGCTGGTTGCAGGACAAGAAGATCGATGAGGTGCGCGTCGACCGCTACGAACGCGAGCTCGGCCCCGATGCCCTGGGCATGGCCTCGTTCCGGGGCGCCTGGAAGGGTTCTGCGGCCTTCGGCGCAGCCATGGCGACCGTACCGCCCGCCAAACGGCACGCCGCGACGCTCGCCTACATGGCCGACCCGCGCGATTCGGCGACGCCGCGCGGCATGCTGGGCCTGCTGCGCAAGCTGGACACCGGCGAGCTGATTTCACCGGCCTCGACACGCAAGCTTCTGACCACGCTGGAGAAAACCCCGCGCGGCGCGGACCGTATCGTTGCCGGCCTGCCCAAGGGAGCGGCCTTCGCCCATAAGCCTGGGACGTCGAGCACCGATCAAGGCCTGACCGCCGCCTTCAACGACGTCGGTATCTTCACCTTGCCCGACCGTCGCAGCTACGCGATCGCCGCCTTCCTGAGCGGTTCGACGGCCTCAGAACGCGAGCGCGCGGCGCTCTTCGCAGACCTTGGCCGCGCGGCGGTGCGCAGCGTCGGCTAGGCGGCGCTGACGCGAGCCTTTGCGTCGGCGCGTGCGAAGGCTATTAGGGCCTCCAAACTCAGTTTCGCGCGGAGCGCCTGCCCCTCATGGCAAAGATCAAAGTCGCCAACCCGGTCGTCGACATCGACGGGGACGAGATGACCCGGATCATCTGGCAGTGGATCAAGGACAAGCTGATCTTCCCCTTCCTCGATATCGAGCTCGACTACTACGACCTGGGGATGGAGCACCGCGACGCCACCGACGACAAGGTGACGGTCGACGCGGCCGAGGCGATCAAGCGGCACGGCGTGGGCGTCAAGTGCGCGACCATCACGCCCGACGAAGCGCGGGTGAAGGAATTCAACCTCAAGCAGATGTGGAAGTCGCCCAACGGCACGATCCGCAACATCCTGGGCGGCGTCGTCTTCCGCGAGCCGATCATCTGCAAGAACGTGCCGCGCTTGGTGCCAGGCTGGACCCAGCCGATCATCATCGGCCGCCACGCCTATGGCGACCAGTACCGGGCCACCGACTTCAAGGTGCCCGGCCCCGGCAAGATGACCCTGACCTGGGTCGGCGACAACGGCGAGAAGATCGAGCGCGAGGTGTTCAACTACCCCGGCGCCGGCGTGGCGCTGGCCATGTACAACCTCGACGATTCGATCCGCGACTTCGCCCATGCGTCGTTCGGCTACGCCCTGGCGCGCAAATATCCGCTCTACCTGTCGACGAAGAACACCATCCTCAAGGCCTACGACGGGCGCTTCAAGGACATCTTTCAGGAGGTCTATGACGCGGCCTACGTCGACCAGTTCAAGGCCGCCGGCCTGACCTACGAACACCGGCTGATCGACGACATGGTGGCCGCGGCGATGAAGTGGTCGGGTGGCTATGTCTGGGCCTGCAAGAACTACGACGGCGACGTGCAGTCCGATACGGTGGCGCAGGGCTTCGGGTCGCTCGGCCTGATGACCTCGGTGCTGATTACCCCGGACGGCAAGACCATGGAGGCCGAGGCCGCCCACGGCACCGTCACCCGCCACTACCGTCAGCACCAGAAGGGCGAAGCCACCTCGACCAATTCCATCGCCTCGATCTTCGCCTGGACGCAGGGTCTCAAGCACCGCGCCAAGCTGGACGACACCCCGGCCCTCCACCACTTCGCCGACACGCTCGAGAAGGTCTGCGTCTCGACGGTGGAATCCGGCTCGATGACCAAGGACCTGGCGCTGCTGGTCGGTGACACCCAAGGCTGGCTAACCACCGAGGGCTTCATCGACAAGGTCGCCGCGAACCTTGAAAAGGCGCTCGCCGCCTAGGGCCGATTTGTTCTTGATATGTTCTATCGTTCAGCTAGGGTGACCGCCCTGACGGACGAGGGACGGGCATGACCATCGGCTACATCACCATCGGCTATAACGACGAGGCGGCCTCGGTCGCCTTCTATGACGCCGTGCTGGGCGCGATCGGCTACGAGCGCGGGCCGGTCGAGGGCGGCTGGGCCTTCTACGGCAAGGGCGACGCACCCGGCGTCGGCCTCTGCAAGCCCTTCGACGGCCAGGCGGCGCGCGGCGGCAACGGCGCCATGATCGGCTTCAAGACCGACACGCCCGATCAGGTGAAGGCGGCCTATGCCGCGGCGCTGGCCAACGGCGGGACCGACGAGGGCGCGCCGGGCTTTCGGCCGCCGGAGCAGGAAAGCGGCTTCTACGGCGCCTACGTCCGCGATGCGGCCGGCAACAAGCTCTGCGTCTACGCGACCGTCTAGGTCGCCCGCGGCGCCAGGGTGATTCCGGTCAGCACGCCCTGGTGGTCGAGGAGCAGCTGGGCGTCGGAGCCGTCCATCCGGGCCGAGCCCACCGCGCCCTCCAGCGAGGTGTAGAACATCCGCCCGGTTGGCAGGTCGAGCGTGATGCCGATCGCCTCGCCGACGCCACCGACCAGGATCTGGCGGTCCGTACGCTTGGCCGGATCGACGCCGCGCGGCGGGTCCATCGGCGCGCGCGAGACGGTGTGGTCTCCACGGTCGGTCCAGTAGAGCAGGCGTCGCGCCGGATCGAAGTCCAGGTCGATGGGCTCGGGCAGGCCCGCGAACAACAGCTCCACGTCGCGCCGGTCCCTGGGCCCCTGCCCCTTCGGCGCCTCCAGGCCCGCGCGGTGGATCGTGCCGCGGCCGGCGTCGCCCTTCTGGGTCCAGTAGAGGTGGCCACGCGCGGTATCCAGCGCGATGCCCACGCACCAGCGGGCCGGGTCCTTGCGGTCCGCGTCGCCCGACCCGGTCTCCACCAGCACCTCGATGGCCGAGCCGTCGAGATTGCTGCGCGTCACCCGCATGCCCTCGCGGTCCGACCAGTAGATCTTCCGCGCCGCCACATCGATCTTGCACTGCTTGGGGGTGAAGGAGGACCCCGGCGGGGCGACCATCCGCAGGTCGGAGCCGTCGAGGTTCACCGACTGGATGAAGCCGTCGTCGTCGGCCGCGCGCCCCATGTTGGTCCAGTAGAGCCGCTGGCCGACCGGGTCGTAGGCGATCCCGTCGTTCAGCCCGCCGCCCCGGCCGGTCGCGAGCGTCCGGACACCCGATCCGTCCAGCCCCGCCGTCATCACCTTCGAGCCCGCCAGGAAATAGAGCGCCAAGTCCGCGCGGCCCTGGGCCGCCGCCCGCCCGGCCCCCAGCGCCAGCAGCCCGAGGCCCGCTGCGCGGCGCGTGATCGGGAGCGAGGCGGCCGGGCCTTGGGTCATCGCGTCAGCCCAACGCCGCCTTGACGGCCGCCAGGCCTTCGGCGGCCTTGGCGCCGTCCGGGGCGCCGCCCTGGGCGAAGTCGGGACGTCCGCCCGCGCCCTGGCCGCCCATGGCGACCACGGCGGCCTTGGCCAGCTCCACGGCGTTGAACTTCGCCTGGGCCGCGCCGGTCACCGCGACGCTGACCGCTGCCTTGCCGTCCGCCGAGCCCACCAGGACGATGACGCCGTCCGGAACCTGCTTCTTATATTCCTCGGCGATGGGACGCAGGTCCTTGCCGCCGACGCCTTCCAGGATGCGGGCCAGCACCTGGACCCCGCCGATCTCCTCAGGCCCCGCCGCCGCGCCACCACCGGAACCGCCGCCCATGGCCAGCTGGCGCTTGGCGTCGCCCAGTTCCTTTTCCAGTTGGCGGCGCTGCGCCTCCAGGGTCGCCACGCGCACCGGCACTTCCGACACCGGAACCTTGAACTGGTCGGCCAGGCCCTTGGCGACCGCCGCCTGATCCAGCAGCCAGCGGCGCGCCGCCTCGCCGGTCAGGGCCTCGATGCGGCGCACACCCGCGGCGACGCCCTGCTCCTGCACCACCTTGAACAGCGCGATATCGCCGGTCCGGGCCACGTGGGTGCCGCCGCAGAGTTCGACCGAATAGGCGCCCTCACCGGCCAGCGACTCGCCCAGCGTCAGAACCCGAACCGTCTCGCCGTACTTCTCGCCGAACAGCGCCATGGCGCCGGCGGCCATGGCCTCCTTGGGCGCCATCAGCTGGGTCTCAGCCGGCAGGTTCTGGCGCACCACCGCGTTCACCTCGGCCTCGATGCGGTCGATCTCGTCGGGCGTCACCGGCGCGCCGTGACTGAAGTCGAAGCGGATGCGTTCGCCATCGACCATCTGGCCCTTCTGGCTCACGTGTGGCCCCAACACATTGCGCAGCGCCGCGTGCAGGAGGTGGGTCGCCGAGTGGTTGGCGCGGGTCTGCGTGCGGCGCTCGGGATCGACCGCCAGGCGCACACGGGCGCCGGCCTTCAGCGCGCCCTCGAGGATTTCCAGATCGTGGACAAAGAGGTCGCCGGCCTGCTTCTGCACGTCGGTCACCCGCGCGCGGCCGCCTTCCCACTCCACTTCACCCTGGTCGCCGGCCTGACCGCCGCTCTCGGCGTAGAAGGGCGTGCGGTCGAACACGGCCTGCACGGTCGCGCCTGCGACCGCGCCGTCGATCTCGCGGCCGTCTTCCACGAGGGCCAGCAGTTCGCCGGTCGCTTCGGTGGTGTCGTAGCCGACGAAGGCGCTCGGCCCCAGCCGGTCGCGGATCGCGAACCATTCGCCGGCGGCCGCGACCTGGCCGGAGCCGGTCCAGGCTTCACGGGCCATGTCGCGCTGGCGGGCCATCGCGGCGTCGAAGCCCGGGAGGTCGACGGTCAGGCCCTTGGCGCGCACGGCGTCCTGGGTGAGGTCCAGCGGGAAGCCGTAGGTGTCGTGGAGCTTGAAGGCCGTCTCGCCCGAGAGCACGTCGCCGGCGTTCAGCCCGGCCGTCGCCTCGTCCAGCAGGCTCAGGCCGCGGCCGAGCGTACGGCGGAAGCGTTCCTCCTCCTGGCGCAGGGTGTCGACGATGGCCGCCTCAGCGCGCTTCAGCTCCGGATAGGCCTCGCCCATCTCGGCGATGAGCGTCGGCGCCAAGCGGTGCATCAGGGGGTCTGCTGCGCCCACCAGGTGGGCGTGGCGCATGGCGCGGCGCATGATCCGGCGCAGCACATAGCCGTGCCCCTCGTTCGAGGGCGTCACGCCATCAGCGATCAGAAAGCTGGACGACCGCAGATGGTCGGCGATCACCCGGTGCGAGGGGCCGTTGGCGCCGCCGCCGGACCCGCCCACCAGGTCGCGGCTGGCGGCGATGATCGTGCGGAACAGGTCGATATCGTAGTTGTCGTGCACGCCCTGCAGGACAGCGGCGATCCGTTCCAGGCCCATGCCGGTGTCGATGGAGGGCTTGGGCAGGTTGGTGCGCTCGCCCCCGGCCATCTGCTCGTACTGCATGAAGACCAGGTTCCAGAGCTCCACGAACCGGTCGCCGTCCTCGTCCGGGCTGCCGGGCGGACCGCCGGGGATGTGGTCGCCGTGGTCGAAGAAGATTTCCGAACAGGGCCCGCAGGGGCCGGTGTCGCCCATGGACCAGAAATTGTCGGAGGTCGCGATGCGGATGATCTTCTGGTCCGGCAGGCCTGCGATCTTCTTCCACAGTTCGGCGGCGTGCTCGTCCTCGGCGTAGACGGTGACCAGCAGCTTATCGACCGGCAGCGCGAACTCCTTGGTCAGGAGTTCCCAGGCGTATTCGATGGCGCCTTCCTTGAAGTAGTCGCCGAACGAGAAATTCCCCAGCATCTCGAAGAAGGTGTGGTGGCGGGCGGTGTAGCCGACGTTGTCGAGGTCGTTGTGCTTGCCGCCGGCGCGGACGCACTTCTGCGAGGTCGTGGCGCGAGGCCAGGGCGCGGTCTCGGCGCCGGTGAAGTAGTTCTTGAACGGCACCATGCCGGCGTTGACGAAGAGCAGGGTCGGATCGTTCTGCGGCACCAGGGGCGCGGAGGCGACGACGGCGTGATCCTTCCGCTGGAAGTAGTCCAGGAAGTGGCTGCGGATCTGGTTCAGGCTCTGCATCGGTCTTGGCGCTTACATCTTTGACATTGACCAGCGGTGGCCATGGCGGCCCTCGCCGCCCCTAAGGAAGGGGGCGAGGTTCGTTTACGGGACTCCCCGGCAAAGGAAAAGGACGCCCAGGCCAAGCCCGGACGTCCCTACTCCGATGATGAGCGCCCGCGCGGGGTCGCGCGGCGGTGCTGTTGGCGGGGAAGCCCGCCGCGGTTGCGGCCGCTCGTCAGGAGACCCTATTCGTCTTCGGTCTCGGAGGGGCCGACCAGCAGCTCCTCTTCGATGACCGCCTTGGCGCCGCGGACGGCTTTTTCGATGTCGTCGGCGATGTCGGGATTGGCCTTCAGGAAGTCGCGGACATTGTCGCGGCCCTGGCCGATGCGCTGGCTGGAATAGGAGAACCAGGAGCCGGACTTCTCGATGACCCCGGCCTTGACGCCCAGG
Organism: uncultured Alphaproteobacteria bacterium; assembly: GCA_903822175.1. GTDB lineage: Bacteria > Pseudomonadota > Alphaproteobacteria > Caulobacterales > Caulobacteraceae > Phenylobacterium. Next base: position 183,478 of record CAIJOB010000012.1, read on the forward strand.
TCGATGATCTCGCCCAGCTTGGAGATGCCCTCGCCGTACATGATGTCGAACTCGACCTCGCGGAACGGCGGGGCGACCTTGTTCTTGACCACCTTGACGCGGACGTTGTTGCCGATGATCTCGTCGGCCCGCTTCACCGAGCCGGTGCGGCGGATATCGAGGCGCACCGAGGCGTAGAACTTCAGCGCATTGCCGCCCGTCGTGGTCTCCGGCGAGCCGTACATGACACCGATCTTCATGCGGATCTGGTTGATGAAAATCACCAGGGTCTGGGTCTTGGAGATGGAGCCGGTGAGCTTGCGCAGCGCCTGGCTCATCAACCGGGCCTGCAGGCCCGGCAGGCTGTCGCCCATCTCGCCTTCGATTTCCGCCCGCGGCGTCAGCGCCGCGACCGAGTCGATGACGATGATGTCCACCGCGCCCGAGCGGACCAGGGTGTCGGTGATCTCAAGCGCCTGCTCGCCGGTGTCCGGCTGCGAAACCAGGAGCTCGTCCAGATTAACGCCGAGCTTGTGGGCGTAGGAGGGGTCGAGCGCATGTTCGGCGTCGACGAAGGCCGCGGTGCCGCCAGCCTTCTGAACCTCGGCCACCACATGCAGCGCGAGCGTGGTCTTGCCTGAGGATTCCGGCCCGTAGATCTCGACGATCCGGCCCTTGGGGAGGCCCCCGATGCCCAGCGCCATGTCCAGGCCCAGCGACCCGGTGTGCACGGACTCGATCTCGACGATCTTGCCCTTGTCGCCCAGCTTCATCACCGAGCCCTTGCCGAAGGCCCGATCGATCTGGGAGAGCGCCGCTTCCAGAGCGCGCTGCTTGTCGCCGTCTTCTTTACCCACCAGCTTCAACGCCATCGCCTGTGCCATCTCGGAAACCCCTTATCCCACGATTCCGCCAACCGGACCGGCCAAGGCGTCGCCTCAGGCCAGGACTCAGTTGTACTTATTTTGTTCAGGTTGGCAAGATGTTCTCTTTTGACCTTGGCGGGGGATAAGGCCAGCGTGGAAAAGAGCCGCGCCCTGGGCACCAACACGCCGTTTGGGTCATGGCGGGGGCAACCGCAGTTGAAATGCATCCGGAAGTAGCATCAGAGCGACTTGATCCACAGGCGTGTCGCAGAAGTTGGGGGCGGACTCTAATTATTCCTGGAGGAGTTTCAGGGGGTCACGTCACGCGGCGTCCCTGCTTATCGGCGGCCTAATATCCTGGGGTCTATCCCACTGGTATTATCGGCGCGCAGACCGCGACACTCCAACCTGGGCTAAACAAACGCCAGACTGGGCAGCTCCCTTACTAGCCAAGTTGCCCGATGCGCCCGTGTCGATCGAGCGACTAGTCGAGCTTTATCAAGAAGCGCTGCAGGCCGGCGACATCACACTTGATCCCGCGTCGGGCTACATTGTTTGCCCAGAGTGTGGGGCCCCGAGCAGCGAGTTCGAGTCTTGGGAGGCCGCAGACCATTTTCGCGGCGACCTCTATCACGGTCGTCGCTGTGGTCGATGCAAGCACGAGCTCACCTGGGCGCAGGACTAGTAACATGCCGGACGACCGGAAACCCTCCGCGACAGAAGCCCTGTCCGCCATGGTCCAAAAGGAGCTGGCGGAGGACCGCGCGCGGCGAGCACCGTTCATCGCGGAGGCCCAGAGCCTGGGGGGGCGCAGCGATGACTTGATGCTGAAGTGGCGTCTGTCGCTCGCTGTAGGCAATGGTGCTGGTGGCGTGGGTCTAACATCCGCAATCGTAAACACGTGGACCCGGGCGATGCCGCAGGTTCCCTTCGTCGCCGGCCTCTGGTGTTTCGCTATCGGCTTGTTTGCAGCGGGCCTCATCCCCTTCCTAGGTGTTCGGAAGCTCAACCGACACCGAGAGCATCGGTTGGTTTCGGCCAACGAGTTTATGCACGGAGGCACGCCAGTTGTTTACGTGACCGAGGATGATGTGGAGCTGAGTGACGATGTTCGAGGAGGCCACTGGAAGGCTGCTAAGCGTTGGAATTGGAGCGTCATCGCAGCCCAAGCGGTTAGTGCTGCCGCGTTCGTCGCGGGGGTTTTGGTGCCTCTCATTTGGATCACACTGCATCTACGAAAGTGATCTTCGTCGGGTGCCTGTTCTGCGGCTGTTCCGGACCCTGGCCTCATCCCTTTTGACCTTGGCGGGGATAGGGCCGCCGGCCAGATGGCCGCAGTTTGCGCATGGCCGAAGTGAGCGCCGCTGCGTTAGAGTTGACGGCAGCATAGAGAGGGGGCCCCGGCCCTTCTCGCAGACCGGCATGACGATTGACCATTCCTCTCCGCGCGGATGAACAAGACCGACTTGCAGCGCTGGCGCTCTATGGCGTTCTGGATACGCCGCGCGAGCGGGACTTCGATGAGATCGCTGAGTTGGCGTCTGAGATTTGCGGAACGCCCATCGCGGTGGTCAACCTGATCGGCGAAGGCCGGCAATTCTTCAAGGCGGAGGTCGGTCTGGGGGTCAGGGAAACCCCTCTGGACACATCGTTTTGCGGTCACGCTCTGCTGGCCGAGGACTTCATGATGGTGCCGGACGCCACCAAGGACGCGCGGTTCGACTGCAATCCTCTCGTCACCGGTGAGCCCGGGCTGCGCTTTTACGCCGGCGCCCTGTTGAAAACGCCAGAAGGCCTGCCGATCGGCACCCTTTGCGTTCTGAACGTCACGCCGATGACCCTCAGCGCGCAGCAGCAGTCGGCGCTGCAGACGCTGGCGCGCCACGTCATGGCCCAGCTTGAGCTGAGGCTGGCCAATCGTCAGCTCGCTCTGCGGGTGGCCGAGGTCGAGGCGGAGCGGGACCGCACCGCCATGCTTGGGCGGGAAATCGACCATCGGGTGATGAACAGCCTGCAGTTCGTCTCGGGCCTGCTGGTCATGCAGGCCAAATCGACGAGCGATAAGGAGGCGGCGCGCCAACTGGAGATCGCCTCATCGCGGGTTCACACCGTCGCGCAGGTCCATCGCCACTTCTACGTGGACGATGCGGTGGAAACGACCTCCGCGCGAGACTACGCCGAACGTCTCGTGGCCGAGCTCGCGGCCATGATCGAACCCTGCACGGCCATCGTCACCGGCGATCCGGCCCCGATCCACACAACGCTGGTCATGCCGCTTGGCCTGATTGCCAACGAGCTCGTGACCAACGCCGCGAAGCATGGCGCGCGGCGGGTCGAGGTGCGGATCGCGTCGCAGGCCAAGGGTGTCAGCCTCACCGTGAGCGACGACGGGCCGGGGTTGCCGCCGAACTTCGATCCTGAGCGCCAGACGGGGCTGGGCATGAAGGTGATCCGGTCGCTGGTGCGTCAACACCGCGGCTCGTTAGAGTTCGCAAAGGGTGAGACGTCTGGCGCGACGTTCAAGATCACTCTGCAATAGCGGCGAACGCGCCAGCTCGCCGACCGGGGAGAACACCATGGACCAGGACCGCAAGCGCATTCCGGCGGAGGCCGTGGACCTCTACACCCAGTTCATTCACGGCGAGATCAGCCGGCGCAGCTTCATGGATGGCCTGAAGCGGTTCGCGGCCACCGGGCTGACCGCGGGCGTGCTGGCCGACGCGCTGATGCCGAACTACGCGCTGGGCCAGCAGATCCGTAAGGACGACGAGCGGATCAAGGCGAGCTACGTGACCGTCCCCTCGCCGGACGGCAACGGCTCGATCCGCGGCTATTTCGTGCGGCCCAACAGCGCCGACACCCGCGACGCGACGCCAGCCAAGCTGCCAGCGGTGATCGTGGTGCACGAGAACCGGGGGCTGAACCCGCACACCGAGGACGTGGCCCGACGCTTCGCCCTGGAGAACTTCATGGCGTTTGCGCCCGACGCGCTCAGCACCGTCGGCGGCTATCCCGGCGACGACTACAAGGGCGGCCAGATGTTCGCCAAGATCGACAAGCCGAAACTCATGCAGGACTGGCTGGCCGCGGCGCACTGGCTGAAGGCGCGGCCGGATTGCACCGGCAAGGTCTGCGCGACGGGCTTCTGCTACGGCGGCGGGGTGGCCAATAGTCTGGCGGCGATGATGGGGCCGGACCTGGCGGCCGCGGCGCCTTTCTACGGCGCGCCGACGCCGCCAGCCCAGGTGCCGAACATCAAGGCCGCGATCCTGATCAACCACGGCGCGCTCGACAAGAACCTGGCCGGCGGTTTCCCGGCCCAGGAGGCGGAGCTGAAGAAGAACAACGTCCGCTACGAGGGCCATCTGTGGCCGGATTCGGTGCACGGCTTCTTCAACGACGCCACGCCCGAGCGCTACAACAAGGTGACCGCGCCGCAGGCCTGGGCCCGCACCATCGAGTGGTTCAACCAGTACGCGCGGACGGCTTAGGGTCCGAACGCGAAGGGGTGGCCCCAGCCCGCTTCTGGGCTACGAACGGTCCCTGAAGTGGGTTTGGGGCGTAGACGGGATGCCGCGGGACGAGAACGAGCGGGTGCTGGTGACCGGCGGGGCCGGGTTCATCGGGTCGCACCTCTGCGAGGCGCTGCTGGCGCAGGGCCACGAGGTCCTGTGCGTCGACAACTTTTTCACCGGGCGGCGCGGCAACGTCGAGCACCTGCTGGGCGAGCGGCGCTTCGAGCTGATGCGCCATGACGTGACCTTCCCGCTCTATGTGGAGGTCGACAAGATCTACAACCTCGCCTGCCCCGCCTCGCCGGTGCACTACCAGCACGACCCGGTGCAGACGACCAAGGTCAGCGTGCATGGCGCGATCAACATGCTGGGGCTCGCCAAGCGCGTGGGCGCCTCGATCCTGCAGGCCTCGACCTCGGAGGTCTACGGCGACCCGGACGTGCATCCGCAGACCGAGGGCTACTGGGGCAACGTCAATCCGATCGGGCCGCGCTCCTGCTACGACGAGGGCAAGCGCTGCGCCGAGACCCTGTTCTTCGACTACTGGCGACAGCACCGGCTGCAGATCAAGGTGGCGCGGATATTCAACACCTATGGGCCGCGGATGCACCCCAACGACGGGCGCGTGGTGTCCAATTTCATCGTCCAGGCGCTGCGCGGCGAGCCGATCACCATCTCCGGCGACGGGGGCCAGACGCGCTCGTTCTGCTATGTCGACGACCTGGTGGACGGGCTGTTGCGGCTGATGGCGACGCCGGCCGAGGTAACCGGGCCGATCAACCTGGGCAATCCGCAGGAGATCACCATCGCCGAACTGGCGGCCCTGGTGATCGAACTGACCGGCAGCGCGTCGAAGATCGTGCGCCAGCCCCTGCCTGACGACGACCCCCGCCGGCGGCGCCCCGACATCAGCCTGGCGGAGAAGACGCTGGACTGGCGGCCGAGCATCGCGCTGCGCGACGGGCTCAGTCGAACGATCGACTATTTCGAACGGACGCTGTCCCGCGCCTGAGGGCGGCTAGTGCTCGTGGTGCATGCCGCCGCCGCACATGCGGTGCTCAGAGCCGTCCATCCACATGATCTGCACGCCGGGGCTCCAGACCAGGGTCCGCTGGCCATCGCTCCAGGTCAGGCGCACCGCGCCGCCATCCCAGGGGGTGATCGGGAGCGCGTGGGGTCCGTCGCCCGCGTCGACGATCATCAGGAGCTTGGGGCCGCGGGCATCGAAGCGCGCCGTCAGGTCGCCGGCCGCCTGGCACTTGAAACGGGTCGGCGGGGCCTCGGCGGCGGCGGTCTCGTCGGTCCAGGCCGAACCGGCAGGCGCCTGGGACTCACCGGGAGCCGGCTTTCCGGGCGAGTGGCCTCCCGCGACGACAGCGGCCAAGGCAAGGGCGGCTAGGACCACGGTGTTTCCCTTTTCCACCCGGGCGCGGGCTTAGGCTTCGCCGGCGAAGCGCCGGTATGCCGATCATGGCCCAGACACCGCGCGCTGGCTATTCCCCGCGTTCCCGAGACCGGAACGGCGCACAGAAAGCAGGCGTCCTGACCTCCTGCCCGCGCACCCTCTGGCGTCTGTAGGGCGTCCCGGCGTAGGAGGGACCATGACCGACACGCCCCACATCCTCGTCACCGGCTCCACGCGCGGCATCGGCGCGGCCATCGCCACCACCTTCGCCGAGCGCGGCGCCAGGTTCATCGGCCACGGCCGGGCGGACGGCGAGCTGACCCTGGGCGCGGACCTCGCCGAGGCCGGCGCGGCCGAGGCGCTGTGGGACCGGGCTCTGGCGCGGCTGGACGGGCGGATCGACGTGCTGGTGAACAACGCCGGGGTCTTCGAGCCGATCGCCGTCGACGCCCCGGCCGACGACTGGCAGGCCGCCTGGGGCCGTACGATGCAGATCAACCTGCAGGCCAGCGCCGACCTTTGCCGCCGCGCGGTGCTGCACTGGCGCGAGCGCGGTGTTGGGGGGCGGATCGTCAATGTCGCCAGCCGGGCGGCCTATCGTGGGGATTCGCCGGCCCACTGGCACTATGCCGCTTCGAAGGCCGGCATGGTGGCGATGACCAAGTCGATCGCCCGGGGCTTCGCCGGCGAGGGCATATTGGCCTTCGCGGTTTGCCCGGGCTTCACCATGACCGGCATGGCCGAGGAGTATCTGTCCAGCCGCGGCGGCGAAAAGCTGCTCGCCGACATCCCGCTCGGCAAGGTCGCCGACCCGGAGGAGGTGGCGAACGCGGTGGCCTATCTGGCCCTCGAAGCGCCGCCCTCGATGACCGGCGCGGTGATCGACATCAACGGGGCCAGCTACGTCCGCTAGGCCGAGCGCGGACGGCGAACCGCTGCTATAGGGACGGCATGGTCGCGTTCGATCTCACCCCGTTCCTGACGACGCTGATCCGCCTGGGCGCGGCCTTCGTGCTGGGCGGGCTGATCGGGCTGGAGCGGCAGATCCGTCAGCGCAACGCGGGGCTTCGCACCATGGTGCTGGTCTCGGTGGGTACGGCGGCCTTCGTGCATCTGGGCGGGCGGCTGATGGGGGCCGGCGGCGAGGCCAATGTGGTGGCCTATCTGGTCACCGGCATCGGCTTTTTGGGCGCGGGCGTGATCATGCAGGAGGGCGCGCAGGTGCGCGGCCTGAACACCGCCGCGACGCTGTGGAGCACGGCCGCAGTCGGCGCCTTCGCCGGCGCGGGCCTGCTGGCCGAGGCGACGGCGGTGGCGGTCTTCGTGCTGGGCGGCAACACCCTGCTGCGGCCGCTGGTCGACTATGTGAACCGCCGGCCGATCAAGGCGGGTGAGACCGAGGCGCTATACCAGGTGCACGTGACCTGCGCACCCGCCGAGGCGCCTACCGCCCGCGACCTGCTCTACGAGGAGCTGGAGCGCTATCACTATCCGGTGCGCGAAGTGGAGGTGGTCTCCGAAGGCGACGAGATCGTCGAACTGGCCGCCACCCTGGTGCCCACCACCGCCAACGCCGACGACCTCGACGCCATCACCAAGCACCTGGAAGCCCACGCCGAAATCCAGGACGCCACCTGGTCAGCGAGCACGACCTCCTAGGGCTTAGCCGCCCGAACGCTTCAGCAGGTCCGCCAGGTCCGCCTTCCAGAACACGGCCCAGGTGTGGGTGCCGTGGCCGTGGGTGTCGGGGCGGCAGGGGATCAGCACGAACTTGCCGCCCTTGACCCGCTTGATCTCGGTCTGGGCCAGGCCCAGTTCCGGCGGATTGATGAAGTCGTCGCAGGAGTTCACCCAGGTCATGGGCGCCTTGATCTTCTCCAGGTCCGGCGAGGGGTCGTAGGTGCGCGACGCCTCCAGCTGATAGATCAGGTCGTTGGCCTCGGCGGTCTTAAGGCGCTGGGGCAGTTGTTCGGCGTACCAGGCGTCGACCTGCTCGCCCTTGGGCATGGCGATCTGCATGGGCCAGGCCGAGGCGCCCGCCAGGATCAGCATGTTTTCGGCGGTGCGCAGGCCCAGCTGCGGCTGCGTCTTGTACTCGCCGCCCAGCCAGGCCGGATCAGCCTCGATCCCGGTGATCGACATCTCGCGCCACAGCCGGTTGCGGCCGGCCAGCGCCACGGCCTGACAAGCCAGCGGCATCGCCGCCCTGGCCCCGTCGGGATACATTTCCGCGTACATGAAGCTGTGCATGCAGCCCATCGAGGTGCCCATCACCAGACGCAGCTGCTGCACGCCCAGGCTCTGCGCGACGGCGTGCTCGCCCACCACCATGTCGGCGTAGTCGTAGCGGGGAAAGCGCATGTGCAGCCCGTCCGACGGCTTGGACGAGGCGCCGTGGCCGATGTCGTCGGGCATGATCAGGAAGTATTTGGCGGGATCGAGCAGGCCGCCCGGCGCGAACAGAATATCGGCGAACTGCGGGGCGGCGAACTGATGGCCTGAGCCGCCGGTGCCGTGCAGGATCAAGACCGCGTTGGTGACGTGGCCGGCCGCGTCCTTCTTCGGCTGGCCCAGGGTGTAGTAGTGCAGTTTCAGCTCCGGCAGGGTCTCGCCCGAGCGGAAGTGGAAATCCTTGAGGACCAGGTCGTGCTGCTGGAACGCGGGCTCCGCGCGCGCCGCTGTCGCCACGGCAAGGCCCGCCAGGACACCCGCGACCAATCCCCGAAATCCACGCATGCCACGCTCCCCTGATAAGGCGCCAATCCTAGTCGGCAACGCCTCGATCTGGAACCTCAACCGTCGCACGACGTTGTTGCTGCCTAAGCGAGGGACACGAACGTTTCGCGTCTCCCAAGGAGAGTTCTAATGCGCAAGCATCTACTGGCCGCCGGCATCGCCGCTGTGGTCCTCATCCCGTCCCTGGCCATGGCCCAGGAAACCTGCCAGCAGCGTAGTGAAAACCGCGTCGCGGGCACCGTGATCGGCGCCATCGGGGGCGCCCTGCTGGGCAACGCCATCGGCAGCCACGGCGGCAAGACCGGCGGCACGATCATCGGCGGCGTCGCCGGCGCGGCGGTCGGCTCGAACCTGTCCAAGGGTCCGCGCGACTGCGTTCACGCCTACGGCTACTACGACAACGACAACCGCTGGCACGACAACCACGCCGACCGGGCGGTGGCCTATGGCTACTATGACCGCGAAGGCGTCTGGGTCGATGGCGCGCCGGCCAATGTGGAAGGCTATTCCAGCAACACGGCTTACGTGAGCCGCCAGAACACCATGAGCGTCGACGAGCGCATCTCGCGCATCGACCGTCGCATCCGCGACTCTCGCTCCGACAACAGCCTGTCGGGCCGCGAAGCCCGCGACGCTCAGCGCAAGCTCAATGACATCCGCCGCCAGGAACAGGACATGCGCGGCGACGGCGTGCTCAGCGATCGCGACCGCGACATGCTCGAGCAGCGCCTGGACAGCCTGTCAGCGCAGGTTCGCATGGACCGCAACGGCGGCTAAGGCCTCGATTGAGACAAATGCAAAGGGCCCCCGGCGTGAGCTGGGGGCCCTTTCGCTTGCCGTGACGCTGGTGGCGTCAGTGGGCGTAGGGATTGCGCTCCGAGCCTCCGGAGAAGGCGCGCCGGAACACGCCGAGCAGGCCGTAGTGGCGCACGCTTTCGCTCATCAGGATGGCGCCGCCCACTCCGAAGACGGAGCCGACGCCCACGAGGATCAACAGAAGCTCAAGGTTCAAATCCATAATCAAAAGTTAACACCCAAGCTTGGCGGTCTGCCAAGCGGTGTTTTCGCCTTAGCCGCGAATTGATCGCCTTTGGGGGTATTCCGGGGGCCAGAGGTCCCTTGGCCGCCCGTTTGGCGGCCTAGTAGCGCTGCTCGACCGGGGCGACGCCCCACTTCGGCGGCGGGGGAACATAGGCGCGGAAGGATTCGATGACGTCGGCGGTGCGGTCCGCATAGATCAGCATGTCGACGTACGGCTGGGCGAGGAAGCCTTTGTCGGCCATCTGCTGGATGGAGGCGCGCATCGGCTCGTAGTAGCCGTTCACATTGACGAAACCGCAGGGCTTGTCGTGGAAGCCCAGCAGCGCCCAGGTCCACTGCTCGAAGATCTCCTCGAAGGTGCCCGGCCCGCCCGGCAGGCACAGAAACCCGTCGGCGAGCTCCGCCATGGCCCATTTGCGCTCGTGCATCGAGTTGACGACGCGCAGTTCAGTGAGGCCGGTGTGGCCGATCTCCTGGTTGACCAGGTCGGCGGGCATGACGCCGATCACCTTGCCGCCGGCCGCCAGCGCCGCGTCGGCGACCGCGCCCATCAGGCCCACCTTGCCGCCGCCGTAGACCAGCGTCAGGCCCTGCTGGGCGATCAGCGTCCCGGCGGTGACCGCCTCTTCGAGGAAGGCCGGATCGTTGCCTGCCGCCGACCCGCAATAGACACAGATGCTGTTCAAAGGGGGCTCGTCCCGCCGCTTTTGAGTGTTGTCGAAGGGGCGCTCCAATAGGCCGATTGCGCGCTTATGTCACGGTGCGGCTGGTCGAGTGGCTTTTCGCCCGCTACATAGCTTGCACGGACAGCCAAAATCGGGGTCCGGGCGACGGCGTTTTTGCCGGCGCAAGACTCTATCTTGGTAGGTCAGGCGAATGTCGAGCGGCACGGTCAAGTGGTTCAATACCGCTAAAGGCTTTGGTTTCATCCAACCGGACGACGGCGGAAGCGACGTCTTCGTCCATATTTCAGCGGTCGAACAGGCAGGCCTTCGCGGCCTGAATGAAGGCGACCTGGTCAATTTCGAACTCGAGCAGGATCGACGATCCGGCAAGCTTTCGGCGGGCCAGCTGGTGGTCACCGGCCAGGGCGCGGCTCCGCCGCGTAGTGGCGGCGGCGGCGGCGGCGGCGGCGGCGGCTTCGACCGTCCGCGGGGCGGCGGCGGCGGCGGTGGCGGTTTCGACCGTCCGCGCGG